>JAJQFI010000020.1 GCA_021201235.1 Oscillospiraceae bacterium | reverse complement strand
AGGAAACGGTCAATATTGATGAACCGATTGAGGATACAAACTCAGATACGGAAGACGACGATGAGGAGAAACCCTCTGAAACTTCAGAACCGGAAACCAACCCGACAACCGGAATTGCAATCTCCATTCTCCCGATGATGATTGCCGCATTTGCGGCGGTCTCGGCGAAGAGAAAATAATTCGTAGATAAGCCAAATATCAATAATGCCTGCTGAGGATTAAGTTCCTCGGCGGGTTTTATTTTTTTGGAAGAAACTTTCTTAAGTAGTATAGTCGAGAGATATTCGCTGAAGTGTACACCCTGACGAATTTTATATTTTGTCCAAATGAATATTTAAATAATCCGTTGACACTTCAGAAATTTTGTGATACACTTGTGATAGTTTGGGGAAGGGTGTTCTCAAACTGGTGAATTTGTGTGGGGGGGTAACGCCTTCGGCGTAGATTTCTATGCCGGATTTTTGCCCATTTTCAAACCTCCGACACTCAATAGGTGTTCTGGGGGATTTATATGTGTCTTTGAGATCTCTTTCGGCTCACCGAAGGAGATTTTTATTTTTAAAAAATTTATTTGGAAGGAAGAGAAGCCATGAAGTTAAGAAGATTTTTATCTCTGCTCGTAGCACTCGTGATGACGGTTGAGGTTCTGCCTTTATCGTCGTTTGCGGCGGAAATAGAAGACGCTACTGAAAATGTGGAAGTTTCAGCGGAAGGCATCCTAGAAGAAACTGAAACAATGGAGGTTCTGTATGGGGAAGTTACCGAGGAAGAGTCTGAGCCGATTCTTGGAGCAACTGCGGAAGAGGCGGAGTCTTCGGATGAAGCAGACATTGCAACGGTTAGCAATGAAGAAACCGATAATGGAGATGTAGCAGTTGTCTCTGAATCAACAGAAAGCAACGCAATAATCTCTTATTCGGGCACATGCGGCGACAATCTCACATGGGCACTGTATTCGGACGGCTTGCTAGTGATTCTTGGCACCGGTGAAATGACAGACTATGTAGATAGTCCGACTGCATTTGACACAAGAGCACCGTGGTTCTCGTACCGTTCCAGTATTGAATCGGTTATTGTTGACAGTGGAGTAACATCCATAGGCAACTATGCTTTCAGAGGCTGTACCAATATGACCAGTATAGTATTGCCGGATACCGTAGAAAGCATTGGCGAATATGCTTTCTACGAGTCCGAATCATTGGCTGAAGTTTCTATATCAGGATGCGTAATAGGAACGTATGCCTTTTGTAGTTGTACCAGTTTGTCGAGTATCAACTTTAGTGGTGAGATAACTAGCATAGGTTATAGAGCATTCTATAATACAGCTTGCTATAATGACACGGATACTTGGTATGACGGTGTTTTATATATCGGCAACTGGTTAATAGCAACAGACAACTCTTTTGAGACTTGTAGCATTTTAGGCGGAACAGTGGGAATAGCTGATAGAGCGTTTTACGAAAATACCGGTCTCACGACGGTTTATATGCCATCAAGTTTGAAGTACATAGGGACTTCGGCTTTCTACAAGTGCACAGCCTTGTCGAATGTTACTTTTGGAAATAATATCAAAACTATAGGGTCATATGCTTTTTATAATTGTAGCAGTTTAAAGAATCTCTCATTATCGACAGAAAGTGTAACATCTATCGGTACCTACGCTTTCTATGGCACAGGTTACTATAAAGACAGCAACAACTGGACAGGCGATTTGTTGTATGTCGATACATGGTTAGTCAACATCAGAGGTTCTCGTCTCTTAAGCTCTACCGATATAACGGTTAAGTACGGTACAACGGGAATTGCTGATTATACTTTCCGAGAGCAATCCACTTTGACAAGCATTTCAATTCCCAATGGGGTTAAGTATATCGGAGAAGGAGCGTTTTATAAATGCAGTAGCATAACCGGCATCTCTGTTCCTGATAGCGTTGTTACTGATATAGGGGATTACTTGTTTTATCAATGCTCCAGTCTGGAGTATGTGGATGGGTATAGCTCTGCCACCAGTATAGGTGATTATGCGTTTTATAGGGACAGTAGCCTGACCGGTTTTTCCATTCCTGCCGGTGTTACCAGTATTGGCGTCTCTGCTTTTAATAATTGCACCAGTCTTGACGGCGTTGATCTCAGCAATGTAACGAGTATCGGAAGTTATGCCTTTTACACTTGTGAGTCGCTTAAATCAGTTCAGATAATTTGTGATGTAGGCGAAAGTACTTTTCAATATTGTACCAGCCTTGAAGATGTCACTTTCGGGGACAGCGTAACAAGCATAGGGAAATCTGCTTTTAACGGATGCTCAAGCCTGACTACCGTCGTTTTACCGGAAAGTGTAGTCAGTATCGATCAATACGCATTTACCGATTGTTATCTGGATGCCGTATGGATTTTAGCGATTGCTATGGAAGGGATAGGGTATGTAACATCAACGTCAAAGGTCTTTGACGAAACGGATGAGTTTGTAATCTACGGTTATTCCGGAAGCTTTGCAGAGAGCTACGCCGATGCACATTCAATAACCTTTATAGCGATTGATTACTTTACAAAGACATTGTCGGTAACCGTGTGTGACCCTGATGGAACGGTCTTGACAGACGGTTACACTGTGGCTTGGTATGATTCTGACGGCAATGTTGTCGGCACGGATAGTGTATTGCGAATCAATTCTTATGATACCTGCACCGTTGTAGTTACTTTAGACGATGAGCTGACATCTTTGTACGAGCAACCCGATGAATATACCTTCACGTCCTCCGAGAGCGAAGAGTATACGATTACCCTTGAAGAAATACCTACCACACTGTTGACGGGTACTGTTACTGACGGCAACGGTATGCCCCTTTCGGGAGCCACAATCAGCGTTTTAACTCAGAGCGGAAATACATATACCGTTCTTACGGATGAAGCCGGAACGTTTAATGTTTATGTTTCCAAAGAGGAAATCAGCGTTAAGATTCAGATGAACGGTTACTACAGCCATAC
The DNA here is from genome assembly GCA_021201235.1 of Oscillospiraceae bacterium. Taxonomy (GTDB): domain Bacteria; phylum Bacillota; class Clostridia; order Oscillospirales; family Ruminococcaceae; genus Faeciplasma. The sequence goes on along the minus strand of JAJQFI010000020.1, from coordinate 265,270 downwards.
AGCGTATATAGATTTATCCGATTTCGCACAGTCGGTATATGATTTTGGAACTTATGCGCTTACCGGGGTAATATCAGACGGAATTATTTTGAGCATCACAAAGTATGACGCCGCTGTGGATGTCTCTGATAGAATTGCGACCACTGTTATATATGCAGATACATTGGATATCTCATTGACAGATTCTTATGGCAATGCAATCACCGGTTTTGAGGTTCAAGGCACAAATATTGTATTTGAACCGGGTGTTGTATCTCCGGGTGAAACAATTTGTGTGTCAGTTGCTGACCCTACAGGAAAATATGTCAGTACCGGTAGCGTAACAACTACCCTTGATGGCAATTCAAGGGGTGAGGTGTCCCTTTCGCTGATTCAAAAAGGTGGTTTTATGACAGGCAACCTGACCGGTGAGGATGCAACGGTAACTGTCTTGGACAGCAACGAAAACGTTGTTTTATCAAGTTCCACTTCGAGTAATACCACATATTGCGAATTGGATTCGGGAAAGTATACAGTCATTTTGATTGAAAAGACGTCATTGTTCAGAACAGCCTTATCTGAAGACTACTTATCACAGTTGGGGCTTACGGAAGGCGTCGATTATCTCGCTTTTGACATATCGGTTGAGGATGGAGTCATAATTGTACTTGACGATTGTAATATTCCCGAAATCGATGATGACAAGCTTTCATATGTTGTGGCAAACAAAACCTCATTGACGGTAAGCAAATCAAGCGGAATAACCATTGGTGAAATGTTCACAATATGTGCCAAATATGAGATTGATTCATCTAAGAACGTTCAGTCGGATAGTGTCAGCATCGTATTTCCCGAAGGCATCAACCCATCCACGCTTAACTCGGTCTTGGTTGATAACGTTGTCAGTTCGTATAGTTATAATTCCAAGACCAGAACCTTGACCGTGGATACTCTCGGAAAAGATTCCGCATCTATTTATCTGATGGGGCAGGCAGGAAGCGAGAGCGGTAATTATTACTTATGCGCGTACCTGAATATGTCTGATGGAGCTATGCAGTCAATAGGTTCGGCAAAGGTTACCGTGGAATTGTCATCGTTTGATGTTGCGGAGAGAACGTCTTCCTCCACAGTAATTGCTTCTGGAATCACAGCTCCGTATAGCGAGTTGACGATATACGACAATGGGGTCGCAGTTACAACCACAACTTCAAATGCAGTCGGCAAGTAGAGCGCTGAGGTACCCCTTAGCGGGAAATTATATTCTTATTCGTATCACTATTTGTCTGCGGAAATTACGTCTGACAATTTTGTCGGAGTTGCCACGACTGAAGAAAAGCTAGTGATTTATGACGAGAGAGCAGTCGAAGTACAGGAAATTGTAATGTACAATTACGGTCATAGTCAATTTGTTACAGTTTTCGATTTTACTGATATGTCTACAGAAGTGCCGTATTATGATTATAATGCGGACTATCCTACGTTTACGTTCACTGTAAAAATGTCAGAGAATGCAATCGAGTGGATCGAAGATTTATATGTCTGTACAGTTGATCCGTATGGTGATAAAACCTATGTGGAGCTGACATATGATGATGAATCCGGACTTTGGGTAGGCAGTCATGATTATGAGTCGGAAGAAATCCCCACTAAGGTGGGCGTTGCGTATAACTGCTCAGATGAGTACTATCTGATTCCGGATGACGACGAGTGGCTCGAAGATTTGGAAGATGATTTGCTTGACTACTACACTGTGGCATATGATGTGATTGACGATGCACTTTCAGAAGTCTTATTGTATGACTTTGATGAATCCACTGGAGAAGGAACCGTTAAGTATGCCGACCCTGAAACCGGAGAAACCGAGGATGCTCTTGAATTCCAGTGCATAGAATCGGACTTGGATAGCTCTGTAACCAAAGCACAGCTCGAAGAAGAAGGATATGTGCCATATGACGACTCGGAAACCGTATGGTTGAGAACAGGCACTACCTCTGATTCTGCAATTATGGAATATGTGGATTTAGAAAATTACAAAGTATATTGGTTAGAAATATCCGCAGTCAAAGAGGAAAATAGCATAATGTTGTTGGCTCTTGATGACGTAGACTGGTATGATGTAGGACAAAATGCTTATGATTTCGTTTCAAATATTAAGGATTTATTCAACTTACCGTCCACATTTTCAAATGCAATTTCATATGCGAACGGGGAACTTACTTCATTGCTCGTCGGGTTTGTTAAGGCTCAAGGAATACAAGATATTTTGAGAGTTCGCGTTAATGGTAATGTAGATGTGCTCTACAGCGAAGTGGCAACACTGAGAAAAATGCTCGAGGCTGAATGTGCTGATGGAAGTAGCAAGTTGAGCCGACAGGCGATAATCACTGCTCAAAGCAAGATAAACTCAATCCTGAGTGAAATTCAGAAATACAAATCTGATTGTTCAGAGCTCTATGCAAATATGGCGGCGTTTTCTGTGATACAGGTTTTGTGCGCAGCCTCAGTTGCAGCAGGAGTCGGCAGTATTGTTTCAGTATTGGCGGCTTCCGGACCCGCAGGATGGGCAATTGGAGCCGCAGTTGGCGGTCTCGCATTGAACTATTTTGTATCTCAAGCAGCAGAGATGGCAAAGGAGAGCTGTGAAGAGGTTATTGAAAATAACTATAATGTTATCTATGGCAGTATCACAAGCTGTAAAGATTATATTCTTCGTCAAATAGATGCCGCTGATTGTGACGATGACGACGATCCCGTACCTGAGCCTAAGGAAGAGTCGGTGAAAAAGCCCGCAGAGGGAGGATTAGATCCTTCTGGTTACGTTTACGAAGCTGTACCTTCCAACACTCTTGAAGGTGTAACCGCTGTAATATCATACAACGATAATGGGACTACCACTGAGTGGGACGCAGAGGCTTACAGTCAGGCTAATCCACAAGTCACCGATGAATCGGGCACTTTCCAGTGGGATGTTCCTGCCGGTGAATGGATTGTCAGCTTCACCAAGGACGGTTATTACAGCACCGATACATCGGACAGTGAAAACGCAAATGATGACGGTTGGTTGCCGGTGCCTCCGCCGCAGGTAAATATAGCTGTGGCTATGGTTTCGACTGCGTCACCTACTGTTGAGTCTGTCATCGCTTACACTGACAGAATTGAGATAGTATTCAGTCAGTACATGGATATGAGTGATTCCGATACGGCGAGTGTGCTTAATTCTATATCGGTTACCAGAGACGGTACTGTTGTGGACGTAATTGTAACCGCACTCGATGCAGAATACGACCTTGAAGGAACAACACAGTACGCAACAAGGTTTGCGGTTGTGCCTTCTGATGGAGTTATTACAGATGGCATGGTTGTAACTGTGGATGGTTCTGCTGAAAATTACGCCGGCACACCGATTGGTGCGGATTATGTTTCCGACGCCTTGACCGTTCAAGCCCGTCCGACTGAGATTTCATCGGATGATTCCATCGAAGCTGTAATTCATGAGACCACTTCCATAGAAGTCGCTCTTATGCCGGCAATATCCGGCACAACTCTTACCGTTGAAAGCTCGTCTGAGGATATTGTGAGCGTTACAACATCAAGCGTAACAACCGATGCGAATGGCGTTGCTACTTTACAGATTGAAGGTCAGTTGCCGGGCGCAGGAGTTATTACCGTAACTGAGCCCATTTCCGGTGTAAGCACGACGATTGATATCAGTGTAGTGTGGGAAACTTCAAATGTTGCAGTTGAGCCCGTAGTTGCAACCCTTGATGATGGAACTGTTTTGACAAGCGGAATGACCATTCCTGCAGGTTCTGTTGTCGCGCTTTCGACAACAACTTCCGGCGCAACAATTCGTTATACCGTAAATGACACCTGCCCGAAGAAGGATGCCGCTCTTTACTATTCGGAGCCTATTGTCATTGATGAGGATACTGTATTGAGAGCCGCCGCATATCTGGATGGTACTTACAGTTCAACAATACGCATTGAGCTTACTGTTGATAACGGATCGTGCAGTCACGTCTCCGGAGAAGCGGTTAAAGAAAATATAGTGAACGCAACCTGCACCACCGACGGCTCATACGACAGCGTGGTTTACTGCTCAATCTGTGGTGAGGAGCTTTCGAGAAAGACGATAGTCGTCCCTGCCGCTCACACTGCCGGTACTGCTGTCAGAAAAAACGTGGTCGAAGCTACACGCACAACCGAGGGTTCTTATGACTTGGTTACCTACTGCACTGTATGCGGCGAGGAAATTTCAAGAGAGACAGTGACGGTTCCTGCGACCGGAATTGACATGGTAACCGTTTGGCTGAGAACTCCGGCTGATTACTCGGCTGTCAATAACGCTATCGCAAAGGCGAACGCTCTTAATTCGGGCGATTACACCAACTTCTCCGACATAACCGATGCAATCAATGCCGTCAACTGGACGTATAACGCGCTCATGCAGTCGTATGTCAACGAGATGGCAGAAAAGATTGAGACTGCAATCGCAAATCTCATTCCTGTCGGAACAACTACCGAGGAGATTGAGATTCAGGAGCCGATTGAGGATACTAATACTGATACGGAAGATGACGATGAGGAGAAACCCTCTGAAACCCCCGAATCGGAAAGCAACCCGACAACCGGAATTGCATTATCCCTTCTCCCGATGATGATTGCCGCACTTGCGGCGGCTTCGGCGAAGAGAAGATGATGTAGATAAGTATTTAAGCCCTGCAATGACAAATCCGTCTTTGCAGGACTTTTCGTCATCTTCCGGGGTCAATCCAAAAGGGCTACTCCCTTTTGGCACACGACTTTCCCCGATGGAAAGTCTAGTGTGTTATACCTTTGCAAAATATCCGTCGGACGAAAACTCAATACTGTATTACAAAAGGGAGTCGGTTTCGGCTCCCTTGTCGTTTCGGTATTTTTGGAAAGGTATATCAGTCTTCCGCTCGATGCTTCTTCCCGAATATCTTCATTGCGAATAGGACAAATCTCCTCATCCGGGATCTGGTTTTTGCGTCCATTGGCACAACTCTCTCAATGTATCTCATTATTGAATCAGCTACATTTTCCTCTGTAACCTCCCTTGGCGCTATTTCGGACAAATCGCTCGCAATACTCTCAACAGCCTTAGCAGTTGCAGCTTCACTGTCCCTCTTGTTCGGAAACTCTTTCTTAATGTCACGGAGAATCGAAAGAATGCTGTTCTTAAGCTTCTCTATGTCCGCTTCGTTCTCGCCAATTTTGGATGTTTGTATAAGATCTACGTCTTTTTTCAGTTCGCTCTTATTCACATCGGAATTATCCTTCAAGCTCAAGAGGCTTGTCTCTCCGTAATCCAACAGCACGTTCCTTGACATATATCCGCCCGCCATGTTGCCTTCAAAGTAGTTGCGTATCTGGGTGCAGAAGTGCGGGAATCTCTCATGCTCAAGGAGCCGGTTCAGGATGTCAACGTCAATCTTATGTGTCATAAGCCTTATATTTGACCATATTCCGATAACAAATAAGCGAATAGCGAATAAAAATTAACGATAAACGATAATTTTCTATTGACATCGGTGAGGGTGTGTGATATAATGCAGTCAGAAATGCAGAAGGAAGGTTACTGAATGCAAAAAGAAATACTGAAAGTAAGCGGAGTGAACAAGTCTTACGGGGAAGAACTGATATTCCGGGATGTCAATTTTGAAATCCGAGAGGGCGAAGTTGTCGGATTTCTTGGCAATAACGGCACCGGCAAAACCACTATGATGAAAATAATTCTGGGTCTGACCCCCTATTCATCGGGGCAAGTTCAGTATCTTGGCGACCCTGATTATTTGAGAAAAGCGGAATCACTTAACTCAATCGGCTTTCTGATGGAGACGCCTTTGTACGGTTATCTGGATGCACACGATACCCTGAAGCTGATGTCATACTATAGTGGGCAAAGCATCACTGATGCTCAGATTGACGAACTCCTGAAAAAAGTGAGGTTAAAAGCAAGCAAGAAAAAGGTCAAAGAGTATTCGTTCGGCATGTGCCAGAAGCTGAGGTTAGCAATAGCATTTATGTATAATCGCAAGCTGCTGATTCTTGATGAACCGACGGTTGGTCTTGACCCTCAGGCTGTGGATGAGTTTGTCGATATCATCAAAGAGATGGTAGCTGAAAAGGATGTCAGTGTGTTGCTTTCAAGCCATCAGCTGGAAGCGATTGAGCCGTTGTGCGACAGGTATCTGTACATATCCGACCATCAGATTAAGGAGAAAGCAGTAATTGACAGAAGCATATACAGGAGGATCAGCAATGAATAAGATTATTATCGGAGAGATGTATAAGCAGTTAAAGAAAAAGAGCATTATCATAATTGCTCTTGTTGCTGTTATTCCCTTTGCGTTTTCGTTTCTGATTTACGCCGAGCCTTCTTTCCTGGAAATGGACGGCGAATTCGGATATCTGTCTTATATGGTTGTTATGTGGCAGTCAATGTGGTCTATGTTCATTCCACACATATTGGTTGTGTACTTAATCGCTTGTATCACAGAGGACGAAACTCAAGGGCAGATTCTCTATGAACTCAGCAGAATTCCAAACATAGGATCCTTGGTTTTGGGGCGGCTTCTGTCCATACTGATAATGGTCGGCGGGTATATAGCTCTTTTCTTCGTGTCGGCAACTGCTGGGTTCCGGGTGTTTATAACAAGAACGGAACACTATAATCCGAGTGATGTTATATCGCATGAGGAAATTGTTCAACTGTGGATTGGATTTCTGCTCTTGCTACTTGTTGTAAGCTTGATATATTCCATTTCGTCGAAGGTTAAACCGATTATTACGTTGGTGATAATCATTGTCGGGCACTTTTTGCTGAGCAATATATCCTATATTGAAAACTGGAAGTTTGTTCCGGGCACATTAGCCTACAATATGGAATACACGGCTGACAGTGGAAATATGTCGTTGATTATAGCATATCAATCGGTCGTTCTGGTCGCACTGATTGCATTGTGTCTGGCAGTCAAACAAATATATTACAAACATATGGAAGTAACATTTTAATTGAAAGAAGGACATAAACTTATGAAGAAAATCGAGAAAATTTCAAATGTAATTTTTGTAATACTGAGAGCTTTACAGGTTGTAAGCGTGGTGATTGCAATTTTGTGTGCAGTCATGCTTATTGTCGAAATGTTCACTCATTCACTAAGCACAGGCGTATCAATAGATCTGGGATATGTGACACTCGACGTGGCAGACGGAATAATACCTGCAATGCTCAATTCGCAGATGTTTCTTGTGTTCGTGCTGATTATGAGTATTGTTGTTCTGGGCGTTGTTTTCATGGTACTGCAACTACTTTGCAAAATCTTTGACCCGATGCGCCAAGGGCGACCTTTCGAGAAAAGCGTATCGTCCAATCTCAAGAAAATCGCCTTGCTGGTTTTGTGCGGCGGCACAGTCTGCGAGATTCTGAAAAATATACTCATAACATATCTGACGGAGTCGCTCAATATAACGGAAATTCTTTCGAATGAATACATAGTGAACGTCAATGTGGATATGAACTTTAACGTTGTCTATATAGTATTTGCGATTCTTCTGTGGCTCATCGCACTTGTATTTGAGTATGGTGCATTGCTGCAACAAGAGTCGGACGAAACTTTGTAATGGAGATGCCTGCCATGGGAAAAATTGTTTTGAGACTTGACCGCGTAATGGCGGACCGTAAAATTTCTTTGAAAGAATTATCGGAAAAAGTAGGAAGAAGCAATGTAAACCTGTCCAAGATAAAGACCGGAAAAATCAGCGCTATCCGTTTTTCCACATTAGAGGCTATCTGCGAAGCCCTGAATTGCCAACCGGGAGATATCCTTGAATATGTTAAGGATTCGGAGGAGTGAGGATTGCATTTGTGCAAAAAAGAACGACTGTAAAAGTCGCTCTTTTTTCGTTTGTCTAAGGGAGATTTGGGACAAGTACATTCCGGCTGTTGAGCAGATGCACACGACGCTTAAGAAGTACAACGTGGCTTTCACGACGACCACTTCTGAAAACAAAAAGCTTAGGAAGAAAAACGAACAGCTCACGCAATCGCTTGAGAAGTCGTCGAAAGAGAGCGTGCTTAAGAAGCTGGAGGATGAGAGGTTGAGGCATCAGTACTTGGAAGCGGTGGAGATTCTGGAGAGGATTCCGGCGGAGGTTGTGAGGGCTTATACTCGCAAACCAGACGCACAACATCGAAAAACAGGATTGGAAAGATAATCGAAATGAAAGGAGATTAGCCTATGGGTTATAGTCGCAGAGACGTTGAAGCCACGAAGAAAATGGCAAAGAAATTCGTCCGCTATCAGGAGGGCGCAGAGCTGTACAGCATGGGATTGACCAAGTTTCAGGAGTTGGCGAAAGAGGCGAAAGCCGTCTATAAGATTGACAAGGTTGCCCTTGTGAACTGCGAGATTCTAGAAAAGTACCTTGAAACATTCCGAGTAGCTTAATCGGCAGAAGAATCATGAAAGGCTTGGTACGGGTATTGACATTTTGTTGTATAAAAGATATAATAAAAACGAGTACAACAAAAGTTGTCTTGCAGGCGTTGGAGAAAATATTATTCAAGCCTGACAGCAAATGTGCGATGATAATGGATCTTTACGAAGCATGGTGAACAGGAGATTTTGCAGTAAAAACCGAACTCCGAAGCATCACGAAGCATAATGAACGGCTCTCATCAAAAATCCCGACGATGAAATCGCTGTATAAGTGAGATACAAGACATAGAAGTCAGAAAGGAGCGACCATATGAACACCGCTATTTACACAACAGAAGAGATTGCCGACAAGGTGCGCCCGATTGCGGAGAAGTACGGTGCGGATAAGGTCTATCTTTTCGGCTCGTATGCAAGAAACGAGGCGACCGAGGACAGCGATATTGATTTTTATGTTGAGTTCTCAAAGCCAATCGGTCTGAAATATTGCAGTTTCTTCAGCGACATCGAGGACAGCGTCGACAAGAAGATTGACATTGTCACGAAGGACGCACTCTATAATCCCGTCACGGTCACCATCAACGAAGAGTTTATCAAGCGGGTGCTTGAGGAGCGGAAGTGTATATATGAACAGTAAGGACACAAATGCGGCTTCCCATATGCTTGCGCACTGCGAGCGGATTGACAGATATCTTGACCGTTGCAACAGAAGCCTTGAGGAGTTCATGAACGACGAGCTTGTGCAGGACGGAGTCACAATGCAGCTTCTTGCGATGGGCGAGCTGACGACTCACTTCACCGATGAGTTTAGAACAACCTATGCGGACAGAATCGACTGGCGGAACTTCAAACAGCTCCGCAACGTTTGCGCCCACAGATACGGCACCATCGACTATAAGATTATCTGGGATATAGCGACAGATGAGCTTCCCACTGTCAAGAGCTTTTTTGCAGGAATTGCAGAGAAAGCAGATTAAAAACAATGAACAAAACTGCGTTCCGAAGTACAACGAACAGCTCTCATCAAAAATCCCGACGATGAAGAGTTTGGATAAATAAAAAAATCATGGGCAGATTCCCCCGGACCTGCCCATTTTCTTTACACTCGCAAACTCTCCCCTTGCACTCCTCTCCAATCCGTGCTATAATATTCTCAACCAATTAAATTCCACATCAAAGGACGGTAATTATTATGAGCACACAGTCACAGACTAATTACAGAATTTCCGACAAATTCGTTGACATGAAGCCCTCGGCAATCAGGGAGATTTTCAAGAGCTTGGGGACGCCCGGCTCCATCAGCTTCGCAGCGGGGAACCCGAGCCCCGACTCCTTCCCGGTCGCCGAAATCAAGAAGATTGCCGACGACATCTTCACAAACGAGCCGATTATGGCGCTCCAGTACGGCATCACCGAGGGCTATGCGCCGCTTCGTGAGCTCGTCAAGGAGAGGCTCAAGAGGGTTTACGGCATCGACAACCCCGACGACGACACCATCATCGTCAGCGGTGGTCAGCAGGGAATCGAGCTTACGTGCAAGGTCATGTGCAACCCGGGCGACGTCGTCATCTGCGAGGAGCCGAGCTTCATCGGAGCTCTCAACGCCTTCCGCTCAAACGGCGCGAAGCTCGTCGGAATCCCCCTTAATTCGGACGGCATCGACGTTGAACTTCTCGAAAAAGCTCTGAAGGAGAACCCGAACACCAAGCTTATGTATCTCATCCCGTCCTTCCAGAACCCGGCGGGAATCACTTCGACCCTCGAGAACCGCAAGGCGGTCTATGAGCTTGCCAGAAAGTACGATGTCTTGATTATTGAAGATAACCCTTATGGCGATCTGAGATTCAAGGGAGAAGATGTTCCCACATATAAGAGCTTCGACGTCGACGACAGAGTCATCTATTGCGGCTCCTTCTCGAAAATTTTAGCCGCCGGAATCCGTGTCGGAACCCTGACGGCAAACAAGGAAATTGTCTCGAAAATCGTCGTTGGCAAGCAGGTTGAGGACGTCCACACCAACGTCTTCTTCCAGATGGTCTGCGCGAAATACATGACCGAATACGACCTCGAACAGCACATTGTCGAGACCCGTGAGCTCTACCGTCACAAGGCTGAGCTGATGATTTCCTGCCTCGAGAAATACATGCCCTCTGACGCCGAGTTCACCCATCCCGAAGGCGGAATCTTCCTCTGGGGCACCCTCCCCGAAGGGATAGATCTCGGCAAGTTCGTTGAGAAGTGCGGCGAAAAGAACGTCTTCGTCGTCCCCGGCACGGCGTTTCTCTGCGACGAGACCAAGCCGACCCGGTCCTTCCGAATGAACTACTCCATGCCGACGGACGAAGAAATCGACAAAGGCGTGAAGATTCTGGCGGAAACGATAGAAGAGTTGAGATAAACAGTAAAGGCTCCCGAAAGGGAGCCTCTTTTATGCTAAGAATTTTAAAATATCGTTTGTAACTTCCTCACGACTGGTATCGTTGAGAATCTCATGCCTGCACCCCTGATAGAGCTTCAGCTCGGCGTTTTTGCCGTTTTGCCGGAGCAGGTCGTAGACCTTACGGACGCCTTTGCCGTAGTTTCCGACGGGGTCGTCGGTGCCTGATACTAAGAGTATCGGGAGCTCCGAGGGAAGTGTTGAGAACCATGCTTTTCTGTTGACGAAGCGTTGGAGTCGGAGTAGGTCCTCCATGCCGCCGATGGTGAACTTGATGCGGCAGAACTCGTCCTTGCGGTTGCGGTCGCGCTCCTCTTTGACAGAAGAGAGCCAGCTACGGGTGTCGTTCTCCGATTTGAAATGACTGTTATACGAGCCGAAAACGGTCAGATAGACGAACTTCGAGCAGTGCTTGCCGCCATGTATTGCCTTGTTGAGCTTGACGAGCCCCAAGCCGAAGCCTGACAGCGCCATCGGTCCGCCGGTGCCCATGATTATGAGCTTGTCGGGCTTGACGTACATCTCGCTCGCCGCCCGGACGATGAACGAGCCCATGCTGTGCCCCATGAGGTAATATGGGAGCCCACTGCCGTATTCCGCTATGACTGCGCTCGAGAAGAACTCGACGTCCTGACAGAGCCGAAGCCAGCCATCTTTGTCGGCGATATAGCCGAAATCATTGGTGGGTTGGGCAGTGAGCCCATGCCCGAGGTGATCATACCCGAAGCAGATATACCCGTTCTCCGCGGCAACCCGCATAAATCTGTCGTACCGCCCGATGTGCTCCTCCATACCGTGGACAACGTGAAGATATGCCTTCGGCTTCCCGTCCGGCAGATAAACCTTCCCGACCAATGTATGTACGCCATCGGATGATTTTACTTTCTTTTCGATTATATTTATCATAATATCACTCCATTCAGACTAATGCGGCTTTCACAGCCTTATGCCATCCCGCCAGTAATTCTTTTCTCTTCTCTTCGCCCATCTTGGGCTCAAAAGTCTTCCCCTGCGAAGTCAGCGCTTTCAATTCTTCCCGACTTTCATAGAACCCGACCGCAAGCCCCGCCAGAAACGCCGCTCCGAGGGCTGTTGCCTCGGTTGTTCCGGCACGGGTGACGGTGATGTTTGAAATATCCGACTGGAACTGCATGAGGAAATTGTTCGCCGAAGCGCCGCCGTCGACTTTGAGGCTCGAAATGTCGCCCATGTCGCTCTTCATCGCTTCGAGCAGGTCGTTCGACTGGTACGCTATCGACTCAAGAGCCGCACGGATTATGTGATTTGTGTTTGCACCCCTCGTGAGACCCGTTATGACTCCCCGGGCGTTCATGTCCCAATACGGCGCGCCGAGCCCCGAGAACGCCGGAACGAGATAGACCCCGGCACAGTCGGGAACCTTCTCGGCGAAATACTCCGAGTCCTTAGCCTCGGCAATCAGCCTCATTTCGTCCCGGAGCCACTGGATAACAGCCCCGCCGACGAAAACGCTTCCCTCAAGGGCGAATTCTCTCGGCTTGCCTTTTTCGGATGCGGCGGCAGTCGTTACCAAGCCGTGGGAGCTTGTGACCCTGCGGTTTCCGATGTGCGAAAGTAGGAAGCAACCGGTGCCGTAGGTGTTCTTTGCGTCGCCCTCCTCAAAACAGCACTGCCCGAAAAGAGCCGCCTGTTGGTCGCCGGCAATTCCGCAGATGGGAATCCTTTCGCCCATAATCTCGGTGTAGCCGTAAATCTCGCTTGACGAGCGAATTTCGGGGAACATCGTGCGGGGAATCCCAAAGAGCCCCAAGAGCCTGTCGTCCCAGTCGTCCTTGTCTATGTTATAGAGCATCGTGCGGGAGGCATTGGTGCGATCTGTCACATAGACTTTTCCGCCCGTCAGCTTCCAGACGAGCCATGTGTCGACCGTGCCGAATCGGAGCTCGCCACGGTCGGCTTTCTCACGGGCGCCCTTGACGTTGTCAAGAATCCACTTGATTTTTGTGGCGCTGAAATAGGCGTCGACCCGAAGCCCGGTCGTTTCGGCAATATAGTCGCCCTCACCGCTCGCAAGAATCTCCTCGCAGATGTCCGAAGTGCGTCTGCATTGCCAGACAATGGCGTTGAAGATCGGTTTTGAAGTCTCAGCGTCCCAGACAATCGTCGTTTCACGCTGATTGGTGATGCCGATTCCGGCGATTTCCGACGGCGAAATGCCGCTTTTCAGAACGCATTCGGTCATGGCGGCGTATTGACTGGCATAGATGCTCATCGGGTCCTGCTCGACCCATGCGGGATGAGGGAAAATCTGCGGAATCTCCTGCTGAGAGATGCCGACTATCTTTGCGCTCTTATCGAAGAGAATCGCCCTTGCGCTCGTTGTGCCCTCATCGAGAGCCAAGATGTACTTTTTGTCTGCCATAACTGCCGCCTCCAAGCTTTTATTAACCTTATTTTAGCATAAAATTCACCCGAACACAACTTGAAAAGGGCACAGTTTTGCGAAAATGTCGGGGAATTTTATTGAAAGCCGCCCCGGAATCTGTTATACTGTTTAAAAAGAGTTGAAAAGAGGGACTGACATGTCCAAAACCTTTGAAATAAAGCAAATCGCGCACATCGAGAACGACTTCACCTCGAAATTCGGAATCCCGAGGCAGAGCGGGCTCCTTGAGAATATGAAATCCACCATCATCTTCGAGCCGGAATTCCGGGATGAGCAGTCGCTTCGGGAGATTGACGACTTCTCGCACCTGTGGCTTATCTGGCAGTTTTCGGAGTCGGTGCGGGACGGCTTCTCCCCGACGGTGCGCCCGCCGAGGCTCGGCGGCAACAGGCGAGTCGGAGTGTTCGCGACCCGCTCGCCCTTCCGCCCAAACTCCCTCGGGCTCTCGTCCGTGAAGTTGATAACAGTGAAGAAGACCCCTGACCGTGGCACGGTGTTGGAAGTCTCGGGCGCAGACCTGATGAACGGCACTCCAATTTTCGACATCAAGCCCTACATCGCCTACTCGGACAGTCACCCCGACGCCGTCTGCGGCTTCTCCGACGTTGCCGACGCCGAGCACCATGTGCTACAAGTCACAATTCCGCCCGAAATCGAAGCCGAAATCCCCGGGGATAAGCTCGAAAACCTCAAAGCCCTTCTCAGCCTCGACCCGAGACCCGCATATCAGGACGACCACGAAAGGATGTATATGTTTGAATTTGGAGGCATGAAAATTGGGTTCAGGGTTGATGGAGACAGCTTGACAGTGGAGGAAGTGACGAAATGCTTGAAATCCGCAAAATAACCGCCGAAAACAAGGCGGACATCAATCTCAAAAACGACCCGTTCAGGCTGATTGGGCGTCTCGTTGTCGAACGCCGTGACGGTGAATGGAGCTATCGGGAGGAGATGCTCCCTGAGGCGGAGGTCTCCGAAATGGTCTTCCCCGACGAGAACTATGTTTACGAGGAGATGCCCGATTACGTCTTTCTCGGTGCTTATGAGAATGATGTTTGCGTCGGCGTGGCGATTCTTTGCCCGCACTTCACCGGGCGGCTCTATCTCGAGGACCTCAAGGTCTCCCGCAAAGCCCGGGGCAAGGGTGTGGGCAAGCTTCTTGTCGAGGCTTGCAAGACCTACGCCACCAAACATAGCTACAAGGGCGTCTGCACCGTCGGTCAGGACAATAACCTCATTGCCTGCCGCCTCTACCTCTCCACCGGCTTCCGCATCGGCGGTCTCGACACCGAGATTTACGAAGGCACGAAGCAAGCGGGGAAGGCGGATGTGTGGTTTTATTGGTAACCTCTCAGTCACGCCTGCGGCGTGCCAGCTCCCCTTATCAAGGGGAGCCTTTTTGCTTTCTATGAGAGGTTGCTATTGGCTCCCCTTTTTAAGGGGAGCTGTCGCGAAGCGACTGAGAGGTTCGCCGACCAACGGGAGGCGGCAAATTGCAAATTCTTTGTAGTTTCTGTCTTAAAAACCGTAGTATACAGTTGAAGCCCCAAAAAGGAGGAGAAAATATGGAAGACAGCATGATTATCGACCTGTTTTTTGACCGGTCGGAGACAGCGATACGGGAGCTTGATTTGAAGTACGGCGAGATTTGCCGGGGATTTTCCCGGAACATCCTCGGGAGCAGGCAGGACGCGGAGGAGTGCGTCAACGATGCGTACTTAGGCGTATGGAACTCCATCCCGCCGGCGAGACCCGAGCCGCTTCTGTCGTTCGTCATCAAAATCGTCCGCAATATCTCAATCAACGCCTACCGCAAAAAAGAAGCCGCCAAGCGGCGGAGCTCCTACACGGTTGCTATGGAGGAGATTGAGGGTTGCCTTGCGAGCGGCGGCAGTGTTGAGGGCGACCTCGAGGCAAAGGAGCTAGCGAAAATTATCGAGTGCTTCCTCGATACGCTCTCAGCCGAGAACCGAGCTATTTTTATGTGCAGATATTGGTTATCCGAGAGCTACGACGAAATCGCCGAAGCGGTCGGGCTCTCCAAGAAAAACGTCTCGGTGCGGCTCGTCAGAATCCGCAAAAGCCTTAAGGAGTACCTGAAAGAAAGGGGTGTGATTGAATGATTACGAGTGAGCTTTTTTCCGAAGCGATGGGTGAGCTCGACCCGAAGTATGTGACCGAAATGCTCGGCTATAAGCCGGAAGCGGCGGCGAAAAATAAGCCGGTCTATGTGAGATATCTCGCCCTCGCGGCGGTGCTGTGCCTTGTTGTAGCGGCGGCGGTATGGGCGAATTGGGATGATAGCAGGTTTGAAGTTATTGATTACGGCGACGATGCTGTAGTCGATGCAGTCGACCTACCGATGCTGACGCTTTCGCTTGGCGACGGTGGAATGGGGTTTGAGGGCTATTGGGTTTACAACATCTCTGACCTCGTGAGCGGGAATCCGTGGAATGAGGACATGGAGCTTTCGACACTTCCTGTCTATCAGAACACCATTTCGTATGACGACTATCATACGCCTTTAAGCGGCGTTGATTACGACAGAATGTCTGAGCTTCTCTATGACGTCGCCGGACATCTCGGACTTGACACGGAAACTCTTGAAATAACCGACGATGCCTACAGCGAAGAGCAAAAGCAGATTGTTATCGAGAAATATGAGGGCTCCGGCTATGACATCCCCGACAGCTACTTCGATGCCACTCGTTATATGTGCGAAACGGACGACTATGATATAGAAGTCAATACCTATCTGACTGTGGTTGTTACATTAAAAAAACCTGTTTCGGTTCCCGATGAGATTGAGGATGACCCCTATGCGCTCGCAGAGTATTTCCTTGAAGAATATTCGGAGCTTATCTGCATGGAGAATCCGAGCATCGGCATAGATGGCGGCGACCGTTTCATAGACGGTGAGCAGTCGTTCAGCATCTCATTCTATGAGACTACAGGCGACGACACCGAGAACATTCTCAGCTATAACTTTAAAAAAATCCGCTTCGTCTGCGACAGTGACGGCGATTTGTGGAAGATTAGTTTCTTCAATGTCGACCTGTCGGACAAAATCGGCGACTATCCCATCATCACTGCGGATGAGGCGACCGGAATGCTGGCAGAGGGTAAGTATCTCACATCGGCGCCGGTTGAGTTCCCGGGAACGGAGTATATAGGCAAGGTCGAGCTCATCTATCGCACCGGAGCCTATGAGGAGAATTTTATCCCGTATTACCGCTTCTATGTCGAAATCGACCCCGGCTATGGCGACAGCTTCTACACCAGTGGCTTGACCACCTATGCCGCCTACTACGTCCCCGCAATTTCGGAGGAGTACATCTCGGATTTGACCGTCTGGGATGGGAGCTTTAATTGATTGGAATCTGGAAGGAGAAATAAACATGAAAAGATTTATCGGTTTACTTGTGGCTGTGGTGGCACTTTTAGCCGTCTCGGCGGTGGCGGCGTTCTCTGCCGGTATTTCGGATGAAGATTAGCTTGCGGTCGACTCTGCCTATGCTCAGGCGGTGATCTTCGAGAACAACGGCTTGGAGATCATGCCGACCGATGCCTATCATCTCACCGATGTCTCGGGAAACGAGACCTACACCTGCGTGGAGTTTTCTTACGACAGCGGCAAAAGCGTCGGTTGGATGATGATTGATCTTACAACCTACGAGCCGACAGTCTACTCGACCTACAAGCAGTCGCCGTTTTACGAGTATAAGGACAGCACCATCATCTACAGCGGCGGCTTCGACTACGCCATAGTTCAGCCGGACGGCGAAACCGCCCTCGACGGCTTGAGGGAAGAAATTGTACCGATAGAAGACGTGCAAAGCGACGCCCGGGCAGGCGCGAAAGTCCTCACCCTCTCCGAAAGAGAAGTAAAGTTAGCGGAACTATCCTGACGGAAAAGAAAAAAGCATAAAAATTCAGCCCTGCCGGGATTCGGTGGGGCTGAAATCATATTTGATGGGAGATTACCCAATCGAGCAGGTCGTCAAAGTCGGATTTGTCGGCGGCAAGGCTCAGAAAGATGTCTGAAAGCTCCTCTTGGGTATATTCGAGCTCGATGCCGTTCAGGGCAAGAAAGACGAGCATCGCGTGCGCACCGATGCGCTTGTTGCCGTCCGCAAAGGCATGGTTTTTGACAAGACCATAGCCTAGCCTTGCGGCTTTCTGCTGAATTGAGGGATAAGCCTCCGTATCTCCGAAGCTCTGAAACGGGGCGTTGATTGCCGATTCGAGGAGACCCTCGTTCAGGATTCCGTCACTTCCGCCGGTAGCTTCGATAAGGTCTTGGTGCAGACTGATTATCTGTGATTTGCTGAGCCGAATCATTTCGCCAATTCCTCATAAGCCTGTCGGTTTTTGGCTATCAGCCTTTTGGAGATGGCGGAGACGTCTTCGTCTTTGGCAAGCTGTTCGCCTTCGGCGGTGCCGAACTCTATGAGCAGGTAACGGGGAGTATTGTTTTTGAGAATGACTACTGCGCCGTTTTCGTCCACCATGCGGGCAACTCTCGAGAAATTCTGATTGGCTTCGGTTATGGACACGAGATTACTTGTGTTTACATTCATGCTGACGCACTCCTTTCCGATACTATTATACATCATGAATAGGAGAAATTCAACCTATTTTTTCAGAATATCGCCTTAACTCCATACGACACCAGTAGCATAATCACGCCTGCCGTGATTACCCCCGCAAAGATAATCGGGAAGGCTTTCTTTTTGTCGATGCCGAGGACGACGGCGACGAGCGAGCCGGTCCAGGCGCCGGTGCCGGGGAGGGGGATGGCAACTAAGATAAACAAGCCGAGTGCCTTGAACTTTTCTATGGTGCCTTGTTTGCTGTAGGCTTTCTTCTCGAGCCAGTTGGCGGCTTTGCCAAGAAAGTTGGGCTGCTTCTTCATCCACTTGAGAATCCTGTCAAGGAAAAGGAGAATAAACGGAATCGGGAGCATATTCCCGAGGACCGCGGCAATAAAAGCCTCATAGGGCTTAAGCCCGAACCCGACGCCATAGGGGATGCCGCCCCTCAGCTCGACAATCGGGAGCATGGAAATCAAAAACGTGGCAATCAGCTTGCCGATGTGTGTTGATGTCAACCAAGTGAACATGAAAACCTCCGATTATCTGTATATTGCCGCCATTTTTTCCAACTGCTCTTTCGCCTCATTGCGAACCCATTCGGGTTCGAGAACCTCTGCGTCTTCTCCGAACGAGAAGAACCAGGCGTAGAAGGCGGGGCTTATCTGGGCTTCGATACGGACGGTGAATTTGTCCTCGGAAATGCGGGTCGGGTGGAGATTCGAGCCGTATTTGTCGACGAGAACGCCGATAACATAGGGCTTATTGGTCATCCGAAGGGTGACGGTCGAGGTCTCACGGACGAACGCGCCGAAGGTGGTGCGGTATTCCTTCGCTTTTTCCTGCATTTCGGGACTCAGTTCAACCCTCGGCTCCTCGGAAATGGCAACGTCCGCCATGCGGTCGATTCTGAAGTTCGAGATGTCGTCGTGACCGAGGTTGTAGGCGGTGAGATAGTAATAGTCGCTGTCGGAAATCAGGTATATCGGCGAGACGGTATAGAGCTGTCCTCCGCGGCGGTATTTTCTCTTGAGGCTCAGGTCGTACTCGGTGTAGTGGAAGGTAATCTGCCTGTTCGTGACAATAGCCTCGTGAATCGCATTTATAGAGTAGTATATACGCTCGTTGTTCGACTTAGACCGCCCGTCTACATAGATTGTTCTTGAGAGCGACTGCGCCTGATACTTGCTCGTTAAGGTCTTGAGCTTCTGGATGAGCTCGTCCGACTTCTTTTTCGTCAGGAATTTCGAGGAAGCGACGGTGTTGACTAAGATCATCAGCTCCTCGTCCTGGAAGGTTCGCGAGCCGACATAATAGTAGTTTGCATGCCCTCTCCGCTCGGTCACGATGTCCATCCCCGACTGGATGAGGGTGTCGATGTCGTCATAGACGGACTTCCGCTCGACGTTGATGCCGTACTCCCCGAGGAGGCGGATAATATCGTTTCCGGATATCGGGTGTTCGGGGTCGGTGTTTTCAAAAAGAATCTTCTGGAGCACCAGAAGCTTGATTTTCGGTCTCGGTTCAAACATAATGTCAGCCCTCTTTGATTTCTATATTGTCAAGCGTCGCCTTGAGACTCGCTCTCATTGCCGCTCTGTATTTGTCACGAAGAGCCTGTTGCTCCTCTTTTTCTTCGTCCGAAAGCCCCTCTGCGCGGGATTTGCGGGCCAAGAAGTTGATTCTGTCTATTTTTTTCTGTTCCATAATTTCAGCTCCGTTATTGGCAATAGAAAAAGTATATCACGCCTTGAAGCTAATTTCAATCCCAACTTCGAAAAAATTTTTGCAATCAGTCCGAAGATTTACCCTAACTTCGTTTGACAAAAACAAATTTTCTGCTATCATTGAAATTGAAGAACAGAAGTTCTAAATTTTATGGAGGTAGAATATTTGAAAGATTTGATTGAGAGTTATGAAAAAGAAGCGGTTCGGCTCGGGGAGCACCTTGAAAAGCTCAAGGCTCAGCTCGAAACGGAAAGGGACGTGAACGAGCGGAAATCCTTGCAAAGGCGAATCTACGCCGCGGATGTCGAAAGATTCGAGATTTTAGAGGACATCATCGCCATGCGGAAATATCTTTGAGCGTGATATTTTAAAAACACGGGCGAATCGTTGCATTTTTTCAAACGCTGTGTTATAATAGAACTATTAATAGTTATCCTAAGGAGCCTGATTACATGAAGCTGATATTTGCTGTTATAAACGATGACGATTTCAGAGGCGTTTCGGATGCCCTTAACACTGCCGGATTTCAGTCTACAAGGCTCTCGTCCACCGGCGGCTTCCTGCGTTCGGGGAACTCGACGCTTTTAATCTGCGTTGACGATGAAAAGCTTGAGGACTGCATTGAAATAATCAAGCACAACTGCCGCAAGCGCAAGCAGAGCGTCCCGATGACGGCTGTCAGGGGCAACTTCGCCGCGAAGCCGCTCGAGATCACAATCGGCGGTGCGACAATCTTCGTCACCGACGTCGACCGGTTCGAGAAGTTCTGATGCTACGGCTTTATTCAAAAGATAACATCTCGGGGCTCGTTCTCTCGATGAGACAGTGCGACCGCCTCTGCCATTCGTTCCTGCTCGTAGGAGACAAGGGCGTCGGCAAGAAGACGGCGGCGAAATATATGGCGCTCGAGATTCTTTGCAGAAGTCAGGGGGAAGTCCCTTGCGGAACCTGCAAAGACTGCCGGACGATTCTGAACGACGCACACCCGGACGTGATAATCGTCTCGGCGAGCGGAAAGTCGGGCAACTATCGCGCCGACGACCTCAGACCCCTCATCAGCGACGCATATATTGCCTCGAACGAGGGCGGCTACAAGATTTACATCCTGCCGGACATCGACAAGGCTCTCCCCGCGGCGCAGAATACACTTCTCAAGATTTTCGAGGAGCCTCCCGACCACGTCATCATCATTATGACCGCCGAGAAGCGGGAGAACGTCCTTCCGACGGTTCGCTCGAGGGCAATTGTGATTAATGTGCCGGAAGCTTCTAGAGAAGACACGATTGCGGCTCTTTCGGAGAGAGGAATTTCGAAAGAAGACGCCGAGCGGGCTTACGGACTCCTTGGCGGCAACATCGGAGCGTGCATCGAATACCTGAACGGCGGGAGCGACGAGCTCTATTTAAGAGTAAAATCGGCGTCGGAAGCACTGGCTAAATCGGACGAATACGCACTCCTGAAAATCCTGAACGAAGCCGACCGTGCGACGGCAACGGAACTCACAACCGAGCTCTCGAAAGTCCTCTCCGAAGCGATAAAGCGCAAACAGGGTTACGAGGACGCAAGCTTCTATGCCGCCGAAGCCCGGAATCTGAGCGAAACGATAAGCGGCAAAGCGCTCATGACTATGTACGACAGGGCACTCGAGGCTTTGCAGAAGCTTAAGGGCAACGCAAGCGTCGGACTCACCATGTCGGATTTGTGCGGGAAGTTGGTTGGGAGAACGTGAGTGAATAAAACAATCGGGAAGGAGGACGCAATCTGATGTCGGAAAATCAGAATATTGAATGGAAGGAATCCTGGCGGGATGAATATCTCAAATGGGTTTGCGGATTTGCCAATGCACAGGGAGGTAAAATCTATATCGGCATAAACGATTCCGGCGAAGCTGTCGGAGTTTCGGACAGCAAAAAGCTTCTCGAAGAGATACCGAATAAAATTCAGACCACTCTGGAAATAGTAGCCGATGTCAACCTCCTTTCAAAAGACGATAAAGATTGCATCGAAATCAGCGTCCACCCGAGCACATATCCGATTAACTATAAAGGCGAGTATCATTATCGGAGCGGAAGCACCAAACAGCAGTTGACGGGGCAGGCATTGAATCAGTTTCTCTTGAAGAAGACGGGTATTACATGGGACAGTGTCACTATTGACAATGTCACTGTCAGGGAAATGCGTAATGACAGCTTCGATATTTTCAGAGAATATGCCGTCCGCAGTGGAAGAATGGATCAGAGCTCGGTTGCACTTTCCAACGAAGAGCTTTTGAACAGTCTTAACCTTACCGAAAACGGAGCAATCAAGCGTGCCGGAGTTTTGCTGTTTCATCACAATCCCGAGAAATGGATTCCGGGCGCATATGTGAAAATCGGATTTTTCGAGAATGATGCCGACCTCAGGTATCAGGACGAAATTCACGGTTCACTCATGGAGCAGGCTGACAAAGTAGTGGATTTGATTTATACCAAGTATCTCAGGGCTGACATAACCTATGAAGGTATTACGAGAGTAGAGACCTATCCCTATCCGAAGGAAGCCATTCGAGAGGCGGTTTTCAATGCCATAGCGCATAAATTCTACGGCGCGCTGATTCCGATTCAGATAAGCGTGTATCGGGATAAGCTGTATATTGCGAATGATTGTGTTTTTCCCGATGACTGGACAGTAGACGATTTGATGGGAAAGCACCGTTCGAGACCGTATAACCCGATGATTGCAAATACATTCTTCCGTGCGGAACTCATAGAATCGTAGGGAAGAGGCATAGAGAAGATAAAAATGAGTTGTGAGAACGCAGGGAACACGCCACCGGAGTACAGAATTACGAGTGGCGAGTTCATAGTGGAATTCAAAAGCCTGAAGCCTATGGAGATTGACAACCCCACCCAAACTCATGAAGAGTGCACCCAAACTACCCAAGATACTACCCAAGCTCAAAAAATCACTACCCAAGCTCAAGAAATCACTACCCAAGATACTATTGCAATGCAAATTCTTGATATTATACGAGAAGATTGTACTTTAAGCCAGCCTCAGATTGCCAAGAAAATAGGCAGAAGCACTGACTATGTTAAGTTTTACATGAAGAAATTGCGTAGTAAGGGAGTAATCAAAAGAGAGGGTAACAATCAGAAAGGCAAATGGGTAATATTGCCGCCGTATGACAAGACCGGCGATTGATATAATTTATACAAGTTTAAGTATATAAGAAAGGACCCCGCCAAGTGGCGGGGAGAACGGAAATGACTGAAATAATCGGAGTAAGATTTAAGAGCGTCGGGAAGGTCTATTACTTCTCGCCGGACGGAGCACAGATTCCCGTCGGGACGAAGGTAATTGTCGAGACCGCCCGGGGCGTTGAGTGCGGAAGCGTCGTGCTCGCCAACAAAATGTTCGAGGACTCGGAGATTGTTCCGCCTCTCAAAACTATCATAAGAATCGCCACAGAGGACGATTTCAAACAGATTGAACGGAACAAGATAAAAGAGGTCGACGCCGCCGACATCTGCGAGAGAAAGATTGCCCACTATGGGCTCAAGATGAACCTCGTCGACGTTGAGTGCACCTTCGACAATTCGAAGCTCCTCTTCTACTTCACTGCGGAGAACCGCGTTGACTTCCGCGAGCTCGTAAAGGATCTGGCGTCCGTCTTCCACACGAGAATCGAGCTTCGGCAGATTGGCGTCAGAGACGAAGCCAAGATGATGGGCGGCTTTGGAGTCTGCGGCAGGCAGTTCTGCTGTGCGAGCTTCCTCGGCGAGTTCCAACCGGTTTCAATCCGCATGGCGAAGGAGCAGGGCTTGTCCCTCAATCCGACAAAGATTTCGGGAGCCTGCGGAAGGCTCATGTGCTGCCTCAAGTACGAGCAGGACGGCTATGAGGAGCTCTTGAAGATTACCCCCAAGGTCGGCGCGCTCGTCAACACTCCTTCGGGCAAGGGAACCGTCACCGACGCGAACCTGATTTCCGGCAAGATAACCGTCAAGCTTGACGGTGCCGAGGACACAACCGTCTTCGAACGGGACAAGCTGACCGTCATCAAGGATGCGGTTATAAAGGTCTCCCGCGAAGAGCTCAAGGCGCTCAAGGATTTAGAGAAATAAGCCGTTCGGGCACACACTTTGCTTCGCTATGCTCCGCAAAGTGCTACATTCCTAAACTCACGGCGAGTGCCTGATTTATTTTGTCCATAGAGGTCTGGTCCAAAACTCCCATGCGCTCCTTCAGGCGCTTCTTGTCTATCGTGCGAATCTGCTCCAGAAGGACAATGCTGTCCTTCGCGAGTCCGCAGGAGTTCGAGTCTATCTCGATATGCGTCGGTAGGTGGGTCTTTTCCCGTTGACTTGTGATAGCGGCGGCGATGACCGTTGGCGAATGACGGTTCCCGACGTCGTTCTGAACTATAAGTACGGGACGGATTCCGCCTTGCTCCGACCCGACCACTGGGCTCAGGTCAGCATAATAAATCTCTCCTCTGTATACCGACACCGGCATTGACATAAAATCACCATTCCTTTCGATGAATAAACGCTTTTGTACTCATATTGTTGACGACATCAAAGCCGTTTATTCAGCCCCGTCGGGGAGAAAACGGAAGCTTGGTTCATTTTATGCGGGGAGGGGATTGGGGGTTAAAATAAAAAAGCCTCTTGACAAAGAGGGATGAATGACGTATAATAATGACATGAGGAGACAAAACTGTTCCAGCAGTTTGGGGTACAACCTCTAAAACAATATGCTTGTAGATTGACCGCCAACCACTAGTCTAGGTAGCGGTTATTTCTTTGCCTGGAAAACTCCGATGACTCCGAAGATAACAACGGCGAGCAGATTCAGCAGTGCAATGACTTCTAAAATCGACACGTTATCACCTCCCTCTAAAAAGATAAGAGGTTTACCGTCACTCCTCATGTCATAAGCATTATATCACAAACTAAAAATATTGTCAATAAAAAGCGCACCATGTCGATTGGTGCGCTTTTGTAATTATTACGCCTTTGAAGCCTTGCCAAGATACCCAAGAATCTCCCCGAGCATCCGATAATCTTCGGATTCAGATACTTTTTCCTCGTCTTTGAAATATACAAACATCGAGTACTGGCAGAAGGCGGAGATGGCGACGTCGCGGGAGAATTCCTGCTTGTCGACTGTGAACCGGGGATTCCGACGCATTTCTTCGTAGTAAGCTTCAAGAAACGCCTTTGCGGAATCGGCGGAGATGTACAGCTTGCCATCTTCGTACCCGACAAAGGCAAACCGCCCCAAATCCAGAAAGTAGGGGAGAATGTCGGCATACGTCCAGTCGATGAGCCAGGCGTTTTCGCCATCCAGAAGGGCGTTTATCGGGAGAAAATCGTCGTGGATGAGTGTCCGCGGAGCCGAAAAGAAGCGGGCTTCGATTGCTTCAAAAATGTCGCTGTATCCGGGGAAATATTTGCGGCTCTTCTCCCAGAAACGAAGAACCTTGCGGCCGAAGTAGCTTTTGCACCCGTCGGGATTGGTACCGGTGCCGAGGTAGTAGCTCTGAATTTTCGCGAGCTCCCTGCCGACTCTCCCGGCATCCTTGGGCGAGCAATCTCTTGCATCCGTGCCGTCTATATATGGCATAGTCACCCAGCAGTCGTCGCCAATCTGAAAGCTTGAGACAATCGGCGGGACCGAGAAGTCGTGACCGGCAAAGTACCGCTCAAACTTCTCCTTGTCGCGGTCGGATTTCTTCAAAACAAGCTTGCCGTTCAGCAGGAAGACGTCATATATTTTGCTGAGGCGGGTGTCAACGAATCTCCGCACCGAATCGGGGCTGTAAACCCCGGCTTTCTCAAATACCCTTGCAAATTCCGCCCATTCCTCGGCGGTAAGATTACGATTTTCGGTCATAATGAATCATCCCCACACATCTCCATAATCTCCCCAGCCGTCACCACCGGCACAACGGAGCGGGCGAAGTCACGCGTATTCCTCGTGACGATGTAATCCACACCGCATCTATAGGCGGTTTCGGCGAGGATGGCGTCTTCAAAGTCGGAAATCGGGGAGGTCATGGCGTTGCGGCAGTCAAGGGCAGTGGTGTCGAGAATGCCGAAGGACATAAAGAGCTTTTTCAGCAGTTCCCGGGTCTGCGAATCGCTGTGGAAGCACTTGTGCATGATATAGTAGATGTCCGCAACGGATTTCGCGGGGATAAAGCCTGTGATTTCATCGTTTGCAACGGAAAGACAAAGTGCCTGGGCGTCTTTAGCAAACGGCTCACGGTTGGCGAGAGCGTCGATGATGACGCAGGTATCGACCAGAACGTTCATATCTTCCCGAGCCTCTCTTCCCGGGCATCTTCAATGGAAATATCCGACGGGAGAATGCCGAAGAGAGACCGCATTGCCTCGACCTTATCCTGATTGCTGTTGACAAGCTTGACGCTTACTTTGCCGTTTTTCGAGATAAATACGTCCTCGGTTTCCGCAAGAACGAGGTATTTTCCGAGATTCATTTTGAATTCTGTTGCCGTAACGGTCATACTATCATCTCCTTAGATGTTCTACCTATATTATATGCTAATCGAACGGGAAAGTCAAGAAAATCGAACGATAAATCGCAAAAAAATCGCCCACCGATAATGGTGGGCGATTGCTACTGTACTAAATCACAAAGCGGCGAGCTTCTTGAACTCCGCCTTGAGTGCGGGGTAAATCTCGGTATAGAGCTGATAGAACTCCTCATACTTCGGGACATCCTCGGGGATGGGCTCCTGAACCTTGTCGGTCTTGATGATTGCGTGGCAGGCTTCGGGGACGCTTGAGTAGAGTCCTGCGCCAACACCGGCGAGGATTGCAACGCCGAGGGCGGGACCCTCCTTCGAGGAAGCGGTCTTTACGGGGCAGTTATAGAGGTCTGCGAGCATCTGTCTCCAGATGGGGCTGGTGCCTCCGCCTCCGCAAGCCATCATGTCGGAAACGTTGATGTTCATCTGACGGAAGACCTCAACACAGTCACGGAGCGAGTAGGAAACGCCTTCCATAACGGCTCTGAGCATATCCTTCTTCGTGTGCATAGCGGAAAGTCCGAAGAACACGCCTCTTGCATCGGGGTCGAGGTGCGGAGTTCTCTCGCCCATGAGATACGGGAGATAAAGAAGCCTGTTCGCGCCAATCGGGACGGTTGCGGTCTCCTTGTCCATGAGGTAATATGCGTCGACGTCCATCATCTTTGCGGTTTCCTTCTCGGCGTTGCAGAAGTTGTCTCTGAACCACTTGAGCGAAAGACCTGCGCCCTGAGTAACGCCCATGACGTGCCAGCTGTTCGGGACAGCCGCACAGCAGGTGTGGACTCTGCCGAGCTTGTCGATGGAGATGCTCGAGGTGTGGGCGAATACGACGCCGGAGGTTCCGATTGTCGTGAATGCCTTGCCGTCCTCGACTACGCCTGTGCCGACTGCCGCCGCGGCATTGTCTCCGGCACCGCCGACGACCGGTGTGCCTTCGCAAAGTCCGACTGTCTCGGCGATTTCCTTCGTAAGACCACCTGTGACTTCGCAGGATTCATAGACGTTTGCGAACATCGAGCGGTCGAACCCGAGAGCGTCGATAACCTCGTTGGACCAGTTTCTCTTCGGAACGTCGAGTAACTGCATACCGGAAGCGTCCGAAACCTCGGTCGCATATTCGTGAGTGAGAACGAATCTTATATAGTCCTTCGGGAGAAGGATGTGGCGGCAACGCTCGTAGTTCTCGGGCTCGTTGTTCTTGACCCAGAGAATCTTTGCGGCGGTCCAGCCGGTGAGTGCCGGGTTAGCGGTGATTTCGATGAGATTGTCTCTGCCGAGGATGCGGTTCATCTCGTCAACCTCGTTTGCTGTTCTCTGGTCGCACCAGATGATTGAGCGACGGATGACCTCGTTGTCCTTGTCGAGCATGACAAGACCGTGCATCTGTCCCGAAAGTCCGATGCCCTTGACATCCTCCTTCTTGACGCAGCTTTCCGCAACGACAGCCTTGATTGTGCCGATAGCGGCATTAGCCCAGTCTGCGGGGTCCTGCTCCGCATAGCCGTTCTTCGGCTGATACATCGGGTATTCTATCGTCTTTGAAGCGATAACAGTACCCATTTCGTCAAACAGAACCGTTTTGGTTCCGCTTGTGCCAATGTCTACACCTATAATGTAAGCCATAAATGATTCCTCCAATATGTTTCCGACTAATGTCGGTAATTTACTTCTGGTAGAGACCCACTTCCGTAAGATTCTCTATAATATCCTCAAACCCTTCATCATCACATTCCACACATTCCCTCATTCCGGGGTTGTCGTCGCTGAGGACGTCCCATATGGTAGTCGCTTCGGGATTATTTTTGTAGCCGAGGGACTTTACAATCGGCTCGAATTTTGATAAACTGTTAGAGTAGATGTCGAGGCGCTGGAATTCCTGCATGTATATCTCGTCGCCCTCTTCGCTTCCGAAGCCGAACTTTATCACGCCATCTGAGAAGAGAATGCCTCCGTATCTCTTGAGAATAGCCTTTGCAACGGGAACTGTGCAGTTGAGATAGTATGTGAGATATTCATCTGAATCTCCGTCGGGGACTTCGATAAAGAAGAACATCGGCTCGGTGAATCTTGCGACCGCCCGACTCCAAAAGCTCTTGTAGTCTTCGGCGGAAAGCGTCAGAGTGAGCCTGCCGTCCTCGATTTTATATTCTTTTCTGACGGAATCGGCGTCGACGCTGACCCCCGCAATAAGCTTAATTTCGGACAAATATGCTCATCTCCCGCAAAAAATAGCGTTGAAGTACGAAAAATGGTACCAAAAATCGAATAAAAGCCGCTCATAGTCCGAATAAACGGACAACCTGTATAGTATAATGGTGTCAGAAACTTAAAGAAAGGCGGCATCATTATGCTTTCATATTTAGCGGCACTCGCACTCGGACTTATCGGAATCTACAAACTCAGAGAGGGACTTCTTATCATTCAAAATTACAATGATGCAAAAGAAGAACAGCTCTTGAGGGCTCAGATTGAAGCCGATACAAACATTATATCAAAAAACAGCGAGCAATGCAAGACATTTAAGCAAGCTGTTTAGAGGATTTTGAAAGGAAGTTTAACCATGCAAACACTGACGATAGTTTTGCTTGCCATCGCAATAGTTCTTTTGGGAGCGGTTCTCGCGGCGGTAATATACTTCGGCAAGAAGAACGCCCAGAAAGATAATTCTCAGGAGAACGAGAGAATTCTTTCGGAAATCAGGGAGAGCTCGAAGCCCATCGGCGAGATAAAAGCGCAGATTGAGGGAATCCGTTCCTCTCAGCTCACCTCCGACCAGATACTCCGGCAGGAGCTCTCGAAGTCGCTTTCCGATAATAGGGAAGAGCTTTCGAAGTCGATTGAAGCCTCACGCAGGTCGCAAAGCGAAGCGATGGACAGCGGTTTCAACAGCGTTCGTAACATCATGAACGAAAAGCTCGGCGAAATCAAGGGCGTCGTCGACGAGAAGATGCAGAAGACCTTGAACGAGCGCCTCGACTCAAACTTCAAGCAGATTGGCGAACAGTTAAGCGAGCTCTATAAGACCCTCGGCGAGCTCAATCAGCTTTCGGGAGGGGTTCAGGATTTGAACCGCACGCTTTCGAATGTCAAGACAAGAGGAATCTGGGGCGAACAACAGCTTGCCGCAATCCTTGAGGACACCATGTCTTCGTCGCAGTATGAGAAGAACGTCGCGACAAAGCGCGGTTCTTCCGACAGGGTCGAATTCGCCGTCAAGCTCCCCTCGAGCACCGGCGACAAGAAGACCTTCACCTATCTGCCGATAGACTCGAAGATGCCCTCGGACATCTATAATAAGATTCTTGACGCTTCCGAAGCCAGCGACCCTGCCGGAGTCTCGGCAGGAGTAAAAGAGCTCGAACAGCGCATCAAAGCCGAGGCAAAGAGCATTTCCTCGAAATACATCGACCCGCCGTACACCACCGACTTCGCAATCATGTTCCTCCCGACCGAGGGGCTCTATGCCGAAGTACTCCGGATCGACGGGCTCTCCGAATGGTGTCAGCAGAACGAGAAGATTATGATTGCCGGTCCCACGACGATTACGGCTCTCCTGAACAGCCTTCGTGTGGGCTTTGCAAACGTCGCACTCAACGAAAAGAGTGCAGAAGTCCTCAAGCTCCTCATGGCGGTCAAGGCGCAGTATCAGAAATTCGGCACGCAGATTGACAAGGTCATGAAGCAACTCGATTCGGCGCGCAGTGGCGTGGACGAGCTCAAGCACCGCTCCGACATTATACAGAAGAAAATGGGCTCGGTCGGCGAGCTCGACTCGGACGAGGCGGAAAGAGTCCTCGGGCAGGTCGGAGTGCTCACGGTTTCCGATGATTGAGGCTTGAAAAGTGCGGACAAATATGCTATCATAAACACAAGAATAATACTTGGAGGTAAACACTATGAAGCTTAAGTTCTATATCTGCGCTCATTGCGGGCAAATTGTTGCGAAAATCAAGGACAAGGGTGTGCCGGTTATGTGTTGCGGCGAACCGATGAAGGAGCTCGTCCCCGGAACCACCGAAGCCGCTCACGAGAAGCATATACCGGTATATACCGTTGAGAACGGCGTCGTCAACGTCACCGTCGGCTCCGTCGAGCACCCGATGACCGAGGCTCACTACATAGAGTGGATTCTCCTCGAGACCAAGAACGGCAACCAGAGAAAGGTTCTCACCCCTTCAGATCCCCCGAAGGCAAGCTTTGCACTTCTCCCGGGCGACGAAGTCGTTGCGGTCTATGCTTATTGCAATCTGCATGGGCTGTGGCAGGGATAATTCGGAAACCCCTCCACCACCGACTTCGTCGGCGGTCCCCCTCCCCTTTCAGGGGAGGCTTTTTTTGTTCTCTCAAAAGTTTCATAGGAGCAAAAAAGGCTCCCCTGAAAGGGGAGCTGGCGCCCGAAGGGCGACTGAGGGGTTTATCCGTTATTATACTCCTCAACCTCTTCATTCAGAAGCTGAACATAGTAATCAAGCTTCTCGGAATACGACTCCTTGACCTGTGCCCAGGTGGAGGCGGTGGCGAGGCGTCCGAGTTCTTTGCAGCTGTTGACGGCGTCGTCTACTTTATCGCCGAGACCTGCGTCGTAAACTACGACGGTATAGTCGCCGTTGGCGAGGTCGTGGACGTGGTCGTACATCTCGAGCATTTCGTCCGTCCAGAGATAGATTTCTTCAAGCTGTTTGCGGTCAACGGAAACGACTGTCGGGTCTAAGATTTTGAATCTGTCGCAGGAAGCGAGGAGCGCAACGCCCTCGGGGTTCTCGGCACCTTCAACGATGACATAGCCCGAGGTCTTGACGGTGACGTAGTGGTTGCCGTCGCCCTCGGAATCCCTCGGAAGCGGGCAGAACATGAGTTCGCCCTCGGAAATGTCGCCCCAGATCTGGCTCATCTCTTCAACCGTTCCGGTGAATGCCCATGTGCCACGAAGCCAGAAGAGAGTCAAGCCTTCCTTGATTCCGACGCCCTCGATTTCCTGACCGCCACGGAGTTGCCAGCCGTTGTTCCAGACGGGATAGATGCAGTCGTTCTTCTTGAGCTCGTATATAAGGTTTGCCGCACGCTCGAGCCTCGGGTCGTCAAGGTTCGTGACGAATTCCTCGAGGTCGGTGTCATATGTAACGATGTCGGTGCCGCTCGATTCCATGAGCGCGTTGTCATAAGCCCAGCCGTCCAAGGCATATCTGTCCTCGTCGGCATCGGAGAAGTCGATGCATATCTCAAGGAATACGTCCCAGGTCCACTCACCGTTCCAATAGAGCTCGGCGGGGTCGTCATAGCCGTATTTTTCGGTGAAGGTGTAGTAACCGGTGTTGACAACCTCGTCCTCCGAGTAGTTGTGGAAGTCGTCATACCAAGCATACCACTTGACGGTTGTCCCCGAAGCGGCGGTGTCCTCGGCGTCGGGAAGGTGGCTTGCCGCAGATAAAATTTGTTCGGGCAAAATCCCGATAATTCCTTGACGATTTCGCTTTTATAGAGTATAATTGAAGATGAATAATCAGGCGTAGTCTTCCTGCATAATTTTGCTCGCCCCGCACATGCTAATCAAAAACCAATCGGGAGTTGATTACATGAGTGATGAAATGGGAAGCAATACGGAGGTCACCGAGGAGCAGGCGGAGCTTTCGGAGCAGTACAGAGATATTGCAATCCAGAATTCGCGACACCTCATCCATTGCCTGAGTGTTATCGGGCAGATTGAAGGACACTATATCCTTCCGCCGCAGAACAAAACCACAAAATACGAGCACGTCATGCCCGCACTTGTTGCAATCGAGCAGGACACGACCATCGAAGGGCTCATCATAATAATAAACACCGTCGGCGGGGACGTCGAGGCGGGGCTCGCACTTACTGAGCTCATCTCTTCGATGAAGACCCCGACCGTCTCGATAGTGGTCGGCGGAGGGCATTCAATCGGCGTGCCTCTGGCGGTCAGCGCAAAGCATTCCTTCATAGTCAAGTCCGCCACGATGACAATTCACCCGGTGCGGCTTACGGGGCTTGTTTTGGGAGTGCCGCAGACGCTGTCGTATTTTGAAAAAATGCAGGAAAGAATCGTGCGGTTCGTCGCCGACAACTCGAATATTTCCGCCGAGCGCTTCAAGGGGCTTATGCTCAAGACCGGCGAGCTCGTCATGGACGTCGGAAGCGTATTGACGGGCGAGGACGCTGTTTCTGAGGGGATAATAGATTCCGTCGGAGGTCTGAGCGAAGCAATCGAGTGCTTGTATCGGATGATAGAAGGTGGCGAGTGATGCTCTACACAATAATCTCCGAGTATGACATCTTCACCCGTGGCGAAAAGCCGACACGGTTTATGGACATCGGAAAAGGAAAAGTAGAATATACCATCTCTGGCAAAAATAAAGTAGTAAAGAGCTTGTTTTCGACCGACCCGAGGGTGTATCTTGATGACAGATACACTCCCGGGAGGCATTTACAAATAGAAAGGACTTGAGCATATGTCAATATTATCAGCAATCTGGCAAGGAATCATTCAGGGACTGACGGAGTTTCTGCCGGTCTCGTCGTCGGGACATCTTTCTTTGTTCCAGCATTTCACAGGCACGAGCGGCGAGGACGGACTTCTTCTGACAGCTGTCCTTCATCTCGGCACCTTGGTCGCCGTCTGCTTTGTTTACTACAAGCAGATCTGGGAGCTCATCAAGGAATTTGGACGGATGATAAAGGACATCTTCACCCGCAATTTCTCAATCGACAACGCCTCTCCCGAGAGACGCCTGGTGTTCATGTTCATAATCTCGACAGCAATGCTCATCCCGTTCGCTATCTTCAAGGGCTTCTTCGAAAGCTTCTCGGAGGACGGCTCGATTCTGATGGAAGGCATCTGCTTCCTCTATACCGCCGCAATCCTCTTCATGGCGGATATGCAGTCGAAGGGCTCGAAGAAGATGACCGATCTTAAATACAGCGATTCCGTGAAGATCGGCTTCTTCCAGGGCGTTGCACTTCTCCCGGGCGTTTCGCGTTCCGGCTCCACTATTTCAGCCGGCATCTTCTGCGGACTTTCAAGAGATGCCGCCGTCAGCTATTCGTTTATCCTCGGCATTCCGGCAATCATCGCCGGTTGCATAAGCGAAATCGGCGGAGCGATAGGCTCGGAGAGCTCGGTCGGGTTCTTCCCCTGCCTTGTCGGCTTCATAGTTGCCGCAGTGGTCGGATTCCTCGCAATCAGGCTCATTCAGTACATAATCAAGTCGGATAAGTTCAAGATTTTCTGGATTTACACCGGAGTTCTCGGAATTGTAACAATATTCATCGCAATACTCGAAGCAATCGTAGGGCATGCGTTTGTGATAGGTGGATAACCCCTCCACCACCGCCTTCGTCGGCGGTCCCCCTCCCCTTTCAGGGGAGGCTTTAAGTGATTTTATAAAGGTGATATAATGGCGCAAACTAAGAAGAAAACGACAACAAGAAAGCGCACTTCGACTTCGGCTAAGGCTTCCGAGGCACAGCGGCTTCGCAAAAATCGGGTTTACTCGATAGTATTTTCCGTGGTGGGGATATTCCTTCTCTTCGTGACGTGGGTCAAGGGGGAATCCCTCTGGAACGGTATGCACAATGTCATGTGGGGACTCTTCGGAATCTCCGCGGCTCTTGTTGCGCCCATAATCATATATGTTGCCTGCATGCTCACAATCGACAAGTCGGGCAGTGCGGCGGTCATCAAGACGGTTCAGGGAGTTGTCCTCATCTTCCTTGTCAGCCCGATGTTCGAAATTATCAACGGCTTCACCTCCGGAAACAGCGCGTTTTCGGGGGATAGTTTCGGGACCATAATCAGCGCTCTCTATAAAAACGGCGCCGAGAACCACAAGGGCGGCGGCGCTCTTTCTATCTTCATAGGCGGAGGGCTCTCGAAGCTCTGCGGCAATGTCGGAGCGTTAATTATCATAATACTTCTGGTGCTCCTGTTCGTAATGCTGCTTACGAACATCACAATAGTCGATATCGGAAAATTCATCGCCGGTCTCTTCGGCAAGGCTAAGGTCGCCCTTTCGGAAACAGCAGAGGAGCAGGAAATCAAGCGCCTCGAGCGCGAAGCCGCAAACGAGGAAAAGCGCAAGAAGCAGGAAGCCGAAGCCAAGGAGAAAGAAAAGCAAAAGAAGGCACAGGAGCCGAGAATCGACGTTGCCAAGTTCCTTGAGGACGACGAGCAGGAGGCTCTTAAGAAGCTTCCCGTGAAGAAATCGAATAAAAAGCGCGAGAAGATGCCGGCAGACTTCATCTCCGACGACGATATCACGATAAAGGCGAGCGAGGAAATCTTCCCGAAGGAATTCCCGAAGGGAGAGGAAAAGCCCGCCGAGGAGCAGACTCCCGAAACAACGACCGAGGTCACGACCAAGGTCACGCCTGAGCCGGTTAAGGAAGAACCGAAGAAAGAGGAAACTGTTGAGATCGGCGTCACCGAGGCGGAGCCCGAGAACAAGCTCTATGTCACCGAGGGCGGTCAGACGACGCTTATCGAGATGGAGGACACAACCGTCTCGGCTTACAACGCCCCGCCGATTGACCTACTGAACCCTGTTGAAAGAAAAGCCTCCGCGGAGGATACAGCAATAGAATCCGAGAAGAATTCGCAAACCTTGGTCGAGACTCTTCGGAGCTTCGGCGTTGCCACCAGAATTGTCGGCATCAGCCGTGGACCTTCGGTTACGAGATACGAATTACAGCCGGCGGCGGGCGTCAAGGTCTCGAAGATTACGAGCCTTGCCGACGACATTGCCCTGAACCTTGCGGCAAGCGGCGTCAGAATCGAAGCGCCCATCCCGGGAAAAGCCGCAGTCGGCATCGAAATCGCAAACAAACAGCGTGAAACTGTTTACATAAGAGAGCTCATCGACAGCGACGAATTCCGAAACGCCAAGGGCAAGCTCTGCTTCCCCGTCGGGCGTGACATCGACGGCAAGATCATCATCGGCGACATCTCGAAGATGCCGCATATCCTGATTGCCGGTACCACCGGTTCCGGTAAATCCGTCTTCACAAACTCGATTATAATGAGCATCCTCTATAACGCTTCGCCGGACGAGGTCAAGCTGATTCTCGTTGACCCGAAGCAGGTCGAGTTCCCCGTCTATAACGGCATCCCGCATCTACTGATTCCGGTCGTTACCGACGCCAAGAAAGCGGCAGGAGCCTTGAATCAGGCTGTCACCGAAATGCTCAGACGTTACAGCGTCTTCGCCGATAACGGCGTGAGGGACCTGAAGGACTATAACAAGCTCGCCGAAGAGAGCGAGAATCTGAAACCGCTTCCGCAGATGGTAATCGTCGTGGATGAGCTTGCCGACCTCATGATGGCGGCTCCGAAGGACGTTGAAAATTCGATTTGCCGTCTGGCACAGTTAGCGAGAGCCGCAGGCATGCACCTGATAGTCGCAACCCAGAGCCCGAGAGTTGACATCGTCACCGGTCTTATCAAGGCGAATATTCCGAGCCGTGTTGCGCTGAAAGTATCTAACCAGATTGATTCGAGAGTGATTCTCGATGAAGGCGGCGCCGAAGACCTCCTCGGCAACGGCGACCTTCTTTACAAGCCGGTCGGGCAGTCGAAGCCGACAAGAATTCAGGGAAGCTTTGTCGCAACAGATGAGATTAAACGCGTTGTTGAATACCTGAAGGCTCAGAAAGAAGCAACGTATGATGAAGAGTTTGAGAGAGCGGCTGATAAGGCGGCGGAGGATCTTTCTTCAAAGAAGGACAAGCCTTCGTCCGACGATTCCGAAGCTAAAACCAACAGCAATGATGACATGACCGAGCGCGCCATTGAAGCCGTCGTTGAAGCGGGACAAGCCTCGACAAGCTTCCTGCAAAGAAGGCTGAAATTAGGCTATGCCCGCGCCGCCCGCACCATGGACGAGCTCGAAGCGATGGGCATCGTCGGTCCCGCCGACGGAGTAAAGCCGAGGCAGGTACTCATGACCAAAGCGCAGTGGCTCGAGAGACGGGCGATGATTGGCGCTGGAGCAGGAGCTCCCCCTGACAGCTCCGAAGGGGACTAAGTTTTCAAGCCGGATGGCTTCAAATACATTTTGAAAGGGAAAATTGAATATGCAGAGAAAAGAAATGATTCTTGAGTGCAGTAAGCTCTGGGACGACATAAAGCGGTTTACCGAGGAGACGACGGGGACTTCTGCCGACGGTCTCAGCCTTGAGACCACGCTTTCGGAAGCCGGAATCGATGACTTCAACTTCGGCGATATATGTGAAGGCATCATGGACGAGTATGACGAAGCCACAGGCATGGCGATTGCCGAGGGATGCGAGACTATGAAGGACGTCTATGATGTCATGTTTCAGGAACTTGTCGACAGCTACAGCTGGGATAATGTTGAAATGGGCGTCTGGAACTTCCTCGCCGAGTGTGTTGTGAGACATGCCCATCCGGAAAAGGCACTTAATGGAATTGTCTTCACTTCGGATGAGATATCTGTTGATATCCTGCTTGACAGAGGCTTTGGATTTTCCAAGAGCGATGTCGACGCAGTTGTCGACGAAGCCAACCGGAAGTATGGCATTTCCGTGCCGAAGGGAGTATCCCCGGAAGTATCCCCGGATGATATGATTGGAACACTTTTTGACAGAATAGTCTATGAAGTTGATGCCAAGGAGCAGGAGAGACGCGAAGCTGAAGAGAAGGAAAAAGAGGAGCGCTCGGCAGAGATAGCCGAAGAGCGTGAAGCGATGCGCCAGCGTCAGGCAGAACGCAAGCAGAAAACGTCCTGCCTGCAGACTCTCGGGTATGCTTTCCTGTTGTACATCCTGCCGTTCCTGATTTTCGCCGGAATTCTGGCACTGATTTTCAGCCATATTTATTGAGATTTAGTAGGGAGTACTGATGCCCAAAACCCATCGCAGGCGCAGGTCTGCTAAAAAGAGAAAACAGAACAGATTAAACCTTGCGGCGGCGTTGGTGCTGTTGTGCTCGCTGTTTATAATCTACGTCGGTGTTGACCACTTCTTTGTAGAGTCGCAGGTTTCGGACACCGATTCGGGCGGCTCGGTTACGACTTCGGCGACAAATTCGTCGGACGAGACCGTAGCGCCGGTTGCGGACGGAAGCTGTGCCACGGTGTACTTTATCAACGTCGGGCAGGGCGACTGCGAGCTTATAGTTGCCGACGACGGCACCACGATGCTCATCGACGACGGCGAGTCGGACTATGGTGACACGGTGGTCGCATACCTCGGCGAACTCGGAATCACCAGGCTTGATTATGTCGTGGGAACGCACCCTCATTCCGACCATATCGGCGGGCTTCGCAAGGTCATCTCCTCCGACATCGAAATCGGCGAGGTTATCATGCCGGAAATTCCCGACGATTATGTCCCGACGACCAACTCCTATGAAAAGCTCCTTACGGCTATCGAGAAGAAGGGCTGTCACCTGTATGCCGCCGAGGACGAAACCATCGCGTTCGGAAGCGGGACGCTCAGAATAATCGTGCCCGACTATTCCGAGGACGAGCTCAACAACTATTCGATAGTGATAAGATTTGATTATGAAAGCAGTTCGTTTTTGTTCACCGGAGACATCGAGAAGCTGATTGAGACCCAGCTTGTCGAAAGCGGAGTGGACTTGGACGTCGATGTGCTGAAGGTCGCGCACCACGGAAGCTCGACTTCGTCGTCCTATGCCTTCCTTGATGCCGTCACGCCGGAATATTGCGTCATAGAATGCGGCGACAACAGCTATAACCATCCGAATTCGGATGTTGTTGATAGATTAGAGCTTTATACCGAAAATATTTACAGAACCGATATCGACGGAACGGTCATCTTTTCCTGCACCGGCTCCGGCTTTAGTATCGAGACTGAGAGCGGAGGATAAAATATGTTCATGACCATTGAAAGATTTGAAGGGGACAAGGTCATCCTTGAGATAGGCAAGGAATACCGTCTGACGGGACCCAAGTCGGACATGCCCGAGGGCGCCTGCGAGGGCGACATTGTCGAGTATGTCGAGAGCGAAGGCAAATTTATACTTCATAAGCTTCTTACGGAGGTTCGTCGCGAAACAATGAAGCAAATGCAGGATAAACTTTTCGAACACAGGAGTGAAGAGGATTGAATACTTCATCGGACCTTTTCGATTTGATAAGGGAAAGGGAAAAAACCGCCTCGAAGGGGCATAAAAAAATTGCCGAGTATATCCTTGACCACTATGACAAGGCGGAATATCTGACTGCGGCGAAATTGGGCGAGTGCGTCGGAGTGAGCGAATCGACGGTTGTCAGATTTGCATCCGACCTCGGCTTTTCGGGATACCCGGAGTTTCAGAAATCCCTTCGGGAAGCCGCCCGCAACAAGCTCACGGCGGTTCAGAGAATCGAGCAATCAAGGCTCAGCCCCGAGGACGTTTTCAGCAAGGTTCTGAAAAACGACATCGAGCATATCCGCCGCACCCTCGAGGAAACCGACGAAAAGAACTTCAATTCTGCGGTCGACAGCATCATAAACGCAAAACACATCTACATACTTGGTGTTCGGAGCTCGGCGGCTCTGGCGTCCTTCATGGGCTACTACTTCCAGCTTATGCGCCCCGATGTCGTAGCTCTTCGACAGGGAAGCCGATCCGAGCTTTTCGAGCAGCTCATGCGCCTCGGCGAGGGCGACCTTCTTATCGGAATTTCCTTCCCACGGTATTCACGCCAGACGGTTCAGGCTCTTGCCTATGCCAAGAAGAAGGGTGCGGAAACCCTCGCTATCACCGACAGCCTCGATTCGCCGATTGCCGAGAATGCGGGAAACGTTCTTCTGGCACGCTCGGATATGGTTTCGTTTGTTGATTCGCTCGTTGCGCCGATGAGCCTGATTAACGCCCTTATCGCTGCGGTCTCTCTCAAAAATCACGAGGAAGTCGAGAAGAGCTTTGCGATACTCGAGGAAATCTGGGACGAATACGACGTCTACCAGAAGAGCGAGGACGGAAACCGTGGCGTCTAGCAGTATAAATACTGCCGTCATAATCGGCGGCGGCGCGGCAGGGATGTTTGCGGGCGCAAGGCTTTCGGAAATGGGACTCCGGGCGACCGTTCTTGAGCCGACGGGGCAAACCCTTCGGAAGCTTCGAATCAGCGGCAAGGGCAGATGCAACTTGACGAACAACTGCGCTGTCGAGCAGGTCATGAAAAACGTCATGCGAAACCCGAAGTTTCTTTACAGTGCCCTTGACAACTTGTCCCCACAGGACACGATGGCGTGGTTTGAATCGCGCGGCGTGCCGCTTAAGACCGAGCGCGGCGGGAGAGTCTTCCCCATAAGCGACAAGGCTTCGGACGTTGCGGCGGCACTTGAAAAAAGCGATATCAGAATCATAAAAGACAGAGCCGTTAAGATTCTCACCGAGAACGGCGCAGTCACGGGAGTTAAGGGCGAGCACGGTGAATACAAAGCCGATGCAGTAATCCTCGCGACCGGCGGCAAGAGCTACCCGAAAACCGGCTCGACCGGCGACGGATATAAGCTTGCAAGCGATTTGGGGCACACAATCTCCGAGCCGAAGGCTTCTTTAGTCCCGATTGAGACGAAAGAACACTTTTCCGAAGAGCTCTGGGGCTTCACGGTAAAGAATGTGACTTTATCCCTGTACGGAAACACACTCCCGCTTCGCGGGAGCCGGAAAAAGCCGATTTACACGGAGCTCGGCGAGATGACTTTCCAGAGATACGGGATTGCGGGACCGCTCAGCTTGTCGGCTTCCTGCTATATTGATGATAAACAAGATTATAAGATAGTAATAGACCTTAAGCCCGGGCTCAGTATGGAACAGCTCACAAAGCGAATCCAGAGGGATTTCGACGAAACGCCGAACACGCTCTTTGGCGAGTCGCTCGGTCGGCTTTTCCCGAGGGAGCTGAGAGCGGACATGGTTCGCCTTTCGGAAATCCCGCAGGACAAGCCCTGCAACCAGATTATAAGGGAAGAAAAAGAACGGCTTGCTCGCCTCACAAAGAATCTGACCCTCACGGTAACAGGCTTGAGACCGATTGAAGAGGGCATCGTCACCCGGGGCGGAGTTAAAACCGGTGAAATCAACCCGAAAACGAT
This sequence comes from Oscillospiraceae bacterium, assembly GCA_021201235.1. GTDB lineage: Bacteria > Bacillota > Clostridia > Oscillospirales > Ruminococcaceae > Faeciplasma. The sequence continues at coordinate 225,021 of JAJQFI010000020.1, read as the reverse complement.
GGAATCGAAAATCGTTTCGGGGCTCTACTTTGCGGGCGAGATTATCGACTGCGACGCTATGACGGGCGGCTATAATCTGCAGATAGCGTTTGCGACCGCTGAAACGGCGGCTCGGGCGATTTTAAATACAACACAGGATGGTGAAGCTACATGGGAATAAGCATTGCGCTCGACGGACCGAGCGGTGCGGGCAAGTCGACGATAGCTAAGGAGGTCGCAAAGCGCCTTGGTTATGTCTATGTCGACACGGGCGCCCTCTATCGCTCAATCGGGCTCTACGCATACAGGCTCGGAAAAAAGACAAATGACGCAAGCGAGGTTGTCCCGCTCCTTTCGGACATCAAGCTTGAGCTTAAGTATATAGACGGCACACAGAGGATCATCCTGAACGGCGAGGACGTCTCCGAGGCGATAAGAGCCCCCGAGATAGCGATGGCGGCGTCGGACGTTTCGGCAATTCCCGAGGTCCGCGAATTCCTGCTCGACTTGCAGAGAAATATGGCGGAAAAGCACAATATCGTCATGGACGGCAGAGACATCGGCACTGTAATCCTCCCGAACGCACAGGTCAAGATTTTTATAACTGCTTCCGCAGAAGAGAGAGCCAACAGGCGCTTGAAAGAGCATCTTGCTAAAGGTCAGGAAATCTCATACGAAGAGATTCTGAAGGAGATAAACGAGCGGGATTATAACGACTCCCACAGAGCGGCGGCACCCTTAAAGAAAGCCGACGATGCTTATGAACTTGACACCTCAAATCTCGACATAAACGGTGCAGTCTCGGCGGTGCTCAAGATTGTCGACAAGAAAATGAACGCTCTTCGACCGGCTCCGAAGATGGCGCCGCCCGTCAATCGCTTCTTTTACAGACTCGTCCGGTGGATAGCCCTTTTAATCCTGAGAATCCCGATGAAAATCGAGCACGAAGGGCTCGAGAACATCCCGAAAACCGGCTCATATATCGTCGCCCCAAATCACCATACGCTTATGGACCCTGTCGCCGTCAGCGTCAAGATTCCGAACATCTCGGCGTACATGGTCAAGGATGACGTTTTCAAAATCAAGATAGCGAATGTTCTCAGAATCTTTCACGCGTTTCCCGTAAAGCGCGGAACGAGCGACAGGAGCGCAATCAAGACCTCTCTCGGCTATTTGGAGCGAGGATATAACCTCACCATCTTCCCCGAGGGGACACGCTCGAAGGACGGCAAGCTCGGCGCATTCAAGAGCGGCGTTGTGTTCGTTGCAAGCGAGGCGAATGCCGACGTTCTGCCGGTTGGAATAACGCTTAAGAGAACCAAGCTCGGAAGAAAGCACCTCATCGTCCGCTTCGGCAGGCTGATTCCCTATTATAAACTCAAGGTCAATTCGATGACTTCGTCGGAGCTCAAGCACTCGAGGGACATAATCCTGAACGAAGTCAAGGGACTCATAGATGAATAAGAGCGTTACGGTTGCAAAAACCGCCGGCTTCTGCTTCGGAGTGGACAGGGCGGTTAAGATAGCTTATGAGACTGCCAAGGAGCAGACCGATAAGAAGATATACACCCTCGGTCCTCTTATCCATAACCCGTCGGTGGTTGCGGACTTGGAGAAGAGGGGAATCGGCGTGATAAATTCGCCGTCGGAAGCCAAAGAGGGCGACACGGTTATTATCCGTTCGCACGGTGTCGGCAGGGCTGTATTCGACGAGCTTAAAGACAGGGGAGTAAACATAGTCGACGCCACCTGCCCGTTCGTCACGAAGATTCATAAGCTCGTGGCGGAAATAACGGCTAAGGGTGAGCTTGTACTCATAGCCGGAGACAGGGAGCACCCGGAAGTTCAGGGAATCCTCGGTTGGGCGGATTATTCGAGCGGTGGAAGCGCCGAAGTCTTCCCGAATTGCGTTGAGCTTGTTAAGCTTCTTAGAAAGAATTGTGAAAAATCAAAAAAAGGTGTTGCAATTCTTTCTCAAACAACTTATAATATAGTAATGTGGAATCAGTGTATAAGGGCGATTTCGGAATTTTCCACCGAAGATGTCACTGTTTACGATACCATCTGTACGGCTACCGAAAAACGGCAGTCGGAGGCGGAGAGTCTTTCCCGCAAATGTGATACGATGCTGATTATTGGCGGACGCAACAGCTCAAACACGAAGAAGCTGTACGATATTTACTCGGCTAACTCGAGGTGCTTTCTTATCGAAGATTCGCGAGAGCTCAAGGACATTGATTTTTCTACAGCGGAATCCGTAGGGATTTCGGCCGGCGCATCAACTCCGGCATATATCATTGAGGAGGTAAAAAAAGACATGACTGAGATTTTGTCAAACGAGGAAGAGTTCAACTTCGAAGAAGCGATGGAACAAAGCCTCAAGAAAATATATACCGGAAAGAGAGTAAGCGGCATAGTTACAGCTGTCAACAGCACTGAAGTTATAGTTGATATCGGCACCAAGCATACCGGATATATTCCCCTGTCTGAGCTTTCGGCGGACCCGAACGCCAAGCCCGAGGACGTAGTCAAGGTCGGCGACACCATCGACGTAATCGTCACAAAGCTCAACGATGTAGAGGGCATTGCAATGCTTTCTAAGAAGCAGGTAGATGCTCAGAAGGGCTATGACGACGTCAAGAAGGCTTATGAGAGCGGCGAGGTTCTCACAGGCACAGTCACCAACATCATCAAGGGCGGCGTTATCGTCACCTGCAACGGCATGAGAGTCTTCGTTCCCGCATCCCAGACCGGTGTGAGAGCGGCAGATTCCATGGACACTCTTCTCAAGAAGGAAGTTCGTTTCAAGATTATCGAACTCAACGAGCAGGGAAAGAGAGCAGTCGGTTCCATCAGAAAGGTAACCGCCGAAGAGAGAGCTCAGCGCAGAGAAGCATTCTTTGAGACCGCAGAGGTCGGACAGACCGTTGTGGGCGAAGTCAAGTCAATCACCGACTACGGAGTATTCGTTGATGTCGGCGGAGTTGACGGACTCGTAAGAAGAATGGATCTTACATGGGCAAGAATCAAGCATCCTTCGGACGTTGTTTCCGTCGGCGACCACATCGAGGTCACCATCAAGGACATCGACAAGGAGACCGGCAAGGTTTCTCTCGTCTACAAGAAGACCGAGGACAACCCTTGGGTCATCTTTGAGAAGAACTATTCCGTCGGACAGACCGTTGAAGTAAAGATTGTTTCCATCACCGCATTCGGAGCATTCGCTCAGATTATCCCCGGCATCGACGGACTTATCCACATTTCCCAGATTGCCAACCAGAGAGTCGCAAACGTTGCGGACTTCCTCGCTGTCGGCGATGTAGTCAAGGCAAAGATTACCGATTGCGATATCACTAACAAGAGAGTAAGCCTTTCCATCAGAGCTCTTCTCCCCGAGGGAGAATACAAGCCCGCAAAGGAGACCGCTCCCGCTGAGGACGAAGCCGAAGAGGCTGAGACTGAGGAATAATACATTCGGTCGGGACGGAGACCTTAAACCCGTCTCAAGTGGCAGAATAAACTGTGAAAAATTAGTCGGGGTAGCCCTGTGCTACCCCTCTTATTTTATCTAACCCGAAAAGGTTAAAAATCCATTACAAATTTCCTTACCCTCTTAACATCCGCCGAGATTTGTGCTATAATAGCATGTAACAGCTTCACAATACCACCCGTGTTAGGTTTCAAGAGAGGAGAAGTGCTGTGAAGAAAACTTCCAACCTGAAAAAATTCAAAAGAGGATTCAAGAAGGCGACCAAGCCGTTCGCAGTTCTGCTTAAGATGATAGGAACGGTCATTTTGTGCGTCCTGATGATTGCGATTATAACCGTCATGATTGTCGCATGTGCGGCAACCGTTTTTGTCGTGAATCTGATGGAAGACACCTCGGAGATAAGCCTTGACGACATCTCTTCGAGCTATACCACTTATATCTATGCCCAATCGGGCGATGAATGGGTTGTCTATGACACCTTGTCAAGTCAGGGCGAAAAGCGTATCTGGGCTGACCTTGAGGAGATTCCCCAGTATGTAAGAGACGCCTTCGTCTATTCCGAGGACGAAAGATTCTACAGCCACGACGGCGTCGACTTCTACGGAATCGCAACTGCGGTTGTGGAGATATTCATCAAGCGTGACATAAGAGGCGCTTCGACCATCACCCAGCAGACAATCAAGCAGATAACCGGCGATGACGATGCAGACGGCATCGAGGGCATCCAGAGAAAACTCCGCGAGATTTACCGTGCGATTCAGCTTGAGAAGAATTATTCAAAAGACGATATCCTTGAGGCATACCTGAACTTGGTGCCTCTTAACAACAATATCTACGGCGTCCAGGCGGCGGCGAACTACTACTTCAACAAGGATGTAAGCCAGCTCACGCTTGCCGAATCGGTGACTATAGCCGCAATCACAAAGAATCCGTACTATAACGACCCGATAAACTTCCCCGAGAGCAACTACGAAAGGCGTGTATATATCCTCGACCAGATGCTCGAAAACGGCGCTATCTCGACAGAGGAATATGACGAGGCGATAAACGAAGAGCTGAATCTCGTCGGAAGCATGGATTATAATTCTTCTTCGTCAGAAGAAGTAGACACATCGTCGCTTTCTGCTTATGACAACTTCGACGACGTTTCGTCCTACTATGTCGATGCCGTAATCTATCAGGCGGTCGACTACTTCATGAGCTACTACGGCTATGAGACGTGGGACGAAGCCTATACTGAGCTCTGCTCCGGAGGCTATAAGATTTACTGCTGTGTTGACCTTGATGTCCAGATTGAGCTTGAGGAAAAATATCTCGACCTCTACACCTTCTCGAAGGACGGCAACGAGGACATCCCGCAGAGTGCGTTCATCTGCATGAACTACTCAGGACAGGTTCTTGCGGTGGTAGGAGGCATCGGCGAGAAGGAGAGCCCCTTGGGCTTGAACCGCGCCACCATGTCTACCCGTCAGCCCGGTTCTTCAATCAAGCCGCTTGCTTCGTATTCGCTCGCAATCGAGAACGATCTGGTAACCTGGTCGACGCTTCTTCTGGATGTGCCTTTGCTTATTGAAGATGCGAGCTCGGACAACGGCTATCTCGTCTGGCCCAGAAACTACTCGACGAGCGGCGCCTATACGTCGTCTTGGTCGAAGGAATATAACACCGTGGCGAACAACCTCCAACGTTCGCTCAACACGGGTGCGGCTCAGCTTGTTGAACTTCTGACCCCGAGCGCATGCTTCGAGTTCATGTACTACAAGCTCCATATGAGTACACTGGTGCTCTATGAGGACGGACTTACGGACGTCGCGAGGTCTCCTATGTCGGTTGGTGCGCTTACAGACGGCGTAACGCTTCAGGATATGGTCGCCGCATACCAGATTTTCGGCAACGGTGGAAAGTATTACGAGTCGACGTTCATAACCCGAATCCTTGACAGCTCCGGCGACGCTATCTATACCTACGCCTATGCCGGCGAGCAGGTCATTGAGGAATCGACCGCATATGTCATGAACAGAATGCTCGAGAGCGTTGTTTCCTCTTCGAGAGGAACCGCCCGCAACGCCAAGCTTGACAACGTCGAGCTCATCGCGAAGACCGGTACCACTCAGGACTGGTGCGACCTCTGGTTCATCGGTTGCACCCCTGAATATGTAACGGGTCTCTGGATTGGTTACGACACTCCCGAGGAGATTGATACGGATAACTGCTACGGCTCGGCTGTCATGTGGAAGAACATCTTCGGAGACATTGCCGACGCAGGCGAGGTCACGACATTTGACACCTCTTCGTCGGTCGTAACCCGTGAATACTGCACCGAGACGGGGCTTATCGCCGGAAGCAACTGCACAAGCACCGCCACCGGCTACTACAAGAAGACCAACATCCCGGCAACCTGCTCGGGTGTTCACGAGGAAACAGAGCTTGACAAGACCCTTTCGGCTCTCTCTTCGAGCTCCACTGCGTGCATAGTCACCGACGGCGTCGATGTCAACGAATACATCGCCCTGACCGGCAACAATTACACTTATGTAACTGAGATACTAAGAGAATTTTACTAAAGCATTTGAGGTGTTCTGATGGATGGGATAAGATACTGCTGTCCCTGCCTTTTCGGCGTGGAAAGCGTGTTGTCCTTTGAGATTAAGAGAATTGGGGGAGAGAACTTAGCCGTTTCCGACGGCAGAATCTCCTTCGACGGCGACATAAATATGTTAGCCCGTGCGAACATAAGGCTGTCGACAGCCGAGCGAGTAATGATTGAGCTCGGAAGCTTCGAGGCGAAGACCTTTGAACAGCTATTTCAGGGCGTAAAAGCCCTGCCGTTCGAGAACTTTATCGGAAAGCTTGACCGCTTCCCCGTCAAGGGAAGCTCGCTCAATTCCCAGCTCCACAGCATCCCCAATTGCCAGTCGATAATAAAAAAAGCGGCGGTTGTCCGCCTCTCAAAAAAATACGGCATCGAGCGCTTCGAGGAAACGGGCGCCCTCCACCAGATTCAGTTTTATATCTATAAGGACAGGTGCACGATTTACCTCGACACCTCCGGAATTGGGCTCCACAAGCGCGGGTATCGCAAAGAGGCAAACGAGGCTCCGATAAAAGAAACCCTCGCCGCCGCAATCGCCGACTTTGCCCGTGTCAAGACCGGCAGTCAGGTCGTCGACCCGATGTGCGGAAGCGGAACGCTTCTTATTGAATCGGCATACAAGTCGATGAGAATCGCCCCGGGGCTTATGCGCCACTTCTCCGCCGAAAGCTGGGAAAGCGTCCCCAAAAGCATCTGGAAGACCGAGCGGGAGCTCGCCTGTGAGCAGGCGAACATGACCGGCGGCTTCACCGGTGCCGGCTCGGACATTGACGAACGGGCAGTAGCTCTCACACTTCAGAACTCCAAGTTTGCGGGAGTGGGAGAGTATATCAAGGCGACGAAAGCCGACATAAAGAGCTTCAAACCGAAGGACGGCACCATCACCGTCTGCAACCCGCCCTATGGTGAGCGCCTCCTCGAGCTCAAGGAAGCCGAGGAGCTCTATAAAGTGATGGGACAGGTCCTCACCCCATCGAAGGAGCACCCCTGCTACATCATCTCCCCGCACGAAGAATTCGAACGCCTCTTCGGCAAAAAAGCCGATAAGAGACGCAAGCTGTATAATGGGATGATAAGGTGCTGGCTGTATCAATACTATACCTGATAACAAATAAGAGCGACCCAACCGGTCGCTCTTATATTTTACTCAACTGTTACGCTTTTTGCTAAGTTCCTCGGCTTATCCACATCCAATCCCTTCGCCAATGAGACATAATAGCTCATCAGTTGCAGTGGGATTACGGCGAGAGACGCCGCGAAGTGGGAATCCGTCTCGGGAATATAGACTGTGAAGTCGGCTATGTCCTCGGTGTTATAGTTGCCGTCGGTCGTCACCGCCATGAGGTATGCCCCACGGCTCTGGCACTCGACCATGTTGCTGACCGTCTTCTCGTAGAGCTCGCTCTGTGTCAGGCAACCGACAACGAGAGTTCCGTCCTCGATGAGGCTGATTGCGCCGTGCTTGAGCTCGCCGGCGGCATAGGACTCGGAATGGATATAGGAAATCTCCTTCATCTTGAGGCTTCCCTCGAGGCTGATGGCATAGTCGATGCCGCGCCCGATGAAGAATATGTCCGTTGATGAAGCCTGTTTTGCGGCGAACCACTGCAGGCGCTCTTTATCCTCAAGTATCTTCCCAATCTTTTCGGGAAGCGTCAGGAGCTCTGAAATCAAATCTTCATACTTCGCTTCGTCAAGCTTGCCCAAGACATAGGCGAGCTGAACCGCGAAGGTGTATCCCGCGGCGAGCTGTGCCGAATATGCCTTAGTCGTTGCGACGGCGATTTCGGGACCAGCGAGGGTATAGAAGACGTTGTCCGCTTCTCTTGCTATCGAGCTTCCGACGACGTTTACTATCGCAAGGGTCTTAAGTTCACGGCTTTTCGCTTCACGGAGCGCCGCCAGGCTGTCCGCTGTTTCGCCCGACTGGCTGATGATGATGCAAAGCCCGTTCTTGTCGAGCACCGGATTGCGGTATCTGAATTCCGAAGCGAGTTCAACTCTTACGGGGATTTCCGCCAGGTCTTCTATGACGTACTGCATGACTGCACCGACATGGTAAGCCGAGCCGCACGCAACTATGTAAATCTGACTGATGGACCTAAGCTCCTCGTCCGAAATCCCGACCGGGCTTAAGTCTATTTTTCCGTCGTGAATGACCGAGGAAAGCGTGTTCTTCACTGCTTCCGGCTGTTCGTGGATTTCCTTAATCATGAAGTGCTCGTAACCGGCTCTTTCGGCGGTTGCGGCATCCCATTTTATCTCGCTCGGCTCTTTCTCAATCTTTTCACCGTCGATGTTGTAAAACTCAACGCTTCCGCCTGAGAGGTGCGCAATCTCGTAGTTGCCGATATAGTAAACGCTTCGGGTGTATTTGAGAATAGCCGGGACGTCGGACGCAAGATAGGACTCGTCGCCGCCCACGCCGACGATTATCGGGCTGTCCTTGCGGGCGGCAAAAATCTCGTCGGGGAAGTCCTTGAACATCACCGCAAAGGCATAGGAGCCGGAAATTCTCGTCATGGCACGGGTCAGGGCATCAATCGGCGTGCCTGAGCCCTTCTTATAATAGTAGTCTATCAGCTTGATGGCGACCTCGGTGTCGGTCGAGGAATAGAAGCTGTAGCCGTTCTTCTCGAGAAGCTCCTTGAGCTCTTTATAGTTCTCGATGATTCCGTTGTGGATTCCGACAACGTTGCCGTCGTCCGAGCGGTGGGGATGAGCGTTTATCTCGGAGGGTGCCCCATGGGTTGCCCATCTTGTGTGCCCGACGCCGCATGTGCCCGAAAGAGCCTTGCCGCCGTCGGTCTTTTCAGCAAGAACCGCCAGCCTGCCCTTTGCCTTGACGACCTTGATTTCGCCGTCGCCGTCACGGACAGCGATTCCTGCGGAGTCGTAGCCCCTGTATTCTAGCCTCGAAAGCCCATCCAACAGTATCGGCGCCGCCTGATTCTTCCCCGAATATCCGACAATACCACACATAATTTAGCCTCCTTTGTTGATAACCTCAACTATGCTGTCAGTATACTTTTTACAAAGCTCCTCTGTTTCCGCTTCCGCCATTACCCTGACCAAGGGCTCTGTGCCGGAAGCTCTCACCAAAATTCTTCCCGAATCGCCAAGTGCTTCTGAGGCTTTTTCTATTGCCTCTTTGACTTTGGGATTATTCAGAGTAGCCTCTTTATCGCTTACCTTCACGTTTACCAATACCTGCGGGTAAATTTGCAAGCCCTCGCAGAGCTGAGAGAGCGTCTTCTTCTCGGAAAGCATGACCTCCATGAGCTTTAAGCTCGTCAGGATTCCGTCGCCGGTGCCGGCGTATTTCGAGAAGATGATGTGCCCCGACTGCTCGCCGCCGAGCCTGCAACCGTTAGCACTCATGTATTCGTATACATACTTGTCGCCGACTGCGGTCTTGGCATAGTCGATGCCCTCGCGGTCAAAAGCCTTGTAGAGCCCGAGGTTAGACATAACCGTCGTGACAACAGTGTTGTTTTCGAGCTCGCCGCGTGAGCGCATGTATTTTCCGCAGATATAGAGGATGTGGTCGCCGGTGACGACCTCGCCCTTCTCGTCGACAGCTATGCACCTGTCCGCATCGCCGTCATAGGCAAAGCCGACGTCGAGATGGTTCTCTAAAACATGCTTCCTGAGAGCTTCAATATGGGTTGAACCGGCGTTATCGTTTATATTAAACCCGTTCGGCTCGGTGTTGATGGCATAGGTCTTGGCGCCGAGAGCGTCAAAAACAGCCTTGGCAATATGCCAGCTCGTGCCGTTGGCACAGTCGAGCCCGACCTTGACGCCACGGAACGAGAACATCCCAAGCGAAATAAGATATCCTATGTAGCGGTTCCTGCCCTCGATATAGTCGACGGTTCTGCCGATTTGCTCTTTATGTGCGAACGGGATCTCGGGGAAATCTTCCCCGAAAACATTGAGCTTCCCGTCGAGGTAATCCTCAACGAGGCTTATAACCTCCTCGTCCATCTTTTCGCCCCTCGAGCCGATGAGCTTGATGCCGTTGTCGTAATAGGGGTTGTGGCTTGCGGAAATCATGATTCCGCAGTCGAAATCCTCCCTCCCGACGATATATGCCACCGACGGGGTCGTCGTGACGTGGAGTAAATATGCGTCGGCACCCGAAGCAACCAATCCGCCGACAAGCGAATATTCAAACATATAGCTCGAGCGCCGGGTGTCTTTTCCTATGACTATTTTAGCGGGGGAGTTATCGCCGGCTCTTTTTCTGAGCTCCGAATAATACCACCCGAGGAATCTTCCTACTTTGAAGGCGTGCTCCGCCGTCAGACCGACGTTAGCCTCGCCGCGAAACCCATCGGTTCCGAAATATCTTGACATACCAAGTCCCCTTATTAAAGAAATGCTATTATAATATATTACTCTAAGACGGCGAAATTGTCAAGTTACACTGGGGTTACAGTTTGGAAATCTGTAGGGGCTGGATATACAGCTAGCAAGCTAGCAGACCGCCCGCGATTTTCCACTTGGACATTATGTACAAAATCAACCGCCATATATTGTGCAGAATGACAAGTTGAAATCGGTGTGAAAAAGGTGTATAATTAAAGAACACCAAAAATATATACTTGAAACACAGGTATTCAGGAGGTGATGTAATGAAAAGAATCATCGCAATGCTTATGGCAGGGCTAATGATTATGGCTTTGGTTGGATGCGGTAGCTCATCCCGTGAAGTTGTTCAGCTTACATTTGCTACTCAGGACGCTGAGGCTATCCTCAATGCGGCGGGCGTTTATCTTCCCGACGTGGAGGAAACAGCGGCGGCAGGCTCCACAATAAGATGGTTTGCCTGGTATGATGGCATGCAGAACTACTCGGAAGACGAAATCATCAATTCCGGCTATTGGACCTTCCAGGAGAAGTACGGCTGCTCTATCGAGTGGTACGAGTGCTCTTGGAATACACGTTTTGACGAACTGGCAAACCTTATTTTGGCTTCAAGCTCACCCGACTTCTACCCGGGCGACAATGAGGTCTTCCCGACAAGATGTATCAAGGGTATGTTTGTCCCCGTTGACGACTATATAGATTATGACGACCCTCTCTGGGCTGACGAAAAAGAGTATGCTTATAACTACTTCTCAATCAAGGACAGACCTTATATAATCGTTTTTGACAACACATTCGATAACGTTGTTTGCTATAACCGCAGAGTAATGGAAGAGTGGGGCTATGATGACCCCGCCGAGCTCTACTACAACAACGAGTGGACCTGGGACGTATTCTATGAGATGTGCGTTGACTTCAGTGATCCCGACGAGGACAGATATGCTCTCGACGGATGGGGCTATAACCACGGTATCATGCACTCCTGCGGCGAGACGCTGATTGTTTATAACACCGAGACTCAGCAGTATGAGACCAACTTTGATTCCGCGGCTATCGAGCGTGCGGCACAGCTTCTTTATGATCTCAACAAGAACGACTGCATCTATCCGAGATGGAACAACTCATGGAGTATCCGTAACAGCACCGAAGGCGGCGGCATGAAGGAAGGACTTCTTCTCTTCTATATCCGTGGTTCTTGGGTATTCACCGGACCCGTTTCCGAAATCAGTGCCGTATTCGGAGATGTCAGTGAGGGCGAAGTCATGTTCGTTCCGCTTCCCAGAGATGACGACGGCGACGGATATTACTACACCGAGTCCGTATCCTTCGGCTATTGCATAGTTCAGGGTGCATCGAACCCCGAAGGCGTAGCTCTTCTGGCGGCTTGCATGAGATTCAAGGTTCTCGACCCGACAGTTATCTCTATTGACCGTATTCAGCTCGAGGAAACCTACCTCTGGACTCAGGAAATGCTTGATATGTATGACGAGTGCTACAGGCTTGCAACCTCAAACGAAAATGTAATCGTTGTCTACGATTCCGGTCTCGGCGACAAGCTTCAGGCTGTAACCGAGAAATACGAATCAATCGCAGACTCCTCCGACGCCTCCACATGGGCACAGGTCAAGGAAGCCTATAACGAACAGCTTGAATACTATGTAGCCGAGCTGAACGCCCAGATTGAATCCTACGACCCGTATCAGATGAATGACTACGAAGGATAGTAGCCTATCCCGGATAGTAGCCTATCCCGGATAAGTAATAAATAATTCCGCAAAAACCGCTTAGTATGAGAAAAGCCACCCGAAAGGGTGGTTTTTTGTTAGTTGTGAATGTTGCACAAAATCAACCCCCGTTAATTGTCTATTATGCTGAATTGAATTTGTATGTGAAAAGGTGTATAATAAAAAGGCAAGCTTTTAATAAAAAAGCAAGCTTTTTTAGACAAGCTTTTTATGCAAGCTATTTGGCAAAATTCTTTTTTGGAGGTGCTGTAATGAAGAAGGTGATTGCACTCCTTCTTGCCGGAATCCTGATTATTTCTTTGGTCGGTTGCGGCAGTGCAAATAAAGAGGTAGTTCAGCTTACTTTCGCTACGCAGGATGCCGAGGCTATCCTCAATGCGGCGGGCGTTTATCTTCCGACTGTTGAAGAGACATCTGCGGCAAATACCACCATCGTCTGGTTCGCATGGTATGACGATATGCAGAACTATTCGGACGATGAAATCATCAATTCAGGCTATTGGACGTTCCAGGAGAAGTACGGCTGCTCTATCGAGTGGTACGAGTGCTCTTGGGATACACGTTTTGACGAACTGGCAAACCTTATTTTGGCTTCAAGCTCACCCGACTTCTACCCGGGCGGCAATGAGGTCTTCCCGACAAGCTGTATCAAGGGTATGTTCCAGCCGGTCGATACATACATAGACTATGACGACCCGCTCTGGGAGGGCGAGAAGGAATTCGCCTATGACTACTATTCCCTCAAGGACAGACCCTATGTCATCGTTTATGATAACGCTTTCGGTCACGTTGTGGTTTACAACAGAAGAGTCATCGAAGAATTCGGTTATGACGACCCCGCCGAGCTCTATTGGAACGACGAGTGGACCTGGGACGCATTCTATGAGATGTGCGAAGACTTCTCCGACGTTGATGAGGACAGATATGCCCTCGACGGATGGTACTACAGCGCTGCTCTGATGCACTCCTGCGGCGAAATGATAATCCAGTATAACACCGAAACACAGCAGTTTGAGAGTAATATAGATTCACCTGCCGTTGAGCGAGCGGCGAACCTTCTTTATAACCTTGGCAAGAACGAGTGCGTATATCCGCTCTGGAACAAGAGCTGGTCAATCCGCAACGGCGTTTCCGGCGGCGGTATCAAGGAAGGACTTCAGCTCTTCTGCATCGCTGAGACAAGCGAATTCACCGACACGGTTGAGAATGTAAATGCTGTCTGGGGCGACATCGAAGAGGGCGAAGTCATGTTCGTTCCGCTTCCCAGAGATGACGATGGCGACGGTATTTACTACATGGAATCGACAGCCGACGGCTACTGCATAGTCAACGGTGCTTCGAACCCCGAGGGCGTTGCGCTCCTGGCGGCTTGCATGAGATTCAAGGTTCTCGACCCGACTGTTGTCGACATCGACAGAATTCAGCTCGAGGAAACCTACATGTGGACTCAGGAAATGCTCGAGATGTGGGATGAGTGCTACGACCTCACAACCCAGATTGACAAGGTTGTCATCACCTACTACGAAGGCTACGGCGACAAGCTCTATGCGGTTCTCTACAGCTACGAAGGCAACGCATATTCCGAGGAGCCCACAACCTGGGCACAGCTCAAGGAGACCTATAACGAACAGCTTGATTACTACATCAACCAGTTGAACGAATCCATCGCGGCATACGACCCCGATGCGGAAACGGTCAGCTGATAATCGGAAATTGACAACCGCCCGACTTGGGCGGTTGTTTTTGTCGCACTTCGTGCGACGCCGCTCGCCTTGGCTCGCGGCACCTCTCAGTCACGCCTGCGGCGTGCCAGCTCCCCTTGACAGGGGAGCCTTTTTGTGCCTCTTTGAAAGTTTATATAGAACGAAAATAGCCTCCCCTGAAAGGGGAGGGGGACCATGCGAAGCATGGTGGAGGGGTTTACGCCGTCAACAGTCTCAGCTCCCCAAGCGTAAGTGACGGGTGAAGGCAGGCGTTTATCCCTCCCGAAATAATCATCGCCGAGGTCAAAATCAGTTTGTCGATGTTCTTCGGCGTGACCATCAGAGGCTCGCCGCTCGTGCCGGCGTCGGCGACGGTCGGGACGCCGATTGCGATGCAGGGGACGCCGAGCGTCCTCTTTGACACCTCGCTTCGGGAGTTCATGACGCCGCTTCCCGGGGAAATTCCGGCGTCGGTGAGCTGAATTGTGCGCCCAAGATGCCTCGGGTCCTGACAGACGAGGGCGTCGATGACAATCACGGCGTCGGGTGAAAGCTTCCCGATAAGCGAGCATAGGAACTCGGACGTCTCGATTCCCGTCTGACCCATGACCCCGGGCGCGGCGCAGGAGACGAGCCCCAAGCCGCTTGTGTCGAGGTCGGGAGCATCGGTCGGGAGATGCCTCGTTGCGAATATGTGCGAAACCACCCTCGGACCCAGGCTGTCTGGAGTGATGCACTCGTTCCCGAGCCCCGCGACGAAGACGGAGCCCGCATCCCCAAGAAGCTCCCGAAGCTTTTCCGAAAGCCCCATCGAGTATTCGTCGACGTTTGACGGAATCATCTCGAAGCTGTCCCGGGGCTCGAGGGTCAGATATCGTCCGACCGGTTTGCCGACCGAACGTGCGGCGGATTCACTCTTGAGATTGATATCCGTTACGGCAAAGCCGCCGATTGCGTCGCTCCTGACTTCGACGCCCTCGGGGAGATTGTCTGAAAGCTCGAGGGCTAGGTCGGTTCTCGGCGTTTCGGGCCTAAAAATCATAAAAAATCCTCTTTTCTTAAGAAAAAATCAAAAAAACACTTGCATTTTCAAGTGAGTAGTGGTATATTATAGCTTGTGACTATGTGGTTATATGACCGCAAGGGTCATGAATGCTACTTGTTGAATAGTCGGGGAGTCATTAGCCCCAAGGCGCACTTTCTCTCAGTCGTGCACCGGGTATCCAACTAAGTTTGACTGCGGGTTAAACCCGCTTGCGGAAGCTCCCGCAGAATATTAACTAAGGAGGTGTCTTATGGCAAATATTAAGTCTGCCAAGAAGAAAGTTCTCGTCAACGAGAAGAAGGCGGCTCAGAACAAGGCTACTAAGAGCGCGCTCAAGACTGCTATCAAGAAGGTTGACGCTACTGAGGGCGAGGAAAAGGTCGCCGCTGTAAAGGTTGCAACCAAGAAGGTTGATCAGGCAGCCGCAAAGGGAATCATCCACAAGAATAAGGCGGCAAGAAAGAAGTCTCAGCTCGCCAAGAAGCTTAACGGCTGATAAAGACGCTTTGATTGCGCTCCGCTTAAAACCCAAAGCGGGGCGCGTTATGTTTTAATAGTATTCCTGAAAAGGAAATCAAATATACCGGAGTGAAATTATGAAAAAAGCTCTACTTATTGTTTTAGCTCTGATGACTGCAATAATGCTCACCGCTTGCGGCGGGAACGGGGATGCCGTCACCACCGGTGACGTTTCCGAGGATATTACGCCTGCCGAATTGCCGGTAACGGTTGCAACGGAGGACGTGACGGAGGTTTTGCCGGAGGAGACGGAGGTCACAACCGAGGATCCTGCGGTTACGACCGCTCCCGAATCCGAGACCGAGGCAACCACGACCACCACAGAAGCCACTACCGAAGCTACCACAACCGCCGCTACCACCACTGAGGCGACCACTACCACCAAGGCAACGACGACCACTGAAGCCACAACCACGGCGGCTATAACGACCACTGTCGACGAAGACGAGGAAGAGGTCGAAATCCTTTGGGAGGACGGCATCGACCGCGACGAATTTGAGGCTATGTTCGGGATTGACTCGGACGACGACCTTGGCGTGAGCGGATAAAAAAGCCGAATATTTAATCTTTTTAGACTGTCCCTTGAAAATCTGGTGCAATAATTTAACCAAAATGTTACGTCGAAAGTGATTGACTTTTTGGACATAATGTGATATGCTATAAGAAGCGGTTTATGCCGTAATATCTTAAAGGGGGTAGCCTATGAATATCGCTCTCATAGCTCACGACGCCAAAAAAGAACTCATGATTCAGTTCTGTACTGCATACAGTGGAATTTTGGGAAAACACAACCTCTGTGCAACCGGTACCACCGGAAAACAAGTCGCCGAAGCAACAGGACTTAAGATTGAAAAATACCTTGCCGGTTCTCAGGGCGGTTGTCAACAGATCAGCGCAAAGATTTCCTGCAACGAAATCGACCTGCTTCTGTTCTTCAGAGACCCCATTAACCGAAAGACAAGCGAGCCCGACGAAAGAGATATTCTGAGGCTCTGCGATGTATATAACATTCCCGTGGCGACGAATATTGCAACAGCCGATGCTTTGATCATGGCTCTTGACAGAGGAGATCTGGACTACAGAATTCCTTGATATAAGCCCGGGAAATAGGGTGTATTACGGCGGCAGTCGTCCCTACTGGGGCGTCGCCATCTTTTTTTGAAACTAAGGAGGAAAAATTATGGCACTTTCCGTGCAAAGACCGAAGGGAACCCAGGACATGGTGCCTTCGGAATTGAACAAGTGGCGAACGGTCGAGCAGGCGGCAAGAGACTCTGCCGAGCGCTTCGGCTTCAAGGAGATAAGAACCCCCGCATTCGAAGAAACGGGGCTATTCGTCCGTTCGGTCGGAGATACATCGGATGTTGTAACAAAAGAGATGTACACCGTCTCCTCAAAGGGCGAGCACACCTTCACACTTAAGCCGGAGGGAACCGCCGGGGTCGTTAGAGCGATGCTCGAAAACGGGCTCATGAACGAGGGCTTCCCGCAGAAGGTTTACTATATCACTCCCTGCTTCCGCCACGAAAAGCCTCAGGCGGGCAGACTCAGAGAGTTCCACCAGTTTGGCGTTGAGATGTTCGGCACTTCTTCACCATATGCGGATGCCGACGTCATTATGCTTGCGCGTGAAGTCCTTTCGACCTGCGGAATCGACAGCGTCAAGCTCAATATAAACTCAATCGGCTGTCCCGAATGCAGAAAGAAGTATCAGGAGGCGCTTGTTGAGTACTTCTCCGCGAGAAAAGAGGACCTCTGCGAGACCTGCCTTGAGAGACTCGGGAAGAACCCGATGAGGCTCCTTGATTGCAAGGTTCCTAAGTGTTCTGAGATTGCGAAGGATGCGCCCGTTATTCTCGATTATCTTTGTGACGAATGCCGCGAGCACTTCGAAAAGCTGCAGGCAATTTTAGATTCATACAAGATTGAATACGTCGTCAACCCGAAGATTGTAAGGGGTCTCGACTACTATACCAAGACCGTTTTCGAGTTCGTCTATGACGGAATCGGCGCGCAGGGAACCGTCTGCGGCGGAGGGCGTTATGATGGGCTTGTAAGCTCACTCGGAGGACAGCCGACACCGGCACTTGGCTTCGGCATGGGCCTCGAGCGGCTTATAATGACAATGGAAGGCGAAGGCGTCGAATTCCTCGACCAAAACACCCCCGACATCTATTTCGCCCCGATGGGCGAGAACGCTTATGCGGTCGCCTCGAAGCTCTGTCAGAAATTAAGAACCGAGGGCTACTCCGCCGAGTTCGATATAGTGGGACGTGGCTTGAAGCCCCAGATGAGATACGCCAATAAAGTCGGCGCCAAGTTTGTCTGCGTTCTGGGAGATAACGAAATCGAGTCGGGACAGGCGAAGCTCAAGAATATGAGAACCGGCGACGAAACGGCGGTAAATCTTAACGATTTCAAGACCGGCTTCGTGCCGACTTTACTCAACGATATGTTTGAATTAGAAGGAATTGAGGGATAAATTATGGACACCATGGGAAATATGCGTAGAACCCACTATTGCGCTGAGATTCCGCTCGAGGGCGGGGTCGAAGTCATCGTTGGCGGGTTCGTTCAGAGAGTAAGAAACTTAGGAAATCTTATCTTTATCGACCTCAGAGACCGCACAGGTCTCGTTCAGCTCGCTTTCGGCGACGACACCCCGAGGGATGTCTTCGAGAAGGCTGAAACCCTCCGTAACGAGTACGTCGTGATGACGAAGGGAACCGTAACCCCGAGGGAGAGTATAAATAAAGAGATAAAAACCGGCGCTTATGAGATAAGAGTAAGCGAGCTCAAGCTCCTTTCGAAGGCTCAGACGCCGCCGTTCGAGGTTTCCAATTCCGATAAGGTCAACGACGAGCTGAAGCTCAAGTATCGCTATTTGGATTTAAGAAGCGAAAAGCTCACCAAGAACCTGATTACCCGCCACGAAATCGCGAAGATTGCAAGAGAGTATTTCTATGAGAACGGCTTCGTCGAGATTGAAACCCCGATGATGATTCATTCGACCCCCGAGGGCGCAAGAGATTATCTCGTCCCGTCAAGAGTCCACAAGGGCTCGTTCTATGCCCTTCCGCAGTCACCGCAGATTTACAAGCAGCTTCTTATGATTGCGGGTCTCGACCGCTACATCCAGCTCGCAAGATGCTTCAGAGACGAGGACCTCCGCGCCGACAGACAGCCGGAATTTACACAAATCGACCTCGAGATGTCATTCGTCGACGTCGACGACATTCTCGAAATCACCGAGGGCTTCATGAAGCGGCTCTTCAAGGAGATAAAGGGCGTCGACATCGAAACCCCGCTCCCGAGGCTTTCGTATAAGGACGCGATGAACCGCTACGGCTCCGACAAGCCGGACACCAGATTTGGAATGGAGATTCAGGACTTGTCTGAGACGGTCAAGGACTGCGAATTCCCCGTCTTCAAGTCGGCTCTTGAGATGGGCGGCTCGGTCAGGGCGATAGTCGTGAAGAACGGCGCCACGGTTTACACAAGAAAAGAAATCGACAAGCTCACGGAGCACGCCAAGGGAATCGGCGCCAAGGGGCTTGCCTATATAAGATGGGTCGAGGACGCCCCGAACTGCTCGTTTGCAAAGTTCCTGCATGAAGGCGAGCTCGATGCGATTCTCTCGACACTCGGTGCCGAAAAGGGCGATGTTGTCCTCATCGTTGCGGATAAAGATAAAGTGGTTCTCCCGACTTTGGGAGCCCTCCGCCTCATCTGCGCCAAGAAGCTTGACATCATCCCGAAGGACAAATACAACCTCCTCTGGATTGTCGAGATGCCGTTCTTTGAGTATAACGACGAGACCGGGCACTGGGACGCCATGCACCACCCCTTCACGATGCCTCTTGACGAGTGCCTGCCTTATCTCGACACAGACCCCGCAAACGTCAGGGCGAAGTGCTATGATTTGGTCTTGAACGGCGTTGAGCTCTGCTCCGGCTCGATGAGAATCACCGACCGTGAGCTCCAGGAGCACATGTTCAGAGCTCTCGGCATGACCGACGAGGAAATCTCGGCAAAGTTCGGCTTCTTAGTCAATGCCTACAAGTACGGCGCACCGCCGCACGGAGGACTCGGCATGGGTCTTGACCGCCTCGCGATGCTCCTCTGCGACGCAGATAGCTTAAGAGATGTCGTAGCCTTCCCGAAGGTTCAGAACGCCAGCGAACTCATGAGCAACTGCCCGACCGAGGTCGACGAGGAACAGCTCAGGGAATTAGGGCTGGCAATTACGGAATAACCCCTCCACCACCTACTTCGTAGGCGGTCCCCCTCCCCTTTCAGGGGAGGCTTTTTTTGCTCTCGTGAAAATTTGTATAGAATACAAAAAGGCTCCCCTGAAAGGGGAGCTGGCGCCCGAAGGGCGACTGAGGGGTTTACAATTCCGCTTTTTTATTAATCTTCTCAGCACCGCTTTCGGAATCGGCGTGCGCTCAAAAAGTTCTGCTTTTGCATTTTCTTGGGCATTTTCAGGCTTCCTTTGTTGTGTATTCATATTCGATTATTTCGGGTTGTTCTATGTTAGGAAATGGTGGTCTCCTTGGGCTTAATGAAATCCTCGCTTTGCTCGGGTGAAATCTGAAACTTCGTTTCAGATGAAATCGTTTGCTTCGCAAACGATGAAATTAAATCCGTCCTTACTTCCGCCGTAGGCGGATTTCATCGCGTTAGCGATTTCTTCACGCAGTGATTTCTTCCGTCGAAGACGGATTTAGTTGAAAAAACGCCTGAAAAGGCGTTTTTCCTGGTGGAGGCGATGGGAATCGAACCCATGTCCGAAAACTCTTTGGGAGAACTTTCTACGAGTGTAGCTTATCTTTTGGCTTTCCGAAATCTCACGCCGGTAAGCAGGCTTGTGACTTCGGTATCCGGTAATTCATCCTGCGGCTACCGGAGTTACCGCAGAACGTTCACTGCTAATCGACGCCCAGACCGATGCCGCAGTACTCACCGGCAGGACGGGCCGCTATTAGGCAGCAGCCAATTCTAAACTATTATTGTCGTTTAAAATTTAGGTTTGCACAGGTTAAAGAGATCAGTGCGTTCTCTACTCGCTTATTCGCCTTCGGAATCCCCGTCGAAACCTTTACGCCCCCGGTTATTGATTCCGTTCTTTGAGGACTCGCTCAATGTCCCGCTCGGTCTGGCGGCGAGCCATGTCGTCGCGCTTGTCATAGAGCTTCTTGCCCTTGCAGAGCCCGATTTCCATCTTGACCCTCGAGCCGCTGTAGTAGAGCTTGAGGGGGACAATCGTCAAGCCCTCCTGCCGGACCTTGTCGTAAAGCCGTCTGATTTCCGATTTGTGGATGAGGAGCCTGCGGTCGCGCCGCGGGTCGCGGTTATAGATGTTGCCCTTTTCATAGGGGCTGATGTGCACGCCGACGGCAAAAATCTCGCCGTCCCGGATTTCGCACCAACTGTCCTTGAGGTTCACGCCGCCCAAGCGAATGGACTTGACCTCGGTGCCGACCAATTCGATGCCGGCTTCCAAAGTATCTAACACAAAGTATTCGTGCCGCGCCTGCCGATTCTCGGCAATAATCCGCTCACCCTGAGATTTAGCCATCCGCCCGCCTCCTCACTAAAGAACGTTACTATATTATATACGAGTTTTGGCAAAAAGTCAACGGGGTATGCAGAAGAGGAGTCATTTCTGCCTCCTCCCAGAGCCATATCTGCCTTCTCCGGAAGCCATTTAAGGGCTCATTCCCTACTCGAAACAACCTCCACCCCCGTCAGCGGGTTGACCTTTGTCCCGTTAATCTCGACCAGGACATACCAATACGCCATGTCGTCGGTGTAGGCTTCGGGCTTGTCGTCGTTGATGCTGACAGTGTAGTTGCGGTCCTCGTCTCTTGTGACATCGGTGACCACCGGGCTGATACTGCCGCTCGGCTCCTCGAGAAGGACGAGAATCAGGTCGTTACTCTTGAACCACTCGTCTGTATACTTCGCCGTCAGAAGCTCCCAGGTGGTGTCGACGTTGTCGGCAATCTCGAGGTTAAGAACGTCATGGGTTGTCTCGAGCGCATACTGCGAGCGGATGACGACCGACTGCGGGAAGACGGACAATCCGCCGTCGCTTGCGGCAGGAACGGTGTAATAGTCGAACTCAACCGAGCCGGTGGCATACCAGGGCTTTTCGCCGTCATAGTCATAGTCGACGCCTGCAAACTGGTAGCCATAGACCGAGGAAATTGCGTCAAGAAGCTCGCCGGAGCTTGAGCAGTACTGGACAATCACGTTATCAAGCACGAAGAGGTGCACCGGGCTGGCGTAATCAATTCCGATGGTGAAGTCGTCGCCCGAGTAGAAGGAGGCGTTCGCCGAGTATCTCGAAGCTTCGTCCAGCGCCTCGTACTCATCGGCGTACTCGAAGAGATAGATAACATCGCCGTTCGAGACTATAAGCATACATTCGCTGACCGTTTCTTTCAGGTAGTCCTGACCGGTGCCGGTGGAAGTCTTATAGTCGACGACGTAGCCGGCATCCCAGAGGGCATAAATCAGCTCGTTTGCATAAGCAGGTTTGTAGTAGTCGCTTCCTGCACCCGCAAATTCCTCCCCAAGAATGGCGTTGAAGTCCTGCAGAAATTCGCCGGTCTCGGAGCAGTAGAAGACGATGCTCGAGCCGTTCAGCCAGAAGTGGACGGGGTAGACATATTCGTATTCGGTGACGGTGCCATCACTGCCATAGAATGTGGTTCCGCCGGCGTCGAACTGAGAAGCGGCTTGTGCGGCAGCCTCCTCCGAGTCGTACTCATAGATGTCGACATACTGGTCGTTTTCGAGGGTATATCCGGTTCCGCCGTTTGATTCGTAGCTCTTGGTATCAAAGCTTCTCTCGGTGTAGGAGTAAATCCCTTCAAACACTGCGACGATGTCCACCTTCTCGACAGTAACACTGCCGGGCACGGCTTCGTCCTCCGTTACGGAAGCAGTGACCGAAGCGTCTTCACTCCCAAGAGTAGCCTCCGTAGTCACCTCGGGCTCGTTGTTTTCACTTGCTCCGCAAGCGGTGAGGGATAAAAGCATGGTTATTGCTAATATTGTGGATAAGATTCTTTTCATAGTGCAAAACTCCTTTCATATATAATACCGATTAGACCCCCGAATTATTGCATGATTTCGAAAAAAATCTGTCCCACAAATGTGAGACAGATGAGGTTTTATGTTCTCGATATTGATTGCACCACGGCGGTTATCGCTGTCCAGATTAGGTTGTAGACAAGCACCGTCGTTGCCGTCAGGGTTCCGCCGAAGGAGCCGACTATTGCAAATATAACAGCGAGTATTACGCCGATTACCGAGGCAAGAGCCTGAATCGTGACGCCGACCGCCGCCGAGCGCTGGAGCTTCTTGGCGCCGCAGAGGAGCATCGCGAGCGATGAGAACCTTCCCGAATAAATCATCGGCGAGGACATCGAGGCGACGTAGGATGTCTGGGCGTCGTAATCCGAATGATACCTGAACGGCAGGAGCTTGAATATTGTCGGCTTGACACCGAAGAGCTCCGAAAGCTTGGTGATGCTCAGGAGCGAATCGACCGAGCGGAGGATAACGGTTATCTTCTGCTTGTCGAGGTCTCTTAAAGCCTTCGAAACGGACAGCGAAGCCTTGAGCTTGACGACATATATCATTGCAAGAGCCCCGCCAATCGACAGATAAACGATGTTGTCGCCCTTGGCATAGGACTGCTCTTTTTCGAGGGTCGGGAGACCTTCAATCGAATGGCTCTCCATGAGGGTTCTGTTGCCGAAAAGCACACGCTGATTCTCAATCCAGCCGGAAAGCCCCAAGCCGTCCTCGTAGATATAGCTCTCGACGGGATAGAGCATTTCGGTCTTGCCCTTGATGGTCTTGTAAAATGCGGGTCTTAAGATGCTTTCGGTCTGACAGCAGAGGGAAGCGGCATAGAGGATGCCGTCCTCAATCGGGGTCTTGCGGACTGGCTTGATATTCACAATCTCGACCATTCCGTCGGGGAAGAGGTCTACGGCGTCGACGAGAACCGAATTGGTGTCGGCGAACTTGTCAACCGCCGAATAGCCGAGCATTACTGCCGACGACTGCAAGTATTTCTTCGAGCCCTTGGCGAGCGGGATGTTCGTGACGAGCATCATGCCCATAGCCGAGCAGAGCGCCATCGTCCCTGCGGCGCAGGAGAGTGCATAGTAAATCCTTGATGCGGTGTCGGTAATCTCAACCGGATAGACAAACGCCGTTATAACTCCGACGATAATCGAAATGACGGTCACAACCGGAACGAATATCTTGCAGAAGGAATCGGTCAGGTCGGCTGAATAGCTGTTTTTGATGAAGTCGGTGACGAACTCGGTCTTTCTTGAGGTCGAAAGAGAGGGGAAGTCGGTGAGAGCGCCCTTTGTGAACTTGCTCGCGACGTCCTCGTCGTCGATGTGCATGGCGGCATATTTCGAATATCCGCCGGAAATGTATCTGAAATTCCGCTCGGTTCTCGTGACGATAAGAAGCTTTCCTATCGTGTTCACAAGAAGCCCGAAGATTGAAACGCTGATATAGACGTTCACAAGCTTCATCTGGACGACTCCGGTATCCGCCAACAGCGCCACAGCCGAAACAAGGCTTAGTATCATCGAAATCGCGGCAAGACTGTCGCTGTCCGCCTTCATCGTGAAGAGCTTCTTGAGCCCGACAGATATGACGGTGTAGGAAACGAAGCAGGCAACAAGCCCGATTATAACGTTTGCGAATACATAGGACGTAGCCTGGGTGAGAATCGGGATGAGCGTCAAGCCCATGTCGGTCGCAATCGTTATGTAAGCCGACAGAAGGGAAGCTATGACAAGCGCACAGAGCCTTACCACAAGGCTCGACTTGAGCGAAGAAATGCTCTTCGCCATGTCCTGAGCCTGATCGAAGCTCTCGAAATCGTCGATTGTCTTCTTTTCCTGCTTCTCCTGCTCCTCCGACTCGGCGATGAACTGCTTGACCCTCTCGCGGCGCTTGGCATTGAGGTAGGCAAGTTTTTCCTCCTCGGTGGCGTTCTCGTCGAGACCCACCTCGGTGTTCGGGATAATCTTCTTGTCCATCCCGAGGTCTATATCGTCAATCGACGCGCGATTTACGGGGTCGACGTTCTGCTTCTTCGGCTTCGGTGCGCCGCGCTCATTTTTGAGCTTGATGAGATCCTGCATTATCATCTCGTCGGCGTTCTTGCCGGTTATCGGGTGAATCTCCGGTTCGCTCGAGGATGAGGTCTTAGCGGTCTTCAGAACGGGTTCGGGCTCGGGCTCGGGCGTCGGTTCCTGAATGGGAGCAACGGGCTCAGACTTTGACTGTATATTCGCCTTCTCAAGAGCCTTCTCCATCTCGACGGTGCCCTGAACGGTCTCGCCGCCGTGACGAAGGTCGAGGTCGTCAGCAAGGTTTTCGCTCCCGATATCATGCGATTCGGACAGGAGTGAGTCGATGTCAATCGTAGCCGCTTCGACTGCCGGTTCCAGTTCGGGCTCCGGCTCGGGCTCCGGGTAGTGAACGCTCGGAGTTGGCGCCGACGGCACAGGTGCAGAAGAAGAGGCGACCGCCTCATCAAGGCTTGCCGGGTCGAATACAAAACTATTATCGCCGACTTCGAGAACGTCCTCGATAACCTCGGTTTTTGCCGGTGTGGTGGATTTAGAGGTGCCGTTCAAAATTGCATCGAGGTCAAACGTATCCTCGGATGTGCTTTTTCCGACTGTTTTATGTGAGTATTCTTCGAGTATATCCTCGACAGATAAGTTTTTATCAGACATTTTGACCTCCGGAAAATATTTATATAGAAACTGAGTATTTATACTATTTTGCAGACCGTTGGCGGAGCACTTCATACATGAAGATTCCCGCGGCAACGGAAGCGTTGAGCGAGTTGACCTTGCCCTTTAGTGGCAGGCTCAGCATGAAGTCGCACTTTTCGCTGACGAGGCGCCCCATTCCTTCGCCCTCCGAGCCGATTACAAGCCCGATGGGTCCCGTCAGATTCGCTTTGTCGTACTGCTCGCCGCTTGCGTCGGTGCCGTAAATCCAGACGCCGTTCTCTTTCAGCTCATCAATAGCCGCCGGAATATTGGGAACCCTCGCCACGGGGAGCCAGCTTGCCGCTCCGGCAGAAGTCTTATAAACCGTGCCGCTCAGCGATGCCGACCGCCTCTTCGGGATTATGATTCCGTGAGTGCCCGAGCATTCGGCTGTTCTTATGATTGCGCCCAAATTGTGCGGGTCGTTTATTTCGTCGCAGATGATGACAAACGGGTCTTCGCCTCTCGACTTCGCAAGCGCCAGTATGTCCGAAATCTCGGCATACTGTGCGCACGCACCCATTGCGACAACGCCCTGATGGTTCGTCATGCGGGACATCGCCGTCAGCTTTTCGTGACTGACCTGCTTTGTGACGATATCACGCTCTTTTGCGAGCTTGACTATAACCGAGATGGAACCGGTCGCTTCTTTGTCGATGTATATCGTGTCTATCGGCTTCTCAGCCTTCAAAGCCTCGATAACGGGGTTGCGCCCGACAATCATCTCGACGGGATAATCGTCTTCGTCGTTAATCTCCTCGCGCTTGTCCCGCCTGTCCTGTCTTTCGGGCTTTCTCGTATCGGATTTCTTATTGTTTGTATATCGCTTATCGCCGTTCGGACGGCTGTTTCTTTTATAGTTATTATTTTTGTCCATACTATGCCTCATCATATGTTTATACAAAGCTATTATATCACATGTACGCCGTAAATAAAAGCGTTTTTTCAAATATTTTTTGCATTTTTCGGGAAGTAAAAACACTTAAGAAAGTATATACGCCTCGCTTGCATATTAGTCCCAAATTCCTCCCCCTAAAAAATAAAAACCCGCAAAACTGCGGGTTCGGGATTTAAAGTTATTTAAAAACGGACTTTTAAACGGGCTTCGCAAATCCGACAAAACCCGCTTAAAACCGACATCTTGAAAAATCTGGGTTGAAAACTCCCTGAAAATCGCATGTATATCTTAAATATACGCCCCGTAAATCCGGGCTTTTATGTTCGGTTTAAAACCAAATCGCGATTTACAGCCGATTTCTCAACTTTTAAACGGAGTTTTCAACAGGAAAGCTTAATTAAGGTTCTGATTTTCAACACTTTCAACCGACTTTTCAACAGGGAAGTTGAAAATAGGGTATACTAAGCGTATATTTTGTGCGTGGACAAGAAATCTCAATGTGGCTCAGGCGGTATGAATAGTGCTTATTCTGCTTCTTTAAAGATGCCACGATAGTGGATTCCCATTCTACCGTCGTAGTAGAGCCAGTCGCCTGTCGATTCAGACTTTTCCATCCATAGCCACATTGCTGTATAACCGTCCTCAATTGGCGTAAGAGTATGGTCATACTCGGTATAGTATTCGACATAAACGATTGCAAACGTGTCGGTAGACCATCCTCGCTTTCCATGACTGCAAGCAGTTTCTGGCGGATGCGGAAGAGTGTCGTTTTGACCTTACTTTCCCCACAACCGAACATCGCGGCGATGTCGCTAATCGAATCCATATACCAGTAGCGCCGCAGGAACATGTCGCGCTCGGTTTCTTTGAGCCCGCCTAAGAACCTGTTTACGACCTCGCCGAGAGCTTTTGCGTCGACTTCCTCTTCAACGGAAGACTTTGACGGCAAGCTTTCTGCAAGCTCGTCCAGAACCAAATCAATCTCCCCGCCGCCTCGCTTCTCGGCTCTTCGGTCTCTTCGCTTGTTGAGAGAAATCCGGCGGGTAATCTTCCCGAGGTATGCGGACAAGATATTCGGTCTTTCGGGAGGCATGCTGTCCCACGCACGAAGATATGTATCGTTGACCGCTTCACCTGCGTCCTCGTGGCTATAGAGAATGTTATAGGCAATCGTCCCGAGATAGGAGCCGTATTTTTTATCGGTCTCGCCAATGGCATCTTCGGACCTCGCCCAGTATAAATCAATAATCAGATTGTCGTCCAAGCTCTCACGCCCTTTCACCTATATAGACACGGTTTTCTGCCCTCACGTTACATTTATTTTACTATGAAATTGAGAGGTTGACAAGAGTAGCCCCTTGCAAACTCCCCGCAAATATTCTATAATAGAATCAAATATCCCCGAAAGAAGGAATCGCCATGCGTGAAAGCATATTGACCATACCGATAAACGAAATCTTCGAGCCGAAGTGCGGGTGCCCTATTTGCACCATGCGGGAAATGCTCGAACAGAGGACCATTGAATACATAATGGGCGCCGCCATGATGGAGCCGGACGTCAGAATCGAGACCAACCGCCTCGGCTTCTGCCGTGAGCACTATAACATGATGTTAAAGCAGAAAAACCGCCTTTCGTTGGCGCTTATGCTCCAGACGCATCTTGAGACCATCAACCGCGATGTCTTCGAGAAGAAGGGGCTCTTTGGTTCGACCTCGAAGAAACAGAAGGCAATCGGCGAGTATGACCACTCCTGCTTTGTCTGCTCCAAGGTCGACTGGGGAATGGAGCGGCTGATGGTGACCGTCTTCGACATGTACGAGAACTCGGAGGACTTCCGCCGCCTCTTTGCCGAACAGCCTTATATCTGCATGCGCGATTGCGAGATACTTATTTCAAAAGCCCAGAGTGACATGAACAAGAAATATCAGTCCGGATTTATCTCGACCTGCATCGACCTCGCCGGAAAATACTCAAAAGAGCTCTACGACGACGTCTCCCACTACTGCTCGATGTATGATTACAGAAATTCCGGACCGGATGCCGACTGGGGCAACTCGAGGGATTCAATCGAGCGGGCAATCAAGTTTTTGACGGGAAGAGATGCTTGACGTGAACTATGAAATTACCGACGCCGGCGTTCTCCTGAAGGTCGACAACCTGAATCTTGGGAAAACCCTTGATTGCGGGCAAGCTTTCAGGTGGGAGGCTGTCGGCGAGGGGAGATACCACGGCTATTATGTCAACCGTGAGCTCTACATATCCGAGCATGACGGCGGGATTCTCTTTGAGAACACCTCGGAAGACGACTTTAAAAACGTCTGGTACGACTATTTCGACTTGGGAACCGATTGGGGAGAGATTCGGGCACGGCTGAGCGTTGATCCGACCCTGAAGCTTGCCTGCGAAAAGTGCGAGGGTTTGCGAATCCTCCGGCAGGACCCGTGGGAAGGGCTCATCGCCTTCATCATCTCGCAGAACAACAATATCCCGAGGATAAAGAGCATTCTTTCGAAGCTCGTCGAGCACTTCGGCGGCTTCCCGACGGCGGAGGAGTTGGCACTCGAGACCTCCGAAAGCCTACAGTTTCTTCATTCCGGCTATCGGGCAAGGTATCTTATAGATGCCGCAAGAATGGTCTCGTCGGGAGAGATTTCTTTGGAAGCTTGCCGCAAGATGCCCTATCCCGACGCAAAGAAGGAACTTATGAAAATCTGCGGCGTAGGCAATAAAGTTGCCGACTGCACCCTTCTCTATGGGCTCGGCTTTATGGAGGCGTTCCCGGTCGATGTGTGGATAAAACGTGCCGTCGTGAAGTACTATCCCGACGGGCTCCCCGAGTGCACCAAGGGCATCGAGGGAATAGCACAGTTATTCCTATTTGATTACATTAGGAGTGAGGAAGCGTGAAAACAGCGGGCATCATCGCCGAATATAATCCCTTCCACAACGGGCATATGCGCCAGATTCGGGCGACCCGAGAAGCCGGATATGACCGCATAATCGCCGTGATGAGCGGAAACGTCGTCCAGCGGGGCGACATTGCTGTGTGCGATATGGGAAGTCGGGCAAGAGTAGCCGTTAAGAATGGCGTTGATTTGGTGCTCGAGCTCCCGATGCCCTATTCGCTTTCGAGTGCCGAGGATTTCGCTCGGGCAGGTGTGAGCATTCTTTCGAGGCTCGGCTGTGTCGGTGCGCTTTCCTTCGGCTCCGAGTGCGGGGATGTATCAAAGCTTCAAGCCTGCGCCGATGCCATCGGCAATATAAATCCCGCCGAAATCAAGGCTCTTATGTCCGACGGGCTCACTTATCCTCAGGCGACCGCAAAGCTTCTCGGCGACGATATACTCAGTGGCGCAAACAATACTCTTGCAATCGAATATATCCGCAAGCTGAAAAATACCGGCATCATGCCGTTTACCGTTCAGAGAAACGTCGCCCATGATAGCTCCGAAATTGCCGATACTGTCTCGGCTATGAAGATTCGGAAAATGCTACGGAACGGCGAGGATATCTCAGATTTCGTCCCCGAAGTTCCAGAGGATTTAGCTTTTATAGAAAACGCAGAGCAACTTATTCTCAGTCTTGCGGCGTTTCAGGATAGCGATAACTCAAGAATAAAAAAATACGCCATGCAGGCGTCGAGCCTCAATGAGCTTTATGATATGGTGAAGACGAAAAACGTCACCCATGCGAGGGTTCGCCGTGAAGTCCTGCAGGCGGCTCTTGGAATCAGGAGCGGCGAAACGGCAACTGAGCCTCCATATGCGAGAATCTTAGCCGCCAATGCGAACGGCATCGAAATCTTAGGCGAAATCAAGAAGAAGGGGAGCATCCCCGTCTCAACTTCGCTCATGGAGCTTTCAAAAATTTCGCCGCTTGCGGTTCGGAATGCCGAGCTGACCGAAAGAGCCACAAAGCTGTGGCACTTCACCAAAGCGGAGCAGGGGAGCTATCGCTCCGAATTTTCGCGGGAATTTAAGGTGTCGTAAGAAAAAACAGGTTTCATTTTTCAATCACAAACCCTGCACAAGGCGTGAATAATAATCGTGTATGCTTATCCTATTGTAAGTATCTGATTCGATTTTCTGAATAGGAGGTAAAGACTATGAGATGGAATATTGTTACCGATTCGAGTTGTGATTTGTTCCCCGAAGAGTATGAGAACGGGGAGGTTGGACTGTCAAGTGTGCCGTTTGTTATAAGTGTTGGAGACAGAGATTTTAAGGATGATGAGAATCTTGACGTCGCCGAGATGGTTGACGCCATGGAAGAATATAGCGGAGTGAGCCGTTCCTCATGTCCTTCACCTGACGAGTGGCTCAAGGAGTTTGACAAGGCTGAGATGAACATCGCCTTGCCGATTTCGTCGAATCTTTCGGGGAGCATGAACAGTGCGGTTGTCGCTCAGAATATGGCGCTTGAAAATAACCCTGATAAAAGAGTCGCAGTCGTTGATTCCCATTCGACCGGTCCGGAAGTTACCATGTGTGTTGAGAGAATCAGGGATATGATCAAATCCGGCATGAATTTTGACAACATAGTTTCTGAGGTGCAGAATTTCTTCAAGGATACCCATATCGCCTTTGCACTGTCTTCGTTTGACAACCTCGTCAAGAACGGACGGATGAACAAGATTGTCGGTTTCATCGCAAAGAAGCTCGGTATGTGGGGAATAGGCGTCGGAAGCGACGAGGGCAAAATCGAGATAAAGGGTAAGGTCCGTGGGTCGGTCAGGATGATAGGAATGCTCATCGACGAGATGAAGGAAAAGGGCTTCAACGGCGGAAGAGTTATCATCAGCCATTGCCAGAATTCAAAGCTTGCCGAAGTCCTTCGGGACAAGATAATCTCCACATGGAACTCAGCTGATGTTTTAATTATGCCGACAAGGGGTCTATGTAGCTTCTATGCCGAACGTGAAGGCTTGATATTGAGCTTCTGATTTCAAAACGATAACTTTTCCCGTGGATTTTGCATCGAAATTCACGAAAAATTCTTATGTGGACTTGATTTTTCCCGCCTCATATTGTATAATTTTTATGGAAATAATACTTCAAACCGAAAGGAAGTTATTTATGAATTTAGTACTAGTAGTAAATGCGGGAAGCTCTTCTCTCAAGTATCAGCTTCTCAATATGGATGACGAGTCGGTGCTCGCCAAGGGCAACTGCGACAGAATCGGAATTGACGGTCACCTTTCCCACAAGATTCCTTCAAAGGGCGTTGAAATAAGCGAGGACGTTTCTTTCCCGACCCACACTGAGGCTTTCGAGAAGCTTGTCGAGGTTCTCACCTCCGGCGAGGGCAAGGTTATCGACTCTATGAGTGAGATTTCTGCTGTCGGACACAGAGTTGTTCACGGCGGCGAGCTCTATAAGGAGACCACTCTCGTTACCGACAAGGTCATCGAGGACATCGACGCTTTGTCCGAGCTTGCACCTGTCCACAATCATCCCCATGCTCTGGCTCTTCGTGCTTGCAAGAAGGTTCTCCCCGAGGGCACTCCTCAGGTCGCGGTCTTCGACACCGCCTTCCACCAGACAATGCCCCCGAAGGCGTTCATGTTCGGTCTTCCCTATGAGGACTATAAGGACTATCAGGTCAGAAAATACGGCTTCCACGGCACTTCCCACAGATTTGTAACTGCAAGCCTTGCGGAAGCAATGGGCAAGCCGCTTTCGGAGCTCAAGATAGTTTCCTGCCACCTCGGTAACGGCTCTTCAATCACCGCTGTTGACGGCGGCAAGTCGGTCGACACCACCATGGGCTTCACTCCTCTTGACGGTCTTCTTATGGGCACAAGATGCGGAAGCGTTGACCCGTCGGCTGTCACTTATGTAATGGAAAAGCACGGATTCTCAGCCCACGAGATGAGCGAGTATATGAACAAGAAGTCCGGCTTTCTCGGCATGAGCGGAGTCGGCTCGGATAACCGCGAGGTTTGCGCCGCCGCGGCAGAGGGCAACGAAAGAGCTCAGATTACCCTCGACATCCTCCAGTATCAGATCAAGAAGTACATCGGCGCTTATGCCGCCGCTATGAACGGTCTTGACGCTGTTCTCTTCACCGGCGGTATCGGCGAGAATTCCTCGGAAGTAAGAGAAGGCGTCTGCAAGGACATGAGCTACCTCGGTATCGAGATTGACGAAGAGCTCAACAAGCACACTCGCGGCAAGCTCGTAAAGATTTCTACCGAGAATTCTAAAGTCGAGGTCTGGGTTGTTCCCACCAACGAGGAGCTTCTTATCGCCCGTGATACACTCGCAGTAGTTGAGGGAAACAAGTAGTATGATTTATGAGGGCTTTTTCGTTCTGATGTACTTCGGATATCTCTTACTTATGAGCCTTGTTGTCTTCGTTATGTACGGCATCGACAAACGGCGGGCGAAGAGGGGAGAGTGGCGCATCAGCGAGAAAGCTCTTCTCACACTCGGCTTCATCGGCGGAGCGGCAGGAGCTTTGCTCGGCATGCACCTCTTCCGCCACAAAACGAAGCACTGGTATTTCTGGGCAATCAACATTGCGGCACTGTGCTTGCAGATAATTCTGCCGATTGGCTTGGTGTTTATGGGATGGTGGTATTTTTGAGCAAGAATACAAACCGCATGGACTGCGACACCTGCGCCCATTGCGTCTGGGACGATGACGAGGAGGACTATGTCTGCATCGTCAGCTTCGACGAGGACGAAGCCGCAAGCTTCTACGCCTCCGGAAGTTTCACATGCCCATATTATTCACTTGATGATGAGTATGGGATAGTCAGAAAGCAAATGTAAATCAGTTGTCTGCAAGACAACTGTTAAGCAAAAGGGGTAATTTAAATGGCATACACTTTTAACGCAGAGAAGGCGGCGAACGCCTGCATTGATTGGATTCGCGAGTGGTTCGAGAAGAACGGCAAGGACTGCAACGCAGTTCTCGGCATTTCCGGAGGAAAGGACAGCTCGGTCACGGCGGCGCTCCTCGTCAAGGCTCTTGGAAAAGAGCGGGTTATCGGGGTTCTCATGCCACAGGGCGAGCAGTTCGACATCGGCTACTCCCGCGAGCTATGCGAGATTCTTAACATCCGCAATATAGAAGTCAACATCGGCGAGACTGTCGAGGCGTTGAAGAAATCTCTCGGCTTCGAGCCGTCGGTCGCGACCTTAACAAACATCCCGCCGAGAATCCGCATGACGGTGCTTTATGCAATCGCACAGAGTAACAACGGCAGAGTCGCCAACACCTGCAACCTGTCAGAAGACTGGGTCGGCTATGCGACGCTCTATGGCGACGGGGCGGGCGACTTCGGACCGATTTCGAACTTTACCGTTCAGGAGGTCAAGGCTATCGGCAGATACCTTGGGCTCCCCGAAAAGTTCATCGAAAAGCCGCCGCTCGACGGTCTTTGCGGCAAGACGGACGAGGACAACCTCGGCTTCACCTATAAGGCTCTTGACGATTACATCCGCGAAGGCATCGAGCCCGAGCCGGACGTAAAGGCGAAAATCGACCGCCTGAATCGCCTCAACCAATTCAAATTGAAGCGCTTCGACACCTTCCTCTACACAGAATAAAAAACACCGGCAGAGAATCCACTCTGCCGGTTTTGTTATGCCCGAAATCAGTCAATAACGACCCCATCCTCAATTTTTATAACCACATCCGCCTTTGCGGCAATCTCTGGGTCATGTGTTACCATAATGAGCGTCTGCCCGAACTGCTGGGCGCAATCCCGAAGAAGCTGAATCGTGGTCTCGCCGTTCTTCTTGTCGAGGTTTCCCGTTGGCTCGTCGGCAAATATCAACTTAGGCTTCGCAAGGACAGACCTCGCAATCACAACCCTCTGCTGTTCGCCGCCGGAAAGCTCGGTCGGATACTTTTTCAGCTTGTCGTCGATGCCGAGGAGCTCCGTCACGTTCTGCAAGAACTCCGGGTCGGGCTTCTTGTTATCGAGTTTCATCGGCATGCAGATGTTTGTCAAAACCGTGTACTCATCCAAGAGATTGAACTGCTGGAACACAAAGCCCATGTGTCTGCGTCTGAACTCCGCCATTTTCGCATCGGGATAAGAATAGAGATCCTCATCGCCCAAGTAGATATTGCCGGAAGTAGGCTCATCAAGACCGCCCAAGATATGCAGAAGCGTCGACTTTCCCGAGCCGCTTCGCCCGATGATGGTGTAGAAAAGCCCTTCTTCGAACTCTGCACTCACGCCATTCAGCGCGTGCGTCTCGCCGGATTCGGCTTTGTAAGTCTTGTAAATGTCCTTTGCTTTTAATACTGTACTCATAATTTTATCTCCTTATCTGTCTTCTCTTAACATTTCCATTATGCTATATTTATTTATACTCAGCTTCGCCCCGAAGCAGATTGCGAATGTAATCAGGAACACTATAATCAGTATACCAATTAATACCGGCACTGTCAAGCCATATCCCGCAAGAGTCTGGAACATCGTCCCGAGCACCGCAATCGGGCTTGAGCCTTCTGCAATAACCGAGATATTCATCACAAGGTAATACACAAGATAGCTCACCACCGCCACCGCAATCGCAATAATGCTCCTGAGAGCGGCTCTTCTGCCGAGCTCGATATTCCTTTGCCGCTTCGACATGCCTATCGCTTGAAGTATACCATACCGCCGCTTTTCACTGTCGGTCTCAAGCCGCAATGTGCTTACAAGAATCAGGAGCACGACCACCGCTATGCACACGCCGCTAATCATGGTCATAATCATTGATTGCTGATAAACCTGAGCGTTAGAGTAGTTGACTTCTCTCTGACTGTTGAGATTGTAGTAGTAAATATCCTGCATGTAAATTGTCGGGTCTTTGGTCAGCTTCAGAATATTCGACATTGCGGTGTCGGTAGCGAGATTTTCAGCGTTTGTATCCGTATAGACTAACGCCTGATAGTACTTAGCTTCACTCTGACCGTGATAGAACATTAAACCGCCATCGTAAATTTCCCAGATTGTGCCCTCCGGGATTTCATCCAAAACATTCTGTAGAAGTGACCTTGAGCATATGACAAAGCTTGTACCCAAGATTCCTTCTCCACTTCCGGCAAACTCGTACGTATCAGAGATTAATTCCATCGTAAACGGCAATGTATCTTTGAAAGTTGGAACTGTCTGCGAAGAAGCAACATTTACCGATATGCTCACCAACTCCGATGGATCTTCACTGAGAACATAGCCATAAACGCCCATGCTATTTGCATAGTCAATATTAACTGTTACGGTGTCTCCGGTTTCAGGAATATTGCTTTCGCTTTCAACATTCTGAACGATTACCGATTCACCGTTTTCATAAGACAACTCATCTACTTCGGAAACATCAAGATATTTTGTGACATCTTCATAATCCATGACAATCACATTTACTTTTTTTGCTTCGCTGTCATCTGATGTTATAACAGAGTAGAAGCTTGAAAAAGCAACCACATCGGTGACTCCGGGAGCAGAAGCAATCTCAGACAAAGTGCTGTCATCGAGATAAACTGCGATATTATTGTGGCGATAATTGGGATAGAAGCAATAGGACCACTTTGAAGTCCATTCCTGATAGTTACTGAAAGGCTCGGCTACGTTTACTACAGTGAACAGCGTTGATACTGAGAGAAGAATTGCCATGAGCATGATGAGAACACGGCGGAATTTGCCGTAGAAGTTCGACTTTCTTCTCTGCATTCCCATTCTTCCAGTCAATGGCGTTGCAAGGGCGACCTGAATGGTGAGAATCCTGACGAGAAGCACTCCTACAATCCAGACGGCAGCCGAGGTGAGAAGATAATTCCACGGGAGACTTACTGCAATATTTACAGAGCCGGAATAGACACTCAGTCCAAGAAGTGCCTTGATTCCGAAAAGTCCGAGAATAGTACCCAAGAGAAAAGCCGGAACACAGAGCATGAGGGCTTCCATGAGAATAAGCAGTCTAACCTGACCTTTGGTTGAACCGATGCTTCTGAGCCGCACAATCTTTCTGACATCCGATTGCATTTGCAGTATGTAAATCATTACGACTGCCAACAAGGTTACCGCAAGCACGAGCCAGACATAGAAAGTATTGAGCTGAGCCTCTTCGGCTTCCATCGACATGACAGAGTTGACGGAAACGTATCTTATGTTTGATCCCTCTCTTACTTTCCATAGATAGCTGTTGACTTCCGATTCAAATGTGCTTTCGTAGCCTGATCTGACCGTGAAGAAGTATGTATACTTATATTCGGAAGAAACGCTGACTTCTGAGCCAAGGGACTCTGTGGCTTCTGCCCATAGTTCGTTTATGCCCTCTTCCGAGAGGATAGCTTCGTTTAGTGTGGCGTTTGTGTCCCAAAGACCCGTGTACTGCTTGATAACTCCGACAATCTTGAAGGTCTTCTCTATAACAGTGGATTCTTCACCGGATTCAGAATAGAAGGTAAATCTCAGAGTTACCGAAGAAGCAGATGCTAAGCCGAATTCAGTAAGCTCGGTCGATTCTATAGCAATCTCATCGTCTGCCTCGGGAAGCCTTCCACTTTCCAAGATTATGCCCATATCGAGCATAGAATCGTCAACGGTTCCGTAATCCAAAGACCCCATAACGGTGTCGCCGAGCATGGCACTTGCGCTACCGTAGTTGACACTCGTCCCGATGTCGTCAACCCATTCGGTACTTTCAAGATACTCGAGGTCTCCGTCAGTTCCTTCGCCGATGGCTCCATACCAACTGCCGTATGTATCAAGCCTTAGCTGTGAATTGGTTGACGATATACTGCTCGAATAGCTCAGTAGTATAATTGCAAATGTGAACGATACAAGCAGGACGAAGAAAATGAGGAGGGATTGCCTTCGTCTGCGTTTGACTCCCTGAAATGCAAGCCCGAATATTGTTTTGAGCATAAAATCACCTGTCCTCTCGGCAATGATTAATCATTGCGTAGCATTTCCATCAGCGTATATTTATTGAGCCCGAGCTTTGAGACGTAGCAGATTATGAGGGTGACGGCGAACATGCAGGCGGTCATGAGTCCGATTCCCCAGCCCGGGATGAAGCGGGTCGTGAGGTCGCTCATGTAGCTTGAAAGGACGCCAAGAACCGTTGCGCCTTCTTCCCTGATTGAATCGAGGTTTCGGATGATAACCGACCCGAGGTATGCTCCCCAGCCGACAATTACTGCAACGAGAGACCGAAGGAACGCTGTTCTCATAAGCTCACGGTTCCGTTGTCTGCGGGACATGCCCAAAGCCTGAAGGATGCCGTAGCGCTTCTTCTCCCTCTGGGTTTCGAGCTTGATGGTGCTGAAGAGGATGATGAGCACGACCACGGCGATGCAGACTCCACTGACGATGAGGAGAATCAGAGTCTGAAGATCCTCCTGAGCTAAGGAGGCATACTTTGCCCTGACGTTATAATATAAGCTGATACCGAGACTCGAAGCAACTTTCGTGAGCGTCTTGTCTGTGGATAGATAGCCTGCAGTGCTGTCCGTGTATGCCATTACATTGGTAAATCCGACTGTGTCTCCCTTCTCAAACGGGACTGTGATATAGTCCGTCCATGTGAAGCCTTCGGGAAGCATGTCAACCATCTTCTGCAAAAATGCCCTTGAGCATACGACATAGTAAGAAGCATCATTGATGTCAAGACCGTCGTTTATTCCTAATCCGCCGGTCGCCTTATAAACCATGCTCTTGGCGATGGTTGTTTCGATACTTACACTTGATTTTGAAGCCGAGAGAGTGACCGAATCTCCGTTTTTTGGAAGAGTTGACGGCAATTCGGTTGAATTTGAGAAGACAAGCATGACAACATCGCCGTTTTCAAATGCTTCAAGGTCTACTCCAGAAAAGTCGAGAGCAGTCCAGTCGGCTGTGCTGTCAACAGTGTACATTTCTACCCGTCTTGTATCTACGCCATCCATCGTCAGGTTTACATATGCCTGAGTGTAGCTCAGAATCTTTGAGATTCCGGGAACAGAGGAGAGAGTTGCAATGTCCTCGTCAGAAATATAGGTTTTTCCGTTGATTCTTCCTTCATCGCTGACACGGAGAAAATACGGAGCTTGAGAGGAGAAATAGCGATACTGGTAGAGTGGCTCCTGAATATCGAGAACCACAAACACGACGCAGAAGCACAGAACGACAGACATAACGACAATCAGAGCCTTCTGGAACCGTGCATAGAACTTTCTCTTTCTTACTGACATCGCCATTCTTCCAGTCAATGGTGTGGTAAGCGCCACCATGAAGGTCATGAGTTTTACTGCAATCGTTCCCAGAATCCACAATGCAATACTGAGCGCGAGTTTTCTGACAGGAATACTTACAACTACGGAGACAGAGCCTGAGAACATGCTGACTGTTAAGAGAAGCCAAGTGCCGATGCTTCCGAAAATAATTCCCAGAATCAGGGCAGGAAGTACCATCAGTGCAGATTCGAGGACTGTCAGAAGCAGCAACTGGGAGCGTGTCGCACCGAGGCTTCTGAGCCTTACCGTCTTGTTTACTTCAGGCTGCATTGTAAGAATATTGATAATAACAACCGCAAGAATCGTGACAACAAATATCATGATTACATAGAGCGACATCGTGTCCGATTCAGACTGCTTCCCTGAAATTGCCACTGAATTCACGGTTACTTGTAGATAGCTTGTTATGGATGTGGTTCTCGTGCTTTGAAGATATTCGTTGATCTCCGCCACTGCATTGTCCACGTCATAACCCGATTTAACGGTGAAGAAGTATGTGGTATCCGGCTTGTAACTGCTTCTGTTGACAGACGCCGAGATGTCCTCCGCGTCTTCGGATGCTATAACTGCGCTATTAAGAGTAACGCCAGACACGTTCCACAAATTGGTATAAGTTTTTATGATGCCGACAAGGGTGTATGACTTGACAATCATCGCAT
Organism: Oscillospiraceae bacterium; assembly: GCA_021201235.1. GTDB lineage: Bacteria > Bacillota > Clostridia > Oscillospirales > Ruminococcaceae > Faeciplasma. Next base: position 185,963 of record JAJQFI010000020.1, on the reverse strand, counting down.
CGTCAGCTTCAATCATAACCGTGACGTTCTGACCTAATTCATAGTCATACCCGAGTGAGCTGAGAAGGGTTTCCTCCATGGCAATCTCGCCACTTGCCTTCGGCAGGCGTCCTTCATCAAGAGTCAGACCCATATCGGCAAAATTGTCGTCGACTGTTCCGATTCCATAGCCTGAGACTGTGCCATAGCTGACACTTGCGCCAAGGCTGTCGAGCCATTCGGCTTCGGAGAAGAATTCCTCGTCACCATCCTGACCACCTTTTATGTAGCCGTACCATGAACCGTAAATTGAATCCCTGTAGGCAGAGTTGGTCGCTGAAATGCTTGAAGTGTAGCTCAGAAGCATAACGGCAAGCGTGAACGAAATCGTCAAAATCGCCACGACAAGAAGCGTCTGCTTCCTCCTTCTCCATAAACCCTCTGTTGCAAGCCCGAATATTGTTTTAAACATAAAATCACCTGTCTTCTCTTAACATTTCCATAAGTGTATATTTATTGAGTCCGAGCTTTGAGACGTAGCAGATTATGAGGGTGACGGCGAACATGCAGGCGGTCATGAGTCCGATTCCCCAGCCCGGGATGAAGCGGGTCGTGAGGTCGCTCATGTAGCTTGAAAGGACGCCAAGGACTGTTGCGCCTTCTTCCCTGATTGAGCCGAGATTTCTGATGATAACCGACCCGAGGTATGCTCCCCAGCCGACCGCCACCGCCACAAGAGACCTTACAAACGCTGTTCTCATAAGCTCACGGTTCCGTTGCCTGCGGGACATGCCGAGAGCCTGAAGGATGCCGTAGCGCTTCTTCTCCCTCTGAGTTTCGAGCTTGATGGTGCTGAATAGGATGATGAGCACCACCACGGCGATGCAGACGCCACTGACGATGAGGAGAATTACCGTCTGGAGGTTGTCCTGAGCAGAGGCTGTGTTAATAACACGGTCGTTTGTAGCAAGGGAGAGACCCATGTCGCTAAGCATAGAGGTAAGCGTTTTATCGGTTGCATAGTCGGCGATGTTTCTGTCGGCATAGACGATCATTCGTGTAAAGTATGCAAACGAGTAGTTGCGGAAGCCGATTTCGCTCGTACCGCCGAACCACCTTTCACCGTCCGGCATAGCATCAAGGATTTTCTGCATATATGCTCGAGAGCAGACGACTGTAAACTCACTTCCTATATTACCAATGTACATGTATGACGTTTGATTCACAATGTCCACATCCATAACCTCACCGTCAACATATGATTCGATGGCGCCGGTGAAGGTGTCGGGGCAGAGGGTTATCGTGTCTCCTTTTTTGTATCCGGGATTTGCTTCCTTTGAAGTGAACGCAAGGAGAACTCCGTCGCCGTTTTCGAAGGCTTCTATATCTATTCCCGAAAGGTCAAAAACGCTCGACCAGTCGGCATTTCCGTCAATGACATAGATTGTGGCATCCACAACCTCGCCGTCAACGAGGACGTTTATATCCATTTTGGTATATGCTCTGACGTTTTTGATTCCGGGGATGGACATGATGGTTTCAATGCTCTCGTCAGTAATGTTGTCAAGCATGCCGGCGTAATAATTCTCTCCATACAGAGCTTCTGGGCTATTCAAAAGTGTAAGTTGCTTACCAATGCCATAATCATACATGTTGTTCCAGAGGTTGTACTCATATATGGGCGAAAGCGAGTTGAGAACGGTGAACAGGACCGAAACGCAGAGAACTATCGACATAACGCTTATGAGAACCTTCTGCAATCTTGCATAGAACTTCTTTTTCTTCGCAGTCATGCCCATTCTTCCCACCAACGGGGTGGAGAGGGCGACAAGGAATGTCACCATTCTTACAGCCAATACTCCCAATATCCACGAGACTATGGCGAGTATCAGAATTCCCCATGGAATCGAAACTGTGACGGCAACAGACCCTCCAAAAACGGAGAGCTTGAGAATAAGCCATGTCCCAATAGCGCCGATTATTGTGCCTATAATCATAGCGGGCACGCAGGTCAGAAGCGATTCGCAGGCGATGAGAAGCGCAAGCTGTCCCTTCGTCGAGCCAAGGCTCCGAAGCCGGACAATCTTCCTGATTTCCGTCTGCATCTGCAAAATATAGATAACTATGACGGCAACAAGACTGATGATGAAAATCATTATGACATATGTTGTGTTATAGTTTGCATCCGTTGCGTTGGCAGTATAAGCCAAAGTATTGACCTTGACGGACTTGTAACTTGCAAGAAGCCCTTCCGGTCTTGATTCCATGAGATATTCGTTGACCGCCGTCTCCATCTCACCCTCACAGCCTTCTTTGACGGTGAAGAAGTATTTACGACCCAACGTATTGGTAGCACCGATGATTGCCGCATCAGCCATGACGGAATCAAGAGCGTCTTCAGTGACGACCGCTCCGACAAGAGACGTATACTCAGAAACAGACCAAAGCCTTGAGTATTCCGAGATGATACCGCAGAGTATGTATGTCCTGTTCAGATAAAGCGAGCTGTCTGACGAGGCATCATAAAGCTCAATGGTTATGGTTATCTGGTCGCCGATTTCTTTGTCCATTCCGAGACTGGACAGGAGAGTGTCCTCAAGAGCAATTTCTCCGCTCGTTTCCGGCAGTCTTCCTTCAACCATTGTGATTCCCATCTCAGAAAGGTTCTCGTCAATAGTTCCGAAAGCGCAGAAATAGACAGAGGTTGAAACTGTTCCGAAACTCTCACTGACGCCGAGCGAATCGAGCCATTCCTGCTCAAGAAGGAATTCCTCGTCGCCATCCATGCCGTTAGGAATAGCGCCGTACCATGAACCGTAGGTCGAGAAGCGATAGTTTTTGTTTGTCTCGGTGATGCTGTCGGTCGAGCTTATCATCATGACGACAAAGGCGATTGAAATCGTCAGGATCGCCACAACAAGAAGCGTCTGCTTCCTCCTTCTCCATAAACCCTCTGTTGCAAGTCCGAATATTGTTTTAAACATAATTACGTCTCCTTTCGCATGCAATCAATTAAAACGTAATAACACTATATCATATTTTCGCCGTTTTGCCAAGCTATTTTGACAAAAATTATCAGATTTTGTGGGAGATAACAGCTCAATAAAAAAAGCCCGAAATTAATCGGGCTTTACTGTTTGGGATGTTATTCCTTGAGCGTCAGCAGGTCGGAGAAGAAGCGGTTCATTTCCTCCTCGGTGTCGAAAACGGCGGTGTACATCTGGTTGGACATCGCGTCGGCGAGGGCGTCGGGGATTCTTCCCCACATTCTCATGTTCGGACCGTACTTTGCCATGATTACCTCATGGTTGAGGTTGAACTCCATGCCGTCGCGTCTGCCGCAGAAGGCGCAGAACTTGCGGACCTTATAGGGGTCGGAGGACGGCTTGTTGAAGGCTATCATATCCGCCCAGAGCTTATAGACATCGGTCTCATAGGCATAGTCATACATGTCGGGGGTGTAGCCGCCGGAGGGGCGCATGTTGACCTCGAGTCCGACGATGTCGCCCTTCTTGCCCAAGCCCTCTTGATCTGCGTTTAATACAAAGTACTCAAGGTGGATAAACCTCGCCTTGACTCCGAAAGCCTTGACGGTGCGCCTGCCGATATCGATGAGGTTGTCGGGGAGCTGAGGGACGATGTAGTAGATGGTGTTTCTTGCCTCGTTGACGACGTCCATGAGCGAGTCGGGAGTGATATTGCCCGATTCAAAGATGGGCTCGCCGTTCTGGTCGATGATGGCGTCGTAGGTTCTGACGTAGCCGTTGACGAACTCCTCCATGATGTAGACCTCGTCGTCCTTGTGCTCGAAGAAGAAGGCGAGGTCGTCGTCATTGCTGAGGTGATAGGTGTGACTTGCGCCGACGCCGTTGTCCGGCTTGACGATAACGGGATAGCCGACAGTGTCGATGAACTCCCTTGCGTCGTCGATGGTGTCGATGACATGATACCTCGCCGTCGGGACACCCGCCTTCTTGTAGTACTCTTTCATCAGCGATTTGTACTTGACGTGCGAGATGTCCTCGTCTTTGAAGCCGGAGGTGATGTTGAATTCGGTTCTCAGGTGAGCATCCCGCTCGAGCCAGTATTCGTTATTCGATTCGAGCCAGTCGATTTTGCCGTACTTATAGGTGAAGAAGGCAACCGCCTTGAACACCTCGTCATAGTTTTCGAGCGTCGAGACCTTGTAGTATTCGTCGAGGCTCTCGCGAAGGTGCTGGTCAAGCTCCTCATAAGGGCAGTCGCCGATTCCGAGGACCCGAAGCCCGTTATTCTTGAGCTCCGCGCAGAACTTCCAGTAAGTCACCGGAAAGTTCGGAGAAATAAAGACAAAGTTTTGCATTGTAAGTCGTCATATCCTTTCGATTCTATATAAATGAGGGTTTGAAGTTCGCCAACGGCGAACTTCAGCAGCTACTTGGCTTTAGCCAAGTAGCTGTGGCAGATAAGTCTCCACCATCTTATACCACCAGCACCAGTCGTGCGCCACGTCATAGCCCCAGTATTCGACTCTGCCGTTGATGCCCTTGCGCCTCATGACGTCGTCGAGCCAGCGGGTGCTGTCAAGAAGCGGTCCTTCCCATGCGTCTTGTCCGACAACGATGAGAATCTTGCGCTCGTTGTACATCTTTATATACGGATGGTTGGACGGCATGTCCGAAAGATAGTTGACGGGCGAGTTGCGGTAAAGAATGTCGTCCATGTAGTCGCCGAAGAAGAGCTTTGAGTCGTAGAGCCCCGAGATTGCGAAAACGGTGTCGAAGATGTCGGGGCGGCGGAAGAAGAGGTTTGCGGCGTGCATCGCTCCCATCGAGCATCCAAACGTCATAATCGGTTGGTCATAGCCGTTTTTGAGTCCGCTCAGGTACCTGACGGTCGGGACGAGCTCTTCAATCATGTAGTTGTACCAGTGCTCGTGCCACTCGATGCGTCCTCTCGGGTCGCCGTCGGCGGCGTAGGTCTCGTTGTCGACGACATCAACCGAATAGACGGTCACGCGCCCCTCGTCAATCCACTTCGCCCAGTAATCAATCATCCCGAAGTTCTCGAAGTCGAAAAACCTTCCGCCCTGACAAGGGATAAATATAACCGGCTTCCCCGCATGTCCGTACACCTTGAACTCCATATCTCTCATGAGATAGCTGCTGTAATGCTTGTGATATTCAATATTCATAATCCTAAACACTCCATAAATATCGGAATTTGCTGCTCCCACGACGCTTCGCTGTGCGTCCCTCCGGGGACGATTCTGAACGTCAGATTTACCCTCTTCATCAGAAGCGCATGTGACACGGAAATCAGGGCTTCGGGAGAGGCATCGTGGTTGAAGATTTCCTTGCTTCCGTAGTCCATGTAGATGCAGGTGCCGTTGCGGATGCGTGAGGTGGCTATCATATCCATGACCTTTTCGGGGTCAATCCAGAGGCTTGGCGACAGACACGCCGCACGCTGAAAGATTTTGTTGTAGCACACCGCCGCATAGAGCGACATCAGCCCGCCCATCGACGAGCCGCAGATGATGGTGTGCTCCCTGTCGGGGATAGTGCGGTAGTCCCGGTCAATCTGAGGCTTCAGTGTCCAGACGAGCCAGTCCATATAGATTTTTCCCTTGCCCTCGATTTTCCCGAGGGTCGAGTTCTCGAAGTCGAGAGGGGAGTACTCCGAAAGCCGTGAGTTTCCCTCGTGATTGCACTCGACCGCCACTATTATGAGCGGCGTTTTCGTCCAGCTCATATAGCTGTTCATGCCCCACGACTTGCCATATGTAGCGTCGCTGTCGAAGAAGACGTTGTGCCCGTCAAACATATACATGACGGGATACCGCCGGTCGTCCTCGTCGTAGTAATCCGGCAGATAAAGATAAACCCGCCGGGTCTTGTCCCCTGAAAGCTCAGGAATAGCTACGTCCCAGATTTTCACCATGTATAAAGACCCCTTTGAAATTTTGCTGCTTATAATAGTATAGTTTTATTGGAACAAAAAGTCAAGAATCCTCAGAGATTTCTTTCTGAGGATTCTTGCATCTTATTTTTCAATTCCCACTACTTTGTAGTCCTGCTCCTCAACAGCCTTCTTCAGAACGCTGTCCTCGACGGGAGCGTTGAGGATTACGATCGCTGTGCCTGCTGTGTGGCTGACCTCGGCGGAGACGACACCCGGGATTGCTTCAAGGGTCTTCTTGACTCTTGCCTCGCAGTGCCCGCACATCATGCCTTCGATTTTCATGGTTACTGCCATATCTTTCACCTTCTTTCTTTGTGACTTTTTATGCCTTGGTTTGTCGTGCTTACCTGATCTTATGTCGGCAAAATTGAGCCGGAGGGCGTTTGATACGACGCAGAAGCTCGAGAGGCTCATCGCCGCCGCCGCAAACATCGGGTTCAGCTCCCAACCGAAGAGGTTTATATAAACTCCCGCCGCAAGGGGAATTCCGATTGCATTATAGAAGAACGCCCAGAAGAGGTTTTCGTGAATGTTGCGGAGTGTTGACCGACTCAGCCTGATTGCCGCCGGAACGTCCATAAGACTGCTCTTCATGAGGACGACATTCGCCGCATCCACCGCAACGTCTGCACCTGCGCCAATCGCTATGCCTATATCCGCACGAGTGAGAGCCGGAGCGTCGTTGATTCCGTCGCCGACCATGGCGACCTTGCCGGATTCCTTGAGCCGCCTGATGACGCTTTCCTTGCCGTCCGGGAGAACTCCCGCGATGACCTCATCTACTCCCGCCTGAGAGCCGATGGCGTTGGCAGTACGATCGTTGTCGCCGGTGAGCATTACAACCCGTATGCCCATGCCCTTGAGTTCACTTATAGCTTCTGCGCTGTCGGGCTTTATGACGTCCGCAACGGCAATTATACCCATAAGCTTGCCGCCACGGGAGAAGAAGAGGGGAGTCTTGCCCTCGCCTGCAAGCTGATTGAATGTCGCTTCTGTGCCATCCGGAAGCTCTGCAACCGTTCCGATAAACGAGAAGCTTCCGCCATAGAGGGTTTCGCCGCCAAGATTTGCCGTCAAGCCGTTTCCGAGGAGGGCACGGAAGTCCGCAACGTCGGAGCTTTCGATATTATTCTCTTCGCCGTAGCTCAAGATAGCCTTTGCAAGCGGGTGCTCACTGCCCTTTTCGAGCGACAGCGCAAGCTCTATAAGCTCGCTTTCGGTTACGCCATCGCAGGGGATTATATCTGTGACCACAGGCGTTCCCGCCGTTATGGTTCCCGTCTTGTCGAGGACGACCGTTTCGGTCTTGCCGGTCTGCTCGAGAGATTCAGCAGTTTTGAAAAGTATTCCGTTCTTTGCGCCCACGCCGTTTCCGACCATGATTGCAACCGGCGTCGCCAGTCCCAAAGCACAGGGGCAACTGATGACCAAGACCGAGATGCCTCTTGCAAGCGCATAGCTGAACGTCTGCCCCACGAGTAGCCATACTATAATAGTGATAACAGCAATCGTGATGACCGTCGGGACGAAGATCCCTGAGACCTTGTCGGCGATCTTGGCGATGGGTGCCTTGGTCGCGGCGGCATCGCTGACCATTTTTATAATCTGTGAAATGGTCGTGTCCTCGCCGACACGCGTAGCACGGCACTTGATGAAGCCCGACTGATTGATGGTTGCGGCTGAAACGCCGTCGCCGGTCTCCTTGTCGACGGGGATGCTTTCGCCCGTCAGCGCCGACTCGTTCACTGCGCTCGAGCCCTCGACGATAACTCCGTCCACGGGGATGCTTTCGCCGGGTCTTACTACAAATATATCACCAACGTTGACTTTGGAGATTTCAACCTCGGTCTCAACGCCGTCTTTTAAAATAGTAGCCGTCTTCGGCGCAAGCTTCATAAGCCCCTTGAGCGCGTCGGTGGTCTTGCCCTTCGAGCGGGCTTCGAGCATCTTTCCGACGGTTATAAGCGTCAGAATCATCGCCGCTGACTCAAAATAGAATTCGTCCATGTATCCCATGACCGCTTCCATGTCGCCTCTTACCTGTGCGTCGGTCATCATGAAGAGGACATAGGTCGAATAGACGAACGCCGCCGATGAACCGAGCGCGACGAGGGTGTCCATATTCGGAGCACGGTGGATAAGCCCTTTGAAGCCGCTTATAAAGAATTTCTGATTGATGACCATCACTGCGATGGTGAGAAGCATCTGCACGAGTCCCATTGCGACATGATTATCCGAGAAGAATCCCGGCAGAGGGAATCCGAACATCATGTGCCCCATCGAAAAGTACAAGAGCACCACTAAGAATCCGAGCGACGCAATCAGTCTTCTTTTTAATTTCGGCGTTTCGGTGTCTTTGAGGCTGTCGATATCATCAGCGCTCGACGAAGCCGCCTTTTCCGCACCCTTGAGAGAAGCGCCATACCCAGCATCCTCAACAGCCGAGATAATGCTCTGTGGCGAAGCCGTCCCCTCAACTCCCATGGAGTTAGTTAAGAGGCTCACCGAGCAGGACGTGACCCCCTCGACCTTTGAAACGGCTTTTTCGACTCGTGCACTGCAAGCCGCACAGCTCATGCCGGTAACGTTATATTGTTCCATATAAATCTCCTTATTTCATCAATTTCTGCATCGTTACGACAAGCTCCTCAATCGTCTCGTCGTCGCCGTTTCGGATGTCCCGGGCAACGCAGTGGCGGATGTGGCTCGACAGGAGCTCTTTGTTAAAAGAGTTGATGGCGGAGGAAACAGCCGCCGACTGGGTCAGGATGTCCGGGCAGTAAGCCGACTCCTCGAGCATCCGCTTGAGTCCCCGAATCTGCCCCTCAATCCGGTTCAGCCGGTTCATAAGCTTCTTGTATTCCTCGTCGGAGCGTTCAGTAGTCTTCCCGCAACAGCAATTCTTACTCATAATATCACCTCATAAAATACCCCCGGAGGGTATCATTCTCTATAAGTATTATATACCCTCCAGGGGTATTTGTCAAGGGGTATTTGCAAAAAATAAACGCCCATGTCACACATGAGCGCTTTTTGATGTTCAAGTATAGCCTGAGGGATTAAAATCCGTGCATCTGGTTGTAAGCCATTGCCATTGCATTGGTGTTCTTCATCAGAATGTGCATAGCATAAAGCGGACCGATTCCACACAACAGTGCACCGATTACGCACCAGAGAAGGACAGTCGTGCCGCTTTCGGCGAAGCTCAATCCGTATGACGGGGCGTTTGCCTGAAGACGGTTGCCGAGTTTGTAGTACCAATAGTAGGCATAGAATCCGCAGGTAATCATTGACAAAAGAATAAATGCAACAAGACCGGAAGTGTGTTCGCCGTCGTCTTTGCACATTTCGTTGACATCCTGCGCCATCTGATAGATAAACCAATAGCCGTATATGCCACAGGTTATTATCGTCAGAAGTATGTACATGACAATGCCTCTGTCAGTTTTGATTCTTCTCATAATTTTCTCCTCTCATAGATTATTTATTTACTGCCCGTGCCCAAACAGCGAAAGAATGTAAGAGCCGAGGCGATAAATCAGACCGTCTTCCGGACGGAAAACAACCACGTCACAGCTTGAATCAGTCATGCGGATGAAGTAGACCGCCAGAAAAAGTGCGAGAATAATTGAAAGCGAGACTTTTGCGAATTTAGGAAATTTTCGTCTGAAAATCAGAATAAAAATTGTCGGAAGCACTAACCAGAAGAGCGGGTGATATTGAAAGGCTCCGATAAAATCAAGCCTCAAAGCACAAAGCCAAGCCCGGGACATTCCACAGCCGCCGCATGAAACACCGGTCAGAAATTTTATGGGGCAACCTGCTCCGAACAGGGCAAATATGACATACAGCAGGGCTATAGATGCAATAGCGACAATATCCGACCGATTTTTCTGAACCCAATTTTTAGCTGTGCCAAATAGTGTACTCATATGCTTTATACCGACAATTTAAATTCAATTTGTGCATTTACATGCGTATATTATAAACATTTTTCGACATTTTGTCAATGCTTTTTCAAAATAAAACCGCCTTTTCAGGCGGTTATAAAATTCAGTCCTGCTTTTTCCGTTCCTTCGGGTCGATTTTTTTGCGGAACTCATTCGTCCTCTCTTCAAGCTCCTCCATGTACTCCTTCAAGACCTCATTAATCGGCTTGTCGGTGGCGAAGGGGTGGAGGAACTGGTAGCGGCGTTTGCGGGTTTGCTTGCCCTTGGCACGCTTTAGGACTTCCTCGTTGCGGGTGCGGATCTGTGCTTTGATATTCTCGTACCGGAGAATAACCTCGTTCTCCTCGGCGAAATGCTTGAGCTTGACGAGGAGCTGTGCCGAGTTCGCCATGTCCACGATGAACACGCCGAAGAACAGCCCGATGAAGAAGGAGAACGCCAGATTCCGGCTGAGCCATGCCAGCGATTCCTTTATGTACGGATGGATGAAGAAGTAGTAAACTCCGCCTAAGATAGCCCAGAATAGCGAGAACTTCGGGCAGATTATGCCCATGATGTTGCCCAACTCGCCGGTGTAGTCCCAGAGCCGTACCTTGCTAACCTTCAGCGAGATAAATCCCGCAATGAACTCGATGACCGTCATCATAAGAGCCATCAGGAAGAAGAGGATTATCTTGTTGACGACATCACTTTCAAACGGCAGATATTCTTCCAAGGACGCGAGCAGATACAGCACGCAAAGCCCAGTGCCGTAAAGCGGCAGATAGGGACCGGTGCAGAAGCCCGGATTAATCCACCTGTGCTCAGGGTTGGCTTTGGAAAAGAATTTTCTGAAAAACAGCTCCATCACCCAGCCCAGCACCGAGCCGATGAAGAACAGATACGCTAAAATCAATGGCAGATTCATATTAACCCCCGATTAATTCAGACCTTGACGATATAATCAGCCTTTCTTTCCGCCGCTTCTTTTACTCCGCCTTCGTCGCCGTAGCCGAGGATTACGTTTCCGATTCCGACATAGTCGCCTTCGACGCCCCACTTCTTGAGAAGCGCCTTGCCCTCGTTGGTCTCAAAGACTTCACGGGCTCTGTAGATATAGCATGAGTCGACTCCGACGGCGTGTGCGGCGTTGAGAAGATTTGCGATTACCATGTTTCCGTCGTCGCGACCTGTCGGGAAGCTTGCGGGAGCCAGAACGACGACAACCGTCGGCGCGCCGTAGAACGGGTCGACATCCCTTCCCATAATCCCGGCGTTGAGCCTCGAGAGCTCGTCACGGTCGGCTTTGTTCTGAACGGCGACGATAATCGGGCTCTGCTTGCCCATTCCCGTCGGCGCATAAGTGCCGGCTTCGAGGATTTCGTCGAGCTCGGCATCGCTGATTTGCTCCGGACGATATTTTCTGCAACTTCTTCTGGTTTTAAGGTCTTGCAATGTTTCTTTCATAGTTGTTTCCTCCGTTTGTATTAAAGTTATTTGTCTTACGCAATGGCTCAGAACATCGAAATCAATGCCGCACTGTTAATCATAAGAAGCTGGAAGAGAACCGCCGTCAGGATTGCGGCTATAAGGCGGTTTCCGGTGCGGTGCCGGATGAAGGTGCCGATTGGAATGCAGAGGATATACATGAGCACTACATTGACAATCTGACCGATGAGCCCGGAGTAGCTCTTGATTATGAGATAGAACCCAACGAACAGGAACAGCGGGATATACTGAATCAGACTGTAGAGGAGCCTCGTGCCACGACTTGCGCCCGCATTTTCGAGCATGTCCTGCTCAGCACCGGAGACGTAGTAGCCGACCGTCATGAGCGCACCGTTGAATATCAGCCAGAAGAGTCGCCAGTTCAGCGGCATCAGCCGATACATCGAAGCCCTGAGAACGTACCAAGCGAATATGCACAGAAGCGCCACGATTCCGAAGCAGTAAAGATTATGCTTCCAGTCGGATTTTGTCTTGAAAGTTGGCTTCGGAAGCTTGCCTTGAGTGCCCCTGAAAGTGCCCTTACGATAGGCAATCAGCATCACAAGACCGTAGCCGGCAATGAAGCACATGTAGGGAATGTTCATAATCGGGCTTCCGAACGGCATCACGACGCACACGCAACAGATGACGAATGCCATCAGAATCCCCGGAATCCACATGATGAGCTTTCTTGTGAGGAAGGATTTCGAATTTTCGAGCACCGGCAGGCTTTCGCCCTCGGTGGAGATTTTACTTCCCATATTTAAGCCGAGTAAGAGCGTGAAGATGCCTGTCAAAGCGCTAAACCAACCGACATAAACGAGGTGCATGAGTCCCGAATTGAAGCTCGATTCCGTGCCGGTGATGTCCGCAACCGCCTCGTTCACATAGTCAGCAAACTTCGCCGAGTACATCTGATAGGAGTGCAGGACGCCTGAGGTCACGCCGACGGTGATTTTGCTTCCGTAGCTATTTACCTGACTGTCCGCATAAACTCCGCTTTCGGGAACGTCAACACCGCCGAGGTGTTCATAAATAGCCAATATATCTTTATCTGAGACTATATCATCGGCAGTCGAGCCGTAGATATAGACGTTGGTGCCGGCGATGAAGCTCTCGTTATAGTAGGACCACGGCTCCTCCTCAGCGTCGGTGGTTCCGGCAAAGAGGCTCGCCTGAGCGTTCGCAAAGTAGTTGACCTCGGGTGCAATCAGAATCACGTTTGCAATTTCCCGCTTGGTGACGGTCGTGACAGCATCGGGGTTGTTGTAGTCCTGCAAAAGCCTTAAAATCGAGCGTCCGCCCATCGAGTGCCCTACCAGAATTATGTGGTCATAGTCGATGCCGGTTCTTTCGTGCAGAACCTCAATGGCGTCGGCAATCTCGACGGCGATGTCGTCCGTCTTTGCGTTGTCAAAGCCGATTGTGCCGTAGGAGCCGCCCTGCCCCGAGTAGTCAAAGCTCATGACGGTCATGCCGTTCGAGGTGAAGAGGTTCGCAATCGGGCGCCACTTCTGCCTGTCGCAGGAATAGCCCGGGCAGATGAGGACGGCATATTCGGCGTCGTCCTCTTCCCAGATGGTCGCCTTGAGGGTGACCTTGTCGCCTTGATAGGTGGATTCGAACGAGAAGGTTTCCTCGCCCATTGTGTTGATATTCAAAACCGCAAAGCTGACGATACTTATAAGAATTGCCGCAATTCCGATGCCGATTAATACTCTTTTCCTAGTCATGTTTTTACCTCAATCTGTCAAGTTTTATTCAAAGAGCGTTCCCATGCGCGTTCCAATACCTCGGCAGAGAGCTTGAGCCCATTCAAATCTTCTTCCGTAAATCTCCCGACTGTCGGGCTGTCGATGTCGAGCACCCCAACGATCCTGCCGTTTGCGTGAAGCGGTATCACAATCTCGGAGTTCGAAGCCGAGTCGCAGGCAATGTGCCCCGGGAATTTATGCACATCAGGGACTAATTGTGCCTCGTCTTTCAGAACTGCCGTCCCGCAGACACCCTTTCCGACGGGAATCCTGATGCAGGCGGGCTTCCCCTGAAACGGGCGGAGAATCAGAACGTCTCCCTGCAAGGCATAAAATCCCGCCCAGTTGATATCTTCGAGGCTCCCGAATATCGCCGCACTCGCGTTGGATAAATTCGCAATCAGGTCAAATTCGCTGTCCGTAAGAGCCTCAAGCTCACGGGCGAGCATTTCATACTTTCCCATCACATCACCCCAGCATCGCGATAATTTCGTCCGGCGAAATGGTGTAGCCGTCGATGGTGGTGATTATGATGAAGCACATATAATCGTCGATCCGTCGGAACAAAAAAGCCTGTGTCATGTCATAGCCGCTTTGCACGACGCTTCCGATTGCTTCGTAATAGGTGTTCCCGCCGATTTCTATCGCGGTGACGTCGCCGAAGGTATAGCCCGAAGCGGCGCACTGAGCGACAATCTCGTTGGCATAATCCTCCGCTGAATAGCTCGTCCCGTCGGTCGACATGGTGAGATTTTCAAATCCGATGATGATGTTCGCGCCGATTTCGTCCATAGCCATTGCAGTATAGAGCATTTGGACACGGGAGAGGGCGTTCTGTCTCTTTGAGGCGGTGTCGACGGAATCCTCCGAAAGGTCCATCATCTCAAGGAGCTCCGACTCGTCATAGAAGGTCCAGTCGGACGTGGGAGAGAATGTCAGGTCGGCATATTCGTTGGTATAAACTCCGTCCGAGACCGTTCCCATAACGGTGTCCATATCAAGCTCGCCCGACCCGCAGGAGGCAAGAAGCACACCAGCCATGACAAAGCACAAAACAGCAGTCAATATTTTCTTCATTTCATCATATCCTTTCGGTACTCAAAACCCGATGATAACAGTTACTATAATAATAACCGAAATGTCGATAAAAATCAAGGGACAATATGGGCGTATGTGCGGATTTAATGAGTTTTCATGAATTCCCGTATAATCGGAATGAACTCGCCCGAATACTTCTCGCACTTATGCGAGCCGACGCCCGAGAGGCGCATGAATTCGTTTTCGTTCAGCGGCATTTCCGTTGCCATTTCGCGGAGCGTTCTGTCGCTGAAAATTATGTAGGGCGGGACGGCTTCCTCCTTTGCAAGAAGAGAGCGCTTCTGGCGAAGGAACTCGAAGAGATCGGAGTTGGCGGCGGTTCTTTCCGTCTTCTTGTCACGCATCCTCTTCTTGCGCTCTTTCGTGACCTTCATCCTGACCGTTTCCGAAAGAATGTCGTGGCTTCGCTCGGTGAGCATGATTTTGCCGTATTCGCCGGTCCTGAGGTAGCCCATGCGGAGAAGATACTCAAGTATTTCACGAAGCCGCCTGACGGACACGTCCTTGAGGCACCCGAAGCCCTTCTTGCCCTCGAGGTGGAACAGCTTGAGCTTTTCGCCCGGGATTCCTCGGACGAAGTCAAGGAGCACTGTCTGCCCGAATTTTTCGCCGGTGGTGGCGACGCAGGCAACGAGCCTTCTTGATTCCATGGTGATGTCGATTTCTTCCGACTCGGCAAGGCAGTTCGAGCAGTTCGAGCACTTCCCACAACCCGCTTCACCAAAGTATTTGAGGATATAATCCCGAAGGCAGTCGGTCATGGTGGCGTAGAAGGTCATAAGCTTGAGCCGCTCAAGCTCTTTTGCACGGATTGCGGCTTTCTCGGATTCGCTTAAATCCGGGTTGCCGTCATTGTCGTCGATGAGCATGCGGTTGATTCTCACGTCTTGCCCCGAATAGAGAAGGATGCAGTCGGACCTGAGCCCGTCGCGTCCGGCTCGCCCCGCCTCCTGATAGTAGGCTTCAAGGCTCTTCGGCATGCCGTGGTGGATGACAAACCTGACGTCCGACTTGTCGATGCCCATGCCGAAGGCGTTCGTTGCAACCATGACGAGCTTGTCGCCATAGATGAATGCGTCCTGATTGCGGCGGCGCTCCTCCTGAGAAAGCCCTGCATGGTAACGGGTGGCGGAGAAGCCTGCCTCACACAGTGCCGAGCAGATTTTCTCAACCTGCTTTCTTGAAATGCAGTAGATGATTCCGCTTTGCTTCGGATGAGCCTTGACGTATTTCAATATAAAATCGGTTTTCGGGATGCTCTGGTGCGTCTCAAAGTAGAGATTCGGTCGGTCGAAGCCGGTGACGAGGGTTTTGGGACTCTTAAGCCTCAAGTCCTTCATGATGTCGTCCCGGACACGCTGAGTAGCCGTTGCCGTGAATGCCCCGACGACGGGGCGGCGCGGGAGGCTTTCTATAAACCTGTGAATCTTAAGATAGCTCGGACGGAAGTCCTGTCCCCACTGTGAGACGCAGTGAGCTTCATCTACAGCTACAAAAGAAATCTCGCACTCTTCTGCAATGCTTAAAAAGCTGTCTATCTCAAGCCGTTCGGGAGCGACGTATATAATCTTGTATTCTCCGGCTTTTGCACGCTCTATGGCGTCGTAATACTCATATTGCGAGAGCAAGCTGTTGAAGTAACAAGCCGGAATTCCCGCCTGATTCAGCGCTCCCACCTGGTCCTTCATAAGCGAAATAAGAGGCGAGATAACGACGGTGAGCCCTTCGAGCATCATTGCCGGAACCTGATAGCATATGGACTTGCCGGCGCCGGTCGGCATGATTCCGAGAGCATCCTGCCCCGAAAGAATCGCGTCGATAAGCTCCTCCTGACCTTCGCGGAAGCTGTCATAGCCAAAGTATCTTTTCAAAACTTCTTGCTTTGTCACTTGAATGTCCCTTTCACTAAAAATCCCCTTCCGACAAGGGAAGGAGATTCGCAGGTTCGGAAATTATCCCAGAATAACCGTAACTTTGTTTTCGCTCTTGAGCTTGTCGGCGGGAATGAGGTTTCCGCTCAAGGTCTCGCCGTTCAGAATAACCGTCTTGACTCCGCTCTCGACGTGGTCGGGGTTCTGAACGTCGATGTCGAGGTGAGTGCCGCGGAAGTTCTTCAAAATCTTGAAGCCGTCCCATTCTGAGGGGATTGCCGGGCTTACAACCAAGCCTTCTGCGTTCGGTCTCATGCCGCAGATACCCTCGACACAGCCGACCATAACGGTTGAAGCGGTGCCGGTGAGCCAGTGAACGTGAGCTCTGCCCTCATAAGGCGAGGTGATCGACTCGACGAACTGACCGTGAACGTAGGGCTCGATAACTCTTATCTCAGCCTTGTCGTTCATCGAAGCGGGCGAGCTCTCCATGAAGTACTCAAAAGCACGGTTGCCGTGACCGAGGATGGATTCGGCAAGGATTGCCCAGCCCTGAGACTGCGAGAAGATGCCGCCGTTCTCCTTGGTGTCGGGGTTGAAGATGTGCATGAGCGCACCGTCAAACATGTGGTCGATATAAGGCGGGTCAAGAAGCTTGACGCCATAGGGAGTGTTGAGGATTTCGTGGACGCTCTCCATAGCGGTTTCGCCCTGCTCGGGTGATGCAAATCCTGAGATGACAGCCCAGCTCTGAGGATTGAGCCACATGCTCGCCTCGGGGTCGCTCTTGGCGCCTACGACGACGTTGTCTTCTCTTATACCTCTTATGAATCTGTCCTCATCCCAGCACTTCTCCAGAGCCTCGTGAAGCTCAGCCTGAATCTTGTTTATATATTCGACATATTCGGTGTCGCCACGTTCAGTAGCCCAGTCTCTCATCATGCTCATAGCGTAGTAGAGCTGGAATGCGACGAAGGTCGATTCGCCCTTTGCGCCGAGTCTTAAGCAGTCGTTCCAGTCTGCGTGGAGTCCGGCAGGCATGTTGTGCGCACCAAGACGCTCCATCGAGAAGTTGATTGCACGCTTCAGGTGGTCGTAAACGGTGTCCTCGCCGCCGTTGGCATAGACGATGACTTCGTCAAGGAATGCCTTGTTGCCGCTCTCGCCGATGTACTTGTAAATAGTCGGGAAGAGCCAGAGTGCGTCGTCGGCACGATAGGAGGGATGTCCCGTTGCCTGAACGTATGAAGGCTGATCGGGGGTGTCCTCGTGACCTGCGTTGTGGTTGAACTTGACCAAGGGAAGTCCGCCGCCGTTGTCGACCTGAGCCGAAATCATGAAGCGGATCTTTTCAAGAGCCATCTCGGGATCGAGGTGGATGATGCCCTGAATATCCTGAACGGTATCTCTGTAGCCATAGCCGTTTCTAAGTCCGCAGTAGATAAGGGATGCGGCTCTTGACCATGTGAAGGTGATGAAGCACTGATAGGAGTTCCAGACGTTAATCATGTTGTTGAACTCTTCGCTCGGGGTCTCAACCGAGAAGTTCTCGAGCTCTCCGTGCCAGTAGTCTATAAGCTCAGCGACTTCTTTATCAACTAAGCCTTCGGTCTCATACTTCGCCATGATTTCGTTTGCGGCGGCGTTGTCTCTCTGACCGAGAATATAGATGAGTTCTTTGGTTTCTCCTGCTTCAAGAACGATATCCGACTGCAAGGCTCCGCAGGCGTTCGAGTTGTAGTTGAGCTCATTGTTGCACTTGCCCGATTCAACCGCAATCGGGTTTGCATAGGAGCGATAGCTTCCGATGAATGCGTCGGGAGAGCCGTTATAGGCGGTAACTTTTTCTCCCACGAGACCGAAGAAGCGCTCACGGTGGTTCGAGCCTGTGCTGTCTTTTCCTGAGTTTTCATTGATATGCTGGAGAATCTTGTTGCCTTCGAAGGATGTTCTTGTTATAAAGAGTGTGTACTGGAGGTTGACCTGATCCTGCTCATAGTTGTTGTCGTTGGTGAATTCGACGTAGCCATAGAGGGAAAGCTTCTTCGGCTTGTCGGAATTATTGGTAACCTTTGTGCGCCATACTTCATATGTAGCGTTCATCGGGACGTAGTAGGTCACTTCCGAGTGAACATCTGAGTAGTCAGCCGAGATGATGGTGTAGCCGGTGCCGTGTCTGCACTCGCTCTTATACTGATCCAAAGGCTTTCCGACAGGCTGCCAGGAAGCGGACCAATAATCTCCCGAGTCGTTGTCTCTTATGTAGACGTATCTTCCGGGGAGAGCGATATTTGTGTTGAAGCGATAGCGGATGATTCTGCCGTTTGCTCCGCTCTGAACAAAGCTGTAGCCTCCAGCGTTATTGGAGATGATTGCACCGTAGGCAGGTGAACCGAGGTAGTTACACCAGGGTGCGGGAGTGTCGGGCTTGGTGACGACATACTCCTTCTTTTCAAGGTCAAAATGTCCGTAATTCATGGATTTGGTGTCCTCCTGTACTTAAAATATAATTATAGGTAACATTAAGAGAATATAGCCAGCCCGTACTGGGCTGACTATATTATAACATTCCAAAATCCAGTTTACAAGGGGGTATATAAGATTTTATGCCGCCAAATCTTCGCCCGAGATAATCTCTGCCGCGTCAAGCATATTCTCAATAAAAATTCCATATCCCCGTGTCGGGTCGCTCACGAAAACGTGCGTCACAGCCCCGACAAGCTTGCCGTCCTGAATGATGGGGCTCCCGCTCATTCCCTGAACGATGCCGCCCGTTTTCTCAAGAAGCTCCGGGTCGGTGACTCTGATTATGATATTTTTCGACTTCGCCGCCGAGCTGAGTGTAACCCTCTCAATCTCGACTTCGAACTCCTGCGGGGTCGAGCCGTCGATAGTGGTTAAAATAGTCGCCGGACCGGTCTTCACCTCTGCTTTGTAGGCAATCGGAATCGCTTCCTGCCGACAGGGATAGGTCATAGTCCCGAAGATGCCCTGCTCGCAATTAAGCTCAATCGTCCCCGAAGCGAGCCCCGAGACGAACGTCCCATAGAGCTCGCCGGGACAACCCCTTTCGCCTTTGTCGTATCCCGTTATAACGACGTCGACGATTTCGCCCGAGCCGAGCGGCAGGGTGATAAGAGTGTCGCTGTCCGAAATCGGGTGCCCGAGAGCGCCGAAGATGCCCGTTTCCGGGTCGATAAACGTGAGCGTCCCCACTCCCGCGGTGCTGTCCCGGATCCAGAGTCCGGCTTTGTAGACGCCGTCGGTCTCCGAATAAACGGGCGTGACTGTCACCGTGGAGCTTCTGCCGTTACGCATGATTTCAAAGACTATCGGTTCGCCGTCCGAATTTTCGATAATCTCCGACAGCCTCGCAGAAGAATTAAGCTCCTCGCCGTTGGCACTGATGATATTGTCGCCCGCCACTATTCCCGCATCCGATGCCGGTGAAACGCCATCCGTGACCTCGGCGGTCCTGACGACCATAACGCCCTCCGTCAGAAGCTTCACCCCGACAGGCGAGCCGCCGGGAATCAGCATTTTAGCGTCGGCGTGAATGATTTTTGCGCTCTTGACGGGAATCACCCCAAAGAGCCTGATTTCGGCGTCGGTTTCTTCTGTAGCAACGCTATTAGCATTGCTATTTGTACTAGCGGCAACGATGGCGTCGCCTGATTCTATTGTAATTTCGAAGAAGCAGTCGACAGTCGCCGTGCCTCCCTCCGAAATATAGTAAGTGTCGGGCAAGGCGGCGTCGTAATAGCCCACAGCTCCCATAAGTGTGAGCGAGATTATCAGGAATACCGCCGCAATGCCTCTTGTCAGCCTTCTCATAAGTTTAAAAAGTTCCTTTCCTCGTGTTTTCGGGAATAGTTTTTGCAGTAGCTCCGAAAATAATCAAGCATTATTTTCTTTGGAAGGCATCCTATAAAATTTTCTCTTGCATAGAGATATCACATTGTGCTATAATAGAGCATAATGATTTTACAAAAATCAAGGGAGGCTTTTTTATGAGTAGTTTCTTCAGCTTTGTGGCGATGATTCTTTTCTTCGTGATTCTGATAGCATTTGTAGTCACGATGGTTCGGAGCGGAGCCGAGACCTATCACCGCTCTACAGTCCCGCCGGCAAATGCTCAGGCAAAGGCGGTTTCAAAGAGAACCGAAACGCCTCCCGAAGGCTCAAAAATCAGCGGCGACCTTCACTTTGTGACGTTCGCTCTTGACGACGGCAAGGAGCTTGAGCTCTCCGTTTCGCCGAAGGAATACGAAACGATGAAATTCGACGTGGAGGGCGAGCTCTACTATCAGGAAACGAGATTTTTGTCGTTCGAACCGAAGAAAATTCTGTGATGTCACTTAAGACGGAGGTTTAATCCCGATGAACAAGCTTAGATACGACGATTGGGCGTTTACAATCTTTCTGAAAATAGTTGCGCTTCTGGCATTCCTCTGGTCGGGATTTTTCTGGTCGGGAGTCACCATCATCAATTTTTATCAATTCAACACCGCTGAGTCGTATCGTGCAACCGGCTTCTTAGTTGCGTCCATTCTTCTTCTCATCTCGATAGTTCTGATGTTTTTGCGGATGTACATAATCCAGTTCCCAATTTGCGTTGTGGGGTCTGTGATTTACCTCGTTCAGGCGGGACAGCTCATCGACGCTATCGAGAACTACACCGTTCGCTACATATTCGAAATCGTGATTTTAATCGTCTCGATAATTCTCTTCATGCTCCATCTTGCAAGAGTGATTTCGAGATCGATGGCGGAAAATGAGAAGATTAACACAGCTCCCGCCGAGAGTATCATAGGCGACGGCATAACCGTCAACTATCATAAAGTCGAGGAGCCTGAGAAGCCCAAGAAAGAGAAAAAGCCTCGCAAGGAAAAGAAGAAAAAAGCTCCCGAGCCGGAATATTCCGAACCTGAGGAGAATAATATAGATGAAACAAAGCCCGATGGGGATTGACATTATAATGACCAATACAACCGAAAATATAACAAAAAACAGTGCAATCGGCGTGTTCGATTCGGGACTCGGTGGTTTGACCGCCGTCCGGGAGCTCCAGCGTCTGATGCCGCACGAAAACATAGTCTACCTCGGCGACACCGCAAGGGTGCCCTATGGCACGAAAAGCCGGGAAACAATAACAAAATATGCTCTTCAGGACTTCGATTTCCTGAAGCAGTTCGGAGTTAAGCTGACCATCGCCGCCTGCGGAACGGTCTCGTCGGTTGTCGACCCCGCCACACTCGAAGCTGAAGGGCTCTATACGGGGGTTATCAGACCTGCGGTCTTGGCGGCAATCAATGCCACCCAAAACGGCAAAATCGCAGTCATCGGCACCTCGGCGACTATCAGAAGCGGAAGCTATAAGCGGCTGATTAATGAAATAATGCCCGAGGCGGAGGTTTACGAAAAGGATTGCCCGATGTTCGTGCCGCTCGTCGAGAACGGCTTTGTCGGCAGGGATAATCTCCCCTGCACGATGATTGCTCGGGAATACCTTGAGCCGCTCAAGAAAACCGGCGTCGATACCCTCATCATGGGTTGCACGCACTATCCGATTATCGCCGACGTAATAGGCGATGTGATGGGCGACGGCGTGAAGCTGATTTCATCCGGCGGCGAAGCGGGAAGATACGCAAGCGAGCTTTTGCGGGAGAACAACCTCCTCTCGGACAGGGAAACCGAGGGCAAGGTGACGCTGTACTGCACCGACAGCGTGGAGCTTTTCAGAGAGAACGCCGTGCACTTCCTCGGCGAGCTCGACAACGCCGAAATCAAGAGATGTACACTCGAATAAGGGGATAAACATGAAAGACGTAATGATAACAATAGTAAATTCGATGCTTGTGGATAAGAACGAGAAGCCGGACGTGACGGAGGTTATAACCGAGGGAAAGCTTGAGATGACCGAGACGGGTTGCGTTCTGAGCTATGACCTCGACCCCGAGGACGGCGACCAGCCGAACGACTCCCACACCGACATGATTCTTGAAGGCAACACCTTCGACTTCATCAGAACCGGCATGTACGGTGCGGACTTCCTCGTTGAGCCGGGAGTGAGAAACCAGACTCTCTACCGCATGCCCTTCGGGAGCATGACCGTCGGAGTTCTCGGGAAAGAGCTTAAATCCGACATCTCTGAGGACAAGGGGAGCATTACGGCGAAATATGACATAGATTTCAGCTCCGCTTTGGTAGCCGGCTATGTCATGAAAATAAGCTACCGCACAATATAGAATAGTTTCGGGCTTTCTGGATACAATAGCGTTGCGTAAAAACGCATACTATTTGTGAAAGGAAGCTTGCTTTTATGATAAAGAAAATTTTGCTGATACTGACAGCGTTCGTGCTCACAGTCACGATGTTATCTGCCTGCACAGGCGATATGACCGACGGCGACGTTACCACCCGTAACACGACAGCGTCGACAACAGAGCCGACCACAACGCCCGTTACGACTACCGAAGGCGTAGCCGACTGGACAGGTTCCGACACCACCGACATTTCAGATGTCACCGGCACCGAAACCCCGACGGAGGGAATCGGTGGCAGTGAAAATTCCGACGCCGGAGAGGATGCCTTGAACGGGGATAATACCAACGGTAATGGGCTGTCGGATGGCATGTAACACAAATCCCCACAGATAACTGTGGGGATTTTCTTGACAATACAACTCTTGTATGCTATAATTATCGAAATTAATTTATGGAGGGAAATATGAAGCTTGTATACATAGTCGGTGATGCCGCAGTGGGGAAGATGACGGTCGGGCGGGAGCTCATGAAGATAACCGACCTTCGGCTTTTCCATAACCACATGACAATCGAACCGGTGCTCGAAATCTTCGGCGAGTGGAACTCGGATGCCATCAAGGGCTTCCGGGATGTCGTGTTCCGTGAATATGCGAAGTCCGGGAAATACGGGCTTATCTTCACCTATATGTTTGCCTTCAACCTACCGTCCGAATACGAATATCTCCGGCATGTCGAAGAGGTCTGCCGAGAGAACGCCGAAAGCCTCGAAGTCTATTTCGTCGAGCTTGACGCTCCGCAAGAAATCCGAATCGAACGCAACAAAACCGAAGCCCGTCTTGCCGCCAAGCCGTCAAAACGAGACCTCGAAACCTCCGAAGCCCGACTTTTGGATGATGACAAGCACTACCGCATGGTGAGCCACCCCGGTGAAATGGAAGCGGTTTATGAGAATTATCTCAGAATCGACAATTCCGATATGCCACCGGAAGAGGCGGCAAAGGTGATAAAAGAGCGTTTTGGACTATAAGTAGGGGCGGATATTATCCGCCCGTTTGTGATTATCAGCAGTTTTCGGGCGGATGATATCCGCCCCTACAATTATCTCATGAAAAATCGTACCAATTTCTCATATACGCCCTTATACGGCTGATACCTCATCGGCAGATCTATCCATTGCTTCTTGTCGATGATGCTCTTGTAATGAGTAAACGTATCGAAGCCGGTCTTGCCGTGGTATGCGCCCATGCCGCTTTCGCCGAAGCCGCCGAAGCCCATTTCTGTCGTGGCAAGGTGGATGATGGTGTCGTTGATGCACCCTCCGCCGTAGCCTACTTGCGATGTGACCTTCTTCACGTTCTTCCTGTTCGTCGTGAAGAG
Source organism: Oscillospiraceae bacterium (assembly GCA_021201235.1). Taxonomy (GTDB): domain Bacteria; phylum Bacillota; class Clostridia; order Oscillospirales; family Ruminococcaceae; genus Faeciplasma. The sequence continues at coordinate 162,258 of JAJQFI010000020.1, read as the reverse complement.
ATAGAGCGCCAACGGATGCGGCATGTCGTTAATCTGTTCGATTGCTTCGTCGAGGCTCTCATAAGTAAGCACGGGCAGAATCGGACCGAAAACCTCCTCCTGCATGACTTTATCTTCAAAAGTCACGTTCTCCATGACGGTCGGCTCTATCCGAAGCGTGTCGCTTTCAGACCTTCCGCCGATGGCGACCTTCTCCATGTCCATGAGACCTAAAAGCCTCTTATAGTGCTTCTCGTTTATGATTTTGCCGTAGTCCTGATTGATGAGCGGCGAGGTGCCGAACTGCTTCTTTATCTGTAAACGCAACTCGTCCATCAGCTTGTCCTTTATCGAAGCGTCGCAATAGATATAGTCGGGCGCGACGCAGGTCTGCCCGCAGTTAAGATACTTTCCGAATACAATTCTCTTCGCCGCAAGCTTCAGGTTTGCGGTTTTGTCAACTATGCAGGGGCTCTTGCCACCGAGCTCGAGAGTGACGGGAGTCAGATGCTCCGAAGCCTTCCTCATTACCTCGCGCCCGACAGCCTGACTTCCGGTGAAGAAGATGTAGTCGAAATGCTCTTCAAGGAGAGATGTGTTTTCGGCTCTGCCGCCTGTGACGACGGCGACGTATTCTTCGTTGAAGCACTCCTGCAAAATGGTCTTGATGATCTCGCTTGTATAGGGCGAATATGCGCTCGGCTTGACGACCGCTGTGTTTCCTGCGGCAATCGAATCTATAAGAGGGGAGATAGTGAGCAAAAACGGATAGTTCCAAGGGCTCATGATGAGGGTGACGCCATAGGGCGACGGCTTTTTGTAGCTGTGTGCGTGGAATTGCGCCAGAGGTGTCGAAACCGTTTTCTCTTTTGCATAGCTCTTGATGTGGGAGAGCATGTGGCTGAGCTCGCTTAAGACCATTCCCGTCTCGCACATATAGGATTCGAATGCGCCCTTGCCGAGATCCATCTCGAGAGCCTTGTTGATTTCGCCTTCGTGCCTCTGGATGCCGGCTTTAAGAGCCTTGAGCGCCGAGATTCTCACATTTACGTCAAGAGTTTTTCCGGCTTTGAAGTATGCCCGCTGTGTCGCAACGATGCGGCTGATTTCAGATTTATCCATAGTTTGTCCTTTCTTATTCCATGACTTCGTAATAGAAGCGCTCGAGCTCCGATGCGCCCATCAGCACCGGAACGGGATAGAGGGGATTGCCCTCCTTGTCGGCGTATTTCGCAAGCTTCGGGATGTCCTCTTTCTTTATTTCGGGAATCCTGTCGCCGATGCCGTAGCGGACCTTCATGTCCTTGATAGCTTGGATGAAAGCTTTCGCCGCTTCCTCATTGGGAGTTTCGGCGGTCGCCAGGTTCGCGGCAATCGCAAGCTTATGGATCTTCTTATCAATCCTGTGCCCATAGGCTTCCAGAACATGCGGCAAGAGAATCGCATTTGCCAGTCCGTGCGGGACGTTATATTCGCCGCCCAAGAAGTGGGCGACAGCATGGACATACCCGACATATGACTTCGTAAAGGCGCAACCGGCATAGTAGGAAGCGGTGAGCATATTGCGTCTTGCCTCGATATTCTTGCCACCCGAGTAGGCAGTGTCAAGGTTCTCGAAAATCAGCTTGACGGCTTTCAGGGCTTCCTCTCTTGTCTGCTTGGTTGTCGAGCGACCGATGTATGCTTCGACGGCGTGCGTCAGGGCGTCCATGCCGGTCGATGCGGTGATTGATTTCGGAAGGCTCAGCGTCGTCTCGGGGTCGAGGACGGCATACTTCGGAATAAGCGGGAAGTCGTTGATGGCGTACTTGTGTCTTGTCTCCGAATCGACGATAACAGCTGCCAGAGTCGTCTCGCTACCGGTTCCCGCAGTGGTCGGAACGGCGATTAAGAGAGGAATCTTCTTTCCGACTTTAAGAATGCCCTTCATTTGCCCCAGAGATTTATTCGGTCTTGCATACCTTGCACCGAGAGCCTTGGCGCAGTCCATGCTCGAACCTCCGCCGAAGCCGATGATGCAGTCGCACCCATCTTCCTTATAGAGTTCGAGTGCCTCCGCCACGTTCTGGGTGGTCGGGTTTGCAACGGTGTCGTCGTAGAGGGAATAGGGCATTCCGGCTTGATTGAGGGCATCAATCAGCGGATTCACAAGCCCAAGGCTCATAATGCCCCTGTCGGTGATGATAATCGGTCGGGTGAGATTCTTCGACTTAATCGTCTCGGGGATAAGTCTCATGCTCTTGATGATTTCCGGCTCCCGATACGGAAGAACCGGCAAAGCAATCCAAAGGCAAGTCTGAAACACCCTGCAATAAGCCTTTTTTATAAAATTCATAACGTGTACTCCTGTCCATAGAGTTTTATTCAATTATAATCATATTGATGAGGAATGTCAAGACATGTAGGGGCGGATATCATCCGCCCGGACAAAGTCGATGGCGCCACAACGGGCGGATAATATCCGCCCCTACAATTTGTGTTCTGCCAAAATTTTGGGTTGACAAATTGAAACTTTGCGTTTATAATATAGAAGCGTTCGCTAGTATGGCTCAGTTGGTAGAGCAGCGCATTCGTAATGCGCAGGTCGTCGGTTCGAGTCCGACTACTAGCTCCAAAGTCTCCTCTGTCGGGGAGACTTTTTTGTTAGGTGCACTTATGGCTCCCCTGCCAAGGGGAGCTGTCAGCGTAGCTGACTGAGAGGTGTGCGAAGCACAACAAAATTTTTTTCATCTTTTCTAAAAAACAATTTGCTATTGTCGGCGGAATGTGATATACTATCTATGATAACGTGGAAGTTGGGTATTCATGTCAGGTTTTGACGTGGTGCGTTACATATTTGTATTTTGAAAGGTTGGATATCATGTTTCAGGAAACTGTCAAGAAGCGCAAGCCTTTGCAGATTGTGGGAATAGTTGTTGTGGTGATTCTCGCATTGGCGATTGTCAGCACATTCGTTGTGTACGGAATCTTCAAGGATTCCAATTCCGCACCGTCGATTTTCGGCAAGCGGGTGTACATTATGAGCGGAAGCGGTATGGAGCCGCGAATCCCTCAGGGTGCGGCGGTCTTTGTCGAGGAGGGAACTCTCCCCGAAAACGAGGGTAACGTAATCCTATGTAACATAGACGGAAAGCTGGCGCTCGTCGGCTATGTCGGCTCGCAGACGACCACTGCCGAGGACGGCACCGTCACCACGAGCTATATCGTCAAGTATGACAGCACCTCCGCCGATCAGCAGTGGACGGTCGACGAAGAGGACATAATCGGCAGAGCGGTTTCCTATGACACATTCCTTGGCGGAGTGATTACATTCGCATCGTCAAAAGTCGGAATGCTCGTTATCGTAATCGTTCCCTGTGCACTCCTGATTATCTATGAAGTAATAATGCTCATCCTTGCCTCGAGGCAGAAGAAAGCCGAGCAGGAGGAGTTTGCTGCCGACATGAGCTTCGGCGATGTCGACGCCTTCAACATAAACCGCAGTCAGTTCCTTGATGCCGAGAACAGAACCTCTGGCGATTCCGCCCTTGATTTCGGATTCTCGAGCGAGCAGACGGCGAAATCTTCGACTCCGAAGAAGGACGCGCCTCTCTTCGACTTCGGAGATTTCACACCGAAGTATACTCATACCGAGGCGGAAGAGCCGACAGTCACCGAGCCTGAGCCCGTAGCAACGGCAGAGCCGGCAGAGCCCGAAATTCCCGCAGAAGAGCCCTTCGTATGGCGCTCGGTTACGAGCACTCCCGCACCGAAGGCAGTTGAGCCCGAGCCGACAGTTTCTGCCGAACCTTTAGCAGAACCCGAGCCCGTCGTCGAGCCTATTGCCGAGCCTGAACCGGTCGCAGAACCCGAACCCGTTCCGACCGTCGCCGAGACCGCAACAAAGCTTGACGAAGTCGCGAAGTCGCTCTCATCCAACGAGCCCGCACAGGCGACATCCTCAAGAATCGACGAGCTTATCAAACTCCTTGAGGAAGAGAAGCAGAGACTTGCGAACTCTGACAAGAAATAACATAGCGCCGCCAAAGCCTTCCGGAATCCGGAAGGCTTTTAAATTTTCAATTCCTGAAAATTGTTGACAGATAAACACAGCAATAGTATAATAGAAAGAAAAAGATAGGAGAAATAATTATGAAAAGATTATCAGCACTGATTTGTCTTGTGCTGGCGCTCGTGCTATGCCTGACCGCCTGCGCCGACAAGCCCGAAACCCAAGAAAACACCACAGAAGTCACCGAGGCTACGGCTGAAGCCACCACCGAAGCCACCAGAGCTACCGCCGCCCCGTACACAACAACAGCCTATCAGAAAATCGACAACGGCGACGGCACGGCATACCTCTTCTATGGAACTTTTACCGACACATGGGAGCAGAACACCGAGGGTACTCTGATTCTCTATGAGAATTTCGAGCCGGTAGATTATGAATACGGCGATGCGCCGTGGTTCAATGACAGGCAGTTCATCTATTCGGTTGAGATTCAGGACGGCGTGGATTCTATAGGGAACTATGCCTTTTACTGGTGCATGAATCTTACTGACGTCGAGATCCCCGACAGTGTGACACGGATAGGCGAGTCGGCTTTCTATGCCTGTTATGCAATAGAGGAAATTACAATTCCCGACAGTGTTACTGTAATCGGAGAAAATGCGTTTGCGAGTTGCGAAAGCCTCGTTTCTATCACAATCCCGGACAACTTTACGGCGATACCTGAGGATATGTTTTGCATGTGTAAAAGCCTTGAAGAGTTCGAGATTTCAGACAAGATTACAAGTATAGGTGGTGGCGCTTTTTCGTATTGCTATAGTCTCAGAGATATGACGATTTCCGCAAGCGTCACCGAAATTGGAGAAGGAGCCTTCTATAACTGCAAAAGTCTGACCGGCATCATGGTCGACGAGACTAATCCGAGCTATGCCGATGTCGATGGGGTGCTCTTCGATAAAGACGTAACCGAGCTTATCTGCTATCCTCTCGGGAAGACCGACACGAGTTATGAAATCCCCGACGGCGTCACGACGATAGATTACCTTGCCTTTGAAAAAAACGAGACGCTTACGAGCATTACAATTCCTGCAAGCGTCACCTTCATCGGTGAGTTTTCACTTTCCGATTGCCCGAACCTCACGGATATCTATTACGAGGGCACCGAAGCCGAGTGGAACGAGATAACCCTCGAGAAGTATTATGACTACCAGTCGAAGTTTACGGTGCATTTTGGGGAATGACAGGGTACATTTCCCTGAAAAATATTTTTTGAAAAAGGTTGATTTCTGTCTGCGGATTGTGTATAATGTAATTGAAGGTGGAGCTATGCTCCGCACTTTCAAAGCGGTGATTCTCTACCATCAAGTGAGAACGAAAAAAGCGGCGAGTCTCTGCCATCAAGTGAGAACCTGAAAAAGTCGGCGAATCCCTGCCGATTGCGAAATGGGACCGGAAAAGTGGGGACGAGTAATCGTCCCCATTTTAGTTTACAATACGTTTTACATTGGAGAATATGACATGAGGCTGTACCACATGTTTTCCGTTCCCGACGGTGCGCTTATAATAATTGATATCAATCAGGAAGCCGACACCAGATATAAGCGGCTTTTGCAGAACCAGTACAGAGCACTTAAAGCCGATTTGAACGCCATAGAGAAAACGGCGAGAGGGCTAAGAACGCTGATACTTACAGCCGATTCGGAGCTGAGAGAATACGACAGACAAGTAAAAGCAAGATGCTGTAACCTTGCGCTTTTAGAGTCGGTTTATGCGGAATATGAACTGTCGGAAAAAGTCTTGATTACGGAGAGATGATATGCAAAAAAAGCATCGAAATATAATCATAATTCTGTTCACTGCCGTGTTTGCGGTGGCGGTGATCGCAGGAGTGGCGATCCGGGTTTCGCAGAACGACAGCCTTGAGGTCGTCTCGCCCGATGTCACCTTGACGACTGAGGATGAGGCGGAAGTGACGTCTGTCACGGAAGCGACAACTGAAATTACAACCGAAGCCACAACGGCTCCGACGACCGTCACGACAGAGGCAACAACCGAGCCGGTTGCCGAAGAAGAGCCGGAGGAGAGCGGCGAGGTCGTTATCGCCATCGGCGGGGACACCTCGATAGATTCCGAATTTGCCGACGCCTGCTACAGCTGGGGCGTTGACTACCCTTGGAAAGAGGTCAGCGACATCTTCAGCGCCGCAGACATTGCGATTGTGAATCTTGAGACCTGCGTCAGCGATACCGGCGAATCGGAAAAGCCGGAGGGCTACGGCTTCCGAACCCCTCCCGAAATGCTTGAGGGCTTCGTGAATGCCGGAATCGACATCGTGAACCTTGCGAACAACCACACGAGGGACTTCGGCTACGATGCGCTTCTCAACACGTTTGAAAACCTCACGAGCTACGGCATCGAATACTTCGGAGCAGGCTATGACGAGGACGACGCCGAGGGGCTTCTTGTGGAAGAGGTAAACGGCGTCACAATCGGCTTTGTCGGGTGCAACAAGGTTTATCTTTCGTCCGACTGCGCCGCTTCGGAGGACCACGCCGGAATCAACATGGTCTATGGCATGGACGACGAGCGTACTCAGGACTTCCTCGCGAAAATCGCTGAGTACGACTCTCAGGTCGACGTTCTCATCGTCTTCATGCACTGCGGCACCGAGGAGACCTTCGACGTCACTTCCTATCAGAAGGAGCTCGGGCGTGCCCTCATCGACAACGGTGCGGACATCGTAATCGGCGGGCATTCGCACACTCTCCAACCGATAGAATTTTATAACGGCAAGCCGATTTTCTACAGCATCGGAAATCTCATCTTCTGGCACGTCGACGACGATATCGACGGCTTGACCTGCATTTTCAACATCACCGTCGACAAGGACGGCTTCAAGAGCCTCACGATAGACCCGCTGTTCATCAAGAATTATAAGGTTTACTTGCTCGTGGAGGGCGAGGGTACATACGCCTCCCGCTACCGCCAGATTATCGACCTCATGAACGAGCTGTGCCTTGACTATGGCATTCAGTTCGATGACGATGGGGTGATGTATTTCATAGATGATACGGAATGACAACAGAAAGGAAAGATATACAATGCAGCACGAAAAAGTAATAATAATCGACTTCGGCGGGCAGTATAACCAGCTCATCGCAAGGCGTGTGCGTGAGGCGAACGTCTATTGCGAGGTTGTGCCCTACCGCAAGGTCACGATGGACATGCTCAGATCCGAGAATCCGGTCGGAGTCATCTTCACCGGCGGACCGAAGAGCGTTTATAAGGACGATTCGCCGTCCGTCTCCCCCGAGATTTTCGAGCTCGGAATCCCTGTCCTGGGCATTTGCTACGGCGCACAGCTCATGGCGTATCTTCTCGGCGGAGAAGTGGCGACTGCACCCGTCAGCGAATACGGCAAGACCGAGACGGAATTCTCTTCCGAGTCGCTTATGTTTAAGAATCTCCCCGAAAAGTCGATAACATGGATGAGCCACACCGACTATATAAAGAGCGTCCCCGAGGGGTTCAAGACGACTGCGCACACCGCCGTTTGCCCGACTGCGGCAATGGAATGCGCTGAGCGCAAGCTCTATGCCGTGCAGTTCCACCCCGAGGTCAACCACACCGAGAACGGTTTCCAGATGCTTCGGAGCTTCCTCTATGACGTCTGCGGATGCCGCGGCGACTGGACCATGGAGAGATACGCCGAGACCGCAATAGCCGAACTTCGCGAGAAAATCGGCGACAAGAGAGTGCTCCTTGCGCTTTCCGGAGGGGTCGATTCGTCCGTCTGTGCGGCGCTTCTCTCGAAGGCAGTCGGAAGTCAGCTGACCTGCATTTTCGTTGACCACGGCTTCATGAGAAAGAACGAGGGCGACGAGGTCGAGGAGGCATTCGCCGACTGGGAGGTCAATTTCGTCAGAGTCAACGCCAAGGACCGCTTCATGGCGAAGCTGAACGGCGTTTCGGCTCCCGAGCAGAAGAGAAAGATTATCGGCGAGGAGTTCATCCGCGTCTTCGAGGCTGAAGCTAAGAAAATCGGGCATGTCGAGTACCTCGCGCAGGGCACCATCTACCCCGATGTTATCGAGTCGGGAGCGGGCGATGCCGCCGTCATCAAGAGCCACCACAACGTCGGCGGTCTCCCGGATTACGTCGATTTCGAGGAGATTATCGAGCCGCTGAGAATGCTGTTTAAGGACGAAGTAAGAGCGCTCGGCAGAACCCTTGGGCTGTCCGACAAGCTCGTCAACCGCCAGCCCTTCCCGGGACCGGGTCTCGCAATCCGAATCATCGGCGAAATCACCGACGAGAGGCTCACAATCCTTCAGGACGCCGACTGGGTCTTCCGCGATGAGCTCGCCAAGAGCGGCGTCGACAAGGACCTGAGCCAGTTCTTTGCCGTCCTGACGACTATGCGCTCCGTCGGAGTTATGGGCGACGGCAGAACCTACGACTACACCCTCGCCCTCCGCGCCGTCACCACTCAGGACTTCATGACCGCCGACTTCGCCAAAATCCCCTACGACGTCCTCGAGCGCTGTTCGTCAAGGATTATCAACGAGACAAATGGGATTAATCGGGTCGTGTATGATATTACCACCAAGCCGCCGGCTACTATTGAGTGGGAATAAGTACAAAAACGCCGTAAACCCGCATCAACACTGGGTTTACGGCTTCTTTTTTTCGGAAAGCGTAACAAAAGCGTACTATGCCTATATCTTTATGTATTGTTGCAATATCAGCAACTTGTATGTTACAGAGAATGTCAGCACTCAACATCATCCCCACCCTTCGTCTAAAATCCCCAAAAAAGCTTGACACACTCGCAGATATGTGCTAAAATATTCGTAATGAATATGGATACTGCGTGATGATTTATTCACAAAATTATCTATTGCGGGGGTAGTACGTTTCGTACACCCACAAAATATTATCCCTCCGACACTTACAAGGTGATTCGGAGGCTTTTCTTATCTCTTTCGGTTCGCCGGAAGAGATTTTTTTATTTGTTTTTATTTCAGGCAGAGTAGTCCAGCACGATTTTGATTTGAGGTTTTGAGGTTTACACACAATGGACGATAACAATAAGGTGAATTCAGAGGAAAGAAAAGAGCCGGGTAGCACCGTCACAACACAACGTCGCACAAGAGCCAACACCATTGATCTGGTGGATTTGTGCTATATGCTGTTGGGGCACTGGTGGCAGATTTTGCTGTGCGTACTTCTTGGATGCGTAATCGCGTTTATGGTGACGAAATTTTACATTACTCCTCTGTACACCTCGTCCTCGAAGCTGTATGTCGTTTCAGCATCGAGTAATTCTGTTGTAAATCTTTCTGACTTGCAACTTGGCTCGTCCCTGGCGCAGGATTATCAGGAGCTGATTATGAGCCGTCCGGTTCTGGAAAGTGTGGTTGAGGAGCTTGACCTCGACATGAGCACTACCGCTCTGGGCAATATGATAGATATAACCAACCCCGATGACACGAGAATTCTTGTGATTACTGTCACATCCGACGACCCTCAGCAGGCAACGGATATCGCCAACGAGCTTGCAAAACAGGCGATAATTTACCTGCCGGAGGTAATGGAGACAACGGCTCCGCATCTTGCGGAAAGTGCGATTGTGCCGACAGGAAAATCATCTCCCAGCTACAGCTATAACATTATGTGTGGATTCATTCTGGGACTGGTGATAAGTTGCGGATTCCTGGTGATTCGCTATGTAATGAACGATACCTTCACAACTCCCGACGATGTCGTCAAATATCTTGGAGTTCAGCCGTTGGCGTCTATCCCTGAGGAACACGAGGACAAGCACAGCAGTTCCAAACACAGCAAGCGCAGGAGGTAACGAGGAATGAATCAACTGACAATAAACCGGATTCCCGAATTATCCTATGCGGTTACGGAAGCGCTGAACCAGCTCAGAGTCAATCTTAGCTTCTGCGGCGACGATATAAAGGTGATAATGGTCACCAGTAGTTTGCCGAACGAGGAAAAGAGCTTCCTTTCAATTCACCTGTGGAAGATGCTTGCGGATGTCGGATGTCCGACTTTGATGATTGACTGTGATTTGCGCAATTCAAAATTCGGTAGCAGATACGGCATAAGCGGAGACGGCAAAATAAAGGGCATAGCGCATTATCTTTCCGGAAATGCGAGCCTGGAAGACGTAGTTTATGAAACAAATATCGGGAACGGATTCATGATTCCGAACATGACATCCATAGTGAATCCGGCAATACTGTTGGAAAGCCCCCGCTTCCAGAAAATGATTGACAGCATGAGGGGAGAATATCAGTATATCCTTGTTGATACTCCGCCCTTGGGAAGCGTTGCGGATGCCATGAATATCGCGACGCACTGCGACGGAAACGTGTTGGTAATACGCAGTGGGGAAACGCCCAGAAAAGTGGTTTATGATTCTCTTCGTCTTCTTGACAGGACGAACAAGCCGCTGTTGGGCACCGTGCTCAACAGGGTTGAAATCAGCAATAAAGTCGGATATTACAATCGTTACTATCACTATGGCGATTACTATAGTACAGGGAGCAAGTCCAGGCGCAAGAAGAAATAATCGGGCTCGGGTCTCTTGTTAAGAAGGGGTAAGAATGCGGCGCAAAAGAGCGAACATACTCACGGTTGTCATACTTGCTGTTGTATTGGTTGTTTTCGTTGCGATTTTCATTAAATTGAATCCGGGGTTGCTTTATAAGAGCAACAGTGAACCGGCAATCACTGCAGATGATATTATTGAAGATGCCATTGACGACACTGTTGATGGTTCTACCGAAGATATTATGGAAGACGAAGACGGTGAGTATGAAGCCGAAGCGATTTCTGAAACCGACGATTCGCAGGACGGGACAAGCACGGAGAGCGAGAAGCTGACAGGAGTTCTGAACATTCTGCTCATTGGCACAGATGAGCGAAGCGATGATTACTCGGACAATGCGCGTTCCGACTCGATGATGGTGCTCAGTCTTGATTTCGATAATTGCACGGCGAAGCTCGTGAGCTTTGAGCGAGGAATGGGCGTACCCATCCTGAGCGAGCTTTATGAGGGCGAATACGACTGGTTGACACACTGCTTCAGATATGGCGGCGCAAGCCTTGTTCTGAAAGAGTTGCAGGAGTGCTTTTCGCTTGACGTCAACTATTATTTCCGTGCGAACTTCGATTCGTTCGTTGAAATCATCGAGATGCTCGGCGGAGTCGATATTGATTTGACCGAGGCGGAAGCTGAGTATATTAATGAAAAGTTAGGATTGGAAGGCGACGATGCCTTGCAAGAGGGCATGAATCACCTGAACGGCGAAGAAGCACTGTCCTATTCCCGTTGCAGACAAATCGACAGCGACTGGCACAGAATCGAGCGTCAGCGCAATGTAATACAGGCTTGCACCGATAATATCTCGGCACTGGATTCCGACGAGCGCTTTGAGATTTGCCTGAAAATATTCTCGCTACTACTGACAAATATGGACAGCGAGACGATTCTGCAGTTGGAAACCCAGCTTTCCGATTTTGTTGGGGTGCAGATGGACCAGATGACCATCCCGGCAGAGGGAACCTATACCTCCATGACCGGCATGGGCGGCAGAAGCATGTTCGCCCCGGACTTTGAAGAAAACTCAAGAATTTTGCATGAGTTTTTGTATGGGGAATAAGGATAATTGGAATGTGGAGAGGCAGTAAGAGTGACAGGTGAGATAGCCACTAGTAGTCCGGTAACCTTTACCGAAGTACAGAATGATCATAAATGCAATGTGCCGTTCAGCAGAAAGATAGATAAGTCTGAGATTACCACTTGCAAAATTTTAGGGGTAGATATAGCGGAAATAGATATGAATTTGCTGGTGAAATTCACTGAGGATAATCTCGAAAAGCTGAAGGGTGATTATTTCTGCATGGTCAATGTCTATTCGAATGTGACTGCTTATAATGACCCGGAATTTTGTGATGTACTAAATAGCTCTGCGTTATGTATTCCTGATGGCGGACCGGTGTCTACAGTTGGGCGTTACCGTGGCTATAAGAAGATGCAGAGGACTACAGGTCCCTCATACATGGATGAGATCTTTAAACTAAGTGCTGAAAGAGGTTGGACACATTACTTTTTCGGCTCTACTGAGGAGACTTTGTCAAAGTTGCGTGGTAAGTTACTTGATGAGTACCCGGGTATAAACATTGCGGGGATGTGTAGCCCACCTTTCCGTCCAATCGCAGAGGAAGAAGACCGACAAATTGTTGACAGTATTAATGAACTTCAGCCGGACTTTATATGGGTCGGTCTGTCCTGTTCAAAGCAGGAACATTGGATGTATGAACACCTTGGACGAGTGAACAGCCTCATGGTCGGCGTCGGTGCCGGATTTGATTATCACGCAGGAAATATAAAGCGTGCGCCTGAATGGATGCAAAAGCATAATCTTGAGTGGGTCTATCGGCTTATACAAGAACCGCAGAGGCTTTTCATGAAGTACTGGCACACGAATTTTAAGTTTATATGGCACGCCATGGTGAGAGGAAAATAAAAGAGTAGATGGCAAATTATAATATCGCTGTTGCCGGTACCGGCTATGTAGGCTTAAGCCTTGCAGTATTGCTTGCCCAGCACAATAAGGTCACAGCCGTAGACATCATTCCCGAAAAGGTTGATCTCATAAATCAGAGAAAGAGTCCGATTCAGGACGAGTACATAGAGAAGTATTTAGCAGAGAAAGACCTCGATCTGATTGCAACACTAGACGGCGCATCAGCCTACAAGAACGCTGACTTCGTCATCATCGCCGCACCGACCAACTACGACAGCAAGAAGAATTACTTCGATACGAGCGCAGTCGAGGATGTAATCAAGCTCGTCATCGAAAATAACCCGAATGCCATCATGGTAATTAAGTCAACCATCCCTGTCGGCTACACAGTAAGTATTAGGAAGAAGTTCCACTGCGACAACATCATCTTCAGCCCTGAGTTCCTGAGAGAATCCAAGGCTCTTTACGATAATCTTTATCCGTCCCGAATCATCGTTGGTACGGACTTGGAAGACGAACGCCTTGTAAAAGCTGCAAACACATTCGCAGGCTTGCTTCAAGAGGGTGCAATTAAGGAAAACATCGACACCCTAATCATGGGCTTCACCGAGGCAGAGGCAGTAAAACTCTTCGCAAATACCTATCTCGCCCTTCGTGTCAGTTACTTCAACGAGCTGGACACTTACGCCGAGATGAAGGGCTTGAACACCCAGCAAATCATTGAGGGCGTTTGCCTCGATCCGAGAATCGGCAGTCATTATAACAATCCGAGCTTCGGTTATGGTGGGTATTGCTTGCCGAAAGATACGAAGCAATTACTCGCTAACTATGCAGATGTTCCTGAAAACCTGATTCAGGCAATTGTGGAATCCAACCGCACGAGAAAAGACTTCATTGCCGATAGAGTTCTAAATATAGCAGGTTACTATGATTACTATAACCGTGGAGATTATAACGCTGACGAAGAGAAGTCTTGTGTTATCGGCGTTTACCGTCTCACGATGAAGAGTAACAGCGATAACTTCCGCCAGTCGTCCATTCAGGGCGTTATGAAGCGCATCAAAGCCAAGGGCGCAACGGTCATCATCTACGAGCCGACTCTTGAAGATGGTAGCACATTCTTTGGGAGTAAGGTCGTCAATGACTTGGAAAGCTTTAAAGAGCAGTCGCAGGCGATTATTGCGAACCGCTACAATGCAGAGTTGGATGACGTGAAAGATAAGGTTTATACGAGGGATTTGTTTAGAAGGGATTAAAAAGCAAGGGAGGATGCGAAGTTGAACAAGTTTAAAAAGATAATCCTCTCGATATTAGCTTTGCCAAACCGAATCTACAACAAAGCTATTCTGAAATATCGTCACGTTAAGACGGGTGAGAATTTGCAAATCAATGGTCGCATATCGAGGGCTTGATGAGGGTAGGTCTTATTGGAATGTTCTGCCTTTTACTACAGATGGTGAAGAATTTCATGCAGCACATCACCAGAAGAGAAGTATTAATTGCAGCAGTTTTGGCAAGCATCTGTGTATACTGGTTCTCATATTCTTTCACACCGGAAATGGGATTCATGATAGGTATGAGTATTGCAATTTTGAATAATTCTGAACATTATGATGGAGACGTTGAAGAACGCTTCGCGTGGTAGCTACAATTTTTAGGAGAGATTTTGTATGAGAATTCTTTGGCTGGCAAGACAACCACTTCCTCGAATAATCAAAATCCTAGAGCCAAACGCTGAAATACAACCTACAGGTGGATGGCTTGTTGGACTGTCAAAAGAAATTATTAATAACAAATCTGATAGTTTCGCATATTGCTTTCCGTATGCCAAAGAACTTGATGGATTTGTTGAAGACACAAAATACTATACGGTTCGTTTAATCAAAGATGGGGAACAATACACAGAAGGTGATTTAAAACGACTTTCGCATATTATTGATGATTTTAACCCTGACATTATTCATTTGTTTGGCACAGAGCATTCACATCAAAGCCAACTCGTACATATGGTTGAAAAATTAGGTATGATCGATAAGCTTGTTATCTGGATACAAGGGTTGGTTTCTGCATATCCTTTGCACTATAATGCCGGTTTGTCTGAACATGTTGTAAGAGCAAGGACTATCAAAGAGTGGATAAAAAGGAATAATATCAATGATATGCGTAATCGCATGATAAAGCGCGGAAAAGAAGAAATTGAGTGTCTCAAAGTTGCAAAGCATGTATTTGTCAGAACTGATTGGGATGAAGCTGCTTGTAAAGCTATTAACCCTGATCTGGAGATACATTTCTGCAATGAAACATTGAGGTCTTCGTTTTATGATAAACCAAAATGAAATATATCCGCTATCAATAGACATACCATTTTTCTGAGCCAAGCTAATTGCCCTATTAAGGGATTGCACATGATGATTGAGGCACTAAACATCATAAAGAAAGAATTTCCAGATACAAAAGTTTTGACAACTGGTCCAAATTATCTTCATTATTCGATTGTTGTTGATAGGCTACGACTCTCAAGTTATCAGAAAGAAATAATTCGTTTGCTCAGAAAGTATGATCTGATGGAAAGCGTTGTCTTTCAAGGAACGCTGTCTGAAGAGCAAATGAGGCAACAATATCTCAACGCCCATGTGTTTGTTCTCCCCTCTTCGATAGAAAATTCGCCTAATTCTCTCGGCGAGGCGATGCTTATTGGAACCCCAGTCGTAGCGTCTGATGTTGGTGGCGTTAAAAATATGATGGTGCATGGAATAGATGGTTTGGTGTATCCGTTTGATGAGCCGTATGTTTTGGCAGAATATGTGTGTAGAATATTTAGGGATGATGACTTGGCTAATAAATATTCTCGCAACGCTATTAATCATGCTTCTGTTACCCATAATCAACAGAATAACTATAGGCAACTTATGAAAGCATATGCTGAAATTATTGGAGAACAACGGTAGCTTGTGAAAGGGACTTTGATGTGATATACAATTATATTTTGTACTTATATTACAGAGGCAGATGCAGGATAAGGCGTAAGCATATCAAACGTTCCGGCACTGACAAATATTATTCTGCTGAAAGAAGATATGCCGGAGGAAAACTTTTAACTGCTGAAAACGCTTCAGAGACCCTACAAAAGTTAGTTTTATCGAATGAGCCAATATTTTGCGGGAGGTTTGGCGCAACAGAAATGCTGGCACTGTCAGTTTTTGACATTGAAATAAAATCGAAATATAATGAAGTAGCAAGCCAAATGCGTGATTGGTCTGGCTTTTTTTCAAATGACTACGATCAGTTAAAAAGATTTTCAGAGCTGATGAAAGATTCCATAAAGCTTTTAGATTATCTTGCTGTTTGGAATTTGTCCATGGAAGAATACTATATCAAAAAATATGCAAAGCAAAACTTAGCAATGTCTAGACTTCGTTTTTTAGAACCTTGGTATTCGGAAAATCCATGGACAAAATGTCTGAAAGGAAAAAAAGTGTTGGTGATTCATCCCTTCACTGATACGATTAGAAACCAGTACGGCAAGAGGGAATATCTTTTTGACAATCCTGATATTCTTCCTGAATTTGAGCTACTGACATTAAAAGCTGTTCAGACTAT
This sequence comes from Oscillospiraceae bacterium, assembly GCA_021201235.1. Taxonomy (GTDB): domain Bacteria; phylum Bacillota; class Clostridia; order Oscillospirales; family Ruminococcaceae; genus Faeciplasma. The sequence goes on along the minus strand of JAJQFI010000020.1, from coordinate 146,145 downwards.
ATCCGGAAATAGAGACCCTCGTTTTGAAACATGGTTTGATGCCTTAGATTATATGTTCAATGAGGCGATGAAACTTGATTTTGACGTTGCACTTATCGGTTGTGACGCCTATGGCTTTCCACTGGTAGCAAAACTCAAGAAAGCAGGAAAAAAGGCTATCCATATGGGTGGAGTGCTTCAGGTGTTGTTTGGAATCAAAGGCTCAAGGTGGGATAACGATCCCGTTGTCTCTTCGCTGTATAACCAGTATTGGGTAAGACCGGCTGAGAATGAAAAGCCATCTAATTACGGCTCAGTGGAAAACGGGTGTTATTGGTGATGATTACATAGGAATTTGTAGGGGATTACAATGGAACTGGATGAAAAAACTACTAAGCAATTGCAGAATAGAATTTTGAAAATGTTTTTGGAATTCAAAAAGATTTGTGAAGATAATTGTCTGAAATATTATTTGATTGGTGGCTCGTGTTTGGGAGTAGTGCGACATAAAGGTTTTATACCATGGGATGATATAGACGTAGGAATGCCTAGAGAAGATTTTACAACATTCTGTCAGATTGCCCCAAAATATCTTTCACAAAACTTGTTTTTGCAAACATACGAATCGGATCAAGAATATTATCTGGGGTTTGCAAAAATCCGTGATTCAAATACGACTTACATTGAGTCTGGTGTTGCTCAGTTGAATATAAACCATGGGATTTAAGAAAGGTGGGTGTGTTGCAGCATGAGCTATGATTATCAACGCATATCACTTATGCGGGTAGATCTTATGGGCACAAATATTGGCGATGAAATAATTTTTTCTTATTGCTATAAATATTTAAAAAATCTTTTCTCATATTGTCCTTTAAATTTTTTGCCTACACAGATGCGATTAGATTCTTGGGCAAAACAAGTTTTGAATAGATCAAAACTTGCATTTGTCTGTGGTACTAACCTACTGGCGTCAAATATGAGAACGAGAAAGCAGTGGAATGTTTGCTTGAGTGACATTAACTTAAAAACAAAATTTATATTATGTGGCGTAGGCTGGTGGCAATATCAGGAAAAGCCCAATCTTTACACCAGGTTTTTGCTTTCAAATATATTGTCAAAAGACTATCTCCATTCTGTTCGCGATGAGTATACAAGGCAAAAGCTTTTGGAAATTGGTATAGATAATGTTGTTAATACAGGGTGTCCTTCTATGTGGAGCCTTACCGAAGATTTTTGTAGTAAGATTCCAACTAAAAAGTCATCTAGAGTTATTTTTACTGTGACTGACTATAAGAAGGATGCGGAGACGGATCGAAAAATGATTGATATTTTGCTTCGTAACTATGATGAGGCATATGTATGGCTTCAGAGCAATTCTGATCTTCCGTATCTAAAAAGCATGATTGACATCGGAAGAGTCCACATAATTCCACCTGTGTTAGAAGATTATGATCAGTTTCTTGATGAGGGAGGCGTAGATTACGTTGGCACAAGATTGCATGGCGGAATACGTGCGCTTAATCATCAAGTTCGCAGTATAATTATCGGAGTAGACAATCGCGCAACCGAAATTAGTAATGATACGGGACTTAAGGTGATTCAAAGGAACAAAATTAATTTATTGGAATCTGAAATATGTTCAGCATGGAAAACCGATATTCATATTCCCTCAAATAACATTGCAAAATGGATGAATCAGTTTGCTGGTTAATGGATTTGACAATCTTCTGTTGCCAAGCGCGAATATGCAATAAAAAGGACGAAATTATGAAACAATTTAATAACATTGTCAAAAGTTACTTAATAGATAAAGTCAAGCGTAAGATACGGAGCAAATGGGTTTCGCGTCTTAGAAACACAGGGTTGTATAAGTACTGTTACAAATCTTACTGACATTATCTTTTTACGAGGAAAAGGAATGAAGACAGTACTTCTGATTTAAGCAACTGCTATTTTGCTGCAAGACCTAATCCGGGTGCAGGAATAGGTCACCAAATGGCAAATTGGATAGCAGGATATTGGTTCGCAAAGAAGTTTAATTTAAAATTTGCACACATACCTTTTTCAACTGATAGGTGGGAGAAATTTCTTGGCTTTTATCAGGGTGAGAAAACAGTAACTGAGTTGAAGAAACAAGGTTACAAAGTTGTCAGACTACAGAGATTTGATGAAAATAATGCAGACGAGTGTGAAAGAATAAACAGAATAATTGAATCTTATTTTGGAAAGAGAATAGTATTCCTTGCTGAGCAGGATCAATTTTATCATGACCAATATGGCGTGATGGAATCTATTCAAGACAAATTCTATTCGGCTCCAGCAAGGGCAGATGATAAACTGATTTACGATAGTGATACTTTAATATTGCTGTTCATGTTAGGCGCGGTGATATTATGCAAGACCGGAATAATCCAAATCTTGCGAAGCGGTATCAAAGCAACGAATACTTTGTGAACGCCTTAAAAACTGCTCTTAAAGTGTTGAAGGACAAGGAGAATATTCAGATATATCTCTTTTCACAAGGCGAGGAAAAAGACTTTTCTGAATTCTCTGAATTTGTAAACTTGCATTTTTGTTTAGACATGAGCGCACAGGATAGTTTTTTGCATATGGTTTATGCAGATGCTTTAATTACAAGTAAAAGCTCGTTCTCGTATAAGCCTGCTTTACTGAATAAGGGAATCAAATTCTGCCCAGCAGATTTCTGGCATGGGTATCCTGATAGTGAGGATTGGGTAATAATTGATAGTAAAGGAAATATTATTGGAATGGACTCTATAATTCAATTCTAAAAGCAAAGTTATATTCTTATGGGTGATGTTTTCATGCAAGACAGTAGAACTAAAAATGCAACAAGAAATGCTATAGCTGGCATTATAAATAGAATAGTAGGCTTATTGGTTCCCTTTGTTTTGAGAACTGCTTTGATAAAGGTTTTAGGCGAAGAATATCTCGGATTAAGTAGCTTGTTTTCATCAATACTTCAAGTTTTAAATCTTGCTGACTTGGGGTTCAGTACCGCTATCGTCTATAGTATGTATAAACCAATTGCTGAAGGCGATGACGATACAGTTTGTGCTTTGTTAAAACTTTATCGTGTGATTTATGTAATTATCGGCTCAATTATCCTCGTTGTTGGTCTCTGCGTAATGCCATTCTTAGATAAACTCATTAGCGGAGACTACCCAGAAGGATTGAATATATATGTCCTGTATTTAATGTATCTTGTAAACACAGTGTGTAGCTATCTTTTTTTGCTCACCGAAGGTCGTTGATGTCGGCTTTTCAAAGGAGTGATATTGGAAACAATGTTAGTTCCATAGTACAAATAGTGCTAGATGTAATTAAACTGATTCTGCTGTTTGCGCTAAAAAACTACTATATTTATGCTTTCTTTGTCCCGCTTTCGACAATGGTAAGCGGATTGATTATAGCTATAATTTCATACAAAAAGTATCCTCAATATACGTGTCGTGGAACTGTGAGCAAGGAAATGCGACACGATATTGTGGTACGAGTATCCGGATTAACTATTCAAAAGATTGGAAATACAGTTTCTACATCATTGGACAGCATTATTATTTCTTCATTTTTAGGACTTTCTGCGTTAGCTATATATAGTAATTATTTTTATATAGTATCATCTCTTGTGGCTTTTGCGTGGGTGTGCATAAGTGCTACGACAGCTGTTTTGGGAAATAGCATAGCAATAGAGCCTAAAGAGAAGAATTATGGAAATTTCAAAAAATTAAATTTGATGAATCAGTGGGTGATCGCATGGTGTGTTCCTTGCTTGCTGTGTCTCTATCAGCATTTCATGAGAATATGGGTTGGCGAATCTCTGATGGAAGGTATGCCGCTTGTTATCTGTATGACGCTGTATTTCTACATATGCGAAACTCGAAAAGTGGTTCTTGTTTTTAAGGATGCTGCTGGCATGTGGTGGGCAGATAAATGGAAGCCTTTAGTTGGATGCTTGGTCAATTTGGCGTTCAATATAATCTCAGTACAGTACATTGGAATGATTGGCGTCATTTTATCAACTGTTGTCAGCTATCTTTTTATAGAAGCCCCATGGGAAACTCACATACTATTCAAGAAGTACTTTGAAAGATCTGAACGAGAGTATGTTTTTTCTCTCTTGAAGAATCTCTTGGTTGTAGTTATTGCCTCGGTAGCTTCTTGGTTGATATGTAGTTTGCTACCTGAAGCCGGAATTCTGTTCTTCTTTGTCAAAGCTTTGATATGCTTCATTATTGCAAATGTTGTTTTCTTCGCGGTATTTGGAAGATCATCAGAATATAAGTATCTAGTCGGCTTGATTTCCGGCACTTTGAGAAAGTTAGTTAAGAAGTGAAAGCCTTTTGTTTTTGGATTATCATGATGACATAGGATACAACGAGATTGTCTCGCCGTATTATGTTTTCAAGGGAATAATATGATTTACATAATAATATTTGCAATGGTTTTTCTTCTATCTCTGAAGAAAAGAGACCAAATGGATACTGAGTATGCAGGAAAGGAAAAAGGGCTGTATCTTCGAGGATTTTCAGCGGCTTCTATTATTTTAAGGCACATGGTATGGAATTATGAGCCGTACGTTTCATTGACAGCGGCGTGTTTAATTAAGTTTCTTGTACCTTCTGCGGTGTGCTTATTTTTCTTCTACAGCGGCTATGGCGTGATGTATTCCTACAAAAAGAAGGGTCAGCAATACCTGCGTAGCTTTATTCCAAATTTCATAGTCAAGCTTTTTGTACCAAGCATAATGGCGACTCTCATGGCTTATATTGCTTTTTGCGTTACAGATGGTAGCCTCTCAGCAACGGCTTTGAAAAATCAAGTTTTGGCGACTGGCGGTTGGTATGTTTGGGCTACTGTGCTGATGTATCTTTTCTTTTTTGTTGGAGCGCTGATTTTCAAGGATAACCTGAGGGGACAGCTGATTGCACAATGCTTAATGGGCGGAGCATATATTGTGATTGGAAAAATGGTACTGCATATTTCATCGACTTACTATATAGATTGCCCTGCGTTCCTCCTTGGCTCGTTTGTTTGTGTATATAAAGACAAAATCGATAGATTAATGAATAATAATCCGATGGTGCTTGGATTGTGGGGGTACTGGAAGTTTAGTTTCCGGAATAGTGTCTGTACTAATCTCTCTTGAAATTATTCCCCAAGGTGTCGGCATTGGGACGATTGCAAGTCTCATAGGCTGTATTGCATACCCAATTTTAATGATGACAATAGTTGCATGGTTCGATTTTAGAAATGATATATTCTATAAGTTGGGGATTATATCTTTTGAAGTCTACTTAGTAGGACGTGTGGGAAAGTATATCGGAGTCGCTGTTGCGTCGAATGCGTATGTATACTATACTGTTTACATAGTTGTGATAATAGTTGCGGGATTCATACTAAAGAAGATAAGTGCGCCTATAGTAAACAAATTATTGAAAAAGAAAAATAGGGGTTGACAAATAAAATGAGCCATGCGACAATCTTGACAGACAGACAGACAGACAGACAGAATAGAATGGGTGGATGTAGCTAAAGCTTTAGGTATCATAGCTGTTATGTTTTCGCATGGCTGTGGATTTCCATTTGGAATAGGACGCTTTTTTACGGCGTCTTATATGCCATTATTTTTTGTTTTATCTGGCTATACATATAGAGAGGGCAGAACGCCGGGACAGAGTGTAAAGCGGAGGTTCAATACAATCGGCACTAAATATTTTATTTATAGTTTTTGCTTACTTCTTATGTCATGTATCGTTAGGATAAGGTCGCTTGATGCAACATATTTATTGAATGCGGTCGTGGGAATATTCTACTCAAGCAACAATCTTTATTATCCAAGGAGCGTTGAACCTAATATTTCGTTCTTCACGGTACAAAACGGACCGCTCTGGTATCTTACCTGTTTTTTAATTTCATGTGTTATATTCTATCCAGCAATATATAAATTCAAATCGCTGGTAGGAAAGATTGGCTCAATAGTAGCTTGTGTTGGCATAACAATTTTATTGAGTGGTATACCAATCCGATTGCCTTGGAGCGCAGATATGGCTTTTGCTGGAGCTGCGTTCATGATATTTGGCACAATGCTGGCTGAAAATGGCATTGTCACTAAAATGCGATGGTATCATTTTGTAGCTGTTTTTGCAGCATATGTAGTACTTTGTACTTGTAATCCTGGAATCGCCATGTCAGTCAGAGAATTTGGAGAGCATGGCTTGCTGAGTATTTTTCTGTTCTTTGTTATTGGTGGCATGGGCAGTCTAACTTATATAGGTGTGTCGAAATGTCTGTGCGAATTGCCTGCCTTGAAAAAGGTTTTGTCTTACATAGGGAAACACACTTTGCCAATATTAGGATTCCATGTTTTTATATTGGTATGTTGGGACAAAGTAATTTCGCATTTTGTGACTATCGAAAGTGGTACAGCACTATATTGGATCAACGGGGTGCTACAGGTAGCTTTTGCACTGGTAGTTTGCTTGATAGGAAGCCGGTGCTTTGCCATAGTAAAGAATAAGTTGGAGGAAGGAAAACTTGGAAAAAGTAGCAACTAATCAATCAAGCCGAAATTACGGATTAGATTTATTGCGTATCTTCGCAATGCTTTCAGTGGTCTGGGTGCATTTATCTATTTATCTGCCAGTATCTGATGCTGTCAGACCGCTTTTCACTTGGGGAGCAAATGGAGTTTATATCTTTTTTACTCTGAGTGGTTTTCTTGCAACGAAGTCTTTTCAAAATAATCTCAGCACAAAGGAATATTACATGAAACGTGCAATTCGTATTTTGCCGAGTTATTATGTCGGGATCATTCTGATGATAATCATAACCTATGTCATTACGGGTGGAGAGTATTCAGACATTTTCCATTTGGGCTGGCTTAGATATTTCTTGGGTTTGAACACAGTGCTTCCGTCTAACAACTACGATATTTGGAATAATCGTTATGGTTATTGGACTATGAGCTGCTTTATTTGGTTCTACATTCTTGCTCCTTTGATTTTTAAATTCGTAAAGAGCTTTAAATCTTCAATCGTGTTTATAGGTGCAAGCTTCGGAATCTTCGCTTTTTGGAAAGTTGCGGTTGATTTTATCTTTTCAAGAATAGAAGGCATCGAAAACCTTAGTGTGACCAGCGGAGGCTCGCCTTTCGCAACACTTTACTACTTTGCTTTCGGAATTATGATTTATTTTGCTGTCAAAGAGGGAAAAGCTCTTATTGCATGCGGTATTTCTCTGCTCTTTGGAATCGCAGGAATTCTCATCGAAAGAAATTCCTGGGCGTGGTGTGCAATAACATGTATAATTATCGCCATTTTCAGTTTGCATAAATTAGACATCAAAAGCCAGACTGTAAGTAGATTTGTAAAATGGCTCAGCGGACAAAGCTTTTACATATATTTAGCTCACATGATGGCGTTTAACCTCAGCTTGTTCATAGTAGATAAATTTGATTCTCTGACCGGCAGTATTAAGTACGTTGCGTGGGGGGGGTACTGCAATTTTGCTCGCCTGTGTGATTGTCGTATGTATGAATTTGGTTGATGTCATTGCAAAGAAAATTGCAGTGTAAAATGTATTTATCACAAAATAATAAAATCTCATAGTAAATAGCAATAATGCAAAGTGAGATTCACTACAAAAGGAGTTCCCATGACCCATTACACCACCCTATTCGAACAGCAATCCTACCGCGACGCTCTTTCGTACTATCTCGAAATTCTTTCCAATCCCAAGCTTCAGACTTGGGATTACGTCATCCTGACCGCCAGCAACGAGGCGCAGGCTAAAGCATATGAAATGCAGATTGAGCATCGTTTGAAGAAAAATCAGCTTCCTACGAAGACCCACTATGCCGTCATCCCTGATTTGGACGGCAAGCGTGTCGGCAGTGGTGGGGCGACTTTCTCGTGTATAAAGTATGTTGCTGAAGATGTGGATATCAGCTCCGAAAACCCGTTTCTGGGGAAGAAAATTCTCGTCATCCATTCGGGTGGGGACTCGAAGCGTGTGCCGCAGTATTCGGCTTGTGGAAAGCTTTTTTCACCAGTTCCGCGGCTTCTTCCTGACGGTCGCCGTTCAACGCTTTTCGACGAGTTCATGATCGGCACGAACACCGTTGCAGGGAGAATTTCCGACGGTATGCTCGTCTGCTCCGGCGATGTTCTGCTTCTCTTTAACGCCTTGCAGATTGACTTCTATGGTGCAGGCGCGGCGGCTCTTTCGATAAAAGAAAATGTCGAAACCGGCAAGAATCACGGCGTTTACCTGAAAGACGATAACGGCAACGTCGGCAGATTCCTGCATAAACAGACTGTAGAGACCCTGACAAACGTCGGTGCAGTCGATTCCAACGGCAAAGTCGACATCGACACCGGTGCTGTTATACTTACTTCGGAAGTCCTTAGCGACCTATATAAACTCATTGACACTGACAAAACCTATCACAAATTCGTGAACGAGGATGCCCGTCTCTCATTCTATGCCGATTTCCTCTATCCGTTGGCTACCGGCTCAACTTTAGAGCAATTTTATAAAGAAAAGCCTGAGGGCGATTTCACTGACGAGTTGCGTGAATGCAGGACCGCGCTTTGGAATACTCTCTCTGGCTACAACATGAAGCTTATTCGCCTTTCTCCTGCATCGTTCATCCATTTCGGGACGACAAAGGAGCTCCGGCATCTTATGACCGACGGCATGGACGAGTATAGGTTCCTCGATTGGTCTTCGACTATCAACAGTAATCTGTCTCCAAGAGATTTCGCCATATCGAACAGCTATGTCAGCCGCCGTGCAACCGTTGGCAATGGTAGCTATATCGAGGACTCGAGGATTCACCGCTACTCAAAAGTAGGGGAGAAGTGCGTCATTTCGGGCGTTACCCTGACCGGTGAAACGGTCCCCGATGGCACTGTTTTGCATGGCTTAAAGCTCGATGACGGTCGTTTCGTCTGCCGCATGTACGGCATTGACGATAATCCTAAAGAAAATACGCTCTTTGGAAATGACATCGGCGAGCCACTCTGGACTGCTTCCATCTATCCCGTATGCAATACTATTGAGGAAGCCGTCAAGGCGACGCTTTCGCTTGATTGGCAGAACGGCTGGAAGCCGGGAATCGCTTCCGAAACCATAAGTCTCAAAGACAGCTTCAACTGTACCGATGTCACGGCGATTCTCCCGTGGCAGGAAAACCTTTATGAGCAGATTGTCGCAGAGGCAATTCTTGAAAATATAGACAATGGCGTTCCGGCAGACGATGTCAGAAAGTCATATCCGAATATTGACAAGCACACGATAAAATATCTCTTGGATAAGGCTAAAAAGCAGGACAACAGCAATCCGACACAGTTCTCAAAGCTCATTCGCATTTACGCCTACCTTTGGAAGCTCACCGGCGAGAGCAAGTATGCTGACATGTGCTTTGGTGCAATTTCCGACACTGTTCTTGCAACAGCTGTAAAAGACACTTCATACAGAAGCAACGCAAAGATAGTTCAAGCAGGGGTTCAGACCAGATTGCCCGTTCGTGTCAACTTCGGAGGTGGCTGGAGCGACACCCCACCATATTGCATGGAGCATGGCGGCACGGTTCTTAATGCCGCAGTTACTCTGAATGGCGAGCTTCCGATAGAGGTCACACTCCGCAAGCTTGACGAGAAAAAGATTGTCCTTTGCTCGACAGATATTGGGGCATATAAAGAATTTACCGGTGATTTAAGCGAGCTCCAAAACTGCCGTAACCCGCAGGATGCCTTTTCTCTTTACAAGGCGGCGCTGATTGCAAGCGGTCTTATACCGTATCAGGAAGAGGGAACGGTTGAAGAAATCTGCCAAAGCCTTGGCGGCGGTCTCTACTTCAACACAAGAGTTATAAACATCCCGAAGGGCTCCGGCCTTGGAACTAGCTCGATTCTTGCAGGTGCTTGCATAAAGGGGCTCTATGAGTTTACCGGCACTGAGATTACTCAGGATGAGATGTATAATCGCGTTCTTTGTATGGAACAGCTCATGTCCACCGGCGGTGGCTGGCAGGATCAGGTCGGCGGACTTGCACCGGGTATAAAGATGGTGACTTCCCGCCCCGGTCTCAAGCAGGAGATAGTCTGCACGCCGCTTAACATCAGCGATGAAACCCTCACAGAGCTCAACTCCCGTTTTGCCCTCGTATACACCGGCCAGCGCAGACTCGCAAGAAATCTTCTTCGTGACGTTGTAGGTCGCTATGTCACCAATGATAAAACCTCTTTGGAAGCACACTACAGCATCCAACGCCTCGCAGTTCTCATGCGCTTTGAGCTCGAAAAAGGCAATGTTGACGGCTTTGCCAAATTCATGAGCGAGCATTGGGAAGAGAGCAAACGCCTCGACAGTGGCAGTACCAACACCTGCATAGACCAGATTTTCGCGTCGATTGACGACCTCATCGACGGCAGAATGATCTGTGGAGCCGGCGGAGGTGGCTTCCTGCAAGTGGTTCTCAAAAAGAACGTCACAAAAGCCGACCTCTCGGAAAGACTTAATGAAGTTTTTCAGGATAGCGGGACGTCGGTCTGGGAGTGTAGGATTATGGATATTGATGAGTAGACGGTTGGGATGACATTGGAAACGACAGGGTGTTTAAGTTCAGGAAACTTTGACTCTATTAAAAACTTTCACCTAGCCCTTGATTTACCCTCGCATTTGTGGTAAGCTATAAGCAGTAAAGTAGCATCACAGTCAAGAGGAGGGATAGCTATATGGATAAAAAGCAGTTACCAATAGGCATTGAAGATTTTGCAAAGCTGAGAATCAACAACTTTTACTATGTCGATAAAACTGACATGATAAAAGAACTGTTGAGCAACTGGGGCGAAGTGAACCTCTTTACTCGTCCTCGTCGCTTTGGTAAGAGCATGAACATGAGTATGCTTAAGTGCTTCTTTGAGGTTGGTACAGATAAGAGCTTGTTTGACGGCTTGGCTATCTCAAAGGAAACTGACCTGTGCGAAAAGTACATGGGACAATACCCTGTAGTATCGGTCAGCTTCAAAAATGTCGAAGGAAAAGATTACGAGTCAGCATTGTCGCAGATGAGAAAAGTAATAGGCGACGAAGCATCGAGGTTTAGCTTTTTGAGAGATAGTGACAATCTTTCGGAAGATGATAAGAATATGTACAGGCAACTGACCAAGGCTGAACCTTCTGGAAACAGCGTTTATTCTATTTCTGATAGCGCCCTTATAAGTAGCCTGAACACCTTGACCATACTTCTCCAAAAGCACTATGGTAAAAAAGTTATTGTGCTGATTGATGAGTATGATGTTCCGCTTGCAAAAGCTAATCAATTCGGATACTATGATGACATGATTATGTTTATCCGTGGAATGTTCCATCAAGCTCTAAAGACTAACCCGAATCTCGAATTTGCCGTTTTGACTGGCTGTCTTCGTGTGTCAAGAGAAAGCATTTTCACTGGGTTGAATAATACTAAGGTTTACTCCTTACTTGAAGCACAATGTGATGAACAGTTTGGTTTCACTGACGAAGAAGTCAAAGAGATGCTGGCATATTATGACCTTTCGGAGTACTATGATTTAACTAAAGAGTGGTATGATGGGTACAAGATTGGTCGAGCTAATGTGTATAATCCATGGGATGTAATAAACTGGTGTGACCAGCTACGGAGTGACATTAACCGTGCTCCTAAATGCTATTGGGCAAATTCCAGCAGTAACAAAGAGGTCAGACGGTTTATTCAGCATATGGGTGATGGTGTAACCAAAACTCAAATTGAAAGGCTTATCTCCGGCGACACCGTCCAGAAGAAGATTGAGGAACAGCTGACCTACGATACAATGTACGATAGCATCGAGAATATGTGGAGCTTGCTTTATGCTACCGGTTATCTCACTCAGAGCGAAACACCGATGGGGAACGTCGTTCGTCTAGCTATTCCAAATACCGAGGTTAGAACTATCTTCAGAGATTCCGTTTTGAATCTTTTTGAAAAAGAAGTCGCTCAGGACGGTGCAATGATCACTGAATTCTGTGACGCTCTGAAAACCGGCAACGCTGAGGAAGTTGAGAGGTTGTTCAATGACTTCATGGAGAAGACCATTAGTATCAGAGATACGGCAGTCAAAAAGTCGTTTAAAGAAAGCTTCTATCACGGTCTGCTTATTGGAATCCTCAGCTATAAAGACGGTTGGAGTGTGGACTCCAACGGTGAGTCCGGCAACGGCTACTACGACATCGCTGCTGAAATTGAGAAGGAAGAAATTGGCATAATCATCGAGGTGAAGTATGCCGAGAACGCTCAGTTTGAAAGCGAATGCCAGAACGCAATCAAGCAGATAAATGACAACGACTACACCGCGGAGCTCAAATCCGATGGCATGAGAACGCTTTGGAAGTATGCGATTGCTTGTTACAAGAAAGAGTGCAGAGTAGTAGTTGAGCGTGAGGATTACGAGCCGAAGTGAGTGGGATATGGTATAGAATTGTGCTTCCGCCTGGCAACACCCCGGCAACAGAAAATCTGAAAAATTCTGAACCATTCAAGAATACCCGAAAATGAAAGCCACTGCTGGCACTATTACTAAGCAAATCAGTTTAGTGAAACTATGGTGGGAGAGAGTGGGAATAATCCACCAACCTCAACAAAACACCGCATAACCACCCCGCCCCGCCACCCCGGCGGGGTTTTCCTACCCCAAAAATATTATTTCAAAATTCACACTCATATAAAAATTGCACAAAATGGCGGGGTGAGGTGGCGTATCTTTAGAAATTATTACATCTTGCATTGATGGGCAAAAATGTGGTACTATAAAAGAAACTCAAAGCGACATTCTGCAGCAAATTGTTGTATTTGCTGAGATGTGCGTCAAAATTATAGATTTAATGGATAGAAATCGACAAATTTGTGGCGTTGTGTATGTTGCTTGTCGCTAACTCCAAATTTTTGGATTGAACTCAGAAAAAAGTTGTTGATTTTTCATATCTGCGGTGTTATAATAGTATAGGCGGAGTGGCAGTGCGTTGAAAAAATCGGCGCACCGCCCGCGACGCATTTATCTGAAAACTGGTGGCGATAGAGATGGGCTTGTTCAAGCAAAAAGAAACCGGTGTAAAACTAAAAAAGCTCAGTCGCGAGGAGCTTGTTGAAATAATTTATGCTCTCCAGCAGAGCGAGAAAACTCTCAAGGAAGAGAACGAAAAGCTTCAGAGGAGAATCGACGAGAACGAGCAGGTCATCAGCCATTTCGGCACCATTGCCGACGCTTCGCAGAGTCTCAACGACATCTTCACCGAAGCCCAGAAGGCTCTTGAGCAGTATTTGATGGCGATTCGCGTTACCGCCAGCGGCAAGGAGCTTGACAGCGGCATTGACGTCGACGGCGGCGTCGACGTTCAGCTCGCACAGCATCGCGCCGAGGAGATTGTCGCCGAGGCTAACCGTCAGGCGGACGAAATTCTTGCCGAAGCCAGACGCGAAGTGGACAGCGCTCTCGAGCTTGTCCGAATGGTTGACAGCGAATATGCCTCTCTTGCCGGCTCCAACGATACAGATGATGCCAATGGCAAAGCCAGTGCCGACAGTATCGACATAAGCGGTGGTGACACCGACAGCTCCGACGATATGGGAACTGATACCATCAGCATCAACGGTGTCAGCTTTGACGGCGTGATTTAATAAGGAGAGCTTGCATTGTTAAAAGAAAAAAAGAACCGTGCTCTTGTTTTGCCGTCGGAGGACGACGTCAAGGCGGAGCGCAAGCGTCTCAAATACCGAAGAAGATTCATAATAACGCTCCGGACGACCGTCTATGCACTGACTGTCGTAGCGGCGATTGCAGTACTCTTGGCGACGCTCTTCCTGCCGGTACTTCAGGTTTCCGGCTCGAGCATGGAACCGACGCTTTCGGACGACGACATAATTCTTCTCATCAAAACGGATAACCTCTCGACGGGGGACCTCATCGGCTTCTACTATCAGAACAAGCTTCTTCTGAAACGAGTAATAGGGGTTGCCGGAGATGTCATAGATATCGATGAGGAAGGCAACGTAACAGTCAACGGCGAGCTTCTGGATGAGCCGTATGTCACGAACAAGTCAATAGGGGAATGCAACATCGACCTGCCCTATCAGGTGCCCGAAAACAGGGTGTTTGTAATGGGCGACAACCGAGCGACGTCGATTGATTCCCGTAGCAGCGTTATCGGCTGCATCGAGGAGGATCAGATAGTCGGAAAGGTTCTCATAAGAATCTATCCGTTCAAGAAGATATCATTTATAAACTAAAACAGCAGTTATTTATATTACTTTTGGTAGTACCAATCGACTGTGGAGGAGTGCGATGAGTATGAGAAACACATTATTAGTTTACATAGACAGATTCAGGCACGACCGTCGTCAACGGGCAATGCTGGGGTCTGTTTTGCTTGTTTTAGCGGTCATAGTGACCTTGCTTGTCTATTGGCAGCTCCGTCTGAGCGGTATTGCCATGACAAACGAGACCTATTGCGGCTATGAGGAGCATGTCCACACGGATGAGTGTTACGAATACACTCTCATATGTGAGCTTGAGGAAACCGGACACGTCCACGATGAGTCCTGCTACGAAGAACAGCAGGTGCTTATTTGCGGTCTGGATGAATCGGAAGGACACACCCACAGCGAGTCCTGCTATGACGAAGAGGGAAATCTTGTTTGCGGCTTGGAAGAGTCGGAGGGACACACTCACAGCGAATCATGCTATGAGACCCAGACAGTTCTTATCTGCGGTCAGGAGGAGACTCCCGACGCGCATGTCCACACCGATGAGTGCTATGAAAAGACCCTCATCTGTGAGCTTGAGGAGCACACCCACACGGTCGAGTGCCTTATCGACCTGACTGCCGACGTTGAGGACGAAACAATCTGGTCGGCAACCATTCCCGAGCTTACGGGAGACCTCCGGACCGACATCGTCGCGATTGCTGAATCGCAGGTCGGTTACACCGAATCCACAGCCAACTACTCGCTCGGCGAGGACGGAATCACTCACTACGGCTACACCCGCTACGGCGCATGGTACGGAAGCGAATATGCCGACTGGGATTCCATCTTTGCGGCATTCTGCCTTGATTATGCCGGCATCGCCGACGAATTCTCATACAACGCAGGTTCCTTCGCATGGACGGTTGACCTTGCAAACCTCGGCTATTATCAGTCTGCGGACAGCTATGTCCCGTCCGCCGGCGACCTTGTATTTATCGATACGGACCTGGACGGCAGAGCCGACAAGACCGCCGTTGTCGTGTCTGTTGACAACGTATTCTCGACGGTAACCGCAATTCAGGGCAACTACACCGTCACCGACGTCGATGGCAACTCCATCGACACCGTCGCCTATGTCACCTACAGCATGACTGCGACCGCCGCTCCCGTGCTTGCGACCATCTCCGAAGACGGCGAGACAGTTGACGATGTGGCTCCCGTAATCCTCGGCTATGCCAACGTTTCCTATGTTGCGGAGGTCGAGACCACCGACGAAGAGGTAACCGAAGACGAAGTTATAGATGATGAAGAGGTCGACCTCGAAGGCGAGACCGACGAGGAAATCACTGATGAAGAAATCACCGACGAGACCACCGAGACCGAGGTTGTCGGCTCTGCGGCTGTTCTCACATACGCCGGCGAGGACTATACAATAACGGTCACCTACGGCGAGGATGCCCTCATCCCCGAGGGAACCTATCTCGTAGCTTATGAATATTCGAGCGACAGCGAAACCTATCTCCAGAGATATGCCGAATCCGCCGCTATCTACGGTTGGGAAGGCGAGCCGACCGAGGACTTCCGTGTCTTCAACATCGGTCTCTACTATGACGGCGTCGAGATTGAGCCTGCCGCTGAGATTCAGGTGAGCATCACCTATACCGCCACCGAGAACTCCGACAGCGTCAGCGTCACCCACCACGACGAAACCGCCGAGCCCCTCTATGCCGTCTCCGAGTACTCCGAAGAAACCGGCACCGAAACCGTCACCTTCACCACCGACGGCTTCTCGGATTATTCGTTTATGTTGATGAGTACGGGAAATGAAGAGGGCAATAATGTCACGGGCACGGCGAGCAATTCTGTGGTCGATACGCTTTATACAAATTTAGATAACGCATCGTTAAGCAATTCCACTGTTTCATGGACGGCTTCAAACGTTTCCTATGCGAATGGAACATTCACAATGGAGCTTCTTACGAACTTCACTATCAATAGTAAGGATGTCACATCCGGTGCGACTTACTATGTTTATCTTCCCGAAGATTTTGAGGTTTCCAGTGATGCTATCGATTATGAGTATACTGGAACGGATACCGATAATAACGAAGCTTTCCACTATTACTTTGAAGTTGATAGCCAGGGCAATTACTATATAAAGATTGTCTTTGACATTCAGTCCTATGTTGATAGTGTGAGTGGTACTTCTACCACCCTTAAGGGCAAGATAGATTATAAGCAGTATTCAATAAAAGGCGAAGATGTTGATGATTCGTATAACGAGGGCTATGTTGTCTTTGATGATTCGCTTGACATCAAGGTGAGTGTCAACGATGTAACGCACGATGACGACGATTCCTGGATTTTGGACATCAACGTTACAAAGTCTGCGGCAAAATATAATTCTGAGACTAACAGCATAACCTATACTATAGAAGTCAGCTCAACTCTCGGAACCGGTGATACGATAACCATCAGCGATATATTGAAGCTCTATAACAATCTGTCCTATACCGATGAGCTGTCGGTAGAAAAAATTGAGGTTGACAGCGTTACCTATCAGGTCTATACCAAAGATCAGTATGGTAATATGAATTGGACTGATGCTGATTACACCAGTACTTCAATCAATTATAGTTACACATATGGCAATACAACTAAAGGAGAAGAGCTCACAATAACGCTTCCTCAGCTTTATGGCGCAACTAGTAATAACTCCTATACAAGCACTAGTGACCGGTTTGAAATCAAGTATACCGTTTACTTTGATGATACTGATGGCGCAGTAAGCTCGAGTGTTATCAATAAGGCATCTGGAACATCTACCAAGGATGGCGATACTCAGTCGAGCGAATCATCGTATGTAACTGTAAGTGTAACTTCAACTAACGTAAGCAAGTCCGGTGAGATGAATTATAACACAGGTTACATAACCTGGACTATCACATATAATGCAAGCAATGCTAATATCGCAGGCACTAGCATTGTCGATGAAATGCTTGCAGATGCAGTATCGGGCGTGACCGTGACATCTAAGGATTCAAACGGCACGACAACCACATCTACTGCAGGCAGTGATTATACGGTTGTAACCGACAACGATGGAAATATTACAAGTATTGTATTCAACGCTCTTGATGAAGATGGCGATGGAACGGCAGATGGCAACACCCGCACCTACACAATCACATACCAGACTCCTGTCAGCTTGGGAACATCGGGGTATATCCCGAACGAGGTTGACGTTGAAAAGGATGGTAAGGTTATAGACGAGGGTGAAGGCTCGGTCAATATTCAAGGCTTCGGTAAGATTACAAAATCTGTCACCGCCGGAGATAAGAGTTCTGACGGCAACACCAGAGAACTTAAGTGGACTTCGAGCATAACCGTTCCTGCAACAGGTATCGGTGCCGGAACTACAATCACCGACTATCTTGGTTCAAGTAGCGATTACACATCCTTGAGTAGCACAAAGCAGTGGTTCACCTATACGCAGTTGAAGGTTCTCATGGATAACTTGGCAACATTAACTGTTGGTAGCAAAACTTATACATACGGAACCGATTATTCGATTCAGGTATACGGCTTCACAAGCTCTGATAGCACCGGTGCGGGCGAATGGATTGACTATGACACTATTTCGGCTAATCCGACTGCTTACAGCAATTATGTATTCACCGCCTGGCAGATAACCCTTATCAACGATATAGACAGTGTGGGAACTGTTGAGCTTAATTATAGCTCTACTGCGGATATCTCGCAGGTAACGACCAGTCAGAGCTATTCCAACTATATCTATGTCGGCGACAGAGAGGCTTCAGCCGGTTATACCGAGCGTATAGTCGTTTATAAGACCGACGGAAACGGTAATTCCAGTAACACTGAACCCACCGTTACGGATGGCGTTATCACCTGGAAGATATTCGTGAGTGTTGATGGTTTGACAACCGATAGTGGAAATATTGTTATTACCGATACACTTCCTAAGGATGTATCTCTCCAGTCGCTTCTTGTTTCGCTTGGATATACCGGTGCATCTGCAACCCTCAGCAACAATTCGTCAACAGTTGAGGATGGAACTTACACTTTGACGTTCAGCTATTGGAATGGAACTACAACAGTATATCCGGAATTGACTGTCAAGGTCGAAACGAATTCAGACGGACAGTCTGTTCTCACTATAACCGTTCCGTATGATGTATATTCTATTGCGGCAGGAAATTCTTATCCGTATCTGGTTCTGACCGTTACAACTATGATTGATGGTTGGGATACCGAAGTTGATGCAAGCAATATCTCGGTAACACATACGATGAATAATGAAGTCAGTGTTGCTTACACTGACGGTGAAACATACGAAGATGACCAGCAACAGACGGTTGAACATGAGTACGTTGAAGCAGGCACCTCGACCGATTTCACCCATGATGAGGTTGAAAAGACAGCTGATATGTCCGCAATGGGCAAGGATAACCTGTTTGACTATGAGGTTCTTGTCAATCTTGACGGTGAAACTCTCAACAGCGGCAATGATCTGACACTCACAGACGCTTTGAAAGTATACACCGGCTTGGACGCCGAGCTTATCTATAGCTCCGTTCACTTCTACTATCTCTATGAGCTTGATGAAGTCGATAACGGAGACGGCACATATAACTATGTATACTATACATATACATATGGAACCGACGAGCAGACCGGCGAGGAAACAAAGACGGTCAAATCAACTGTAACGGTTTATTCAAACGTAGATGAGATTTCAACTTGGGCTTCAGGTGATTCATCGATTTATATCTATGAGGAATCCGACGGAACAACATACACATATTACTATATGGTTCTGGCAAGTTCAAAGGAAATACCTTGGAACTATGAGGAAGTTGTGCCCGACATCTGGAATCCGACAAATGTTGAACTGACTTTGACAGCCACTGTTCCTGACAGAACACCCTTGCTGTTTACCTATACCTATTATATCACCTGCACAAGTGGTTCTATATACTTAACAAATACAGCAACCTTATCTGTTAATGGAACTGAAGTTGATAAGGATCAAGAGGGCGGTGGTTATAATTATCAAGAGCCTCAATCCTCCGGTACAATTACCAACGCCGGCGGCTTGACGGTTATCAAGTCAGGTGAACACACCTCTGACTTCATCGAGGGAACGACCTTTACGCTCTATAAGTACGATTCTTCTTCGGAGACTTGGGAGCAGGTTATCGATGATGATACCGGTGATGCTATTGTTTATACCACCAACCAAAGCGGTTCGTTCTCTGTAGTTCCCGGTACATACGATAGCGATGGAAATATAATTGACTACTACAAGTGGTACACCCCGAATACTCTTTATTACCTCATTGAGACAAGTACGCCTTCGGACTACCTGCTTGATGACGAAACGAAGTATTACTTCTATTGGTATGATGCGGCTTCAACGGTAATGTTGGAATATCCTTCCGGATGGAACACTGAAACCGATGTAAGTCAGATTACAACAACATCTGCTACCAGACTTAACATCTATAACACTCCGATAACCTCATTCAACCTCAAGAAGGTCAGCATAACCGATAATACGACTCCTGTCGAGGACGCGGTATTTGCACTTTATGAGTGGAGTGACACGAAGAATGACTGGGTAAGAATCGGCACATACATCACCGACTCAAAGGGTGAAATCGTAATCACCTTTGACGAGAATCTCTATGCTTTCAACAAAGCTTATAAGCTTACCGAGGTAACCCCTGCGGAGGGTTATAATGTCGGTTACTACGATGTCACCGAGTTCTACTTCTGGTGGAATTCATCGCTTTATGCAACTCACTCGCTCCCCGATAACTGGGGCGATGATACCGTTGCGGATAACCCATATGCGGTAGTATATGATATCGCCGCACAAAGCGAAGATGTCACCGCTACCAACACCAAGACCACAACCTCCGTTGCGGTCAAGAAGCTTTGGGTTGACGAATGGGGCAACGACGTAAGCTCCTCAGGCACTTATTCAACCACCGTTCAGCTCTACTACTACGCTCTGCCTCTGGATTCGAACGGCAACCCGATTCGTACCAACGCCTCCACGACCTCGAATATCGTAATGATTGAGTCGGCAACCTCCGGCACAACTGCCGCATTGTTCACTCAGACGTTCTCGGGTCTTAATCTTGATGATAATGGTTGGACATCGCTTTCAGCTAGAATGGACAGTACCAAAGTATCGAGCTTTGCTTCCGCAATCTATAACGACGACTATAATGATTCGTATGTTGAAGTTATAGTTGCCGGCGGCGATCAGCCTTCGAATATGTCGTTGATTGTACAGTGCAACGGTGTAAATGTTACGGTTTCGCCTTCAAGCGTTGTAGAAACTTTAGAAGGAACTACCAGTATCTATACAATCAAGTACAGTGTCAGCAACATCAAGAACGCACTTTCAGCCAATGGCATAACATCGGCTTCTTCCGTCAACGGAATATGCCTTGCCGGTGCAGGCTACGGCGGCGAAGGTTTAGTACGAAGCATCAGCGTTGTTGCGCCGATGAATGTTGGATATACATCGGGAACTATAACAAGCAGTAACGATTATGATGGTACTTACAGTTCTTGGCATGGTTACCTGTGGGGACAGACCAGTGCAATACCTTCACTCGAAACTGATGGTGCTATCATAAGGATTACTTATTCGTATACATCAGGTTCCGACGTTTCGATAGGTATCAGATTCAATAACAGTGATGCAGCTGAAAATAACATAACCCTATACAAGACATTCAGTAGCACTTCGAATACGTTCCTGATACCGGTTTCTGAAATAATGTCAGGTTCGAGCTTGAGCTTGGATGATTTCACTTGTATCTATGTTGGAAGTAATCAGTATAACGGTAACGGTTTTGTTGGAACAATCACTTCCGTTGAAGTTTTAGTCCCAGCCGCTTCTACAACAACTACGGTATATGAAATCGCTGCAGAGGATGATTCGGGTATTAGCCTTACTGTTGGTACTGATGCTTATGCAGATTGGATGAGAGCCTTTGTAGATTATGGCTATGCTAATTCAACCTTGAAGAGCTATCTTTCAACGAGCGGTGCTGTTATAAGAGTATACTATACCAATTCTCTCAGCAGTAGTAGCACTCTCGGCGCATTGATTCAGTCCTACTATGACGATGGGAACGGTACTGTAACGCAAGGCAATCTGACTGCTACCACAGCTACAATTGGAACGGGCAGTTCGTATGTCGATTTCTACGTTGATTCATTCACCGCTGATTCCGTCTTCAGTTGGGACTACTTCAACTGCGTATATCTGTATGGTTATGACGGAGTTACCGTCACTGACGTTCAGATTCTCACTCCTTATGTCATCGAAGCCGGTATCTCTCCGGCAGGTAGCTCGACTGTAACCCTTTATCAACCGACATCGTGGTACTATACCGATGCGATGACAGCTGGCGATTGGATCTATAACTACATTTCCGACTACAATGGTGAGCCGGACTATGTGGTGGGTGAATTAGCCGACGATGAGGACGACAGGGCTTACACCGGCTATGGATTCCTTGATGCGATTTATTCCGATTCGGCGACGACTGTTGAGATTACGCTCAGTGGAGTATCGATTTCCGGCGGCAATAGCACCGGCGTATTGACAACAGACCTTCTGAAGCTTGCTCTCATAGTCCAGGGTGATGCGTCTGTCGGTACCAACGGATATGGCGCTATGTGTACCGTTTACCCGAGTTCTGTCGATGACAACAAAGATGGAACATATACGCTCTACTATTCAACAAGTACAATGACGACAGTACTTTCGGCAGGTAATTACGACACTGCTGCAGACGCTTGTGCCGATTATAACGGTCTTGTGCTTGCGCTTGGCATTAATGATTCCAGCTTCACAGCTACCCTTACGGATTTGAAGGTTACCGGCACGGTTGCGGACTTCTATTCCGAAACCGCACTTGAAGGCAATTATTACGACGGTGAGCCTTACACCACGACCGATGTCAACGGCAATGAGGTAACCTACACCTACAAGCTCAACGAAGCAAATGACTGGTCTGTATCTATCGCAGGTCTCCCGATGGGTTACACTGAGAACGGTACGAAATACGCCTACTTCTACTACTTCGTAGAGACTGCCAAAGACAGTGCAACCGGCGTTGACACGAACAAATACAACCTCTACACCACCTATTCTCAGATTGAAGGCGAAAGTGAAGGCGGCGAGATAGTTGTCGTCAACACCTTGGTTGAGAATACGGCGGTAACGGTCAACAAGGAATGGTATGACGATAGTGGCAAGCAACTCACAAGCGGCGATGTTTTCGAAAAAGGTTGGGTTATCGTTGAGCTTTACTACTACCTCGTTGATGAATCCACCGGCGATATCTACTATAACGGTACTACCGAGGATAATACAACAGTGCTGACCAACGCAACATCAAATTTGTCGGAACTTGTCGGCAAGGGCAGTAACGTAACGTCATACTTAGCAGGAACGCAAAATCTCAACTATTCGACCTACAACTGGACTTATACCTTCAGTAAACTGGCGAAGTATTCGATAGTCGGAAGTACAAAGTACACACGTTACTATTACTTCGTCGAGACTGTTTCAGGAGCAAGCGGAGTAACCAAAATTACATACTCGCAGCTTACCGGCGTTACCGACACCAATACTCCTATCACAATATCCAATACAGTCGGGGACGACTCCGTCGGCTACCGTCTGCCGTCCACCGGCGGGCAGAACGAGAGGATTTACATCTTCTTCGGCTTGACGCTGATGGTTCTGGCGCTCCTTGGCTGTGCATACAGAAACATCCACCGGATTCGCTTCTCGGCGGCGAGCAATGACACGCCCGTCCGCAAGCCCTCGAAGCCCGGCGCCCCGAGCGAGGAAAAGTGCCTGAGACACCAGAAGAAGCTCTCGAAAGACCGGAACGGTGATTCACGAGCCGGACCGAATAGCTAACCTTTAATGACCTGCCTCTCCCGCCTTGGGAGAGCGCAGGAGAAAAGAAGACAGTGCCCGTGGAAGGGCATGAATACAAACTAAATTCTATAATAAAGGAGAGCATAACAATGAAAAAGCTCAAAAGAATCACAGCATTAATTCTTTCAGTCCTGATGCTTATGTCGATGAGTGTGGCAGTTAGTGCGACAGCTAACACGCCGACATATACACTCGTCGTCAAAAGCTCCGGCAGTGGATATACCTATACAGCTTATCAAGTCTTCAAGGGCACATATGACAGCACCGATAAATTGTTGAAGTATATTGATTGGAGCGATAATATAAATACCACTGGCATATATGCCGAACTCGCAACAATCGAAGATGCAGACAAGGGAACATATCCATTCACTGATAACGGCAACGTTTTTGATTCGGCTGCTGCTGTAGCATCGGTTTTGTCGACGTACAGTGATGACAGTGCAGTAGTTCAGGAATTTGCAAAAGTAGTTGCTAAGTATTTTGTAGCAAGCCCGACAGTGTATAAGGAAAGCACATCGGCGACAAGTGGTGAATATACATACTATACTTTTTCAGGTCTTGCCGCAGGTTATTATCTCATTAAGACCACCGGTCTGCCGACCAACGCAGATGGTAGCACCGGCGCGTATTCCCGCTATATCTTGGCAATGACAACTGTCGAAGATGGCGGAACAGTATCTGAGCCTCTCGAAGCTAAGTATGATCTTCCGAAAGTAGACATGGATTTGATTGAGACAACCGATGCAGATGCGGGTATTGGCGATGAGATTACATACTATCTCACTGCTTCGCTTCCCTCTGTTTATGGTGATTATACAACTTATAAGCTTGTTTTCAATGACACTCTCTACAAAGGGTTGACTTATGAAACAGTTGAGGCTGTATATGTTTATAATTCCAGCGACAGTGACACAAACGTGACTAATGCAACCGCTCACACCACGAGCGGAGATGGAGTCGTTCAGGTTGCTTCAGGCTACACTGTGGGCAGTACATCTACTAATTCCGAAGACAATACCGAATTCACTGTAACCTTGGAAGACACCAAGTCCTTGCTTGATGACACAGGTGCTATTATTGATAACGACGAGAGTACGTTGATTCAGGTTGTATTCACCGCAACATTGAATTCTGACGCCTTAGTTGGCGGTTCAACAGGTAACTGGAATACGGTTTATCTTGAGTATTCAAATGATGTTTACAGCGACAGCCTGGGCAAAACCGTCACCGATAAGGTTATCACCTGGACGTATGAGCTTGATGTAACCAAGATTGATGCTGATACAAAAGATGTAATTACCACAGGTGCTGAGTTCGTTCTTTATCGTTTGCAGGACGATAACACAACTAAAGAATACGTTGTTGTTGATAATAACAAGGTAAAAAAATGGACAACAGTCGAGGGCGATGCTTCTTCACTTACTTCCGGTTCGGACGGTAAATTCAGCGTAATCGGTCTTGATATCGGAACCTACTATCTCGTAGAAACCAAGGCTCCTACCGGATATAATAAAATGACCGATGAAATTACGATTGAAATTGAGGCTGCGCACACTGTATACGAAAGCGGAACCTGGCTCACACAAGATGCTTTAGAGCTTAACGGCTTGACCATAACAATGACCTTTGACGGTAAGACAACTGATGGAGAGGTCAACACAACAAATGGTACTGTTTCAGTGAAGATTGAAAACAACACCGGTGCCGCGTTGCCTTCTACCGGTGGTATCGGTACTACTATCTTCTACATAGTAGGCGGTGTTTTGGTGGTTGGAGCTATCATTCTCCTTATCACCAAGAAGAGAATGGACGGAGACGACAAGTAATTTCGCCTGATGCAGTGGAAAGCGGGGTTGGAGAGTACGAAGAAAAAGAAAACAACTCCGATTGAGCTACCCTCGGATGAATTGTCTGTTGACGACTTGTCCGTGGAGATGCCGAAGAAGAAAAAGAAATCACGCAGTACGGGAATATTGGTGGGGATTCTCATATTGGGTCTTGCAATCGCCATTTATCCCACGTTCAGCGACTGGTGGAACACAAGGGTCCAGACCCGGGCGGTCATCGACTATGACGAGTCGGTATCGACTATCGACGAGAATGAGTATGAGGCTTATTTCGAGGCCGCCGAGGCTTATAACGAAGCGGTTCGCGAGCTCGGTTCCTCCTATGCCATCGTCAACTATGACGAGCTCGAGGGCTACGAGGATTTACTCGACGTGACCGGCACGGGAATTATGGGCTATATCACCATCGAGAAGATAAACGTCATGCTCCCGATATACCACGGAACCTCTTCGGCGGTTTTGCAGGCGGGAGCGGGACACCTCGAGGGCACAAGCCTTCCGATCGGCGGCGAGAGCACACATTCGGTAATCTCAGCTCACCGTGGACTCCCGAGCGCGTCGCTCTTCACGAATCTTGACCAGCTCGAGATAGGGGACACCTTCACGATAACCGTGCTGAACGAGGTCCTGACCTATGAGGTCGACCAGATTACGATTGTCGAGCCCACAGAGCTCGAGGATATCTATATCGTCGACGGGCAGGATTACTGCACACTCATGACCTGCACGCCCTACGGCGTCAATACCCACAGGCTTCTCGTCCGGGGCAAGAGAATTGCCACAGACGCAGTCAAGAAGACCATAAAAGTCACTGCGGAGGCTTACAAAATCGACAGCGTAATCGTTGCGGTTTGCGTTGCGATACCGCTTATAATAATACTCTTTATCCTCATTTCTCTTCCGGTAAGGAAGAAAAAGAGATAACGGAAAGGAAGAATGACCGTGAAAAATAACATTCTGAAAGCTTTGTCCCTGATTCTGGCTGTAACCTTGGTTGCGGCTTCCTGCCTGACGTGCGTCTTTGCCGACGACACAAAGGGCTCGATAACCGTGACACTCGAGTATAACAAAACCGCCGTAACGAGCGGCACGCTGACCCTCTATCAGGTCGCCACAATCAACTCGAACGGAACCTACAGCTATACCGACGCCTTTGTCGGCTACAGCGCCGACGACGCTATCGTTGATTCATTGGAGGAATCGACTTCTCCGTGGCTTCTCTGGCAGTGGACAAATACTGTCGGAGCCGCCGGCACATCCTATGAAATCGGATCCGACGGAACCGTCACCTTCACCGACCTTGCGGCGGGAGTATATCTCATAGTCCCGACAACTCTGCCCACCTACTTTGACATGGAGCCGAGCCTCGTTTCCGTGCCGGATATATACACCGGCGAGTATGACATAACCGTCAATGCGAAGCTCGAGTATACGCCTCCGACTGTTCCCGATGAGCCCACACCCACGACGACAACCGTCGTCACCGAGCCGGATGTAGTCGTCACGACCGAGGGCACCAACACCGAGGAAGGCAAGACCGACGAAGAGGTCGACATCGAGGAGGACGAGCCCGAGGAGAAGGACGAGGACACCCTTCCCCAGACCGGACAGCTCAACTATCCCATCCCGATAATGGCGGGAGCAGGCGTCTTCTGCGTAGCCGCCGGCTTGATAGTCGTCAGAACCGACAAGAAGAAGTAATAAAAACTTAAAAAATGCCCCGAGAATCGGTTTATAGCCGACCTCGGGGCTGATTTTATTCAATGGGGTTACCCCACCTCAATCACATCATCGCCAATCCTGATTGCCACAACCTCGTCAAGGTCAATGGGAACCTCCCAGAAGTAGTAGGAGTCTATGATGCCGGTATAGCCGGAGCTGGATGTGGAGTTGAATTGCATCTCGGTTCCGTCCTCCATCACGGCGTAAATCTTCATGTGGCTATAGCGGATGATTCTCGGGACGTCGTCCGATTCGCTGTCATAGGTGGCAACGACTCCGAACTCCGTGACGGTAAGTTGGGTTACACCTGTCCACGGCGATTTATCGGTAAGGTCGATGGTCTTCGTTTCGGTTCTTTCAAGTGTGAACTCAAAGCTCCATTCGCCGTCGCCGGAGTACCAGATTGGAGAGCCGTCTTCGTTTGAGTATATGAGAGCGTTGAGATTTCCAAGATGGATGCTCACCTCGAGCGGTTCGTCGCTGTCAATGTTCGTAAGGTTGATTGTGTCAAGATAGTATGCTTTCCCGTTTTCGTCAACGGCAATTCTGCCCATACCGCTGCCTTTGCGATTTGAGTTGACATAGACCTCCCAGATTCCGAACAAGCTGGTGCCGGTGGTTGTGAATTTGCCGCTGTCACATTCCGCAGTAATCAGAACATACGCAACATCGTCGCCGACCGTCGCCGAGTCTATACTCACGGTGACACCGTCCGAGGTTTCGCTCAGCCCTATATACTGGCTCAGGCTTGCAATCGTCTCGTAGTGCTCATCACTCATCTCCTCCCCAGTGACCTCTTTCCATCGGGTCTTGAACCAACCGTCGATGCTGTCACTGGCGGCGACGAAGCCGGCACCCATCAGCATGACAACCGCCACTACAGCCGCAAGAATAACCGGATATTTTCTTAATCTCTTTTTGAAGACTGCATTGTCTTTCCCGAGCTTGGTGTTCGTCAGGCTATAGACCCTGTCGTCGCTCGAGGTCGGAGCATCTTTAAGCTTTATATTTTCGTCGCTATAGCAGTCGAAAACGTCTTTAAGGTTCATTTTCACTTTGAAAAACCTCCATTTTCAAGAATTTCTTTCAGGCTGTCCCGCCCTCGTCGGAGCCTCGACT
The DNA here is from genome assembly GCA_021201235.1 of Oscillospiraceae bacterium. Taxonomy (GTDB): domain Bacteria; phylum Bacillota; class Clostridia; order Oscillospirales; family Ruminococcaceae; genus Faeciplasma. The sequence goes on along the minus strand of JAJQFI010000020.1, from coordinate 118,202 downwards.
TGACCGTTTCAACATTCGTGCCGGTCTCCTCCGAGATTTTCGCTACCGTCTGGTTATAGAAGTAGTACCGAACGACCGTCTCCCGCTCGTTGCGCTTGAGCTTCTTAAGGGCGAACCGAAGCTCCCGAGCCTGTTCCTCTTTCTCGAGCCCGAGGAACTCCTCCGAAACGGCGACAAAATCGTCGAGGTCGTCATCTGTTCGTTCGTCAAGGCTCTCCGTCCGGAGCTTCTGAGCCCGCATGTAGTTTTTCGCCTTGTTGCGGGCAACGGTGCCGAGCCAGCCTTTCAGGTGAGAAGTGGTGAGCCGATCCCGGTTCCGCCAGAGCTCAAAGAACACATCCGACGCGAGCTCTTCAATCACTGCGGTATTATTGAAATCCCGAAGCTGATTCGCCACGACAGTGGAGACATATCGGTTGTACTTAAAAATAATCTCCGCAAGAACACTCTCGTCCCCGCTCCGAAGCCGCTTGACAAGCCTTTCGTCCATCCCTCACCCTCACTTTCCGATTGGATTTGAAAACGTTTTCATAATAAGAGACACGCAAAATCATATTTTGGGTTCAAAAATCTGATTTTATTTTAGCATACAATAGTATTGAAGTCCACAAAAAAGTAGGGGCGGATATTATCCGCCCGAAAACCCTTCGCGAAAAAGTACGGGCTGGATGTAGAAGTTCGCTGTGCGAACTTATCGCCCCTACATATTTAGCCTACCTCAATTACTGTGCCCTCAATGAAATCTCCCGCACCATCAACAAAGTAGAGATAATCCACTTCGTCAAGGTTGATGGGTACTTCCCATTGACGGTACCAGTGCTTTACGGCACCGCTACTTCCGATGAAGTAACCCTCGTCGCTCTCAGTACCCTCAAAACCACTGCCAGTGATAACTTCGCTTCCGTCTTTCATGACGGCGACTACATTAATCTTCCACCTGTTCTCGTTTACTGAGGTGTCAATGATATAGTTTATGCCAAATTCAGACATAACCATAGCCGAAACTCCCTCGATGTCGGTGTCAATGCTGACGTATGTAGCATCTGCAACATCAACCGTGAAGTCAATGGTCCAGGGACCGCCGATAAAGACTTGGTTGCCGTCCTCATCGTAATAGTAGATCTTGCCCATTGTGAGCGAGCAAATCAGGGCATCGACATCATCGCCAATGGTGCTGTAGTCGGCATCGAAGAGTCTGTAGTATGCGCCGTCCTCAACCCACTCCCAGTCGTTCTTAGTTCCATAAGCCGCCATGTTTGCGTTATCGATGTCGAAGATAATGTTCTTGAAATACCATTCCGCACCCGAATCGAGCATCTCCATAAAGCTCTCGCCCTCAACCTTGACGAGGAAGTACATCTCGTTCTTACTTGCTATCGCAGAATCCACGGTGACAGTGATGTCCGATTCAATGGTTCCAGAGGCGTCTATTTCCTGCATGGAGTTCTGTGTGGTATCAGCATCAGACTGAACATAGATGACCGTGCCGTCAACGCAGTTTCCAGCACCATCTGAGAAGTAGATGTAATCAACTTCACTCACGTCAATAGGCGTTTCCCACTGACAATACCAGTGTTTACTGGTTCCGTCTTTTTCTAAATAGCCGGTGCCGGTGAATGTACTGATTTCCGTGCCGTCCTTCATGACAGCGATTATTATACCGTGCGGATTTGCTTCGGAAGTGGCTATGTAGCTAACTTCGAATTCGTTGATTGCCAAGTCGGAAATTCCGACAATATCAGAGTCCAGAGCTATAGTAGTCAATTCGCTCACATCAACCGTGAAATCAAAGCTCCATGAGCCGTTAATGACTATGTCTTTATCTTCTTCATCGTAGTTGGAATGAAGTGCGCCCATGCTCAGCGAGCAGTTCAGCGTAGTAACGTCCTCGGGCAGGGTATCATAACTGCATTCCCAGAGCCAATAGTAAACGCCGTCCTCTTCGTAGTGCCAGTCAACATGGCTGACGTAAGCAGCGACCTCCACATTTTTTATGCCAAAGTAGAAATGCTCGAAGTACCAGTTCTCGCCCTCGACCAGCACGTCCTGTAGACTTTCACCCTCCATTCTGAGGAGAAAGTACATTTCGTCACTGCTCGCCATTGCAGAATCGATGGTGACGGTAATTTCGTTTGAAATCTGGCTTGAGTCTATCTCCTGACTGAATCCGTCGATAACCTCAAGCTGTCCCTGAGACATTTCTTCACCGGTGAGCTCCTGCCATCTGCCCTGGAAGAAGCTTGTTAAGTTGTTACTGGCGGCTACAAACCCTGCTCCCATAAGAAGCACAGCCGCAACCACTACAGCGAGCACTATTGGTAATCTATGATGTTTTTTCTCCATAAAAACGTTTTCCTTTCCGGCTTTAGCGTTTGCCAAAGCATAAATTCTGTCACTGTTGACGGCGGGGGCTTTTTTGAGCCGGATTTTCTCCTCGCCGTAGCTGTCGAGAAGGTCACTGTAAAGTTGTTTCACTTTGAAAAGCCTCCCTTTTCTAAGATTTCTTTGAGTCTAACCCGTCCTCTTTGAAGCCTTGTCTTGACGGTGGCGACGTTCGTGCCGGTCTCTTCGGCGATAATTGCAACCGTCTGATTGTAATAGTAGTACCGAAGGAGCACCTCGCGCTCGGGCTTGCGGAGCTTCCCGATGGCAAGCCGGATTTCCTTTGCCTGTTCTTCTTTTTCAAGAACAGAAAAGTCGTCCGAGAGGTCGATAATGTTCTCGGCGATGCTGTCGTCAAGGCTTTCGCAGACGATTTTCCGGGAGCGTATGTAGTTCTTCGCCTTGTTTCTCGCGACGGCTGAGAGCCAGCCACGAAGGTGCGGAGTGGTGAGGTTCTCGCGGTTCCGCCAGAGTTCAAAGAACACATCCGCCGAAAGCTCTTCGATGACGGTGGTGTTTTCGAAGTCCCGGAGCTGATTTGCAATCACCGTGGAAACATAGCGGCTGTAGCCGGAAACAATCTCCCGGAAAGCCTCCTCGTCGCCCGAAGCAAGCCTCCCAAGGAGCCGTCTTTCGTCAATCATCACCATCACCTCTTTCGAATTGATTTGAAAACGTTTTCATACTTATAGACACAGAATTTTTGCGGTTGGATTCAAAAAATTTCTCTTTACAACTCCGAACAAACGTGTTATGATGAAACAAAAGTTAGGAACGAAAGTTCGGAGGGCTTGAGAATGGACATACTTCATTGTGATCTGAATAATTTTTACGCCTCGGTGGAGATCCGGGACAATCCTTCTCTGCGGGGAAAGCCGGTGGCAGTTTGCGGGAGCGTCGAGGACAGGGCGGGGATAGTCCTCGCTAAAGATTATATCGCAAAATCCTTCGGTGTCAAGACCGGCGAGGCTATCTGGGAGGCGAAGGAGAAGTGCCCGAATCTCACGATAGTCCCGCCCCGGATGCACGTCTACAGCGAAATCTCGAAGCAGGTGCGGGCGATTTACGCAAGGTATACCGACCTCGTGGAGCCGTTCGGAATTGACGAGTGCTGGCTCGACGTGACCGGCTCGCACATCCTCTTCGGCTCGAGCGAGGATATCGCCTATGAAATCAAGGAGGCGGTGAAGAGGGAAACGGGCTTGACGATTTCGGTCGGCGTGAGCTTCTCGAAAATCCTTGCCAAGCTCGGCTCGGACATGAAAAAGCCGGACGCCGTCACGGTTCTGGAGCCGGAGCACTATCGCGAGATGATTTATCCTCTGGCGGCGGACGAGATGGTCGGCATCGGCTCAAGTACGATGAAAAAGCTCCAAAATCTCGGGATTCTCACCCTCGGGGACTTGGCAGAGACAGACCCGGAGCTTCTTGAAAGAAGGCTCGGCAAGACAGGGCTTAGCCTCTGGCGGGCGGTCAACGAGCTCGACAACGAGCCTGTGCACGAAATCGGCTATGCGCCGGTTCCGAAGTCGGTCGGCAATTCGACGACCCTCCGGCAGGACTTGCATTCGGACGAGCAGGTCTGGCAGGTGATGCTCTCGCTGTCCGAGGATGTCTGCCGCCGTATGAGACGCGACCGCCTCTGCACCGGCGGGGTGTCAATTTCGGTGAAGACGAACGACCTCTCGTATCGGGAGTATCAGGCGAAGCTCGAATATCCCCTCTGCTCGGCACTGCCCTTGGCGAAGGAGGGCTTCAAGCTCTTCCGTGAGCACTTCGACTGGAATCTCCCTGTCCGCTCGGTCGGCATAAGGGGGATAAGCCTTCTTAACTATGACGAGGGCAAGCAATACTCCGTCTTCTCCGACTGCGAGAAGATAGACCGTCAGGAAACCCTGAGTCAGGTCTCGGACAACCTGAGACAACGCTTCGGCAACGACATAATCTACCCAGCAAGGCTCAAGAACGACCTCTACCTCGGACAGGAGAAGATAAATGTGTTTACAAATCTGAGGAGATAAAAAGAGCCCCCACTCAGAAGAACGGGGGCTCAAAAATTATGCTATTTCGAAATCAACCTTCGGTATGCGTCCCGTCGTCATGAACATTGATGTCCTCGACGGCTTCCTGAATGTCCTCGGCAACCTCTGCGGCGGCTTTCAGGGTTTCGTCCACGGACTCGGGAACGTCGGGCTTTTCGTCCTCGTGTTCGTCTTCATCCTCGTCATCGTCGTCCCACTCGATGGTGTACTCCATCTCGTGACGCTCCTCGAGCTTCTCGGCGACCTTGTCGGCAATGACGGAAGCCCACTCGCTCGCTTTGTCGGCGGCAATGACAATTCCGCTCATGACGCCGTCAACGATACTGTTGACTGCCTCGGAGATGTCCTGACCGTGACCTTCGCATTCGTCGCAGTCGCAGTCGCACTCATCGTCGTCACATTCGTCGCATTCGCACTCGTCGTCGCACTCTTCATCATCCTCGTCCTTTTCGCAGGCATGATCGCAGGTGCAGTCCTCGCCGTCCCAAGCCTCGCAGTCCTCACAATCGCAGGTATCTACGTCGTCAAGACCCTCGAAATCCTCGGTGTCGTCGATTTTCTCGTCATCGCGAACCTTCTTTGCAAGGGCAAAGCCGAGAGCAGCAGCGGCAGCAGCCGCACCTATTCCAATAGCTATTTTAAATACATTACCCATCTGAAAACATCTCCTTCAGTTTTTCTTAAGTTTAATATAGCACACATTTGAGAAAAATGCAATACCCATTTACATATTACCGGTCAAAAACATGATAATGGCGGTCGCCGCAATCGGTGCGGTCTCGCATCTTAGAATCCTGTCTCCGAGCCAGACTTTTTTTACTCCACTTTCCTCGAGCTTTTCAATCTCCGACGGCTCAAATCCACCCTCTGAGCCGATAAAGAGCCCGATTTTCGACCTTTCGGGGATATCTATGTCCTTGAGACTGACCCCGCCTTTTTCGTAGCAGACTATTCCCAAGTCCATCGCCGCAATCTCTTTCAGGCATTCGTCAAAGCTCATTATGTCCGAAACCTCGGGGATAATCCCTCGCCCCGACTGCTTCGCCGCCTCAAGAGCTATCTTCTGCAGACGTTCGCGCTTCGATTTGAATCGCTCGTTATCGGGGCGGGAAACGCATCTCTTCGTCAGCACCGGACAAATCCGGACTGTTCCCAGTTCAACCGATTTCTGAACGATGAGCTCAAGCTTGTCAAGCTTCGGCACTGCCATAAAGAGCGTCAGCTCGATATTCGGCTCGCTTGAAGGCGATTCGCCGATGACCTTCAGAGTCACGTCCTCATGGGTTATCCCGATAATCTCACATTGATAATCGACCCCGTCGCGGCAGACGGTGAGTTCGTCCCCGACAGCCATCCGAAGCGACTTTCCGATGTGCTGAGCATCAGCCCCGTCGATGGCTATGATACCGCTCTGCGGCGGCTGAGAAGCAAAAAATCTCGGCATTATTTTCCCTTTCCAATAAAATCGCTTTTCTTACGAATAAATTATACCCTCTATCTGCTCAATTTTCAAGAGTAATTTTGAGATTTCGTTCGTATTTCATATTGATTTCACACAAAAGAGCTCTTCTAAGGCTCCCCCGTTTTGGGGGAGCTGTCGCTGAAGGCGACTGAGAGGGCGCGCGAAGCGCGATTACCTCTTGCATATCTCCCCGAAATGTGCTACACTATAATAAAGAATTACCCGGAGAGGAGCGATACCATGCGTAGAGACAAGATTAATTATTACCTCGACATCGCCGATGCGGTTTCCGAAAGGGGAACCTGCCTGAGGAGGAGATACGGTGCGGTAATCGTCAAAAACGACCAGATTATATCGACCGGCTATGTCGGAGCACCGAGAGGCAGAAAGAACTGTTCGGATCTCGGCTACTGCGTCCGCACACAGCTCAACATCCCGAGAGGCGAAAGATACGAGCTTTGCCGTTCGGTCCATGCCGAGATGAACGCCATCATCAACGCACCTCGTGAAAGCATGATTGGCGCGTCGCTCTATCTCTGCGGAAGGGAAGTCTCCACCGGCGAATACATAAGGAATTCGTCGTGTTGCTCGATGTGCAAGCGTGTCGTAATCAATGCCGGAATCGAGCGGGTCATAATCCGCGATGACGACGAAAATTATCGCGTAATCGACGTTTTCGATTGGATAATGAACGACGACTCGATAGAAGGAAAGTTCGGATACTGAATGACAAGGATTTTTGAAACAAATTCGGCTGACGAGACTGTGTCTCTCGGCTCGGCTGTGGGCAGTCTCCTTCACGGCGGCGACGTTGTCGCTTTTCGCGGAGGGCTCGGCGCCGGGAAAACCACGTTTACCCATGGCTTGGCGGTCGGCTTGGGGCTTCGGGACGACGTGAGCAGTCCGACGTTCGCAATCGTCAACGAGTATTCCGAGCCCAAAAAAACGCCTCTTTATCACTTCGACATGTACAGGATTGCGGATTCGGATGAGCTCGAATCTATCGGCTTCTATGATTACTTGGAGAGCGATGCCGTTCTGGCAATAGAATGGAGCGAGAATATAGCCTCTGAACTCCCCGAGAACACGATCATCATTGATTTCGAAGTGACGGGGGAGAGTTCCCGAAAGATAACAATAATCGGAGATGACAGATTTGACAATATTGGGCATTGATACCTCCGGCAAAACAGCCTCCTGCGCCGTTTATCGTGACGGAATCATTCTCGGACAGACGACAGTTTATACAAAGCTAACCCATTCTCAGGTAATCCTGCCGTTCATCGAGCGGCTTCTTAATGACACGGAGCTTGAAATTTCGGACATAGACTTGATCGCCGTCTCGAACGGTCCCGGGTCCTATACGGGACTCCGAATCGGCGTTGCACTTGTGAAGGGGCTCTGCGCCACGGGCGGCAGGTGCGTCGGAATCTCGACCCTCGAAGCCCTTGCGGCAAATTCCGAAGCGGCGAAGGGCACGATATTCTCGCTGATGAAAGCTCGCCCCGAGGTGGTCTATTTCGGAGCGTATTCTTCCGACGGCGAAAGGCTGGCAACCGTCAAGCCCGACGACGTCACCGGCTATGATGCCGTGAAAGCTCTTGCGGACAAGACCCCGGGCGACATCATCCTTACCGGCGACTGCGCCGAGGACATAAAGGCGAAGCTCTTCGCGGAGGAAGACCGTGTGCGCCTTGCCCCTGTCCAGAACCGCCTCCAACAGGCAACAGGCGTAATCTCCGCGGCTCTATCCCACTTGGATGAAGCGGGGAGTGCGGAGGATTTACGGGTAAGATATTTGCAGATTACTAAGGCAGAAAAAGATTTACAAGAAAGGTGATTATTATGAAGATAGGAATCGGAAATGACCACGCAGGTGCGGAGCTCAAGATGGAGATTGTGAAGCACCTTGATGAAATCGGTGTCGACTATATCGATTATGGCGTCGCCGTCGGGGAGAAGATTGATTATCCCGATGCGGCGGAGATGGTCTGCAAGGAGGTCGTGAATGGCGCCGTGGACAGAGCAATCCTAATCTGTGGCACCGGCATCGGCATCTCGATAGCGGCGAACAAGATTAACGGCATCCGTGCCTGTGCCTGCTCGGACGCCTTCTCGGCGAAATACACCCGCCTCCATAACGACGCCAACGCCCTCTGCCTCGGCGGCAGGGTAGTCGGACCCGGTCTCGCCAACGAGCTCGTCGACCTGTTCCTGACCACCGAATTCGAAGGTGGACGGCATCAGAGAAGGGTGGAACTGATTACGAAGCTCGAGGAGAAAAACCGAGTAAAAGAGCAGAATTAACAATAACCAGCACCAACCCGGCATTATGGACAAGTGCGCCGACGACGGGGTTAAGGGTGCCGATGATGGCTAAGATTATCGCAACGACATTCAGGGTCATTGAAAATGTGAGATTCAGTTTGATGGTTCTCATCATCCGCTTCGAGAGGGCGACGAGGCGGGGAAGCTCCGAGAGGTCGTCGCCGACGAGGGCTATGTCGGCGGCATCGACGGCAATGTCGCTCCCGATGCCGCCCATCGCAATCCCGACATCGGCTTTCTTGAGTGACGGTGCGTCGTTCACGCCGTCGCCGAGCATGAGAACCTTGTCACCGCCGGCTTGAAGCTCACCGATTATCCTGAGCTTGTCTTCCGGCAGACATTCGGAGTATACTTTATCTATTCCAAGACTATGAGATACCGCTTCGGCGGTATTTTTGTTGTCGCCCGTAAGGAGAACCGGCTTCACACCCAAGGTCTTGAGGCTGTCAAGCATGCTCCTGCTTTCTTCCCGAACCGTATCGGAAAGGGCAATAAGCCCGAGGATTTCGCTCTCGCTTGCGACATATATGACCGTGCAACCGGTTTTGAGATATTTTTCGGCTTCGGCGGTTGTGGCTTCGTTAAGATTTATATTTGCCTCTGTGAGCATTTCCTTATTACCGGCAAGAATTCTCTGCCCGTTCACTTCGGCTTGAACACCGCGACCCGGGAGCATCGAAAATTCTTCGCAAGCGGGAAGCCCGCCACCGTATGAATTCACGATTGCTCTTCCGAGAGGATGCTCGGACATCTGCTCCGCAGAGGCGCAGAGCCTGAGAATATCTTCGTCAGAGTAGCCTTCCCGAAGGCTTTCCGAAGCCGAAACGGTCGGCGTTCCGTAGGTGAGAGTTCCCGTCTTATCAAAAGTCGCAACGGTTACACCGGCGAGCCGTTCGAGGGCGTCGCCCTCTTTGACCAAGAAACCGTGCTTCGTGGCGTTGCCGATTGCCGCCATAATCGCCGTTGGTGTCGCCAAAACAAGAGCACACGGGCAGAAGACAACAAGTATTGTAACCGCCCTCAGAATTTCTCCGCTTATCGCCCAGGTCAGAGCCGCACTCACGAGTGCAATTATGACAATCCACGTCACCCACCTGTCGGCAAGCCCGACAATCTTCGCTTTTCCGGCATCTGCCGATTGCACAAGTCGGATGAGCCGTTGAATCGAGCTGTCCGAGCCGACTTTTGTGGCTCTCATGTCGAATGCTCCGAACTGGTTCACAGTTCCGCTTGAAACTTCGTCGCCCACTGTCTTGTCCACGGGAAGCGATTCGCCCGTCATCACAGCCTGATTAATTGATGTTTGCCCAGAAATGATGACTCCGTCGACGGGAATTATTTCCCCGGGCAGTACTCTCAGGATATCATCGACCGAAACCTCTTCGGAGGGAATTATCCGCTCGGAATCGCTCGAAATAACCCTTGCCGTCTGCGGAGTGAGTCTGACGAGCCGCTCAATACCGGCTCTTGCCTTCGCAACGGTGAGCTCTTCAAGGAGCCCGCCCAACTGCATGATGAATGCGACCTCTCCCGCCGCAAAGGTCTCCCCGATGAGAACGGAAGCGACAAGAGCGAGCGAAACGAGAACATCAGCTTTGATGTCGAACTCGGTTACCAAGCCGATTATCGCCTCAAGAATTATCGGAATCCCGCAAAGGATTATCGCCACCCAAGCAATGTCAAACGGCAGGGGAAGCCCAACAAGGCTCAGTATAAGCGATACTCCCGAAATCGTCAACAGTGCGATGTCTTTCTTGGTTCCGCCGATAGCGAGCACTGATTCAAGCTTGTTCATAGCATTTTTAATCATAAAGCACCTCTTTGTATCAGAAATATACCCATACGGGTATCTGTAGCTTATATTATACTCATACGGGTATAGGTTATCAAGAGGTAAAAATAAAACCGCCCGAAGTTGGGCGGTGATATTCCGGGTTTACCCCATATTTGCAAATCTTTCGACAGCCTTTGTAAAATCTGCAATAGTCTTGTCGGCGTCGCCGTGCTCTATGCCGTCACGAACGCAGTGGTTGATGTGACCTTCGAGGACGACCTTACCGCAACCGTGAAGTGCTGACTTTGCGGCGTTAATCTGGGCTAAGATGTCCTCGCAGGGGATATCTTCGTCAATCATCCTGTCAATAGCCTCGACCTGCCCGATGATTTTTTTCAGTCTGCGGTGCAGGTTTTCGGAATCCATACATTGTTTCATTTTAATCCTCCTGAATCACTCGTTCCAGTAGCCGTCTCGAATTAATTTATCCCACACCGGCACGACAATCTTGACATTTCTCATGCCTTGCTTCGACTTCATCGGTTGAACCATCTGGCAGACGTAGCCGTCTTCCATGAGCTTCTGAAGCGCGTCTCTGATGCTTTCCTCGGGGACGTCGTTTCTTTTCGAGACCGCCGAGACGACGGTGCGGAAGGTGGGGACGACATTCGGCTTGTTGGCAATGCGGGCGAAATTAGAAATAATCATCATGCTGTAGCTCTTCTGAAGCACGTCCTCAGCGGGGAGAGTGACGACCTTTGTCGCCGCAAGCTGAAGCTGACGCGAGAATGAACCCTTGATACCGTATACGACCGCCGTCTTTTTCAGAGTCTGGCTTATGTATTTCACAACCGACTGAAAATGTCCGTCACCGGTGAAAATAATGATTGCGTCGACGTTTTTGCGGTGGTTTACCGTCTGGTAAATATAGTCGAGCATGATGAAGTCGGTCATGTCCTTTTTGCGGTGAGAATCGGTGTTGCCGGTCTCAACTATTGTGTTGGTAATCGTTCTGAGCCTCGGGAGCTCCGAGCTTATATTCGGCTCCGAAAAATTGCCGAATACCATGACGTCCTTGAGGTCATAGTCGCGCTCAAGCTCCTTCCGCCACGAAAGCGGGTCGGTGTCAATGCTGTAAAAATTCTGATAGGTATAAAACCAATATTCATAGTCCACAAATGCTATTGCCGTTTTTCTTCTTTTAAAAATACTCAAAGTTTACCTCCTTTCGTAAAATATTTTTTGCGGAGAATTTACTCTTCGCAGACACGGAGGATTGCGAGAGCGAACATCTTTGCGTTGAGGACAAGCTGAGAAATCTTTATTGACTCGTCAGCCGAGTGCATGTGGTTGTCCTCACCCATAAATTCCGCTCCGAAGGCAACTCCGCCTTCTATATCATGGACATAGGTGCCGCCGCCGATTGCAATGCACTCGCCCTTTTCGCCGGTGACCTCTTCGTAAACGCCGAGTAGCGTCTTGACGAACGGGCTGTCCGACGGGACATAGTGCGGCTCCATACCCATGCTGTCGTGGGTCGAGAAGCCCATCGCTTCGAGAGCGGGCTTGTAAACGTCCAGAATATTCCTGACCGTAAAGCTTACTGGAAGCCTGATATCATTACAGCCGTGTAGGCTACCGTTTTCGTAATCCAAAATGCTTAAGAGGCATGTCAGCTCGCCCGACTGCTCGTCGCTAAAGTCGATGCCGACGCTCCTGCCGTTGATCTCGCCATAGGGGAAGAGTTCGCAAAGAGCCGCTATCTTCTCACCGATTTCGCCGTCAAGATTAAGCTTATTGAGAAGCTCAAGAAGCGCCGTGACCGAATTCTTGCCCATAGACGGCATCGAGGCATGAGCGCTCTTGCCGTGGGCTTCGATAGTGATGCAGTCGCCGTTTTCTGTAGCAGTGAAACCGACTTCGGAATTAAGCTCTGCCACAGCCCTCGAGATTTCGTCTGCGCCGACGCCCTTTACAACCGCCGAAGCGATTTCCGGAACGGCGTTGATAATCTTGCCGCCGTGGAATTCCGTAAGAGTTCTGTCACCCTGTACGGGAATCTCGCACTCAAATGCGCCGCGAATCATGCCCTTTTCGATGTTGATGACGGGATAGTTGCCGTCGGGCGTGAAGGAATACTTGGTCGGCTTCTCCTTCGAGAAGTAGTATCTCATGCAACCGGAGCCGTTCTCCTCGTTGGTGCCGAGGATGAGGCGAACGCCCTTCTTTAGCGGAATTCCGAGGTCCTTCAGCGCTTTCATAGCGTAGATAACCGATACCGCCGGACCCTTGTCGTCGATTGCGCCTCTGCCGTAGAGCTTGCCGCCTTCGATTCGGGCAGTGTACGGATCGCTTGTCCATCCAGTCCCCTCAGGAACGACGTCAAGGTGCGCCAATATTCCGAGCTCGGGTTCGCCTTCCGTGAAAGTAGCCGTGCCGGCATAGCCGTCGAAGTTGCGGGTCTTCATCCCGAAGCTTTCGCAAACTGCCAGAGCATGGTCAAGGCACTCCCGAACGGGAATCCCGAACGGTGCACCCTCAGCGGGCTCCTGCTGATAACTCGGGAACGAGATAAGCTCCGACAGAGTCTCGATCATCTCGCCCTCAAGGGTGTCAATGTAGGCAAAAAGCTTTTCTTTAGTGTTGTCCATAATTATGCTTCTTTCTTTATTTAACTTTCCTCAGCACCATCGCCGAAATGGGCGGGACGAACACGCCTTCGCAGTAGGTTGCCAGCGGGGTGAGGGATGCCTTGATATCCGTTATATGCAACTGCCATTCGCCGTCGGGGAGACCAATCATCTTTGCCCTCGGAATCGGGTTGACGAGCAAGAGAAGCTCCTCGTTTTCGTCGAAGAGATGGATGCAGATTGTGCCGTCGGGCGAGGGGAGCGTTTCGGAATGTGAAATAATCTCGGTCCGAAGCGAAAGCCTCAGCAAGTGATGCGCCTTTCTGAAGGCGATGAGCCCCTTGTAGTAGTCGACCGTCAGCTTGTTCTCGGCTATGGACCACCATTTTAGAGAATTAACGCTGTCGGGCGAGCGGTAGCTGTTGCGGTCATAGTCGCCGTTTCCTAAAGGCTTAGACCTCAGAAACTCCTGCCCTGCCTGAATGAAGGGGATGCCCTGTGCCAGAAAGACCAGAGCCGCCGCAAGCCTTGCCATCTTATGGCGGTCAAGCTCGTGAGCGCTGCTCGAGACGGCAAGCTTGTCCCAGAGCGTGAGGTTGTCGTGCGCTTCGACATAGTTGACGAGCTGACACGGGTTGCAGTTCCAGTCCTGCTTGCCGAGTAGTCCGTCAGCCACCGACTGCCTCAGATGGAAGTTGCCGCTTATATAGCCGGTTGCTTTGTCGACGAAGGTTCCGCCCTTGATGGCGTCGCGATAATTGTCGTTGAAATATGCGGCGTAGGGCGTCATATAGGAATTGTACTTGTTTGCGGATTTCTCGCCCTCGAGTGCCGAATCTCCGCCAGTCCAGCCCTCGCCGTAAATCAGGCAGTTCGGGTTAATCTCCGCAAGTCGCCTTGAAATTTCGTTAATCGTGTCGATGTCGAGGCACGCCATCAGGTCGAACCGGAAGCCGTCGATTTTGTATTCCGTCGCCCAGTAGACGACCGAGTCGACGATGTATTTTCTGACCATCGCACGCTCGGACGCAATCTCGTTTCCGCATCCTGAGCCGTTCGAGAGCTTGGAGCCCCGGTATCTGTAGTAGTATCCGGGATATGAATTGCTGAGATGCGAGCCGAACGACTTGAACGTGTGGTTATAGACGACGTCCATGACAACGCCGATGCCGTTACGGTGAAGAGCCATAACAAGCTCTTTGTATTCCTTGATTCTAATGGACGGGTCGAACGGGTTCGTCGAATAGGAGCCCTCGGGGACGTTGTAGTTTTCCGGGTCGTAGCCCCAGTTATAGGAGCTTTCAGGGTGCGCCTCGTCGAGGCGGTCAAAGTCGAACACCGGCATAAGCTGAACGTGGGTGACGCCGAGGTCTTTGATGTGACTTAAGCATGTGGGCTCGCCGCCGTGAGTGGAGCTGTCTTCAACCGTGAACGCCGGGAACTTGCCCCGAAGAATGGGCTCGATTCCGCTTGATTCGTCGACCGAGAAGTCTCTCACGCTGACCTCATAGATGACGGCGTCGGTGTTTGACTTGAGGGTGACATATCCGGAATCCTCCCAGCCCTCGGGATTGAGGGTTGACGGGTCGATGATACAGCCCTTGTCGCCGTTGACTCCTGCGGCTCTCGCATAGGGGTCGACGCCCTCGGTGGTCTTGCCGCCGTAGGTATATTTATAGGTATAGAAAACGCCATAGAGCGACCCGGGGTGATTGTATCTCCACACACCGAGCTCTGATTTTTCCATAGGAACTGACAAATATGGGCGCTCGTCCTCGTTATGCTTATATAAACAGACGGAAACGGCTTCCGCTTCGGGAGCCCAGACCGAAAACTCGGTTTCGGCGCCGGAAACCGTAACGCCCAACACTCCGTCGTACTTGAAATTCGAATCAATATATTCTGCCTTTTTGGAATCCATGATATTCCCCCAGTAGTTGTAGTGGTTCGCAGGTTAGCACAGCCAATCTGTATTATACACTATTCCACAACATTTTTCAAGCCCATTGTGACAGTAAGCTGAAAAACGAAAGCGAATATATGAAAAATATTATTGGCAGGGTTGACTTTTTCGCAATTACATTGTAAAATATATCAGTCTGCGAGTAAGCTATACGGCAGCGGACGACGTGTTTTCACGTCGGATGAGGAAAGTCCGAGCATCACAGAGCAAAACAGCTGATAACGTCAGCCGAGGGCGACCTTAGGGAAAGTGCAACAGAAATAAACCGCCGGTTTAAACCCCGGTAAGGATGGAAAGGCGAGGCAAGAGCTCACCGGAGCGTGGGAGACCACGTTGCCATGTAAACCCTGTTTGATGCAACACCGTTTGGAAAGAAATATCAACGTCTGCTCGGCGGGTATTTTGTAATAGGTGGCTTGAACTCTTCGGCGACAAAGAGTCTAGATAGATTGCCGTACACGACAGAACTCGGCTTACAGGCTTGGTCGCAGAGCTTGAATAATAACCCTTACGAAAAGGAAAAATAAAAATATTTACGGAGGCTTTTATGCTGAAAAACAAGAATTTAAGAATGTTTGCCTGTCTTCTGACGGCACTCATGGTGCTCTTCGCGTTTACGGGTTGCGGAGACAATTCGACCACCGATGGCGAGACCGACGCTGACAACGCCACAATCGACACCCCCGAGACCTCAGAAGAGGGAACCAAAGCCGGCTCGGGCGACGACCTGTCCCTCGGACTCAGCGACGGAGACACCTATCTTTCAAGAGATGATTACACACTCTTGGGTGATTACTA
This sequence comes from Oscillospiraceae bacterium, assembly GCA_021201235.1. GTDB lineage: Bacteria > Bacillota > Clostridia > Oscillospirales > Ruminococcaceae > Faeciplasma. Next base: position 102,823 of record JAJQFI010000020.1, on the reverse strand, counting down.
TTACACCGAGTCCTATCACGTCGAGAATGAGGACAGCGGTGCGGTTTCCGAAATCGGTCTTGATATGTATCTTAGCTATGATGAGGAGAACGGCTACTCAGATGCCGACGGAGTCTTGGCGGTTTACTATGATGAGGAAACCGGCGACCTGACCGGCTATGAGGCGTATGTCGGAATCAATCCCATCCGTGCGACAGTAACCTATCAGGTGGCGACAAACTCTTCCTACTTCACCTGCGTCTGCCTTGACAGTGACAGTAATGTCACGAAGGTTATCTGGGACAACTACGTTGAAAACACCGATACCGGCGTTAAGACATACTATACCGGCTATCAGACCTACTATTCGGACGGCTCCGCCGAGAGCACCTATGAAGAGCAGTATACAATCTCGGATGACGGGACCCTCAGTCTTGCCCAGACAACCATAAAAGAGTATGACGAGGACGGAAACGTGACCACCGACGAAACGGTCACATATTAAGCTTTTAAAAGTCACATCTTCGGCAAATTCGGAGCCCTTTGGGTTTGCTTTTCTTGGGCAAAATGCCTCTTGACACAGGCTGGCGAAAATGCTAAAATAAAATCACAGTGAGTTGCAAACGGCGTAAATCCGGCTGTTTGCGGCTCTTTTTTGTTTGTAAAAATATATATTTATCATAGTGGAGGATTATATGGAAGAAAAAGTTCAAACAAACAAGATGGCGACTATGCCCGTCCCGAAGCTTATGCTGTCGATGGGCATACCGATGATTCTGTCGATGATGCTTCAGGCACTCTATAACATCGTTGACAGCGCATTCGTCTCGAATATGGCGGAAAGCGGCGAGCAGGCTCTGAACGCTCTGACCCTCGCATTCCCGATGCAGATGCTCATGGTTGCAATCGGTGTCGGAACCGGCGTCGGTGTAAACGCTCTTGCGGCAAGATGCCTGGGGCAGGGCAACAAGGAGAAGGCGAGCGAGGTTGCCGGAAATGCTCTGTTTCTGGGATGTGTAATCTACGTTGTGTTCTTACTTTTCGGACTGTTCGGCGTTAAGTTCTACATCGGAACTCAGACGGATAACCCGGAAATCTACGAAATGGCGGTTTCCTACTTACAGATTTGCTGTACAATATCGATGGGCATCGTCTTCTATTCGATTCTGGAAAAGCTCCTGCAGGCAACCGGCAACGCTCTCTATTCGACAATCGCTCAGGTTGCGGGAGCCATCACAAACATCATCATGGATCCCATACTGATTTACGGTCTTCTCGGTCTTCCCGAGCTCGGAGTTCAGGGTGCCGCATATGCAACCGTAATCGGTCAGCTCGTATCGTTCGCACTGGCACTGATATTCCACCTGAAGGTAAACAAAGACCTCTCAAAGAGTGTCCGCTATATGAAGCCGTCGTGGCAGATTATCAAGGGCATCTATACAATCGGACTTCCCGCAATCATTGCACAGGCTCTCATGTCGCTTATGACCTATGCACTGAACGTAATTCTTGTCCAGATAAGCGAGCAGATGGTAACCGCATACGGTCTCTTCTACAAGATTCAGCAATTCATCCTCTTTGCGGCGTTCGGACTTCGTGACGCAATCACGCCTATCGTTTCCTACAGCTATGGCATGAACGACAAGAAGCGTATCAGGGACGGCATCAAATACGGCATGCTCTATACGGCTGTAATCATGCTCATTGGAACCCTTATTGTTGAGTTCCTTGCGAATCCGCTTTCGAGCATATTCGGACTTTCCGGCGAGACCCAACAGCTCTGCATCGAGGCTATGCGTGTAATCGGCATCAGCTTCATTCTGGCGGGCGCAAACGTCGCTTTTCAGGGGGTGTTCCAGGCACTTAACGGCGGAACGGAATCTTTGGTCGTTTCCGTTTGCAGACAGCTTATCTTCGTCCTTCCCGTCGCATGGGGACTGACACAGGTCGTCAAGGCAACCGGACTTAACTGGGTCGTCTGGCTCACATTCCCGTTTGCGGAGCTCGTCACAGTTATAATCGCTTTCTTCCTGATGAGAAGAATCCAGAAGAAGATTCAGTTCTGATAATTATTTTGAAAAAAATCCGTGCAGGCTATTATCCTACACGGATTTTTTATCTGTCGGATTTGATAGGTTTAACATAAAATAAAACGGGATTTTATAAAAATTTACTTGCAACAAGTGAAGATTTCTGGTATGCTATAAATTGGTGATATAAAAATGCCTTCTACTTACGCGCATTATGTTTTGGGCAGAGATCTTCTCCGCCGCTATTCTACTGAGGTAAAAGATGTCCTCAGAAACAATCTTAAAATCTATCAGATAGGGCTTCACGGTCCCGATATTCTTTTCTATTACAAGCCCCTCACAAAGAACCCGATAAGACAGCTCGGTTCGGAGATGCACGAAAGACCGGCGACGGAGTTTTTCGAAAATGCCGCGGATGTTGCAAATTCCGCCGAAAATAAAGAAGAGAGAAACCGCAGACTTGCATATGCCCTCGGCTTTGTCGGACATTTCGCACTTGACAGCATGTGTCACGGCTATGTCGAGAGAAAGAAAGAGGTAAGCGGTGTCACACACTCCGAAATAGAGGTTGAGTTCGACAGGAGCCTGATGATTAAGGACGGCTTGAACCCCGCCACGCATCATCTCACGGGTCACATTCACCCGACGGATGAGAACGCCCGGATAATGTCCCTCTTCTATGATTCTGTCTCCGAGAAGGAGGCAAAAACAGCGATTCGTTCGTTTGTAACGTACAATGGTTTACTGGTCGCGCCGAATGACATGAAGCGACTTCTGATATATTCCGTCCTTGCGGCGTCCGGTAATTATAAGGGTATGCACGGAATGGTCGTCAACAAAAAGCCCAACCCGAAGTGTGAGGATTCTAACCTCCGTCTTGAAAAGCTTATGGCAAAAGCCGAAGAGCTCTGTCTTAAGCTCAGCGACAATTTCCTGAATTTCGCTGACGGAGAAGAGAAGCTTCTTCCATGGTTCAATAAGAACTTCGAAAAGGGCGACGACTGGCAATCAATTCCGATTCTTACCGCTATGGAGGAAAGACATTATGAAGTTTAAAATGACTCCGCAGGAGAAAAAGTGGGTGCTCTATGACGTCGGAAACTCGGCGTTCACGATGCTCGTGGCAACGCTACTGCCGATTTACTTCCACGTTCTTGCGGCAAACGCAGGAATCTCGGAGACCGACTATCTGGCGTATTGGGGCTACACCACGTCTATCGCCACAATCATAGTTGCAATCTTAGGACCGACTCTCGGCACCGCTTCGGATATCAAGGGCGTAAAGAAGATAATCTTCATGGCTTCGATGCTCATCGGAGCAATCGGGTGCATAGCACTCGGATTCATCCAGTCGTGGCTCTGGTTCTTAATCCTGTTCGCGATCGCGAAAATCGCCTATCAGCTCAGCCTCGTTGTCTATGATTCGATGCTCACGGATGTAACAAGCGATGAGCGCATGGATGAAATCTCCGCTCAGGGCTATGCCTGAGGCTACATCGGAAGCTGTGTTCCGTTCATCATCTGCATTGCAATCTATGCTCTCCAGACCATGGACATCCTCCCGATAAGCCTGGGAGTAGCGATGGCTATCGACTTTGTAATCACCGCCGTTTGGTGGATTGCGATGGCGATTCCGCTTGTCAGAAGCTACAAGCAGGTTCACTATGTCGAGAAGACCGACAAACCCGTCATGTTCAGCCTCAAGCGCCTCGGCGGCGTCTTTAAGGAGCTCGGGCACAACAAAAAGGCCCTCTTCTTCCTCATAGCGTTCTTCTTCTATATCGACGGTGTCTACACCATCATCGATATGGCGACTACATACGGCGAATCTCTGGGCTTAAGCAGTATCGGCTTGGTACTGGCGCTTCTTGTTACCCAGTTCGTTGCGTTCCCGGCGGCACTCTTCTTCGGCAGACTCTCAAGAAAGGTCGAAGCAGGCAAGCTTCTCATGGTCTGCATCGTCGCATATTTCTTCATCGTCGTTTACGCTATCTTTTTAAGACAGCTCTATCAGTTCTGGATTCTCGCCGTTGCGGTCGGACTTTTCCAAGGCGCAATCCAGTCGCTTTCGCGCTCGTATTTCGCAAAGATTATCCCTCCCGAGAAGTCGGGCGAATACTTCGGAATCTATGACATCTGCGGCAAGGGTGCTTCCTTCATCGGAACAACTCTCGTCGCCGTCATCACTCAGCTGACCGACAACTCGAGCATCGGTGTCGGAGGACTTGCCGTCATGTTCGTAATCGGCGGAATCTTCTTCGTCATCACCGACAGGACTCCCGCAACCGAGCAAAAGCAGTAATCCGCCATGGGCTTGAAAACCGATTTGCAAACCCTAAAAACCTTTTCCGACAACCCTTACGACGCGAAATACCGCCCGAAAAAGGAAATGATAAAGCTCTATATCCGGCTTCAGGTGTGGCTTGTTCTCCTGTTGGAATTCTCGGCACAGGTCTACATAATCGTCACGGGACCGTTGTCCATCTACTGGATAGTGATGTACTGGCGCTCCCGCGAATACTGGAAGGACCTCGGCTGGAAGATGCGCTATTACTATCTCCCGACCATCCCCGTCTTCCTCCTCGGAATGTACCTCTGCATTCAGCAGTACTTCATCACCGGGATAGAGTGGTTTGTGAATAAGTATATGTTCTATATATAGTATATAAATATACGCATATAAATATGCACATATAAATATGCAAAAAAATTCCTCTTGACAAAGAGGAAAGAGTGGCGTATAATAATGACATGAGGAGACGAAACTGTGCTAGCAGTTTAGGCGCAACCTCTAAATAAAAAGTACTTGAAGATTGACCGTAAACCGTCACATTAGGTTGCGGTTATTTCTTTTTATTGTTGTTTTGGAAAACTCCAATTACTCCGAAGATAACAACGGCGAGTAGATTAAGGAGTGCAATGACTTCTAAAATCGACACGTTATCACCTCCCTCTGAAAAGATAAGAGGTTTACCGTCACTCCTCATGTCGTAAACATTATATCACAACCAAAAAATCTTGTCAATAAAAACCACACCATGTCAACCGGTGCGGTTTTTCATATTTCCTCTTGCATTTCCTCCGAAAATCATGTATCATAAGATGTACTATTTTGAAGGGAGCATAATTGTGTATCGGCTTATAACTTCGGACGGACATGCCCGCAGGGGCGAGTTTGCGACCGTCCACGGCGTGATACAGACGCCGGTTTTTATGAACGTCGGAACTGCGGCGGCTATCAAGGGCGGTATTTCGTCTGTAGATCTCGAAAATCTCAAATGTCAGGTGGAGCTCTGCAACACCTATCATCTTCACCTTCGCCCGACTGACGAGGTAATATATAAATTAGGCGGACTTCATAAGTTCATGAACTGGCATAAGCCAATCCTCACCGATTCGGGAGGATTTCAGGTCTTCTCGCTTGCGAAGCTCAGAAAGATAAAGGAAGAGGGAGTCTATTTCAACTCCCACATCGACGGCAAGCGCATCTTCATGGGACCCGAGGAGAGCATACAGATTCAGTCCCACCTTGGCTCGACCATCGCAATGGCGTTTGACGAATGCGTCGAGAACCCGGCTCCCCGGAGCTACTCAAAGAATTCCTGCGACCGCACCGTCCGTTGGTGCAAGCGTTGCAAGGACGAAATGGCAAGGCTTAACGCCCGGGACGACACCATCAACCCGCATCAGCTCCTCTGGGGCATCAATCAGGGTTGCACCTACGAAGACATCAGAATCGAGCACATGAAACAGATTGCCGACCTCGACCTCGACGGCTACGCTATCGGAGGGCTGGCAGTCGGTGAGCCTGCCGAGGAGATGTACAAAATTATCGAGGCTGTTGAGCCCTATATGCCCGCCGACAAGCCGAGATACCTGATGGGCGTCGGCACGCCTCAGAATATAATCGAGGCTGTCTACAGAGGCGTCGACTTCTTCGACTGCGTCATGCCGTCCCGCAATGCCCGCCATGCGACGATATTTACATGGAACGGAATCATGCACCTGACCAACGCCTGCTATGAGCTCGACGAGCGCCCCATCGACCCCGAGTGCGACTGCCCGACCTGTCGGAACTTCTCGAGAGCCTACATCAGACACCTGTTCAAAGCAAAAGAACAGCTTGCCGGGCGCCTCGCCGTCACCCATAACCTCTGGTTCTACAACACCCTCATGGAGAAAATCCGAGCCGCTATAGAAGCGGGGGAGTATGAGCAGTTCAGAAACCACTATTCGCCGCTTCTGGCGAGCAAATTGGAGGACTGACCATGAAAACCGTAATATTTGACCTCGACGGAACCCTTGTCGACACCGCCGAAGATTTGGGAGACAGCGTCAGTGCGGCACTTGCAGAGCTTGGGCTTCCAATACACACGACGGAAGAATACATCTCATATGTCGGCAACGGCACGCTTATGCTCGTCAAACGCTCTCTTCCCGAGAATCTTCGTGACGACGAGGAGCTTTTAAACAAGGCTCATGACCTCTTCTGCAACCATTATGCCGCCCATTATCTCGATAAATCACGGGTCTATGACGGCATCCCCGAGGTTGTGAAGGCTCTTAAGGACTCGGGACTCAGGCTCTACGTTCTGACAAACAAGCCCTATCAGTTTGCAAGTAAGATAATTGAGGCTTGCTTCCCTGAAGGCACCTTCGAGCTCGTCACCGGAAGCGGGCAGGGCTTCCCCCGAAAGCCCGACCCGAGCTATGAGAACTATCTGATTGAACAGTCGGGTGCAGACAAGTCCGAAGCTATTCACATCGGCGACTCGGGCACCGACATCGAGACCGCCCACAATGCCGGCATCCCCTGCATCGCCTGCACCTGGGGCTTCAGAAGCCGTGAATCTCTCATCGAAGCAGGAGCGGATTTTATAGTGGATGAGCCGGGGGAGATACTGAAAATAGTTTAGGCATAAAAAACTCCCTACCACACGGCAGGGAGTTCGCTTTAGCTTTGATTCAGAATGTCTAAGAGTTCTCGGGCAGTGACGATAAACGGCTTTGCGGGAAAGTGCCGGATGTTTCCCGTTACGAGGTACGCATCGCTGTCCTGCTTTTCGAGAACCACCTCGTAAAACGGCAGGTCCTTCATGTCTGGGAGAACTTCACCGGTTGGTGTTGGTGCAACCGGTTCGCCGAACTTTTCGATGGTGCGAAGCATCAAGCTGATTGCCTCGTTTGAAAATCCGAATTTCTTTCTTCGGAGAACGTCGTTATATTCGTCAAGAATCTCCTTGCTGAACAGCGGAATTATCTCGCCCGAGAATAGCTTTCCGACTATCTGAACGGTGGCGGCATCCTCGTGGCTCGAAAGAAGCGCAGATACGAGGACGTTCGTGTCTATCACCGCATAGCAAATCACTCCACATCACGCTCGCTTCTTGTAAGTCTGATTTCCTCGTTGATTTCGTCAAGGCTCAGATCCTGAATGCCGTTTTCCTTGGCTTCGGCGCGAAGCGTTGCGAAGGCTTGCATTCCGCTTTGTCTTGTGATTTCGTCGGAAGCCTGAATCTCAAACGGAATCTTTCTCTCTCTGACAACAGCTCGGGCAAACACGTTGAATGCCGTGGTTGCGTTCATCCCAAAATCGGCGCACAAAGCGTCAAACTGCTTCTTCAAGCCCTCATCCATTCTTACGCTGAAAGTTGATAAAGCCATATCAACACCTCCTTGTACTTATATTATAACCTGATAGGTGCATTTTGTCAATAGATTTGCACCTGATAGGTTCATAAGTTCAACACAAGGCGAATTTTTAGTTTATTTTTGCGGGTTGTTAGTTACAAATCACAAATCCCCTCTTGATTTCGTTCAAAAAATGTGTTATAATTACTACCATCACCAAGACTATCTTTTCAAGGAGGATAAAATTATGGAAGGCAGAGCTATTACCATTGAATCAAGAAAGAATCGCAAGATTAAAATCAGCATAATTCCCGGGCATTTTGCCACCAACCACTCGCACATCAACTACTACATCGACATGACGAAAATCAAGACCAGTCACAAGATGGCGAAGGATGCCGCCGCTCAGATTGCCGCAACCTATTCTTCGACTCCGATTGACACCATCATCTGCATGGAAGGGACCGAAATGCTCGGTGCTTTCCTGGCGGAGAGCCTTTCCTCGGACGGAATCAATCAGGGCGAGGACGTTTCCGTCATCACTCCCGAGCTCAACTCTAATAACCAGATGATTTTCCGCGACAATATCCAGAAGCAAATCTGGGGCAAGAGGGTGCTTCTGCTCATCTCGTCTGTCTCGACCGGCAAGACCATCAACCGTGCAATCGAGTGCCTGAACTACTATAACGGCGAGCTTGTCGCAATCTCATCAATCTTCTCGGCAATTTCCGAGTCGAACAGAATCCCCGTTCACAGCGTCTTCACTCCCGACGACATCAACGGCTACCAGACATTCGTTCAGCACGAGTGCCCGATGTGTCAGGCAGGGCAGAAGGTCGACGCCATTGTCAACAGCTTCGGCTATTCAAAAATCTGATTTTTCCATGAAAGAGGGCGGTTTTGCGTCGCCCTCTTTTTATTTTGCAAAATTTTGTGAAAAAACAGTTGAAATCGGTTTTGCGACGTGTTATAATAACCTTGTATATGAAACGCTGTGACGAAGAGAGTAGAGGGCAGGGTGCTTTAAAGAGAGTCCCGCACGGCTTTGAGCCGTTGCTGAGAGCGGGGTAATCCATCTCCCATCGAAGTTCACTTCCGAGCGGTTTTGCTGAAATCGTGTTTCGACTGTAGGCGAAAACGGTTACGCCACGTTAAGGCGTTAAGGAGTGTCGGCTCCCGAAAATGGGTGGTTGCAGGCTTGGCTTGTCCCGTTTGGGATGAGCTGTTTTTATTGTTACCGCTATATCCTCGACAGAAAGGAAATGAATAACGCATGATTAATCAGGATCTTCAGGACATCGAAAGACGGGCGAAAGAGGAACTCGAAAAGGACCAGAGTGCTCAGGACCTCGAAAATCTTCGTGTCAGATTTTTAGGCAAGAAGGGCGAGCTCACCGCAATTCTAAAGCAGATGTCCACTCTTCCGGCGGAGGAAAGACCGGTCGTCGGACAGCTTGCAAACAAGATTCGCGCTAATATCGAGCAGGCTATCTCGGCAAGAGGTGCCGAAATCCTCGCAGTCTCCGCCGCAAAGAAGCTCAAGGAGGAGAAGCTTGACGTAACTCTCCCAGGGCATCATCACGACATCGGAAATCTCCATCCAATCAATTCGGTTTTGCATGAAGTAGAGGAGATATTCCTCGGCATGGGCTTCTCTATTGCCGAAGGACCCGAGGTCGAGTATGACTATTATAACTTCGAGGCTCTGAATCTCCCGCCGGATCACCCCGCAAGAGACACTCAGGACACTTTCTATATTTCGGATAAGGTGCTCTTAAGAACCCAGACCTCCGCTATCCAGATTCGCGTTATGGAGAACCACAAGCCCCCGATAAGAGTCATCGCTTCCGGAAGAGTTTACCGCTCCGACGCCGTCGATGCGACCCACTCGCCAATATTCAATCAGGTCGAGGCTTTGGTCGTCGACAAGGGCATCACCATGGGCGATTTGATCGGAACCTTGGAGCTTCTTATGAAGAGACTCTACGGCGAGGACGCAAAAATCAGACTTCGTCCGCATCACTTCCCGTTCACCGAGCCTTCTGCAGAGGTTGATATCCAGTGCTTCAACTGCGGCGGCAAGGGCTGCAGCATGTGCAAGGGTGAGGGATATGTCGAGCTCCTCGGCGCCGGCATGGTTCACCCGAAGGTTCTTGAGACCTGCGGCATAGATTCAACCGTCTATTCCGGCTTCGCTTTCGGCTTGGGGCTTGAAAGAATCGCAATGCGTAAATACGGAATCAACGACATGAGGCTTCTCTATGAGAACGACCTTCGGTTCCTTGAACAGTTCTGAGGGAGGGTGAAATAGATGGATTTATCAATGAAATGGCTCCACGATTATGTGGACGTAGATGAGCCGATAAAGAACTTCTGCTATGACATGACCATGACCGGTCAGAAGGTCGAGGGCTATGAAGAAGAGGCCTCAAAGATAACTAACACCGTTGTCGGCAAAATTCTTTCGAAGGGCAAACATGAAAATGCCGATGCACTCTTTGTATGCTCAGTTGACATTGGCAAAGACGAGCCGGTGCAGATTGTCACCAATGCTAAAAACGTAAAAGAAGGGGATTTAGTCCCTGTAGCACTTGACGGCGCCAGCCTCCCCGAGGGCAAGATAAAGAAGGGCAAGATAAGAGGCGTAGAGAGCTACGGCATGTTCTGCGGCTTGGATACTCTTGGACTCACCACTCATGACTTCCCGTATGCAGACCCCGAGGGCGTATTCGTAATCGAGGAGGACTGCAAGCCGGGCGACGATATCCACACCGCTATCGGTCTTGATGACACAACCGTCGAGTTCGAAATCACCTCGAACCGTGCAGATTGCCTTTCGGTTCTCGGACTCGCAAGAGAAGCGGCGGCTACATTTAATAAGCCCTTCAACTACAAGTACCCCGAGTACAAGGGCGTTGAGGACGACATAAACAAGTATCTCGACGTCAAGGTTGAAAACACCGAGCTTTGCCACCGCTATATCGGCGGCGTTGTGAAGAATATAAGAATCGCTCCGTCTCCGAGATGGCTCAGAGAGCGCTTGAGAGCGAGTGGTGTAAGACCGATAAACAATCTCGTCGACATCACAAACTACGTCATGCTCGAATACGGTCAGCCGATGCACGCTTTCGACATCAAGTACCTCGAGGGCGGCAAGATTCGCGTCAGAAACGCTGTTTCCGGCGAGAGCATCACTACTCTTGACGGCGTTGTCCGTGAACTCAGTCCTGAAATGCTCGTAATCGCCGACGAGAAGAAGCCTGTTGCCGTTGCCGGAGTTATGGGCGGCGAGTATAGTGGAATCATGGACGACACCGAAACTGTCGTCTTCGAGTCGGCATGCTTCGACGGCGCATCCGTCAGAAGAACTGCCAAGAAGCTCGGCATGAGAACCAAATCCTCGGCAAGATTCGAAAAGGGTCTCGACGCTCACGGCTGTATGCCGGCAATTCTCAGAGCTTTTGAACTCTGCGAGCTCCTTGACTGCGGCGACCCCGTCAGAGGCGTCATCGACTGCGACTATAACACTAAGCCTCAGGCGACCGTTCCCTTCGACCCCGACTGGACTAACAAGTTCCTTGGCACAAACATCCCCGCCGAGGACATGATAAAGTATCTTGAAAAGCTTGAATTCGAGGTCAAGGACGGAATCATTTATTCTCCTTCGTTCAGAATCGACATCGAATCGAAGGCGGATATCGCCGAGGAAATTGCCAGATTCTATGGCTACAACAACATCCCCGGCACCATCATCAAGGGCATTGCCGACGCCCAGAGAACTCCGAAGCAGAAGCTTGTTCTTAACACCGAGAACGCCTGCACGGCTCTCGGCTTCAACCAGATCAATACTTTTGCGTTCATCTCCCCGAAGTATTACGACAAGATAATGCTTCCCGAGGACTCGAAGCTCCGTAAGTGCGTCGTCATCACCAATCCTCTCGGCGAAGACACCTCCGTTATGAGAACCACAATCATGCCGTCGATGTGCGAGACTTTGGCTCGTAACTATAATTACCGCAATCCGAAGGCGAGACTTTTCGAGGTTGGAAACGAATATCTCCCGACCGGCAACATTGACGAGCTCCCGAGTGAACCGCTGAGACTTGCTTTTGGAATGTACGGCGATAACTGCGACTTCTACGACATCAAGGGCGCAGTCGAAGACCTTATGTCAAGCCTCGGCTATGACGATTGCGAATATGCGGCACCCGACAGTGATTGCATTTTCGACGAGGTTGCGGCGTTCCACCCGGGACGTGTTGCCGTCATGACATATGAGGGCAAGCAGCTTGCAATCCTTGGTGAGTTTCACCCCGATGTTCTTTCAAACTACGGAATCGGCACAAGAGCATACTTTGCGAAGGTCAACATCACCGAGCTTCTTGAGACGGTTGCTCCCGAAAAGACCTATAAGTCGCTTCCGAAGTATCCGGCAATCTCGAGAGACATAGCCCTTGTCTGCGACGACGAAATCCCCGTTGCAACGCTCGAGAAGATGATTGCAAACGCCGTCGGCTCGAACCTCGAGGAGATAACTCTCTTCGACGTCTACAAGGGCAAGCAGATTCTTTCCGGCAAGAAGTCGGTTGCGTTCTCGATTGTCATGCGTTCGCACGACGGAACCCTTACGGATGAGCAGGCTGACGCCGCACTCAAGAGAGTAAAGAAGGCGCTCCAGACCATCGACGCGGAAATCAGATAATCGAAAAATAATTCGCTCGGGCTCTTGCTATTTTACTCGCAAAGGGTTATAATAGAGGTATCGTTATCGACGAAGAACAAATTTTTGAAGGAGCTGACCATATATGCACGACCAGACAATGACATTTTCTGTAAAGCAGGATCGTAAGGACGAGATTAAGAATACTCTCAACATCGTGTATGAGGCACTTCTTGAAAAAGGCTACAATCCCGTAAACCAGATTGTCGGTTACATTCTTTCGGAAGACCCGACCTATATAACCACCTACAACAACGCAAGAAGCCTCATCCGTCACATCGACCGCGACGAGCTTTTGCAGGAAATGGTCAAGAGCTATCTGAATTCGTGAGAATTGTACTCTTAAAAAAGCTGAAATCGGACCGCATCCATCAGGGTGCGGTCTTTTTTTGTATATTTTGAGCCGGAAGTGGGATATTATTTTTGCGTTCGCAAGCATTTGCGATTGCAATTCATTTGCGATTCAAAAGAAGGAGGGAACGAAATGAGAAAAGCTAAATTACTGGCATTGCTGGCGGCTTTGGCTTTGTCGGTCGGATTGCTTATGGGCTGTGCTGAGGTCAATACAGTTTCCGAGGAAACGCAAGAGGAAGAGCCGACCGTTTCGAGCGATGTTGAGGATGTTATAGAGCCGATATCGAGTAATCTTCGGCATGACTATAGCAATCTCTCAACCGAATCTAACGGCTATGGGCAGGGAGTCAATTTCGACGACCTGAACCGCCCGATGGGAGCTCTCGACTTCAACGAGGAGTACAGGGAGTACAACGCCGAAGCGATTCAGGACACCGAGGAGAAGACCATCATGTTGACATTTGATCAAGGCTATGAGAACGGCTACACTGCGGCAATCTTAGATACACTCGCAGAAAAGGGCGTAAAAGCCACGTTCTTCGTCGTATATGACTATGCAGTGAGGAATCCGGAACTGGTTCAGAGGATGATTGACGAGGGTCACACCGTGGGGAGCCATTCGTGGCATCACTACTCGATGCCGGAGCTTAATGTCGAAGAGATGACCGAAGAAATCATGTATCTTCATGACTACATGATTGAGAACTTCGGACTGCAGATGACTCTTTTCCAACCGCCGAAGGGCGAATACAGTGAACTCAGCCTCGCCGTGACGGGCGACCTCGGCTATACGACGGTTCTCTGGAGCTTTGCCTATGCCGACTGGGACGTGGATAACCAACCCGACCCGGAGGAATCGCTACAGAAATTAATCGACCGGGCCCACCCGGGAGCAATCTATCTACTCCATTCAGTATCTGCAACCAACGCAGAGATTCTGGGAGATTTTATAGATGCGATGTTGGCTGATGGGTATACGTTTGTAACGAAGAACTAAAATTGTAGGGGCGGATATCATCCGCCCGTTTTTTGTTGCCCACTTTTTTGAAATTTCCATGAAGATATGAACATAAGAACAAAAAATATTCATATTGATTTCTTATGAATGTCAACAGTTTTCGCTTGAATGTCAAATTTTCGCCAACAGATTAATGTAGACTGTTTATCATACGAGAATAAATGGGTGCATTCTGCACTCATTCTTAAAGTATACTGGAGGTTAATGTATGATAACGGTTGAACATTTGACAAAATGTTACGGGAACTTCACAGCCGTGGATGACCTCTCGTTTGAAATAGACGAGGGGCACGTCTACGGCTTTTTGGGTCCCAACGGTGCCGGCAAGACCACGACGATGAACATCATGACCGGATGTCTTTCGGCAACCGCCGGAACGGTCCTGATTGACGGGCACGACATTTTCGATGAGCCTAACGAGGCAAAGAAGCTTATCGGCTATCTTCCCGAACAGCCGCCGCTGTATCTCAATGAAACGCCGGAGGAATATCTGAGATTCGTCGGCGAGGCGAAGGGCATCAAGGGCGCAGAGCTGAAGCGTCAGGTCGAGGAGGTAATGGAGCAGACGAAGATTACCGAAATGCGCAATCGCCGCATCTCGGCACTTTCGAAGGGCTATAAACAGCGTGTCGGAATCGCACAGGCGCTCTTGGGCGACCCGAAGGTCATAATCCTTGACGAGCCGACGGTAGGTCTCGACCCGATTCAGATTATCGAGATAAGAGACCTCATAAAAGAGCTCGGTCAGCACCACACCGTTATTTTCAGCTCGCATATCCTTTCCGAGGTTCAGACCATCTGCGACGAAATTCTGATAATAGCGCACGGCAAGCTCGTCGCTCTCGGCGAGCCGGAGAAGCTGATGCACACGCTTCTCACTCCGAACGAGATTACACTCACGGCAGAGGCGAAGAAGCAAAAAGTCGAAGAGATTCTTGCGGGACTTTCCGGCATTACGGAATTGACATATCCCGAGAAGCAGGAGAGCGAAGCCTATACAACCGTCCATATAAAGACCGACATGAAGGAAATCTACGACATGTCGCGTCAGCTCTTCAAGGCGTTCGTGGACAATGACATAGTTCTTCTTGAGATGGCGTTGAAGCAGGTAAATCTTGAGGACGTATTTATCGAGCTGACGGAAGATACTGCTCCCGAAAATACCGAAGCTACGGAAGAGACAGAGCACGAAGCTCCCGAGACTTCCGAAACAACAGACGAAAAATCCGAAGAAAGTGAGGTTGAAGCAGATGATAGCAGTACTGAAGCATGAGCTGAAAAGCTATTTCCATTCGCTGACTGCCTATTTCTTCGGCGCATTCCTGCTGATCATAACCGGCGTCGGCGCAATGATCTATAACATCAACCAGACGATAGCGAACTTTGAATATGTTCTCTACTACGGCTGTCTGGTGCTCATAATAATCGTGCCTATCCTGACCATGAGGGTAGTTGCGGAGGAGAAGCGCCAGAAGACAGACCAGCTCCTTTATGCGCTTCCGATAACGACCACTCAGGTTGTAATAGGCAAGTATCTGTCGCTTCTGACAGTATTCCTGATTCCGCTTTGCGTTGTGAGCATCTATCCGCTGATATTTGCACAGTACGGCGACGTTTATCTCCCGACCTCCTACGGCTCGATATTCGCCTTCTTCATGATGGGTGCCGCTCTTATTGCAATCGGCACGTTCATCTCATCCTTGACGGAAAATCAGGGCATCGCCGCAGGAATAAGCCTGGCGGTAATCCTCTTCAACTATTACAGCGTGACCATTTCCGAATATGTCTCCGCAACCGCCTTCGGAAGCGCAATCACACTCGCCGTCATAGCGGTGCTCTTTGCGTTCCTGATTCGGTACTTAACGAAGAATGACAATGTCGCCTATACCATAGGTCTTGCGTTGGTGGCGATAATCATGATGCTCTTCATCATCGACAGCTCGATGTTCGAGGGCTTGGTGCCGAATATCATGGCTCAGCTTTCGCTGTTTGAAAGATTCTACGTCTTCATCGACGGCATCTTCGACGTTACCGCCATTATCTATTATCTCACGGTGATTGTCTTCTTCCTGTTCCTGACGGTGCAGTCGCTTGAAAAGAGGAGGTATAACTGATGGGAAAGAATAGTGAAAATAAGAACTCGAGAAACACGCTTAACCGTCTTGCTTTCCAAGGCGGAAGCTACTCGCTGATTATAACGGCGGTTGTTCTGGCGGTTCTGATTGTAGTGAATGTGCTTGCGTCGACGCTCCCGTCCACATGGACACAGCTCGACATCAGTTCATCTCAGCTTTATTCGGCCACGAGCAATACAAAAGTAGTGCTCAATAATCTTGAGGACGACGTAACCATCTACTGGATAGTCCAGTCGGGTGAGGAAAACACGATTCTTGAGAACCTGTTGGCGAAGTATGAGAGCCTTTCCGACCACATAACCGTCGTCAAGAGGAACCCCGATGTCTATCCGACATTTGCGGAGCAATACACCGACGAGGGCGTCTCGAACAACAGCCTTGTCGTCGAGTGCGGCGACAGATATCGCTATATCCCTTGGTCGGATATCTATCAGCAGGAATACAGCGTCTACAGCGGCAGTCTTTCAGTGACGAGCTCGTTCGACGGTGAAGGCTCGATAACCTCCGCCATCGACTATGTCGTAACCGAAGATTTACCCAAGATGTATATAATCGAGGGTCACGGCGAGCTTGATTTGCCCGAGACATTCGCCGAGCAGGTCGAGAAGTCGAACATCGAGACCGAGTCCCTTTCGCTTCTGACGGTCGACGAAATTCCCGAGGATGCCGACTGCGTACTGATTTACGAGCCCCAGAGCGATATATCGGAAGATGAAGCAACGATGCTTTCTGAATGGGCCTATAACGGCGGTAAGCTGATGGTAATCGCAGGACCGCTTTCCGATGTTACATTCACGAACCTCAACAGCCTTCTTGAATACTACGGCGTGACCGTTGAAGAGGGCGTAGTGGTCGAAGCGGACAGAAACAACTATGCTTATTATCCGTATCTCCTCCTTCCGAACATCGAGAGCACCGATATCACCGATGCCCTTATTGACGAGAATTACTATGCGGTGCTCTGCATCTCCTCGGGACTCACAATTTCCGATTCGAACGAATACGGCACCGTAACCTCGCTCCTGACGACTTCGGACACATCGTTTAGTAAGATTGCCGGCTATGCCCTTGACACCTATGAAGAGGAAAAGGGCGACATCGACGGACCGTTCTCCGTTGCGGTTTCAATCGAGAGCAACGAGGGCGGACGCATGGTCTGGATTTCAGCGGCGGCGTTCCTTGATGAGTACTATAACTCCTATTCCTCCGGCGCAAACGTCGACCTCGCAATCAACGCCATTTCCGACATGATAGGCGAGAGGGAAGCTCTTGCAATCAGCAGTCGTTCGCTCGATTACAGCTACCTCACAATCTCGGAATCGACCGCATCATGGCTTAAAATCCTCATGATAGGCATCATCCCGATAATCTATATCGGCATCGGCATTGTTGTTCTTGTCAGAAGAAGGAGGGCGCAGAAATGACGAAAAGAGTAAGAAGAATAGTAATTCTGCTCGTGGTCCTCGTGGTTCTCTGCGTGGCGACCTTCCTCGTGTCCCTCTATAACGAAAAACAGGAGCAGATTCAGAACTCGAACGAGATAGTTCTTGCAATTTCAACCGACAGCGTAGCCGCAGTTTCTTGGGAAGTGGATGACACAACCCTCGGCTTCACCCTCGACTCCGAAACCGGAGCTTGGGTTTATGACGATGACGACGGCTTCCCGACGAGTACCACGGAAATCGAAAATCTCCTCAGCATTTTCGAAGAATACGAAGCCGACTTCATCATCGAAGAGGTCGACGACTACTCACAGTACGGTCTTGACAACCCCGTCATGACTATAAACATAACTCTTGACGACGAGACCTCGTATGAAATAACCCTCGGCAACTTCTCGACTCTTGACAGCGAGCGCTACGTCTCCATCGGCGACGGCAACGTCTATCTGGCGGTTGTCGACCCGTATGACACCTACGACGTTGAGCTCAGCGACATGATTGAGGACGACACAATCGGCTCATTCACAGAGGCGACCGACATCACCTTCACCGGCGTCGAGAACTATTCAATCTATTTCGAAGAGGACAGCTCGAACACCTACTGCTCGGACGACACCTATTTCGTTTCGGACAGCGACTTGCCGCTCGATACAGACAATATTGAGACATACTTGGGTTACATCAGAAACACAGGCTTGAGCGATTATGTGACCTACAACGCTACGGAGGACGAGCTCGAGCTCTACGGCATGAACAATCCCGTATTGACTATCACCGTCGACTATCCCGTGACCGAAACGGATGACGACGGCGAGGAGACGACCACCACCGAAACCGTCACCCTCACCATCGGCGTAAATCAGGACGAGCTCGCCGAGGCTCAGGAAGAGCTTGAAGACTCGGAGGACGAAGATGCCGAGGTCGACATCTCGAGCCTCAGCCTCTATGTTCGTGTGAACGACTCGCAGATTATCTATGAGCTCGCCTCGAACAGATACAATTATCTCATCGCTTGCTCGTATGACGATTTCCGCCACGCCGAGGTACTGACAGCCGACTACTCGAGCATTTATCAGCTCGATTTCACCATCGAGGATGTCACCTACACCATCTATTCCGAACTTTCCGACCCCGACGACGAAGAATCCGACAGAGTTTATTATTACTACCATGACGGCGAGGCCATCGACGCCGACAGCCTTTCGGAAGACGACGACATCGAAAACTACAGAGTGGAAGTCGATATCGACGACATCGAATCGGCAATCGACGCAGTAACCGCCGAGAGCTATACCGACGAGGAAGCCGACGGCAAGCTTGAACTTTCATTCACCGCCTATCTCGACAACGAGAACTACCCCGAAGTCACGGTCGAGCTCTACCGCTACGACGGCACCTATTGCCTTGCAGTAATCAACGGTGAACCGACTTCATTGGTCGCTCGTTCGTCTGTAGTAGATTTGATAGAGACCATCAATTCGATAGTTCTGTAACCTTGTGGCTTGACATTTTCCTCCCGATGCTCTATTATAATATCAGTAACAGATTCGGGAGGAACAGTCATGCTTACAGTTACAAAGAAATCCAAAAACAGAGACAGGGGAGTTGCAGTCGGGGCGAACCTCGGGCTGATTGCCACCGTGATTGCGGCTGTCAGGGGCTGGCTTGCCGATAAGAGGCACCGCCGTGAACTCGCCCGCAGGAAGCGTGAGCGCAAAATCCGAATGACCCGCTTTGCAATCAGAGCGGCAAGAACCCTGGCATATTTCATCCCGACAGTCATAGCCCTCGCCAAAGCCGCCGGCTTCATCGCCGACAAGCGTGCCGAAAAGAAGGAAGAAGAAAAACCCGAGGACACAGATATCGAAATCATCCAAGCCGAGCCGATTTCTTCCGAGGAAGAGGTTTTTGAGCGGGCAAATGCCGAAACCGAAAAAATTTAAAAAAATTTTTCGCCCCGATGCAATAATCGGGGTGTTTAAAGTGTATTATGGGTAGAAATGTACGGAAACCCCTCAGTCTGCGCTTCGCGCATCCAGCTCCCCTTTCAGGGGAGCCTAAAACAGCCTCACCTGAAAGGGAAGGGGGATCATGCGAAGCATGGTGGAGGGGTTTCCAAAGAAAGGACAATCACTATGAAACAATTACTATCAATCCTGTTAGCCATCACAATGCTTTTCTGCTTTGCCGGCTGTCAGTTCGTCGAAGACCCAGACGACACTGATGACGAGGTCGTCGGCGGAGGACTTGTCCAGGCCAGAGACGGCGAAGAAATTGACGACGCTGACCCTGACGCTAATCCTGTCGAGTATGAGCCTACCGAAGAACCCGATGTGGAGGACGAAGCTGTCGAGGAAGAAGACCTTTCATACATCGTGCTTTCAGACATCGCCAACTATATTCCCGAAGAGGGCGTGAATTTCTATGCTCTCGTAATCAGTGTTGGTGATAACAGTCTTGCAGTTTGCGGGTTGAACACCGTAGACTCAAACAACGAAGGACTTTATACCGTTGGGTTCAGCGATGATGCTGAAATCACAGGTGGAGTGACAAGCTTTGACGAAATCACTGCCGGCGATATAGTTGTTATAACTTTCGATGGCGAAGTGATGGAGACTTATCCTCTCGAAATCTCAGGAGCAACAAGGATCTATGTCGTTACTCACGTCAGCCGCCTTGCTGAGATAGAACCCTATCTCCCCGAAGGCTACGAAAACTACGGCGAGTACTTCCCGGCTTGGGACAATTTCGAATACTAAGGCGTTATTTTGCGGATCCCCTTACGGGGGCAAAGAATAATCGGCATCAGTCTCTGATGCCGATTATTGCTTTAAAACCACTGCATGCGGCGTCGAATGCCGCGTCGGAATTTTTGTAGGTGTAGCTGTGTCCTTCGTGCTCGGTTTGCTTGTTTGAGCGCCTTACGACGAGTCCGGGGTCTATCGAAAAGTTCCTGCCGCCGCGCTCGATGAATTTGCGGGTCAGGTCTCTTATGTGGGCGACTCCGCTTCCCGCCGGAACCGGCTTGCCGTCCTCGGATATGTCCGAAACGTGAATATAGGCGATTCTTGAGCGGAGCTGGTCCCAGTCCGCCATCACGCCCTCGCCGGCTTTAACGAACTCCGCCGGGTTGAACACCCCGACCATCTCCGGGAGAGCTGAGAGGATTTCGTGGCACCTTTCCGCCGTGCCGCCGTAGCAGCCGGAATTGTTCTCAAGACAAAGGGTCACGCCGTGCGCCCCCGCAAGCTCGTTCATCCGCCCCAAGCGGTCGATAACGAGCTGCTTATAGTCCTCCGGCTTCTCGAAGCCCGGGATAAAGAAGGAGCTTATGCGAACCTTCTCGGCACCCAGAACCCGGCAGACCTCGAGAGTGTTCTTGAGCTTTTCAATCTGCGCCTCGAAGTCGTCCTTGATGCCGATTCTGCCGATGGTCGTGGCGAGGGAAAGCACCTCGAGCCCCGAGTCGTTCAGCTTTTTGCGGATAAGGCACGCCGCGACGGAGGAAATGTCCGAAATCGGACCGAATTCCGTTCCGCCGAGCTCAAGCCCGTTAAGTTTATTTCTCTTTGCCGCTTCAATTTGGTCGCTGAGCTCCGTCTTAAGCTCGCCGCCGAAAGAGAATAGTTTTACACTGCTCATTTTTACCATGCACCCCGTTTGACTTCACTTGTCGATTGTCACAAAACTTTCGCAAGATTTCAGCTATAATTATATCATATTGTTTTCGATTCGGCAATAGTCAATCCGCAATTTGATGAAATTTTTTTCGGGGAAAGTGAACAAAACCGCATTTTGGGCTTGAAAAAGACGCGGAAGTGTGGTATACTATCAGATATGTTAGCCAATCCGAGATGTAGGTGTGCGGGTCCTGTGCAACGGGGCGCTGTGAACCATGTCAGGCGGGGAACCGAGCAGCATTAAGCAGAATGCTTCGTGTGACACAGTCTCGCCTGCACGCCTATATGTCGGATTGGACTTTTTTTGGAGGTGAGATCTTGTACCGGGCTTTATATCGCAAGTGGCGACCGATGACGTTTGACGACGTTGTCTCTCAGCCGCATATAACCACCACGCTCAAGTGTCAGATAAGCGAGGGCAAGACCGCTCATGCCTATCTTTTCACCGGCTCCCGCGGTACCGGCAAGACTACATGTGCCAGAATCTTCGCGAAAGCCGTCAACTGCCGCAATCCTCACGACGGGCGACCCTGCCTTGAGTGTGACATCTGTCAGTCCGCAGATAACGGCACTCTGAATGATATCATCGAGATAGATGCCGCCTCGAACACCGGCGTCGACGATATCCGTGAGCTCCGCGAATCGACCGTCTACACCCCCGAGTTGGCACGCTATAAAGTATACATCATCGACGAGGTGCACATGCTCTCGAATCAGGCGTGGGGCGCGCTTCTGAAAATCATGGAGGAGCCGCCGGAGCATGTCAAGTTCATTCTCGCCACAACCGAAATCCACAAAGTCCCGCTTACGATAATTTCGAGATGCCAGAGATTCGATTTCCGGAGGATTCTGCCTGAGGACATCAAGGCAAGGCTCCTTTATATAGCCGAGCAGGAGAAGATAACCCTCGACGACGAGGCGGCAACGGCAATCGCAAGGATTTCCGACGGTGCGATGAGAGACGCCCTCTCAATCCTCGATCAGTGCATGGCGGTGAGCGACGACATCACTGTTTCGACCGTTTCCGCAGTTTCGGGAACCGCCGACAGATATGCGCTATATGAGATTCTTGACGGCATTGCCGAGGGGCAATCGGCGAAGGTGCTTTCGGACATAGACAGGCTCTACGCGGCATCAAAAGATATGTCAAGGCTTTGCGATGAGCTTATATTCCAGCTGAGAAACGTAATGCTTCTTGAGACCTCGCCCGACAATGAAAAGCTTCTCGGGTGCTTACCTGACGAGCTTAAAAAGCTTCAGGAGATTTCGGGGAAGCTGACGCTCGATAAGACCCTTTCACTTCTTGATATACTCCAGACCACCGGCGACTCGATGTCGACGGCTTCGTCGAAGCGAACAGCCCTCGAGATGGCGGTAATCCGCATGTGCAACATCTCCTCGAAGCGTGAAGTGAGCGTTTCCAACAGCGCGATGAGTGAGCTTAACAAGCGCATTTCGGCACTTGAGGACGAAATAGAAGAATTGAAGAGAACCGGCGTGAAATCAGCGTCTGCGCCGACAGCTAAGCCCAAAAGACCGGCTGCTCAGGAACAAAAGCCTCAGGAGCCGCCGAAGCCGCAGGTTCAGATTACCGAGGACATGCTGAGCCCCTTCCCGCAGTGGGACGAGGTTTTGGAGCGTCTCACAGAAGTGAATCCCGGTTGTGCAGGAGCACTGAGCGAATCGAGGGGCAGATATTACGAAAACATACTCATGATAGAGGTGCAGTCGGAGTTCTTCCTGAGCCTCTTCAAAAAGCCGGAGAATGCGAAGTCGCTTCGTGATGTTGTGAAAGAGATAACCGGCAAGACCTATTCCATAAGAGCCCGTTGCATAAAGAAAGACGCATCGTCAGCCCCGAAAGAGGACAAAGTAGCCGAGCTTATGGAGAAGGCAAGACGCGAAGATATACCGTTTGATATTGACTAAACATATTAATATAAAAAGGAGCAATTACAATGAAAGCAAGATTACCACAGGGAATGGGCGGCGGACAGCAGAACATGAACCAGATGATTCGTCAGGCTCAGAAGATGCAGGAGGAAATGGAAGCCTTCCAGACCGATTTTGAAGCCAGAGAGTTCAAGGCAACCGTCGGCGGCGGTGCTGTTGAGATAACCATGAACGGCAAGCGCGAGGTTCAGGCTGTCACAATCCAGCCGGAGGTTGTTGATCCCGAGGACGTTGAGATGCTCGAGGATCTGGTAGCAAGTGCCGTAAATGAGGTTCTCACCCAGATTGAGACCGAGTCAAATGCGGGAATGAACAAGATTACCGGCGGCATGAATATGCCGGGCGTGTTCTGATGGCGGACTCGGGTGCTCTCCCGCTGACGCTTTTGGCGGAGCAGTTCGCCAAGCTTCCGGGAATAGGTATGAAGACGGCGCAGAGGCTGTCCTATTTCGTCATGTCCATGACCGACGAAGAGGCTCAGGCTTTTGCAGACGCCATCGTCAATGCGCATAAAACCGTTCACTGCTGCAAGATTTGCCAGAACCTCACCGAAAAAGATATATGCTCGATTTGCTCTGACGAGACGAGGGATCACTCGACCATCTGCGTTGTCGAAAGCCCCAAGGACATCGCCGCATTCGAGCGCACCAAGGAGTATAAGGGCGTCTATCACGTTCTGCATGGTCTCATTTCCCCGATTGACGGCGTGACCCCCGACAAGCTTCGGGTAAACGAGCTTTTGAAGCGTATAGGCGAGGGCAACGTAAATGAGGTCATAATGGCGACCAACCCGACCCCCGAGGGCGAAGCCACCGCGATGTATGTCAGCAAGCTCTTAAAGCCCCTCGGCGTCAAAACCACCCGCCTCGCCTTCGGTCTCCCCATCGGCGCCATGCTCGAATATGCGGATGAGGTAACGCTTTTCAAGGCACTGGAGAATCGGAACGAAATATAATCTGATACGGGAGGTAATCTTATGACAAATAAAAATCCTCCTTTTGAAATAACGCCCGAGATTATGTCCCAGGTGGACGAAATCAAAGGGCTTATCGGCGTTTTAGAAAACTCCGAAAAGCTCTCTACAAACCCGACTCTTCGCCGCGAAAACCGTATAAAAACCATCTACGGCTCGCTCGCCATTGAGCAGAATACTCTGAGCCTCGAGGGCGTGACGGCTGTTCTTAACGGCAAGCGGGTTCTTGCTCCCCCTGCGGACATAGAAGAGGTCAAAAATGCCTATGAAATCTACGAAAGGCTCGACGAGCTGAACCCCTATTCGATAGATGACTTGGTCAAAGCCCACGGCGTCATGATGCGAGGGCTTGTTTCCGAGTGCGGAATGTTCCGCACAAAGCCGGTCGGCGTGGTCGACAAGGACGGCAACATCGTCCATTTCGGAACGTTGCCGAATTACGTCCCCGAGGCTGTGGAAAATCTTCTTAAGTGGGCTGAAAGCTCCGATATAGACCCGATTATTTTAGGGTGCGTTGTGCATTATGAGCTCGAGCTCATCCATCCGTTCCTTGACGGCAACGGCAGAATCGGACGGTTGTGGCACACGCTGATTCTGTCGAAATACAATCCGCTTTTTGCATGGCTTCCGGTCGAATCGGTTGTCCACGACAGGCAAGCGGAATATTACGAGGCGATTAACATCTCGAACCTTGAGTGTGAATCCACTGAATTTATAAAGTTCATGCTTTCCGCAATCAAAGAAGCCCTGAAGGAGGCTCAGCCCTGATGACACATGAATACTACATGAATTGCGCCCTTAAGTTAGCCGAAAGGGCGTATTCTTTGGGCGAGACTCCCGTCGGCGCAGTCATCGTGAAAGACTCAACCGGCGAGATAGTGGGGGAGGGCTATAACCTCCGCGAGTCGGCAAAATCGCCTCTTGCCCACGCCGAGATAATGGCGATTGATGCGGCAAGCAAAGCCCTCGGCGGCTGGCGGTTCATCGGTTGCACGATGTATGTGACCCTCGAGCCCTGTCCGATGTGCGCCGGAGCTATCATAAATTCAAGGCTCCCAAGAGTCGTCTACGGCGCCAGTGACCCGAAAGCCGGGTCTCTAAGTTCTGTCATCAACCTCTTCGACCTTCCCTACAACCACAAGCCCGAAGTGATTTCGGGAGTGCTAAAAGATGAGTGCTCTGAGATACTGAGCAGATTCTTCCGGGAGCTCAGAAAAAACAAGCCCACAAGCTGAATTAGCCTGCGGGCTTTTCTTTTAATTTCAGGAGGGGTTAAAGCGCCATTGGAATCGTCTCCGCAATGGCATCCGCCAGAGCGTCAATCTCCGCGAGCTGGCTCTCCTTGAGGGAAGATTTAATCGACACGGTGCTCTCGAGGATATTCATGTTCTTGAGCCCGCCGATGATTTCACGCATCAGCTTGCCGCTGGTCGCCGCCCATGAGCCGTTTTCGATGAAGGCAACCGTGCGGTTCTGAAGGTTGTGGGAAGCGATGTCCCGAAGAAGCTCGTCCATGCTGATGAAAATTCCGGCGTTGTAGGTGGTCGAAGCGAAAACAAGGTGGCTGTATTCAAACGACGCCGCAACGATTTCCGATGAAGCCGTGACGGAAACGTCAAAGACCTTGGTCTTTATGCCCTTTTCGCGGAGCTTGCAGGCGAGGATATTCGCCGCATTCTCGGTGTTACCATAGACGGAAGCATAGGCAATCATAACGCCCGTGACCTCCGGCTCATAGCTTGACCATTGACGGTACTTTTCAGTATAGTCGCCGATATTTCTTCTCCAGACGAAGCCATGGAGCGGGCAAATCATTTCGATTTCCACTGTTGTAGCTTTCCTGAGAAGCGCCTGCACCTGCGTGCCGTACTTGCCGACGATATTCGTGTAATATCTTCTCGCCTCTCCGAGATAATCCCCGAAGAAGTCGACTTCGTCCGCAAAGAGTGCGCCGTTCAGTGCCCCGAAGGTGCCGAAGGCATCCGCCGAGAAGAGAATCTTGTCGGTCGAGTCGTAGCTCACCATGACCTCAGGCCAGTGAACCATCGGAGCCATCAGGAAAGTGAGCTTGTGCTTACCGGTCTCGAGGGTGTCTCCCTCGCCGACAAGGTGATAGTTCTTCACGACGTTCTCGCCGAAGAACTGGTTTATCATTCCCTGAATCTTCTTGTTGCAGACGACGGTGACGTCGGGATAAATCGCAAGAATCGCCTTCATGGTTGCCGAATGGTCGGGCTCCATATGGTGAATCACGAGATAATCGAGGCTTCTTTCGCCGAGCCCATGCTCGACATTCTCGAGGAACACCTTCTCGACAGCATGGTCGACGGTGTCGAAGAGCACAGTTTTCTCATCAAGCAGTAAGTATGAATTATAAGAAACTCCGTCTGGCACCGAATAGACGCCCTCGAACATGGCGAGCCGTCTGTCATCCCCGCCGACCCAGAGAAGGTCGGGGGTTACATTTCTTATGCAATACATAGATTATTCTTCCTCAAACATATCCTTGCCGACTCCGCAAAGAGGGCAGGTGAAATCCTCGGGCAAATCTTCAAACTTTGTGCCGGGAGCTATTCCGTTGTCGGGGTCCCCGAGTTCCTCATCATAAACATATCCGCAAACTGTGCATACATATTTCATTCAAAATCATCCTTTCAATGTAAATTCATTTTTAAGAAGCATTCCTAAAAAGCTTCTACTGATATTATAACGAAACGCTATAGCGCTGTCAAGTATAATAACAAAAAATCCCGCAGAAATCCTGCGGGAAATGTTTATCCTTCGCTGAGCTCGGTGATGACTTTGATAAAGCTTTCCGGGTCGTCGAACTCTTTATAGATGGACGCAAAGCGGACGTATGCCACAAGGTCGATGTCCTTGAGGGCACTTAGGACGCTGTCGCCGATTTCGGCGGTGGTGATTTCGGTCCTCATCTCGTTCGCAAGGCGATTCTCGATGTCGTCGACGATGTGCTCGATGGTTTCGGGGCTGACGGCGCGCTTCTTGGTGGCGGAGGTGATGCCGACGATGACCTTTTCGCGGATGAACGGCTCGTAACTGCCGTCCTTTTTGATGACCATCAGAACCGGCTTCTCGACAACCTCATAGGTCGTAAACCTCCTGCCGCATTGGGAACACTCCCTGCGGCGGCGAATCTTCTCGTCGCTCGGGCGCGAATCAATAACCTTGGTGTCATCATAACCGCAGAACGGGCAATTCATGCAAGTCTCTCCTTCCATAGCATAGGTCGTTTGTGGATTGCAATTTATATTACAAATATTATAGCATATTTTCGCGCCTTTTGCAACAAAAAAATCCGAAATTTAAGCCTGTTTTTCCAGTTTAAAGTATTCTCCCGAGCGTCGGAATTTCACGGTCAAGAATTCTTTTTGCATAAGACCGAAGAAGCTCGCACTGTGCCGTGAATTCGTCCGAACTTGATTCAAGCATCGGTCGGAGCATGTAGACCGCACCCTCCATCTCTTCCAAAATATCTTCATCCACAACACAGGATAGCCGTTTCGAATATTCCCGGAACGCCTCTTCGAGGTCTGAAACCGCTTCTTCGGCTTCTTCCTCGGTGCTTGAACTCAGCACTTTTTCAATCTTCCCGTAAATTTTCGTGTTTTCCGCTTCGATGCCCGCAATGGCGAAGCACCCCGCCGCGATAATGGCGGCAATTATGACTATGCTTATGAGAATTCGTTTCATATCGTGCTCACTTCTCCTTCGGAATTATATAGAGTGTGTTGTCCGGTCGCATCATGCAAAGAAGAACCTCCGACGGCTCAAGGTGCTTTCGCTTGAGCTCTTTGCGGAGGGCTTTTTCGTCCAAGCCCGCCCCGTTCATGCCGCTTGCGATGATGTCCCCATCGGATATAAGAATCTGCGGCGGGTCGCTCGTCGTTTCGGGAGTGGTAAGCGTTTCGGGCGTTACGGGTCTGTTCTGAGCCTTCAGGAGCACGCTTATCGTCCCCGTCGTCTCGACGACTGCATACTGGACTTCGTCAATGTCGAAAACCCCGCTGTTCCGAAGCGCCGAGCAGACATCGTCGACCATGAATCTTAATTCTTTCATCACCGCTTGGTCGAGCTTGCCGTTCGAGATGATAACCTTCGGTCGCCCCGATATGACATGCCGGAGCTTTCTTGACTTTAGAGCCGCAAACGACGCTAAGATGTCGAGGCAGACGAGAGTTAAGATAGGCACAACTCCCGTTATGAGCGAAGCCTCGGGGTCCTCCATCGCAAGGGTGGCTATGTTCGAGATTAATATCGTGATGACGAGCTCCGACGGCGAGAGCTCGCCAAGCTGTCTTTTCCCCATAACCCGGGTGGCGAAGATGACGAGAAAATAGACTATAATTCCTCTTATGAAAACTATGAGCATGATTTTATCCTTTCAATGTTTCTGAACCTATTTTTGCCGGAACACTTCCGAATATCCCCGTGCTTTCTGCAAAAACTAACCCGAAAAGAAAGGGTGATTATTGTGAATTTAAGCCTGAACGAAAGGCTGTCGCCAGTGCTCGAGCGCTCGCTCGCAAGAATACGGGAGCTTTTCGGCGATTCGGACGACCTGAACATAGTCAGATTTGAAGCTTCGGGGATAAAGTGCGCCGTCCTGACGCTCGAGGGGATGACGAGTTCATCCGACCTCTCAAAGATGCTCTTCTCGCCGCTGATGGATTTCAAGAAGCTTCTTGCCCAACCGTCGGATATCTATGATTATCTCATGCGTAAGGGCTTGTTCTCGACCGAGAGCAAGCCGATTCGGAGCTATTCCGACGTTTCCGAACGCCTTTGCTCCGGCTTTGCGGTCGTTCTCATTAACGGCGAGAAAAGGGGAGCGGCAATCGGTGCGCAGGGCTTCAAGACCCGAAGCATCTCCGAGCCCGCAACCAAGAACAACATCAAGGGCAGTATGGAAGCCCTTTCGGATAACTTGAAGACCAGCATGTTGCTTATCAGAAGACGTCTTAAGAGCCCGCTTCTTCGCTTCGAGACACTTAAGGCGGGAAAAATCAGCCAAACCGAGCTCGCAATCGTCTATATCTCGGGCAAGGCTCCTGATAACCTTGTCGAAGAGGTTAAGTCCAGACTCGGCGAAATCAGGCTTGATGTCATCTCGGGGACAGGTTGCCTCGAGCCGTTTTTGTCGGGCAGTTCTGGCTCCTTCTTTTCGGAATGCTCGACGACCGAGCGCCCCGACACCCTGGCGGCGAAAATCAACGAGGGCAGAATCGCCGTTCTCATCGACGGCGTGCCGTTTGCTGTCGTCTGCCCGGCACTCTTCATGGAGAACTTCCAGGCGGTCGACGACTACGAGAAAAAGCCTTATTTCGCATTTCTCCAGAGGCTCCTCCGGTATCTTTCGTTCTTAGCGGCGGGATTTCTCCCGGGAATCTACCTTGCCGCAACCATCCATCACCCCGAAATTCTCGCTAAGACCATCATGACGAACTTAATCACTTCTGAGGAGGATACGCCTTTCCCACTGATGCTCGAGATGGTGATAGTCGTCGTGCTGTTCGAGATAATGCGCGAGGCGGGACTTCGGCTCCCGAAGGCTGTCGGCGGTGCCGTCTCGATTGTCGGCGGGCTCGTAATCGGCGACGCCGCCGTCACAAGCGGGCTGATCTCCTCGCCGTTACTAATCATAATCGGCATCACCGCAACCTGCTCGTTCGTCCTCCCGAACCTGAATCCGCAACTGACAGTCCTGCGGTTTATCGGCATCCTTGCGGGAGGGCTCTGGGGCTTCTTCGGGATGGCGGTGTTCTGCCTTTTGGTGCTCGTGAACGCCTCGGCGAGCGACTGCCTCAATGTCCCGTATCTTTCGCCTGCGGCACCGTTCACGATGAAAGCAACGAGAGACCTCTTGTGGCGGGTCGGCTATAAGAAAATGCAGAGGCGAAAAGTCACGGTCGAAAGCCTTAACGGCTCGGGGAGGAAATCATGAACGAGAAAATCTCAGCAAAGATAAGCACGGGGCAGATGTTTATCCTCCTTATCCTCGCCAGAATCATGCACACAATGGTCTTCCACTCGGCGGATTTCTCGGTCGGCACCTTCATGCTTCCGACTCTCGTTGTCACAACCCTCATCGAAGCCGCACTTGCGCTTCCCGCCTTGATTCTTATCGACGGCGGGGTTGACATTGTCCGTGAGCTTTCCGGCGGATACAGGTGGATTTATGCGCTTTTGCGGGCACTCTACAGCCTCTACTTTATCTATATCGCCACCGGCACAATCAAGTATATAGCCGAGTTCATGCACAGTGAGTTTCGACGTGTCATCAGCCCAATTGCCGTTATTGTGATACTTTCGCTTGCCGCCGCATACTGCGCACATCTCGGAATAGAAGCCCTTGCCCGGGCGGGGACGGTTGTCTTCTGGATTTTCATATCGCTTTTCGTCTCGATGGCGGCGGTCAGTGAGGGGACTTTCAATACTTCCAATCTTACCCCGATAACGGGCAACGACTTCCCGGCAATCCTTGATTATGCCGTCCGGGACCTGTCCTCGAGCTGGTGGCTTCCGATGCTTGTAATCTTAGGCCACCACCTGAACGACTCGAAGGACGGCGCAAAGAAAGCGGCGGCGGGGTATCTCGGCTTCAAACTTCTGATGCTCGAGGTGCTTGCACTGCTGATTATACTTGTCCTCGGAAAGTTTGCCGATATTCTCGGCTATCCTTTGCTGGCGCTCGGGGCATACGCCAGAACCGTCTTCGTCCAAAGCTTCGATGCCGTCAACATGTTCGTCTGGTGCATGAATGCCGCCCTCGTCTGCGGCATCTATCTCTTCATCGCCTCGGACGGCTTGAAGGACAAAAAGCGTACGGCAGGGGAGCTTTCGGCTATGCTGATTACAGCCGTCGCCGCAATATTGGCGTATGATTTTGAGCTGGATTTTAACGGCGAAGTCGCTCTGATAATCAAAACAGCGGGGATATTACTGCTCGGCGTGCTCTTGCCGACGATACTACTTGCGGAAAGGGGAATCAGAAGATGCGTAAACTCGTTGCAATGATTGCGGTGCTACTGCTTCTCACCGGCTGTGAGAGCTCGGATGTTCAGAAAAGGCTTGTAGTCACCGCCATAGGAATCGGCGAAAACACTGTCACCTATCAGGCTTTCTCGCCCGAAAACGAGATTGAAGTCTACACTTATGCCTGCGACAATCTCCCCGAAGCCGAGGAAAAGCTTGCACTCGAAACCGGAAAAGAGGTATTTTTAGGCGACACAGAGCTTATAGCATTTTCCGGAACGGAAAATATAGTGCCGTATCTCGATTATCTCTGGCACAGCCCCGATATTTATATGGGAACCGCCGTAGTATTCTGCGAGGGCTCGCCGGGAAAGCTTTTTGAAATCCCGTCGGATGAGATTACGGGAATCCTCACTGTTGCGGACGTTAAAGTCGGGCTTATCGATCTATATAATGGGATTTATTCGGACGAAGGTGTTGCGAAAGTGCCGTTATTTTTATCAGGCGGCGAAATTTCGAGCGAAATACTCTTGAAATCATCCTCGGAATGTGATATCATAGCTTTATATAATGAGTAAATGCGGCTTTGGGGAAAATCCCCGGGCTTTCGAAAAATCCTGACGAAAGGGATGGTACTTTTTAATGATAAAAATTGAGAATCACTTGGGGACGATAGCGATAACCGATTCATATCTCACCTCGCTTATCGGTCACGCCGCAACAAGCTGCTTCGGCGTTGTAAGAATGAGCCCCGTCGGAGCGAAGCAGGGAGTCAAGACCAATCTTCTTGGTGTCGGCGGAATCGACAACGGCGTCCGCATCTACACTCCCGCAAGAAAAGACAAAGAGAACCAGAACAAAATGTCGATAGACCTTCACATCTGCGTGACATATGGTATCAACGTAAACGCAATAGTCGACAGCATTGTCAATAAAGTCCGTTATGTCGTCGAAAGCGAAACGGGCATCGAGGTAAAGAAAATTAACGTCTATGTTGACGGTATGGAGTCATGAAATGGCTCGTTATTACGAATAAGAGGTAGGTACTGAACGATGATAGCAGGAAGTATGCTGAGGGACGCATTCATAAGCGCCTCAAACTGCATTTCAAACAACAAGAAATCCATTGACGAGCTGAACGTCTTCCCCGTCCCCGACGGCGACACCGGCACCAATATGTCGATGACACTTTCAAACGCCAAAAAAGAGCTTGAGCTTATGGCAGACGACGTAACGGTCGCACAGGTTGCAAAAGTGATGGCTTCGGGACTCCTTCGTGGTGCTCGTGGAAATTCGGGCGTTATAACCTCGCTTCTCTTCAAGGGCTTCGACAAGGCTCTTGCGGGGCAGGAGACCGCCGACATTGAGCTCATGACACAGTCGCTCGAGAAGGGTGTTGAGAGAGCCTATAAGGCGGTCATGAAGCCGACCGAGGGAACTATCCTGACGGTCGCAAGACTTGCTTCCGTAAAGGCAAGAGAATTGGCAGGCACTGAGACAGACTTGGTTTCCTACTGGGAGCAGGTTTGCGTCGAGGCTGAAAGAGTCCTCGACACCACCCCCGATTTGCTCCCAACCCTCAAGAAGGCAGGAGTAGTAGACGCCGGCGGCAAGGGGCTCTGCATGATTTTCAGAGCCATGCTTCAGGTATTCAAGGGCGAGGGAATCGTTCAAGACGAAACCCAGAAGAAGCAGGTTGAGGCTGTCACCATCGAGACCTATGCGTCCGTGGTCGGAAGCTTTGAGGATGAAATTCACTATACCTATTGCACCGAATACATAGTCAAAAAGGACTCGAAGACCGAGGGCAGTGCCCTTAAGCTCAGAGCCTATCTCGAATCCATCGGCGACTGCGTTGTGGTTGTCGAGGACGACGAAATCATCAAGGTTCATGTCCACACCAATAACCCGGGACTTGCGATTGAAAAGGGTCTTGAATTCGGCTCGATGAACCTGCCAAAGATTGAGAACATGCGCTATCAGCACGAGGCAAAGAAGGACGACAAGAAGAAGGTCACCGTCTCGAGCTCGAATAAAGTATATAAGTCCGTTCCTCCCGAGAAGGACTATGGCTTCGTAGCCGTCGCAACAGGCGAGGGAATCGGGGCAATGTTCAAGGATGCCGGTGCCGACTGCATAGTCCGTGGCGGTCAGACAATGAACCCTTCAACCGAGGATATCCTTGCGGCAATCCAGTCGACCCCCGCAAGAACCGTCTTCGTTCTTCCGAATAACAAGAACATCATCATGGCGGCGGAGCAGGCTGTAAAGCTTGCGGACAGAAAGGTCTGCGTCCTCCAGACACGGACAATTCCGCAGGGTCTTTCGGCACTTCTTGCGTTCGACCCGACCGCTGATTATAACACCAACAGCACCGAGATGACCAAGGCTTTCGAACGTGTCCAGACGGGGCAGGTTACATTCGCCGCAAGAGACAGCGAATTCGACGGCGTCGAGATTCACGAGGGCGAAATCCTCGCCATGGATAACGGCAAGCTCTCACTTGTCGAAAAGGATGCCGTAAAGGCGGCATATCGCCTCACAAAGCGTCTCATAAGACAGGACAGCGAGTTTATCTCCGTAATCTACGGTAAGGACGTCAAGGAATCGGAAGCTGATGCTCTTCGTGCCAAGCTTGAAGAAAAGTTCGGCTCACGCCTTGACATCAACGTCATAAACGGCGGTCAGCCGGTCTACTACTACATCATCAGCGTTGAATAAACAGAGCTGATAACAAAAAAATAAATGCCGTTCGTTCTCGGGCGGCATTCGTTATCGGAGGATTTTATGCGGAAGCTTCTGAAATATTTCAAGGGCTACAGATTACAGGCGGTGTGTGCGCCGCTTTTCAAAATTATCGAGGTAATATTCGAGCTTATGGTGCCGCTCGTCGTGGCGGACATCATCGACGTGGGAATTCCGGCGGGGGACAAGCCGTATATCTACAAGATGTGCGGAATACTCGTCCTGTTCGGAGCCTGCGGACTTGCAAGCACCCTGACGGCGCAGTATTTCTCAGCGAAAGCTTCGGTTGGCTTCACTGGTGCCGTAAGACAGGCTCTCTTCGACCATATCCAGTCACTCTCGTTCACCGAGATTGACAAGCTCGGCACTTCGACCCTCATAACCCGCCTCACGAGCGACCTTAACCAGATTCAGACGGGCGTCAACCTGACTCTCAGGCTTCTCGTGCGCTCGCCGGTTGTCGTCATCGGCGCGACGGTAATGGCGTTCAGAATCGACGCACAGGCGGCGCTCATCTTCGTTGCGGTAATCCCGATTCTGTCGGTTGTCGTTTTCGGAATCATGCTCGGCACAATCCCGCTTTATACAGCCGTCCAGAAGAAGCTTGACGCCGTACTCCTGAGAACCAAAGAAAACCTGACCGGCGCAAGAGTCGTCCGGACGTTCTGCATGGAAGAGGAGGAGACCGAGGACTTTAACGAGAAGAACAACTCCCTCGCCAAAGCCCAGAAATTTGTCGGCAGGATTTCATCCGTTATGAACCCCATGACCTATGCCATCGTAAATATCGGAATCGTTGTGCTCATCTATACGGGAGCCGTCAAGGTCAGTACGGGAGTTCTGACCCAAGGTCTTGTAATCGCGCTTTATAACTACATGTCGCAGATTCTTGTGGAGCTCGTCAAGCTCGCAAACCTCATAATCAGCGTCACCAAGAGCCTTGCGTGTGCCCGCAGAGTTGAAGAGGTCTTTGAGATTCAGCCGTCGATGGAGAGCGGAAGCTACACCGGCGAAAAATCATCCGACAACGAATATGCGGTCGAGCTCAGCGACGTGTCCTTCAGGTATTCGGGTGCCGCCGCCGATTCGCTCGAGAATATCAATATCAAGGTCAAAAACGGCGAGAAAATCGGCATCATCGGCTCGACAGGTAGCGGCAAGACCACTCTTGTAAGCCTTGTCCCGAGGTTCTATGACGCCACCGAGGGCTATGTAAAGGTCGGCGGAGTGGACGTAAGAGACTGGAACGAAGAAGCGCTTCGGGATAACGTCGCCGTCGTCATGCAACGCTCATCCCTCTTCTCGGGAACGATTCGGGATAATATAAAATTCGGCGATGAAAACGCTACAGATAGCGAAATCATGGAAGCAATCAAAGAGTCTCAGGCCGAAAACGTCGTCGATGCAAAGCCCGAGGGGCTTGACAGCATGATTGAGCAGGGCGGCAAGAACCTTTCCGGCGGACAGATTCAGCGCCTCACAATCGCCCGGGCTCTTGTCAAGAAGCCGAAGGTTCTCATCCTTGACGACAGCTCGTCGGCACTCGACTTTGCGACCGATGCGGCTCTCAGAAAGTCAATCTCCAACCTCGACTATCACCCGACAGTATTGACCGTCTCGCAGAGGGTTTCGACCGTCATGCACTCGGACAGGGTTCTTATGCTCGAGGACGGCGTGGCAGTGGGAATCGGCACTCACGAGGAGCTTCTTGAAAGCTGTCCCGAGTACCTCGAGCTCTATCAGTCACAGATTAAAAATTCTTAAGAAAGGGGAGCCAGAATCATGAGTAACAATTCAAAAGTGCAATCAACCGAGCCGGCTTCCCGGACTTTAAAGAAGCTTCTCACATTCATAAAGAAATACAGCGTGCTTCTTGTTCTGTCAATTATTTTGGCGGCGGTTTCGGTGGTCCTGACGCTCTATGTCCCGATTCTCTTCGGCGATGCGATTGACTATATCACCGAAAACGGCGTGGATCTCGGAATGGTCGTGAGCTTCCTCGTGAAAGCCGCAATAATCGCGCTCGTGGCAGCGCTGTTACAGTGGTTGATGAACGTCATCAACAACCGCATCACCTACGAAACAGTCAGAGATTTAAGAGAAAAAGCATTCCTGAAGATTGAGAATCTGCCGCTTAAGTATATTGATTCCCACCCGCACGGTGATTTGGTCTCAAGAGTCATCTCCGATGTCGACCAGTTGGCGGACGGTTTGCTCCTCGGCTTCTCGCAGTTCTTCACCGGCATTGCCACCATCATCTGCACGCTTCTCTTCATGCTCTCAATCAGCTGGAAGATAACCCTGATTGCGGTTGTTCTGACGCCAATGTCGCTCTTTGTTGCGAAATTCCTGGCGCAGTCGACCTATAACCTCTTCAAGAAGCAGTCGGAAATCCGAGGCGCCCAGACCGCACTCATCGACGAGATGGTCGGCGGTGCGAAGACGGTCAAGGCGTACAATTACACCGAGCGAAGCCACGACCGCTTCAAGAAGATAAACGACGACCTGACGGAAACCTCATCAAAGGCTATCTTCTATTCGTCGCTCGTCAACCCCTCGACAAGATTCGTGAATGCCGTTGTTTATGCGGCTGTGGGACTTGCCGGCGCTCTTTCCGTAGTCGCCGGGACGGTCACGGTCGGTGGGCTTACATGTATTCTTAGCTACGCCAACCAGTACACCAAGCCGTTCAACGAAATCAGCGGCGTTATAACCGAGCTCCAGAACGCAATCGCCTGTGCCGCCAGAATTTTCGAGCTCATCGAAGCCGAGCCTCAGCCTTCCGACGAGGGACTCCCGGAGCTCTCCGAAGTAAAGGGAAACATCGAGCTCAAGGATGTGTCATTCTCATATAATCCCGATACAAGCCTGATAGAAAACTTCAATCTTAATGTCAAAGCCGGTCAGAGAATCGCTATTGTCGGTCCTACCGGTTGCGGCAAGACGACCCTTATAAACCTTCTCATGCGTTTTTACGACGTCGACGGCGGCACAATTTCAGTTGAAGGGAACGACATCCGCGACATCACCCGTCACAGCCTCCGCGAAAATTATGGCATGGTCTTGCAGGACACATGGCTTAAATCCGGAACAATCCGGGATAATCTGAAAATCGGCAAGCCGGATTCTTCGGACGAAGAGATGATTGCCGCCGCCAAGACCACCCACGTCGACAGCTTCATCAGGCGTCTTCCGCAGGGCTATGACACCCCCATCGGCGAGGAGGGCGGAAACCTTTCGGCAGGACAGAAACAGCTTCTCTGCATAACAAGAGTAATGCTCACAAAGCCCCCGATGCTGATTTTGGACGAGGCGACCTCCTCGATAGATACGAAGACCGAGTTCCGGGTTCAGCGCTCGTTTGAAAAGCTGATGCAGGGCAAGACAACGTTCATAGTCGCACACAGACTTTCGACCATTATGAGTGCCGATTTAATCCTCGTCATGAAGGACGGTCACATCATCGAGCAGGGCAAGCACGAAGAACTCCTTGCAAAACACGGCTTCTATTACGAGCTTTATAACAGCCAATTTGCGCACTGATAACTTCTAATCTCATCCGGACATGAATATACTTCACCAAAAGACAACTTTTCGGAGGGTTAAGTATGTTTGTTAAGACGGTGAAGGTTAAAAAGATAGTGCAGATACTCGGTTATATTCTCATGGCACTGCTTTTGGTGTTCGTGGCGGTGTTTCTCTTCAACAGATTCTATGGCGGCTCGAAGACGATTTCTCTTCCCGACGAGGCGTCACAGCTCGAATTTTTGCACGAATTGGGTTGGGAGACGTCCGAATCGGCAATAGATGTCCGAAGCGTCATAATCCCCGAGGACTGGAACGACGTTTACAACCAGTATAACGACCTGCAACTAGAACAGGGACTCGACCTGAGCGATTACAAGGGCTGTGCCGTTGAAATTTACACTTACGAAATCTATAACTACGGCGAAGAGGACAACATCGTCGTCAATCTGATGATTTGTGACGGAGTTCTCATTGCCGGCGACGTCTGCTGTACCGAGCTCGGCGGCTTCATGCAGGGGCTCGTTAAAACCACAACATAAATGGTGATGAAAGATGTATAAAACCTGCATATTCGACTTCTATGGGACTCTCTGCGATATCCGCACCGACGAGACCAAACCGGAGCTTTGGGAGAAGCTTGCGCTATTTTATAGCTTTCAAGGAGCTGTTTACACTCCCGAAGAGCTCAGAATCGGCTATTTTCGGACAGTTTCGGAGCTTGAAACCGAGTTCCGCGAAATCAGGATAGAGCAAGTCTTCAAAGAGCTGTTCGAGAGAAGAGGCGCCCCTGCCGATGACGCTCTCGCAATCCATACGGGACAGTTTTTCAGGATTCTTTCGATAGAGCACTTAAGGCTCTACGACGGCGCCAAGGATATGCTCGAGAGACTTCGCAAGAACGGCAGAAAAGTCTATCTTCTCTCGAACGCTCAGCGAATCTTTACCGAGTATGAGCTGAAATACTTGGGCATCTGGTTTTCGTTCGACGACATCTTCATCTCGTCCGATCATAACTGCAAGAAGCCGGATATTGAGTTTTATAACAAGCTTATAGTGAAGCATGATATTGATGT
The DNA here is from genome assembly GCA_021201235.1 of Oscillospiraceae bacterium. Lineage (GTDB taxonomy): Bacteria > Bacillota > Clostridia > Oscillospirales > Ruminococcaceae > Faeciplasma. The sequence goes on along the minus strand of JAJQFI010000020.1, from coordinate 64,569 downwards.
CAGCACTGCAATTATGATAGGAAACGACGGGACTTGTGATATTGCAGGAGCCAAGTCGGCGGGACTTCATACTTTGTACATAAAATCAGAGATTTCGCCCGACGAGCCGATTCCCGAAGCCGACCATGTGCTGATGGAACCGGATATGTCAAAAATCGCCGAGATATTATTGAAATGAGGAAACGAAAATGCCGCTGATGCGCCTCGACAAGTTCATATCGGGACAGATGCCCGAGGTCTCCCGCAACGACGCGAAGGAGCTCCTGAAGAAGGGCTTGGTGACTGTCGATGGCGTGACGGAAAAGCATTATGATTATAAGCTCGACACCGAAAAAGCGGTTGTTGCCATCTCGGGGGAGAGGATTGTTTACCGTGAGCATCTGTACATAATGCTCAACAAGCCGTCGGGTGTGGTCTGCGCCGTCAGGGACAAAATCACGCCGACCGTTATGGAGCTTCTGCCGCCCCAGCTTCGGCGACCGGGGCTTTTTCCGGCGGGAAGACTGGACAAGGATAGCGTCGGCTTCGTGCTCTTAACCGATGACGGCGAGCTTGCGCATCGCATGCTCAGCCCCTCGAGCCACGTCCCGAAGAAGTATTTTGTCAGGCTCGAAAACGACGTAGAATCTGGCGTTACGGAGCTTTTCAAATCCGGCATGACTATTGATAATGATGAAAAATGCCTCCCCGCAGAGCTCGAAATACTGAGTCCCAAAGAGTGCTTTGTCACGCTTCACGAGGGCAAGTTCCACCAGATAAAGAGGATGTTTGCGGCGACCGAAAACACCGTTGTATATCTCAAAAGAATCGCCATCGGAGGGGTTATTCTGGACGACAAATTGGACGAGGGAAAGGCACGACTTTTGGAAGATAATGAGATTAAAGGGCTGATATGCTACGATTAAATAGCTTTTACAAACCCTATAGTCATTTTGCATAAAAACGCACCGTAAACTTTGGTGAAAACGCCGTCTTGTAAAGATTGGCCCGATATAGTATAATTATCACGGAGTCAATCGCTATGGATTGACAAGTTTTAAAAATTCGGCGAGGAGGCCTTTTGATGGCAAGCTTATCACTAAAGCATATTTACAAAAAGTACCCCGGCGGAGTAGTCGCGGTATCCGACTTCTGCCTCGAGGTTAAGGACAAGGAATTCATTATCTTTGTAGGACCTTCGGGCTGCGGTAAATCCACAACCCTTCGTATGATAGCAGGTTTGGAAGAAATCACTGACGGCGAGCTTTATATCGGCAACAGACTTGTTAATGATATCGCTCCTAAGGACAGAGATATCGCGATGGTATTCCAGAACTACGCTCTCTATCCTCATATGACCGTTTTCGAGAACATGGCATTCGGACTTAAGCTCCGCAAGACTCCTAAGGATCAGATTGCAAGAAAGGTTGAGGAAGCAGCAAGAATCCTCGACATCTCCCACCTCCTCGACAGAAAGCCGAAGGCTTTGTCCGGTGGTCAGAGACAGCGTGTTGCTCTGGGACGTGCACTCGTTCGTGAGCCTCAGGTATTCCTTCTTGACGAGCCTCTTTCCAACCTCGATGCAAAGCTCCGTGCTCAGATGAGAACCGAGATCACTCTTCTCCATAAGAGACTCGGAACCACATTTATCTATGTAACCCATGACCAGACCGAGGCTATGACCATGGCTGACAGAATCGTCGTTATGAAGGACGGCTTCATTCAGCAGGTCGACACTCCTCAGAACCTCTACAGCTATCCTTGCAACCTCTTCGTTGCCGGATTCATCGGATCTCCTCAGATGAACTTCATCGACTCAAAGCTTGTCAAGATTGACGGCAAGTACAACATCGAGTTCGGCTCCGAGGACACCAAGGAAACCAGAGGAAGAAAGTTCTATATCGAGCTCCCCGAGGCTAAGGTCAACGAAGAAGCTTTGGCTCCTTACCTCAACAAGGAAATCATTTGCGGCGTTCGTCCCGAGTGCATCCACGACGAGGAAATGTTCATCTCCTCCGCCAAGACCGGTATCATCGAGGCAACCGTCAACGTAGCCGAAATGATGGGTGCCGAGACTTACCTCTACCTCACCTGCGAGGGCATCAACCTCACCGCTCGTGTTTCCAACCGCTCGACCGCAAGACCTCAGGATGTTATCACCTGTGCTCTTGACGTCAACAGAATCCACCTGTTCGACAAGGAAACCGAGAAGACCATTATAAACTGATAGTATCCAACGAACATATAGAATTTAATGCGGCTGCTTATCCGGTAGCCGCATTTTTCTTAGAAAGGCTTATATTATGAAGAAAATCATATCAATACTTCTTGCGACAGTTTTGCTGTGCGGGTGCCTCAGCGCCTGCGGAAAGGAGACCTCTGTGGCTCTTGAAACAATCGAAAATCCCGAAACCTATGAGGATTACCTCAACAACGCTAAAATAATCTCGCTGACACAGACCGGCAATACCTACCGCCTCAAGCAGGCTATTGAGAAAGCCGAGAGCGGCGAGGACTGCAATATCGTCTATATCGGCGGCTCAATTACCGAGGGCGACGGGCTCGAGACATGCTATGCCTATCGCTCGTTTACCTATTTTCAGGAGAAGTTCGGCAAGGGTAACGGCGATAACGTTCACTACTACAACTCTGGAATAAGCGGCACTCCCTCAACACTCGGTGCCCTCAGATTCGAGGACGACGTCGAGGCTTACAACCCGGATATCGTATTCATCGAGTTCGCCGTCAATGACAGTAACAGTGATGAATACTACGACGCCTTCGAGAGCCTTATCCGCGACTGCCTCGAGTGTGAATCCCAGCCGGCGGTAATTCTTCTGTTCGCGAGAATGGAGGAGGGCTATACCTCTCAGGAATGGAAAAAAGAAATCGGCGAGTACTATGACCTGCCGATGATAAGCTATGCCGACGGCATAACCTATATGCTCGATAACGGCGCTCTTGAGTGGAGCGAATTCTCGGACGATTATACTCATCCGAACGCCGATGGTAATGCAGTTGTAGCCGAGTTCATCGCCTACTTCTTCGATGAGGTCGACCGCCTCGACGGAAGTGCTTCCGACATCACCATTCCCGACGCTATGTATGGTTGCACATATGAGAATGCCCACATGCTTCAGCGCTCGGTTTACACTCCCGAGGACATGGGCTCGTGGAAGAACAAGAGCTCCGGCTTCCACTACTCGGACGGCTGGACAAAGACCTATGACGAGTCGAACGACCCGCTCGTCTTCACCTTCACCGGCACCAACGCCTATGTGGTGTATCCTACTTCTTCAGGAAGCGAATATGGCACTCTCGAAGCGAAAGTATATTTCAACGGCGAGCTTGTAAACACCGAAATCTTCAACGAATACGATGAGAGCGGCTGGCTCTGCCCGTCGGTCGGAATCCTCTATAAAGCCGAAGAAAGCGGCGAATACCGTGTGGAATTCACCGCCTATGGGGATAATGTCAAATGTGATTTGCAGGTTCTGGCTGTAGCTTATACAGACTGACCCATCAATTTCGACTTTTCTTCGCAAGCCTTGACCGCCTGCATAATAATGTCTTCGAATTTCTGCTCTTCCAGCACCTTCACCGCTTCTATGGTGGTGCCGCCGGGGGAGCAGACGTTTATTTTGAGCTGTTCGGGGGAGATGTCCGACCCAAGCACCATCTCTGCCGCGCCTTTTACGGTCTGGGCGGCAAAAATCTTGGCAGATTTCTCGTCCATGCCGCCTTTGATTCCTGCCTTGATGAGCCCGTCGATGAACATGTAAACATATGCGGGACCCGAGCCGCTGATGCCTGTGACGATGTCCATAAGGCTCTCGTCAACGACCGAAGCCTTCCCGAAGGATGAGAAAATCTCGACGACTTTTTCGAGCTCTTCGTCCGAGACGTTAGCATTTCTGCAGATTCCGCTCATCCCGACTCCTACAAGAGCCGGGGTGTTCGGCATGACACGGACAATCTTTGCATCAGCCCCGAAGTAGCTCTCAAGCGTTGCAATCTTCTTGCCCGCTAAAATTGAGACGATGACCGCCGACTTCTTTACTTCGCCGATTTCGCTCATAAGAGCCTCGAGCGACTGCGGCTTCACGGCAAGGATAACCAGATCCGCATCCTTCACGGCTTCGCTCGGCTCGGAATAAGCCTTTACTCCGAGTTTTTCAGCCTTAGCCCGGCAGACGTCCGCCTTGTCGGCGCCTCTGAGATTTCCGACCGGCAGGATTCCTCCCGAGACGATTCCCCCGAGAATCGCCCCGCCCATGTTGCCGAGCCCAACGACTGCGGCATTTTTTATTTCAGTAGTATTATTCATAGAGATGACCTCCTTGTTAAGAATAGAATAGCACAAAATAAGCCAAAACGCAAGTATTATATGAGCCTCGTAATCTTGACAGTCAATACAAAATCCAGTATAATATCTGTAGCAACTTTACTGCGAACAAAACAGGAGGACAACTATGGATATTTATAAAGACAAAACAAAGTCGCCCGAAGAAAGGGCTCATGACCTCGTCTCGAGGCTTACGGTCTGGGAAAAGTGCGAACAGCTCAAGTTCGGCGCTCCGGCTGTTGAAAGGCTCGGAATTCCCGCCTATAACTGGTGGTGCGAGGGTCTTCACGGCACGGCTCGTGCCGGCGTTGCAACGATGTTCCCGCAGGCAATCGGAATGGCGGCTTCCTTCGATGAAGAGCTTATCGGTGACATTGCCGAAGTCATCTCGGTCGAGACAAGAGCCAAGTATAACGAGTATTCGAAGCAGGGCGATCGCGACATCTATAAGGGCTTGACACTCTGGTCTCCCAATATCAACATCTTCCGCGACCCCCGTTGGGGCAGAGGTCACGAGACCTACGGCGAGGACCCCTATCTCACGTCCCGCCTTGGCTGTGCATTCGTCAAGGGCATTCAGGGCGACGGGGAATATCTCCGTGCCGCCGCATGCGCCAAGCATTTCGCCGTCCATTCGGGACCTGAAGAATTAAGACATGAATTCAACGCAATAGCAGACCCGAAAGACTTGGAAGAGACCTATCTTCCCGCATTCGAAGCTCTCGTAAAAGAGGCGGATGTCGAGGGCGTCATGGGCGCATATAACAGAACCAACGGCGAACCCTGCTGTGGAAGCGAATATCTCCACTCACTTTTGGAAGAGTGGGGCTTTGACGGCTATTTCACCTCCGACTGCTGGGCGTTACAGGACTTCCATCAGCACCACCACGTCACCGAAACCTATGAGAAATCGGCGGCTCTGGCGCTCAAGAACGGCTGTGACGTAAACTGCGGCAACACCTATATTCATCTCTACAAAGCATATCAGGACGGTCTGGTCACCGAGGAAGAAATCACAACCGCCTGCGAGCATCTTTTCAGAACGAGATTCCGTCTCGGTATGTTCGACGAGACCGAATATGACAGCCTAGGCTATATGGACGTTGAGACGAAGGAGCACCTTGCGGTCAGCAAGCGTGCGGCGGATTCCGCATGTGTTCTTCTCAAGAACGACGGCATTCTCCCGCTCGATGCTTCCAAGATAAATACCATCGGCGTAATAGGACCGAACGCCCAGAACATCGGCGCACTCCGCGGCAACTACTACGGCACAGCTTCGAGATACGAAACAATACTCATGGGAATTCAGGACGCATTCCCGGGAAGAGTTCTCTTCTCCGAGGGCTCCCACATGATTAAGGACAGATGCGAGGTTCTGGCGTTCCCGGACGACAGAATCGCCGAGGCAAAGGCTATAGCTGAGCACAGCGACGTTGTCGTTCTCTGCGTCGGACTTGACGAAAGCCTCGAGGGCGAAGAGGGAGACGCCGGCAACGCCTATGCCTCCGGCGACAAGAAGGATCTTCGGCTCCCCGAATCCCAGAGACATCTTGTCAGAGCAGTTCTGTCAACAGGCAAGCCCACAATCGTGGTTCTTGCAAGCGGCTCATCCCTGAATCTTGAGGACGACAGACCGAATGCACTCCTGCAGGCGTTCTATCCCGGATCAGAAGGCGGCAAGGCTGTTGCGGACATCCTATTTGGTAAGGTTTCGCCTTCCGGCAAACTCCCCGTCACATTCTACAAGACCACCGACGGCATGCCCGAGTTCACCGATTACCTCATGAGAGACAGAACCTATCGCTATGAGGATTTGAGTAAAGACAATGTCCTCTATCCCTTCGGCTTCGGCTTGACCTATTCGGATATCAAAGTTACTGATGTGAAGACCACCATAGGCGAAGATGCAGTCCATGCAGAGGTTGCCCTTACAAATTCCGCTGTTTCCGGCTCTGACGCTTTGCAGGTTTACTTCAAGTCGACCTCCAAGGATGCCGTTAAGAATCACGCACTCTGCGCCTTCAAGAAGGTCGGAGTTGCCGAGGGTGAGACGAAGACAGTCAGCCTTGACATTCCGCTTAAGAATCTCACCGTGGTAGATAACGACGGCAAGAGATATCTCGACAAGGACGCCGAGACAACCCTTTACTTCGGCACCTCTCAGCCGGACGAGTTGAGCCAGAATCTCACCGGCAAGACCCCGATAGCAGTTAAGGTTTCGCTGTAATCAAGATTTATCAACGGCGCATTGCGGACTTTTCTGCGATGCGCCTATTGATTTGGAGATGATTTTATGGTCAGGGGATTCAACCCCATAATCAACTGTGACATGCCCGACCCGGATGTGATTCGTGTCGGCGACACCTACTATATGTGCTCCACCACCATGTACTATATGCCCGGTGCGGCTATTCTTCGTTCCTATGACCTCATAAACTGGGAGTTCTGCTCGCATGTCTATGAGACTCTTGAGGACACGCCCTGCCAGAATCTTGACGGCGAAGAAAACGCCTATGCCAACGGCATGTGGGCACCGAGCCTTCGGTACCACGACGGCAGATTCTACGTCATTTTCATAGCGAACGACACCCGCAAGACCTACTGTTTCACCGCAGAGAACCCAGAAGGTCCTTGGGCTAAGAGCTATATCGACGGCTTCTATCACGACTGCTCGGTGCTCTTTGACGACGACGGCAGGGTTTACATTATGTACGGAAACAGGAATATCCGCGTAACCGAACTCAAGCCAGACCTGTCCGCTCCTCTTGAGGGCGGCTTCGACAAAATCGTCATCCGTGACGCTCCCGGCGATTTCCTCGGCTATGAGGGCTCGCATCTCTATAAGATTGACGGCAGGTATTACGCTTTCTTCATCCATGCCGCAAAAGACGAATGGCGGCGGATTGAAGCCGCCTATATGGCGGATAGCTTGGACGGCGAATGGGTCGGCGGCGATGTCATCGACTATAAGCTTCCCGACACCACAGGCGTGGCTCAGGGCGGAATCGTCGACACGCCCGACGGCAGATGGTTCGGCGTTATCTTTGCCGACAGGGGAGCCGCCGGCAGAATGCCGAATCTCGTTCCCATGCACTTCGACGGGAATGGCTTCCCCGTTTTCGATACGCCGTCGGAAACCGTCGAGAATACCTCCACAAGACCCGATTATAAGTATTCGCCGCTGTTCGTTTCCGACGATTTCACGAGCGCCAGGCTCAATCCCGCATGGGAGTTCAACCACAACCCAAAGCCGGAATACTGGTCGACGGGCGGTGGCAGATTCACCATCACCACCGAGAAATTGTCGAACAGTGTCGAATTTGCCCGAAACACTCTCACCCAAAGAGCAAAATACCCCGAATGCGAGGAGCATGTAACTCTCGATGCAAGTGGGCTTCAGGACGGCGACACCGCAGGGCTCACCATGCTCCAATATCAATACGGCATAATCGGTCTTACGAAAGAGCAGGGGAGCACATATCTCGTCATGAAGTCGAGGGAGAAAACCTGCGCTAAAATCCCGTTTGATGGCGAAACGGTCACTCTCGGCGTAAAGGGCAAGTTCTCGCTTAATGAAAGCGAAGTGCAGTTTATGTATCTTCGTGACGGAGAATGGACGGATTTCGGCGAGGCGGTTTATCCCACTTTTGATTTAAGACACTTCGTCGGTTGTCGGATTGGACTGTTCGCATATTCGGTCGAAAAAACAGGTGGAGTTGCCGAATTTTCGCATTTTGTCTATCTTTAAAACGCGTGGGTACAAAAAGTCGTTCGTTCTTTTGAAAAAACTGTTGAAACCGTGGAATTTGGCAAATCGGCTTGATAAAACGGCTTCGGTTTGCTATAATGATAGGCGTAAAAATATAATTCTACCGCAAGATGAGCGAAGCTCTGATTGCGAAAATACAATAGGAGGTATGTATGGTGAAATCGGCAAAAACCGAAAGAACTCCCGTAGAAACCGTCGAAGCCCTTGAGGCAACAATCGCGAAGGTAAGAAAGGCTCAGGAGATTTTTGCAACCTACACTCAGGAGCAGGTTGACAAGATTTTCCTCGCCGCCGCTACCGCCGCAAATCAGGCAAGATTGCCGCTTGCTAAGATGGCTGTCGAGGAGACGGGGATGGGCGTTGTTGAGGACAAGGTTATCAAGAACAACTACGCCGCAGAGCATATCTACAATGCTTACAAGAACACCAAAACATGTGGAGTAATCGAGGAGGACAAGGCTTACGGCACAAAGAAAATAGCCGAGCCTATCGGAGTTGTCGCGGCAGTAATTCCCACGACCAACCCGACATCCACAGCAATATTCAAGTGCCTCATCTCCCTGAAGACGAGAAACGCAATCATCATTAGCCCTCACCCGAGAGCTAAGAAGTGCACAGCCGAGGCGGCAAGAATCGTCCTTGATGCCGCAGTCAAGGCGGGAGCTCCCGAGGGCATCATCGACTGGATTGACACCCCGACCCTTGAAATGACAAGCCTTCTCATGAAAGAGGCTGACATCATCCTCGCAACCGGCGGACCGGGCATGGTCAAGTCGGCATATTCTTCCGGCAAGCCCGCACTCGGTGTAGGTGCCGGCAATACCCCCGCAATCATCGACAGCTCCGCCGACATTAAGCTCGCGGTAAGCTCGATTATCCATTCAAAGACCTTCGACAACGGCATGATTTGCGCTTCCGAGCAGTCCGCAATCGTCCTTGACGACATCTATGATGAGGTCAAGAAGGAATTCGCCTACAGAGGTTGCTACTTCCTTAACGACGAGGAGAAGGACAAGGTCAGAAAGACCATGATCATAAACGGCTCCGTCAACGCAAAGATTGTCGGACAGCCGGCTCCGAAGATTGCCGAAATCTGCGGCATCTCCGTTCCCGAGGGAACCAAGATTCTTATCGGTGAAGTTGAGTCTGTCGACATCTCCGAAGAGTTCGCTCACGAGAAGCTTTCTCCCGTCCTCGCTATGTATCACGCCGAAAGCTTCGACGACGCCATCTCGAAGGCTGAGCACCTCATCGCCGACGGCGGCTTCGGACACACTTCGTCCGTATATCTTGACGCAGTCACCGAGCGCGAGAAGATTGACAAGTTCGCATCCAGAATGAAGACCTGCAGAATCCTTGTCAACACCCCCGCATCCCACGGCGGTATCGGTGACCTTTACAACTTCAAGCTTTCGCCTTCGCTCACTTTGGGCTGTGGCTCGTGGGGCGGCAACAGCGTCAGCGAGAACGTTGGAGTCAAGCACCTTATCAATATCAAGACAGTTGCTGAGAGGAGAGAGAATATGCTTTGGTTCCGTGCACCTGAGAAAGTTTACACGAAGAAGGGCTGCCTGCCCGTAGCTCTTGACGAGCTCAAGTATGTCATGGGCAAGAAGCGTTGCTTCATCGTAACCGACTCGTTCCTCTATCACAGCGGCGTTACCAAGTCCATCACAGACAAGCTTGATGAGCTCGGAATCGCTCACACCACATTCTTCGATGTCGAGCCCGACCCGACACTCGCAAGCGCCAAGGCAGGTGCCGCGGCAATGACCTCCTTCCAGCCCGACTGCATCATCGCAATCGGCGGCGGCTCCGCTATGGACGCCGGCAAGATTATGTGGGTTCTCTATGAGCATCCGGATGCAGACTTCATGGACATGGCTATGAGATTCATCGACATCCGCAAGCGTGTCTACACCTTCCCGAAGATGGGTGAAAAGGCATACTTCATCGCAGTCCCTACTTCCGCAGGTACCGGCTCCGAGGTTACTCCGTTCGCAGTCATCACAGATGAGACAACAGGAATCAAGTATCCTCTTGCCGATTATCAGCTCATGCCGAATATGGCAATCGTCGACATCGACTTCCATATGACCGCACCGAAGGGCTTGACTGCCGCTTCCGGCATCGATGCCGTAACCCATGCACTCGAGGCTTATGTCTCCGTCATGGCGACCGACTATACCGACAGCCTCGCAATCGGCGCTTTGAAGACCATATTCGAGTATCTCCCCAGAGCTTACGACAACGGTCTTACCGATGAGGAAGCCCGTGAGAAGATGGCAAATGCCGCCACTATGGCAGGTATGGCGTTCGCAAACGCATTCCTCGGCATCAGCCACTCGCTCGCACACAAGCTTGGTGCTTATCACCACATCGCTCACGGCGTTGCAAACGCTCTCGTCATCGAGGACGTCATGAGATACAACGCGAGCGAAGCTCCCCAGAAGATGGGAACCTTCTCGCAGTACGACCACCCGAACGCTTTGCACAGATATGCCGAAATCGCAGATGCTCTTAATCTCGGCGGAAAGACGGACGAGGAGAAGCTTGAAAACCTCATCTCTGCCGTTCACGAGCTCAAGCACCGTGTCGGAATCAAGGATACCATCGCTGAGTATGGCGTTGACGAGAAGAAGTTCCTCGATACTCTTGATGAGATGACCGAGTGCGCATTCGACGATCAGTGCACCGGCGCTAACCCGAGATATCCGCTCATCAGCGAACTCAAGCAGATTTATCTTGACGCATACTACGGCGGCACTTTCACAGAGAAAGCAATGCCGAAGGCTGACTAACAGGAAGGAGTGACGATAATGAATCTTGATAATGTTATTTCCGTAAGAAAGACAAAAACGATCTACCGCGACGGCGACCGTTGTATCAAAATGTTCGAGAAGGGCTACTCCAAGGCTGATATCCTCAACGAGGCTCTTAATCAGGCAAGAGTAGAGGAGACCGGCTTTGACATTCCCGAGATAATCGAGGTTACCACTCAGGACGGTCAGTGGGCAATCGTTTCCGAGTTCATCGAGGGCGAAACGCTTCAGGACCTCATGGACGCTCACCCCGAGAAGATGGATGAGTATCTTGAGCTCTTCGTCGATTTGCAGATTAAGATGCACTCCCTCAAGAGCCCGAGCCTCAACAAGCTCAAGGACAAGATGAACCGCAAGATGGGCGAAGCTGACATCGACGCTACAACCCGTTACGAGCTCAGAATGCGCCTCGAGTCGATGCCGAACCACGACAAGCTCTGTCACGGCGACTTCAACCCCTCTAATATCATCATTGACAAAGACGGCGTTCCGCATGTCCTCGACTGGTCGCACGCCACTCAGGGCAACGCTTCCGCAGACGTAGCAAGAACCTACCTTCTCTTCTGCCTCAAGGGCAACATGCCTCTTGCAAAGAAGTATCTCAATCTCTTCTGCAAGAAGTCCAACACTGCCCGCCAGTACGTCGAGAAGTGGATGCCCATCGTCGCCGCTTCCCAGTCCGTAAAGGGCAACGAAGCAGAGAGGAAATTCCTTCTCTCTTGGGTCAATGTCGTTGAGTACGAATAATCTTTAGAAACATCAAAGCGCATCGGTTAGTAGCCGGTGCGCTTTTTTGTTATACATTTGCGATTGCTTCGTAAACCCGGTCTGTGATTTCCTCGGGGTCGCCAACGGCGTTTACGATTTTTATATTGTGGTCGGAGAGCCTCGAGAAGACTTCGAAATATTTCTGCCTTGTCCGTTCTATTGTCTCCCGCTTCTCGTAAATCTCTCTTGAAGCTCTGCCGTTCTCGATCCTACTGTCGCAGACTTCGGACGGGACGTCCAAAAAGATGCAGACATCGGGCTTTATTATATCGGGGCAGTTGAGGTTTGCTTTCATGACCCAGTCTAAATCCGTGTCCATGCCCTGATATGCAAACGATGAATAATAATATCTGTCGGTGATGACGGTAACGCCGCTCTCGAGCATGCACTTGATGCCGACATTTGGCGACTGGCAGTGGGCGATTCTGTCGGAAAGAAACAGCCCCGCAAGCTCGGCGGGAGTTCTCTTCGTCAGTCCTGCCAAGGCGTCTCTTATAAGCCCGCCGGTCGTGAACTGCGTCGGCTCGCTCGTAAGATATATTTTAGTGCCTTCGGATTCAAGCCGAGAGGCAAGCATTTTAATCTGTGTGCCTTTTCCTGAGCCGTCCAAGCCCTCAACGGCGATAAAAAGCGGCTTTTTCATATCAAATCAGTCCTTGCAAAGATATTCTATCGGATATTATAGCTATTTTTCGGTGTCAAGTCAAGCCTGTCGGAAAATCTATTCCGAGATTCTTGTCTTCCAACCGGCGGTTCTTTCTTTTTAAAAATTGGCACAAATCTTATATTGAACTTTTCGCCCACATATGGTATACTTTCTTCGGAAGAAAAGATGAAAGAAAGGGGTCATTATCATGGCTATGAGAGGAATATACAACTCGGTTACGGATATACGCAGAAAGGTCTTCACCGAGGTTGCACGTTTGGCATATGAGGGCGGGGACTACGCCGAAAAGATAACGGAGCTCCCCTATAAAATCGTCCCGGGAAGCGAAGCGGTTTACAGAGAATCGATATTTTTGGAGAGAGCCATAGTTGAGGAAAGACTCAGGCTCGCCATCGGTCTGCCTCTGAGACCGATAGATCAGCACGAATCGGTCGCCGACGGAATCGACGCCTCGGCGATTTCGGAAAAATACTACGACCCGCCGCTTGTAAACATCATCAAGTTCGCCTGCAATGCCTGCCCCGAGTCACACTATCACGTCACCGACTGCTGTCAGGGCTGTCTTGCTCATCCCTGCAAGGAAGTCTGCCCGAAGCATGCAATCGAGATTATCCACGGCAAGTCCGTGATAGACCAGTCTAAGTGCATCAAGTGCGGCAAGTGCGCATCCGTCTGCCCCTATGGTGCGATAAACAAGATGGAGCGCCCATGTGCTTCGGCATGCGGAATGGACGCCATTCATTCGGACGAGCAGGGAAGAGCGCAGATTGACTATGACAAGTGCGTTTCCTGCGGCATGTGCCTCGTGAATTGCCCGTTCGGCGCAATCGTCGACAAAGGTCAGATTTTCCAGCTTATCCACGCTATCAAATCCGGTAAAGAAGTCATAGCGATAGTCGCTCCCGCATTCGTCGGTCAGTTTGGACCGAAAGCAACCCCCGAAAAGCTCACTGCGGCGATGAAAAAGCTCGGCTTCGCGGGAGTTACGGAAGTAGCAATCGGAGCGGATTTATGCGCTATAGATGAAGCAAAGGACTTCGTCGAGAACGTCCCCGCAAATCAGCCGTTTATGGCAACGTCCTGCTGTCCGTCGTGGTCGGTAATGGCGAAAAAGCTCTTCCCCGAGTTTTCGGGATATATCTCGATGGCGTTGACGCCGATGGTTCTGACCGCCCGAATGGTCAAGAGCGAGCACCCCGACGCCTGCATTGCCTTCATCGGTCCCTGCGCCGCAAAGAAGCTTGAAGCGTCGAGAAGGACAATCCGAAGCGACGTCGATTTTGTTCTCACGTTCGAGGAGCTGATGGGCATGTTCGAGGCAAAGGAGATAAACTTTGACGAAATCACCCCCGACGAGGAAGTGCCCCTGAACGAAGGCACTGCCGACGGCAGAATCTTCGCGGTTTCGGGCGGCGTCATCAAGGCAGTCACCGACGTTATTCATGAGCTCGACCCCGACCGCGAGGTCAAAACCGAATCGGCTCAGGGACTACGGGAGTGCCGCAAGCTTCTTCAGATGGCGAAAGCCGGCAAGTACAACGGCTATCTCCTTGAGGGAATGGCGTGCCCGGGCGGCTGTGTTGCCGGTGCGGGAACGCTCCAGCCCGTAGAGAAGTCGAGCACGGCGGTGAATCGCTATGCCCAAGGCGCCGAGAAGAAAAATGCGCTCGAAACCGAGCACGAATTTGAAATTACGGAATAATTTTTTGAATTTCAAAAAAACGCTTGACAAATCCGTCGCAGTAGCGTATAATAATCTGTAGATAATCACTTTAAACCGATGAAGCGGAGATAACGGCAAGCAAATGCCCGACAGGGCGTGTGCGCTCACAGAGAGCGGGGACGATTTGGAACCCTAACGGTTTCCAAAGGGCTGGGAGCCTCGTAGAATTGCAGCTTGTCAAATGGACCGCCGAGGGCATGGTCAAAGGGCTTGGAAGAGTCCGAGTATTCCATGACGTTATGCGTGCGTGAATCGCAAGGGGTATGTTTGTACTCCGTAGAGGCGTGCAGTTTTCCATGAAAACTGCAAATCAAGGTGGTACCGCGGGAATAGAAATTTCTCGTCCTTGGTCTTAAAAACAGACTGAGGACGATTTTGTTTTATAGGAGTGATTCTGTGACCAATCCCAATTATGAAAATGCGAAAAAGCTTGCCGAGGGAATGAGCGTTGTTCCGCTGTCCGAGGAGATTTATTCCGACCTTCGGACGCCGATTCAGACGCTGAAAATACTGAAGAAAATGAGCGTTAAATATTATCTTCTTGAGAGCGTCGAGGGCGGCGACAAGTGGGGAAGATATTCCTACCTCGGTTTTGACCCTGCACTCGAGGTCAGAGGCAAGGGAGAAGACATCGAGATTATCTCGAACGTGACGATTAAGCAGAAGACGAGCAATCCCAACTCGGTGCTTCGCGACATTCTATCACAGTACAAGAGCCCGAAGGTCGAGGGGCTACCTCCGTTCACGGGCGGCTTCGTCGGATATTTCTCATATAATTATATAAGATACGCCGAGCCGACACTGAATCTTAATCTAAGAGACGACGGCAACTTCTACGATTTCGATCTCTTACTCTTTGATAAAGTCATCTGTTTCGACAGACTCCGGCAGAAGATAATCGTCATCAACAACATCAAGACCGACAATTTCGAGGAGAATTACAACAGGGGAGTAGTGGAATTGGAACAGCTCTGCTCACTTCTGACAAAAGAGTACTCCTATTCCGAAGAATACGCCGGAATCAAGGGCGAGTTCAAGCCGCTCTTCTCAAAAGACGAGTATTGCGATATGGTCAGAAAGACCAAAGAGTATATCCGTGAGGGCGACATCTTCCAGGCTGTAATCTCGAACCGCCTCGAAACCGAGTTTGAGGGAAGTCTCCTCAATACCTACAGAGTCCTCCGGACAATCAACCCTTCGCCCTACATGTTCTATATGAAATATGACGACTGCGAGATTGCGGGTGCTTCGCCCGAGACGATAGTCTCAATATCGAACGGCACAGTCTCCACCTTCCCGATTGCAGGAACGAGAAAGAGGGGCAAGACGGAAGCCGAAGACAACGAGTTGATTTCGGGTCTCTTGTCTGACGAGAAAGAGCTCAGCGAGCACAACATGCTCGTCGACCTAGGAAGAAACGACATCGGCAAGGTCAGCGAGTACGGCACCGTCCACGTCGAAGGCTATAAGGAAATCCTCAAGTATTCGCATGTAATCCATATCGCCTCGACCGTTAGAGGCAAGTTAAGAGATGGCTTAGACCAGTTCGACGCACTTTCGGCAGTTCTTCCGGCGGGAACCCTTTCGGGAGCACCGAAGTACAGAGCCTGCGAGATAATCTCCGAGCTTGAGGGAGTGAACCGCGGAGTTTACGGCGGAGCGGTCGGATATATCGACTTCAAGGGAAATATGGATATGTGTATTGCCATCAGAATGGCTAGTAAGAAAAACGGCAAGGTCTACGTTCAGGCGGGAGCGGGAATCGTCTATGACAGCGTCCCCGAGAGCGAATATCAGGAGTGCATCAACAAGGCGACCGCCATGGCGGAAGCAATCAAGCGCACTTCCGAAGTGAGATAGGAGGCGGTTTAATGGTACTTCTTATAGACAACTACGACAGCTTCACCTATAATCTTGTTCAGCTTATCGGTCAGTATGACCCGGACGTGAAAGTCGTGAGAAACGACGCCATCACTGTCCCGGAAATCGAGAAGCTTAGTCCCGACCGAATCGTGATTTCTCCCGGACCCGGCAAGCCGAAGGATGCGGGGGTCTGCGAAGAGGTAATCGAAAAGCTCAACGGCAAATATCCTATTTTGGGCGTCTGCCTCGGGCATCAGGCAATCTGCGAGGTCTATGGCGCAACCGTCACCTACGCCCCGACCCTCATGCACGGCAAGCAGAGCGACATCCACATAGCAAGCGGAAGCGAGATTTTTCGGGGGCTTCCCCCAATAATCCGGGCGGCGAGATACCATTCCCTTGCGGCGGACAAATACACCATTCCCGACACTCTCCGAATCATTGCGGAGTCGGACGACGGCACGGTAATGGCGGTGGAGCACAGAGATGCTCCCACATTCGGTATTCAATTCCATCCCGAGTCAATCATGACCCCGATGGGCAAAGAAATAATAGAAAACTTTATTAAAACGGAGGTAAATTGACATGGAAAGAATTCAGGAAATGATAGGTAAGGTCGTAGAAAGAGAAGACTTAACCTTTGACGAGATGAAAGCCGTCTTCGGCGACATCATGGAGGGCAAAACCACCAACGCACAGATGGGCGCATTTTTGGCGGCACTCAGAATGAAGGGCGAGACCATCGACGAAATAACCGCCTGCGCAACGGTTATGAGAGAGAAGAGCCTTCCGATGGACACCGGCGATATGGACGTCCTCGACATCGTCGGCACCGGCGGGGATGCGGCTTATACCATCAACGTCTCGACCATTTCAGCCTTCGTTATCGGAGCGGGCGGAGTCAAAATCGGCAAGCACGGCAACAGAAGCATGTCTTCGAAATGCGGAAGCGTCGACTGCCTCGAACGTCTCGGCGTCAATGTCAACCTGACCCCCGAGAAGAACCTCGAACTCCTCAACAAAATGGGCATGT
Organism: Oscillospiraceae bacterium; assembly: GCA_021201235.1. Taxonomy (GTDB): domain Bacteria; phylum Bacillota; class Clostridia; order Oscillospirales; family Ruminococcaceae; genus Faeciplasma. Next base: position 47,600 of record JAJQFI010000020.1, on the reverse strand, counting down.
GCTTCATGTTCGCACAGACCTATCATTCAGCCATGAAATATGCCGCCCCTGTAAGACGCGAAATCGGCATCAGAAATATCTTCAATGTCTTGGGTCCTCTTGCAAACCCGGCAAAGGCTAAATTGCAGGTACTCGGAGTATATGACGAAAAGCTTGTAACCCCGCTTTCTGAAGTTCTCATAAAGCTTGGTATCAAGCGCGCTATGGTCGTTCACGGTCACGACGGACTCGACGAAGCCACCATCTGCGACACCACCACCATCAGCGAAATCAACAACGGCAGAGCCGTCAGCTTCTTCCTGAGCCCCGAGCAGGTCGGTCTTACAAGAGCCGAGCCGGGCGCACTCCGTGGCGGCACTCCCGAAGAGAACGCAGAAACAGCCCGCAGAATCCTCAAGGGCGAGGAGAGGGGACCGAAGCGCGATGCTGTGCTCCTCAACAGTGCATTGGGTCTTTATATCGGTGGCGCAAATGGAACTCTTAAAGATTGCGTGGCACTGGCGGGAGATTTAATCGACTCCGGCAAGGCTTATGCCAAGCTTGAAGAGCTCGTCAAGCTTTCGAACGAGGAATAAAGATGATTTTGGACGAACTTGCCCGCAGTACAAGAAAGCGGGTTGAAAAAAGCAAGCTCGAAGCCCCCGAAGTGGTCGAGCAGGCGCTTTCGATAAAAAAAGAAAAGCCGTTTTATCTCGAAGAGAAGCTCCGTGAGCCCGGGATATCCTTTATTTGCGAGGTCAAGCGGGCATCGCCCTCGAAGGGGCTGATAGCCCCCGACTTCCCGTACCTCGATATCGCCCGGGACTACGAAAAAGCCGGCGCCGACGCCATCAGCGTCCTCACCGAGCCGGAGTACTTTCTTGGAAGCAATCAATACCTGAGCGAAATCCGCAAAGAGGTTTCAATCCCGATTCTTCGGAAGGACTTCACCGTCGACGAGTACCAGATTTACGAAGCTCTGACCATCGGAGCAGATGCCGTACTTCTTATCTGCGCGCTTCTGGATACGGAAACGCTCCGGAAGTATATCGCCATCGCCGACAAGCTCGGGCTGTCCTGCATTGTCGAGGCTCACGATGAGGATGAAGTGAAATCCGCACTTTCTGCGGGAGCAAGAATTGTCGGAGTGAACAATCGCAACTTAAAAGATTTCACCGTCGATATCACGAATTCGGCAAGGCTCCGCAAGCTCGTGCCGTCGGACATTATCTTCATTTCCGAGAGCGGAATCAAGACGAGGGATGACGTGAAGAGGCTTGAAGACGAGAACGTGAACGCCGTCTTAATCGGCGAGACCTTCATGCGAAGCCCTGACAAGGCGGCAATGCTCCGTGAACTGAGAGGTTTATGATGCCGGTAAAGCTTAAAATCTGCGGACTAAAAAGGCGAGAGGATGCCGAATACCTTAACGAATTTCAGCCCGATTTCGCAGGCTTCGTCTTTGCGGGAGCCAAGCGCAAGATAGACTTCGAAACGGCAAAGATGCTTCGCGAAACCCTCGACCTGAAAATTAAGACCGTCGGGGTGTTCGTGAACGAAGATATCGGCTTCATCCGTCGTCTCGCCGACGAGCATGTAATCGACTTCGTCCAGCTTCACGGCGATGAAGATAACGGCTATATCGAACGTCTCAAAGCCGTCTGCGACCTGCCGATAATCAAGGCACAGAGAATCGCTTCTCGGGAAGATATCAAGCCCTATGATGCTGATTACTACTTGTTCGACACGAAGAGAACGGGCGAATACGGCGGCACCGGTGAGAGCTTCGACTGGAGCGTCCTGTCGGATATAGAAAAACCGTTCTTCTTAGCGGGCGGCATCAACCTTGATAACCTCGACGGGGCGCTGAAAATCGCAACCGAAAAGAACGCCTTCGCCCTCGACATCTCAAGCGGGGTCGAGACGGATGGCTTCAAAGATAAAAATAAGATTCAAGAAACAGTCAGGAGAGTGAGAATTATGAGCAACAGTGCAAGCACTGACCCCAACAGCAAGGGCAGATTCGGCATTCACGGCGGGCAGTACGTCCCCGAAACGCTGATGAACGCCGTAAACGAGCTTGAAGAGGCTTATAACTACTATAAAAACGACCCCGAGTTCAACCAAGAGCTCGACCGCCTTATGCGTGAATACGCAGGGCGTCCGTCGCTTCTCTATTATGCTGAGAAGATGACGAAAGACCTCGGTGGCGCGAAGATTTACCTAAAGCGCGAGGATTTGAACCACACCGGTGCGCACAAAATCAATAACGTTCTCGGACAGGTGCTCCTTGCCAAGAAGATGGGCAAGACCCGTGTCATCGCCGAGACGGGAGCCGGTCAGCACGGAGTTGCGACCGCCACCGTCGCCGCACTTATGGACATGGAGTGCGAGGTTTATATGGGCGCCATCGACTGCGAAAGACAGGCGCTGAACGTCTACAGAATGAAGCTTCTCGGCGCCAAGGTTCACCCCGTCGAGAGCGGCACCCGAGTCCTCAAGGACGCCGTCAACGAGACGATGAGAGAGTGGACGAACCGGGTCAGCGACACCCACTATGTTTTGGGGAGCGTCATGGGTCCGCACCCGTTTCCGACAATAGTCCGTGACTTCCAGAGCGTCATCAGCCGTGAGGCAAGAGCCCAGATACTCAAAAAAGAGGGCAAGCTCCCGGCGGCAGTCATTGCATGCGTCGGAGGCGGAAGCAACTCAATGGGCATGTTCTATCACTTCATCCCCGACGAGGGCGTTCGCCTTATCGGTTGCGAAGCGGCAGGAAAGGGAATCGACACCGACAAGCACGCCGCAACCATTGCGAAGGGCAAACTTGGAATCTTCCACGGCATGAAGTCCTATTTCTGCCAGAACGAATACGGTCAGATTGACGAGGTTTATTCCATTTCAGCGGGTCTTGACTACCCCGGCATCGGTCCCGAGCACGCAAACCTCAAGGACACCGGCAGAGCTGAATATGTCCCGATAACAGACGACGAAGCGGTCGACGCTTTCGAATATCTTTCAAGAACCGAGGGCATCATCCCCGCAATCGAGAGCTCACACGCCGTTGCATACGCTATGAAGATAGCCAGGGACTTCAGCCCGGACGACAGCATCATCATCTGCCTTTCCGGCAGAGGCGACAAGGACGTTGCGGCAATCGCACGCTACAGAGGAGTTGATATTTATGAGTAGAATTGCAAGCCTCAAGGGCAAAAAGTGCTTTGTCAGCTTCCTCACCGGCGGCGACCCGAATCTCGATAAAACTTATGACTATATCCTCGACATGGCGGAAGCGGGAGCAGATTTGATAGAGATAGGCGTCCCGTTCTCCGACCCGATTGCCGAGGGAACGGTAATTCAGGAAGCAAATATCCGTGCCCTCTCGGTCGGCACCACCACCGACGGCATCTTCGACTGCGTCGAGAAGGTCAGAAAGAAGACCGACGTGCCTCTGGTGCTTCTGACATATGCGAACCCTGTTTATACCTACGGCAAGGACAGATTCTTCGGGAAATGTGAGGAGGTCGGCATCGACGGCGTAATCGTCCCGGATGTGCCTTTCGAAGAGAAGGCGGAGTTCTCCGAGGAAGCTAAAGCTCACAACATCGACATCATCTCGATGATAGCTCCGACGAGCGACGAGAGAATCACGAAAATCGCCTCCGAGGCGCAGGGATTTCTGTATATCGTCTCTTCGATGGGCGTCACAGGTGTCCGTGAGAAGATAACTACCGATGTCAAGTCGATTGTCGAGAAAGCCAAAGCCTCAACCAATATTCCCGTCTTCGTCGGCTTCGGAATCAGCACCCCCGAGCAGGTTCAGGAGTACACCTCCTATGCCGACGGCGCAATCGTCGGAAGTGCGATTGTGAAGATTATCGCAAAGAACGGCGAGAACGCTTCGGAGGAGCTTAAGAAGTATGTTTCTGAGATGAAGGCTGGAACGAGATGATTGCAGTCAATAGCATTGGCACAACATTAAAATATTAACATCTCCTCAAAACATCTCTTTACGAAAACAAAATGCGGTCGGGTGTGCATTGTCATATCCGACCGCTTCATTGTGCAACATGTACAACTTTCATCAGCTTTTCTTGTTCAAAATGACGATTGAAATCTAATGTGAAAAGGTGTATAATCAATCTATCTCGAAATGCTCATTTTTCAATACCGTTGAAAATGGTTGCATGAAATCTGTGCGTTTCGGGGATAATTTTCGGGAAACACATATGCAAAATTTATTCGGAGGTGCTTTAATGAAGAAAATTATTGCAATGCTTCTCGCGGGAATCATGATAGTCGCTCTTGTCGGCTGTGGAAGTTCCTCAAGAGAAGTGGTACAGCTTACCTTCGCTACCCAGGACGCCGAGGCTATCCTTAATGCTGCGGGTATTTATCTCCCCGATGTTGAGGAGACAGAAGCGGCAGGATCAACCGTTGTTTGGTTCGCCTGGTACGATGATATGCAGAACTATTCAGATGACGAAATCATCAATTCCGGTTACTGGACCTTCCAGGAGAAGTACGGCTGCTCCGTCAGCTGGTATGAGTGCACTTGGGACACAAGATTTGATGAGCTTGCAAACCTCATCCTTGCTTCCAACTCGCCCGACTTCTATCCCGGACACGATGAAGTCTTCCCCAACAACTGTATCAAGGGTATGTTCGTCCCGGTTGACGATTACATAGACTATGATGATCCCCTCTGGGCGGCTGAGAAGGAATATGCTTATACCTACTATTCCATCAAGGACAGACCTTATGTTATCGTTTTCGATAACACCTTCAACAACGTCTGCGCTTACAACAGAAGAGTTATGGAAGAATACGGCTATGACGACCCTGCCGAGCTCTACTACAACAACGAGTGGACATGGGATGTATTCTATGAGATGTGCTTAGATTTCACCGATGAGGACGAGAACAGATATGCTCTCGACGGTTGGTACTATGGCTTGGCTCTGATGCACTCCTGCGGTGAGACCATAGTTCAGTACAACACCGAAACTCAGCAGTTTGAATCAAATATCGACTCTGCGGCTATCGAGCGTGCGGCTAACCTTCTTTACGATCTTTCTAAGAACAACTGCCTCTATCCCGTTTGGGACAACGGTTGGACCATCAGAAACAGCACTGAAGGCGGCGGCATGAACGAAGGACTTTGCCTCTTCTATCTCGGCGGCACATGGATGTTCACCGGCTCCGTCAGCACCATCAGCCCTGTCTGGGGTGACATGGAAGACGGCGAGCTCATGTTCGTTCCGCTTCCTCGTGACGACGACGGCGACGGCAACTACTACACCGAGTCTATCCCGACCGGCTACTGCATCATTCAGGGTGCTTCCAATCCTGAAGGCGTTGCCCTCCTCTCCGCTTGCATGAGATTCAAGGTTCTCGACCCGACTGTTGTCGACATCGACAGACTCCAGCTCGAGGAGACCTACCTCTGGACTCAGGAAATGCTCGACATGTATGACGAGTGCTATGCACTTTCGACTGCTTCCGCTGTTATAGTTACCTATGGCGAAGGCTACGGCGACAAGCTCTACAGCGTCGTTGATACCCTCGAGAGATTCGCAACCTCTTCCGATGCTTCCACTTGGGCACAGCTCAAGGAGTCCTATGGCGAGCAGGTTGAGTACTATGTAAATCAGCTCAACGAGCAGATTGCGGCATACGACCCGTACTCGTTGAACGATTACGAAGGATAATAAGGATAATAGGGTTGTATATAAACCTATAGCCATCCAAAAAATAAAAGCCGTCCCGAGTGGGCGGCTTTTTGTTGTGCCGGTTACTTACTTGTGCGAGCTCTCATAAGCCCGTCTCACGTTCTCCGGCATGTCCTCCGGTTTTGTCGCTTTGGCTTCCTCTTCGCCAATCGCCATCGCCGATTCATAGTACCAACACTTGTAGTTCAGCATATCAAGGGTCGCGTTCAGGTGGTCAATCTCCGCCTCGACGGCTTGCTTCTGATCCTCGAAGAGCTCCCGGCGTTCGGCGAAGGTCTCGCTCCCTCTTGAGCACAGGTCCATAAATCTCTTTATGTCCTTGATTTCGAGTCCCGACTTCTTGAGGCAGTCGATTACCCGAAGGGTCTCGATTTCGGTCTCCGTGAACTTGCGGATGCCGGATTTTCTCTCAAGATTCGGGAACAACCCCTCTTTGTCGTAGTATCTGAGGGTCGAAATCGGCAGGTTAAACATTTCAGAAACCTGCCCGATGGTATATGTAGAATTGCTACTCATAAATTTCGCTTCTTTCTTAAAAATTTTTCGAGAAAAGTCTTGACCTAAAGTCAGGTTGAGGTATTATAATGCCATTATAGCAGACGGATATCTGCAAGTCAAGCGGATATTGTCGATTTAAAACTGAAGAGAGGTATTGATGGGGCATTGAAATTCAGACTGTATGCTTGCGCTCTGGCGGTGATGACTTTATTGACCGGCTGCTCCTCGGGAGGGGTAAGCGAAATCACTACCGGTGAAGTCACAACCGAACCGGAAGTCGTTACTCAAGCAACAACAACCACAGAAGAGTATCAGAGCGAAGAAGTCACTACCACAGAAACGGAGGAAGAAACCGAAATGGAAATTATATTGACGGTGGACGGAACTGAACTCACAGTCACATGGGAGGACAACGAGTCTGTTGCGGAAATCAGGAGTTATCTTGAGAGCGGGAGCATCACAGCGACCTTGAACCGCTACGGTGGATTCGAGCAGGTTGACTCACTTCCGCAGGCGTTTACCCGAAGCGATGTGCAGATAACGACCAATCCTGGTAATATTGTTCTGTACTCAGGCAACCAGATTGTTATCTTTTTCGGAAATAATTCATGGGCATACACCAAGCTCGGGCATATTGAAGGGCTTTCGGACGAAGAAATCAGAGAGCTTTTAGACACCGATTCGGTTGAAATCACACTTGAGCTGAAATAAAAGGAGAGTTTGTCATGTCAAAAATAACCCAAACCGCAGGCAGAGATTCTCTCGGGGAGTTTGCCCCGGAGTTCGCGCATTTTAATGACGACGTTCTTTTCGGCGAGAACTGGAACAACGAGGACATCGACCTCAAGACCCGGTGCATTGTGACGGTTGTCGCTCTGATGAGCTCGGGGACGACCGACTCGTCGCTTCTTTACCATTTGCAGAATGCCAAGAATCACGGTGTTACGAAGAGCGAGATTGCGGCAGTCATTACTCATGCGGCTTTCTATGCCGGTTGGGCAAAGGCTTGGGCGGTCTTCAACATGGCTAAGACCGTCTGGACTGAGGAGGTCGCCGAGAACGATAATGGCAAGTCCGCTCATGCCGCCTCGATGATTTTCCCGATAGGTGCGCCGAACGACGGCTTTGCGCAGTATTTCAGTGGGGCTAGCTATCTGGCACCGATTTCGATCTCGCAGGTCGGCGTATTCAATGTCACCTTCGAGCCCAGTTGCCGGAATAACTGGCATATCCACAAAGCCGAGAAGGGCGGCGGACAGATTTTAATCTGCGTCGGCGGTGTCGGCTACTATCAGGAATGGGGCAAGGACCCGATTGAGATGCACCCCGGCGACTGCGTCAATATCCCGGCGGGCGTCAAGCACTGGCACGGCGCCGGCAAGGACAGTTGGTTCTCGCATCTGGCTATTGAAGTCCCGGGCGAGGGATGCTCGAACGAATGGCTCGAGCCTGCACCGAAGGCTGAATAAATGCAAAAAATAAACCGGCTCGGAATCACACCAAGCCGGTTGTCTTTTATATCAGGATGTCAGTCCATCCATCCATTTCTTGTTGAAGTTGTCCATACTGCTGTCGGCGTTCACATCAAGAGCAAAGACTGAGGTCTTCAGATCGTCGAGGTCGAGCTCCGGCTCGATGCCGTAGACGTGATAGTCGAAGTAGTCGGTCATGTACTCGATATCCTCCGCAAGAACAGCGTGCCCCTGCTGATGGATGTTGATTGCAATGTGGTCGGAGAGTCCCAAATAGTCATAGACATACTCCGCCGCGACGTAGGCATACCACATCGCCGGGGCGTTGACCCAGTCCTCATAGATGCAGGAGCCGATGATGAGGAGGTATCTGTCCTCGCTTGCAATGGTGCTGATTAAGAGATGCTGGTCGAAGGGGAGGTATTCAACCGATTTGAACTCCTTGAACCTGTCGCAGAACCAACCGATTTCGCCGGATGCCTGCAGGCTCGAGAGCGGCTCGTTCTGGGTGTATGTATACGAGCTCGAAGCCCCGACCGAGCTGAAATCATAGGTCTTGCCTTCGGACGTGTATCTGAACAGAGCAACTCCTCCGGCACCCGAGCAGGACGGCATGACAAGCTTGAATCTCGTATCGAAAACGCCGCAGACTATTGCCGCCTTGCCCCAACGTGAAACGCCGGTGACGGCGGTGTTGGTACAGCTTATGTTGAGCTCGTCCCCGAGACCCGCCTCGAGGGCATCGAGTATCTTCGAGCATCCCCAGCTCCACGCCATAAGGACGCCCGTCTGCTCCTGCCAGTCGTCGCCGTAGGGATAGAGGTCATAGAACGCACCGGTATGGTTGGTGTCGTCCGAAGCAATACCATAGGCATACCAGTCGAGGGTGATGACGGCATAGCCGTTTGCGGTCGCCGTGTCTTCACTGATGCCTTGGTGCATCCCGACGATAACGGGATAGCCGCCGTCGGGAGCGGAAATGCCGTTGTCCGGCATGTTGACGGTTGCCGTGAAGCTCGTCGTTGCACCGGTGCTTATTCTCGTGATATAGACGGTGAGCGTCGAGCCGTCGAGGGAATAGGTGAGCTCCTCGTCCGAACCGTCCCGCCAGATTCCGTACATATAGTACTGATACATCGCCTTGATTTCGGCAACTCTTCGCGCCCAGTCGTCGGCGTTGTCGACGTATGTCCCGTCAAGGAAGGTGAACGGGTCGGTGAGAGCGTCCGAAGCTTCGAGCTCCGAAACATCGGGAAGCGTGCTCATGTCGTAGGTATATACCACAGGCTCTTCCTCCACTTCTTCCGCCTCCTCAGTAGTCTCGGTCACTTCTGTTTCATCGCTGTTTGCACCATCTCCGCACCCGCAAAGGCCGAACATGAGCGCAAACGCCAGAATCAGGCTTATAATTCTCTTCATAATATCGTCCCCTATATACTTTCAAACAGCTTCCCCTGATAAGAATCCCTGAGCTTGAGCTCGTGGTCGATTCCTCCGAGGACGCTTCTTTTGTCAATGCTCCATGCGGGAGCCACAAGCGCCCGTTTATCGCCGTCGCCTGTGAGTCGTCCTATTGCCGTCTCGGGCGGAAGGAGCTCCAGCTGGTCGCAGACGATGCCGATATATTCCTCTTTCGAGAGGGTTTCAAGCTCGCCTGAAAGGTATCTCTTTTCGTCAAGAGTGCCCCTGATGACGTGCATAAGGTGAATCTTGATTTCATAGGGTCGGAGGCTCGCAACGTCTCTCGCGGTCGCAAGCATATCCTCCCTCGCCTTGCCGACGAGCCCGTTTATGATGTGCACACAGACCCTGATATTCCTCTTTCCCTGAGCGCATTGTAGCCTTCAAGAAACGCGGCATAGGTGTGCCCTCGGTTGATTCTTTCAGCCGTCCTGTCATTCGAGCTTTGAAGCCCGAGCTCGACCGTGAGATAGATTTCAGCGTTTATCTCTGACAGCAAATCGAGCACATCCTCACCCAAGCAGTCGGCTCTTGTCGCAACCGACAGCCCGACAACGGGGAGGGAAAGGGCGGAAGCATATATACTCCTGAGGGTTTCAACATCCGCATAGGTGTTGCTCCCCGCCTGCAAGTAGGCAATGTATTTCGTCTCGCCCCATTTATTGAGATACAGCGCTTTCGTCTTCTCGAACTGCTCCCGAAGGCTTTCACGGGGATTTCCCGCAAATTCGCCCGACAGGGCATTCGAGCAGTAACTGCAACCGCCGAAGCCGACTCTTCCGTCCCGATTCGGGCAGGACAGCCCCGCATTCAGCGGGACCTTGACGACCTTTTCGCCGAATTCACACTTCAGGACCGCATCGAGCGTCAGATAGCGCTTTCGTCCGTAGGGGCTCACTCCACCGCTCCTGCTTCGGGGACCTCGACAGGCTGAGTGGTTATCTCAACCGAGGTGGTAACCGGTGCTTCTGTGGTTACATCGGGCTCGGTGGTCGTGACGGCTGTGGTCGTCTCCGAAGTGGTGGGCTCCGTGGTAGCCTCGGTTGTTGCTTCGGTTGTGGGCTCTGTAGTGGTGGTTGCCTGCGTGGTGGTCGTGGCGGGCGTTGTGTAATTGATTTCGGGATAATAGGTTGTGTTTCTTGTGGTTGTTGTGGTGGTAGCTTCTGTCGTCGCTTCGGTGGTGGCTTCCGTCGTCACCTCTGGAGTGGTGGTGACCTCTTCGGTCTCCTCCGTGGTAGTGGTGACTTCGGTCGTAGCCTCGGTTGTGGTTGTTACAACGACTCTTGTGTCGCTCAGGTATTCCGCATCGACGTAGGCGTGAACTCCGCTGTAGTAAATCTCAGCCCAGCCGTCGTCGCGGATTTCGATAACGTCAACTTCGTTGTTCACGCTGAAATAGCCGAGCATCATGGAGTCGCTCGAAGGCTCAAGCCTTATGTTGACGGTGCCCGTTGCATACATGACATAGGTGTCGGGGACTTCTTCCTCGACCGTTTCGGTGGTAGCCGTGGTTATCGGCTCAGTAGTGGTCGGAGCGGTCGTGACGACCGGCTCTGTGACCTCCGGCTCCTGAACCTCGACAAGGCTGTCCCACTCATCCTCCTCGGCTTCCTCTTCATCCTCCGACTTCGGAGCGAAGCCGAGGAACTCGCCTATATCCGAGAGCCCGTCGCCGAAGGGTAGAGTGGTGTTATAGGCATAGGTAAGATTGGTAAGATAGCTTCCGTCCATGACCGTCTCGGTCGAAAGCTTTGCGGTGAAGACCTCCGAAAAGTCCGAGCGATTGATGAGAATAAAGCTGAGAGCAAAGAACAGAAGCACTAAGACTGGAATCGTAAAGCCGATGAAGTTGTATCTGTCTGCGCCCTGCTCCTGACTGAGGTCGTTAAGAAGCTCGTCGGCGTCGGCGTTTGCGTTTCTGACGGCACGGGAGTAGCTTATGTCGAACTCGTCGCCCTTCTGACCGATTTCGAATTTCGGTGCGGCTTCTTCGATATTAGTCGTTTCCTGAGTCTCGACAGCGGGGGTAATCTCCGGTGAGATGTTCTTTTTTTTTTTCTTAGCCATTTCCAATCCCCCTTAGTAAACCGCCGTTACCATTGCAACGGTTGAAATCACGAGAAGCAGTGTCACCAAGACCGTGCTCACGACTCTTATCGTTCCGTAAGAGTTTTCGTTCTCGGTCATTATCTTTCGCTTGAGAACTCCCACAAGAGGTCTCAGCGGCGAAACATAGAAAATTGCAATCAGCACATATATCCAGCCTCTCAAGAGCTCGTCCCAGAGGCTGTAGCTCATCAGGTAGTCATTCGAGCCGAACGTTACCCACGAAGAGAAATCTCCGAGTGAGCGGTTGGTGCAGAGGAAAACCGCAAGTATTGCCACCAAAAACGTGAACACTCCCGCCGGGATTGACTTTTTCGTCTCGAAGAATTTTTGCAGGATTACGGCGACGCCGACAATGCAGGCGAGCGCAACCCCACCGGCTCCGACGCCGAAAGAAACTCCCGCAACAACGCAAAGCCCGACCGCCGAAAGCATAAGCCACAGCGGATTATCGGTGAACTTTCCGGAAGCATTCTTGTAGGTTGGACTTACAGCCCCAACATGGTCAATCATGAGGCTTCTCGGCAGGAAGCACCCGCTGTGAAGCTCGATGCGATAGCCGCTCATCAGCATAAGCCCCTCGGACATCGAAAGATAGCCGAGTGCCACGATATAGATTTCAATCGCCATGAATATTGCGCCCAGAATCAGATTGAGTATCGGACGCGAGCCTTCAAACAGTGCGGCGTTTGTGAGCCTGTCAAGCGGGAAGCCCAGGGCGGTGACAGCCGCAAGTCCGCAGATGAATCTCTCGAGACCGCTCGACAGCATCGCAAGCCCCGCATGGCGTTCTCTGATTTGATCCTTCAGCTCCGAATAGCTGAACAGGGGCGAAATCGCCATCATCTCAAACGATATCAGGTACACCGACAGGTCGACAAAGCTCTTTTCGGCTTCGTCCTTGGAATCCCTCAGATACATAATCGATCGGATATCAAAGAGGATAAACCCGATAGCCGAGACAGTGCCGCTGATGGTTCCGAGTGAGCCCAAGCTGATAATAGGGAAGAGCGACGCCACTATGGTCACGGCTCCCGCGACAATTCTCAGCCACGGCATTTTTCCGCCCTCGCAGAGCCTTGCCGCAAGGTACACGAGGAATATTAAGCCCAGGATAAGCGCATAATACAGAGGTCTCGCCCAGGCAATGAACACCACTGACATTATGAGCGATACAAGGTTTTTGTTCCTCGTCTCACTGCAAAGAAGCGAGAGAATCATATATATAGGTAAAAAGCAGAAAACGAATATTAGGTCGGTATACGACAATTCAAAATCCCCTTTGGTAGACAGTACCTTAATTGTATCACAAAAATCAGGGCATATCAAGCTTTCTCACAAACTTTCCCGATTCAAATCTTAAAATATTTTGTATTCCTTCATGTGATTTACACATTCAGGCTTATAATTAATAGCATAGGGAGCGGAACGGGAACGGAGGACGCATATTTATGAATGATAATTTCAATGAGAATGAAAATAGAATAGATGAAAATACTCAGCCGGCGGAGAACACAGTACCCGAAGCAAGCGAGACCACTGTCGAAACCGAGTCGGTTTCCGAAACTGTTTCTCAGCCGGAAGCCGTCGTAGCGGAGAAACCATCAACCGAGAGCACCTCGGAGGCAGGCTCCTATACCAACACCGACAGCCAGCAGAACGGCTACTCCCAGAACCCGTATTCGTACTCTTCCGGACAAAACTACAGCAGTAACAACAGCTATGGCAATAGCTACAGCTACGGAAGCTATAACACATCGGAGAACGGCAACCGCAGTGAGTATGTCTACAGTGCTCCTACGCCCAAGAAAAAGGGCAACGGCGGCAAGATTGCAATCGGAATCATCGTCGGAATACTTGCGGTATTCGTCGTTTCGGTAACGTCGATTTCGGCTTACATCGCTCTGAGCGGCACCGATTTTGACACCGTCCGGAAAGACGAGGAAAGTAACAATAATTCCGTCACAGCCTCTCAGGGCTCAATCGACGAGGACGAAGTGATTCTTGATGAGAACGAAGACGACGCGGCTTCCACCGATGCCGTTGTCGGAGACAACAGCTCCGACGCCGAAAGCGCCGCTTCCAACAGAGAATATCCCACTCTTGAACAGATGATGACCGCTGAGGGCAGCTACACCCTCACCGAAATATACGAGAAGGTTTCGCCTTCGGTAGTCGGAGTTTCCTCCACAACCGCAAGCGGAAGCGCCACCGGCACGGGAATCATCCTGACCGAGGACGGCTACATCCTGACATGTGCTCATGTCGTTGAAGACGCCACAAGCATTGCAATAGTCGACTCAGACATGAACCAGTATGAGGCAACCCTTATCGGCGAGGATTCGCAGTCGGATATTGCGGTTCTCAAGATTAATGCCGAAGGCTTGACCGCGGCGGAGCTCGGAGTTTCATCCGACCTCAAGGTCGGCGAAGCGGCAATCGTAATCGGAAATCCTTTGGGATATGACCTCTATGGCTCAATGTCCGTCGGAATCGTGTCCGGTCTTAACCGCACGCTTAACGTCAACGGCAAGGACATGACTCTTATCCAGACCGATGCTTCCGTCAACAGCGGCAACTCGGGCGGACCGATGGTCAATGCCTATGGTCAGGTTATCGGAATCATCTCGGCAAAGGTTTCCTCCTCCTATGGCGAAGGACTCGGCTTTGCAATCCCGATTGATGATGCACTCCCGATTATAAACGACCTCATGCAGTACGGCTACGTTACCGGCAGACCTTCAATCGGAATCACCGGCGAGGATATAACGGTTTACGTCGCATTCTACTATGGAATTCCTCAGGGTGTCATGGTCAGATACGTTGAACCCGGTTCGGGCGCAGATGTCGCCGGAGTTGAGGCATACGACATTATCGTCGGTGTCAATGACGAGACCATCACCACCATGGATGAGCTCACCAACATCAAGAATAACTACTCGGTTGGAGATACCATAACACTCAACATCTATCGTAACGGAACCTACGTCGACCTTGAGGTTGAGCTTATGGAAATCACCGGTTGATATTTACGACTTTACTTGGATATCGGCGCGGTATGGCGCAGGCAATCCACATAGCGTTATGCTGTCGCTAAAAATCGACATACAGATATCGCGAGCCTAGAGGGGAGGCCCCACAGGATAAATCCACAGGATTAATCCTGAGAAATATCCCCAACAAACAGTTACGCGAAAGCTTTTTCATATTTTTCCCTTTCTTTGCTTGCGGGTCGGGAAACCGTCCCGACCCGTGAGCGCCCCCTTTCTTAATTTGCCAGTATCGCGAAAACTTTTTCATATTTTTCCCTTTCTTTGCCTACGGATCGGTCTCCGGTCCGTAGGCGCCCCCTTTTATGGGGATTTTCTTTTGGTAAAAGACTTGTCAAACCGAGAAATCTGTGCTATTATAGTTGTGCTTATAACCGAAATTCCGGAAGGAGATATATTAATGGCAAACGACAAGAAAGCCGTATCCGCTATTACCTCGATGAACGAGGACTTTGCACAGTGGTATACGGACATAGTAAAGAAAGCGGAGCTTATCGAATATTCAAGCGTCAAGGGCTGTATGGTTATCCGCCCTTATGGTTATGCTATCTGGGAAAATATGCAGAAGCTCCTTGATTCAAGATTCAAAGCTTTGGGTGTTGAGAACGTCTATATGCCGATGTTCATCCCCGAGAGCTTACTCAATAAAGAAAAAGATCACGTCGAGGGATTTGCTCCCGAGGTTGCATGGGTCACCCACGGCGGCAACGACAAGCTTGAGGAAAGACTTTGCGTCAGACCGACCTCCGAAACCCTCTTTTGTGAGCACTATGCAAATATAATCCACTCCTATCGCGACCTGCCGAAGCTCTATAATCAGTGGGTTTCCGTCGTAAGATGGGAGAAGACGACAAGACCGTTCCTTCGTTCGAGAGAATTTCTCTGGCAGGAGGGTCACACCATCCACGAAACCGCCGAGAAAGCCGAAGCATTCACCGAAAAGATGCTCGAGACCTATGCCGAATTCTGCGAGACCGAGCTCGCAATGCCCGTAGTCAAGGGCAAGAAGACCGACAGCGACAAGTTTGCCGGTGCTGTTTCAACCTATGCTATTGAAGCCCTCATGCACGACGGCAAGGCTTTGCAGGCGGGAACGTCGCACTACTTCGGCGACGGCTTCGCCAAGGCTTTCGGCATCACTTATACTGACAAAAACAACTCTGTGAAGATTCCTTATCAGACCTCATGGGGCGTCACAACCCGCCTCATCGGCGCAATCATCATGACCCACGGCGACGACAATGGCTTGGTTCTCCCGCCGGCTGTAGCACCTGTTCAGGTCGTAATCGTACCTGTTGCACAGCACAAGGAAGGCGTCCTCGAAAAGGCTCACGAGCTTTATGACACTTTGAATGCCGCCGGAATCAGAGTGAAGCTTGACGACAGCGAGAATTCTCCCGGCTGGAAGTATGCAGAATACGAAATGCGCGGCGTTCCGGTAAGAGTTGAGATAGGTCCGAGGAATATAGAAGAAAATCACTGCGTTGCGGTTCTGAGACATAATCGTAAGAAAGAGTTCATCACTCTTGATAATTTGGTAGACGGCATCAAAGCCTGCCTTCAGGAAGTGCACGACGGCATGCTTGAAGCCGCGACAAAGAGGCAGAAAGAGAAAACCTATTCCTGCACCAGTATCGGCGAAATCAACGAGACCCTTGAAAAGAACGGCGACGGATTCGTCAAGGCGATGTGGTGCGGCGACGAAGCCTGCGAGGACAAGGTCAAGGAGCTCACCGGCGTCGGCTCACGTTGCATCCCGTTCGAGCAGGAAAACCTCAGCGACAAGTGCGTCTGCTGTGGCAAACCCGCAAAGTGCATGGTAATGTGGGGCAAAGCGTACTGATTCGTTGTTATGAGGTAACGAAGTGAAGAACATTAAGGCTCTGATTAAAAAAGCACTCTCGTTGCAACCGATTCGCTACGGAATCTCTTCCGTGATTGCATTCGTCATCGACTACACGATACTGCTGATCGTCGAATGGCTTTTGG
The DNA here is from genome assembly GCA_021201235.1 of Oscillospiraceae bacterium. Classification (GTDB taxonomy): domain Bacteria; phylum Bacillota; class Clostridia; order Oscillospirales; family Ruminococcaceae; genus Faeciplasma. The sequence continues at coordinate 31,313 of JAJQFI010000020.1, read as the reverse complement.
GGGACTTTTCGCTTGCGATGGAGGTCGCGGCGGTGGCGGCGTTCTGTGTGTCGTCGCAGGTGAACTTCCACATCAACCGTCGGTGGGTCTTCCGCTCGGAAAAGAGCGTGTGGGCTGAAATGGGCGAATATTATGTCCTGGCGGCGGTGAGCTTTACTATCAAGACCTTCGTCCTGATGGAAGTGATGACAAGAGTCCTTCTCTTCCCGACGTGGCTCGCGAAGCCGATTGCGGAAGTGATAATGTTCGTCATCAACTTCGCCGTGCAGAAACTTCTCATCTTCCGCAAAAAGAAAACCGAACCCCCGGAAGAAAAATAGATATTTTCAACAGATTTTCGATTGACTTTTTGACGGATTTGGTATAAAATGTTCTTAAGAAGGGTTTATCGACCCGTAAAAACTTAAAGATAAGGCAGGTAACAGATATGAAAGCTACACTTTTGGTATTGGCGGCAGGTCTCGGCTCCCGCTTCGGCGGAGACAAGCAGATTTCCAACGTCGGACCTCACGGCGAAATTCTGATGGAATACTCAATCCACGACGCTATCGCGGCGGGATTTGAGAAAGTCGTATTCGTTCTTAAGAGCGAGATGGTCGACATAGTTCGCTCAACCGTCGGCGAGAAGTTCAAGGACAGAGTCGAGCTCGAATACTGCGTTCAGGATTATTCGACCGTTCCGGGCTTCTATAAGATTCCCGAGGAAAGAGTCAAGCCGTTCGGCACGGTTCACGCAGTCCTGGCGGCAAAGGATGCTCTCACGGAGCCCTTCGCAACAATCAACGCCGACGACTACTACGGCAAAGAGTGCTTCGACATCATGTATAAGCTTCTTGCAGGTCTCAAGGGCGCAAACGAAGCCGCAATGGTTACTTATATCCTCAAAAACACAGTCAGCCTTAACGGCACAGTCACAAGAGGCGTTTGCAGTGTTGAAGGCGGCAAGCTCGTGAAAGTAGATGAGACCAGCGGAATCAAGCCCGAGGGCGACAAGATGGTCTCCGAGACGGGAGAAGTCGACCCCGATGCAGAGGTTTCGATGAACTTCTGGGGCTTCCACAACGAAACTCTTCCGATGATGGAGAAGTATTTCGAGGACTTCCTTAAGGCGTTGACTCCCGACCAGATTAAGGCGGAGTGCCTTCTTCCCGTAATGGTCAACGATTTTCTGAGCGAAGGCTCCATCACAGTTGAGGCACAGCCCTCCCACGACAAGTGGTTTGGCATCACCTACAAGGAAGACAAGGCAGACGTCGAGGAGAAGCTCAGAAAGCTCCATGCAAACGGAGATTACCCCGAGAATCTGTAAACCCCTCAGTCTGCGCTTCGCGCATCCAGCTCCCCTTTCAGGGGAGCCTTTTTGTATCCGTACAAACTTTCATAAGGGCAAAAAAAGCCTCCCCTGAAAGGGGAGGGGGACCGCCGCCGAAGGCGGTGGTGGAGGGGTGTTGTGTTATTCGATCAGCTCGCCGGTAGCGAGATAGTTATCAATCATAACGTTCAGCTCTTCTACATAGTAGTCAAGTCTGTCACCATAGGTTTCCTTGAGCTGTGCCCAGGTGTAGCTACCGCCGTTACGGTTGATGCCCCAGTCGAACGAGTTGTAAGCCGAGTCAAGGCTGGTTCCGAGGTCGCCGGTGTAGTACATGACGACGTTTGCAACAGCGATGTCATAGCACTCGTCATACATTTCGAGCATTTCGTCGGTCCAGAGGTAGGTTTCCTTGAGCTGCTTCTTGTCGATGTCGACAACGGTCGGGTCGATGGTCTTGAATCTCTCGCAAGCCGCTAAGAGAGCTACGCCCTCGGGGTTCGAAGCGCCGGTGATGAGCATATAGCCGGTCGGAAGTGAGTTGAGGTAGTAGATGCCGTCGCCGTCCTGATACCTCGGAAGCGGAACGAACATGATTTCGCCTTCTTCGATGTCGCCCCAGATCTGGTTCATTTCTTCAACGGTGAGCTTGAGTCCGGTAGGAACATCGCAGATCCAGAAGAGGCAAAGTCCGTCCTTGACACCCGAGCCATAGACGAAGTCGTTTCTTCCTGCCCAGTAGTCGTTACCCTCGTGGTAAACGCAGTCGTTCTTTACGAGGTCGTAAATCATATTCTCGGCGATTTCGATAAGCGGGTCGTCAAGGTTGGTATAGAAGTGACCGTCCTCATCCTTCTGAATGATGGTGCGTCCCGTCGACTCTTCAACGATACTGTTTACATAGTACCAACCGTCAAGAGCATATCTGTCATCGTCGGGGTCAGAGAAGTCTATGCACATTTCATAGAATACATCCCAAGTCCATTCGTCATTCCAGTAGAGCTCGGCGGGGTCGTCATAGCCATACTCTTCGATGACTCTGCGGTTGTAGGGGACGATAGACTTAAATGTAACGTCGGTAACGAATGCAAAGTGCTGGTCGCCGAGAGCAAAGTACTCAGCCGCATCAGCCATACCCGACCAAAGAGGCTCGGAATAGTCGACATAGTCGTCAACCGGCTGATACATTCCCTTCATACAGCTATAGGGGAAGGTAGCGGTGTTGGAGGTTCCGGCAAGTGCAAAGTCGGGGGACTTCGATGACAGAACGAGGTTTGCGAGGTCGTCGGAATAATCCGCGTAAGTAGTCTCAATCCATTCGATTGTGCATCCGTACTTCTCGGTAAATGTGAAGTAACCGGTGTTGATGATTTCATCCTCAGAATAGTTGTGGAAGTCGTCGTACCACGAGAACCACTGGATTTCTGTTCCTGCGGCGGCGGTTTCCTCAACGTCAGGCAGAGTGATTCCGGCGGCGGCAAGGATAGCCGTTGCATCTTCGGTCGAAAGCGTCAGATAGACAATTTCTCTCGTAGAGCTTCCGCATCCTACAAGCGCAAGAATCATGATTACAGCCAGGCTGAGTGCCAAAATTCTTTTCTTCATGCTGAATGTTCCTTTCTCGGCATAGTGTATGCCGCATTATCCGTTGCGGTTTACCGCAACGCGATAAAAAGTGATGAAACCATTATACACGAAATCAACACAAAAAGCAACAGATTTTTATATGAAATTATTGCACTACTTCCTCTTCTTGAACACAACAGCCATTGCCGCCGCGACAGCCGCGGGCACGAGTGCCAGAGCCACGCCGGTAGCGGGATTTGAAGCTTCTTCAGCGTCATCGGCGTCGTTAATCAGCATAATACCCGCATTTGCGTCGGTGTCGGGAGTTTCAGTCTCGACTGCATCCTGAGCCTCGGCGGTATCCTCAGTAAGCTCCATGATTCCGCCATAAGTGGCATCGACATAAACGCCTTCAAAGTCGGTGAGCTTTTCCTTGACGGTAGCCGCCAAGAGCTCCGCATCCTCGGCAATAGCCGCAACCTCGGGATTTTCGGTGTTGAGGTCGATATAAACGGCGTTCTCGCTATCGTAGATGCCAACTCCATAGATAGCCGCTATGAACGGATCATCGGAATTGGGATCCATCTTGGAGACGATTTCGTCGTTAGCCGCTAAGAGTTCGTTATAGCTGTATGTAGCCTCTTTGATGGTTATTCCTTCAAGGTCGATAATCGAAGAAAGCTCAGCTTTTACTTCATCTGTGAGCTCGGTTACGAGAACGACAAGCTCTGAGCCGTCGAAGTAGGCTCCGGCATAGTAGTCGGGATAAACGGTGTTTCCGTCTGCATCCGACCATGATTCGATAAGGTCTACAAAAGTGTCGTTGGCAATGCCTTCAACATCAGTTGAGTAGACTCTGTCTCCGTTTTCGTATACAACCGTGATAGCAAAGCCGGAAGTGGTCATCACAGCGCAGAGGGCGACTGCGAAGAGGGTTTTTGATAGTTTGTGATTTCTTTTCATTTTAGGAATCCTCCAATATTTTGATTTAGTAGGCGTTTTTGCACGTCTCTATAAGCAATACACATTGGAAGCGGGAATTATTGCATGTCGCAAAAATTTTATGTTACACAAATTTCGCCCCTGAAAAGTTCGTTATTTTCGTCTGATATGATGTTGAAATATTCGCGACAATGTGCTATAATAACGTGGTACTGAAAATCAAACAGTAATTTTTCCGCGACACGGCTTATTGCAATAGACCGTGTCTGATTTTTGAAAGGAGAAAAACAGTAACAGTATGTTAAAAACATTTGCCAAGTGTATACGCGAGTTCAAGAAGCAGACAATTCTTACTCCGATACTCGTAAGCTGTGAAGTGCTTCTCGAATGCTACATACCGTTCAGAATCGCCAACCTCGTCAACGCGATAAGCGCCGGCGCTGAGATGCCTGAGCTGATTTCAAACGGAATCATCCTGATCATCATGGCACTGTTGTCGCTGATGTTCGGCGCGTTGGCGGGATATACCTGTGCAGAAGCATCGTGCGGATTTGCAAAGAACCTCAGGCACGACCTTTTTGCAAAGATTCAGGGTTATTCATTCGAGAATATCGACCACTTCTCAACATCATCTCTCGTAACGAGGCTTACAACCGACGTTACAAACATCCAGCAGGCTTTCATGATGATTATCCGTACGGCTATCAGATGCCCGCTCATGCTCATATTCGCCTTCATAATGGCGTTTATCATGGGCGGAAATATGGCTTGGATATTCGTCGTGGTAGTGCCCATCCTGGGAGTCGGTCTCTATATCATCTCGAGCAGAGCTAACCCCAGATTCAGGAGCGTATTCAAGAAGTATGATAACCTCAACAGCTCCATTCAGGAGAATATCAAGGGTATAAGAGTTGTCAAGTCCTTCGTCCGTGAAGACTTTGAGCAGGACAAGTTCAATACCGCCGCCCGTGATGTCCAGAAGGACTTCACCGTTGCGGAAAGAATCGTTGCCCTCAACAGCCCTCTTATGCAGTTCTGCCTCTATGTAGTACAGGTCTTCGTTCTTTCGTTCGGCTCCTACACGATTATAACATCAGCAGGGCTTGACCTCAATATCGGACAGCTTTCGTCGCTTCTTACTTATAGCTTCATGATGCTTAATTCGCTCATGATGATTTCGATGGTCCTCGTCATGATAACTATGGCGAACGAATCCATGAAGCGTGCCTACGAGGTTCTTAACGAGGAGTCAACCTTGACAAGCCCCGAGAACGCAGTAATGGAAGTCAAGGACGGCTCAATCGACTTCGATAACGTCAGCTTCAAGTATGCTCAGTCGGCTAAGAAGTATGCTCTTTCGGACATCAATTTTCATATCAAGTCCGGCGAGACTATAGGAATAATCGGCGGAACAGGCTCCTCGAAGTCCTCCCTCATTCAGCTTATATCAAGATTATACGACGTAAGTGAGGGTTCTGTCAAGGTCGGCGGAGTGGATGTCCGTGATTACGATTTGGATGTATTAAGAAACAACGTCGCAGTCGTTCTCCAGAAAAATCTCTTGTTCTCAGGAACCATTAAAGAAAATCTGAGATGGGGTAATAAAGAGGCTACCGATGAAGAGATTATCGAGGCTTGCAAGCTTGCCTGTGCCGACGAATTCGTCGAGACCTTCCCCGACAAGTATGACACCCATATCGAGCAGGGAGGCACCAATGTCTCCGGCGGTCAGAAGCAGAGACTCTGTATTGCAAGAGCACTCCTGAAGAAGCCGAAGATTCTCATCCTTGACGACTCCACGAGTGCAGTCGACACCAAGACCGATGCGAAAATTCGCTATGGATTCAAGCAGTATATCCCGACAACCACCAAGATTATCATCGCGCAGAGAACCGCTTCCGTTGAAGATGCGGACAGAATAATCGTAATGGATGCCGGCAAGATTATCGCTATCGGCACACACGATGAGCTCCTCAAGTCGAGCGACATTTATCGTGAAATTTACGTCTCCCAGAACAAGGCGAACTCCGACGAAAGGATGGCGAGTATAGATGGCTAAAGATTATTCGAATGTTCAGGTCAAGAGAAAGAACGTCTTGGTTCGTCTTTTCAAGCTCCTCATGAGCTTTTATCCCGTCATGCTTCCCGTTATGCTTGTTCTTCTCGTGTTCAACGCAATAGTAAGAAGCCTTCCGTCAATCTTCATGCAACAGGTTATTGCACTCATTGAAAACTGCACTGCCGACACAACCTGGAGCGACGTAAGCGGGGAGGTCTTCTCGCTCGTCGCAGTTCTGGCAACCTTCTATATTCTTTCGATTATAGCCGATGTCACCTATACCCAGATGATGGCTATCATCACCCAGGGAACCCTCGCCAAGCTTCGTGAAAAGATGTTCGCGAACATGCAGAAGCTCCCCATCAAGTATTTCGATACTCACGACCATGGCGACATTATGAGTCATTACACGAACGATATCGACACCCTCAGGCAGATGATTTCCCAGAGTATTCCCCAGATGCTCATGTCAGGCGTCAGTGTAATTACTTTGGCATTCATCATGCTTTACTACAGCGTTCCGATGACCCTCGTCATCGTCTGCGGCGTAATCATCATGATGATAATCACCAAGAAAATCGGCGGAGGTTCTTCGAAATACTTCGTCCGTCAGCAGAAAGCCCTTGGCAAGGTCGAAGGCTACGCTGAGGAGCTTATGAACGGTCAGAAGGTCGTCAAGGTCTTTTGCCACGAAGAAGAGGCTCAGGCTGACTTCGACAAGCTCAACGACGCCCTCTATGAGGACTCCGCAAGAGCGAATAAATACGCAAACACCTTGGGACCGATACTCAACAACATCGGCAACATTCTCTATGCTCTGGTAGCGTTCGCCGGCGGAGTATTTCTGCTCTACAAGATTCCGAATCCGAGTATTTCCGGCGCCGCAATCTCAATCAGTATCGTAGTTCCGTTCCTCAACATGACCAAGCAGTTCACCGGCAACATCAGTCAGGTTTCGAATCAGCTGAATTCCGTCATCATGGGTATGGCGGGTACACAGAGAATTCTCGACCTTATGGACGAGACTCCCGAGGTCGACGACGGCTATGTAACTCTCGTCAACACCAAAGAGAACGCCGACGGCACCATCACCGAGTGTGAGGAAAGAACAGGTCTCTGGGCTTGGAAGCACCCGCACACTGCGGACGGCTCGGTAACCTATACACCCCTCAAGGGCGATGTCCGGCTTTATGACGTCGACTTCGAGTATGAAGAAGGCAAGCCGGTTCTCCACAACATCTCGCTCTACGCCAAACCGGGACAAAAAGTTGCCTTCGTTGGCGCGACCGGAGCGGGCAAGACGACCATTACAAACCTTCTCAATCGCTTCTATGACATCGCCGACGGCAAGATCCGCTATGACGATATTAACATCAACAAGATTTCGAAGTCGGACCTCCGTCACTCCCTCGGCATGGTTTTGCAGGACACGAACCTCTTTACGGGAACCGTTATGGACAATATCCGCTACGGCAGACTTGATGCCTCGGACAAAGAGTGCGTGGCGGCGGCAGAGCTTGCCGGTGCGAGCGACTTTATAGAGCGTCTCCCCGACGGTTACAACACCATGCTCACCGAGAACGGCTCGAACCTTTCGCAGGGTCAGAGACAGCTTCTCTCGATTGCCCGAGTTGCGGTTGCCGACCCGCCGGTAATGATTCTTGACGAAGCGACAAGCTCCATCGACACCCGTACCGAGCAGATAGTCCAGAAGGGCATGGACGCCCTGATGATAGGCAGAACCGTCTTCGTCATCGCTCACCGCCTCTCGACCGTCAAGAATTCGGACGTCATAATCGTCCTCGACCACGGCAGAATCATCGAGCGTGGCTCCCACGACGAACTCATCGCCGCCAAGGGACAGTATTATCAGCTCTATACCGGAGCGTTTGAGCTGGAATAAGCTATCAGCTAAAACAATAACCCTGCACGACCACAAAATCGTGCGGGGTTATAAAAAAGTTGTTGACAAAGCAATATAATTGGATTATAATAAAGACAGAAGAGCGGAACCGCCGTAAACAGTTCCGAGTCAATCTAAAATGTGTGGATAAGAATCCTACACAATATTCGGAAATTGACCGTTCCTTTTAGTTTAGTTCAGGGCGGTTATTTTCTTTTATGGTTGTCCGACCAGAGGTCAAACAGGTGGAACATAACCGAAAACAATAACTCAAGAAGCAACAAGACTTCAGTAAGTGTCATGTTTATCGACCTCCCTTCTTTTATGTAATCTCTGCGGTGCAGAAACTACCGGAGCAGTTACCTGCCCCACAGGAATAGATCGACCTTTTTGCTTGTAAGCGTAGCTTACAAACTCACTCTTCTGTCAGGTTAATTCTACACGATAATTTCATTTTTGTCAATGTAACTTTCTATATTTTTCGCTTAGAGAAGAAAAAAGCCGTTGACAAAACGGCTCTGATGAGTTATAATAATGACAGAAGAGCGGAACTGAAGGCACTCAGTTCAGGTTCAACCTCATATGTGTTACTGAGGAGTAACACTAATTTTGGAAATCGACCGTCCCCTTATGTATTCAGAACTGGGCGGTTATTTCTTTTTATTCCCAGTCGTAAGACCGAGAACTCCAAGAACAATGACCGCAATCAGATTCATCAGCGAAATCATAGTGGAAATCACTTCAAAAGTCGTCATGGCGGTCACCTCCTTCACCGAAGTAAAGGCTGAACCGCTTTTCACTCTTCTGTCAAGTTAATTCTACATGATAATTTCATTTTTGTCAATATAATTCCCTTGTGATAGCAGGGGAATTATTTTTTTGCAAAACCCGAAAATTTCCTCTTGACATCTACTACAAGATGTAGTATACTGTAATTACTACAAGCTGTAGTAATACTTCCGAGAGGTGCACACTCAATGAAATCCGAAGACAGAATCACACACGGGCTTTCCGAAGCCGAAAGAGAAATAATGCAGGTAATGTGGGAGACAGGGGACGGAGTGACGGCTTCGATGCTCTTGTCCAAGTTCGAGGACTCGAAGGGCTGGAAGCCTCAGACGCTTAACACGTTTCTCACAAGACTTGTCGCGAAGGGCTATCTCGAATCCCACAAGCGCGGCAACGCAAATGTCTACTCAACCCTGATTTCGAAGGCTGAATTCGAGAGTCAGGAGGCGAGCGAGTTTGTCGAGAAGAACTACGGCGGCTCCGCAAAGCGCCTCATCGCCGCCCTTGTCGACGGCGGGGCGGTCAGTGACGAGGAATTAGCCGAGCTCAAGCAGTGGTTCAGCGAGAGGTGACGACATGCGAGATGTGTTCGTACTTATCCTGATTTCGTCCCTGTTTACGGGACTTGTGATGCTCCTACTTTGTACTTACGACTTGTGCCTCGGCAGGCATCTTTCTCCCCGAAAGAGGACAACCGCCGCAACCCTGACTCTTGCCCTTCAACCGGCAATGCTTTTGCTTGCGACCGCCTTGTCGATGGTTCCTATAGTCGAACCCACGGCAGAAAGCACCGCAACCGGCACCTTTACCGGCAACTTTTCAGCAGAAATCGCAGTTTCTGAAACCGCCACAGCGGTCAATAACAGCGCAACAGCCGCCTCAACCGGATTTTCGCTTCCCGATTTCGGGATAGTACTCGGCTTTCTTACTCTGATATGGCTCACCGGCATCGCCGCCACGGCTCTTTATAAGATAGTGTCCTACCTCCGCTTTGTACATAATCTCAGAAAGAGCCTGACCAAGTGCGACTATGATGCGCCCGCTCCGGTGTTCACAAGCCCGAAGGCAACTTCCCCATTCCTGATGGGCTTCTTCCGCTCGAAGATTATTCTTCCCGACAAGCCGATGGAGAGGGAAGAGCTCGAGCTTGCAATCCGGCACGAGCTGATTCACCATAGACGCAACGATATCCAAAAGAAGTTCTTTGCGGAGCTTTTGAAGTGCATAAACTGGTTAAATCCGGCGCTTTATGTGTTCGCGAATAAGCTCTCGGAGCTGTCGGAACTTACGGTCGACGAGATTCTGTCGTCAGATTTGGATTATACAGGAAGAAAGGCATATGGCGGGTTGCTCCTGAAGTTTGCATCAGTGGGGACGGGAAGCGTTTTCTGCTCCGAGCTGAGTAAAGCCGCGAGCAATCTCGCCACAAGATTGGAGGTTATCATGAACGAAAACAGAAGTAAACCTACAGGAAAACAGAAGATAGCATTGACGGCTCTGATAGTGTGCGTTATTGCAGTAGTCGGTCTCAGCATCGGCATCTGTGCCGCCGCTATGCCGGAACAGGCGAGCAGTGAGCAGAAAGTCTTTGAAATCGACGAGAGCAAGACTATCGAAACCACTGGTATTGAGCAGGAACCGGCTGAATATTACATACTTCTTCCTGATGCCGGCGAGAAGCTTGACGAGGATTCAGTTACCGGAGACATCCCGACGAGAGGAATGTATCTTCTTAACTTCACTAAGGACGAAGACGGCAAACTAACATTCGGAAACGTTGCAATCACTAATGGGATGGTGATAATCATCTCTGATGACTGTGGCATCGAAATCTCTTCCGGAAACGAAGTCAGTATTCACTTAACGCCGAACTTCTCGATGGATTATTCCAACACCGACGGTAACGGCGAGCATATCGGAGTCGGTTATATTCTAGACGGCGAAGCGGTCGAGCTCTTCAACGGATTTATTCAGGAGGAAGGCATAAGGGCTTACTTCACCGTTGAAGAGGCGGGCGAGTACCAGCTCTATGTCGCCAACTACTCCGCCGGTATGCAGAACTACGAGAGCATTGAGGTTGAGATAAACTGACCTAAACGTTTCCGAAAAATCCAAAAGGCAAGGTGATAAAATATGGCGAATGTTTTTATTCTGATTGTGATGTCCTCCCTCTTCACGGGGCTTGTGATGTTGATTTTCTGCGCATCTGACAAGAAGTTCGGCGCAAAGCTACTTTCGAAGAGACGGACTCTTGCGGCGACTGTTATGCTCGCACTTCAACCGCTGATGCTCGCAATCGCCACGGCTCTGTCGTTCGCTTCCGACATCTTCGGCACGGCGAAGGGAGTTGCGGAAGATGTCGCAACGGAAATAATAGATACCGGGGTCGTTGACACCGCCGCCATGCAGGTAACCGCAACCGAGGCAACCGCCACGGTCGACAGCACAGTCGGCGTCACAGTCAGCTATGCACCCGATTTCGGCACGATTTTAAATATCCTTGCCTTGCTATGGCTCGCCGGCATCGCCGCCACGGCTCTTTATAAGATAGTGTCGTACCTACATTTCACCCGTAAACTCAAAAAGAGCCTGACTAAATGCGACTATGATGCGCCCGTTCCGGTGTTCACGAGCCCCGAGGCGACTTCACCGTTCCTGATGGGCTTCTTCCGCTCGAGGATTATCCTGCCCGAGAAGCCGATGGAAAGGGAAGAGCTCGAGCTCGCAATCCGACACGAGATGATTCACCATAAGCGCCACGACATTCAGAAGAAGTTCTTTGCGGAGCTTTTGAAGTGCATAAACTGGTTCAATCCGGCGTTTTATGTGTTCGCAAATAAGCTCTCCGAGCTGTCGGAATTGACGGTTGACGAGATTCTGTCATCAGATTTGGATTATACAGGAAGAAAGGCATATGGCGGGTTGCTCCTGAAGTTTGCTTCTTCACAGCAGGAAAGCATTCTCTGCACGGATTTGAGCAAAGCCGCCAGGAGCCTTGCAGAAAGATTGGAGCTTATTATGGAAAATGAAAAGCGCAAAACCACAAAAGGAAAAAAGATTGCTCTCGGCATTCTGTCGGCGGTCACCCTTGCGGTAATCGGTGTCAGCGTCGGCTTCTGCATGACCGCCGTGCCGGAGATTGAGATGGATTCCGGCAATTCCGACGATGTTATCAAGATAGACCTGAGTAATCAATATTTCATCGACGCACCGACCGTCATCGAGAACGGTTCCGAGAATCCGCTTCTTGACGCCGATTTTACCGGTTGCTCGGTCTACGTCGAACGCTGGGTTTACGGCTTCTTCGACGAGCCGGCTCTACTTGATGACGAGAGTGCCGAGGATATCATAAGTATCATCGAAAGTATGGAGCTTGACCGGCTTCCGTCAGAAGTAAACATTGAAGTAGTTTTCACTGGATCATCTACCGCAAGCCTTTATACCATTATCCTGGCAAACGGCACAGAGCACAGCATCGGGGAAATATCGCCATATTACAATATCAGCCCTACTGAGGAAGTGCACTATTCCTGCCTGATAGTCGACGGATATTTCTATCTTATGTCGGATGAAGGCAGTAAGCTTCTGTCCGAATTCAGGCAAAGCTGGCTTGAACAGTATCGCTATGATTCAGCCGTAAACGGCATAAGCTACAACGAATATAAGTATAATCTTGTACACTCCATCGGCGAATGGGAGTATGAAAGAAACATTCAGGACATGATTAACGGAGGCATCATCGAATCGGAAGAGGAGTATTACGAAATCCTCGCCGGCATTGACGATATCACAAAATATGTTGTGTCTGCTTCCTGAGCCATTCAGGGCATAAAAAAGATCCACCCGGACTATTCCGAGTGGGTTTTTGCTTTATGTGAGGATTATTTCAGCCCGTCAATCCAGCCCTGATAGTATTCGAGGCTTATGTCATAAATTTCGAGAGTCCGGCGGTTGAAAATTCCGAATAGCTCGCCGTTTGCAATGCAGTTATTATCCCAAGCGATGCACATCATATCGTATTTCTTGGCGGTTGAGACGAGGTATTTCGCCCATTCGTATCTCTCGCTGTCGTTTTCTTTGTAGAAGCAACCGCACTCACCTATAACGACATATACACCTTTCTTGACAAAGTTATTATAGAGCTTGCGGATAAGGCTGTCAATTTCACTTTTTGCTGAACTGTCAAACACAGTGTAGTCAGTACTTGTGTTGTAGCAGAACATATACGGGTCATAGATATGAACCGTCAGTAGAAGTCTGTTTGAAACGGTGTCGTCAGGCATTTCAAATTGTGAGGAGCAGGCGGCGTCGGTCTTTGCGGCATAAGTTGAAATCATTAGATATCTTGATGCGTTATTTCCGCCAGAGGCACGGACAACATTGACAAACGCTTGATTGCAGTCGTTGATGGTCTTCATAGCCGCTTTACATTCTGAACTTGAACTTACATAGTTCCACTCATAATTGGTGCCCGCAAGTCTTGGCTCGTTCATCGGCTCGAAGATGAGGTGCTCGTCGTAGTCCTTGAAGTATTCGGCGACCTGAGTCCATATTTTCGTTATGTATTCGACCGCCTGGTCGTGATTGGTGGGATTGTAGACGTCGTTGTCGTGGTGGGAGTTGATGATGACATACATGTCATTCTCGAGCGCCCAGTCGACGACCTCCTGAACTCTTGCAAGCCACTTTTCGTCGATGTTGTAGTCATCGTCGCAATGATAGCTCCATGAAACGGGGATGCGAATCGTATTGAAGCCGAGGTCACTGATGGTGTCAATCATCGCTTCGGTCGTCTTCGGGTTGCCCCATGACGTTTCCGAAGAACCTTGAGAGTCGAACGAATTGCCGAGGTTCCATCCCACTCCCATAGCCTCAATCAGATCGTCGCCGTCGATGTCGGTGATGGCGTCGACATGAGCCTTGGTTGATGTGGCGGTCGCAGTCGTCGCGGTTGTTGCGGCTGTAGACGCAGTGGTGGCCGCAGTCGTTGCGGTGGTAGTGGCGGTTGTGGTGACGGTCGGCTTCTCGGTTTGGAGATAGTTATTGGAGACATACCCCACGGTGCCCTTGTATTCAATTTGGTACCAGCCCGTCGAGGCGATTCCTGTGACGGTGACCTCTTCGCCTTGGTCAAGGTGCCCGATTCGGTCGTAGTCAACCGACGGTCCCGAGCGGACGTTTACCGCCGCTTTTGCATATAAAGTCAGGTTAGCTTCCTCGACCGTGAAAGCCGCCGTGGTGACTTCCTCGGTGGTGACAATCGCGGTGGTCGTGACCTCGGTCGCAACGGTGGTCGCTTCTGTCGTAGCCTCCGTAGTTGCTTCCGTGGTGGTAGTCGCTTCTTCGCTGGTGGTCTCCTCGGTGGTGGTGACCTCCTTGGTCGTAACCTCCGGAGCGGAAGTAACGGCGGCATCGGAAGTGAACACTTCCTCCGTAGCCCCACTCGCACACCCGCAGAAGCTGAGAGCCATGGTCAGAATCAGTAATGCTGAAATAAGTCGTTTCATAGATAGTACCTCCATATTACAATAAGTGTAACATAAATTGGGGAGAATAGCAAGAAAAAAGTCGGCAAAGCCGACCGATAGTTAATGAAATCCTCGCTTATGCTCGGATGAAATCTGAAACTTCGTTTCAGAAGAAATCGTTTGCTTTGCAAACGATGAAATTAAATCCGTCTTTTTATCCCGCCGAAGGCGGATTTCATCGCGTCAGCGATTTCATCTGCCGTAGGCAGATTTATTCCGTCGAAGATGGATCTAACTGAAAAAGACGCCATATTGGCGTCTTTTTTCATGGTGCGGCAAGTGGGACTTGAACCCACACGTCTATGACACACGCACCTCAAACGTGCCTGTCTGCCTATTCCAGCACTGCCGCATATATGTTAAGCTGTCAAGAGGATTTTTTCACGAGATTCACCTGAACCCGCAAGAAACATGCGCCAGCATGATTACTTGCCGAGATGGGAGCGAAGCGACCATCTCGTGGACAGCTTCTATATTATAGCACCGACCTTCCGAATTGTCAACCCCAAATTTCAAAAAATTTTTCTCGGATTTTATCGGGACTTTTCGTGGCGCTCCACTTTACATCCGGCGAAAATAATGTTATAATTCTTTTATGATTATCCTGAGGGAGGACTTTTTGTGCATAAACTAAGAAGATTTTTGTCGGTAATTGTGTGTCTTGTGGTCGTATTGGCGACGTTTTCCGCCTGCGGTGAAACCGAGGTTGTCCTTCCCGACGAAGACGGCTGGGTAACGGCGTGGGCGGCGGCTCCCGAAGCTTCGGATGTCGACGTTATCCCCTCGAACCCCGGACTCAAGGGCAACACCGTCCGCGAGGTCATCCGCCCGAGCATTTCCGGCGACACCATAACGATAACTCTCTCGAATGAATATGGCACGATTCCCGTAGTTTTTGAAAGCGTGCATATCGCCAAGCTTCAGTCCTCGGGAAGCGATACTATCGACACTTCTACAGACACTGTCCTGACGTTCAATGGCTCCGAAAGCGTCACCGTCGAGGCGGGGGAGACCATCACCTGCGACGCCGTCAGCTTCGATGTTGAAGCTCTCGAGGAAATAGCGATTTCAATCAAGCTCGGCGACTATACCGGCGGGGTCGTCACCTGCCACAAGCTCTCCAACCATTCTACATGGGTAACCGAGGGCAACTGCGTCTCGGACGAGAGCTTTTCGGCGGTCAAGGTTATGAGCAGTTGGTACTATATAACAAGGCTCGATGTCTGGAGCGAGGCGGGAACCAAGGCTGTTGTCTGCCTCGGCGACTCGATAACCGACGGCGCATGCTCGACCTATAACCAATATCAGTCGTGGTGCGACCAGCTCGCATATATGCTCAATTCAAATCCCCTCACCGAGAATATTTCCGTCGTCAATATGGGCATTTCGGGCAACATGATAACCGGCGAGAGCTCCGATTCCGCCGTGAACCGCCTGACGAGGGACGTCCTTGAGGTTTCGGGTGTCCGGTATGTAATACTTCTGATAGGTATAAACGATGTCGGAACCGCACAGGCGGACATTTCCGACGAAATGATAGAGTGCTACAAGGAGATTATCTCCCAGTGCCACGCGGCAGGACTCAAGGTCTATGCCGGAACTCTTACCCCCGTCAAGGGCAACTTCTACTATTCGGAACTGCATGAAAAGATAAGAACCGCCGTGAATGAATATCTTATGTCTGAAGACAGCGGCTTTGACGGAGTGATTGACTTCGGCGGAGCTATTGCGAGCGAGGAGGATTCCGCTCAGATGGCGGACGAATACAACGGCTCCACCGCCGACTATCTCCACCCGGGAGATGCGGGGTATAAGAAAATGGCGGAGGAAGCCTATAACTCACTGCTGAGTTTCTGGTCGCTAACATGATTACAGCAGAGGCTGATATTTGAAGAGCAAGCACCGCACAGAAATGTGTGGTGTTTTGCTATTAATTCTATATTTACATTTCCCTGCTTTTGTGCTACAATATATTTTACATAACGTTTGAAAGGAACGGTTTATATTATGACTAAGAAATTCAGGCGTCTGTGCCGTTTGATGGCTCTTGTGCTGGCATTTACTATGCTGACAGCATGCGGGAGCACCGAAAGCGACACCGAAGTGACAAAGGAAGAGGAAGATATGACAGAAACAGAAGAAATCAACGAAGAAACAACAGAAGCCGAGGCTTGGCTTGCGGCTTGGGGAACCTCGATGCAGACCGTCTGGTCTTCGGACACAATCCCGAGCGAAGCTACAAGCGGCGAGACAATCACCATCCGCCAGCAAATCCGACCCTCTGTATCGGGAAGCGAGCTTCGGTTCACGCTTTCGAACGAGTACGGAAGCACAGACCTCGTGATCGATAGCATGGAAATCGCAATGCTCCTTGACCCGTCGGGCTACGAAATCGACACCGACAGCTCGGTCGCTGTCACCTATGAGGGAAGCACGACCATCACAGTGCCGGCAGGCGAGACTATCGTCACGGATTCGGTTGAGTTTAGCTATTCTGCCCTCGACGACATCGCCGTCTCTATGGAGATAAGCTCAATGCCCTCGACAATCACCCTTCACAGAGCGTCCCGTTGCACAAACTGGATTATCACCGGCTCTCACGCAACAGATAACGACTGGTCGGAAGCCTCGACCTATTCGATGTGGTACTTCCTTGCGGTTATGGACGTGATGGCTGACCCGGACTGTGCGGCAATCGTCTGCCTCGGAGATTCTCTCACCGATGGTGCGAGTATCTCTGACAACTCATTCGCAAGATACACCGACACTTTGATGGAGCTTTTGCAGGCTGACAGTGAACTTAACACCTATTCCGTCATCAACATGGGTGTCGGAGGAACGATGTTCCTCGGCACTACCGACAACTCCACCGGCATGGGCAGACTTGAAAGAGATATCCTTGATATCGAGGGCGTCAAGTATTGCATCGTGTTCATGGGTGTAAACGACATCGGAGCGGCGACTTCGGACATTTCGGAGGATATTATCGCCGGCTATGAAAGCCTTGTAGAGCAGTGTCACGAGGCGGGGATAACCGTCATCGGTTGCACCATCACTCCCTTCAACGGCAATACATATTATTCCGAGCTCCACGAGCAGATTCGTCTCGAGGTAAACGAGTATATCATGTCCGAGGATTCCGCATTCGACGGCTATATTGATCTGTCCTCGGCGGTTGCTTCGGAAGAAGATTCCTCAAAGATGGATTCAAGCTATGTCTCCGTCTGGAACGACTATCTCCACTTCAACCACGACGGCTATGCCTATGTAGGAACCACAGTTTATAATTATCTCAAGGACTTTATTTCGTAAAGGAGTTTTGTAAATGTTCAAATCCATAGCAAAAAGGCTCATGAGCCTTATCTTAGCGGCGATGCTTCTTACCGGGGCAACGTCCTGCGGCAAGGAAGTCGGTGCCGACATCGTCGAAGCCGACGGTTGGTTCACCACATGGGAAACCGCAATGCTCACGGCGAGCGTTGACGAAACGCCGACAAGCCCGACCCTCAAGCAGAACACAGCCCGCCAGCAGGTCAGAGTTTCCATCGGCGGCGACAAGATAAGAATCACCCTTTCGAATGAGTACGGCGACATCCCGCTCAATATCGAATCCGTCCATATCGCTCATCTTGTCGACAGCTCGTCTTCGACAATCGACACCTCGACTGACACCGTCATCACCTTCAACGGCGGCTCTGAGAGCGTTGACCTTTCGGGCGGGGAGAAGATAGTTTCGGATGAAGTTGATTTCAGCTTCGAAGCGCTCGACTGCCTCGCAATCACCATCAAGTTTGGCGACTATGTCGGCGGAACTATCACCTGCCACACTGCGGCAAGATGCTCGACATGGATTGTCGAAGGCGACCATGTTTCCGATGAAACCCTCACCGGCGCATCGGTTATGACCTCGACCTATTACATCGAGAGCGTCGAGACCTGGGCTGAATCCGGAACAAAGACGGTTGTCTGCATCGGCGACTCCATCACCGACGGCGCAAGCTCCACCCAGAACGGTTATTGCCGCTATCCCGACACGCTTATGGAGCTCTTAGCGGCTGACGACAGCGTCGGAAACGTTGCGGTCGTCAACAAGGGCATCGGCGGCAATGCGGTCTTCGGAGGCTTGGGCGACGCACTTGTCGACAGATTCCAGCGCGACGTTATCGACGTTCTTGCCGACACCTCGGGTGAGAGATATTGCATTCTCCTAATCGGCATCAACGATATAGGATATGAATCCGAAGATTTGTCAGAAAGCATTATCGACGCCTATGAAGAGCTCATCGAGCTTTGCCACGAGAACGATATTCTCATCTATGCTGGAACCCTTACACCGATTGAGGGAAGCTCCTACTATAGCGAACTCCACGATGAGACGAGGGTTGCTCTGAACGAATATATCCGCTCAAGCAAGTCGAAGTTCGACGGCTATATCGACTTTGATTTAGCTTTGCAAGACCCCGACAACACCTCGAAGCTTCTTGACGATTACGTCTCCGTCTGGAACGACTATCTCCACCCGAACGACGCCGGCTATGCCGAAATGGGCGAGACAGCGTATGAATTCCTGAAAGAAATTCTGGCGGCGGAATAAGGATAAAAAATAACCGGTTTGGAATTTCCAAACCGGTATTTTTTTCTGTGAAACGGATTATCAAGCCTTGCCGATGCAACCGAACATGTCCATCTTTTCTCTGACAGTGTCCTTGATTGCCTCTACGCCGGGAGCCAAGACCTTTCTCGGGTCGAAGCCCTTGCCGGTGAGATCCTTGCCTTCTTCGATGTACTCACGGACCTTAGCGGTGAATGCAATCTGGCACTCGGTATTTACGTTGATCTTTGCAACGCCGAGGGAGATAGCCTTCTTGACCTGCTCAGCCGGGATTCCGGTACCGCCGTGGAGAACGAGAGGCATGTCGCCGACAGCCGCCTTGATGGATTCAAGAGTGGAGAAGGAAAGTCCGGACCAGTTCTCGGGATACTTGCCGTGGATGTTGCCGATGCCGGCGGCGAGCATGGTAACGCCGAGGTCTGCAATCATCTTGCACTCTGCGGGGTCAGCGCATTCGCCCATAGCAACGACGCCGTCCTCTTCGCCGCCGATAGCACCAACCTCAGCCTCTAGGGAAATCCCTAAGATATCGCAGGTGTTGACGAGAGCAGTGGTGAGCTTCAGGTTTTCTTCGATGGGATAGTGCGAGCCGTCGAACATGATAGAGCTGAATCCGGCGTTGATGCACTTCTTTGCACCCTCAAAAGTGCCGTGGTCGAGGTGAAGAGCGACCGGAACTGTGATTCCGAGTTCGTTGATCATTCCCTTTACCATTCCGACGATGGTGGTGTAGCCGCACATATACTTTCCGGCACCCTCGGAAACACCGAGAATAACGGGAGCCTTGAGCTCCTCAGCCGTCTGGAGTACAGCCTTTGTCCATTCAAGATTGTTGATGTTGAACTGACCGACGCCGTAATGACCGTCGCGAGCCTTGTTCAGCATGTCCTTTGCAGATACGAGCATTATTATTACCTCCGTTTATAATTAGTGGGACAGTAAGCAAAACCTACTGTAGTTCCACAGTAAACTTACGAGTACCATTATACACTATTTCGAATGAGTTTGCAATGGGTAATTTTAAATTGTGGGGGCGGATATTATCCGACAGTTCGCCTCTTGCGCCTCTCACCCAAATATGCTATACTGAATCTATCAACTACACTTTTCCGTCAGAAGGGAAAACACACATGGTAAACGTTAAAAATCGCTGGGCGCTCGTAACAGGCTCGAGCAGGGGAATCGGCAGGCTTGTGTCGCTGTTCTTGGCAGAGCAGGGCTGCAACCTTATTCTTCACAGCAGGAAGCAGGAGCACACCGAGGGCTTGCTTTCTGAGGTCAGGGCTCTTGGAGTTGAGGCTTATGCAGTCTCGGCGGAGCTTTCAAAGCCGGAAGAGGTCGAGGCGATGCTCCGCAAAATCGACGGGCGCGGCACGCCGGTCGACCTGATTCTCAACAACGCCGGACTTCAGATTGCCTACAGAACCGACTATTACAAAACGCCGGTGTCCGACTATACCGAAAGTTTTCTTATCAACACCGTTTCGCCGATTATGATTTGCTACCACTTCCTCCCGAAGATGATAGAGCGCGGCTTCGGGCGCATTCTCAACACCACAAGCGGCATCCGTCTCGAGCCGGAACAGGCAGGCTATTCCGCAAGCAAAGCGGCTCTTGACAAGGTCACGATTGACCTCGGCTCGAAGCTCAACGGCACCGACGTCATGATTAATCTTACAGACCCCGGCTGGTGCCGCACCGACCTCGGCGGAACTCACGCCCCGAATGCCCCCGAAAGCGCCATCCCCGGTGCGGTTGTCGGCGTGTTTGTCGACGACAAGAAGTCGGACAGATACCTCGGCGCCCAGAACTTCGCCGGCATGACCCTTGAGGAAGCCGTCAGAAAAGCTGAGGCGGAGTTTGACAGTCCGTATTGAGAAATGATTTCCCACCGAAAGGTGGGATTTTTCTTTGCAATATTGTAGGGGCGGATATCATCCGCCCGAACCCTTCGGTGGCGCTATGAAGCGGGCAGTCAGTTTGCGCAGCAAACCGGTATATCCAGTGCCTACACAATTTTTCCAAGTTTAATTATTCTTCTTTGTGAAATCCTAAGAAAAAGCAAGAAAGGATGATTACTTTGAAAACCATTATTTCACGGCGCACTCTGGTGCGGATTATTTCTTTTTCGGTGGCTATAATCGCGGTCCTTGCGGCGGCGGATATTGTGTATATGTGCAGGCTTTCCCGGGCGGAGAGCTCGACTGAGTACGGCTATCAGGAAGCAGTCGAGGAACTGGCGCAGAGTGCCGACAAGATTTCGACAACCCTGACGAAGGGGCTCTTTGCCTCTTCTCCCAAGATGATGCAGAAGCTTTCGAGCGAGCTTCTGAGCGAAGCGTCGAACGCCAAGAATGCCCTTACGAAGCTCCCTGTTGCGACCTCGAACCTCGAGAAGACCGAGAAGTTTCTCTCGCAGATAGGAAACTATGCCTATGCCATGTCGGCGACCGCGGCGGACGGCACCACGCCCTCATACGAGGATTACCAGACGATGAGCACCCTTTGCGACAACGCCGAAGCGTTCGCAGGCGAACTCTGGAGCCTCAAGTCGAAGCTTCTCTCGAACGACAAGACCATAACTGAGCTCTTCAGTGAGCTTGAGGACGGCGGCGAGTCGTTTTTGGCTGACGGGCTCTCGACGGTCGAAGAGGGCTTCGAAAACACCCCGAAGCTCATCTATGACGGACCCTTCTCCGACCATATCTTGGAGAAAACTTCAGAGATGTTA
This sequence comes from Oscillospiraceae bacterium, assembly GCA_021201235.1. Taxonomy (GTDB): domain Bacteria; phylum Bacillota; class Clostridia; order Oscillospirales; family Ruminococcaceae; genus Faeciplasma. The sequence goes on along the minus strand of JAJQFI010000020.1, from coordinate 9,871 downwards.
GAGAACGCTGAAGAAGTCACTGAGGATGAAGCCAAGGAGATTGCCGCTTCCTACTGCGGTCTCGAAGCCTACCGGATGAAGACCGCCGAGTATTCCGAAGAGGGCACGATGCCGTCCTATAGATTTACGGCGAACGGCGTCACCTGCTCGGTCACGAAAAGCGGCGGCTATGTCTGCTATATGCTGAAACGGCAGGAAGTGAAGACGAGTAACCTCGGTGCCGAAGAGGCAGTCGAAGCAGCGCAGACCTACCTTGAGAACCTCGGAATAGAGGATATGACCGAAACCTACTACGAAACTTATAACGGCGTCTGCACGGTGAACTTTGCCTATTCCGAGGACGGCGTGACCTGCTATACCGACCTCATCAAAGTTGCCGTTGCCCTCGATGACGGCGAGATTATCGGCTATGATGCAAGGGGATTTCTTATGAATCATGTCGAGCGTGAACTTCTGGAGCCGACCCTCTCGGAGACCGAGTACCAGTCTAATCTCTCGCCGATGCTGACGGTTATTGGCTCCGGCATGGCGGTAATTCCATCCGACAGCGTCGATGAAAAGCTCTGCTATGAGTACAGATGCCAGTCTACTGACGGCAAAACCGTCCTCGTCTATGTCAACACGGAAACCGGCGAGGAAGAGGATATTTTGATACTTCTTGAGACAGAAGGTAGTGTTCTGACGGTCTAAGTCACTGCTTTTTCACCATCCCGTCAAATAGTGTTTATCAATTATTAATGAAATGCACCTTTACTTTTAATATTGGAGTTTTACAATATGCTCACAGTACAAGTAAAGGAGAAAAATCATTATGGATAACTACAATGACAATATTAATGAAGCAACCGGCGAAGCTGTGAACGAGACCGTTTCGCAAAGCGAGACGTTTTCACAGAGCGAGGTTGTTGAAAACACAGAGCCTAAGCAGGCAGAACAGCCTCAGCAGTCGGCATATCAGGGCGACTACACCTATCAGTGGCAGAGCAATTCTCAGCCGAAGGCGGAATATGTCGTCTACGAACAGCCGACCCAGAAGAAGCAAAAGAAGCAGAAGAAGGAAAAGTCCTCAAGAACCCCTTGGGGAGCGATGATTGCATTGGCACTCGTCTGCGCAATCCTCGGCGGCGGAGTAGGAGCTTGCGTGACGGCTCTTGTCACCTCCGGCAGTTCGATAGTTCCGACATCCTCGGGCGCAACCAACACTTCTTCGGCGACGGTCATCAACACGAGCAGTCACAGCTCGGAGGTTGTTCTCAACGAGGTTGAGGCGGGCGAGGAGATGACAGCGGCGGAGGTTTACGCAAGTAACGTCAACGCCACCGTCGGTATCACAACCTCGATTACCACCAACTATTTCGGCTACACGACCACATCGGCGGCTTCCGGCTCGGGATTTATAATCTCTTCCGACGGCTATATTCTCACAAACTACCATGTTGTTGAGGATTCCGATTCGATAACCGTCAGCCTCTATAACGGCGAAAGCTATTCGGCAACCCTCGTCGGCTATGATGAGTCCAACGATATCGCGGTCTTGAAGATTGAAGCTGAAGACCTCAGCACCGTAACCCTCGGCGACTCCGACGCCCTCAATGTCGGCAACTCGGTCGTCGCAATCGGCAACCCCTTGGGCGAGCTCACATTCTCCCTCACTGCGGGAATAGTCAGCGCCCTTGACCGCTCGGTAACCCTTTCCACGGGAAGCACTATGGAGCTCATCCAGACCGACTGCGCCATCAACTCCGGTAACTCGGGCGGCGCTCTCTTCAACATGTACGGCGAAGTAGTCGGAATCACCAACGCGAAGTATTCGAGCAGTTCCTCCTCTGAGGCGTCCATCGACAACATCGGGTTTGCAATTCCGATTAATACCGTCAAGGAAATTGTCTACAGCATCATCGAAACCGGCACCTATGAGAAGAGCTACATCGGCGTCACCGTTACCGACGTGACCACCAGCACCTACTACAGCACCGGCATCACCTCGGGAGCGGTTGTCTACAGCGTAACCGAGGGTGCACCCGCAGACGAAGCAGGTCTTGAGGTCGGCGATATCATCACCAAGGCTGACGACACCGAGATAACCGGCGCAAGCTCGCTTTCGACCTATGTCGGTTCCCTCGAAGTCGGCGACGAGCTCGTCCTTGAGGTCTACAGAGACGGTGAGACAAGAGTAATCGTCGTAACCGTCGGCTCCACCACTCAGTCGGCTCTTCCCGATTCGACCACAACCGATTCAAGCACCGATTCGGGCTCGGGTCCCGATTCGGATTCCGATTCTGACGATCAGTCGGGCAGTTCAACATCACCTTGGGGCGACATCTTCGGAAACTTCGGCTTCGGCAACGGCTCGAGCTCCGGCTCCGGCAACAGCAACGATTCAGATTCAAACGATATAATCTGAGACTATTGAAATTCTACCCTCTTTGTGCTATAATTATCTTAACAAAGCACAAGAAGGGTATTTTATGCGTTCAACCGTGGAAATGTTAAAGCTTATTACCGACACCGTAAAGAGAGACCCGAATGTCCGTGCGGCTGTCCTGAGCGGCTCGAGGGCGAACCCTTCGAGACCCCGTGATGTCTATCAGGATTATGACGTTGCGTTTCTCGTCAGGGACCTGTCGCCGTATTTCAACAACCCCTGCTTTATCGAGAGAGCTTTCGGCAAAGTCCTCATAATGCAGATGCCCGACCTTCTGGATAACCCGGAACTGACGTCCGAGACCGCCGAGCGGTTTACATATCTCTCGATTTTTGAGGACGGCGTGCGCCTCGACCTGACGGTCACGACCGCCATGCCCGACTGGGGCAACGAACCGATGAAGGTTCTCTTCGACAGGGAAGGGCACCTTGAGGACAATCTCGACAACGAGTGCTACATGGTCCACAGACCCACGCAAGCCGAGTTTTCCGCCTGCTGTAACGAGTTCTGGTGGTGTCTGAATAACGTCGCCAAGGGCTTGAAGCGCGAAGAGATTCCCTATGCAAAGTCGATGTTTGAGGAGACCCTCCGCCCACAGCTCAATAAAATCGTCAGTTGGTACATCGGCACCATCTCCGACTTCTCCGTCTCGACCGGCAAAATGGGGAAGTACTTTAAAAAGTATCTCCCCGACAGCATCTATGGGAAGTACCTGAAAACCTACACCACCGCCGACCCCGCCCGCATATGGACAAGCCTCATCAACACTTGCAAGCTCTTCTCCGACCTCGCAAGAATAGTCGCCCAAGACCTGGGACTCGACTATAACACCTCGGAAGAAGCGGGAGCAAGGCTGTATATGATGAATGTTAAGGGTGGGGCATACGAAAGATAGAAAGTTAGCGGGTGATTGTAGAAACTTCGTGTTGACAAAATGCACATAACTATGATATAATATAAGCAAAGGAGGCACATGTTATGGCTAAAGTAAGCACGAATATCAGCTTGGATGCCGATTTAAAGAAAGCGGGACAGGAACTTTATGCAGACTTGGGGATGGACTTAAGCACAGCGGTAACTATCTTTATAAAGCAGTCCCTCCGTGCTCAAGGGCTTCCGTTTCCTGTAACGCGAGATAGTCCGAATGCTGAGACCGTTGCCGCACTGAATGAGTACGCCGAGATGAAATCAAATCCCGAAAAGTACAAACGTTATTCTTCATTCAAACAAGCGATGAATGAGGTACTTTCAGATGCTTAATGTCGTTCTTTCAAACCGTTTTAAAAAAGACTTAAAGATTGCCGCAAAAAGAGGGTGTAATCTCGAGCTTTTGGACGATGTGGTCAATACTCTGGCAGATGGGGAACCTCTTGCAGAAAAGCTTAGAGACCACAGCTTGACCGGAGATTATGTTGGTTTCAGAGAATGCCATATTCAACCTGATTGGTTACTTGTTTATCGTATTGAAGATGGAGACCTCATTTTGTTTCTGTTCAGAACCGGCACGCATTCAGATTTATTCTCCTGAAAATTCGTCCTTCGGGGCGGATTTTTTATTCGTTTTCCTGCATTTCACAAACATTTCGCAAAAACGAGGTTTACAACTCGGAAAAAGCGTGGTATAATATGGACGTATGAAATTACGATACGGTTACCGTATTCGAAAAGAAAGGATAGATTTACTATGAAAACGTCAATCGTTAAGGTTCACGGTCGTGAAATTATCGACTCCCGTGGAAATCCTACCGTTGAGGCTGAAGTAACACTTGAAAATGGTATCACCGCTCGTGCGGCTGTTCCTTCGGGAGCATCTACCGGCGTTCATGAGGCTGTTGAGCTTCGTGACGGCGACAAGAGCCGTTATGAGGGCAAGGGCGTTACCAAGGCTGTTGCTCATGTTGACAACGAAATCGCTAAGGCTGTCGTTGGTCTCGACGCTCTCGATCAGGAAGCTGTTGATATGGCTATGATCAAGGCTGACGGAACCCCGAACAAGGGCAACCTCGGTGCAAACGCAATCCTCGCAGTTTCTTTGGCTACCGCTAAGGCTGCTGCCGCTTCCTGCGGAATTCCGCTTTACCGCTATGTCGGTGGCGTTGACGCCAACATTCTCCCTGTTCCTATGATGAACATCCTGAACGGCGGCGCACATGCTTCCAACAACGTTGACTTCCAGGAATTCATGATTATGCCTGTAAGCGCTCCGAGCTTCAGAGAGTGCTTGAGAAGATGCTCCGAAGTCTTCCATATGCTCAAGACCACATTGAAGAACAACGGCACTCCTGCCGCTGGCGTAGGCGACGAGGGCGGTTATGCTCCCAACCTCGCTTCCGAAGAGGACGCTATCGAAGCTATCTGCGAAGCTATCAAGGCTTGCGGATATGAGCCCGGCAAGGATTTCTTCATCGCTATCGACGCCGCAAGCTCCGAGTGGTGGGACGATGAGAACAAGTGCTACCATCAGCCCAAGTCCGGCAGAATTTACTCCAGCGAAGAGATGGCTAACTACATGGCAGAGCTCTGCACCAAGTACCCGATTATCTCCCTCGAGGACGGCATGGCAGAGGACGACTGGGAGGGCTGGAAGCTCCTCACCGATAAGATCGGCGACAGAGTTCAGCTCGTCGGCGACGACCTCTTTGTAACCAACTCCGAGAGACTTGCAACCGGTATCGAGAAGGGTGTTGCAAACTCCATCCTCGTAAAGGTTAACCAGATCGGCTCTCTCACCGAGACCGCTCAGGCTATCAGAATGGCTAAGAACGCAGGTTATACTTACATCCTTTCTCACCGCTCCGGCGAGACCGAGGACACAACCATCGCTGACCTGGCAGTTGCTTTCGGCTCCGGACAGATCAAGACCGGTGCTCCGAGCAGAACCGACCGTGTTGCGAAGTACAACCAGCTCCTCAGAATCGAGGAAGAGCTCGGCAACTCCGCTGTTTATCCGGGACTCAATGCTTTCCATGTAAAGAGATAATTTCGGATTGAAACGATTTTAGGGGACTTTCCTGCGGGAGAGTCCCTTTTTTCTTTGAAAAAGATTGACTTTTTGCGCCGGTTGTGATAATATTGAAAGCGGTAACGCCGCTGTGGTGGAATCGGCAGACACAAGGGACTTAAAATCCCTCGCCCCTAAAGCGTACCGGTTCAAGTCCGGTCAGCGGCACCAATAGCTCGCGAAGCGAGCTACCAAAGAAGCCCTGAATTTTGTTCGGGGCTTCTTTGCCTATATTTCAAGTAAAAAACAGGCAAGGTAGATTATGATGCTTCCTTGCCTGTTTTGGCTTCTGCATTTTTTCTCATGTTGTGTTGACTTTTCAATTTATATCTGCTACAATATGAGTTAGCCTAAGCTAACAACACATAAAGGAAGCGATTTATATGAACAGACGTGAGGAAATAAAATCCGCATATCAAGTATCGGATGGTGAAGCGACTTTTTATGATGGCATGATTACCTGCTCTACCCTGTTGGGAAAAGCCGTGTGTAAACTGGTGTGGGATATGGAACAGACGGAAACCGTTGAATATCTGTCCCGTGCGCTTTCCGGCGTTCCGGAGGATTTCTCTGGCTCACTGTTAGAGGTTCCTGTGGGTACCGGCGTGCTGACCATGCCGATCTATCAAGGGCTGCCGAATGCAAGCGTCACTTGTCTGGATTATTCCGAGGACATGATGTCCCGTGCGCAAAGAAGGGCGAAACGGGACGAATTGACGAATGTCCGTTTTCAACAGGGAGATGTAGGAAATTTGCCCTTCACGGACAACAGCTTTGACATCGTACTCTCCCTCAATGGATTTCATGCTTTTCCAGACAAAGAAGCGGCTTATCGGGAAGTGTTTCGGGTCTTAAAGCCCGGTGGCTGTTTCTGCGGTTGTTTTTATGTTGCCGAAGAAACCGCCCGGACAGATTGGTTCATCAGGCATCTCTATGAACCGAAGGGGTACTTTACTTCACCCTATGAAACAGCGGATAGTCTGAAACAGCGGCTGGAGAGGCAGTATGAGACAGTAGAGTTTAGCACTGTGAAATCCATAGCTTGTTTCACTTGCCGAAAAGGGGCGTATAACTAATGTCAGACCATAAAAAGATTACTCTCGCACTATTCTGTGGTTTTCTGGGATGCCTGTGCTTTGGCATCGGAGATTGGCTCATGCTTTACGGCGACACGACCTACTCAGGAACAGTTTCTTGGCTGACCGTGGGTGTCGCACAGATTGCTCCTTGGCGAAACAATCTGGCTATGATGCTTTCATTCCCCGGAATCATCTTTTACGGAATCGCATTGTTCTCAATCGGAAAGCTCATCAAAACGGAGCGGCGGCAGAAGATTTATCACTATCTGACCGCATTCAGCCTGACTCCATGGCTCTGCCTGCACCTGTTTTACATCATGATTCTCTACGGCTTCGCATGGATGAACAATAATGGCTATGACTCCGCCGCCCTGCCGGTTTCAGAAGCGATTATTTCGCATTTTTCATGGCTCGTCCCGGTAACAGAAGTGCTGATGCTCCCGCCGTATCTTTATTGGGCGTGGATTGTGCTGCACCATGAGACTGTCCTGCCACGACAGATGGCACTCTCCAACCCGCTGATTTTCTATCTTGCATTAAAGCTCCTCACCCTGCTTATGCCGGATTGTGCATTCCGTCTGGCACTTACCAACGGTCTGATGAGTGAGAGCATGGTACTGTGGTTCGGGAGTATATTGACATGGTCGTACTTACATAGAAGGCTTTGCGAGGATTAACCACATGATTCGACTTACAAATCTCACCGACGAAGAAATAAAAACAATCGGCAGGCGGATTGGCGAAGCGTTCTATGATGAGGGCGAGGGTGCGTTTACCTGCTTTGACCGTGAAGATGCGATAACTGTCTTAGAAATCATGACGAAGTGCTACTACCGCCTAGGTGTCCTCTATGCGACTTCCGAACGGCAAGAGGGCTATCTTGCTTATTGGCGAAAGGGCGAAGCAAAGGAATGGGGCATGAAGATGGTGCGGGAATCCCTTCATATGTCGTGGCGGTTCCTGCGTGAGCTTTCACTCAGGTCGCTGAAAAAGTTGATTCCGCTGATGAGCAATCCGTATGAGAAAATATATCAGAAAGAGCCTGACTATGTGGTTGTTTCAATGGTTGCTGTCATACGGGAATTTCAGGGACAGGGATTTCTTCATGTGCTACTGGAAGAGCCTTTCCGTATTGCTCATGAGCGAAATATTCCCTGCATTCTGGACACGGACACAGAGCTGAAAGTGAAAAAGTACGCCTCCTGTGGCATGAAAAAGGTGGCGGAAACGTCAATCAAGGGTGGCGGAACGATTTATACGATGGAGGGATGACAGCCATGACCAAAAAAATCTGGGACATTTATGCTCCGATATATGAAAAAGCCATGCGGGCTGACCGCAGGCTTTACGAATTCATGTATGAGCAAATACCGAAAGTAATTGAGGGCAAGGATGTCCTCGAAATCGCCACTGGTCCGGGGCTTCTGGCGAAGCACGTCGCCTATACCGCAAAAAGAATGATTGCGACTGACTATTCTGACGGGATGATCAAAGAGGCGAAGAAGGGCGACTACCCCGATAATCTTGTCTTCGAGATTGCCGATGCCCAGAATCTACAGTATCGAGACAATTCCTTTGACGCCGTCATCATCGCAAATGCTCTGCATATAGTCCCCAACCCAGTGAAGGCTCTCAAGGAAATCGACAGGGTTCTTAAACCGAATGGCATACTGATTGCCCCGAACTTTGTTAATCATAAGAAAGGTGCCGTCAGCCGGGTCTGGTCGAAAATCCTTACTCTTGCAGGCATTAAATTCGAGCACCAGTGGAGTACCGTGGAGTATGAGACGTTTTTGGAATCGAACGGCTGGAAAGTCACGATGATGAAAGAAATGCCGGCTCGCATCACTTTGGCATATGTGGAATGCGTGAAGGCAGGTGATGCAAAATGATAATAACTATAGTTTCCACCCTCATGCTAATGCTCGGCTATTTTCTCATGCTCTACGGCACGGTCGGGTTCATTCAGGACAAGAGGCTTTTCTCCTCTGCTCCGAAAGAGAACTTAGCCGTGATTCCGGACAAGAAAGAGCGGTTCAAGGGTGCTCATATAATCGGCTGGATTATAGTGATAATCGCTACTTGCTTGTTTGTGGGAGCGTTCGCTCTCGCCATCTGGGAAGGCGCAAAAAACGGGTTCGGAACTCTTCGGTTCTTCGCCCGTTTCATCACCATGCTCTATGCGATGGAGATTTACGACATCATATTCTTTGACTGGTATCTCCTCTGCCGCTCAAACTTCTTCATCCACTTCTACCCCGAGCTTAAAAGTGTCAACAGAAGCCACTTCTTCGGCTACAACAAGAAAGAGCATACCATACACTTTATAGTATATATTCCTGTTTGTGCTATGTTGGCACTGGGGCTTGGAACACTGCTCTCGTAAGAGCCGGTTTTTATCTGCTAAGACAGAAAGATCTCCGCAACATGATAGATAATACAAGACAGAACCAGCGCACTGCCGGTGAAGAACAGAGCCAGACGCAGTGTCCATTTGATGGAGTGTGTTTCTCTGTAGGTTGTGGACAGAGCCATCACGCATGGCACATTGAAGGAAACTGCGAACATAAACGCCAAGGCTTCCGCTTTGGAAATCACTGTGGGCATTACCGTAGCCAGGACGCTTGAATCGACCCCAAAGGACTTTGCTTCAAAGGTGCCTGCAATCAGGGAACCCTGTCCTGCGAATACAGCATTGAGTACACCCAATACCGCTTCCTTTGCAAAAGCAGAGGAGATAAACGCCATAAATGTCTGCCATCCCATGCCGAAGAATCTGGTCACAGGTTCGATGAACGTACCAATGTGATACAAAAGACTGTCCTCTACGTTTCCGGAGCGGGAGAAGGTCAACAGATAGACAATCAGGGAAATCAGGAATATAGTTCTCAGAGCTCTCTTGAATATATCAATCGCTCTTATCCATGCAATATAGAAAATGTTTTTCCAATGGGGCTTATGGTAGGGCGGAAGCTCCATAATGAGTCCTGCCCTCGTTTCTGCGGGAGAAAGCTTCTTGCCGAAGACCTTTGATATAATAAAAATCATAAGCATCATATACGCAAGGATCCCCAAAACGACCAGAATGGCACCGGACCCGAAGAAATAGGTCGCCAGAACCGGAATGACAGACCATATCGCCGCACAGGGAACCGCCCACGTCAAAGCGATGGTCAGCAGTCGCTGTCCGTAATTGTCAATGACCCTTGCACCGGCGGCACCGCCTATTGTACAGCCAAAGCCCATAATCATCGGGCATATGCTTTTCCCCTGAACACCTAATTTCGACATGAGCCCGTCAAATACATATGCAACGACAACCTTACATAAAGAACGATGTTCTCCGGCAAGGTTGCCGTTGATGTT
>JAJQFI010000018.1 GCA_021201235.1 Oscillospiraceae bacterium | reverse complement strand
CCGCTCCGGGCAGACGAGGGTAACCGTGAGGTGCAAACTGGCAAAAGCCAGCTGACGAAATAGCGGAAATTTTGACCAATATAAAAGAGCGTACGGCATCGCCCCATACGCTCTTTTCGTATACCCAATTACTTTTCTCTCACAAGTTAAAACTCATTTATACATCTCCGCCTGCGTCTCAAAGAAGGTATAATAAAGCCCATGCAGGTCCATGAGTTCCTCAAACGTCCCATACTCCTTTATCTGACCGTGGTCGAACACGGCTATTTTGTCGCAGAAGCGGGTGCTGTTGATTCTGTGGGAGATGTACACCGTGAGCTTACCATCGGATATGTCGGCAAAGTTGCGATATATCTCACATTCGGCGATTGGATTGAGAGCGGCTGTCGGTTCGTCAAGAATGAGGACAGGCGAATCTTTATAGAGTGAGCGCAAAATCGCAATCTTCTGCCTTTTCCTCATTCGCCTTGACATAAAACTCCGACTGCTTATCGAACATCTCTGTATAAAGACCACCCCTGAGCATAAAGCTCTTTATGTGTGCCATAGCCGACTATGTGTCCATCTTGGAATACTGCAACCTTGTCGGCGAGCTGAACCGCAGACAGGCGATGGGTTATCAGGACGGCGCACTTGTCCTGAATCATCGAGTTGAACTGTGAATAGATTTCATACTCAATATTCGGGTCTAATGCCGCTGTGGGTTCGTCAAGAAGGTAAATCTCGCCGCCGTGGTACAAGGCTCTTGAAATTGCAACTCTCTGACCCTCGCCGCCGGAAAGGTCGATTCCAGACTCGTCAACATACTTGTTGACCTGAGTGTCGTAGCCTTTCGGGAGCTTTCTTATCAAGTCGATGATTCCTGTCTTGTTGCAGACTTCGTCAAGAAGCTTCGGGTCTTCCTCATGCCCCAAAATTATGTTTGCTTTCAGGCTGAGAGAATAAGTGATGAAGTCCTGAAATACCGGCGAGAATAGTCTCTGATACTTCTTGTAGTCGTACTCGTTGATGTTGATGCCGTTCAGGAGTATTTCGCCCTTGTCCGGGAAGTAAAGTCTAGTGAGTAGCTTGATAAACGTAGTCTTTCCGCTTCCGTTTTCACCGACTATGCAAATTCTGTCACTGCCCTTGAATTTGAGGCTGAGATCCTTGATAACATAGTTTTCACTGCCGGGATACCTGAACCAGACGTTTCTGAACTCTATTGTGGAATCCTTTGTGAAAACAGGCTCCTTTGTGCCGGTCATATACTGCTTCGGCTCAAGGTTGAAGAAGGCTATCATCTCGTCGATATTAAGGCTCTTGCGGGAAAGTTCAAGATAGGTCGAGAAGACGTTTGTAAGTGCAGAAGCATAAGACTCGGTTGTCGTTATGTAGATAGTCATCGAACCTACAGACAAGCCTCTGAAAAGTACGTTGAAGATAAAGTAAGCATACAGAAGCGTTTTCTGAATCATAGCAGTTATTCCCTGCAAGAATCTCAGCGTCTGTGTGTTTTTAACTATCTTCATCATGACTTTGTTTGATTCACCCTTGCTTTCTTTCCAAAGCCTCATGAAGTAGTCTTTAAGGTCGAAAAGGCGCATTTCCTTGGCATTGGTGAAATTTGCAAGCATGAAAGGATATAGCCACTGGATTCTGTCGAACTTGTGCATTATCTTGTTGAGTTCAAATGATACTCCATTTGTATACTTGGTCATCCTCGAATTTATCCAGATGATAACTGCGATTACAACGATAATCAGTGGGTTCAGGGTGCTGATAATAGCGGACAGCGTGACGATGCTGACAAGTGCCGACAGGAAGTTGCCGAAACGGTCAACAACGCTTACGATTGAACCAAGAGTTTCCTCAGCTCTTTCCTGCAAGTTCTGAATTTCAGGGCTTTCGAGCGTTTCATAGTCCATTCTTGCGATGTGGTTATATAGATACTCGTTTGTACTGAAATCAAGCCGCTGTTCCGCCTTTTCCCTTTGGTAGCTCAGAAGGCTGTTGATTCCGGTATTTGCAAGCGGCAACAGCACCATCAGTGCAACATAGGTTATGATAACACTCATCCTGCACTCGCCGGTAAGCTCATTGATAATCAAGCCGGGGAATATGATTGTTATATTCCACACAAGGGCATTGAGTATGCTTGTAAAGTAGTAAATCGAGATATACTGCTTTCCGCCGTCCTTGTGCCATATGAATGACAGTATGTACCACGTGGATTTGACGGTGTGCAGGAATCCCTGCTGGTCTTTTTTCTCTTTCTTTTCTTTCTTTTTTGACATAATATTGCTCCTTTCTGAACTCCACCTAACATTATACCCCTCTAACAGAATTTGTCAAGTATTTTGACAAAACAATTAGAAAAGCTCCGCTACCACTTTGGCTATGTCTTCCGGGGTCATATAGAAAACGTACTTCTCAAGCGAATAGCTCGATTCTCCCTCATTAAGTCTCACTCTTATGCCACCATCCGAAGTTGATGCAAGAGTTGTTATATATGGCTCTTCAAAAGGCAAGGTGAAGTCGACTGCAACAATCTCGCCGGTAGAAACATTGATAACATACACCCTCATCTCAGGTGAAGACAACTTAGTGTAGCTCTCAAATAACAAAGACGAGATTTTCTGTGACGGCATAGCTCACAGAATTGCCAATCCCTTTTGCTATCACATTAACGCTATCATCTCTGATTTCGCAGACATATGAAGTCATGTCATCGCCGGCTCTGAAAGCGATGTAGTTGCCGGCTCGCTCGATATCGTACATCGCATCAGTATTGACGATTTTGTCGAGCCCTATAGTATCGGATATATTAACATCATCTTCTTCGAGAGGATAGGACATGTTTATCTCCTCAAGCTCTATGAGCTCTGTGAATTCGCCTGTCGTAATGTCGTAAACCGCCGAATATCTCTTCTCCTCCTCGACATCAGAATACGTCCCATAGGCATAGTTACCACTTATGTCACTGACAGTGAAACCATACTTCATGAAGCTATGAAACCACTTATTAGTATCTGCCTCAACTATTTCGACATCCTCCGGCAGAATCAGCGATTGACTGTTTACACTCTTGTAGTATTCGTCGAAGTCAGAAGGGTTCGGAAGATTGCTGACAGTATTGTCCACAAGACTAATCTTATAAAACTCACCATCATAGGTGTCAAACATCAAAGTCTCGTCATCAATCCAGTTGATATAGCCGACTGTAGGGGAGAGGTCGCCCAAATCAAGCCTTGACTCGTCGCCGGTTTTGAGATCCACAATCCAGATGCCCGGGGTCAGGGACATTTCGTCGTCCTCGGCGTACTTGTTCGACCAATAGGCAAGCTTGGTGCAGCTTTCGTTGACCGTCGGAACATCATACCACACGACCACGTCCCACTTGCCGGTGAGGGCTTCGTAGTATTCGTCATAGGTGAAGCCGTAGACTTCGTCCGGCACAAACAGCCCGGTAAACATTAAGACGATGTTTTCAGGAGAAATATAGTAGACGTATTCCTCGAGCGTATTGACCGATTCGCCTGTATTGGGAGCTATCATCATACCGCCGTCCGAGGTTGGCATAATGGTGGATATAAACGTGTTCTCATACGGCATGGGGAAGTCGACCGCAACGATTTCTCCGGTTGCGACCCTGATGACATACATCCTCATCTCGCCGGAGGAAAGCTGGGAATAGCCCTCTGCAAAGAAGATGAAATTGTCCGTGACGACATAGCCGACCGAAAGACCGGAGCCTTTGGCGATAACCTCAGTGTCGGTGTCACTTGTCTTGCAGAGATATGCTGTCATGTCGCTTCCTTCCCTGAAAGCGATATAGTTCCCGACCCGCTCAACATCGTAAATCGTATCCGGGTCGACAATCTGATTGAGCCAGAAAACATCCGACAGGTCGACATCTTCATCATATTCCTTCTCCGTGAGGCTATCTTCCGCACGTTCCTCAAACCATAGCGAAATGGAAGCGTCCACAACCTTGACATCATCCGGCAGTATCAGCGATTGGCTTTTGATGTTCTCGTAGTACCAATCAACGACTTCAAGTTCATCCGAGGCGTCTTCAGTAGGTGAGGTAGTCGCCCTTGTGACCTTTTCTTCATGAGAGCTTACAGTCGTGACACTGGGATTATCTTCCACCCGTTCAGTCACCCCGCAAGACACTAAAAGCATAAGAGCTAAAGCCATTGCAATAATCTTTTTCATAATAATTTCTCCTTCCGGACTATTTAGATAAAGTATACCATATCAAACTATTAAGAGCAATATCTCAAAGATTAAGATTTGATTAAGATTTAAGCCGACGCTCATCACGTCGGCTTCTTTTTTATTGTGCACTTTCAACAATTTTTGCTTTGTTCGACGTTCTACTTTGTACTTGCGGGGGGGGAATTGTATGTTATAATGTAGGTGAAATTTGTATTTAAATTTCATCTTATTTAGTACATACTGGAAGGAGGGCACGGTTTGGGGAGGCTTGAATCGTGCAAAAATTGATATGAAATTCAGGAAAGCTATTGCAAGTATTTTATGCATTGTAATCTTTATTATGCCCACAGGGTGTTCAGGTGTAGTTACTGATCCTGTAGAACAAGTAATCAACGCTATTAACAATTCAGAATATCTGACCGCCAATGAGATTTATTATGAGAGCATATCTGGGAATCTTCAACTTGAAAGCGAGGTTGAGAATCAGCTCTCCGAGATTATTTCTAATGTTATTGAAAGTTACAATAATGGAGAAATGACCTATGACGAAGCGGAACTTACTTTAGAAGTTATAGAACGTGCTGACATTTATAGCTACTCACTGCTTTTAAGCTCTTATGCCGAATTGGAAAACCTGCAGACCTCAAAGAATTACTATGAGGAAGCCATCTCACTCGAGGAAAGTGGGGAATACCTGGATGCCTATGCGGCTTATGAACAAGTATCTTCTGATGACATCAACTATGAGTCAGCAAAGGAGAAAAGCGAAAATGTCCTCGAAAATCTACTTTCGCAGCTGATTTCGGAAGCAGACGAACTTATTGCGAGTGAGGATTTCGAGACGGCATGGGTTAATCTTTATAGTTATATGAATGTATTTGAAGATTATGCTGAATACCATGCTGAACTCGATGTCATTTATACAGCTTGTATGGATGCCGTAATTGCTGATGCTGAGGCTCTTGTTGCCGAAGGTAACTATAGTGATGCGTGTGCTGTTCTTTACAATGAATATGATTATTTCGACTTTGATGGTGAAGATTTATATGATGTCGAAGTGACCAAGGTCGTTTCACTTTGGGAAGCTGCCGACTTCGACGAAGCCGAAGAAGCCTTCGGCTCCGACAAGGATTATGAAGCCGCTATCCTCGTTCTTCAGCGTTCCGGTCTTACTGGCGACAATATCGATGCTAAAATAGCGGAGTATCAGGAGTATATACCGATTGCGCTTACTTCTTTAGATTATGTTAGAAAAGGAACATCTGAGAGTGTTGGTACTATTTTTTAGCTTTGTATACACAGATGTTTCCGGCAATACCTACGATAAAAATAATATCATTTGGCAGTGGAGTAAAGACTCTTCAGGAGAACAAACTTACATAGTATACAATCTTGCTGCTTCGTACTCAGAACTTTCTGGAACCTTGTTTAGAGCGTATGGCTCACTGTATTACTCTGACGATTGGACTAGTACATTTAAGGTATACGGAGATGGTGTACTGTTGTATGAGTGCTATGATATAACAAGTAGTACATATGACACCATAGACTTCAAGATTGATGTAAGTGGCGTAAGGGAACTGGAAATTATTGTACGAGGTCTTGTGCGAGTGAAAGATGGTTTTGACTACGAAGATTATCCGAAATTCTGTGCTACAAACTTGATGCTCAGCAAGTAATAAAATCAAAAACCGGCGGCAACAACCGTCGGTTTTCTTTAATCTTCATTCCTCATCAGATCCTGAATCGTAAACCCATCCAGATAATCCGAAATCATCTTGTCGAGACCTTGCCACATGGGGTAGGATCGGCACTCATAGCGGCGCTCGCACTGCTCGACAGACTTGTCGACGCAGGAGACCGGGGCAAGTTCGCCTTCGGTGAGCCTCAGGATTTCGCCGACAGTGCACTGGTCTGGGGAGCGGCTCAGCTTGTAGCCGCCGCCTTTTCCTCGCTGTCCTTCCAGAACGCCGCCCGAAACAAGGCTCTTGACGATGGCTTCGAGGTATTTTTCCGAGAGATGCTGACCGTCGGCAATCTCCTGAAGCGGGATATATTCTGAAGTCTGCCTCTCGGCTATATCAACAACAACTCTCAGGGCGTATCTGCCCTTTGATGAGATAAACATTGCATTCACTCCATTCTGAATTAAGTATACACCAATGCGAGCTTAATTTCAAGTCCCGACAAAAATCTTGATTTGAGGAGTCCGAAATGGGGCATATTCCCTTGACAAGAGGCTTCAAATGTGATACTATAACATTAACCCACCATAAAGGTTGGTTTTTATGATGTCTATAATAAAAACGGAGTGTGAAATATAGTGTCTACACTTTTGAGTGTTAATAATTTAAACGTCTCGATTGACGATAAACACATTCTGCATGACGTCAGCATGCAGATTAACGAGGGCGAAGCCCATGTTCTGATGGGACCGAACGGCGCCGGCAAGTCGACCCTCGGCTATGCCCTGATGGGCAACCCTCAGTATACTGTAAACTCAGGCAAAATTGTCTTTGACGGAAACGATATAACTTCCGAATCGCCGGATAAGCGTGCAAAAGCCGGAATGTTCCTCTCGTTCCAGACGCCGTTGGAGGTTCCGGGACTTACCGTCGAGAGCTTCCTCCGAAGCGCTCTCGAGCAGAGAACCGGCAAGAGAATCAAGCTCTTTGATTTCAAGAAGAAGCTTGCCGCCGCAATGGAGCTTCTTCAGCTTGACCCATCCTATGCCAAGAGAGATCTAAACGTCGGATTCTCAGGCGGCGAGAAAAAGAAGACTGAGATTTTACAGCTTCTTATGTTCCACCCGAAGCTCGCAATCCTTGATGAGACCGACTCCGGTCTCGACGTCGACGCAGTAAGGCTCGTCTCTCAGGGAATCAAGACCTATCTCGAGGAAGAGAACGGCGCACTCCTCGTAATAACCCACTCGACAAGAATCCTTGATGCCTTCGATATCGACAAGACCCACGTCATAGTCGACGGTCATATCGTCGCAGATGGTGACGCTTCGATGGTCGATGAAATCAATCAGAACGGCTACGAAAAGTATATCGAGCTGGCGGGAAAGTGAGCGCATGATGAAAGAAAAAAGTCAGGTCGAAAGCATCGACCGCAACATGTACGATTTCCGCAATGAAGACACCGATAACTACAAGCTTAATGCCGGTCTCACCGAGGAAATCGTCGATAAGATATCGAAAGAGAAGAACGACCCCGCTTGGATGAACCTGTTCCGCCTCCAGTCGCTCCAGATATATAATTCAATGTCAGTCCCTGACTGGGGACCGCCGATTGACGGGCTCGACATGGACAATATCGTCACCTATGTAAGACCCAACACCAAGATGAGTGCCAAGTGGAGCGATGTTCCCGACGAAATCAAAGATACATTTGAGCGCCTCGGAATCCCGCAGGCGGAGAGAAAGTCTTTGGCAGGTGTCGGCGCGCAGTACGACTCTGAGCTCGTTTATCATAACGTCCGCGAGGAAGTCGCCGCGATGGGTGTAGTATACACGGACCTCGAAAGCGCGATGCACGGCGAATATGCCGACATGATAAGAAGCCACTTCATGAAGCTTGTCAAGCCAACAGATCACAAATTTGCCGCACTTCATGGCGCAGTTTGGTCGGGTGGTTCGTTCGTCTATGTCCCGCCGCATGTCAAGGTCGAGATTCCGCTTCAGTCCTATTTCAGACTGAATGCCCCCGGTGCCGGACAGTTCGAGCACACTTTAATCATAGTAGATGAGGGCGCAGACCTCCACTTTATCGAGGGTTGCTCCGCACCGAAGTATAACGTCGCAAACCTCCACGCCGGATGCGTCGAGCTATTTGTCGGCAAGAACGCCAGACTCAGATATTCGACCATTGAAAACTGGTCGAAGAACATGTATAACCTCAACACCAAGCGCGCAACTGTCGAAGAGGGCGGCACGATGGAGTGGGTTTCCGGCTCGTTCGGTTCGCATGTCTCTTACCTTTACCCGATGACAATTCTGAAAGGAAAGAATTCCCGTATGGAGTTCACCGGTATTACATTTGCCGGCAAGGGTCAGAACCTCGATACCGGCGCAAAGGTCGTCCATATCGGGGAGAATACGTCTTCATATATCAACACAAAATCAATCTCAAAGGACGGCGGAATCAGCACGTTCCGCAGCTCCGTAATCGTCGGCAAGAACGCCCACAAGAGCAAAGCGGCGGTTTCCTGCCAGTCTCTGATGCTCGACGACATTTCCCGCTCCGACACAATTCCGGCAATGGATATCCGTACCGGCGACGCAGATGTCGGACATGAGGCGAGAATAGGCAGAATCAGCGACGATGCGGTCTTCTATCTCATGTCAAGAGGCATTTCCGAGGAGGATGCAAGAGCTATGATTGTCGGCGGCTTTGCCGACAACGTCTCAAAGGAGCTTCCACTTGAGTACGCCGTAGAGATGAATAACCTCATCCGCCTTGAGATGAAGGGCGCAATAGGCTAAGGAGGGGACAAGATGACAACCGAAAGCATTATTTTAAATCCGCTCCCAGTCAGGACATGGAACAGCCTCAAGATGAATGAAGCAAACTATCAAGGTGAAATCCCAGCAGATTCCTGCACCCCTGAAATCGCCAAGCTTCCAGAAGAGCTCAGGATCATTCATAACGAGACTCTTGATAACGTCAAATCCGCCGCGGGAGAGCTCGGCACTCTTCTTACCGGTGACTCGGTTCTTATAGAATCCGGAAGCGAAGCATCTCTGGCAGTTATTAGCTACGACTTCACCGGCGGCAAGCAGGCAAGGCTCTTCATCCACGCAAAGGAAAACGCCGTTCTCCCAGTGTCTGTCGTGATGACAGGCGAGGGGACAGCAGTCCTTGAAATCAAGATTCAGGCTGACTCAGGCTCAACCGTCGATTTATCCGTAATCCAGTCTGTCGGAACCGATTCCAATGTCATAACCGACATCGGTTGCACCTGCGAAGAAAATGCAAGCTTTAATCTTACAAAATTAGAGCTCGGCGGCAATAACGAATATGTCGCGGTTTCCGTGGATTTATCAGGCGAGCACAGCGCATTTTCGGCGAATTCGGGCTACAGAGTAAAGACGAATCAGAGCCTTGACATGAATTACGTTGTCCGACACGCCGGCAGGAAAACCGAATCGAATATCTTCGCTTCGGGAATACTCGAGAACGACTCGACCAAGATTTTCCGTGGCACGATTGACCTCATCAAGGGTTGTGCCGGAGCAAAGGGCACCGAAAACGAGGACATCCTTCTTCTCGGCGATAGTCAGGTCAACCAGACAATTCCGCTCATTCTATGTGACGAAGAGGACGTCGAGGGCAACCACGGCGCATCCATCGGCAGACTTGATGACAATATCATCTTCTATCTCGGCTCGTGTGGAATCTCTTCCGAGGCGGCTGAGGACATAATCGCCCATGCCAAGCTTGATGCGATAATTTCGCACATTCCCGACGAGGATATAAAGACTTTGGCTCACAGCCTCATATCTCCCGAGGCAGACGGAGGCGAAAATGCGTAACTATAAAGACGATTTTCCTCTTTTGAAGAGTACGGATATAGCCTATCTCGACAACGCCGCCACCGAGCAAAGACCGGCGGTTGTTCTTGAAGCTGTCAGGGACTTTTATGAGCATTCCAATGCGAATCCGCTGAGAGGCTTATATTCGCTTGCCTATGATGCCACTGAGCATTACGAAAATGCCCGTGAAAAAGTGGCACAGTTCATCAATGCTCCCAAGGCGAGCGACATAGTATTCACCCGCAACACCACCGAAAGTATAAATCTGGTTGCATATAGCTACGGCTTGAATTTTCTGCATGAAGGCGACGAGATATTAATTACAATCTCAGAGCATCACAGCAATATCCTCCCGTGGCAGATGGTCGCCAAGAAAACCGGGGCGACGCTAAAGTATCTCGAATGTGAGCCGGACGGTTCGTACCCCTTGGACAAGCTGAAAGAGGCAGTAACCGAGCGCACCAAGCTCGCCGCAATGGCACAGGTTTCGAACGTTCTGGGAAGCGAGAATCCCGTGAGGGAGCTTATTTCGCTCGTCCACAAGAACGGCGGCGTAGTGCTTATAGATGCCGCCCAGAGCGCACCGCACATGGCTATTGATGTAACCGAACTCGATTGCGACTTTCTCGCATTCTCCGGTCACAAAATGATGGCTCCGATGGGAATCGGCGTTCTCTATGGCAAGGAAGAGCTCCTTGAGAAAATGCCGCCATTCTTATCAGGTGGCGAGATGATAGAGTACGTCACGAGGGACAGTGCAACCTATGCCGAGCTCCCGCACAAGTTCGAGGCGGGAACCGTCAGCGCAGGCGACGCAGTCGGTCTCTCAGCGGCTATCGACTATATCGAGAGTATCGGAATGGACACGATCCATTCAAGAGAAACCGAGCTTACAAAGCTCCTTTTTGAGGAGATGCAGAAGATTCCGCATGTCAACATAATCGGTAGCTCTGATTACAGAAATCATTCGGGAATTGTCAGCTTCACCGTCGACGGCGTTCATCCGCACGATATATCGGCTATTTTGGATGAAGATAAAGTAGCAATCCGTGCCGGTCATCACTGCGCTCAGCCGCTTCACACATTCCTTGGAATCCGTTCGTCGGCTCGGGCGAGCCTGGCATTTTATAAC
Source organism: Oscillospiraceae bacterium (assembly GCA_021201235.1). Classification (GTDB taxonomy): domain Bacteria; phylum Bacillota; class Clostridia; order Oscillospirales; family Ruminococcaceae; genus Faeciplasma. The sequence goes on along the minus strand of JAJQFI010000018.1, from coordinate 29,160 downwards.
GACGAAGCTGACATTGAGCGATTCATGCAGTCGCTGAAAACACTAAGGAGGCGAATGGGTCTTGGCGAATAACACTTTTTATAACGAAGTCCTTACCGATCACAATCTCTATCCGCAGTATAAAGGACCGCTTGAGGACGCAACCTGCGCTCTTGAGGGAGTGAATCCTTCCTGTGGTGACGATATCGTCCTGCAACTTAAAGTCGAGAACGGCGTAATCGTCGACGGTTCCTTCGAGGGCGACGGCTGTGCCATCTCTCAGGCTTCTGTCGACATCATGCTCGACCTCGTAATCGGCAAAACCAAAGAAGAAGCCCAGCACCTATCGGACTTATTCCTGAAGATGATCAAGGGTGAAGCCTCGGATGATGAAATAGAAGAGCTCGAAGAAGCGGGAGCCCTGAAGGACGTCTCACACATGCCGTCGCGTGTCAAGTGTGCGGTCTTAGGATGGCGAACGATGAGCGAAATGCTCGGCAAAACCGAATAAGCATAAAAAAACAGGAGCCCCTAAAAGCTCCTGTTCTTATTTTACCTTAAATCAGGTTCATCCAAACCCTCATCTGATTCTCTCCACGATTGCACCAAGCATAGTAGGGAATCGCTTTTGCAAAGCCTTCCTCATATGTTGGCTTGCTCATCGTGTAAAGTCCACTCACTTCACAGCTTTTGACGATAGGAACCTTGAGAGCAATTATGTCTTCGGGAAGTCCGTCTGCCTTTTCCCGGGAAATATCACTGCTTCCCGTCAGCGACAGCGAGAGAATGTTGCCGTCGCACCAGTCATTGTCCTTGCCCTCGAAGCAGTAGACAAGCGGTCCTCTGCAAAGAGCCACAGAGCCGGTGAGCTCCGGAATCTTGTTCGACGGATAGACATAGTAGGGAAGCGAATCAAGCTTAAGAACAATCTCGTCGCCTTTTTTGACATCAAGATAAGCATAGCCTTTCTTAATCTTGCAATCGGCATTTTCTCCGTTCACTGTAAAGCTATATTCCTTGCTCCATGCAGGAATCCTGATTGCAAGCTCGCTTTCGCCGTCGAGAACAGTGAAACTAACATCAAACCCATACGGATACTCCGTCTTGCATGACAGCTTGAGCCCGTTACCAAAATCAACTTCGCCAGACGCAAACATGTGGCAGAAGGCGGTCTTTCCGTTTTCGCCGTAGGCATGCTTTCCGAACGAGCAGACGCATCTCGCCAGATTCGGAGGACAGCATGCGCAAGCGTACCACTTCGGTCTATAGGTCAAATCGTGCCAATGGGTAGAAGCACAGCCGGAGATACCGGGCACGCACTCGAGCGGATTTACATAGAAGAAGCTCTTGCCGTCAAGCTGAATTCCGGCGAGGACTGTGTTATAAAAAGCTTGTTCCATGACATCGCCGTATTTTCCGTTTGCGTCGCTTTCAAGCATCCTCGAAGCAAAGAACATGAGTCCGATGGAAGCGCAGGTCTCGCAGTATGCCGTGTCGTTCGGCAGGTCGTAATCAACCGTGAACGCTTCACCGTTGCAGGATGAGCCGATGCCGCCGGTTATGTACATTCTCTTCCCGGTGATGCTCTCCCAGAGTCTGTTGCAAGCCTCCTGAAGCTCCTTGTCGTCGGTTTCACTCGCCAAGTCAGCCATAGCGGTGTAAAGATAGACCGCTCTGACGGAGTGTCCGACAGCGTCCGACTGCTCTCTTACGGGTTTCGAGCACTGCATATAGTCGTGGTCTATGCCGTCTCCACCCCAGACGACCCAGTCGTGGGATTTCCGCTCTTTTTCGAAATACTCAGGGTCAACACCACGAATGTCAATGAAATGCTTTGCAAGCTCGAGGCACTTGTGGTTGCCGGTGAGGTGATACATCTTCATGAGAGCAAGCTCGACCTCCGGGTGCCCGGGATAGCCCTTGTGCCCGCCGGTGATGAAGACATTATAGATATGCTCGGCATTCTTTTCCATTACATTCAAAAGCTTGTCTTTGCTGGTAGCCTCGTAATAGGCGCAAGCCGCCTCCATCATGTGACCGGCGCAGTAGAGCTCATGACCCTCCAAAAGATTCTGCCAGCGGTGGTCTCTGTCCTTGATGGTGAATGCCGTGTCGAGGTATCCGTCTTCATCCTGAGCCGAAGCTATAATGTCGATTACTTCATCGGCGGTTGCTTCGAGCTGAGAGTCAGGGTGAATCGCCAGCGAATAGGCAACCGTCTCGAGCCACTTTGCGGCATCACTGTCCTGAAATACCATCCCATAGAAACCGTCGCCGACATCCTCGCCTCGAAGAGCCCTTCCTGCGTTGATAAAGTTCGCAATAACGTGGCTCTTCTCTGTGTCTGGCGCCTCGTCCCTGAGAACCGAATACTGATAGGGAATAACCGTCTCACGGATGAGCTTCTGCTTCTTGCCGATAAAACCGTCGTCCGGTTTATATGCTGTCTGCTTAATCTGATGCTGATTTTTCATAATATAACGCTCCTTTCGGGTTCTGAGAGTATTATATAACATTGTAGCATTCATTGCAAGAAAAATCTCCCCAAGATTTGCTCTCGGGGAGATTTATTTTCAGAACTTACTGAATCGAGCAGTCGTCGACATAAAGAACTCTCGGTCCGTTGTCAGCTGGCTTGGTGACAGCGACCTTCTTTTCTTTCTCGAGTCTCGATGCAAAGAACTTTGTCGCAACTTGCGGGAAGAGGGCATAGCTTAAGACATCTTCCTCGGAGCCGTTGAAGCCGGGAACATTCTTGACTTCTTCACGGTACTTGTCGAGCTCGGGTTCGATATTGTCTGCGGGACGGCAGGTGATAACCTCGTCGTCGCTGATGCCGGCTTTCTTTCTGACATCCGCATTGACTTCGCCCGGGAGACGTCCGTATTCGCCCCTCAGAAGCCCCTTCGATTCCTTTGTGAGCATCTTGTAGCGCTCGCCGGAGAGGACGTTCATGACAGCCTGTGTACCGACAATCTGGCTTGTAGGAGTTACGAGCGGAGGATAACCGAAGTCTTCTCTGACTCTCGGAACCTCGGCAAGAACTTCGTAATACTTATCCTCGGCGTTAGCCTGCTTGAGCTGTGAAATCAGGTTAGAGAGCATTCCGCCGGGAACCTGATACATAAGCGTCTTTGTGTCGACGTTCAGAACCTTCGGGTCAAGTGAGCCCTCAGCCTTGAGCCTGTTAGCGACATCTCTGAAATGAGTTGCCGCTTCGTTGAGCTTCATCTGGTCGAGCCCCGTGTCTCTGTCGGTACCGGCAAGGGTAGCTACTAAAGACTCGGTTGCCGGCTGTGAAGTGCCGTTTGCAAGAGGCGAAAGCGCGGTGTCGACGATATCAACGCCTGCCTGTGCTGCCATGAGGTTTACCATGTCACCAGTACCGGTGGTGTTGTGTGTATGAAGGTGAATCGGAATCTTGACGTGAGCCTTCAGTTCCTTGACAAGCTCAGCCGCATCATAGGGAAGAAGCAGGTTTGCCATATCCTTGATGCAGATGGTGTCGGCACCCATTTCCTCGAGCTCCATAGCAAGCTTGACGAAGTATTCCTTGTTGTGAACGGGGCTTGTGGTGTAGCTGATAGCCGCTTCGCACATTCCGCCGTATTTCTTTGTGGCGGTGATAGCCGCCTTGAGGTTTCTTGTGTCGTTAAGGGCATCGAAAATTCTGATAACGTCGATGCCGTTCTCGATGGATTTCTTTACGAACGCATCAACAACATCGTCCGCATAGTGCTTGTACCCGAGGATATTCTGTCCACGGAAGAGCATCTGGAGCTTGGTGTTCGGCATAGCCTTTCTGAGAGCTCTTAATCTCTCCCAAGGGTCTTCGTTCAGGAATCTCATGCAGGTGTCGAACGTTGCACCGCCCCAGCACTCGAGCGACCAGTAGCCGATGGAATCAAGAACCGGGCAAGCGGGGAGCATGTCATCAAGTCTCATTCTTGTTGCCGCCTGAGACTGATGTGCATCTCTTAAAATCGTGTCGGTTATATAAAGTTTATTGGTAGCCATTGAAATCTCCTTTCATATCAGCCCAAGAGCGAGATGAGAACACCCGCGGTAATAGCTGAGCCGATAACACCCGAAACGTTCGGACCCATGGCGTGCATGAGCAGGAAGTTCGAGGGATCTTCCTTTTGACCTTCTTTTTGAGCAACTCTCGCCGCCATTGGAACGGCGGAAACACCTGCCGCACCGATAAGCGGGTTGATCTTGTTCTTTGAGAAGAGGTTCATGAACTTCGCAAGGAGTATGCCGCAAGCGGTTCCCAAGCTGAACGCAACGATACCGAGGACAAGAATTCCAAGAGTCTTGAGGTTCAGGAAGGTGTTTGCAGTAGCAGTAGCACCGACGGAAACACCGAGGAATACAACGCAGATATTCATAAGCTCGTTCTGGACAGTCTTTGAAAGTCTTTCGGTAACACCACATTCTCTCAGGAGGTTACCGAGCATCAGACATCCGATAAGCGGAGCCGCAGAGGGAACAAGAAGAGCTACAAATATTGTAACAACAATCGGGAAGAGGATTCTCTCGGTCTTGGAAACGGGGCGGAGCTCCTTCATAACGATTCTGCGCTCTTGCTTGGTGGTGAGAGCTCGCATAATCGGCGGCTGGATAACAGGCACAAGTGCCATGTACGAATAAGCCGCAATCGCAATCGGACCCAAGAGGTTTGAAGCCAGCATCTGTGTGGTGTAAATAGCCGTAGGACCGTCAGCACCGCCTATGATGGCAATAGCTCCTGCTTCCTGTGAAGTGAAGCCCATGAGAGTAGCACCGATGTAAGTAATGAAGATACCGACCTGAGCGGCGGCACCGAGGAGCAATGTTTTCGGATTAGCAATCAGGGGACCGAAGTCAGTCTGTGCACCAACGCCGATGAAGATAAGACAAGGGTAAATACCAAGCTTAACGCCAAGGTAGAGGACATCCAAAAGTCCTACAGAAATCGTTTCTCCGGCGGTAAGCGTACTCGCCACAACCGTGTTTTCAATACTGTCGATAAACTCCTGCGTTATCGCCGCGCCTCCGAACAGATCCCAATGAATATGTCCGTCAACGAAGAGAACCTCGTGGAACATCTCCGAGCCCGGAATGTTTGTAAGAAGCATTCCGAAGGCAATCGGCAGCAAGAGCAGCGGTTCCATTTTCTTAACTATCGCAAGATACAGAAGTAAACATGAGATAGCAAGCATGATGATAACCTTCCAGTTATCCGCAATCATAGCGAAGCCGGTGGTTTTCAAAAAATCTAAAATCGCATCCATTTAAGCTTTTTGTCTCCTTTCCGTAAATACGGTTACAAACCGCTGTTATTCGATTGCGCAAAGAACGTCGCCGGTCTTGACCGATGCGCCCTTTGATACGTTTACGGAGACAATCTTGCCGGACTTCGGAGCCATGATTTCGTTCTCCATCTTCATAGCCTCGAGAATCATGAGCACGTCGCCCTTGTTTACAGACTGACCCTGAGAAGCCTTGACATCAAGAATAGTTCCGGGCATCGGGGCGGAAACGGTTTCTGCACCTGCGGGAACAGAAGCCGGAGCTGATGCTGCGGCGGGAGCCGCAGTAGCCGGAGCAGAAGCCTGATGAGCCTTAGCTTCTTCTGCGGATATTTCCTCAATTTCGATTTCGTAATCGGTTCCGTTTACATTAACGTGATAGTGTTTCATAATGTGACCTTCCTCCATTGTCGTAAAAATGCTGTATAAAGATTACAGCTTCTTGATAGATTTAATCCTGATTGCTTCTACGTCTTGCCCGAGCTCTTCCGCAATAACGGCGGAAACAGTCGCGATAAGCTCCTGTCTGTTGACGATAGGCTCAGCAGTGGGTGCGCTTACAGCGGGAGAAGTAGCAACAGAAGCAGGCTCTTTATCAGCCGTGCTCTTATTTACTTTCTTCATGATGAAGCCGAGCAGATAGCAGATTGCGATAAGACAAATCAGTCCGAAGAAAACCGTGCCAACGCCGAGACCGACCACGGTTGCGGTTGACGGGGTTTGCGCTTCTAAAAGTATCATAGCAGTTCTCCTTTCAAATTGCCGAATCAAAAATATTGTAGCACAACACCGCTATTTTTTCAAGCCCTAATGAGTATGATTTCGGATATAATTTTCACAGATTCGACATTCGCTCAAAAATGTATAAAAAACAGTGGAAATTTTTCTTGCAAAGTGATATACTGTATCATGACAGATTATGTGAACACTAAGGAGCATAGCATGACAATAGCTGTAAACGGCATAAAAATAAACTATAAAATGACAGGTACCGGCGATGTGGTTCTCTTCCTTCACGGTTGGGGAGCGAACATGGAGCTTTTCGATAAGCTCATGACCGCCGTTTCCGAAAAATATACCGCACTGGCACTTGACCTCCCCGGCTTTGGCGGGAGCGAAGAGCCGCCCGAGCCGTGGAGCGTCGACGATTATGTGAAATTCGTAAATACTTTTCTGGATGAGCTGGGCGTTAAGCCGGTCTGTCTCGTCGGTCACAGTTTCGGTGGGAGAATCATGATAAAAGAGCTTTCGGGCAATCTTCTTCCGAGCGTCAACAAAGCAGTTTTTATAGATGCCGCCGGCATCAAGCCAAAGAAAACCCTCAAGCAAAACTTAAGTCTTGCCGCTTACAAAGCAGGCAAAGCCATTCTTAGCTTTAAGCCAATCAAAGCGCTATTCCCGAATGCACTCGACAATCTTCGCGACAAGAGAGGTTCAGCAGACTATAAGAGCTCCACTCCCACAATGCGTGCAACTCTCGTAAAAGTCGTAAATGAGGATTTGACCGAGCTTTTGCCAAAAATCGACGTCCCGTCGTTACTAATCTGGGGAACGACCGACACTGCAACTCCTATCTCGGATGGCGAGACTTTCGAGAAGCTCATCCCCGATGCGGGTTTAGTAAGGGTAAACGGCGCAGGGCACTATTCCTTCCTGCAAGCCCCTGAGCTTTGCGAACGTGCAATCCGTTCGTTCTTAGGAATTCCACTATAACAAACCGGAGGTTATAACCTATGATTTACCTGTTCAAGGCACTGAGCGTTTTAGTATACTTATTCGCCGCTTGCCTTTCAGCACGCCATTTCATCCACATGTTTCAGCTCAATTCCTATAAGCCCCATGTTCAGGCAAAATGGCTTTTCTCACATGCGTCGACGTATATGGTGGTGCACCTCATAGTGCTTGTGATTGCAATCGCACTGAGCGCAATCTGCACAAATGCTTTGATTCCGCTCATACTCTCCGCAATACTGGTTCTATTGACAGCCCTCCCGGACATTCCAAAGGGCAAGGACAAAGTCCCGCTCAAATATACCGCCCGTGTTAAAAGGCTTATAGCAACTCTTGCAGTGCTCTATCTCATCCCTATAATTCTTTTGTGGATTATTCCCGTGAAAATCTCCGTGCCTCTTATGGCTCTGTGGACATTCCTTGTTCCGTGGATGGTTCTTCTTGCAAACCTCATCAACCGTCCGATGGAGCTCGCAATCAATAAGCACTATATAAACGATGCGAAAAGAATCTTAGCCGACTGCCCGAACCTGACAGTAATCGGAATCACCGGAAGCTTCGGCAAGACGAGCGTCAAATACTTCCTCGATTCACTTCTGAGTGTAAAGTATAACGTCCTCAAAACCCCCGGCAATTTCAATACACCTCTGGGAGTGGTCAAGACCATCAGAGGCTCACTAAGAGCTACTCACGATATCTTCCTCTGCGAAATGGGTGCCAAAAACGTCGGCGATATCAAGGAAATCTGCGACATAGTCCATCCGACTCACGGAATTATAACCTCGGTAGGCGAGATGCACCTTGAGAGCTTCGGCTCGATTGAGAACGTCAAAAAGACTAAATTCGAGCTCGCTGATGCCGTCAAAGGCAAGGGCATGCTGTTCCTGAACATGGATAACGAGAATATACAATCCGTTGCATCAAACTATGAGCATATTTCTTACGGTATTGATGATCGCTCCGGATACTATGTAACCGATCTCACTATCTCCGAAAAGGGTTCCGAGTTTACGGTCCACTCGCCATCCGGCAAGAGTTGTGAATATCATACTCCGTTAATCGGCAGACATAATGTTGTGAATATCTGCGGCGCAATCGCCGTTGCAAATTCTCTCGGAATCACCCTTGAAGAGCTCAAAGCGCCTATCCGTAAGCTCGAAAGTGTGCCCCACAGACTACAGCTCATCAACAAGGGCGACTATACCGTAATCGACGACGCCTACAACTCGAATCCCTCCGGCGCAAGAGCGGCTCTTGAAGCTCTCTCGATGACAGACGGCATGAAAATTCTTGTCACTCCCGGAATGATAGAGCTTGGTTCCAAGCAGTATGAACTCAACAAAGAATTCGGCACCGAAGCCGCCGCAATCTGCAATTTCGTTGCGCTTGTCGGCTCAGCCCAGACGAAGCCCATCCACGATGGTTTGACGGAAGCCGGATACCCGGAGGATAAAATCTACGTTGCGGAATCGTTAAATGAGGCTATGGGAGCAGTTTACTCCTTGACAACCGACGGAAAACGTAAGATAATACTACTTGAAAACGACTTACCCGATAATTATTGATATAAGGAAGGAAGACCAATATATGAAAATAAAACTCGCACTACTCTTCGGAGGCAGAAGCACCGAGCACGAGATTTCGATAATCTCGGCTCTTCAAGCTTACTCCTACCTCGATAAGGATAAGTACGACATCATTCCCATCTACATATCCAAAACCGGCGAGATGTACACCGGCGAGCACGAAGCGGACATCGAAGCCTATAAGGACATAAAGAAGCTTCTTTCGGAGAGCTATCGCGTCACTTTTGCAAGAGTAGGAGACAGGGTGGAGCTCCACAGAGTTGAAACAAAGCTTTTCCAGAAGCCGTTTGTTGACTATGTCGACATCGCTTTTCCAATAGTTCATGGCACCAACGTTGAGGACGGAACCCTTGCCGGATACCTCAATATGCTCGGTTTGCCGTATGTCGGCTGTGACGTCCTTTCGTCCGCTCTCGGAATGGATAAATACGCCATGAAGTGTGTCTTCAAGGACAACGGAATACCGGTTCTTGACTGCACGCTCTGCTATTCCGACGAATTTGACGAGAACCCGAATCTTGTCATGCTCGGCATCGAGAAGAGGTTCGACTATCCCGTCATTGTCAAGCCGGTCAATCTCGGCTCCAGTATTGGTATTTCAAAAGCGGATTCAAGAGAAAAGCTTGAGACAGCACTTTCGGATGCTTTTAAGTATTCAAAGAAGATTCTTGTCGAGCGGGCTATTACGAACCTGACCGAAGTCAACTGCTCGGTTCTTGGCGACGACAGGGAAGCCGAAGCCTCCGTCTGCGAGAGACCTGTCAGTGCCGATGAAATCTTAAGCTTCAACGACAAGTACATGAGCGGCTCGAAGTCCTCAAAGGGTATGGCGAGCACCAAGCGCATTATCCCTGCGGACATCTCTCAGGAGAACACAACTGCTATTCAGGAATATGCTGTCAAGGCTTTCAAGGCTCTCGGCTGCAACGGCGTCGCCCGAATCGACTTCATGATTGATAACGACTCAGGCGAGGTATACCTCAACGAAATCAACACCATCCCCGGCTCACTTTCCTTCTATCTCTGGGAGCCCAAGGGTGTTAAGTACGCAGTATTGCTCGAGAGAATGATTTCTTTGTCCCTCAAGCGCTACCGCGAACAGCAAAGCATCACCTATACTTTTGATACGAACGTCTTAAGCGGCGTCCACCTCGGCGGCACCAAGGGAGTCAAGGGCGGAAAAGTATAATCAGCAAGGAGGAATCCGATTTGGATTGGAAAACCGTCAGGAAAATCGATGCTCATGTTCATCTTGCCCCTGAGGAAACTCTCAGTTGGATTGATGGGGTGTGGAAGCACGCCGAACGCGAGGAATATATCCGCCTCATGGACGAATACAATGTCGAGAAAGCCGTCTTGGTTCCGATAAACGAAGGAGCAACCTATTATCCCGATTGCAACAGGACAAATCAGTGGCTTGCGGACATGATGAATTCTTCGGGTGGCAGATTCATCTCGTTTGCGGATGTTCTCCCGGCAGGAGGATATTTCTACGACACGGCACCATATTTTTTGGAGCAGGCTGTAAACGAATATGGCTTGAAGGGTCTGAAGCTCCACCCGTCAAACCTCGGAATTCCGGTTGATTCGCTCGAAATGGTTCCGGTGATAAGAACGGCATGCGACCTGAAAATTCCGGTAATGATACACTCTTATCCTTTCGGCGGAACCGACTTCGACCTGTGCTCTCCTTCGAGAATCCACAATATCTCAAGAATTTTCCCAGACGGAACCATCATAATCTCCCATATGGGCGGCTCCCGTTGGCAGGATGCTCTCGAGGGCAAGGAATACGTCGACATCTCAACCTATCTTCCCGAACTCGTTCGCATCTATGGAATTGAAACCTCCAACCGCATTCTCCGTGAATTCGGCGCAGACCGCCTGATTTTTGCCACCGACTATCCTCAGGTTTATCGAGTGGAGCCGGAAAATATCTATGAAACCTACTGCGAAATCCTCAATCAGATGGATTTCACCGACTCAGAAATCGAAAAGATAGCCTACGGCAACATCTCCGATATCTTAGGACTATAAGAAAAATCCCGTTACAAGCGAATTGTAGCGACTCACCGCATTCATGCGGTGGGTCTTTTTATGCCCAATTATTAAGAACTATTAAGATTTGATTAAGATTTCTTAATATTTATTGACTTGCAGGAAATGCGTGGTGTAAACTTGACGTATCAAACCTGAAAGGAAACATGATTATGAAAAGAATATTTGCTCTTATCATTTCACTCACTCTCGCAATTTCCCTCGTCGGTTGCGGCTCGGGGGATATGATGTACTCAGAAAGCAATGCAGGCTCCGTCGATTCTTCCTACTCCATCCCGTATTATGTGGCAGAAACCGACAGCGCCATCTATGTCGATTGCACCGTGAATTCCATAAATGTCGAAGAGGGGAAGATAACCTCCGTCTCAGACCTTGGCAGAATCAACGACTGGTATTCAGCGCTTTCCGACGACGGAACCCTTGCCGATGGCTACGTTTTCGTAACGGTTGAAGTAACTCTCAACAGTCCTGAAGCCATCGACTCTCTCAGTCTTTCCTGCTTTTGGCTCAGCTATGGAAAATCGAGCAAGAACTACGATTTCAAGGAGCCGAGTTATATCAGTGACTCAGCCGCTCCCGATGATGTGCACAATGCTATGACTGTAAACGTCACCGCAAATGAGGACAAAACCGTTACGATAGGCTATCTCATGGCGAAATCCGGGCTCGAAGATGCCAAGTATATCGCTTTGGGAGCGGCGTTCACCGACTTCGGCGATGATGGCGAATACACAAATCCGCTGATCAAGCTCGCCGACAGTTTGGAGGAGCTTTCATGAAAGTAGCATTAAGACTGGAGCTTCGCCGGCTTTTTTCTTCGAAAGAGCTGTATATCGCCCTCCTGATAGGTCTTGCACTTGTCGTCTGGCTGTTTGTGCATGAGGTTTCGGAATCGGTGCGTTTTGCGGAGGAATTCGCCATCTACGGCGACAAAATTTCCGGCTATCTCCATTACCCGAAAACGGTATTTAATTCCTCGATTGAGCTCGAATATGATGCCCTCCCGCCGATACTTCTTTATCTTCTTTTCCCGATAATAGCGGCGTTTCCTTATGCGTCGACCTATTGCAAGGACAAGAAAAGCGGCTACCTCAAGAATCTTCTCGTGAGAATCGACCGCAGGGACTGCTTCATGGCAAAGTACATAGTGTCATTCTTAAGTGGATTCTTCGTGAGCGGAGTGATTTTGCTGGCAAGTTTAGGACTTACCATGCTTGCCTTCCCGATGCTCATTCCCGAGGCAGTCACGCAGAACTATTATGTCCAGTCCGGCAACATGTGGGGAGAGCTCTTCTACACATTGCCGATGCTATACACTCTTCTGTATATCCTGGTTGATATGCTCTGGTGCGGCTGTATGGCGAGCTTCGCAATGCTGATAAGCATGTTCACCCGCTCGGCATTCTTAGCCGTCACCGGAAGCTTCATCGTTTTCGAAGTCCTGGATTATGTCCTCTCGCTCTTCTCACTGTCGCAGTTCAGCCCGATTACTTTTCTAAGACCGATTCAGACCTGCGATGGCATAAATTTATGGATTATCCTGACCGAATTCGTAATCATCACGGCGGCAAGCTTCATCGGATTTTACTTTTTGGAGCGCAAGAAAGATGTATTTTAAATATGACCTGAAAGTCGGCTTCCTCAAAGATTTGCCGAAGCTACTTATATTCGTTGGCATAGTTTTGGTCGCAAATATTTCGCTGTTCAGATATGCCGAGCTGTTTTCTCTGAACCTGGGAAGTCTCGATTATATCCTGTATCTCACAAAGTCCATAGCACCGTTTCCACAAAGCGGCGAGGAGTTCAGATTTCCCGTAGTCTGGTATTTGATACAGCTATATTTAGCATGGATAGTCGGCAAATACCCGTTTTCCTCAGTCTATGACAACCATGGCACAGGCGTCCTGATATACGGCGGCTCACGTTCAAAGTGGTATCTCTCAAAGGTAGTGTGGATAGCATTGACGGTGCTTGCATACTATCTCGTAATGATTATAACTTCGCTTGCTTTCTGTTTGGTAGCAGGCGTCCCGATTTCGTGGGAGATTAACATTCTTGAACTTACAGAAGAGTTTTCGAGCGTGGCACTATTTCTCTCGATAGTAACATCATTCGTAACGGGAGTATTCGAGCTATTTTTAATGACGTTGACCACACCTATAATCAGCTTCTTCGCAGTAGCCGTCATCTCCGCCGCCTCAACCTATGTAACAAGCCCGATTCTTTTTACAAACTGCTCCCAGCTTTTAAAGCTTTCGGCATTTTCTGTAGAGGGAATCGGGACAGCCGAAAGCTATTTAACCTTGGCGATAGTATTCATACTAAGCCTTGCGGCGGGGCTTATAATTTTCAACCGGCGGGACATTCTTAAAAGTCAGAGAGACGAGGAATAAATATGATTTTAGAACTACAAAACGTAACGAAAACAATAAAAGGCGTGACGGTCTTAGACAATATCAGCCTCACCATGCACGGCGGCAAGGTCTATGGTTTCCAGGGCAAGAACGGCAGTGGCAAAACGATGCTAATGCGTCTTATCTGCGGGCTCATCAAGCCCACGAGCGGGCAGGTCATCATAAATGGCGAAACCTTGGGCAGAGACATCTCCTTTCCAAGAAGCGTCGGAGTGTTGATTGAGAATCCGTCGTTTCTCCCAGAACACACGGCTTTGAAGAATCTCAGGTTTTTAAGCGACCTGAGAGACCATCTTTCCGACGACGAGCTCAAAGCCGTTCTTTCCGACGTTGGTCTCGACCCGGAAGACAGAAGGAAATACCGCAGTTTCTCCCTCGGCATGAAGCAAAAACTCGGCATAGCCGCTGCAGTCATGGGTGAACCAGAACTCGTCATCCTCGACGAGCCAATCAACGCCGTCGACGATGCCGGGGTAGAGAATATCCGCAAAATTCTCATGAGGCTCAAAGAGAGCGGTTCCCTTATTATCGTCGCCTGCCATGACAGGGAAGAGCTTGAGCTCATCTCCGACGAAATCCTCAAAATCGACGCAGGGAGGATAGTCCCATGAAGCGAGTTATAGCCATCATCATTGTTCTTGCGATAGCCTTCACCGCAAGGGTCGTCTACGTCAACGCCATCGAATATCGTTTTACCGATAAAGTCGTTTTTGAAATCGATGAGACGTTCACTTTCCACGATTTGGAGCTCACCTGCACTTATGACGGCGTCTATTCTTCCGAAGAGCTCGCAAGGATTTACGGCGAAGAAGTCCTAAACTACTCCGACGAATCCGACCTGATTCTGACCCTCGAAATCACCAACCTGACGGATGAAATGAAAACTCTCGACCTCACCTCCTTCCGCATGCAGTATGCCTTCACCTCCGGCGGAGGCATCAACCCTTATCTCTTCGGCTATCTGAATGATGGCATCGGCGGCTCTAAATGCACGATAGAATCCGGCAAAACGGTCACCGTCCTCCTCCCATACCCCTACGACTGGGACACCCTCGGCTTCGAGAAGCCCTACGACCTCGTCCTGTCCCTCTATCCTGAGAATGTGAGGGTGAGGATAGTAGAGAAGTAATCAGTATCAATAAAATCTCTCCTGCTCAGTATTATTTCCCTAATCCCGGCAAAAATAATGGAAGTATTGCTTGAGGAGATGGTTTTATGTGGGGAAGAAGTGCGGCAGAAGCGGCAGTCAAGCGGGTTGTGATATTTATTGCCGGTGGGCTCACGTATGGGCTCTTGGAGATTATCTGGCGGGGATATACGCATATTTCGATGTTTGTGGTCGGCGGGCTGTGCCTCGTGATTATCGGGAGCATGGACGAGGGCGGGGAAGCGCCTTGCCTTCTGTGGCAGGCTTGCCTCTCGAGCCTCACGATTACTGTGATGGAGTTCACCTCCGGGGTGATAGTAAATCTTGTAATGGGGCTTGAAGTCTGGGACTACTCTTCACTGCCGTTTAACATAATGGGGCAGATATGCCTGCCTTATTCGGTGCTGTGGCTAATGCTCTCGATTCCGGCTATATATTATGAAGATATCTTAAGGCATTTTCTTTTCGGAGAGAGCATCCCGCATCAGAGATGGCTTCCCGATATGCTGATATCTGAAAATTCGCCGAAAAAGGCGAAATAACGGATAAAATCATTGACTTTTCAGCCTCGTTGTGCTATTCTTTTTATTTGAGCGGATATGTTCCGCAATGTATAACGCCGAAAGGAAATGGTACTTACGAAAAAATCAACTATAAAAAAGTACGCCAAGCTCATAGTAAGAGTTGGCGCAAATGTCCAGAAGGGTCAGACCGTTCAGGTTTATGCCGATGTAGATCAGGCTGAGTTTGCGGCACTCGTTGTCGACGAGGCCTACAAGGCAGGAGCTAAGAAGGTCAACGTAGAGTGGGGCTGTGATGCTGTAACCAAGCTCAACTATAGACACGCTTCCGTCAAGACCCTTTCAACTATTCTTCCTTGGCAGGAGGAGAAAATGAAGTGGCAGAGCGAGGAGCTTCCCGCAAGAATCATGATTGAGTCGAGCGACCCCGACGGTCTCAAGGGCATCAATATGGAAAAGATGCAGAAGGCTTCCCGTGCAAGATACAAGGTTTCGAAGCCCTATTCCGAGAAGATGGAGAACCGCCATCAGTGGACTATCGCCGCTGTTCCGGGTGAGGCTTGGGCAAAGAAGGTCTTCCCGGGTCTCCGCAAGAATCAGGCTGTCGAAAAGCTCTGGCAGGCAATTCTTGAGACCGTTTATGTCACCGACGACAACGACCCGATTGAAGTATGGAATCAGGTCAATGAAGATTTTAAATCCAAGTGCGCTAAACTCAACGCCTACCACTTTGAGAGGCTTGAATATAAGTCCTCAAACGGCACTGACTTCAAGGTCTGGCTGATGCCCAAGGGCAGATGGTGCGGTGGCGGAGAGACCGACCTTAACGGCAGATACTTTAACCCGAACATGCCCACAATAGAAGTGTTCACCACCCCTGAAAAAGGCAAGGCAGAGGGCAAAGTTGTCTCGACAAAGCCCCTTTCCTATCAGGGTCAGCTTATCGAGAACTTCTGGTTTGAGTTCAAGGATGGCAAGGTAGTTGACTTCGGCGCAGAGAAAGGCAAGGACAAGGAGCTCATTGAGAAGATGGTCACCATGGATGAGGGTGCATCAATGATCGGTGAAGTAGCACTCGTTCCCTGCGAGTCTCCCATCAACAAGCAGAACATCCTTTATTATAACACCCTCTTCGATGAGAACGCCAGCTGTCACATCGCTCTCGGCAGAGGCTTCAACGACTGCGTTGAGGGCTTCGAGGACCTTAAGAAGGAAGACTTCGATGCTATGGGCGTAAACGACTCGATGATTCACGTCGACTTCATGGTCGGCGCACCCGACTTGTCGATTGTCGGCTACACTCACGAGGGCAAAGCTGTCCAGATTTTCGAAAACGGCAACTTCACCGCAGAATTCAACTGATTTTATTCGTAGTAATTCAAAAGCCCGCAGATTCAAAACCTGCGGGCTTTATTATTACGTCTGAAATTCAATCAGAACCCTAGCGACGCCTTAAACTCCTTCGCAATCTTCTGCCCGAGCTCAACTGCATCCTCTCTTACAGCCGCAATAGTGGTGTAGTAAGCCTTGATCTTCGGCTCGGTGCCGGAGGGACGGATGATGACGGTTGCCTTGTTTTCGAGGGTGAACTTGAGGACGTCTGACTTCGGGAGGTCGATGCCCTTTGATTCGCCGGTAACAAGGTCGGTGTCGGTCTTCTTTAAGTAGTCTGCAAGAGCAACAACCTTGAAGCCAGCGATTTCCTTCGGAGGATTCTCGTGGAGGTCGCCCATAATTCTAGCCATCTCAGCCATACCGGCGGCGCCTTCGCAAACGAAGCTCTCGACGGTGTGGACATAATTGCCGTACTTCTTGTACATAGCTTCTCTTGCATCGAGGAGTGAAACGCCGATTGAACGGTAGTAAGCCGCCATCTCGCAAATCATCATCGAGCCGACGACAGCGTCCTTGTCTCTGACATATGAGCCGGCAAGATAGCCATAGCTCTCTTCAAAGCCGAATATGTATCTGTCTGCTTCTCCTGCCGCTTCAAGGTAACCAATCTGTTCGCCGATGAACTTGAATCCGGTAAGGACGTTTCTCATCTCAACACCGTAATCTGCGGCAATAGCGTCCGCAATGGCGGTGGAAACGATGGATTTTACGGCAACCGGCTTCTCGGGCATGGTGCCTGATTTAATTCTCTCCTTGCAAATGTATTCAAGAAGCATAGCTCCGACTTCGTTTCCGCTGAAGAGGACATAGTTTCCGTCCTTGTCGGGAACGGCGATTCCGACTCTGTCGCAGTCCGGGTCGGTGGCAAGAAGCAAATCGGGCTTTACAGTCTTGCAGAGTTCCAAGCCAAGGTGCAAAGCTTCCTTGATTTCCGGGTTCGGGAACGGGCAGGTGGGGAAGTGACCATCCGGGTTCTCCTGCTCGGAAACGACGGTGACGTCGTTGACGCCGATTCTCTTGAGGATCGCTCTTACAGGCTTGTTACCGGTACCGTTAAGAGGAGTGTAAACAACCTTCAAGCCGCTTGCGGCGCAAACCTCCGGGTGAATCTGTTGTTTTTGAACCTCGTCGAGATAAGCGGTGATAACATCCTGAGAGATGTATTCAATCATGCCATTAGCAAGACCTTCTTCGAATCCGACGAGCTTAGCTCCGCCGAACATCGGAGTAGCGTTAATCTTGCCCAAGACTGTGTCAGCCGCTTCAATCGTCATCTGGCAACCGTCCGAGCCGTAAGCCTTGTAGCCGTTGTATTTCGACGGATTGTGGGATGCAGTGCAGACGATACCAGCCTTGCAGTGAAGTGTTCTTACAGCCCACGAAAGCATAGGAGTCGGCATAAGCTCGCTGTAGATATAAGCCTTGATTCCGTTTCCGGCAAGAACTCTTGCCGCCTCTTTTGAGAAGAGGTCCGACTTGATTCTTGAGTCGTAAGCGATAGCAACTGCATTGTCCTGTCCGGGATAAGCCTCGTTGACATAGTCCGCAAGTCCCTGAGTAGCCCGTCTGATGGTGTAGATGTTGAGCCTGTAGGTTCCTGCACCGATGACGCCACGAAGCCCTCCAGTTCCGAATTCGAGGTCGCGATAGAAGCGGTCCTTAATCGCTTCGTCGTCGCCTTCAACCGACTTGAGCTCTTCAATGAGGTCAGGGTCCTCGGTTGCATTCTCGAGCCAGAGCTTGTAGAGTTCAGCCTCGCTAAGTCTTGTTTCGTTCATAATAATTAGCCCCTTTCAATATATTTGGATGCGGTATTAAGCTTCGTCACTGTTGCGAATCTGGAGAAGCTTCTGCTTAAGGTCGTCTTCCATCTTGACCATTTCAGCCTCTGCGGCAAGTCTCGCGGCTCTGCCGTCCGACTGAATCTTCATAACGTCGTCAAGAGTCTGGATGAGCTGTTCGTTGGTCTGCTTCAAGGTTTCGATGTCGACGATTCCTCTCTCAGCTTCCTGTGCAGTCTCAACGGAAGCGGTGTGAAGCTTCTCGGCGTTCTGCTTGAGAAGAGCGTTGGTGATGTCGGTAACCTGTCTCTGAGCTTGAGCCGCTTCGGTGGAGTGCTCGATTCCGAGCGCCAGAACCATCTGGTTCTTCCAGAGGGGAATGGTGCTCGTAAGAGTCGTCTGAATCTTCTCGACCATGACGTTGTTGTTATTCTGAATCATACGGATCTGCGGAGCAGTCTGAATGGAGATGGCTCTTGTGAGCTCGAGGTCGTGAATTTTCTTTTCGAATCTGTCGCACTTGTCACTGAGATCCTTTGCGGCTTGTGCGTCTTCCGCAAGTCCCGATGCCTTAGCCTTTTCCTGAAGCTCGACGAGCTTGCCGTTTCTGGTTTCTTCAAGCTTCTGCTTGCCTGCCATGACATACATGGTCAGCTCCTTGAAGTAGGCAAGATTCTGGTCATACATTTTGTCAAGAACAGCGGAATCCTTGAGAAGTCTCACCTGATGCTCCTGGAGTGCATCGGCAATTTTCTCAACGTTGACCTCGGCTTTTACGTACTTGGTCTTCATGGTTTCAAGCTTATTCGACTGCTTGCGGAAGAAGCCACGGATGCCCTTTTCCTCTTCCTCATTGATGCCCTTGAGCTCGTTTACCATGCTAGAAATCAGGTCGCCGACTTCACCCAGATCCTGAGTTCTGACGTTAGCAAGAGCGGCATCCGAAAAGTCTGCCATCTTCTTCTGGGTGCTTGCGCCATACTGCAAAATCTGAGCGGTGTTCTCAACGTCAATCTTGGCGGCAAAGTCCGTGACCATCTTCTGCTCCTCGGGAGTGAGGGTTGTTGTCTCTGCAATCTGCGTGGGTTGCTGACTTCCTGCTTCGACAACTTCAGCCATGGTCTCGGTTTCAATGTCCGGCTCCAATGTCAGGTGGGGAACATTAGTGAATTCTTGCTCGTTTACATTGTCCATAGTAATACTCCTGTTCTTGATAATGATTTTTATGCTAGTGTTATTTTGCTCCTATTTGAAGTCGCTTCCCTTGAGCCCTTCCTGCGCCAGAAGGGTGTTGAGGACGGAAATATCGCTCGAAACGTCCATAGCCGTGTCCGAAAACAGTTCATCCAGAAGCTTCTCAAACGCCTGATTGAGAGTGTCAAGCGTCTCTTCAATCTCACGCTTCGATGCCTGGATATTTTCGCCCTGAACCGGCTGTTTGTCCATATCAGCATAAGCATTCAGAAGCTTCACCGTCATCGGCAGATAGTAATCCATAAGCTTCTTCAAATCCGGGACAACCTCGGGATTGGTCTCGGCACGCTCGAAAATTCTTTTTACTATAAGCTCCATCCGTGAGATTTTTCCGGAAATCTCTTCGCCGGGAATCGCATCGTTGCAGGCTCTTATCTGGGCGATAAATTTGTTGCCCTTGTCGAGAACCTCCTGAACCTTTGCGTCTTTTGCTTCTTTTTCGGATTGTCTTTCTTTCGCTAAGTCTTTGACTTTCTCTTCGGCTTGCTTTATGAGACTCTTCTGGTAATCTTCATACGTTGCATCGCTCGTAATAAGCACTGTCTGCTTGTCGTCAATATGACCTTCAAGGAAAAGTCCGTCGTCAATCATTCTTTGAAGTTCTTTGCGGACTTTTTTCGCGCTCATTCCGACATTTTTCGCAAGCTTTTCAATCGCACAGCATGTCTTCGAGCCCAAAGTCTGCCGGTAGATCTTGAACCTGTTAGCAAAGCCCAACTGCCTGCCGCCGCTTATAGACAACGGTAGCCCGACAACCACGCCAATTATAGTAGGCAGGACAGTAAGCAGTCCGAAATCAAGCCAGAACATCCATCCTACCAAATCGATCAGCACTGAAAGGCAAAAACCGCCGCCTGTAAGCACGATTCCGCCGATTAACTTCATGATTCCGCCTGACCTGATTTTGCTCGGATTGCCATAGAGTGCGGGCATATTCCTTGAAGAAGAAACCACCTTCGGAGTTGAATTCGTTCCGTTCTGATAACTGCCGGTATCCGAATCGTCATAGTAGGCGTTGGAGCTTCCACCTGTCATTCTCTTAAGAGCATCACTGCCCATATTTATAACATTTCCGACAAGATTGCGGACCGATTGATTAAGTTCGCTGTAATCCTGCGAATAGATGGCTTTATCTATCACATCGCGGATGTCGTTGCCCAAATCATCCCAATTCGAATTATTGCTCGCCAAAAAATCATCTCATTTCTTTTGAACATTCTCATCCATCTAATTATACAGCTTTTTTTATCACTTTACAAGTGCCAATGAAAGGTTTAAAGCAATTTTCGTGCGAATTTTTCGTGAATTTTTTGAAGAATGCGTTCTGTAGCCCTTGAATTACCGTCTCAAATAATGTAAAATAATAAAAGAAGCAAAAATCGGCAGGGAAGGGATGACGTTATGTTTTCAGAAATAAAGAGTGTCGGGCTGTTTGGAATGAACGCCTTCGAGGTTAGCGTTGAAGTTGAAGTGAGCAAGGGAATTGATCGTTTCGACATAGTCGGGCTTGCCAATATCTCGGTCAAGGAATCCCGTGAAAGGATTCGTTCGGCGTTTCGCTCGTCAAAGCTCCGATTTCCTGCGGTCAGCGTTATAGTCAATCTGGCACCGGCGGATGTCAAGAAGAGCGGTTCGGCGCATGATCTGGCGATCGCCGTCGCTATTCTTGAAGCATCCGGCGCCTTTCCTGCAGAACGGACTGAAAACTGCTGTTTTATCGGCGAGCTTTCCCTGAGCGGTGACCTCCGCCCGATTAACGGCGTCCTTCCTATGACAATATTTGCCCAGCGTATGGGCATCAAAAAAATGTACGTCCCCAAGGACAACGCATATGAAGCTTCCGTTGTAGAGGAAATTGAGGTTTACGGCGTCCGGTCGCTGAGCGAGCTGGCGCACTGCCTTAACGGTGATATAGTCATCGAGAAGGCTCCGCCTTATGTTCCCACAGAAAAGAATACGAGCACGCTTCTTGACTTTGCTGATGTCAAGGGTCAGCAGTTCGCAAAGAAAGCTCTTGAAGTCGCCGCCTGTGGTGGACACAACCTTCTGATGATAGGCTCGCCCGGCTCCGGTAAGAGTATGCTTGCAAAGAGGCTTCCGTCAATTCTCCCAAAGATGACTTTTGAAGAGTCCATAGAAACAACCAACATTTACTCAATAGCCGGTCTTATCGACAAGAATGCACCTCTTGTGACCGAGAGACCGTTCAGGGCTCCGCACCATACGGTTTCAACAGCTGGTCTCGCCGGCGGCGGAGGAATTCCCAGACCGGGCGAAATCTCGCTTGCTCACAACGGACTTCTCTTCCTGGATGAGCTCGCTGAATTCTCACGGTCAACTCTCGAAATCCTGCGTCAGCCTATCGAAGACGGAAAAGTCACTATTTCAAGAGCCTCTGGTACCGTTACATATCCGTCAAATATAATGCTCGTAGCGGCGATGAACCCCTGTCCCTGCGGCTATTACGGTCACCCGAAGAAAAAGTGTGTCTGCACAAAGAGACAGGTTTCGCAGTATCTTTCGAAGATTTCTGGACCTCTCCTTGACAGATTTGACTTGCATATCGAGGTGGCGCCGGTTGAGTATGAGAATATCTCGTCGACCAAGAAGGAAGAATCAAGCGCCGCCATTCGTGAAAGAGTCCAGAAGGCAAGAGAAATTCAGAACGAGAGATACAAGGGCACAGGAATCACTTGCAACGCCAAGCTCACATCCGAGCTTCTGCACGAGGTCTGCCCACTGACAGAAGATGCCAACACGCTTTTAGGCGAAGTCTTTGACCGCCTCGGGCTTTCTGCAAGGGCATATGACCGAATTCTCAAGGTATCAAGAACTATGGCAGACATGGACGGCGAGGAGAGAATCGACCGCAAGCACGTCGCTCAGGCAGTAAGATATCGTTGTCTCGACAGAAAGTATTGGGAGAACGGTTGAACGGAACAGATGCCCATCGGAAACGGATATAACTAAACAATATACAAAAGAACGACCTCCGCAGTCGATTCCGAAAGGTTCCGGAAATCAACCAAGGAGGTCTTTTTGATATCATTTTCTGTCTTTTTTATGTTCGCGAGTCCATTATCTCACAAATGATTTTTGCACAGTTTTCGTAGCCAAATTCGCCGCTGTTCAACATGATGTCATAATTTCTTCTGTCGCCCCATGTCCTGTCGGTAAACATGTTATAATGATGGGCACGTTCGTGGTCAGACCGAGCGATTTCTTTATGTGCGGTTTCTTTCTGCATTCCGTATTCCTTCACCCCGTGCTCGATGCGCTTGTCCATATCCGCGTAGATGAACACACGGAGTACATCATCCCGGTCTCTGAGTATATAGTCAGCACATCTGCCGACGATGACACAGCTACCGGCATCCGCATAGCCTCTGATAATCTCCTGCTGTGCGCAGAAGACCTTTGTTGTTATGGGAATAGACTGGCTGCTTGCCTCCTCCAGCATGCCGTAGCCGTAGCTACTGCCCATGGCGATATTGTATAATAAACTGCTCGTGACTCTCTGATCTGACTTTTCAATATATTCTGATGGAATCCCGGATACCTTGGCGGCTTCGTCAATTAACTCTCTGTCATAGTAAGGGATGCTTTTCTTTTCTGCCACCAGTTTCCCAATCGTTCGTCCTCCGCTACCCAGTTCTCTGCTGATTGCAACAATTCGCTTCATAATAAATCCTCCGTTCTGCAATATGATTCACCGGATCCAATGATCAGGTTAATGCTGTAACCTGCTAATTATTATTTTAGCACTGCATGAGGACGAATACAACATCAAAGATGTTCAAAGTGTAGTATAATTTTCTGAAATTTTGATGAAAATAGGCATGTTTGATGAATATGCCGTCTGTTTATCACGCCTTATTTGCTTGTATTTTTTTGTTTTTTTATGTGGAATTTCGTACTGAAGTATGGTATAATGTAAGTGATAGAATTTGGTTGGTTTCGGCTTTCTGTTTTGAGTCGTTGCCAACCGAGCGAATACAAAAGTATTGGGAGAACGGATGATGAATAAAGATATTTCAGAACTGATGCCTGCGTCAAAGTCTGCCGAGCTGATTTTAGCCTGCGGTGGCAGAAGCACTCGTATGGGCGGCGAAAACAAGCTTCTTTCCCTGATTTCGGGGAAACCTTGCATTTATCGTGCATGCGAGCCGTTCTGCGATTTTCCTGAGATAAAGCGAATTATAATCTCGGCTCCCACAGAGCTATTTGATACATACAAAACAGCTCTCAGCGGCATAGAAAAGCCGATTTTGTTCGTCAGCTCCGGCGAAACCCGTCAGCAGTCTGTCACAAACGCTGTAAAAGCCGCAACGGAAGACATCATCATGATTCACGACGGCGCAAGACCGCTTGTTTCTCACGACGAGATAAAAGCATCTCTTGACGATGCTTTTGAGTATGGAAGCTCGATAATCTCAACACCGATGACCGAGATGATAAGATTCTCGGATGGTGAGAAATCATTTTCTCCCGACCGCTCGAAATATTATCTCATCAAAACCCCGCAGAGCTTTTCACGGAAGCTTTATCTCTACGCTTTGGAGAACTCGACGGGCGACTATACCGACGATGCACAGATCCTTGATTCTGTCGGCATAACGCCACATCTGACAATAGGCTCGAGGAATAATATAAAAATCACTGTTTCGGAGGATTTAAAGATGGCAGAAGGACTGCTTGGTTCCGGCAACATAAGAATCGGTCACGGTTACGATGTTCATAAACTCGTTCCCGGCAGAAAGCTGATTTTGGGCGGAGTAGAAATACCGTATGACCTGGGATTATTGGGGCATTCCGATGCCGATGTGCTTACGCATGCTCTCATGGATTCGCTTTTAGGGGCGGCGGCGCTCGGCGACATAGGAAAGCTTTTCCCTGATACAGACGATAAATACAAAGGTGCAAACAGCATAGAGCTTCTGAAAGAAGTCTGCCGTGTTCTGAAAGACAACGGTTATCAAATAGTCAACACCGACATCACCGTAATCGCCCAGAAGCCGAAGCTTGCACCCTATATTCTCACGATGCGGGAAGTTTTGGCGGACGCAATGGGTATGGATATAAGCTGTGTCTCCGTAAAAGCCACGACCGAGGAAGGCTTGGGCTTCACCGGAACAGGTGAGGGGATTTCCGCACACGCCGTTTCTCTTATAAGAGGTTAAATAAAACAGACATCAAAGGCTCTGCTTTAGCTAAATACCGACAAGTAACTATTTAGCCTTTTAGCGGCTCAGAAAACGGTGTGACACACGGTCACGCCGTTTTTCTGTTTGTTGTTTGACGTTTGTAGACGATTGGCTCCGCAATAGATGGGATTTCCACCTCATCGACGAAGTTGAAGATTATCTTGAGCTTCTGCTGTCGCTTGCCGGTGGATTTGTCGGGAACGTAGACTATAATCTTCTTTATGTACTCGTTTACAATCGTTGGCGTCAGCTCGGTTACATCAACATACTTCTTGGTAAGGGCAATGAACGAGTCCATGTTGTCGTCCGCCTTTTCTCTTGACTCCACCCAGTCCTCTGTGACGGATATTTCAAGTTCAAGTTGCTTCTGTTCAGCCTCATAGTCCGCAAACATCTTCTTGTATCGGTCTGTGCTGAGGTTTCCGAGAGCGTGGTCTTCGTAGAGCTTTGACATGATTACGTCCAAATCTGAAAGGCGTTTCTTGGACTGCTCAAGACGCTTCTTGTCCGCTTTGATGCTTTTCTCCTGAGCTTCCCGATTGCACTGCAACCACTCCTCCTGAAAGCCTTCAACATCTTTTCGGATATACTCGTTGACCGACCTGATGCGCTCAAGCACTAACTCCCGAAGCACGTCTTCACGAATGTAGTGAGCCGAACAGTCACCACGATTGCTTTTGTAATTGGAGCAAACGTAGTGATCTTGTCTCCCTTCAAAGTTCTTGCTTGTGGAGAAGTGCAACTTGCTTCCGCAGTCGGCACAGAAAAGTAGTCCCGAGAATAATCCCTGTCTCTCTGCTTTTGTGTTTCTCCGCTTATTCTTGCGAAGCTCCTGCACTCTGTCCCATTGAGCTTGAGAGATTATAGCCTCTTGTGTGTTCGTAAAGATAGCCGAAAACAGGGTTTCCAATGTGCTTGCCGCTCGTTCCTTTCTGCCTGAAAACTGCCTGAATCTTTTTACTGGTGTCCCATGGGTACCATTCGTTAGAGTACCTTACACAAAGAACGATAAGAACAAACAGCAAATGGTAGCAGATTTGCCTCCAACATAACTTAAAAACCTGGTTATTAGAAGCTTTACCGTGTAAAAAAAAGAACGATATCAACGCTTGATATCGTTCTTTTTTCGTTACTCTAAATTTTCTTTCTTCTCACAACCAACCCTATTGCCGAAGCGAGAATCATCAGACTTCCCACCGCATAAGCCACCGGCAAACTGACGCCGCCCGTCTCGGGGAGCTCGACGCCAGGGGTATTCTTAAGCGTGATAACCGTCTCGGAGCCCACCAAAGCATAGCTAATGAGGCTTGAATCCACCGTAAATTCGATTTTCGTCACAGCGCCTCCGCTAACAGTAACCGTAATTATGCCCGTTGTAGTGTTGTAACCGTCAAGCGGCTTGGTTTCGACTATATAATATGTGCCATCGGCGAGGCTTCCGAAGTCAATCATGCCGGTTGTACTTGTGTATAAGTAAGCAATCTCATTGGCATTTGACCAAGTTGACCCGTCATAGTAATATTTATCAGACCCATCAACCTTATACATCACAAACTGTACGTCTTCAAGCACGCTTCCCGTCGTCGAATCAACCTTCTTGAGCGCAACATCGGACGAAGCGAGATAGATGCTCAGGTAACTAGTATTCAGAGTGACGTCCAAACTTATGACCTTTTCACTACCACTCTCAAGCGTTGGGTTTGTTCCTCCCGTTACGGTGCTCGTGACACTTCCGACCTGGGTGTAACCAAGATTTGTGAATGCGCTCAAATTGCTTGCGCTTACAGTTTTGCTGGTCGCATTGTATGCTACAATTCCCTTCTCAGTGTATGTACTATCATCCTGATGATCATACGTTCGTCTGACTGGATCCCAGATATAGTAGTCAATAGTGTACGATATGTCCGTCGAAAATTCAACGGTGTCGATAAAGTTACCATTGGAATTACCGCCCTGAGCATCGGCGGCGGCAAAGAAGAATCTTGTCAGATACTGACCATCTGGGACTTTGTAGCTACCGGAATATTTAACCCATTCCGAAACCTTATAGTAACCGACAGTCGTAGTTGTGCCATTTACTGTTGCAGTATAAGGAGCCCATCCTTCACTGGTGGGATAATCATCAGCCAATGAGGAGGCATCAATCTGGGCTCCGCTGTCGTCGGTCAATATAACTCTCGTGACGGTCTTCGTCGTTGTTACTTCCCACAAGGTGACATGTACGGTTTCATCACTATTCTTCAGAGTATAATCGCCTTCGTAACAGCCGCTATTTTCGCCATTCGAAGCACTGCCGTTATCCGGATCAGGCGTGCCCGCCAAAATTACCGCAGCCACAGCATCTATGACTTCCTGCTGTTCGTCGTAGTTTTCATTATTCTCGTCCACATCAGCCAAGAGCTTTTCGGCATCTGCGTCGGACATGATGATTACATACATCGAGTCAGTGCCGGTGCCAGTGCGTGTGGTGAGAGTTCCCAAACTTGTAGTTGTCGTGTCAATATCAGTAACTGTAAAATTACTAGCCGACCTGTTCTGATGATATACACTCCAGGAAAGGGTTGTCCCCGGGGTGGTCAGAACGCTCTGATAAAGAGTGGAGGCTTCTGTGGCGTTAAGCTCGACAAAATTTTTATTGCTTGTTGAATCCCCGCCACCGTAACTATAGGCAATCGCATATGTTCCCAGAGCAGTTGAATTTCCATAGATACCGAGTTCAATTTTCCGATAACCGTTATAACTTCCATGGTTTTCGGAATAATAGCCGTTGGTTGTAGACCAATATGGGTTTTCATATCCATCATGAACACCGGTTGAGTTTTCAAACCCGCCGTTTTCAATCTGGTCGGAATATTTAACATATTTAACCGCAGATTTATATTCATTTCCACTGCTATCTTTTATCACAACATAGTAATAATGCAAGCCGCCGGAGTCTTCTACAACATTTATTGTGCTTGAAGTAGTTGCATTGTCTACTTTTGCACATGAAATATTGTCTTTGTTATTTTGTCCGTATAAGTCAGAATAGATTGTTGTACTATCTGTTATCAGATATTCGCTGTCGGATTTATACCATGTGAAGGTGTAGCCACTGCTTGTATCGACAATTTTCCCCTCTGCATCATACAGAACCGCATCAAAAGTGCCGTTGGAAGATATATTATCAACAATTACGGCAGTACAAGAGCTGGAAGTGTTTATATACCCTGCATAAACCCAGTCTTCATAGCCCTTGGCGGTGGCATTATATGTCGTCGTTAAGTCATCCTCTGGCGGATTATAGTTAAGTCTAACTGTGACATAGTAGAAATAGAAGGAATCATCGTCGCTTAAATTCAGACTTGCTGATGCTCCAACCTGAACATAGTCATATGTATCTGCTATAGTATTTGCATACGGTGCATCAGTTACGGATGTTCCCTCCGTTGCTTCGTAGGTGCGGGATTTATACCATGTGTAGGTATAGGTGATGTTGCTGTTCATGTTGGTGTATTCAATACCGTTTTCATCGTACAAAACGGCAGTTAATGTTTTTCCATCAGAGGACTTTTCTATTTTAACATAGCATGCCGCACCATCTACGGAGGCATAGGCAGGGTCACATGCATATGTTGTGCCGTCGATGACTACCTCAACATAATAGTAGTAGAATACATATCTGCCGACAGTGCAAGTGTTGTCGCCGTTTACCGTAGCTCCTAAGTTACCGGATGATGAAATAATGTAATTATAATTAGAAGTACTACTAACTGTTATACTTTCCGGAGCGTCTTCAAGATATGCGCCTGAATCTGTGAGATGTGTGAGATATGGCTCTTTTGAACGGTACCAAGTATAGGTTACGGTATAAGTTACATCACCATCTGTATAACTCTCAATGTAATAATCGTTATCACTATTTACAATATATACATTTTTATTGTCGTCATCAACATAGTACAAAACCGCCTCTAAGTTTCCGTCTGTTGCTATGGTGTTTCTGATTTCAACTTGCAAGGATGCTAATTGCGTATCAGTAAGGTCAGAGAAAAGGGCAGTTTGCTCGCCATTTGCCGCCAACGATGTCAACATAATTCCATATTCCGAGAACCCATCAGCCGTGAAGGTGACGGACTGGGAGTCGGTGCCTTGGTCGAGGGTGGCGTCGAGGGTTTCGGTGGCGGTGTCGCCGAAGTGGGTGACGCTGACGGAGGTGGCGTCGGTTTCGCCGGTGTAGGTGACAGTCACGGTGACTGCGGCGGCAGGCTCAATCTCAATGCCGTCGTAGTACAAACCAATGTTGAAGAGGCGGAAGCCATGGTAGGGGTCGGTTTCGTCGGAGTCGCCCCAGCCATAGAGCTCGGCGGCTTCGGCATAGCGTGCAAGGAAGTTCTCAGAGTCCTGAGCGTACTCATAGGCGACGAGCTCGGTTCCCTCGGGCAGAGCGGCGTCCTCGCCGTAGCTGACGGTGATGATGTAGTCGGTGCCAACGAATTTGAGTGTTGCGAAATCTTCCGCAGACACGTCGAGCTCCTCTGCATCGAGGATTTCGGGCTCCTCATCGTCGATGACAACTTCTTCGTCTTCGACTTCTTCGGTGTAATCCACATCAGCATAGCCCAAGATGGTCTCGTCGAGAGCATATTCGACAAGGGCGACGGTATCGATAGTTTCGCCACTTTCAGTGTCAGAAACTGCATAGTTGCCCTGAATGACGGTGATGGTGTCGCCAATCGAGACGACTATGGCGGTGACATCCGCTCTGCCGTCAAGGTCGGTGTCGATGAATGCGACATCTCCGACTTCGGGAGAGT
>JAJQFI010000021.1 GCA_021201235.1 Oscillospiraceae bacterium | reverse complement strand
GTTGGCAGTATACATTAAAGGGCTCAACGGTAAAAGGTAGGCATGCTGTTCTCCTTCCCTCGCTTCGCTCAGTCAGATTTCCAAACTCTTCGAGTGTTGAAAACAGTGATGTGGTAAGGCCCCGCTCGTGGCGGGGCCTGTTTTATTATTCTCCAGTGCTTCCAAAGCCTCCTTCGCCTCTCTCTGTATCCGCTTTAAACTCCTCCTCTGATATCATAGTAAGATATGTCGGTCTCGTTTTCATGATGGCCAGCTGCGCTATCCGTTGGCCATACTTTAAATCAACTCCATTTCCCCCTGCATTGTAGAGTATAACTCCAATTTCAGCCCGATAACCTTTGTCTATCACACCAGGCGCGTTGAGCACTTGGATGCCGTCCTTCCAAGCCAGTCCTGAACGCGACAGTATGTACGCATGGTACCCTTTGGGGAGCTGGAGCTTGACGCCGGTTTTAGCCAAGCATCTGCGGCCAGGGAGGAGGCGGAGATTGCCGGTCGGTAAGTCCGGTTCACTCGCGTCAAGATAGCACCGTGCCATCAAGTCGTAACAGGCGTCATCGTCGTGCGCCTTGACAGGTACAAAGTCTTTATTTGCATAACACGGAATCACAATTACTGCATTATTGCTATTCTTTGCCATCTTTTTCCCCCTTCGCTTCGCTCAGATTTCCAAACTCTTCGAGTGTTGGAAACATCTTCGCTTCTGTTGAGAACGGCGTATCAGTAAATGTAATCTTTACTCCATACATATGCGTTGCATCCTTTACCTGTTCGTACTCCCATGTAACACGCGGATCATTGTCATTAATCTCCAACCCATCTGCTACACCGTCCCTGATGGCTTTGAAACTCGAACTCAGATTGTCCCCAGAGTCAAACTTTCTCCCTCCTTTCCCTATCAGCCGCGTAAAGGTCACGGTGATTGGCTGTCCATCCCACTTGTCTTTCACCTGGCCAGCTGTCATTAGCTTTGCCGCGAAGCGCTGCTGCTTTCTCCGGTTAGCTGTCTTCATCCAGTGTTCATGGCCTGCCTTATTGAGCTCTGATACTACTTTGATTGGCAATATAAAATGTATTTTCATCGCGCCAGTTCTCCTTCCTGGATGTATTGTACCCCGGGCTCCGATTTCACATACGGCACAGGTTCCCCTGTAGGAGCCGTTCTAACGGGCTGTGGTGCACGTTGTGGAGCGAGGGCAGGTTGAGATACCTGCTTCACTTCTGCCGGTCGTGGTGTGGGCTTATCACGGAGCATAACAGGTTGTGGTTCGTGTCGCTTAACTCTACCCTTGCGCCCTTTGCATCCAGTACATGATGGGATTAGACAACAAATTAACAGTGCAGCTAGCATCTTTTCCATCCTCTTAGCCTTCCTTAAATTCATCCGGTAACCGAGTATCCTCGATGTAGTCCATGTAGTTGACTGGATTAAAGCCATCCACCGCCTTCATTTCTTCGTATTGGCAGTCGAAGCATATCATGCTGTCTGCCGCGCCCGAATCAATGTCGTCTTGGAAGACTCGGAGTTTTACCTTCCCGCACAACGGACACTTGATGGTAACCATATTGCCTTCATAGTAATCAGCGGTAGTAGTCATTATAATCCCCTTGCCAATTCACGTCCACAGGATGTATGTTTATCCCCACAGATGATATCACCGAGTAAATGTTTGGCCATCTGGACGCTCGTGCCGTACAATAAGCGGTCGATACATTTGCTATTGCCATCGCAACCCCCTGAAAAAAGCACTTCCTGTATCACATCATCCTTAATAGCTACGGCAATCACTTTACTGCATACCGCCGGTGACGGTGTCCACACCTTCCACGTTATATTCTTCGGCCCATACTTTTCCATCGCCTGTTTAAAGCTGTAAAAGTAGGTATTGATACACGCAATTGGCAAAATTTGCCCATGCATTTCCCATTCCGTCCGCCAAACAACAGCCCCGTCCTCTCGCCATCCTCCATGGGGTTCCAGTATCGCCGGATCAACCCATGTTATTTCGTGTATTCCTGCTTCGGCTAATTGCCTCGTCAGCCTTTGTTCCAGCCTCCCGTCCTCTCTTCCGAGTATCTCTACCGCCATCATCATCCCCCTTATCTACTATGCCATTCATTATGGCAGCTGTCTTAATGGCTGCAACGCGGTCTCTCGCTGCCTCCAGCTCTGCTCGACGGAGTGGCGTGAGCTCCTCGTCCTGTAGCCATATATCAATATTGGTCGTGGTTAACTGTATTCGGTTAGCTGCTTTTCTCATAGGACGTCCTTTTAAGTTGTTCGCTTATAGACTCATGGACAAGACTAGCCATGTTTGCCCCGAAATTTGTCTTGCCCATCTTTTTCTCCAGTTTTGCCGCTGATACAGTACATGCATCAAGAAACTCCTCTTGCGTCAACCCGCTAGCCTGGAATGCGGCGGGAATGTCGGTGATGCTACGTCGAGTAATAGAGACAAAGCGGTATCCTGGAACCTCAGTGCCATCCTTAATTTTCTGCTTTACACCTTCCTTAATTCGCTCAGCAAATTTCTCCAGCCAGGTAGCGGCCGTATACATCTGACTAAGTTTTTCCGGTGTTGCATTATCTATACTCCAGTCAACCAGGCCAGTGATGTCATAACCGTCTGCCTTAGCTACAGCTGTAACAATTGCCTGTGTTTGTGGGCAGGTGGACTGATACATGCAATAGCAGCAGAACTCATTTGCTTTCTCTTCCCCCAGCTGGCCGGCATTAATTTTATTGATGATATCGATGATGTAATCAGTTTCGTTGTAGTTAACTACAAACATTTCGTATCGTCTGTCCATGCCAAACAGGATGCGGCATTCGCACCTATTGACGCCATACCGCTGCATAGCCATCCGGGCATAGACATGGAGCTGCGGCTTGTAGTCCTTATAATTCCCCGACTTATAATCCGCAACCACAAGCGTATCGCCATTTGCACGTGGCACCATTGAAACTACGTCGGCAGTGCCAAAGGTAATCTCTTGCCAATCATCATCAAGGAGCATTAAACCCGCCTCCACTAACCTGTTTTCAGCGGAGGTGACAGTGTTGATATTATTAACTGCCCATTCGACACAGGCTAGGTCGTTTGTGTCCACGTCGTCCGGAATAGGTTGACCGGTAAGGAGTTTGGCAAGGAGCTCATGCTGTATAGTGCCACGTGTGGCATTAGCTGATTCTGCGCCGGAGTTACGAAAGTGGCGGCAGTGGACAAGAGCGGGGAATGCGGATGGAGCAAAGATTGGATGATGCCCGGCCATTATTAATTCTCCTTTGTATAATCAGCGTGAAGTTCATGATAGTCGTCATAGTCGTCGTCCTCATCTTCTTTATCTATCAATATATAATGCATATAGATATACCGATAGACCTCGCTGCCAATGACAACAATGCAGATAGGGTAGACGATATAAACCACTACATTGCGAAGTAAATCGAAGATATCCATTAGCTCTCCTTACGAAGATAAAACGGAAGGAAAATGACACTGAAAACAAGTAGGCCAAGTAAAAAGGGAACAAGTACGGCACTGGTAAACGTTAGATGGTCGCTGAGATGTAAGCCGCACCATGCTCGGTGTTCATTAAAACGCCAGTCTGAAGCCCAGAAAAACCAAATGGAAAGTTGAGTAACACAGTATAGAATATAGTACTTGATTTGACGCTTTGTGGGATGCATTAGTTTTCTTCCTGTCCATCTTCCAGAGACAACACGTATGCCTTAGCCTTGGCAATAAAGCTATCAAGCTTAGATGCAATCTTTTGTTTTTGGCCAGCGGAAAGGTTGCGCCAGGTTTGGTTGTCATTTGTAAGCCATTTAATGTGTTGTAGATAAAGATTTACGGTCCCTTCGTAGTCAAGGAGTGTGCTTTCCAGGTTGGGTTCCTCGGTGTCTGTCTCACTCGCAGGCACTGCCTGCACCGCCTGCGCCGGTGTTTCGTGCAGGGTGTTGGATAAGTCAAGAGTACGAGCAGGGACACTGCCAAAATCACCTGCTTCCTCCGGCGTATAGACGCCAGCCACAATGCCAGGCATGAGCATACGGCAGCCCTCCGATACGATGCGGGCCCGAAGCATCTGACGCGGGAACGTTTTCCACGTCTGTTTTAGTTGGCCGCGGCTATCAACAGCAACGCCACTATCTACCATCTCCTCGATAGTAAGCTTGAGTGTGACGCCATCAGGGGCGTGCTCGCGGTGGCTAAAAATTGCCTCACATGCCTCGTTAGTGCTTACAATCCATTTAATCCGGCCACCATGCCGGAGGAATTGTGCTTGCATGGCATCGGCACGCATAGTGAGACGGCCACCGACAATGTGGTAGGTACGGGCAAATTCGATAGGTGAAATATGCTCGGTGTAACAAGTGAGCGCAACGATAAGACCTTGACTAGGGGTGGAAACCCCTAAGATGCCGGATTTAGCAAATTCAGTGCCAAGGGTTTGTAGGTTTTGCATAAGCTGCGTATCATTAAGGTTTGCAAGTTCGTTAGCCATTTGCTATCCCTCCTTCACTTCGTTCAGTCGGATTTCCAAACTCTTCGAGTATTGGAAACTTCAAGTGTTGGAAACATACTTCCATTTTCTCCAGAAGTCCTTTGCCTCTCTAGGGTTGCTTAAATCCCATGGTGGGCTACAGCGTTGATTATATCGTACCAGTAACTCCTGCGCATCCTGTTCATCGAGGTTAAATCGTGCCAGTAGACGGCATGTTCGGAGCAGTTGACTATGGCCAGATTGCCCTTGTATTGCGCCTGGGATCTTGGCCATGTAACACTTGGCATGGAGCAGACGGTCACGATAATCATCATAGTGATACTGTGTTTGAGTCCTGCACTGCATTACTGATGGTATATCTACCTGCTTACTCGTATTA
Organism: Oscillospiraceae bacterium; assembly: GCA_021201235.1. Lineage (GTDB taxonomy): Bacteria > Bacillota > Clostridia > Oscillospirales > Ruminococcaceae > Faeciplasma. The sequence continues at coordinate 2,097 of JAJQFI010000021.1, read as the reverse complement.
CTAGCCAGTTTAATAAGCCACGCAGGAGCAGGGACTATTGGTGCATCGGTCAATACTGTGTACTGCTTGCCATTGATAGTGCTTGGCGGTATAAGACAATAGCCATTGGTGATTGTGTCTATGTGGCTAGCTAGGAAGCTTATCGTGCGTTTGACTCTGGGGTCGTGCGTAAAGTAATAATGTCTACCACCTGATGGCGTTTGGACCGTGTACGTTGTGGGTAATTTGCCATAGGCTATCTGTAGTCGCCTCAGGTTGGCCATGCCAACTTGCCCGTCAATGTCCAAAACCCAAACGCATGACTCCATGCCAATTTTGATAGCAATATTACACGGCTTTACCTTACGTAGACCCTCTATCCTTCTCCTATCTACGCAATGGTTGAGGCCGTGTCCTTTTAATGGTTCTTTCCCTCCTTCTTTTATCCCTATATAAATACGAGCGTTAGGATTTACGTTGCTAAAACGGGATGTCTGCAGGGTCGATGCCGGCTTGAGTGGCCGGCTGAAACGCGGCCTGCTGATTGCGGGTTCCATCGCCACGCACTTGATGGCGTATCTTGTCAAGGTCGCCAGCGCGCTTAGGGTGGACGGTGGAGGTCTTGGCATACGCCTTAATTACATTCCTTGAGGGCCACTCACCGCCCTCCTCTATGGCTAGTCGTACAGCGATTTCACGGCCATACAACTGGCTTGTGTCGTCAATGGATTCCAAGCCAAGCGCACGGGCAATAGTGTTAAGGGTTCGGAGGCCAATGTCTACAGCTACAGGATTGTCGTTTTTAACATTGATGTGGTCGTGACATATATGTTGGCCATCCAAGGTACGCCAAACAATGTAGATGTACTGCCCTGTACCTGATTTTGTATCACGGATTTCAGCTGATTCAATATAGCCATCCATCCATCCAGCAGGGAGAAGGTTTTTGTTGGTTGTAGTGTTATAATCAACACCACTTGGCTTGATGTATGACTGATTTTGGCCGATAAGATTTGAGATGTTACCCATGACCGTCTCCTTTTTTTTTAAAAAAAAGAGCCCATCCAGCTGGTCACGGCAGTGGATGGGCAGAATCGCGGCAATATTACTTATGCCACGATGTGATGTCTACAAATCCCCGTGACGGAATCATGTAATTGCTATGGTCTACTCAAAGACCTGTTCAGGGACCTCCTCTCCTTTGCCGATAAGTACGTACTCCGCGTCAAGGCCACAGACCTCCACAAGCAGGGCAAAAACAGCAAGGCTTGGAAGTGTCTCGCCCTGTGTGTACTTGCGGATGTCGCCTTTCTTGATGCCAGTCTCATGGGCGATAATGGTGTAGTCACCGTAGTTCTCAAACGCCTCTTTAAGGCGGGCAGCTATGCCATCTTGGCGCTTGCGTTTCTCATACTGGTAACGCTTCTCGCGCCGTGCGGATTCCTGTGTGAGTTCGTCAGCCATTTTTGTTTCTCCTCTCTGTAGCCATGTTATTTAAGATCATACCAAGATAACTCATCAGATGTAGGCCATTTCCCTGTGCGCATAAAAAACTCACACTCTTGCCTCGAGCGCTTGCGCCTAGCCAACTCAGCGCCAAGCCAGCAACCAATACTAAAAAGCAAAACAGCGCCCCAAAATACATCGCCCATTACTACCCTCCTTATGTAATGATTGCCTAATTGCTATATTGGCAGTATAACTTACGGATTAGTGATTGTCAAGGGAAAAATATTTTTTTTTCGCTATATTGCTATGCCAGAGAGTAAGTGCCTTTATGACGGTCTTTTAGCTCGCCAATCTTGGACTTATTCCAGTTCTCGACACGGCTAAAATAACCAACGACGCGGGCCATGTGCCTGAGGACCTGGGGTTCGCGTTTGCCGGTGAGAACCTCCTCAAGGGTAGGCCACTCAGTATTTTGGATGGTAGTGGCGTGCAGACTGGTAATGAGGCCACTTGGGGTGTGCTTGATAATGACGTCTTGTGAAGTGCGCCCCGCATATTGAGTGTTGCTGTTGGTGCCAAGACCCTGCAGGTCAGGGTGACCTTCTACTTGAGCGAAAAATGCGAGTAATTCCATGTTAGGGCTCCTTGTTCATCATCGTCTATCTTTTT
>JAJQFI010000023.1 GCA_021201235.1 Oscillospiraceae bacterium | reverse complement strand
CACAATTGATTATGCCAGTTGCAAACAGATGTTTGACAATCTGCTAAAGTATACGTTTGGTGATGAAGGTGGCAGCAGCAGCAGTGATTAAAAACACAATTAAGGCGATTAAAAGATGATTCACATTAAAACAGTTAAACACCTTGAAGACGGTCGGGTGGTCGAGACCACCAGCCGCCTCCGCGGTGGACTGGATGCCGGTTTTATGATGAACGGCATCCGGTACACGCATCAAATGTTGCAACTTCCTGGCGTATTGAAAAAGCTCGCTCGTCGTTACCCCTCGTTATTTATTCATCGTTCTGCGGTGATTGACGTCCTTGACGCCATCCCAGAGCCGCCAGAAGATGAAGAAGAAGACGACAACGAAGAAGAGGAAGAGGAAGAAGAAGAGGACGACGAAGAAGAGGAAGAGGAAGAAGAGGAAGAGGAAGAAAGCTCGACAGTTTTAATAAACGAAATAAATGATGGCAAGACAGAAGAAAATAAAGAAAGCAACCCGCCCGACGTTGAAAGTACCCTATAGGGCAGGTTTCACCTGGAAGGGCGTGCGGTACACCCCTGCTCGGCTCGGAGTCGAGGAACTCCAGAAGATCCGGCAGGAAATTCCGGAAATATTTAATTAACAAATCGTATGCCGTGGGCAGGTCTTTATCGGTATTGGCTTTTTGCCAAGGTAACGGACGCGCTTAGGCGCGCCGCGCGTGTTCCACGTGAAACAATATCGGAGGTTGTACCTGAGATTATAACCATTTCCACACCCTCCCCGCATCCTTGGCTATTGCTCGAACCCTGGGAGTGTTCCACGTGGAACAATGCCAAAGCTTTGCACATGGAATTTGTTCCACGTGAAACAATTCAGTTAAGTAGGAAAGATAAAAGGGAATTTATTTTTGTACTGTTATGTTGTTGGATCTTCAAACTATTACGGCCACCGATTGGCTTCTAATGCGCCGCGAGGGGTTGCTAACGGAAAAGAACGAAAAGGAGGCGGTCGAAAAAGCTGGGCTCGGTGAGATCCCTTTCGACCTCTGGCAACTAACCATTTCCGACCTCGGCGATCTTACATCGGGCGCAATACCTGAGCGCATACGGGACTATTATACGGATACAACATTAACAGCCTTGCAGTACGTTCGACGTATTGCCGCCCTGCGTTCGTTTATCAACCTTTTAAACGAGTTGCTCGAGAAAACGACCCCAGTGCCTTACGGTCCCGATGCTGGCATCAAGGTAGGTGGGTTAATTGGTATTGAAGGCGCCCTGATTGCCGTCCGTTCTTATTTCGGTCTTCGATCCTTTACCGAGGCCGGCGACGTTACGCTGGCCGATTGGTACCTATCGCGTAAAGATTTATACCGGCAAAATGAATTCCACCGTCTTGCGTACGAGAAACAAAAGCAACGGCAGAAACAAGCGGAGTTTAAACAGAAATATAAACATAAAAAATAAAAAGCGATAAATTATGCGAATAGGGTTGGTGGAAAAAGTAAAGGAAACTATCGAACAAGGTCTCGGGCTCCCCTTCCGGTATGGTACGGGAGAGGAGCTTGATGCTTACATGGGTAACACACCGATGCCGGCCGTGATGATGTACCGGCTCGAGGGTTCGACCTCTCAGGTATGGAATACGCAACGGGTCGAATCAGCTGTGTGTACGTTATTTTTTGTCGAGCGAACCAGTTACGAGAATAACTCGGAAGAAAATGACAAAATCGTCCAGGCCTGCAAACAACATGCAGACGAGTGGATAAATTTCGTGCAACACGGAGTCGAATCGCCCATTTGGTGTGACGATGCCGACATCGAATACGAGCGTATTTATCTACAATTCGAGGATGTATTTACGGGCATTGGTGTGCGCCTCCGCTTAACCGAGGTACAAGGTGAATGCTTCTACGATCCTTATTATGCTCGACTCTATGGAATAGAGCCGCCGCGATTGTATATCCCTAAAAAGAAAGCAAAACAATGGAAAACCCTGAAGAATACATAAGGAAAACACTGGAACAAGCGTGTAATGAAATTAAAGCCGCTTTAAGTGATCAAAAAGTAAACGCAACGGGGAGAAGCTCGGAGGGCTTTAGGGTACGTTTCGAGGAAGGACGGGCACAATTGTATTATACCAGGGAGGACGGGACGGCACCTCTCATTACGCTGGAAAAAGGACGACCGGGAGGAAAAGTGCCCCAGAATTTTGTTGATATTATTGAGCAGTGGAGTCGTGACAAAGGTTTAAACTTTCCCAGCGAAAGTGAGCGGCGAAGGTTTGCCTGTGCTGTGGTCTTTGGTAAACACATCCCAAAGGGTTGGGGTCGTCCCGCTCCAACGATATACGGAAGTTTTGACCGAAATTATTCCCTGGTTGTGGAACAAACAGCAGACGAGATTAAAAAAAAGCTTGGAAGCTATACGCAATTATGGTTAACTGATAAAATATTTAAATAAAAAAATGGCTGAGAACGATAACACCATATTAATTGACGTTGCTTTTGAGACGGGAGACCTTGAAGCACGTGCCGCCCGTATCCGTGCCGAAATTGGATTGCTCCAGAGCGCAAATAAAACATTAAAAAAAGACATTGAAGACTCTACGGAATCGAGCGCGGAGAGTGCCCGGCAGTTGGCATTAAATACGGAGGCAATCAAAATGGATCGAGCCGAGCTGAAGATGCTCGACCAACAGATCGTAAACGCTGAGAAATCAAACGCACAGTATACCCGGAGCGTGGACGATATCCGGCAGGAAATTGATACCGCACGAGATAATCTCGCCAACCTTACCAAGGAACAGGAACTGTTAACGCTTGCGCTAATGGCAGGGGGCGAAGGTTACGAGGAGACGAAAAAACAACTCGAGGAGGTAACTATAGCAATCGAGGAACAAGGCAAGCAACTGGCAACCCTTGAGGGAGAAGTTGCCCAGGCTGTTGTTTCGAATGGAGTTTATAGCGATTCATTGATTGGGATGCAAGCCCAACTGACAGCCTTGCAAAATGAATATGCCTCGCTATCGGCTGCAGAACGCGAATCGGCTAAGGGAACGGAATTATTGGAGCATATTAGCTCGCTCCGTACCGAGGTCGGAAACCTCGAGAGTTCTATGGGGGACAGTCGTCGCAATGTGGGTAATTATACCGGCGGAATCGAAGAGGCTTTTAAAAACATGGGAACGACAGGAGGCGTTAACCTGAAATCCCTCACCAGCTCTGTCCAATCTTTCGGTAAGGTCTTTGTTACTTACCCGTTGAACGTAATTACGGCCATACTTACGGTTATTATAACCGTTATTAAAGGCGTATCGGACGCGTTTAAAAAGAACGATGCCGCTATGACGCAGCTGCAGGCTGCTTTTTCAGCTTTTGAACCTATTTTAACACTTGTTAGCGACGCTTTCCAAGCTCTTGCAGGTATTCTCGCAAAAATAGTTACGGCGGTAGCTAATGTTGCCACTTCTATAATTGGGAAATTAATTCCGTCATACAAACAAGCTGCGGACGCGGCAAAAGAATTGGTTTACGCACAGGATGAGTTGGAGGAATCGGAACGGAAATACACGGTAAACAGTGCCCAACGTGCTTCTGATATTGCCCGCCTACGGAACGAGGCACAAGACAAAGACAAGAGCCTAATTGAACGAAAAAAAGCTTTAGAAGAGGCTATCTCCCTGGAGAGAGAAGACCTAAAGGAGCAGAAAGAAATTGCCGCCGAGCGTTTGCGCATCGCTACAGCGCAGGCCGAAAGGGAAAAAGACACATCCGACGAGACAAAAAATCGCTTAGCTGACCTGCAGGCAGCTGTTTACACGGCTGAAAAAAATTACGAAGATGGCATCCGTCGGCTTCAATCTTCCCTGCAGTCTTTTAATGAAGCGGAAAAAAATGCCACAAATGCAGCTATTGCACAAGAGAACGAACGCCGCCGGATTGCCGAAGAAAACGCCCAGGCGGAGGCTGAGGCTTATGCCAGAGAAGCCGAAGAATTAAACAACCGGACAGCCGCGGCGGCCATAGAAGCGGTTCAGCTCCGGTTAAACGAAGTCGCCCGGGGCTCGGAGGAAGAATACCAGCTACGGTTGCAGCTCTTCGACATGCAGCGGACAAAAGAACTACAAAACACGGAACTTTTGGAGTCGGAGCGACAAAATATTGAAGAGAAATACAGACAACAGGAAGAGCAGGCACGGTTAACCCGTGAGGCTGGACAATATACGGAGCTTTTGAACAATATGCGCACCTATCTTGATGCCAGGCAAATGGCAATTGAGCAGGGTATGCAGGCCGAACTCGCTGCTATTGATACCAGCTATAAGACACGCGAGCAGATAGAGGCCGAGGCTGCATCAATAGAGATGACAGCCAGGCTAACGCAAGCACAAGAATATTTAAATTTATTAAACCAATTAGCGGAAGAAGAACGGGCAATTTTATTCCCCGAGGAGGGTGGATTTGAACAAGAGTTGACAAATGCACTCATGAACATTGAAACGCTTACCGGAGAAGTTACCCAAAAAACGGACGATCTTGCCTCCGCAAATAAAAATGCATGGAAGGACTCAGCTAAATCAATAGGGGGTTCAGCCTCCCAAATAATTGGCGATATTGGACTCCTGACGGGTGAGAGTGAAAAGGCTGCATTTGCACAACAAGCCATTACGGCTGTCGAAACTACACTCGCAAACGCCCGGGCAATCGCCGATGGTATCGCCGAGGCGATGAAAATGCCTTACCCGGCTAACTTGGCCGCAATGGCTACTACGATCTCCGCTATCGCGGCACAATTCTCAACGGTTACAAGTTTAATAAATCAAGGCAAGCAAGCATTTGCCGGGGGCGGTATCGTGGCGGGATCATCTTACAAGGGAGATAAGGTAAACGCCTCACTCAATAGTGGTGAGATGGTATTAACCCAAGAGCAGCAGGCGCGATTATTTGAGATGGCAAACAATGGAAACACCTCCGGCGGTGGTGGGGGCATCGGTGGAATCGATTACGAACTGTTGACCGATTCCCTATCGGAAGCGGTTGCAGTACAACCGGCGCCGGTAATGGATTATAAGGAATTTACGTCGTTCCAGAAACGGACGGCGTTGTATGTCGAAAAATCAAACATCAGGACGAAATAAAAAAAATTATGGCAGTTACAATAATAGCACCGGAAGAGGTCTGGATTGACGACGCTTGCACGCTTCAACTTCAGCAGTCGACATCGTCCACCAGCAGCAACGATGACCAGGTTACGTTAACGTTTTCGATGTACGAAAAAAATGGAAATACGAGCCCGGATTATTCTGAGTATGACCTTAGCGCTACTTATAACGGTTGGATAGATGGGGCAATTACAGTGCTCTTTCGGGATTTCGCCCGGTCGGCATGGGATAACGGGTTTGAGTATATTCAAATAAAGGATTCAAATAATAGCTCAAATACCACAAAAACGATCCTCCTGCATGATGGCATTAAGACATGCGAAACGGTCGTCCCTTTGCATGAGTACCGTGTGGCAAAGGAGGGCGACACGGCTCCCATTTTTTTTATCGGCAGTGATCTGAAAATTTCGGGCACGAATCTCGAAAATAGTTGTTTCCCGGAATCTGGGAATACGAACAACAATAATACTATTTCGACAACGAGCCCGCTGGAAACAAACGGAAATAATCAGGGAAATAATACGGATTATTACCAGTACGCTTGCGTTGAAGCCAGGGAGGGGGTATATATGTTCAGCGGTGGCGGGGCTGATAGGACGGTACGAGTGAGAACGCTCGACACCTGTTACAGTTTTACTGCCCGCTGGACTGGGATGTTGGGTTTTACAAAAGCCTGGACGTTTGAGCTTTCGAGCGAAAAACTTTCGCCCTCGGATAATGTTGATTTTTACGACCCCAATACGATTGGATATCCGCACCGGGCGGGGTACGAGATGGAGGTTGGGGGCATCGCTCGGAATCTGACAAAAGAACAACGCCGTTATCTCGCTGACATCGCCACGGCGGACGATCTTACGATAGAGTGGATCAAGGAAGCCGAACCGGCGAAAGTTGGCAGCGCTCCAAGCATCTCACTAACATCGCAAACGGGTGATGTTTCGGTTACGTTTAAGATAATTAAAGTAATGTTTTAACGCGTATGTTTAGATTAATTATAAATACGGCAAGTAATAGCGTGACTGAGTTGGAAGAAAACGAAACCACCGCCGAGGCTGTCGATTATATTGACTTAGAAGATAACGGCGCTGGTTTCGAATACACTTCTTTGCTGTTCCGATATCAGGATTTACTGATGACCCGTTCATTTAACCTCTCTATTCCTGCCACGCCGCACAATAATATGGTGCTTGGGTTCGGAAACGATCCGGCAACGTCGGGCGACGATATTACGCAGGAAATGGGCTGCACGCTAATCTATGACGGGGGGCAGATCTCGGGAAACCTAATTATAAGCGAATATAATGACCATGCCTATCAGGCAAGCCTAACCCTTGAAATGGCGCAAATTAGCGCGCTCCGTGACCTGGCACAATCCACCGATCTTAAAACGGTAATCGGCTCAAGCAACGAAGAAGAAGAAGAAGGAACAGGAACACAATATAATAAAATTTCGGACCCGGCAACGTTGTCAATTCAACTGGAGTGGAACGACTCGGAATCGTGCCGGAGTGGTTCGGATTGTAAAAATAAAGCGCCGGAATTCTGCATGCAGCGCTATTTTTTGGAAGGTACGGCCTCGGGCTCTTTTTATGCGGTATGTTACGGCTCGTCAGGTTTTGTTGCCGTTGGTCCGACGCTGATTGTCGGGAGTTCGGATGGGAAAAATTGGCAGGTGCTTTATAATAGCTCAACGGGAAGCATTCGTGACCAATTCTACGACTGTGCGGCTTACGATAGTAGTAATAATAATACGCGATATTTTGTGCGGGGTAATAATACAATTTATTCATTTACTGGCCTCACGACGCTAGAGGGTGGGACAGATGAAGGCGAGGAATCTGTGACATTGAATAAAGTAGTTACTGCCAACGTTGGATCGCCTGTCGAAGATGCCAAAAAATCGGGAAGAAAATGGGCGCCCCTTGCCGTGTTATCCTCTTGCCTGTTTTGGACAAATGGGAAAGAGGTATACAGGGGAACGATT
>JAJQFI010000008.1 GCA_021201235.1 Oscillospiraceae bacterium | reverse complement strand
AACATCAACGGCAACCTTGCCGGAGAACATCGTTCTTTATGTAAGGTTGTCGTTGAACAGATTTCTGATTGCGGAAAAGCCGTCGGCATCACCTTTTTCACTGTCTACTCCGTCGTTAATTGCAATGAATCGCACATCGAGACTTGGGAAGATGATGTCGGTGTATCGTCCTACTGTCAGATAGTCTCTGCCAAATCGTGAAAGGTCTTTGACAATCCAACAGCCGACAAGCCCTTGCTTTACAAGTTCAAAGCCTTCCTGTACACCGAGACGATTGAAGTTCGTTCCGGTGTAACCGTCATCCACAAGGATTTTAGTGTTAGTGTAACCATGCTCGTCTGCATACCTTTGGAGCATGATTTTTTGAGTCTGTATTGAGTTCGACTCACCATCCAGTGAGTCCTCGTTGCTGAGTCTGCAATACAGGATGGTTATTTTGTGCTGATCCATAATGTCCTCCTTTACATCTGGTTCAGCTGACAGAATCGGTGTGTATGATGGCATTATACCATAACTCTCTTCGTTTGTCACGGACAAATCACTTCCTTGTCCGAAAAAATGAGGCGTTTCACTTTTCCACTCAGTCGTTCGCTTCCGTCACAGACTGTCTCGATGAGATACCATGTGTTGCCTATCTTACGCTCAACGATACTTTGGAAAGACTCCAGCAATTCTGCAGGTGGTTCAAAGATGGGCTCGTAGCAAGAGCATAGGTCGATATGCTCATATTGATTCTTCATGTGATTTCTCCTTTCTACCGGCAGGCATCCTCGTATAAGCCCTCACAACCTCCGGCGGTATCCTCTCCAGAATCTCCACCGCTTCTAAGTACTGATGCCTGAGCCTCTCATCCTCAAGCTTCTTAAGCACACTCTCCTTCGACGACTTCTCAAGCGTCTGCGTAAGTTGCTCATTCTTCTTTTTCAGCTTCTTGTTCTCGCTTGTAGTAGTCGTGAAAGCAACATTGTACTTCTTGAGCGTCGTGTGCATCTGCTCAACTGCCGGAATGTACTTGTCCAAGAGTTTCTCAATCTCGTCAATTTTGCCCTTGGCGTTGAATAGGTTTGCACTTGAAATTAGCTCCTCACGCTGTCCGTCCTTGTCCTGCAACCTGCGTCTTTTATCTGTTGTTCGGCAACGACTCGGTACTTTCCTTGCGGTTCCACAAGATGAAAGTTCAGGTGACTTTTGCTTGTGTCAACGTCGGGATTGCTTGCATACTTTTCCTTCGTTCGCTCGTTGTGAGCCTCTATGTTTGAAATCTCCGGTCCCTTGTACTTTGCAAAGCGGAGAATGGAAAACCGACAATTTGATAAAAGTCTGTCTTGCTTTTATCATTCTGATATGGTATATTAATTATTGTATCCGAGTACAAATCGGAATTTGGAGGTGATAGAACATGAAAACAATAATTCTTATGCGACATTCTATCCCATGTAAGGATAAACTAAGTGAATAAGGTATTCTGCTCACAGAAAAAGTGAAAGTATTAATTCAAGAAAGATATCAAAATGTATATTCATCTCCAATTGCCAGGGCTTATAAAACCGCACAAATTTTTTCTCCTAATGTTCAAATTATTCCTGACTTAAAAGAACGGGAAATAGGTATAGCTAAGGAAGATTTTTGGCTAAAACAATATCAAAATTATAATTACAAAAATCAAGATGGTGAAAGCCTTAATGAAACAAAATTGAGAGTAAGATGTGCAATAAATTTGATATTAAGACAAACGCCAGAAGATTCCTGCTCATTAGTAGTTTCTCATGCGACTGCAATATGTGCATATTTATCAAACTATTGTATCGTTAACGTGATTGATGCAAGTAACAAAACCAGGAAAGTTATTTTCGGCGACAAAGAAATATTTATTGACAATTTGTATTATACTAGTTATTTCATTTTGAAATTTAATGGGACAGATCTGGTTGATATAACATATCATTGTAATAAATAAATCTTTTCATCTTTTCTATAAAATTCCAGTATATCGACCTGAACTCAACACAATAATATCTAAGAGCGACTTTACCAGCCGCTCTTTTTTCACGCCCATTTTGAGGTGATTACAGTGGATTTACTCAAGGGCAAAGCGCTTGACAAACAACAAGGGAGCCTCAATCGGCTCCCTTTAATATTTCTCCGATAATCAATCCTTTTCCTTCGGCTTCATCCCCCAGAAAACGGCATTCATGAGGACGACAATCACTGCAACGACAGCCATGGACACCCAAAAGCCGATATTTAATCCGAGAAATTCTGTAGTACCAAATAATATCAACCAAATATCTGTCCAGTTCATGATTTAACCTCCTTTAAAGCAGCTCGCCGTAATGGCGGACATAGGCTTTTTTCAGGCTTGTAGCCAGTAGCATATAAAGCAGGATGCAGGGAATCAAATAAAGGAAATAGCTCGCTGGCAGTGCGACAAATCCGAGCAACGTGCCGAACGGCGTGAACGGGATTATCGTGAGAACTGCGATTCCCGTCATCGTCATGAGAGTAAGCGGTGCGGAAGCGTGACTCTGGATGAACGGGAGCTTCGGAGTACGGATCATGTGAATAACGAGAGTCTGACTCCACATTGATTCAACGAACCATCCGGCTTGGAACATCGCCATATACCTGAATTGCAAATCCGCAAGCTCTGCGCCGCTGAAATGGTTTGCAAGGTCGTTATAAAGAACGCCGCCGGAAACAAACATCGGGCAGAAGACGAAATACATGAAAATGTATGTGGTGAAGTCGAAGATTGAGCTTGTGGGACCTATCCATATCATGAAGCTTCCAACGCTTGAGGCATCCCATTTTCTCGGAACGGCGATAAATTCTTCGTCAACGTTGTCCCACGGAATTGCCGTACAGCTCAGATCATAAATCAGGTTCAGGAATATGAGATGTACGCTCATCATCGGCAGGAACGGCAGAAGTGCCGATGCCGCAAGAACGGAAAACATATTTCCGAAGTTCGAGGATGCCGTCATCTTGATATACTTGATCATGTTGGCATAGGTCTTGCGCCCTTCGATTATTCCTTCCTCCAGCACCATCAGGTCTTTTTCGAGAAGGATAATATCGGCGGATTCTTTTGCGACATCAACGGCTGTGTCAACCGAAATTCCTATATCCGCAGCTTTCATTGCGGCGGCGTCGTTGATTCCGTCTCCCATAAAGCCCACGGTGTGACCGTTTTCACGGAGAACGGATACGATTCTTGCCTTCTGGTCGGGAGTGAGCTTTGCGAAGACGTCGGTTGATTCTGCGGCTCTTGCAAGCTTCTTGTCCGTCATATGCTCAAGATCCAAACCGAGGAGCATATTTCTGACTTTAAGCCCAACCTGTGCGCAGATGGTGCGGGTGACTTTTTCGTTGTCACCGGTGAGGATTTTCGTGTGTACGCCATGAGCCTTCAAAGCCTTGATAGCGTCGGCTGTTGATTCCTTCGGAGGGTCGAGGAATGCAAGATACCCGATAAGCACCATCTCCGACTCGTCCTTCACGCTGAAAATACCAACGGATGATGGATTGGTTTTGTGAGCGATGCCCAGAACCCGGAACCCCTTCTCGTTCAACTCATCCGCCGTTTGCAGGATTCTTTTACGCACATCCTCAGTCAGAGGCTTCACTTCACCATCCAGCTCCGCAAACGAGCAGACGGAAAGCATCTCCTCGACGGCACCCTTCGTAATCATCTGGGTTTTGCCCGCTTTGTCCTGAACAACGGTTGTCAGGCGACGGCGTGTGAAGTCGAAAGGAATCTCGTCGACCTTGACGTAGCTTTCAGACAAATCGATAAGCTCGGGATTTTCGCTCTCTTCCTCCTCGGTTTTCCTGATTATTGCAAGATCCATCAGGCTCTTGTACCCGGTCTGGAAGTAACTGTTCAGATATGCGTGTCTAAGAACTCTCCCGTCCTCCTCGCCGTCAACGTTAAGGTGATACTCCAGAACAACCTTGTCCTGAGTAAGAGTGCCGGTTTTGTCGGTGCAGAGGATGTCAATGGCTCCGAAGTTCTGAATTGAATTGAGATTTTTGACTATAGTCTGCTTTTTGCTCATCGAAACTGCGCCCTTCGCAAGGCAGGTCGTGACAATCATCGGAAGCATTTCCGGCGTTAAACCTACTGCGATTGAAATTCCGAATAAGAATGCCTCCAGCCAGTCTCCTTTCGTCAGACCGTTGATAACAAATACCAGCGGCACCATTACCATCATAAAGCGAATCAGCACCCATGAGACGGCATTGACGCCTTTTGAAAAACTGGTCTCGACTGCTTCCCCGGCAACTGCCGAAGCCATAGAGCCAAACAGCGTATTGTCGCCGACGCAGACAACCACAGCGGTTGCGCTTCCCGAAATAACATTACTGCCCATAAAGGCGATATTGGAATAATCGGTCACAGTACCCATCGTTTCTGCCACGAAAGGTGTTTTTTCGGTTGGCTCGCTTTCGCCGGTCAGGCTTGCCTGGCTTACAAACAGATCTTTGGATTCCAAAATTCTCACGTCTGCGGGAATCATGTCTCCGGCGGAAAGATGAACGATGTCTCCGACAACCAAATCATCAAGAGGAATCTCCGACTTAGGCTCGTCTTTTCGTGTGACTGTACAAGTGGTTGTTATCATTTTGAGAAGCTTTTCCGCCGCATTACCGCTTCTTGATTCCTGAACAAAACGGAGTGTTCCCGAAATCACAACCATTGTCAGGATGATGACGACCGTCAGACAATCAAAATCCTCCGGCTCACAGCCTAAAAGGGAAAAGTACGGCAAAATCATGTCGGTTATCGTAGATACGATTGCGAGGAAAAAGAGTATCGCCGTAAACGGGTTCACAAATGCACCCGCAAGCCTCTGGGGAAGCGATTTCTTCTTTTCCTTTGTCACATGATTGGAACCGTTTATTGAACGGCTGGTCATAACCGATTCCTCATCCAACCCCGTCAAAGTTGTATTCAGGCGTTCAAGTACATCACCTGTTGAATTTGTTGCCGCAAATGTGATGCGGCTGTTCTGCTCATCCCGCATCACGGTCTTTTCCGCCATCTGATGCAGAGCCGCGCGGGTTATTTTCTTGTTCATTGGACTTACCTCCTGTAAATTTATTATTTAGAGACAAGTGCAATCACGCAGGCGAACATGGAGTATCCGAACGCCGGGTGTTGATTATCTCTTTGTGGACTGTCATCGGAGTCCATGTTTCCGCCTCCTCGTTCACAAGAATATCTATATAAACTGCTATGCAGATTATTGGTTTGTATAGCGACTGCTTTTTGATATGTAATAAACATCGAATCCGGCAATCACCAGCCATATAATGATTGCGACCGAAAACATCTGGTCTGAAAATCCGGCGCAGCATCCTTTTAGAACAAAGATGATTCCATTAAGTGCCATCATTCCTCCAATATTTCGACAAAGCGGTTTAATTCTTATCTTGCTCTTTTCTTCATCAGGCATTTTTTGCCACGCAGGTATATGCTGATAGATTTTGCCAAATGCAAAAATGATACCGCCTGCCATAAAAAGAATTCCTAAAACCATACATACATAATCCATCATTCTTTTCTCCTTTCGTTGAATAATTTCTTTATTTTTTCAGCTTCATCCAAATAGTAGCTGTGATAAAGTACCATGCCAGAATCTGTGTATTCCATGTCTGCACCTCCTTCGTTCTCTTTCATTCTACAAAAAAAGCAAGGAAAATCACATGGCGTAAACCTTGCGATTTCCTTGCTAAAAGGCAAAAATTATATTCTGTCGTTGAACTTATAACCGATGCCCCAGATGGTGAGTATGTATATGGGAGAATCGGGATGCGGTTCAATCTTCTTCCGAAGCTTTCGGATGAACGCCATGATATTGCTGTCATCCATCAGATACTCTGCGTCCCACACCGCCTGATAAATCTGCTCTTTGGTAAAAACTTCTCCCCGGTTCCTGGCAAGAAAGCAGAGGATATCGAACTCCTTTGGGATCAGAACTATATCGTTTCCCGCTCGCGTTACTCTGCGTAAGACAGGGAATATTTTAAGCTCACCGCAGACAATTTCCGACAAATCGGAAGCATTTGAAGCTCCGTTCAACTCAAGCATCAGGCTTCTTATCTGACCGCTCGTCAGGTCGGATATGGCTTTGCCGAGCTCTCCGGCGGACAGTGCATCGGAAGGCGCCATTTTCAGCTTGTCTGAAAGCCATCCGAGTGTGAAAGCATCCATGCTGACAAGATCAATGTTTTTCATATCTTGCACCCCTTTCTACAAGAGTTCCCCGTGATTTTTAAAGTAAAAATGCTTTGCTATGCTCACAGAACAGAGATATAGGATTACATCCAGGGCAAGGAATAAGTAGTACCCGACAGGAAGTGCCGTGAGTCCGATGTAACTTCCGAGCGGCGTGACCGTGAGAACCGAAAGGAGAACCACTCCCACAATCGTGACTCCGAAGACTGATTTTGATGGTTTGCTCTGAACAAACGGTATTTTCGGCGTTCTCAGAAGATGCAAAATCATCACCTGAGTCCACATTGACTCAAGGAACCACCCGGTCTGGAATGTAGAGATAAACGCAAGCTGACCGACGGAATCAAGCTGTGAAAATGCTCCGCCGCAAACGGCAGGACAGAGGACAAAGAACAAAAAAGCAAACGTGATTATGTCAAATACCGAGCTTATAGGTCCGAACCTTGACATAAATCTTCCCAAGTGATTGCCGCTCCAACGAGCAGGCTTTTCAAGCTGTTCAGAATCCACATTGTCCCACGGCATTATCAGGCATAGGGTGTCATACAACAGATTCAGCAAAAGAAGCTGCAGCGATGTCATGGGGAAGAACGGCAGAAGAACGCTCGCCACAACCACAGCGATAATGTTGCCGAGGTTTGACGATGCAGTGATGCTGATATATTTTGTCATGTTTGCAAACGCTTTGCGCCCTTCGAGGATGCTTCGCTTGAGGACATTAAGGTCTTTTTCGAGGAGAATTACATCTGCGCTCTCTTTGACTGCATCTGCGGCGGTGTCAACCGAAATTCCGACGTTGGCTCTCAGCTCAGCCGGAAGGTCGTTCATGCCGTCGCCCATGAATCCGACATTATGACCGTTCTTTTGCAGTATTTCAATAATCCGAGCCTTTTGCTTGGGAGACAGCTCCGCAAAGACTTTCGTTTTCTCAACGCAAAGCGGAATGTCGTTCTCGGAAAGTCCCGCAAAATCCGCACCTGTCAGAACAAAGTCCGTCTCGATTCCGATTCGTGAGCAGATTGAGAGAGTCGTCTTCACATCGTCTCCTGTCAGGACCCGGACGTCTATGTTAAGATTTTTCAGATTTTTTATAGTCTCGGAAGCGCTCTTTTTCGGAGCGTCAAAGAACGCCAGATAGCCGATAAGTATAAAGTCGGAATTATCGGAATCGAGCACCGATCGGGAAGTGTTTCTGTAGGCAACCGCCAGGACCTTCATCCCATCTTCCGTAAGTTCATCGGTTACTGCGTGAACACTTTGAATTGTGTCATCCGTAACCGAAACTCTTTCTCCACGGAACTCGGCGTAGCGACATTTTGAAAGAACGTTCCCGACACTGCCCTTGATGATGTGAAGGTTGTGTTCATCACCTTTCAGCAGAACCCCTACATATTTGCGGTTATAATCGAACGGTTGCTCATCCAATAGAATGCTGTTCCGAGAAAGCTCTTCAAAATGCGCTTCCTGCCCCGGTATGGTTCCGTATTTGAGAATGGTCGTGTCGAGATGATTTTTGACTCCGCTCTGGTAATGACTATTCAGGAAAGCATAATCAAGAACCGTACTGCTCTCGTTTCCGAGAATGTCCATGTAGTATTCGAGGGTGATTGTGTCGTCGGTAAGCGTTCCTGTTTTATCCACACACAGAATGTCCATGCTTCCGAGCGTCTGCATTGCGTTGATATTTTTGACAACGGTCTGTTCTTTGCCCATCTGATGACTGCCTTTAGCCAGACAAGCGCTGATTACCATCGGGAGCATTTCGGAAGTGAGACCGACCGCCACGGAAAGAGCGAACAGGAGCGCTTCAATCCAGTTCCCCTGTGTAAGACCGCTTGCAAGAAACACAACGGGAATCAGAATCGCCATAAATTTTATCAGAACCCAAGCGATAGAAGTGGAGCCACTGTCAAATCCGCGCTTCTGCGAAAAGCTTTCTGTGTCAAGACCGCCATAAACGGTATTTTTCCCGACAGCGCGGACAATTCCCGCACCCGACCCGCCTGTAACCGTAGTACCTTGAAAGACTATATTTGTGTAATCGCTGAGCTTTTCCGGTCTGATTTGCGGCTCCTCGGCTTTCTTTTCGAAATTCTCGCTTTCGCCGGTTATTACAGACTGTGAAACGAACAGATTCTTCGATTCCGTGAGCTCAATGTTCGCAGGAATCCGATCTCCCGCTTCGATTCTGACAAGATCTCCGACAACCAGATCTTCGGAAGAAACCTCCTGCCAGATGCCGTCTCTGCAAACAGAAACGGTAGTTCCCGCCATTTGTGAAAGGCGGTCGGTAACGCTTTTTGCCCGAAGCTCCTGAATCAGGCGGATGATACCGCCGAGAAGCATCATAACTATAATTATTATAACAGACGAAAAGCTCTGTCCGTATTTATCCGGCAGAAGCACGTCGGTAATCAGCGAAACAACCGCAAGAACTATCAGAATTATTGAAAACGGATTTATGAACGCTCTGCGAACACAGTGCCTGACGGTCGTTTTGCTCCTGCTACTCTGCCAGTTGCTCCCGTATTTTTTTCTGTTTTCGGAAACCTGTTCCTGCCGTAACCCGGTCGCCTCTTTCATAATCAAAGCCTCCTTGCTTTACAAAGCCCAGTGCTTCCATTATACCATAAAAGTCAACGAGGAAATCTTGTTTTTTTCTTGTTCTTGGGAAAATGCGGTAATGTAAAAACCGATTGCTTTCAGATTGAGAGCAATCGGTTTTTCTTTGGTTTTTTGATTTTGCACAGCATTAGTTAATTTATACCTAACTGTATGCTGTGCACACACCTGTCCTGTCAGCTAATAGTTGGTAGGTTTTGTTAGTTACTTACTGGTATTTAGCATTGGCAGGGCTTTTTTATTGTGTCAATACGCTGTATTTCCACATATATTATGATAGCCTCTTGTAATTCTAATTGTGTCAATACACTGTATTTCCACATATATTATGATAGCCTCTTGTAATTCTAGAGGTGACCTCAATAATGCGAGGTGCAACATTGTGACATGAAATACACTCTCTTAGCTGTTTCGTCGATAACCTACGCAATAAAGGCAAAGAAGCTCCTTAACGGTATGGGAATATTCTGCGAGGTGTCAAAAACTCCGAAGAACTTAGCTTCCGGTTGCGGTTACTCGGTCAGAATACGGGATACTCCTGGGGATAATCCCGACTATGTTGCGGGGATTCTTGAGAAAAACGGCATTGCGGTTAAAGACCGAGGGACGGTTGAAATGTAAAATACGGTCTTTACGAAAGGATTTGTCAATGTGAAAACAGTCAATACAGTAAACGATGCTTACTTCGACAATGCAGCCACGACCTACCCAAAGCCTCCGTCAGTCGTTAAAGCCACGGCGGAAGCGCCAGTAAAGTACGGCGGAAACCCGGGTAGGTCGGGGCACGCTTATTCATATAATTCGGCGGCAATGGTTTATGATGCAAGATGCACAGCCGCCGGAATGTTTAAATCAAGCCCAGAAAACACAGTTTTCACGGGCAACTGTACCCATTCTCTTAATCTCGCCATCAAGGGAATAGTTCGTCCAGGAGACAGGCTTGTCATATCATCCATGGAGCATAATTCCGTTGCACGCCCTGCCTATGCCCTATCAAAAAGCGGGGCAATAGTCGACGTGGCGATAGTGGGGAAGACAGACGAGGAAACCCTCGAGAATTTTCACAGACTCATAACTCCCGGTGTTAGATGTGTCGTCTGCACAGCCGCCAGTAACGTCACCGGCAGGATAATGCCGATTCGTGAGATTGCGGACATGTGCAGAAGTATGGGAGTTTGCTTCATCGTCGACGGTGCACAGGCTTGCGGAATTATTCCGCTTAGTCTTGACGACGGAATGAATTTCATCTGCACAGCCGGTCATAAAGGGCTTTACGGCGTGGCGGGAACCGGACTTCTCATCTCAGACGGCAAATATGTGCCAAACACGATAATCGAGGGCGGAACCGGTGCCACCTCTGCCAAACTCGAGCAGACCGGCTTCATGCCCGAAAGGCTTGAGAGCGGAACCCTGAATACAGCCGGAATCGCTTCTCTGAAAGCCGGAATCGACTATGTCAATAGCTATGGTATGAACGATATATTCAACCATGAGCAATCGCTTTGTGAGATTCTCTTGGACGGACTTAAAGGCATCGACAACGTGACAGTCTACAGAAACGGCAATCACTTTATCCCGATAGTGTCGTTCAATATCGAAGGCATACCGTCGTCGGCGGTTTCGGGTGCTTTATCCGAAAGAGGCTTTGCTCTTCGCGGCGGGCTTCACTGTGCGCCGTTGGCTCATAAAACGCTCGGAACTCTGCCCGAAGGGACAGTCAGATTTTCGCCGTCGGTCTTCAATTCCGAGACAGACGTTAAAAGGCTCCTGACAGAAGTAAAAAAAATCTCAAAAGATGGACTTTGACTATTGAAATTTCCCTCGATTGCTGTTAAAATAATAAGAGCATCAATGCCGTATCAGGCGGAAAGGGAAATGGACTTGGAATTTATCAGTGATACTTGGGTAAAGTTCGTAAGTATAGTAAGTTCGATATCTATAAGAGACGTTATCGACATAATCATATTAGCGTATATCCTGTATAAGCTCATTAAGATCATCCGTGAAACGAGAGCTCAGCAGCTCCTTACGGGAATTTTAATCATACTCGGCGTGTACCTTATTGCCTCGTGGTGGCAGCTTAAAGTTATGTCCTATCTCTTGGAAACCTTCTTCCAGATAGGCATTCTGGCGGTTATCATCGTATTCCAGCCCGAACTCAGGCGAATACTTGAAAAGATGGGTCAAGCGAACGTGAAAAGCTTCGGGATTTTCGGTGGCGGTGGCTATAAAGCCGATGATGAAGTGAAAAACTGGGATGACACCATCGAGGTTATCGGCGAAGCCGTAAGTCAGCTTTCCGAAACGAGAACCGGCGCGCTGATAGTAATCGAGCGCACCACACGTCTGGGCGAACAGATTGACAACGGGACGGTCATGGACTGTATACCGAGCGTTGCAACTCTCGGCAGTATATTCTTCCCAAAGACGCCTCTGCATGACGGCGCAGTAATCATAAGAAACGCCCGAATCATTGCGGCAGGTTGCTTCCTTCCGACTCCTCAGAAGGAAGAGCGAATCAACAAACAGCTCGGCTCCCGTCACAGAGCGGCAATCGGCATGAGCGAGAACTCCGATGCCATAATCATTGTCGTTTCGGAAGAGACGGGCACCATCTCCATTGCCGAAAACGGCGAGCTCACAAGAGGATACACAAAGGACAGAATCATAAAGTATCTGAAATCCCAGATAATTGATGAAAAGCTTTCGTCTGATAAGAAACTGTTTGGCAGGCTGTTCACAAGAAAGGAGAAGACCGATGGCGGAGAAGAAAACGACCGAGAAAACACAGAAGAATAGATTCTTCAAGAGCGGCAACTTCTACCTGATGCTCTTTTCCGTAGTTCTGGCATTCGTTATCTGGATTATCATGTCGCTTACCGTCTTTCCCGAGACAACTGTCACTCTCAAGGATGTTCCTATAGATTTCTCTTTGGACGGTTCTTATGCGGACGTTGCCGGAATTTCTGTCATGAAAACGTCGGTCGATACCGTCAACGTCGTAATTTCCGGCGAGAGATATCTTATCGGCGATTACACAGCGGATGATATTCATGTCGGAATAAACGTGGATGCAGTAAGAACCACCGGTTCTTATGATATTTCGCTCGTAGTAACAAGCGCAAACGGCGATACCATTGAGGTTGAACAGATTGAGCCGGCGACCGTCAAGGTAGACTTCGACTATATGGTAACAAAGACATTCTCTGTCGAGGATGGGACTCTCGTTGCCGATGTTTCGAATCTTTCCACTTCGGACGGCTATATTATTGACGAAGAAGAGATTACCATTTCTCCGTCAACCATTGAGCTCTACGGTCCGCAGGACTATATCAACCAGATAACGTCTGTTTCTGTCAAGGTTGACAACGCCGCAATTATTCAGTCTTCGATGACATCAAACCTCAATTCCGTGGTCTTCTACAGCGGAAACGAGGTATTCGAGAGTGATGATATAACCGCCGATAACGAGAGCTTTGAGGTCACGGTTCCGATATATCTTATAAAGACACTTCCTCTGTATGTTACGTTGACGTCATCCGTGGATTCGTTTGACACTTCGTCAGTAGCTTACAGTATAAGTCCTTCCAGCATCTCGGTTCGTTCTCAGAATGCAAGCCTCAGCAGTATGGATTCCATACTTATCGGCTACATTCCCATCAACGAGATAACCGTCGGAAGCGTGGTTACAAAAACGATTGAAAATAAGAGCTATTACGTAAACATTTCCGGAATAGATACCGCAACGGTAACCTTCGATCTCGAGGGCTATGCCGAGAAGGTTGTGACGATAAGCAATTCTCAGATTTATTTCCTGAACAGCACTGACGATAAGGTTGTAACCGTCGAGCAGGCTCAGATTCAGAATGTAATTCTGGTCGGACCCGAGGATGTTCTTGAGCAGATAAGCTCATCCGATGTTGTCGCCGAGATAGACATGCTCGACTATGCCAATACTAATTCGAGCTATACTATCATGGATCTTACAATCTATGTACCGGGGTATGATAATGTCTGGAGCTACGGAACCTACCGAGTATATGTAAGTATCGAAACGGTTGAGACGACGGAAGAGGAAACAGAATCCGAAGAGTAATTCAAAAAAGATTATCGGGGCGAAAGCTGATTTTGCCCCGATTTTTTGAGCATAAAATCAGGGAAGGTGAACGCTATGCCGATTATAGTTATGAATATAAAGACACCTATTGACGTAGGCGAAGCGGAAATAATTTTGTCTTCTCTGAAGGAAATCGGCATAGGAAAGCGCCATGTCCTCTCGGCATCAATATACAAAACGTCGCTCGATGCAAGAAAGCGTGAAAGAACCCGTGACGGAATCCGCCTTGTCAGTTCTGTGCTTCTGACTCTTGATTCCGAAAAGCTCGAGCGTGAGCTGTCAAAGAGACAGAACGTAAAGTATTTTGAAGAGCTTGAGCTTTCTCCGACGGTTTCAAACAGAAAAAGCGACGGTCGTGTAGTGATTGCAGGCTTCGGACCGGCCGGAATGTTTGCCGGGCTGATTCTTTCGGAATACGGCTATAAGCCGATAGTTCTGGAGCGAGGCGGTTCGGTCGATGAGCGAGTTGAGAAAATCACCGAATACTGGTCGGGCGGAGAGCTTGATGAGAGCACCAATGTTCAGTTCGGCGAAGGCGGTGCCGGAACCTTTTCGGACGGCAAGCTCACCACCAGAATCAACGACCCGCTTTGCCGATATGTCCTGCAAAAATTCGTCGATTTCGGTGCACCGGAAAGCATACTCAGAATCGCCAAGCCTCACCTCGGAACTGATAATCTTCGGGACATAGTCAGGAATATCCGTGAGCGTATTATTGAAAACGGCGGTGAAGTCCGGCTTCACAGCGAGCTTACAGGAATTGAATTTGACGGTGAGCGGATAGCCAAGGTTTTGACGCCATCGGGCGATATAGAAACAAGTGCCTTGATTCTGGCAATCGGTCATTCAGCAAGAGACACGTTTGAAATGCTTCTGAGTAGCGGCATCAGGCTTGAACCGAAGCCTTTTTCCGTGGGTGCGAGAATTGAACACACGCAGAAAAGCGTCGATAAAAGCCTTTATGGCGACTACGCCGGAAGCCCGCTTCTTCCAAAGGGCGAATATCAGCTCTCCCACAGAAGACCCGACGGCAGAGCTTGTTATACCTTCTGTATGTGCCCGGGCGGTATGGTCGTCGCCTCGGCGAGTGAAAAGGGGACCATAGTCACCAACGGCATGAGCATGTACAGCCGTGATGGTGAAAATGCGAACGCCGCCGTTGTGGTTTCTGTCACTCCCGATGATTTTGGGCATGGTGCGCTTGATGGTCTGAAATTTGCTTCCGATATTGAGAAGAAAGCCTATCTCTTAAGCGGTGACAGCCGTGCCCCAGCAATGACAGTAGGGGATTTCTTGGGCAGTCCCGCAAGTCGTTCTGTGGTGCCGAGTTACAAACCGGGTGTAGCGGACAGAGATTTAAACAAGCTTTTCCCGACGTTTATAACCGAGATGATGAAAGAAGGGCTTGCAAAATTCGCCCGCGAAATGGATTGCTTCGGCGATATGGGAGCCGTCCTCACTGCTCCGGAAACGAGAACATCATCGCCCGTCCGTATCCCGAGAGACGAAAATATGCGAGCTTTTGGAACAGAAAACCTAATTCCCTGCGGCGAGGGTCCCGGCTATGCCGGAGGAATAATGTCCGCCGCAGTAGATGGAATCAAAGCGGCACTCGAAGTGATGAAGAGCTTCGCACCGTAATACAAAACCGCTTTCCTACAGAGCGGGGAAGCGGTTTTATTGTTTATTCGCGGTTTGTAATTAACCTCAGCAGTCCCGAGGCAATCGGCACAGCCGCCGCAAATATGAGCGACCAAGCCATTTCCGGCAGTATCAAAGGTGTCGTCTCCATCGCAACTGACAAAAACGGTACATATATGCACAGAGCCGTAACACCGGCTGAGGCAAGCACAGCTAAAATCAGAGCCGGATTCTCAAACGGATTCATCCGGTATACCGATTTTTTCTCGCTTCTGCATTCAAAAACATGTATAAGCTGGCTTGCAATCAGTGTCACCAGAGCACAGGTTCTTGCGGTTTCCAGTGTACATCCAAAATAAAGCGAATACGCAAAGCATCCGAGAGTGCAAAGCCCGATGAGAATGCCCCTGACTGAAATCTTTCCCAAGAGTCCTCCACTGAAAAAGCTCCCTGAAAATTCCGAAGGCTTCATCCGAAGGATTTCTTTTTCGCTCTTCTCAAGGCTCAGTGCCATCGCCGGAAGCCCGTCGGTCACAAGATTTACAAGAAGTATTTGCGTCGGAAGAAGAACCACTGGTAGCCCTAAAACTATCGACAGGAACATAACCATAACTTCTCCGATGTTGCAGGAAATCAGATATCTCACAAACTTTCGGATGTTCATATATACGGTTCTGCCTTGTCTGACCGCTTCGCAGATGGTCGAGAGGTTGTCGTCAAGTAAAATCATATCCGCCGCCTGTTTGCAAGCCTCCGAGCCGTTCTGCCCGATTGCGATTCCGATGTCAGCTTCCTTGACGGCGGGAGCATCGTTCACTCCGTCACCTGTCATAGCAACGATGTTGCCTTTTCTTTTGAGCGATTGCACGATTCGAAGTTTATCACTCGGGTCGACTCTTGCAAATACAGCGGCTTTTGAAATTATCCTGTCGAGCTCCTTGTCGGTCATATTGTCGAGTTCTACTTTCGATATAACCAAATCCCTACGCCTGAGTATTCCGACCTCTTTCGCAACCGCCTCGGCAGTCAGCTTGTGGTCGCCTGTAATCATAACAGTTCTGATTCCGGCTTTTCTGAGTTCGCTTACAGACGTTTTAGCCTCTGCTCTCGGAGCGTCAAGCATACCGGTGAGTCCCAAGAGCACTTCATAGCCGGTTTTCTCATCTGTAAAGGCGAACGCCATGACACGAAGTGCACTTGCGGCGTAATCATCAACTGTCTGATATAATTCTCTTCTTTTCTCGCTTGTCAACGGCTCAACACCCGAATCGGTATAAATCATCCGACAGGATTTGAGTATCACATCCGGTGCGCCTTTGGTATAAGTTCTGATGCCATGATCACCTGGTACAGTTACGCTCATTTTCTTTGTTTCGCTGTCAAAGGGTATCTCGGAAAGCTTTTTGTAACCGTCTTTGTTTATGCCAAACTTCTTGGCGGCGACAAGAAGAGCTATCTCCGTGGGGTCACCGATACCATCATTTTCGCTCAGAACGGCATTGTTGCAGAGAACTGCGCACTTGAGGAGCTCACCCAGAGCTTTGTCCGGCTTCAAGTCATCTGTAATGGCATATTCCTTGTCAGTGGTTCTTATTTTCGTGACGCTCATCTTGTTTTCTGTCAGAGTTCCCGTTTTATCCGTGCATATGACATTTGCACAGCTGAGAGTTTCGACCGAGTGAAGCCTTCTCACAAGAGCGTTTCTCTTCATCATTCTTCGGACGGACAATGCAAGCGTAATCGTCACCGTTGCCGGAAGTCCCTCGGGGATGGCAGCGATTGCTATTGTGATGCCTGTCATCAGCATATCGAAAATCGGCTCGCCCCGCCATATTCCCGCTACAACCACAAGCACGCAAACTGCGGCACACATAATGCAGAGCGTCTTCCCAAGGGAACCGAGTTTTCTTTGGAGCGGTGTTTCTTGATTTCCCGCTTCGTCAATGAGCGAAGAAACCTGTCCCATTTTTGTGTTCATGCCTGTACTTTCGCAGACGATAACGGCGTTTCCTCTTGTAACCGAACTCCCCATGAAAACTTGGCTTTTTGAATCGTTTTTCCTTACCGCCTCCGATTCGCCGGTGAGTATTGATTCATTGCACCAGAGCCCGTTTGAGCGGAGTATTTTCCCGTCGCACGGCACTTGGTCTCCGGCTTCTATCAGAATAACGTCATCCGGGACTATCAGCGAAGCGTCTATGACTTTTTCTTTCCCATCCCGAATCACTCTCGCAGTCGGTGCAGTCAGCTTCTCAAGAGCTTCCATCGTTTTCTCTGTCCTGTATTCCTGAATGAATCTAAGTATTGCATTCATCAGAACAATAAGAATTATCGTCACCGCATCGTATATTTCGCCCATGGCGACAGATATAACCGTCGCACCCAAAAGCACCATAACCATGATGTCCTTGAATTGCGACAAGAATATTCCGACGGGATTCTTTTTGTTTTTAGACTTAAGGCGGTTGTAGCCGAATTCTTTCAATCTCTTTTCAGCGTCCTGTTCACTCAGACCGCCAAAATTATTTTCCTGCATGATAAAACTCCCTTCCGAAACTCGTCCTAAGATGAGTTTATGAAAGGGAGTCTTGCTTTAGAATGAGTTTCAGTCCGCCTTGTAAGCCTTGACTATCTCGCCGATGTACATTGTGTGAAGGTCATTCTCGGGATAGTTCCGCTCAAACACTGTCTTATCGACAAACGAATCCTCTGTCAGCTTCTGTGCATATAGCTTTCTGCAAACGAGGACAAGGTTTGCCTCCTCAAAGGTGACCGTTCCGTCTGTGAACAGGGGAGTGAGACCCGCTTCCTTCGGCTTGTCGTGGTCTCTTCCCGAAACTCTTCCGCAGAGCCCGAGAGCTTTCTTGTAACCGTCGGGGAAGAACGAGAGGGTGAAATAGTCGCTTCCGTCGACAAACTGCTTCGTATATCTTTGAGGTCTTATATAGCAGGTGGCAACCTCTTTGCCCCAGAGAATGCCGACTCCGCCCCATGAGGCTGTCATAATGTTGAAGCTGTCTTCAGTTCCTGCCGAGATGAGGCACCAGTCGTTGCCGATTCTCTCAAACGGGTTGAAAGTGAGCTCGCCTATATTGAATTCTTTAAGCATTGGGGGTCATCCTTTCTCAAATATATCCAAGATACTTTATGCCGGATTATTTTGCTCTATGCTCCTTGATAAGTGTTTGAATCTTCTCATGCGGGTCGATAATCGAGCTTACCGACATATTGTGGTTAAGAGCTGTAATGAAGTAGGAAACATACTTCGAGCAGTCGACGACGTGATACCATTCTTTCTTGAGAAGCTCTTCGGGAGCATAAGTCAGGTTGGTTCCGAAAACTCCGTCGATGATACCGTCAGCATAAGCCTTGTCCATCTCGTCATATCCCTTTGTGAAGATGCAGTAAGTAGCATAGGTGAAGATTCTCTTTGCGTGTCTCTTCTTGAGGTCATATGCGACTTCAATCATCGACTTTCCGGAGGAGATAATGTCGTCCGCAATGAAGATATCCATTCCTGTAACATCGTTTCCGAGGTATTCGTGAGCCTCAATCTTGTTGACGCCGTCGATGACCTGACTTACGTCTCTTCTCTTATAGAACATACCAAGCGTAACCTGAAGCTCGGAGGAATAGTGCATGTTTCGATTCATTCCGCCTTCGTCGGGTGATACAATCATGAAATGCTCTTTATCTATAATCAGGTCGGGGAATGCCTTGAAGAGTGCCTTTAGCGCCTGATAAGAGGGGACTATATTGTCAAAGCCCATAAGCGGAACGGCGTTCATAACTCTCGGGTCGTGAGCATCGAATGTCAGAACGTTCTCAACTCCGATGTTCTGGAGTTCCTGAAGCATGACTGCGGCATCGAGGGACTCTCTGCCGTTTCGCCTGTGCTGTCTGCCACCGTAGAGAAGGGGCATTATTACATTGACTCTGTGTGCCTTTCCTCCTGCGGCTTGAATCAATCTTTTTAAATCCTGAAAATGGTCATCGGGAGATTTGCGATTTTCATAGCCGAAATACGGGTATGTACAGGAGTAGTTTCCTACATCGCATACGAAGAAAAGGTCGTAGCCTCTGACTGTCTCGTAGATGAAGCCTTTGGCGTCTCCCGATTGGAATCTCGGACAGCTCGCGGGGATAAGGAAGGTATCAACGTCCCTTCCTGCCTGTCTTGCCCACGTTACGAGATAGTCGTTAATCTTCTCACCGAGCTCTTTTGCGTTGTCCATCGCTATGATGCCGAGTGGAGCTACACTCAGCTCGGGGTTGAAGATTTGCGAGGTCTTTTTTAACATTGTCATTGAATCATGCCTCCATATTGTATTTTGAATAATAGTGTGCCGAATATGCTATATTCTAAATCTATAAAAGATAGATTCCTACAGGTGATCGGAGTGCTTTTTTCTTGCCCGCCGGATGTTCACGAATACCGTAGCCGCCAGCATGGCAATTAGGAAAATGGGAACGAGCCAAGGATTTGTCCCGTCAATTTTGAACTGATTCCAGAGGGTCTGCATAAGCTCGTTTGCCTCATCCGAAAGATTTACAAATACCTCGGTGTGCTCCGTCAGGTATTCATCCGACGGATATTGCAGAGGATTGTTCTTTACCTCGTCGTCTAAAAGCTCATATGCCGCCTGATTCGGGGTTGAATAGCCGGTATATTCGCAGTTTGCAAGGGCAACCTCAGCTTCACAGAGAAAGTTTATATACATCTCCGCCGCTTCCTTGTTCTGAGCGGTGGTCGGAATGCAGATAGCATCTACAAACTGGTTGGTTCCCTCGACAGGAATGCAATAGGTGAGATCTTCGTTCTCAGCCATCATCGTGACTGCGTCTCCGGCATAGTATGGAGCGATAGCGGCGGAACCGCCCTCCATTTTGTCAAAGATCTCATCCATGACGTAAGCCTGAACTACTGACTTCTGTTCCTTCAGGAGAAGTGCCGCTTCCTGAAGCTCGAGCTCGTCCTCGGTATTCTGGGAGTAGCCCAGATATGTCAGGGCAATTCCGAAGGCGTCACGGGGATTATTGAACATCAGGATATTTCCCGCATATTCTTCATCCCAGAGCGAAGCCCACGAGGTTATCTCTTCGTCAACCATAGTGGTGTTGTAGATGATAACGACCATTCCCCAGAGATAGGGGACGGAGTATTCGTTCGTCGGGTCGTATTCGGGATAGAGGAACGTATCCATGATATTTTTGATATTCGGGATATTGTCAAAGTCAAGCTTCTGGACAAGTCCCTCATCTATCATCTTCGAAATCATGTAGTCGCTCGGGATTATGATGTCATACTCTGCACTGCCCGACTGAATCTTCGAGTAAAGCGTTTCGTTGCTCGCAAACGTGGTATAGTTTACCTCGATTCCTGTCAGAGCTTCAAACGCTTCGTTTACATCGAGCATGTCCGATTCGTTAAGGCACATATACTCGCCCCAGTTGGCGACGTTGAGTATAATGTCCTGTCCCATGAAGCGGGTATAGTCGTAGTCGGAAAGAAGCTCCTCGTCAAGCTCGGAATATGCGCCATAGGCGTTGCCGGATGAGCATCCACAAAGGGAAAGTGTAAGAACGAGAAAGGCTATAAGAGTCGCTAAAAGTTTTCTCATATCATGCTCTCCTTCCTCTGAGCGGCGCGGAATTGCTCCTGCTCACGTCTCAGCTTGCGGTTGTCGAGTATGTTTTTGGTTATGAGAATGACACAGATTACAAGGAAGATAATCGCCGACAGAGCATTAATCTCGGGGGAAACCTTAAGCCTTGTCATCGATTCAATCGTGATAGAAAGCGTCTGCACGTTCGTGCCGGATGTGAAGTAGCTTACAACGAAGTCATCAATCGAATAGGTGACACTCATCAGGAATCCTGTGAAGATGCCGGGCATAATCTCGGGGATGACGACCTTGAAGAACGCTTTTCTTTGATTGCATCCAAGGTCCTGAGCGGCTTCAACAAGGCTCGGGTTCATTCCCCTGAGCTTCGGGAGCACGCTGTATATGACATACGGAACGTCAAAAGAAATATGCGCTAAGATAAGCGAAGCAAATCCGAACTGGAAACCGAACGAGGTTCTGAAAATCTGGAAAAGAAGCATCAGAGACACGCCCATGATTATCTCGGGACTGACAACGGGTATATATGTCAGGTTCATGAAAACGGTCTTGGAGCGCTTTTTCATGCTGTTGATTCCGAGAGCGGCGGTAGTGCCCAGGATTGTGGCAAATATCGACGCTGCAAGAGCAACTATAACGGTGTTTCTCAGTGAAGTCATTATAGTCTCGTTGTGGAAGAGCTTGATGTACCAGTCAAAAGTAAAGCCTGTCCAGTTGGAGCGGGATTTAGACGCATTGAACGAGAATACAATCAGAACGAGAATAGGAAGATACAAAAACAGGTACAGAGCGTACATGTAGAGCTTGGAGGATAGCTTTCTCATGGCATAACCTCCTCTTCCGCGCCGAACTGATTGAACAGGCTCATCAGGAATATTACGACTATCATAAGAACCAGTGCCATAGCCGAACCGAGGTGAGGATTATACGATGTTCCCAGGAACTGCGATTCGATTATATCGCCGATAAGGTCGCTTGTTCCGCCACCGAGCATTCTTGAAATGACGAAGGTCGAAACGCTCGGAATGAAAACTGCTATAATGCCTGAATTTATACCGGGCATTGACAGGGGAAGGATGACTCTTCTTACGAGATTGAAGTTATTGGCTCCCAAGTCTCTTGCGGCTTCGATAACGCTTGAATCAATCTTGACCATTACCGAATAGAGCGGCAGAATCATGAACGGCAGATAATTATATACCATACCGAGAATAACGGCACCGCCATTGTTGATAAGGTTCAGAGGACCGATTCCAAACAGCCCCAGAAATTTGTTTATAAGACCGTTTGACTCAAGAAGCGTCATCCATGCGTAGGTTCTCAGGATGAAGTTTGTCCACATAGGGACCATTATTAAAACTATAAGCGAGGACTGGTTAAATGACTTTGCACGCGAGATGATATATGCCGCGGGAAAAGCCAATATAAGACAGATAACCGTTGCGATGATGGCAAACAGTATTGAGCGGAAGAGAACCGCCATATAGTCCGACATATCGAACAGGTTTTGGAGAGTGAAATTTCCGTCAGAATCGGTAAGAGCGAATCCGATTACAAGTCCTAAAGGAATTATCGTGAAAATCAGAACCCATACGGCGTATGGTACGGCGAAAACCTTAGATACCTTCATCGGTTTAAGCCTCCGACTTGTGCATGATATGTATGTCCATCGGAGTAACATTCATGCCGATAATCGCTCCTGCCTCCTCGCTCTGAGTGGAGTGTATTTTCCATTTGTAGCCGAGAGCATCAACGCCGATTTCGTAGTGAACGCCTTTGAATATACAGCTTTCCACTACTCCGACAATAGCTCCCTGATACTGCGGAACAACCTTGATGTCTTCCGGTCTTATGACAACGTCAACAAGCTCGTCCGGGACGAATCCCTGATCAACGCAGGAGAATTCTTTGCCGGCAAACTCGACCAGAAAGTCGCGTCTCATTATTCCGTCTATGATGTTTGATTCGCCGATAAAGTCGGCAACAAAGGCGTTTGCAGGCTCGTTATAAATATCCTGCGGTGTGCCTATCTGCTGAATGGAGCCGTCTCTCATTACGATCACCGTGTCGGACATGGTCAGGGCTTCCTCCTGGTCATGTGTGACATAGATAAACGTAATCTCAAGATCACGCTGCATTCTCTTAAGCTCTATCTGCATTTCCTTTCGGAGCTTAAGATCCAATGCGCCCAGCGGTTCATCAAGCAGTAAAACCTTCGGGCGATTGACGAGAGCTCTGGCAATGGCAATTCTTTGCTGTTGTCCACCGGAAAGAGAATTTACCGAGCGTTTCTCAAAGCCTTGCATGTTTACAAGCTCAAGCATCTCTCCGACACGGGTTGCAATTTCTTTCTCGGGAAGCTTCTGAATCCTGAGACCGAAAGCAATGTTGTCGTAGATATTCAAATGGGGGAAAAGCGCGTACTTCTGGAAGACAGTGTTGACCTCACGCTTGTGGGGTGGGAGGTTGTTAATCTTCACGCCGTTAAAAAATAGCTCACCGCTTGCCATTTCGGCAAAGCCACCGATGATCCGAAGCGTAGTGGTCTTTCCACATCCCGACGGACCCAAGAATGTTACGAATTGCTTGTCCACTATGTCGAGGTTGATGCTTTTGAGCACCTGAATCCCGTCATACTCGACAACAGCATTTCGTATGCTGATGATAGTATTTTTCAATTACAATCTTTGTCTCCTTGTTTTAAACAATTTTTTCGGCAGCATGATACCCCATAATGCCACTTTTTATTATATAGCAAATTCAGCCCTTTTACAATAATAAAATTATAAATATTCGCGATATTTTGATAGGATTTTTTTATCCTTTTGTCGCAGTGAACTTTGATTGCCTCCCGAAATTCAAAAAAATCTTCTCACTCTCGCAAAATTAGGCATTGAATTGCGTAGGGAAATGTTATATAATGTTATAGGCTGAAAATGTATAGTGACATACTGTGTGTTCAGCCTTAGCAAACGAAAAATCGAAAGGCGTGAATATATGAACAAGACACAGAGATTTTTTGATTCTCTTAAAGATATGAAGGTTGCCTTTATCGGCACAGGCGTGAGCCACACCGAGCTCATAAGGCTGTTCCTGTCCAAAGGCATTGACGTAACCGTTCTGGACAGGAAGACAAAAGAACAATACGACCCCGAGCTCTACAGCGAGTTCTCAGAAAAGGGTGTAAAATTTGTCCTGGGCGAGAGCTATCTTGACAGTCTCACCGACTATGATGTAGTATACCGCACTCCGGGAATGTACTATAACAATCCGAAGCTCGTGGAAGCCCGTCAGGCAGGAGTCATAATCACAAGCGAGATGGAATCCTTCTTTGAGCTTTGCCCCTGCAAGATATATGCTGTTACCGGCTCGGACGGCAAAACCACCACGACGACGCTGATATCCGAATTTTTGAAAGCAGAAGGCTATAAGGTCTGGCTTGGAGGAAATATAGGGAAGGCTTTGCTACCAAGAATCGAGAGCATTTCCGAGACGGATTTCGCAGTTGTTGAGCTTTCAAGCTTCCAGCTCATTTCGATGCGCGAATCTCCCGATGTCGCAGTCATAACGAATATATCTCCGAACCATCTCGACGTTCACGGAACTATGGACGAGTATATCGCGGCAAAGTGCAATATTCTTGACCACCAGAGCGCCTTCTCAAAGGCTGTTCTGAACCAGGACAATGCCGAAACTGTCAAGCTCGGTGAGCGAGTAAGAGGAAATTTGGTCGGTTTTTCAAGGCTTTCTCCCGTCAAGGTCGGAGCGTATTTGAATTCCGACAGAGTTCTCTGCTACTGCGACGGCAGAAAAACCGTCAAGATTATTCCTGCGGAAAGAATCAAGCTTCCGGGCGAGCACAATATCGAGAACTATCTGGCGGCAATCAGCGCCGTCTGGGGAGATGTTTCGATAGATTCCATCTGCCGTGTTGCACGCCATTTCGGCGGTGTTGAGCACAGAATCGAATTTGTAAGAGAACTTGATGGTGTCAAGTACTATAACGACTCGATTGCTTCCAGCCCGACGAGAGTCATAGCAGGTCTCAAGGCGTTCGGAACAAAGATAATAGTAATAGCCGGCGGCTACGACAAGAAGATTCCTTTCGAACCTCTTGCCGAACCGGTCAATAAGTACGTCAAGACCCTGATTCTCATGGGTCAGACCGCACCGAAGATTGAAAAAGCCGTAACCGACACACCGTTCTATAATCCCGATGAGCTGACGATTCTTCACGCTTCGGGAATGGAAGAAGCGGTTGAGCTTGCGAGAAAGAGCGCCGAGCCGGGCGATATTGTAACGCTTTCTCCGGCATGTGCTTCGTTCGACATGTATCCGAACTTCGAGGTCAGGGGCAGGCACTACAAGTCGATAGTGAGCGGACTCAAGTAATGATAAGGCGAATAGACAGCTTTGATAACGCAAAGCTACTTCTTCGGGATTCTCACTATTCAAGAATTATTCTCTCGCATATTCTTGCCTATGGCACCGAGTTCGATTTCTGTGAGTTTTATGAACTGCTGAGGGGCAACAAGCGAGTCGGAATGTTCGCCTCTATGGACAGCTCCTTGACGGTTGATTTACTCGATGATGCCCATAGCTCGTCCGGCTGTATAAGAGAGACCGCTGAGTTTATCCGCTTCAAGTATCCGATGTTCGTTGAGATGCCGGAAGTCCTGATTCCGAAGCGTGGTTTGAGTGAATACCGCAAGGAAAAGAGATATTTCTTCTCGGTTCCCGCACCAGAGGAT
The DNA here is from genome assembly GCA_021201235.1 of Oscillospiraceae bacterium. Lineage (GTDB taxonomy): Bacteria > Bacillota > Clostridia > Oscillospirales > Ruminococcaceae > Faeciplasma. The sequence goes on along the minus strand of JAJQFI010000008.1, from coordinate 284,806 downwards.
GCTTCGGAAGACAGTGAGCTTCTGAAGGAGCTGCCGTATGAGTCTGTTTTCGAAACAGCTTTTTCGGGACAGGATGCAAACTACGGCTTGTGGCTCACAGACACGGTAAGACGTGTGAATCGGGGAATAGTCCGCATCTATGGCTATAAATCGTCAGTTCTCACAGTCAAGTGCCAGAGCTACGGCAGGGCATATCTGGCTGATATCGCCACTCCCGAGAAAGACAGGGGAAAGGGCTATGCCTCAACCCTTATAAAGCTTGTTTCGCAGGAGCTGAAAAAAGAGGGAACAGACTGCTACCTTGCGTCGGACGAATCCATGAAAGATTTTTACCTTCGCCTCGGCTGTATCGAGCTTGGCGAGGATTATATATTGAAACTAAAGGAAAGAAAAGATTATGAAGAACTTGTTTGATATTGACGAAAGGATACTTAAGCTTGCCGATGAGGCCGAAGCCCAGTGCTCCGAGACCTTCAAGCGTATCGACGAAATCGCCGAATACAACGGCATGAAGGTCCTTTCGGCATTCATCAAAAATAACGTCAGTGAGACCTGCCTCCATGGCACAACTGGCTATGGCTACGACGATGTCGGAAGAGACACTCTCGATAAAGTTTATGCCACTGCCTTCGGCTGTGAGGACGCTCTCGTCCGCCATACAATAGTAAACGGCACCCATGCCCTCTCAACCGCTCTTTTCGGAGTCTTAAGACCCGGAGACAAGCTTCTGATGCTTTGCGGTGCACCGTATGACACTCTTGAAGAGGTCATCGGCAAGCGTGGTGAAAAGGGTAACGGCTCCCTCATGGACTATGGAATCCAGTATGAGAAAATCGAGCTCCTTGAGAACGGCATGCCGGACTTAGATGCAATTACCGAAAGAGTCAAGACCGCCACAGTCGCCTATATCCAACGCTCAAGAGGCTATTCGACAAGACCATCTTATACTATTGCTGACATAGAGAAGATGATTCAGGCTGTAAAGAAGGGCAATCCGAACGCCATAATTATGGTTGATAACTGCTATGGCGAGTTTGTGGACACGAAGGAGCCTACCGAAGTCGGAGCCGATCTCATAATGGGTTCTCTTATTAAGAATCCCGGCGGAGGAATCGCTTCAACCGGCGGATATATCGCAGGAAGAAAAGACCTGGTCGAAAAGTGCGCTTATCGTCTGACGGTTGTCGGCATGGGCAAAGAGGTCGGAGCAAGCCTCCACCAGAACAGAGAAATGTATCAGGGCTTTTTCCTGGCACCAGAGGTAACTGCGGCGGCAGTCAAGACTTCCGAGTTTGCCTGTGCACTTCTGGGACTTTTGGGTTATGAATCCCTTCCGAAACAAGGCGAGCCGAGAGCGGATATAATCGCATCAATACTGCTTAAAAACGAGAAAACACTTACATCATTCATAAAAGGCATCCAGAAGGGAGCGCCGGTAGACAGCTATCTCATCCCCGAGGCCATTGACACCCCCGGCTATGAAAGTCCGGTAATAATGGCGGCGGGAGCCTTTACAATGGGTGCATCAATCGAGTTTTCGGCAGATGCCCCGATAAGAGAACCTTACGCCGCATGGCTTCAAGGCGCATTAACATATCCAACAGGTAAGGCAGGAATACTTATTGCCGTTCAGAACATGCTTGAGGACGGCGAGATAAAATTAGACTGACGTTCACATGGAAAGGAGTACTCAATGGCAGAAAAGTATACAGTTTCACTCGCACAGTTTGCGAAGGAAGTAAACTTAAAAACGGTCTACACACCGAAGGATTTATCCAAAATTCTCATCTCAAATAACGACATCAACCGCCCGGGATTACAGCTCACCGGCTTCTATGCCTATTTCAACAACGAGAAGATTCAGATTTGCGGAAACACCGAGTTCGCATACCTTCAGGGGCTTTCTTCCGACGAAAGAAAAAAAGTCCTGATGACGCTGTTCTCGTACAAGTTCCCGGCGCTCATAATTTCAAGAGGGCATGAACCCTTCCCTGAAATGATGGATGCCGCAACCGAGTATGGTGTTCCGGTTCTTTCATCCGAGCTTGATACCTCGGAAGTCATCTCCCGTGGTATCGCTTATCTGAATACTCAGCTCGGTCAGAGAATCACCCGTCACGGAGTTCTGATTGAAATCTACGGCGAAGGTGTTCTTATCGTCGGTGAAAGCGGTGTCGGTAAATCCGAAACCGCAATCGAGCTTGTCAAGAGAGGGCACCGCCTCGTCGCTGACGACGCTGTTGAAATCAAGAAGGTTTCGGCAATCTCTTTGGTCGGCTCCTCTCCCGACAATATCCGCCACTTTATCGAGCTCAGAGGCATCGGAATAGTCAACGCAAGAAGACTTTTCGGTATGGGTGCCGTCAAGATGACCGAGAAGATAGATTTGGTCGTCAAGCTCGAAATCTGGGACCCCGACAAGGTTTATGACAGAATGGGTGTCGATTCCGAGAGCATGGACATTTTGGGAGTTAATATCCCCTGTATCACAATCCCCGTTAAGCCCGGACGTAACTTGGCAGTAATACTCGAGGTTGCCGCAATGAACAACCGTCAGAAGAAGATGGGCTATAACGCCGCTCAGGAGCTCCTCAATAATCTCGGTCTTGAGATGGAAGGAACAGAGACTGTTTCCAAGTGGGAGGATTTCTGATGCTTATCCAAGCTGACCTTCACACGCATACAATAGCTTCCGACCATGCTTATTCAACCATCACAGAAAACTGCCGTGCGGCGGCTGACATCGGCTTGAAAGCCATTGCCATGACCGACCACTATGGCGTAATGCCGGACACAGCTCATGAATGGCACTTCACCAACATGAGAGTTCTTCCGAGAACAGTTTTCGGCGTTACCGTTCTTAAAGGTGCAGAGGTAAACATATATAACTATAACGGTGATGTCGACATGCAAGAGGACCTTCTTCAAAAGATGGAGTGGGTGGTCGCGTCATACCATAAGTACACTTTTGAAGAGCTTTCGGATGACCCTAAAGTCGTTTCCGACGGCTACATCAAGCTCTGCCAGAATCCGTACATCGACGTTATCGGGCACCCGACAACCGACTTTTTCCCATTCGAGCATGAAAGGGTCCTGAAAGTCTTCAAGGAGTATGAAAAGCTCGTTGAGATAAACGAAAGCTCTCTCATGCGTAAGAAGGGCTCACTCAAGAACTCGGTTCCTATTCTTCAGCTCTGCAAGAAGTACGAAATCCCGATAGTAGTCGATACAGACGCCCATTTTTGGGATGCCGTAGGGAAGACTTCAACAGTTGAGAAAGTTCTTGAGGAAGTCGACTTCCCCGAAAAGCTGATTTTAAACAGCGACTGGGAAAAGGTAAAAGAGTGGATTCTTAAAAAGCACCCACAGCTTGAACTGTAGTAATAACATTGAAACGGTGACAAAGTAATGCCAAACAGCATAGAAGCAAGAGTTGAAACTCTGCAAGAAATATCTCTGAAATACGGCTGTAAATTCCTGATTAACGAGCCCCTGAAAGAGCACACGTCTTTCAAAATCGGCGGTCCTTGCGATATAATGATTTTTCCGAACAGCATAGATTCTCTTAAAGAACTTATTTCGGAAGCAGACAGATATATGATTCTTGGAAACGGCTCAAACGTATTATTTTCCGATAACGGCTACCGGGGAGCGGTATTTGTCCTTGGTTTCGATATGTCTGAGATAACCGTAGATGGCGAATATATCACTGCTTACGCCGGAGCTTCGCTCGCAAAAGTCTGCAAGACAGCACTCGATTCTTCGCTTACGGGACTTGAATTTGCTTACGGAATCCCCGGAACGGTCGGCGGAGCGGTCTTCATGAATGCCGGAGCCTATGGCGGAGAGATGAAGGATGTCGTGGCGGAAGTTACATGTATAAATCAGTCAGGAGAAATTGTAGCTTACAGTAGCGATAATCTTGATTTTGGTTACAGAAGCTCCCGTTTCACTCTTTCTAATGAAATAATCGTTTCCGCAAAATTCAGACTTTCAACCGGCGATAAAGACGTAATCAAAGCCCGGATGGATGAACTGATTGCAAGGCGCAAATCTCGCCAGCCTCTTGAATATCCGAGCGCAGGTTCTACCTTCAAGCGCCCTGAGGGCACATATGCCGGACTTGTAATCAAAGAGTCAGGACTTAAAGGCTTTTCTATTGGCGGCGCAAGGGTCTCCGACAAGCATGCAAACTTCGTCATAAACACAGGCGACGCAACAGCCGCAGATGTGATGAAACTGATTTCGCACATAAAGAAAACGGTTTCGGAGAAAACCGGATATGAACTCGAATGTGAAGTCAAGCTTATAGAAGAATAGGTTTTAATCTGGGAGGAAGAATATGAAAATCATTATCGTGACGGGGATGTCGGGAGCAGGAAAGTCGAGTGCCATCAACTATCTTGAAGACATCGGCTACTACTGCATCGACAATATGCCTCCCGAAATGCTCCTGAGCTTCGCAAGATTTATAATCGGCTCGGATAAGCTGATAACCAAGGTCGCAATCTCTGTTGATATCCGCTCGGGTGAGCTTTTCTCGAAGTTCGAGGACTGTGTCAACGCCCTGAGAGCACCCGACGTCGAGCTTTCGGTTTTGTATCTTGACGCCGATGATGATACTTTGGTAAAGAGATACAAGGAAACCCGTCGTAAGCATCCTCTTGATGATGAAGCTTTCGGAAATTTGTATAAGGCGATTTCCCTTGAGCGTGAAGAGACTGAGAGAGCCAAGGAGATGTCCGATTTTTATATCGACACGACAGATTTCAAAATGGCGGATTTCCGTGCCAAAATGGCGGAGTTCTTCACCGACAAGGGTGCAAGAATGGCGATAAGCGTCATCTCCTTCGGCTTCAAGTACGGAATACCAAAGGACGCAGACCTCGTGTTCGATGTAAGATGCCTTCCGAACCCGTTCTATGTTCCCGAGCTTAAAAACAAGTGTGGACTGGACGATGAAGTATATAACTATGTTATGAGTTTTTCGGAATCAAATGAGGTCTTCAAGAAAATATACGACCTTGTAAGCTTTATGATTCCCATGTATGAAAAAGAGGGAAGGTCTCGACTTGCTATAGCGTTTGGCTGTACGGGCGGCAGACACCGCTCGGTCAGCTTCGCAAGAAGAATGTCAGACGCTCTGTCAGCGGACAAGCTGAGCGTCAGGGTGGAGCATCGGAGCTTAGAGCAAAAGACATGAAAGTGAAGTCAACAGAATCATTTGTATATAAAGTGAAATCCGAAGCGGCTGAGTCTGTATCCGGAAGGAAAAAGTCGGATGCTTGTCTCTTGGGAATGCTCCTTATGAGTGAAAAATCCGACGCAGGAATTGTCTACGGAACCGACAACGAAGTATGCAAAGATTTATTTATCAGGCTCATCCGGCATGTAATCCCCGATAACAATAGCATCGGTGAAGAGATTGTACGCCATCGTGGCAGACTTCCTGAATATAAAATCTCGGTTTCCGAGAAAGAAAGCACAAATGCAATTCTCACAAGGCTTGATATCGCGAGTCTTGATTGCACAGAGCTTCTGTCTCGTGCGGACAAGCTTGCGGATTCAAATTTCGGTGCATTTATGACCGGAGTTTTCCTGAGTGGAGGGAGAGTGACAGACCCTCAGAGGGAATATCACCTTGAGATAGCTGTCCCGAAAAGTGCGGACGACGGGCTCTGTAACGGCATAAGCGAGCTTTTGGAGAAGCATATAGGGCTTGTCGCAAAACGCCTCACCCGTGGCGAGCATAAAATCCTGTACTTCAAGGACAGCGAAAACATTGAGGACATGCTTACCCTAATAGGAGCCACCGGCGCAAGCCTCGAAGTGATGAATACGAAGGTTTATAAAGATATCCGAAATCGTGCCAACAGGGCAACAAACTGCGACACTGCCAATCTCGAGCGTCAGAACATTTCGGCACAGAAACAGCTCGAAGCCATAAAAGTAATCGAAAACTCTCCCAAGGGATTGTCTCAGCTTTCGGACGAGCTCAGGGAAGCGGCAAATCTGAGGCTCAAGTATCCCGAATATGCTTTGAGTGACCTTGCGGCGGAATTTAATCCTCCGTTGTCTCGCTCAGGAGTGAATCACAGATTCAAAAGACTTATAGAAATTGCGGATAACATAAACAAATCAAAAGAAGGGTAACTATGGCGAATTTTGTCCATCTTCATGTTCATAGTGAATATTCGCTTCTTGACGGTGCATGCAGGCTGAAAAGCCTTGTAAATCGTGTCAAGGAGCTTGGGATGGACTCTGTCGCCGTGACCGACCACGGAAACGTCTTTGCGACCGTTGAATTTTATAAAATAGCCAAAGCCGCAGGAATTAAGCCTATTATCGGTTGTGAAATGTACGTCGCCCCGAGGACGAGATTCGACAAGGCGGGGAAGATAGACAACCCATATCACCTGATAATACTTTGTAAGAATGAAACCGGCTACAAAAATCTCTGTAAGCTCACGTCGCTTTCCTATACCGAGGGCTTTTATCGCAAGCCGAGAATCGACTTTGAGCTTCTTGAAAGATACCATGAAGGTCTTGTTTGCTTGTCCGGCTGTATAGCGGGCGAAGTTCCGAGGCTTCTAAGCGCCGGAGACTACGAGAACGCCAGGAAAACGGTTCTCAAATATCGTGCACTTTTCGGCGACGATTATTATATTGAAGTTCAGAATCACGACTTTTCCGATGAGACAGATATTTTGCCGTATCTTTTCAAGCTCAGTGACGAAACCGGCGTCCGACTTGCCGCCACAAACGATGCTCACTATATCAACCGCTCAGACGCACCTGCACAGAAGGTGCTGATGAGAATTGCAACAAATACTGCGCTTGACGACCCTGACGGCATGAGCTTTCCGAATGATGAGTTTTATATCAAATCGGAGGAAGAAATGCTTGCGGCGTTTCCCGGTCATCCGGAAGCCGTTTATAACACCGTAGAAATCGCAGATAAATGCAATGTTAAGTTTGAATTCGGAGTGACAAAGCTCCCTGCATTCTCAATAGAGGGTGTCACTGACAACGAGGCATATCTTCGGCAGATGAGCCTTGATGGGCTTAAAAAACGCTATGGCGACAATATCACTGATGAGATAAAAGAACGCCTTGAATATGAGCTCGGAATAATATCCGGCATGGGCTATGTCAACTATTATCTCATAGTGTGGGACTTCATCAATTACGCCAAAACACACGGAATCCCTGTCGGACCGGGCAGAGGCTCGGGTGCCGGAAGCTTGGTCGCTTATTGCATTGGAATTACCGGCATCGATCCGATAAAGTATAATCTTCTTTTCGAAAGATTTCTGAATCCCGAGCGAGTCTCAATGCCTGACTTCGATATCGACTTCTGCATTGAGGGTCGACAGGATGTTATCGACTATGTAAAACGCCGTTACGGCGAGGACCATGTGGCACAGATAGTCACTTTCGGAACAATGGCGGCTAAGAATGCGATTCGCGATTGCGGCAGGGTCATGGGAATTTCCTACAGCGTCGTTGACAAAGTCGCAAAAGCGATTCAGTTCGGAGAGACTTTAAGCGATGTAAAGGAGAACTCTCCTGAGGTCAAGGAGCTTTATAATACCTCACCACAGGTGAAAGAGCTCATAGACATGGCGGAACAGATTGAGGGAATGCCGCGACACTGTTCAACCCATGCGGCGGGAGTAGTAATCACTGCGGGACCCGTTTCCGATTACGTTCCCCTTATGACCAACGACGGTCAGCTTGTGACGCAGTATACGATGGGAGTCCTCGAGAGCCTCGGAATCCTGAAAATTGACTTTTTGGGACTCCGGAACTTAACCGTTATCCGCGATGCGGTAAGAGAAATAAGGAAGAAAGAACCCGATTTTGATATAGAGAAGATACCTCTTGATGACAAAGAGGTTTACAAAATGCTCGCAGACGGCGATACCGTCGGAGTGTTCCAGTTCGAATCTCAGGGGATGACAAGCACAATTATGCGGCTTGTCCCGGAGGACATAGAAGATCTGATAGCGGTTATCTCTCTTTATCGCCCCGGACCTATGGATTCTATTCCGACATATATCCGAAACCGCCATAATAAAGACTTGGTTACCTATAAAACTCCCCTTCTGAAGCCGATTCTGGACGTTACCTACGGCTGTATCGTCTATCAGGAGCAGGTAATGCAGATTTTCCGCAGTCTTGCCGGTTATTCCTACGGCAGAGCGGACATAGTCCGCAGGGCTATGGCGAAAAAGAAGCATGACGTCCTCGAAAACGAAAGAAAAGCCTTCATCTATGGCGAAAAGAACCCCGATGGTTCTGTGAACTGTTGCGGCTGTATAGCAAACGGTATCTCCGAAAAAGTGGCAAACGAGCTTTTCGACGAGATGACAAGCTTCGCATCCTATGCCTTCAACAAGTCCCATGCCGCCGCTTATGCGACTGTTGCCTACGAAACGGCATATCTCAAGCGTCACTATTTCAAAGAGTATATGTCGGCACTCCTGACGAGCGTCCTCGACAACGTTGCAAAGATAACCGAGTATTCGGCTGAGTGCGAGTCGAAAGGTGTCAGGATTCTTCCTCCCGATATAAACCAGAGTCAGGATGATTTCGTCCCAGTTGATGAAGGCATCCGCTACGGGCTTTTGGCGGTAAAGAGCCTCGGCAAAACCGCAATAAACGCAATTTTGCAGGAACGTGAGAAAAACGGCAAGTATCAGTCACTTGTGGACTTCATCCAGAGAACCCACTCAAACGAGGTTACCGTCCGCTCAATAGAAAGCCTCATAAAATGCGGAGCGTTTGACTGCTTCAAGACAAATCGTCGGCAGATGCTTTCAAGCTATGACAAGATTCTCGGTGCCGTTTCAAGTGAGTCAAGAGCCGGCATAGACGGTCAGATTGATTTGTTTGGCAGTGCGGAGAAAGCTCCCGTGGAGATGTCGCTTCCGCATGTAGAAGAGTATTCGCTTGCCGAGCTTCTCGAAATGGAGAAGGAGACGACGGGAATCTATATTTCCGGTCATCCGCTCTCGGCATATACCGGTTGGATGACAGCCTCGGGAATGACGACCGCAAAGAAGATTATTGACGGCGCTTCGGACAATCCTCCGACATATAAGGACAAGCAGGAAGTCAGCATAATGGCAATTTTCCGCTCGAAGAGGGTTCACAACACCAAGAACGGAGCGATGATGGCGTTCTGCGTTGTAGAGGATGCAACCTCCGAAATCGAGGCTGTGGTATTTCCGAATATTTACGAATCGGCAAGAAATCTTTTGATGAACGGTTCACGCCTTGCGATAACCGGCAGGCTTTCCATCAAGGATGAGGAAACGCCGAAGATTCTTGCAGACAGCATCCAAAGTGTTGATGATTATGTCGGGGAGCTCAAAAAAAGACCCCTTTGCCTGAAGCTTGAGTCGACCGAAAAAGACAAAATTTCGGCTCTTCGTAAGCTCTGCGAAGCAAATAGTGGAGACGACAGGCTTATAGGCTATCTCTCCGATATGAAAAAATCTACCGACATAAAAGGCGCAAACAAAATAAACATCAGCAACGAGACCATCTCCGAGCTGATAAAAATATTCGGCGTTGATAACGTCAAGTTTACCGTCAAGAAAGGACAATGACAATGAAAAAATTACTTCAAGGCTTAGTCTGTATGCTCACCATTGCGGCGATACTGTGCACAACCGCTTGCGGTACAGCCGTTATGAAAAATGCAACCTTCGGCGATGTAAGAAGCGAGTATAATACCTCACTTGACTTAACCGAGAACACCTATACCGAGAACAATGCTCCGAGCGATTATTATCAGCTTCTTGAATTTGAGGACGGAACCTTGGGCGGGAGCTGTAAGGTAACTTCTAACGAGCTGTTTTCCGGCGGAGCAGGCGTTACCGGTCTCAATTCCGACAGCGATTCAATGGTAATTTCTTTTGAGATCGAAAATTCAGGCTTCTACAATCTGACCGTTTCGGCATATACAGCGAATGCCGGCAGAACCAATTATGCCAATCTTGACGGAAGCTATATCGGCTCGGTTGAATGCGAGGTCGGTGGGGAAGTCTGTGATGTCACACTTGAGTATATCTATCTCAGTGCAGGCACTCACGAGTTTTCGATGACCGTAAGCTGGGGTTGGGTCGATTATGATTGTCTCACTATAACCGCTTCCGATATAAATATCGAAGACGTTTATAACGTCACATGCTCTCTTTCAAACGAAAACGCTGATGACAACACAGTAAGGCTTTATAATTTCCTGTGTGATATTTACGGCAAATACACCTTGACGGGTCAGTTCGCAGATTCAAGCAGAGATTCCGAAGAGTACGAGTGGATTACTTCCATCACCGGCGAAGAGTTTGCGGTTCTTGGTCTCGACATGATGAACTATACTCCCGTCGCTCAGGCTAATAATGCTTCAACCGAGACTGTTGAACGTGCCTATGACTGGTATGTCAACTGCGGAGGAATTGTCCAGATTTGCTGGCATTGGCAGTCACCCGAGGGCTATGTTTCCGATGATGGTGCATGGTACAGCTCATTCTACACCGAGTATTCGACCATAGACCTTGACAAGGCAATGAACGGCGAGGACGAAGAGCTCTACAATCTCTTGGTTGAAGATATGCACGAGATAGCTTCAAAGCTTCAGATTCTCAGAGACTATGGCGTTCCCGTCCTCTGGAGACCTCTTCACGAGGCTTCCGGTGCATGGTTCTGGTGGGGAGATTGCTCCGCTGAGAGCTACATTAAGCTCTACAGACTTATGTACGAGATATTCACCGAGGAATACGAGCTCACAAACCTTATTTGGGTCTGGAACGGTCAGGATGCCGATTGGTATCCCGGTGATGACGTTGTTGACATAATCGCTTGGGATATCTATCCCGGTGAAAACGAGTATTCGTCTCAGGCGGCAACCTTTATCGAAGCTTATAAGTGCTCCGATGAAACCAAGCTCGTAGCTCTTTCCGAAAACGGTTGCATTCCCGACCCAGATAATCTTCAACAGGATAATATCCACTGGCTCTACTGGGGAGTATGGAGCGGCGACTTCGTTTACACCTGGAAGGGCTATAACGAGTCCTACACCGAAGAAAGTATGCTCATCAAGGCGTACCAGAGTGATTATACGCTCACGCTTGCTGAGCTCCCCGACCTGACAAAGTACAGGCTTGACTGACACTAATCCAACACTAAAATATATATGGAGGAATTATAATGATTAAACTACTATTCCAAGGCGACAGCATAACCGACATGGGCAGAGACCGTGAAAACATTCACGACCTCGGTTGGGGATATCCCCGCTACGCCGCACCCGCACTTAAGGAGCTTTGCCCTGATGTCGAGTTCGAATTTGTCGACCTCGCAATCGGCGGAGACCAGACAAGCAACCTTGTAGAACGTCTCGAAAGCGACTTTGTCGAGGTTCAGCCGGACATTTGCTCGATTCTCATCGGCATCAACGATGTATGGAGCCATGCGGGTGAGAGAGACTGGATGAGCGACGAGCAGTTCGAGAAGAACTACAGAACAATTCTTGACGCAATGAAGGAAAGAACCCATGCAAGAATTATGCTTATGGAGCCGTTCCTGATTCCTGTACCCGATAAGCTCTACTTCAGGGAGGACCTTTACAAGAAGACCGAGGTCATAAGAAAGCTTGCCCGTGAGTATGCGGATGTCTATGTCCCACTTGACGGACTTCTCAATTCCGCATTCATAGGCGACGACCCGGTTACGTTCGCCGAGGACGGCGTCCATCCCACCGAAAAGGGCGCAAGGCTCATCGGACAGATTTACACCGAGTACATGAAGAAGATTGTGGACAAGATAAAGTAATTTGAGGTTAATGCGCTTCTCTTGGAAGAGGGAAGCGTATTTACTTAAGAAAAATAGGGCTTTATAGTGCACGGGGTTCTTGAAATATGTCGCTTGAAGTGGTATAATATCACCATTCGCAAATAAATCCCGGATGAAAGAAGGTTCAGGTATGAAAAAGTGGGAAGTCAGAGCAATTAATACAAATGCTGTCGATGAGACCGTTAAAAATACCGACCTTTCCCGTCTCACAGCCGAGGTTATGTCCGCAAGGGGATATAATAACCTTGATGATATAAAAGCCTTCTTTAACGGAACCGAACTAAGTGACCCTTATCTTCTTCCCGATATGGATAAAGCGGTTGCCACCATAAATCAGGCTATAGAGAACGGTGAAACTATCTGCGTATATGGCGACTATGATTGTGACGGTGTTACTTCAACCGCAATTTTATATGACTACTTCATGAATATGGGCGTTGAGACGCTTTGCTATATTCCCGAACGCAACGAGGGTTATGGTCTCAATATGCGGGCGGTTGACGAAATCCGCCAGAACGGCGCAACTCTGATAGTAACCGTTGATAACGGCATAACCGCTGTCAGGGAAGCGGACTATATCTATGAGCTTGGCATGAAGCTTGTCATAACCGACCACCATCAGCCTGCAGAAGCTCTTCCGAGAGCCGAGGCGCTTGTCGACCCTTATCTTGAAAACTGTCAGTCCAAATTCAGGGATTTCGCGGGTGTCGGAGTCGCCTTGAAGCTTCTTTGCGCTCTTGAAGATGGCGGAGCCGATTTCATTATCGAGCAGTATGCCGACATATGTGCAATAGGCACTATAGCTGACATCGTACCTCTTGTTTCAGAAAACAGAACCATAGTAAATATGGGCTTGAAACAGCTTAAATATACCGAGCGTGAAGGTCTCGTAAGTCTTATTGAGCAGAGTGGCATCAATCGCGATAATATGAATTCGTCATCGGTTGCATACTTTCTGGCTCCCAGAATCAACGCCGCAGGGCGTTTTGGTTCGGCGCTCACAGCTCTTGATATGCTCGTAACGGAAGGCGATGAAGCTGTCGGAAATGCCCGTAAATTGACAACCCTTAACGAACAAAGAAAGCAGTGCGAAGCAGAAATTGTTGCGGAAATAGGAAAGTATATTGCCGATAACCCGGATATAGTCCACGACAGAGTTATCGTTCTCAGCGGCAAGGGCTGGCATCACGGCGTAATCGGAATAGTGGCGGCGCGGTTGCTTGAGAGATACGAAAAACCTGTTGTAATTCTTTCTGCAGATGACGACGGCTTTGCAGTAGGTTCGGCAAGAAGCATCCAAGGCTTCAATATTTTCAAGTGCTTCGATGCCTGCAAAGAAATATTAGTCAAGTACGGCGGTCACGAATGTGCCGGAGGCTTGACGGTCAAAGAATCCGATATCCCCGAGCTCAAAGAGATGATTCTTAAGTATGCAAAAGAGAATTTTCCCGTGATGCCGAGGTTCACTCTCACGGCTGACAAGCTTCTTAGAGGTGCGGATATAACAGAGCAGAATATCACTGATCTTGGGAGAATCGAACCCTACGGTGCCGGAAATCCCGAGCCGCTGTTTGCGCTTTCCGGCGCGGCGGTTCTCAGAGTGGTTCCTCTCAAGAACGGCGAGCATACCAAGCTTGAAGTGTCTTATGACGGTGTTCATCTCAGTTGCCTTATGTTCAGGAAGAAGACAGCTTCCGTCGGCATTAAAGCCGGCGACAAAGTAGACCTGATGGGCACGCTTTCTGTAAATGAATATAATGGCAAAAAGAGCTTTACGCTGACGGTGACGGATTACCGCCTCCACGGAATCAGACAGGAGAGCTATTTTGCGGCATACGATGCCTATGAGAGCTTCCGTCGGGGTGAGGAATTGCCTCCTGAAATCCCGAAAAAGGGCAGACCCACCCGTGAAGAACTTGTAGCGATATACAAATACGCTTTCAACCTTGCGGCACCGTTCACGGTTACAAACCTGTCTGCCCGACTCGGCATAAACTGCTTTAAGCTATCAGTGGCGGTTGATGCCTTCTGCGACACGGGGCTTTGCAGAGCCGCTGAAAACGGCTACATAGAAATGACTTCACCCAAGACAAGGGTTGACATAGAAAGCTCCGGGACGCTTCATCGTCTTGACAGCTTGATTAAAGAATATGAAATTGCACAAGAATAAGTGAGGAGGGAACATTGTGACAGAAGCAGATAAAGAAAGAATCGTAAATGATGCCTATAATGATTTTGTCGAGTCGATGGTTGCTCTTGACAAGAACTACAACATTGAAAAGATTGAGCAGGCTTATCAGCTTGCCCGTGAAAAGCATGAAGGGCAATTACGCGAATCGGGCGAGCCGTACATTATTCACCCGATAGCAGTTGCCAAGATTCTGGTTGAGCTCGGCATGGACGCCGACACTATCTGTGCGGCTCTTCTTCATGATGTTATTGAGAATACCGGAACATCCTATAACGAGCTTAAAAAGCTTTTCGGCGAGGATGTTGCAAATCTTGTTGACGGCGTTACCAAGCTGAATCAGGTTGCGCTCTACTCCAAAGAAGAACAACAGGCTGAGAATATCCGCAAAATGCTTCTTTCGATGTCGAAGGACATAAGAGTTATCATCATCAAGCTCGCCGACAGGCTTCACAACATGAGGACTCTCGGTTATCGCAGTGAGGAAAAGAGAAGAAGCGTATCGCTTGAAACCATGAACATATTCGTTCCTCTTGCGAACCGTCTGGGAATCAGACAGATGAAGGAAGAGCTCGAGGATCTGGCGTTTTCATATCTCGACCCGTTCGCTTATAACGAGATAGAACAGCTTCTGGAAAAATCCAAGCCGGAGCGTGAAGCCTTTATCGAGCAGATAAAGAAGCGCCTCGCAAAGCGACTTGAACAGGATTTCAATCCTCTTCCGACCATCGAAGGTCGTGTAAAGAGTGCCTATGGCATTTACAAGAAGGTCTATGAGCAGGGAAAGCTCTTTGATGAGATTTATGACAAGTATGCAGTTCGTGTAATCGTCAATACCGTAACAGAATGTTATTACGTCCTTGGCGTGGTTCACGATATGTTCTCGCCGATTCCGAACAGATTCAAGGATTATATTTCCACTCCGAAGGCAAATATGTATCAGAGCCTCCATACAACTGTTATGGGCAGGGAAGGCATACCCTTTGAGGTTCAGATAAGAACCTATGAAATGCACCATACCGCCGAGTACGGAATCGCCGCTCACTGGAAGTATAAGGAAGGAGTGAAGGGCAAATACAAGTATGATGGTTGCCTTAATTGGATTCGTCAGATCCTTGACAGTCAGCAGGAATCGAACGATGTTGAGGATATAGTAAGAGCTATCAAGGACGATCTGGCTCCCGAAGACGTATTTGCCATGACTCCGAAGGGCGATGTTATCTCTCTTCCGCTTGGCGCTACTGTTATCGACTTTGCCTATGCGATTCATACTCAGGTCGGGCACAGGATGACCGGCGCAAAGGTTGACAAAAAGCTCGTTCCGCTCGACTATCAGATAAAAACCGGTGAGATTATCGAAATCATCACCACAAAAGACCCGAATCACGGCCCCAACAGAGCATGGCTCAATATCTGCCAGACAAACGAAGCCAAGTCCAAGATTCGCTCTTGGTTCAAAAAAGAGCGCAGAGACGAGAATATAGCCGAGGGCAAGCAGGAGCTCGAGCGTGAGTTCAAGCGCAATCTTATCAGAGTTCCCGAAGACGAGCTTGAAGACTTCCTGTCTCTCGATATGAAACGCCACAACTGCGAAACCCTTGACGACTTCTATGCCGCAATCGGCTATGGCGGTGTTACGCTCTCTAAGATAATTCCAAGGCTCAAGGACGAATACACAAAGAAGTATATTCAGACCGCAAACCAAACTGAAAGTCAGTTTGCAACCGAGCAATTTTCTACGAGAAAGAAGCCGAGTTCCGGCATTATTGTCGATGGAATGGATAACTGTGTTGTCAAGCTCTCACAGTGTTGTTCGCCTCTTCCGGGAGATGATATCATCGGATTCGTTACCCGTGGTCATGGTGTTTCCGTTCATAAATGCGACTGCGTAAACTATCTTTCTCAGAAGGATAACGAGCCCGAGCGCTGGATTCCTGTCCACTGGGCAGGCAAGGACGAGACCACAAGCAATTACTATAAGGTTGTTCTTGATGTAATCGGCTATGACAGAATCGGTATCCTTGCGGATATAATGTCATGCTTGCAGGAAACCAGAACTATGACCTATGAATCGACCGCAAGAGTCCTCAAAAACGGCAATGCAAGCATCATGCTCACAATAAGCGTTGCGGGAACGGCGGAGCTTCAGAACGTCATAACAAGGCTCAAGAAGGTCGAGGGAGTATTCTCGGTCGAAAGAAGCTCAAAGTAGGTGTATTATGCAGATTACAACCATTCCCAATATGGGAGATTTCGCAACCAATGCGTATATAGTAAGCTCAGGTAATATTGCCGTCCTGATTGATGCGCCTTGTGATGCCGAAAGAATTATAGATAAGCTGGGAGATTTGAATCTTGAAGCCGTACTTCTGACTCACGGTCACGTCGACCATATTTCCGCGGCAGGAGAGCTCAAAGAGAAGACCGGTTGCAAGGTAATGATTTCTCATGAGGATGAGCCGATGCTCCGAAGCTCCAAGCTTTGCTGTGCAGACTATTTCTCCGTTCCGTTCTATCCCTGCGAGGGTGCGGAGTGCTTCTCTGACGGTGATGAGCTCAAATTCGGTGACATGACTTTCAAGGTCGTATCTACCAAAGGTCACACCGCCGGTTCGGTTTCGTTCATAATCGACGATATAATCTTCTCCGGAGACACGCTATTTGCCGGAAGCATCGGCAGAATTGACATCGGTGGAAGCACCTTCGGAGATATAATATCTTCGATCGATAAGCTCTACAAGCTTGCAGACGGTAAAAATATGCGGGTTCTTTCTGGACACGGACCGGAAACGGATTTATATTCCGAGCTTCTGGAAAATCCGTACTTGGGTGCGCTCAGAGGTTGATTTTTGATGTTTACACTTGTATTTTCGGGAAATGATTTTAAGTATGAGCTCGAGGCTGTCTCGAAGCTCTTTTTCCCTGCGCAAAGCTTCGGCTTTATATTTTTGGATACAGAAGAGAATGCGGAACTCCCGAACGATAACTTTGCGTTGATAGAAAGAACCGGCGAACTTCTCAAAGTCGCCGTTACGTTAGATGGAAAAGTGGCTTCCGAAAGCCTGACACTTTCTTCTGATATAGAGAATTATGACGATGAGTGCGAGTTTCAGCTCGGAAAGCTCTTGTTTTTATGCCTGAGAGCGCTTACCGGTATATCGCCGGAGTGGGGAATACTTACTGGCGTCCGCCCGGTCAAGCTTATAAATAAACTTCGAGCAAAAGGTTTCGGCTTTGACGAAGCCTCTGCATATCTTGCTGACAGGTATCTCATGACTGATGAGAAGATAAATATCGGTTGGAAGACAGCCGTAAATCAGGATGCAGTAATTTCTGCCATGCCAAAGCGTTCGTTCAGCCTTTATGTGGATATCCCGTTCTGCCCGACAAGGTGTACATATTGCTCATTCATCTCTCAGACGGTCGGAAGCTTCAGAAAGCTTATGCCCGAATACGTCGAAAAGCTCTGCAAAGAAATAGCGTATACCGGAGAGCTTGTAAAGAATAAAGGCTTGATACTTGATACGGTCTATTTCGGTGGCGGGACACCCACTTCCATAGAAGCAAAAGATTTAGACAGGATAATGAAGCAAATTGCTTTATCGTTTGATCTGTCACATGTTCGTGAATATACTGTTGAAGCAGGCAGACCCGATACGATAACATCCGAAAAGCTTGACGTAATCAAGCTTAACGGCGGTGACAGAGTCAGCATCAATCCGCAGACCCTCAATGAAGAAGTCCTGAAATCCATCGGCAGAAGCCACACCGTCAGTGAGTTTCTTTCAAGCTATGAGCTTGCAAAATCGAAAGGCTTCAAGGCAATTAATGTCGATTTGATTGCGGGGCTTCCAGATGACAAGATTGAAAGCTTTACAAAATCGGTTGACGGAGTAATGGCACTTAATCCTAAAAATATAACCGTTCACGCCCTTTCAATCAAGCGTGCATCGGAGCTTATGGCAGGACGAAGCCTCGGCGACGGTGAGCTTTGTGAGAAGATGATAAAGTACTCGACTGAAAAGCTCATGAGTGCCGGCTACAGCCCTTATTATCTCTATCGTCAGAAGAATCAGCTCGGCAATCAGGAAAATATCGGCTGGACTCTTGACGGTTATGCCGGAATCTATAACATCAACATCATGGAAGAAGTGCAGACAATTCTGTCCGTCGGTGCGGGAGGAACAACGAAGCTTGTTTTGTCACAGGGTGACGGCGATCGCCTCAACCGTTTCTTCAATCCGAAATATCCGCTTGAGTACATCAAGCACTTCGACACGGTTCTTTCGAGAAAAGAAGAAGCCGGCAAGCTTCTTGATTTAATCTGAGGTGGAATATGTCAATACTTTGTTCTACAGGCGCTCTGATAGGGCGACCCAATAACAGGAATTACACACTTCTTGAAGACCTCGCACCGAAGCTGAATTGCGACGGCTTCGAGCTTATGATATATCCCGACTGGTATCCGATTACTGACAAGCTGATTGGCTTTACAAAAGACATTGGCATTAATATTCCCGTAATCCATTGTGAGAAGCATATCGGCGAGCTGTTGAGCAGTGGTACTGATGAAGATCTGGAATCGGCAAAGCGCGACTTCAAACTGAATTGCGAAATCGCAAAAGGTGTAGGAGCGAAAAAGCTTGTCCTGCATTTATGGAACGGCTTGGTTTCGGACAGCCGTATTGAAAACAATATCGCCGGTTACAAATACCTGCGTGAAATCTCCGATAAATATGGACTCTTGCTTCTTGTTGAAAACGTCGTTTGCAATGTCAATGACCCTATTACTAATCTGCGTAGAGTTTACGAAGAATATCCCGATGCCGGATTTGTTTTCGACACCAAGATGGCGGCGTTTCACTGTCAGGAAGAGCTTTTGTATGATGATGGGAACTCATGGCTTCAAGATAATATCAGGCACTATCATGTCAACGATTACGGCGGAGGGTATAAGGACTGGAGCAATCTCAGAGTGCTTCCAATCGGCGAAGGTCGTGTGGATTTCGATAAGTTCTTCGATTATATCAGAAGTAAAAAACAGCAGGACTTCACATTCACCGTTGAATCGACAGCTTTTGATAAAACCGGTGTTGTACATACTGATATACTCAACAGGTGCTTTGACAGAATAAGGAATTATTTATCAGCGGGAAGTGACAAGAATGCTGAATAAGAATGATATTATTGAGCTTAGTATCGACGCTCTCAGCTCCGAAGGCTCCGGAATCGGAAGATACGAAGGAATGGCTATCTTCGTGCCTGATACTGCGATAGGCGACAAGTTCTTGGCAAGAATTCTGAAAGTCAATAAGACCTATGCCTATGCTAAAATCGAGAAGCTTCTGGAGGCTTCCAAAGACAGAGTGGAGCCCGATTGCAATGTCCGTACCTGTGGTGGTTGTGTTTACCGCCATATTTCCTATGGAGCCGAACTTTGTGCAAAAGAGCAGTCTGTAAGGGATGCCTTCAAACGCATTGGGGGCTTCGAGCTTGAGCCCGAGACGATAGTAGGAAGCCCCGAGGTCAACAGATATCGCAATAAGGTTCAGCTTCCGGTGTCAAATACGGATGGGGAAGCGTTTTGTGGATTCTTTTCGCCGAGGTCTCATCGGGTTGTGCCGGTTTCCGATTGCCTTTTACAACCGGAAATCTTCACCGAAATCTGTAGTGCGATTATAGATTATGTCAATCAGAATAATATTTCTGTCTATGATGAAAAAACAGGTAGGGGACTTTTCCGCCACATTTATCTTCGCAGAGGGTTCCATACCGGCGAAATAATGCTGAGCCTTGTATGTACGAAAGAGACCAAGCTTTTTGACAGGCTTGTTGAAGTTCTGTCTAAGCACTTTCCCGAAATCAAAACAGTTCTTCTGAATATCAACTCTGCAAATACAAACGTGATTCTCGGCAATAGGGACATATGCCTTTACGGTTGCGGAACAATCCGGGACACAATGTGCGGCGTGACGGTCGAGATTTCTCCTCATTCGTTCTATCAGGTCAACACTGAAGCCGCAGAAAACGTCTATAATACGGCAAAAGAGTTTTTAAATCTCGATGGGAGCGAGACGCTTCTTGATTTATATTGCGGAATCGGCACGGTCGGTCTTTCAATGGCACAAAACGTCAAAAGGCTTATAGATGTAGAGATCGTCCCAGCGGCAATCAAAAATGCCGAGCGAAATGCCGAGATGAATGGTATTGCAAACGCCGAGTTCTTCACCGGAGATGCCGGAACAGTCGCCGAAAAGCTGAGCAGGGAAGGCGTGAAGCCGGATGTCGTCATTGTTGACCCGCCAAGAAGAGGCTGTGATATTGAGACCCTTAATGTCATCTCCGGAATGGCTCCGAAGAAGCTCGTCTATATCTCCTGCAATCCTGCCACTTGTGCCCGGGATTTGAATATCTTAGCCAAATCGGGCTATGAATTAGTGAGATACAAGCCGTTCGACATGTTCCCGAGGACGGCTCATGTTGAGACTGTGGCGCTGATGTCACGTTAGGCTACATGCATGAAAATAGCGTTGTAATCGCGTGGGGGATAGCTATATGTGCAAAAAGGAATTGCCAATTGGTATAGTAGATTTCGCTGAGATGATTTCCGGAGATTTTTACTATGTAGATAAAACAGGCATGATAAAGGAGTTACTGAGCAATTGGGGAGAAGTCAACCATTTCACTCGCCCTCATGGTTTTGGGAGTACTGTGAACTTGAGTATGCTCCAATACTTTTTTGAGTTGGATACAGATAAGAGTTTGTTTGATGGGTTAGCCATCTCAAATGAAACCGAACTGTGCAATAGGTACATGGGACAGTACCCAGTTGTTGCCATAAATTTAGATATGATTGATTGTCTAAACTATGAAGACGCTCGCAGAGAGATTGCTTGTGTTATAAGTAGGGAAGTGAGAAGGTTCAGTTTCCTTTTGGACAGTCCTAATTTATCCGAATCGGATAAGTCTATATTATCCACACTCATGGATAGAAACATGAGTGACATCATTATAATATCCAGTATACTCTTCCTTACAAGAATTCTTGAGAGACATTTTAAGAAGAAAGTTATCGTTCTCATTGATGGCTATGATGTTCCACTAGAAAAAGCAAACCGTTATGGCTATTATCATAAGATGGAAATGCTAATTCACGGAATGTTCCATCAAGGAATTAAAACTAACTCAAGTCTTGAGTTTGCAGTGTTAGTGGGATGCCTTCGTGTGGCAAGACCCAGCATTATCTCTGGTTTCAACAACGCTAAAATGTACACACTTCTTAACGCAGAATGTGATGAACAGTTTGGTTTCACTGACGAAGAAGTCAAAGAAATGCTGGCGTATTATGACCTTTCGGAGTACTATGATTTAACTAAAGAGTGGTACGATGGGTACAAGATTGGTCGAGCTAATATGTATAATCCATGGGATGTAATAAACTGGTGTGACCAGTTGCGGAGTGACATTAACCGTGCTCCTAAGTGCTATTGGGCAAATTCCAGTAGTAACGAAGAACTAAAGAGATTCATTGGGCGAATGAGTGACGGGGTAACCAAAACTCAGATTGAAAGGCTCATCTCCGGCGACACTGTTCAGAAGAAGATTGAAGAGCAACTCACATATGACACGATGTATGACAACATTGAAAATATGTGGAGTCTCTTGTATGCTACCGGTTATCTCACTCAGAGCGAAACGCTGATGGGAAATGTCGTTCGCCTCGCTATTCCGAATACAGAGGTCAGGACTATCTTCAGGGATTCGGTTCTGAGTATGTTTGAAAAAGAAGTTGCTCAGGACGGTGCAATGGTCACTGACTTCTGCGATGCCTTGAAAACCGGCAATGCTGAGGAAGTTGAGAGGTTGTTCAATGACTTCATGGAGAAGACCATTAGTATCAGAGATACGGCAGTCAAAAAGTCGTTTAAAGAAAGCTTCTATCACGGTCTGCTTATTGGAATCCTCAGCTATAAAGACGGTTGGAGTGTGGACTCCAACGGTGAGTCCGGCAACGGCTACTACGACATCGCTGCTGAAATTGAGAAGGAAGAAATTGGCATAATCATCGAGGTGAAGTATGCCGAGAACGCTCAGTTTGAAAGCGAATGCCAGAACGCAATCAAGCAGATAAATGACAACGACTACACCGCGGAGCTCAAATCCGATGGCATGAGAACGCTTTGGAAGTATGCGATTGCTTGTTACAAGAAAGAGTGCAGAGTAGTAGTTGAGCGTGAGGATTACAAGCCGAAGTGAGAAATTAATAAATAGCCTAGCAGAATGATTGATGACTGTATGGAAGGCAGAATTGATATGGTTGTAACGAAATCAATTAGCAGGTTTGCTAGGAACACATTAGACTGCTTAAAGTACATTCGCCAGCTTAAGAGTAAAAACATTCCAGTATTCTTCGAAAAAGAGTAAATCAAGAAACGCTCATATCCCGTATATGGGCGTTTTCCTTTGAGTAAAACACAATGTATTGTGGTTTCTCGCGGTTTTCTAACACTCTATTTTGTCGCTTGTCGCTTGTTTGTCGCTTAAATCTGCTAAACGATACTCGCAGATACTCGAAAATAAGCGGCAGTGTGAAAAGACGAAAAATTCACAGTTCGTCCATTGCTTTTTGGGGGCTTGTCTGCTACAATAATACTGTATAAGTATGTGAAGAAAGGGGTGCTACTGATGAAGAAAAACAAGCTGGTTGCGCCTGTTTTGAAATGGGTCGGTGGAAAAAGGCAACTAATAGAAACATTTACGCCCCTTTTGCCGAATAGAATAACATCATACTGCGAACCATTTGTAGGCGGCGGGGCTGTGCTTTTTCACTTGCAGCCGAATACTGCCTATGTTAATGATATAAACAGCGATTTAATATGTGTATACACCGTTATCCGCGATAGTGTAGAAGAACTGATTGAAGAATTGAAGCAGTATAAGAATGAATCAGATTTCTTTTACGCCGTCCGGGATTGGGATAGAAACCCGGACAAATATGCTTCATTGACCGAGGTGCAAAAAGCGGCGCGTATATTATACTTGAACAAAACGTGCTATAACGGATTGTACCGCGTAAATAATGCAGGCGAATTTAATTCTCCTTTCGGAAATTATAAAAACCCGAATATTGTAAATGAGCCTGTTCTCCGTGCGGTCAATGCTTATTTTAATTCTGCAACAATTCATTTTTCTTCGGTGGATTATGCGGAAATATTGGGGACGATAAAAAAAGGAACTTTTGTATATTTAGACCCGCCGTATGACCCCATTTCTGAAACTGCAAGTTTTACGGGGTATTCAAAAGGAGGATTTTCAAAACAGGACCAAATAAGACTGCGTGAATGTTGTGATGAACTGGATAAACGAGGAATTAAATTCATGCTCTCTAATTCTGCAACTGCTTTTATTATGGAACAGTATTCAGCTTACAATATTACTACTGTTCAAGCTAAACGTGCAATAAATTCCGTTGCAAGTAAGCGCGGCGACGTTGATGAAGTGGTGGTGAGAAACTATGAGTAGTACAGGCTTAAATGATAAAGCGTGGGGACAGTTATTTGAAAAATATGATATTTTACATCATGTAGAAACGGACGGATTTTTCAATATATCTGCTGCACAGATAAAAGAATTCCGTGAACCGCGTTTAATGGCCAAGTTTGACCACACAGTAAATTTGCCGGAACTTTTTGCCAAAAACAAGCTGGCCATTCTTCCTATAACTCGTGGTGATTATGTTATCTCACACTTTGACGCATACCATAGTTTTGAAGAGAATAATTCGCCCATTACACAGGTTCCATTGCCGTCTTACATACAAAGTTTAGATTGCAACAACATCCCAAGCGAAGCAATCGCATTGAATTGTGCTGTTGCAGCGGGTATTATCGCCGATTTCATGGAAGATAGCAATATTGTTGCCACTGTTTCCGGGCGAATGGGGTCAGGAGATTTTTCATTTTTTATTGGAGATACAATAAATGGCGGTACCCGGCAGGTTAATGTTAGCAATTCCCAGATTGAAATTGATGCAGCATATGAGGGGATCGACAGTCTGGCATTGTTTGAAGCAAAGCGGGATTTGTCAGAGGACTTTTTGATTAGGCAATTATACTACCCGTTTCGTGTATGGCAAGGCCGTATAACAAAACCCGTCAGGCCGATTTTTCTTGTATATTCTAATGGTATATACAGGCTGTATGAATATGCTTTTGAAGATGAGCAAAATTACAGTTCATTAAAGATGATTAAACAGCGGAATTATTCTGTTGAGGATACCACAATTTCTGTGTCAGATATTCAAAATGTATTGGATTCTGTTCAAGTGGTGGAAGAACCAAAAATTCCTTTCCCGCAAGCGGACAAGTTTGAACGTGTCATCAATTTGTGCGAATTAGTTTGCGAACACAGGTTAAGCCGCTCTAATGTTACGGAACAGTATGATTTTGATTCGCGTCAGACAAATTATTATACAGACGCAGCTCGTTATTTGGGTCTACTGGAAAAAGAAACAGAGGGAAGGACGCCCGTTTATTCGATTAGCACAACAGGAAGAAAAATTCTTGCCTTAAATTATAAGCAACGTCAACTTGCGCTTTGCAGTTGTATTTTGTCCCATGGTGCTTTCAACAAAGCGTTGCGGTTATATTTCCGCTGTGGAGTTATGCCGCCGATGAATGATATTGTTTCAGTTATGAAAGAATCCGGGCTGTATAAAGTAAATAGTGATGAAACTTTCAGACGCCGTGCTTCCAGCATAAAAGGCTGGCTAAACTGGATTGTTTCACTGATAAATGAATAAGGGCGATATATTATCATGGCAAAACCATATCACATTATAGCAACGCCGGACGAAAACGGCTATACAATCAAAATCCCCGAATACCCGAATGCAACGGCGCATTGTGAGAGAACAGAGGACATTACAGAAACGGGTGAAAACCTCGCTATGCTTGCCCGCATGGACGCAGGGGAACCTGTGCTTGCCCGTTGTCCTAAATGCGGGAAAGAGTACAGCGGCCGCCCTGCGCTGTCACGGGTGGACAATACAACGCCCATTTGCCCGGACTGTGGCACCCGTGAAGCGCTGGACGCAATCGGAATGACCGCAGAGGAACAGGAAGAAATTATAACAGAAATTCATCAGCATATTTGATTTTCTGTTATTCTTTCCGCTTGCAATACAGCGTCAGGTCTGTTTTGTACCCCTCGAACGTGTCAATGCGGATAATCTCATATTGCAGGCCGTTATAGCTGATTACATGGTTTGTGGTTACGTCCGTGCGGTAGCTGATTTGAAATAGCACCTGTTCTTCAACCTGCGTTGTAACGCCGTATAACTCTTTCATGGACAGTTGCCGGAAATACGCCCATATGGGGTCAGTTATCGGTTCATAGGAAACAATGCTGTTTCCTACTGCGTCATGGGTATAGGTCTTTTCAAGGATTTCAATTTTCTTGTCTTTCAGCTTCATATTAAATCGCCCCCGTGTATTCGTTATAGTGTTCATAAAGCCCCACATAGCAGTCAAGCAGTGCCGCCGCGCCGTCTATACGCTGTTTGGGGCTTTGGTTCTTTATCGGTACAATATTGCCGTTCCGGTCGGTCTGAACGCCTGTATTCGTCAGGCACCATTTCAGGATAGGATTATTGTTGTATATGACCCTGTGCGCCTGCAAGTCCGCCCCTAACATCTGCATGGGCAGGGACAGCGTTTTCGCCCCCTGAATGCAGCGCACCATTGTAAAGCCCTGCATTTGCATTTCTTCCACAAAGTACCGCGCGGAATAGCTGTCATAATATACCCACGCCGGGAAAAGGTCATATTGCTTTACCGTTTCCATAAACCACGCTGTTACATCGCTGTAATTGATGGAATTCCCCGCGCACAGGCGCAGTAAACCACGCGCTGCCCATTTGTCATAGGGTATTTTGTCCTGTGTGACGCGCTCTTGCAGGTTGTCAGCGGGCAGCCAGTACATTTGAACCACATATTTTTTATCACTCCCGCGCTTCATCAACAGCAGACTTGCGCAGGTCAGGTCAGTTGTGATTGACAGGTCAGCGCCGCCGATACAGTACGCGCCCCGGAATTCTTCAAGGTCAAAAGTATCTGTATTATTGATAGCGTCAAAGGATAACCACGCCGAATGTACGGTTTCCCGGATATTGAATTCTTTGCACAGCACCCCGGACAGGTCGTTCGGGCTTTGCTTTGCCCGTTCCACCTTTAGCTGTAAATCGTCCAGCTTTTTGATATGCCCTAAAGATGGGTTTGCCTTTATCCATGCGCTGGGGTCGCTCCATTCTGTCCGCCTGTCCAGTTCATACAGCACGGGCAAAAAGCTATTGTCAGTGATAACGCCGTCTGCAACGTCGCAGGCGTGGCTATACATATCATCAAATATACATTCCCGCACCGTCCCCACCGTTGTTATCATTACAAGCAGCGGTTGCCGCCGCGCTGATTGGCTTTGACGCATGACTTCATAAAGGTTTCTGTCTTTTATGCCGTGCAGCTCGTCCATGATAACAAAACTTGCGTTCAATCCGTCCAGACTGTCCGAATTCCGGGAAAGCGGCTGTAATTTGCTCATGGTCGGTATATAATACAGGTCTGTTTTCCGCTTTTTGATATGCTTCGACAGTTCCGGCGACTGCTTCACCATGTTATGACATTCATCGAACAATAGCCGCGCCTGCGCATATTTGGTCGCCGTGCTGTATACCTCTGCGCCGCCCTCGCCGTCTGCAATGAGCATATACAGGGCAAGCCCCGCAAGCAGGGTGCTTTTCCCGTTCTTGCGCCCCACAAGAAAGAATGCTTCACGGTAGCGGCGCAGGCCTGTTTCCGGGTCGATAAAGCCGAACAGGGCTTGAATAAATGCTTTCTGGAACAATTCCAGACGCACAGGCCGTCCCGCCCATTCGCCTTTAGAGTGGCGGCAAAACCGCTCTATAAACTCAATCGGCCGGGTTGCCCGTGCTTCATCGAACACATACCGCCCCGGCGTTTGGCTCTCTGCGGCCAGCCGTGCATATACTTCTTTGATACGCCGACAGGCGGGGATTTCTCCCCGCTCTATCATGGCGTTATACTCTGCGATATAGTTCATAGGTCAATCCCCCATGTTGGCAAAGGCAAGCAGCGGGTCACTGTCCTGCGGCTGTTCCTCTTTTGCGCAAAGGCTGTTATATTCCTTTACGGCGGCAAGGTATAACCTCATCAGGATTGCATATTCCTTGCTGTCAGCTTCGCCGGAACAGGCGTTTATGCGCTTTTCCAGCAGGGTGATTTGTGCTTTCAGAAAATCAAGCTGTTCATTCATCTTGTTCCACCTCGTTTCCCTCTTTCAGAATTTCCAGCAGGGCAAGCTGCGCGGGGACGTATACCGCCGCAAGCCGCTGTAATTTTTCGGTCGCATAGCTGTTTTGCAGCTGTCCGTTCATATCTTTGCGCAGGAGATTGACAAGCCTTTCAAGCGTCCTCTGCGCCCTGTACTGCTCTGCATAATAATTTGTGTCGTTCATAGTGAATTCCTCTCTTTCTGTGATGGGATTAAATTCCCGTATTCATCGAACGCAAGCCCCCATGCAGTCGCGCCGCCGTGTCCAAAATGTTCTTTGTTATGGCATTCCAGACAAAGGGCTTCAAGGTTATCTGCATTCAGGGTGATTTCCGGGTCATTGATATTCGCCGGGGTGATATACTGTTTATGATGGGCGATTTCAGCGGGACCGCCGCACCGTTCACAGATATAATTCTTTGACAGCAGGAACGCCCTTGAAAGACGTTTCCATTGCTTAGAACGGTAAAATTGTTTCTGCGTCATAGTTCACGCTCCGCTGATAGGGCTTTCAGCAGACAGTCAATAACCCGCTGAATTTTTTTCTGTGTCTGCGTTCTCCCCATAGTACCATTGCCAGAGAATGAACCGCCCGGCGGTCAGGGCAACGGGGGAATAATCCCCGTCTGTCCTGTACCCCGTTGTATGGTAGAGATAATCCGGCAATGCCGCAATCAGGGCTTCAATTTCGCTGTCATTGTCCGTTCCGTCAATTCGCAGGATATTCCGTGCTTCTTCAATACTGAACATTGCCGTTTACCCCGCTTTCCTTACGCTGCGGCCGCTTCGATTTTCACGAATGCGCCGGGGACGATGGGCTTTCCGTCTGCAATACACAGCGCCCTAAAGTCAATCAGGCCGCTGGTAAAGCCGCTTTCCCTGCTAACCTCAACGGCTACGCCCTGCGGGATATTTACGCCATAATAACGGAAATTCCCGAAAATCACGGTTCCCGCCGGGATATTATCGTCAAGGACGATGGGGAAACCGAACAGACGGCGCACCCCGCCGCTCTCTGCGTCCGTGAAGATATACCGCCCGTCATTGTCTTTCAGGGGGTACACCTGCCCGAACAGGGTCGCCGTACTCATAGCGAACTTAGCGCCGCCTGCATACCCGGCGGGCAGCAAGGCGATTGCCGCAAGCAGGCCGTCAGCGGTCACGCCGGAAACGGTGTTATCGTCCGTCCAGTCGATACCAGACAGAATGCCCGTGGGCTGTCCGTTCCCGGTTCCCTCGACAATAGCCGCGCCGATAGCGTCCGCAATGGAACTGCGCAGTTCCTGCGTGATATAGCTTTCAAAGGAGGCAATATCCATGCGGCGGGCGGCGGCGCTCATAGACAGCACCTTGATAAGCTCCAGCCCACTGAACGTCACGGCGGTAGTCGTTACGTTGGTACGGTCAACCGCTGCGCCCTCAACGTGCCAACTTGCCGCGTCAGTCGGGGTGCCGACAGGCACGGACAGATTAGACGGTACATTGAAAATGCGCACTTCATTGTAAAGCCCGTTTACGCCCCGCGCCTGCTTCACGACTTCATTCAGGGTCTGCGTGGGGATAACGGCGGCGCTGTTCGACAGGATGTTAAAGCTGTCCGCCCGCTTTTCCGCCTGCGCCGCTGCAAAGGCGCGGTTTTCGCTTTCGGTCAATTCCCGCCCTAACAGCTTCTTAAAGAATGCGCTGCGGTATTCCGGGGTTGCGTGGGTGTTCGGGGTGGCCTGCGCCGCATTCAGGACGGCGCTTTCGATGGGGCTAAAATTGTTCATAGTGTTTTCCTTTCCGGCGTTTCTCGCCTGTACGTTGGTTTGTGGATATGCCGCCCGGTTTACGATAGAGATTTCATAAACCGCTGCGATTTGTGTAATAGTGCGTTCCCGCGCCTGTTCGTCATAGGCCTGCGCTCCGATGTCAAAGGCGAATGACATTTCCGACAGGTCGCCGCGCCGAACTGCTTCATAAACGCTGCGCCCCTGTTCCGTGTCGGGCAGTTCCGCCCTCATTTCAAGCCCGGTGTCTGTCACGGTCAGGGACAGCGTTTTCGGGCTTTTTGCAAGGGGAATCCCCCGGCCGTCATGGTTGATTAACAGGGCGATATTGTCAAGGTCTACGCCGTCCAGCGCGTCCCTTGCAATGCGTTCTGTATAGCCGCCCATTTCGGCGGGGCTGTCAAATACAATGGCTGTCCCCTCTACGATTAACGGCTTTTCAGCCGCCCGGACATTATACGCCCGTGTCTGCGTCTGGTTCTGCATTCTGTTTTACCTCGCTTTCTTCCAGTTGGTATGCGTCCGCTTTGTCTGCGGCCACATAGTTTAGGGATTGCAGGCGCTTTTCCCCGTCCGGGACTTCCGGCAGGGATAATAAACGCCGTGCTTCGTTTATTGAAACTACGCCGAACGGCAGTAATTCCCTTAGTAATGAAATGCGGGTCGCCGCGCTGGAAAATTCCAGCCGTTCCGCCGTGAACTTGATTTCTGCGCCGCATTTGCGAGAGAATTCAAGGCTCATTTGAATTGCAAGCGGTTCAATCAGGCTTTCATAGAACGCCGCAAATTCATCTTCTGTGTATTCCCCGGCGACAATTTTCGGGGAAACGCCTAAATAGGCAAAGATTTGCTTGTTTACACTTTCCGTCAGTTCGGACGGCACGTTATAGGCCGTCTGCGCCGTGGGGACGAATTCAAACCGCTGGTCTGTGGCGGCAATGCCGCCGTTGTTAGTGGGGTTGAAATAGTCGGAAACAAACTGTTCCTTTTCCGCTTTCACCTGCGCAGGGTTTACAAGGCTCGTAAACTTCAATACGCCCCGGATATTCGTTGCATTTTTGACCGCCGCCCCGGTTGCTTCTGTCAGCGTGTGCGCCGTATCAATCAGGGGGTACAGCGGCGCGTTGTCGCTCCCTAATAGTTCATTGGTGGAATAGTGGCGGCGCAGGTGGATAAGGTCAGCATAGGGCAGCAGCACGTCTTTCCCGTCTGCGAATATCAGGCGGGCATAAATTGTGCCGTCCTGCGCTCCGATAAATTCCACGCTTGCAGGGGTCAGCGGGTAGAATGCCGATATATCCCGGTCACGCTGTATCAGGATAAAGGCGTTATTTGTGGAATAATACGCCGTTGCCGTTTTATACAGCAGGTCATAGGCCGTCATATAGGGGTTAGGGGCGTTTTGCAGCAGGTTTTCCACGCCCGCCCGGTCGCAATGGGCTTGCAGCTTTGCCGTATGCCGTGCGATAGCGTCAACTGCGCCCCGGAATGCCGCACTCCCGTATGCCGTCCCGGAGAAGGCGGTAAAACCGCTTTGTATTTCAAGGGAAATGCCCTGTGCTGGTTCTGTTTTCCGTTTGAACAGCTTTTGTAATGCGTTCATGCTCTTGCTCCTCTCTGTGAAAATTATTTTGCCGTGCGGGGGAAAAATGAACTCCGGCACCGGTCTTTTGCGGGTCGCTCTCTTGCGTCAGGCGGGGGGGATGCGTCAGGCGTGTGACGGACGTGACGGGTATATGGAAACTTCCCTTGAAGGAACGATTTTTTAATTTAGAAAAGTTCCCATACATCCGTCACACCCGTCACACCGCGCCCCCTGACGCACTAATCGTCAAAGGGTGTCGGTTCATCGTCTGGCAGTTTGTGGAATTCCTCTGCTTTCAGGCACAGGCCGTGAACGTGCATTCCGTATCTGTCTTTCTTATAGAAGAATCCCGCCTGTTCCATAGCTTTCTTGAAGTCCGCCGGGTGACGCGTGTAGTTGCGAACTGCGTCACAATGGTTCCTGTAACGCTCATACAGTGCGCCGCTCATAACCTCATAATCCGGCGATACTTCACAGCATTCTGTCAGGAAGATATGCAGCCAGTCATTTGACGCACGATATTCCTCGCAGGCGCGCTTGACGCATTCCGGCGGGTCAATCCTGTACTGATTGGCGATAAACCGCTTTGCGCCCTCGATAATCCACGACAGGACAGCACCCCCCGGCACGGTCAAACAGATAGTCGGCATAATTGTATATTTCATCTTTCATGCCGCGCAGATTGGCGTTGAACGGCACCACCACAAGCCTGTCCCATGTGCCTTTATCAATGGTTCCAACTTTTGGCAGGTGATTTGTATACAGTACAACGGTATGCGACGGGACAAAATCGAACGGGTCTTTGAACTTTTTTTCGCCCCGTATGGGGTCGGTGCTGCACAGTTTCTTGACGGTAGCGGTATCAAGCCGGGTGCCTTCTTCAAGTTCCGCCGCAATCACAAGCCGCTTTCCCCGCAGTTCCGCATATTCCGGTTTCTTGTTGTTCCGGTTGTTTGTGATTAGTACGTCAGAGGACAGGCCACCCGCATAATCGCCCATAACACGGGACAGCAGGTTGAACAGGGTGCTTTTCCCGTTGCCGCCCTCGCCATATGCAATTATCAGGTTTTCCCTTAGCACCTTACCGACAGCGCACATTCCGGCGACTTCCTGCAAGCATCTTTCCAGCGCACTGTCATTGCAGGTCACACGGCGCAGAAAGTCGGAAAACAGGTCTGCGCCCTCTGTCCCCGGTGCTACGGCGGTTATTTTGGTGCAGTAGTCGGCGGGGTCATGCTTTTTCATCTCGCCTGTTTGCAGATTGACCGTTCCGGCGGGTGTATTCAGCAGATAGGGGTCTTTGTCCAGCAGGTCAACCGGAATCTGCAATGTTGGCCTCGCTTCGGTCAGCGTGGCGGCAATGCGTGATGTTTTGCGCTCTCCAAGCACGAATGAGCGAAAACCCATAGCAAAGGCAACTTCCTTTTTTGCCTTTTCGTGCGCTTCCTTGTCCCCGCTCGCAGCAGTCGCATTTTCTTCTGCCTGTGCGTTTACAAGCAGTTTGGTTGCAACTTCAAGCTGTCTGGTTGTCAGTTGCTGTGAAAGTCCCTGCGCCCTGATTTCGTTTTCGTCCCATTTCTTACCATCGTATACAATCCATTTTGTAGTGTCTGAATACTTTGCTTTTTCCCCATACACCGCCGCAAACATGGTCGCCTGCCCTACGTCTGTATAGTCGGACGGGATAAGGCTTTGAGCAAATACCTGTGCGGCGTATTCCTGCGGCGGGATATAGTCAGGCGCGGTCTTGACGGTATTGTTGTAGAACGTCAGGGCGCTGTTCCATATGGTAGAAAGTTCTCTGTCATCTAAAGGCTGTTCACACTTCGCCGCTTCGGTCTGGAACGCTTCAAGGGCTTTTCCATCGTCTGCGCCGTACTTCTTTAGCACGGTACCCGCAAACCGGGAAAGTGTGCTGTTCCGCTGTCCTACGGGGATAACGCCGCCGAATTTTGGCGCAGTCCGCTTTTTAGGGCTGTTCAAGGCCTGTTCCGTTTCCCTGTCCCATTTCAGATTTGCAAGAAATTCGTCAATGCACAGGGTACCGGGATAGAATTCCGGCCGTGGTTCCTCTACACCGTACATAAAACGCGCCGCGTCTTTTGCGTTATCATCGAACGCCGGAAAAATATCAATAATTTGCTGTTTCATTTCCGCCCATGCGCCTGCACTGGTAACAGGTCTTTTATGGGGGAAATAATAGTGATATTTCGGACGGGCGCACAGTCCGTCTTTTTCTTTCATGTTGTTCCTGGACGGCACAGCATAGAACGCTACATCCGGGAAAGCCGTCTGCACGTCAGCAGGGGTTTTCCATTCTTCCGGCGGTATATCCGGCAGCATGGGGTTATCCTATTTATTGTCGCAGTCCATGCAGGTGTTGTCTGCTTCGTCAAAGTCAGCGTTCGCCCTGTGCGCCCTGATAACTGCGCCCTTGCTGTTCTTGCCGTCACGGTAACGGGTGCTTACATGGTCGTATGCCGCCGCCCGTGCTAAATCCTCAATACCCGTGATTTTTGCTTCATATGGATAGCTGGTATTTGATTTTCGTCCCCGGACGGTAGACACATATAAAGTCATTTCACAGTTTTGGGTCATACAGCGCGCCCCCTTTTTGCAAATATTCTTCAAACACGCTGCGGACGATATAGCAGCGGTTGCCGCATTGGACAACGGGGAAAGCCCCGCGCTTTACCAGTGTGCGGATAGCATATTCCGGGAACCCGTATTCCCTTGCAGTTTCTTTTATCGTCAAAGCTGATTTCTCATTCATTTTGCGTTATCTCCCTGAACCTCAATTTGTTTGAGTTTATTATAGCACAACGGAATTGAGATGTCAAACAGGAAAAATAAAATAAATTCAGGTGCGTCGCCTGTTGACAAACTCAAATTGAATGTGCTATAATATCGTTGAGCATTGAACAGGAGGTTCTAATATCATATGAAAACTTTTGGTGACAAACTGAGAGAAGCGCGGACAAACAAGGGCTTGAAGCAGTCAGAGGTGGCTAAACAGCTTGATTGTGCGCCCACGTCCCTGACGAATTGGGAGAATGGAAAAGTGCAGCCGTCTTTAGACGTGCTTTCCCGCCTGTGTGCGGTCTATGAGATTTCGCCGCTTTCCTTATTAGATAGGGAATATTCCTATTCTGATATTGTGGCAATCTCTGAAAAAGCCGTGCCGGAACGGACGTATGAAGAACAGATTGCATTGAATTTTTCGCATTCCATCCTTGACAGGCTTTTAATAGTAGAAGCACAGCGTCAGGAAACAAAGCGGATTGAAGAAACGGCGGCTTTTATACAGGAAACTGAACTGTTACAACGGTTCGGCGGCTCATTGAATCAGACACAGATTGAGCAGGTAAAGGCCGATTATGACACATACGGCAAACAGGACAGCGACATATTGTTT
The DNA here is from genome assembly GCA_021201235.1 of Oscillospiraceae bacterium. Lineage (GTDB taxonomy): Bacteria > Bacillota > Clostridia > Oscillospirales > Ruminococcaceae > Faeciplasma. The sequence continues at coordinate 250,640 of JAJQFI010000008.1, read as the reverse complement.
GCGTTCCATGCTCTGACAGGCGTAAACAAAAGGGCGGTTCTTTCTATGCTTTCCGGTCTGCTTTCCGACAGCGGCAACGTGCAGGCATTCAATGATAAAATGGGGAATGCCGTTGACTTCACGCTGGAACGGTTAGGGCAGGCGAAAGAAAATTTATAAAGGGGGTGCCTATATATGGCAAGTATCAGAAAGCGCAGCGATACCTACACCATAACCGCATACATGGGTTATGATGAACAGGGGCGACAGCGCAAGAAAACCACCACATACCGCCCGCCGAACGGTGTAACGGCTGGCAAGGCTGAAAAGCTGGCAAGGCAGTATGCGGCGGTATGGGAAGAAAAAATCAGGGGATATGTAGCCCTTGACGAAAACCGCACATTTGCGGAACTGGAAAAGTGGTATTATGAAACGGTTGCACCGTCCGTCTTAAAGCCGCAGACATTGAAGAATTACAGGGGAGAGATTGAACGGCACGTCATGCCCGTGTTAGGGCGTGAAAAACTGAAAAATATAACCCCGCCCATGCTCGACAGCCTGTTTGCGGATTTGCTTAGAAATGGCAATGTTGAAACGCATTACAGACTGAAAGACAAGTCGCTTTTGGACGGTTATAACCGTCAGGCGCTTGCAGACAAGGCGGGGATTGAAAAATCTACTCTGTATAACCTTATGCGGGGCAGCATGCGGCGGGAAACGGCGGAAAAGCTGGCGGCGGCAATGGGAATGCCCCTTGACAAACTGTTCGACAGTACAGGGGAAACAGGACTGTCAGGGGCAAGCGTGAATAAAATCAAGCTGAACCTGTCCGCAATCTTCACGGCGGCAGTCAAAAAAGAGATTATGCGCCGCAATCCCTGCAAGCTGGCAACGCCCCCGAAAGTGGACACACCGCCCGCAGAATTCTTTGATGAAGCACAAAGCCGCCTTTTCCTGAATGCCCTGCATGAACAGCCCGATTTCCAGTTTGAAGTTATCTGCAATCTGTTCCTTGCAACGGGTATCCGCTCCGGCGAATTGTGCGCCCTGCATTGGGAAGATATAGACTTGCAGACGGGCTTGTTGTATATCCGTCATACGCTGGTACGGCTGAACGGGGAATTTGTCAGGGACACACCAAAAACGGCGGGCAGCGAACGGCGTATTGTATTGCCGCCGTATATCATCGACTTGCTGAAAGAACACAAGCACAGGCAAGCACTGGAACGCTTCAAGGCGGCGGACGTTTGGAAAGTGCCGGACGCAGTTTTCACGAATTCAGTCGGAAACTATATAATAGGCTCTAATCTGAATGTAAAGCTGAAAAAGGTATGCAGACAGGCGGGACTGCCTGAAATACATCTGCATTCACTCCGGCACACACACGCTTCACTATTGATTAACAGCAACGTGACGGCGAAAGTTATAGCGGACAGGTTAGGGCATTCCACCACAAAAACAACGCTTGACACATACAGCCACGTTTTCACAGAGAGTGAAGCAAAGGCAATGCAGGCCATAGATATGGCTCTTTTCCGCAAAGCAGAGTGAAAAGGGCAAAAAGAAAACCGCTCAAGGCGGTTAAAAATTGTCGCTTATTTGTCGCTTAAATAGGCAAAAGTCGCTTGAACACATTCGACGATACTACAACATTTAGTCAAGAAACTCAATTCTACACACAATATCTTGTATTATCAAAAGAAATTCCATACTATATTTACTCCAAAAAAGAAAACATTTGGACTTTTGACGGCAAGGGTGAACTGCTGATTACAATAATGTCTTCTTTAGCACAGGAAGAATCCCGTTCCATTTCAGAGAACTGCACATGGGGACAACGGAAGCGATTCTCAGATGGCAAAGTCACAGTTCCGTTCACGAGGTTTCTCGGCTACGACAGAGGACCTGATGGGAATCTTGTAGTCAACGAGGAACAAGCTACCGTTGTCAGAAGAATATATCAGCTATTCCTTTCCGGAAAGACTCCGACCGGTATTGCTACACAGCTTACTCGTGAAAGAGTGAAGACTCCTGCCGGAAAAGAAAAATGGAGTACTTCGACGGTAAGAAGCATACTTACGAATGAAAAATACAAGGGCGATGCCTTGCTCCAGAAAAGCTTTACAACGGATTTCCTGACAAAGAAGAAAAAAATCAATGAAGGCGAAATCCCTCAGTACTATGTTGAGAATAATCACGAAGCTATCATTGACCCGGAAGTCTTTGAGATGGTACAGATGGAGTTCGAAAGGCATTCTGCAGAGAAAAGTTCTCACGGTGGTTTGTATGCCTTTTCGCATAAAATTAAGTGCGACGAATGTGGAAGCTGGTACGGGTCGAAAGTATGGCATTCCAATGATAAATACCGAAGGAAAGTTTGGCGGTGTAACAGCAAAACTTATGGTGACACAAAGTGCAAAACTCCTCACCTGACAGATGAAGCGATTATTGAGAAATTTATATCAGCTGTAAACAAGCTGTTGAAAAATAAAAAATCAGTAATCGCCGATATCGAACTTATCAAAGGCAAGCTTTATGATACTACCGACCTCATTGCTGAACAAGAGCAACTTGAAGATGAGCTGAGGCTTGTCACAGAGTTGGTACAGCAAGCTATCAAAGAAAATTCGATGACAGCTCTCGACCAAGCGGAATACCAAAAACGCTACGATTCCTTGTATGAGCGTTACAATAATACAAAAAAGGAGTTAGAAGAAGTAACGGCAGAGATTAGTCAAAAGGAAATTACACGAGCTGCACTAAGCGATTTTCAAAAAGCACTTTGCTCCAAGCAACAGCTTTTGACCGAGTTCAACGAAGAAGCTTGGTACACATTAGTCGACTATGTTACGGTTTATAGCAAGGATGATATTCGATTTACGTTCAAGGATGGAACGGAAATAAAAGCCTAAATCCAGACAGTCTACTAACATTAAGAATGTGGTAGGCTGTTTTCTGCGTAAAAAAATAACCGGATAACACCGATTTGTATCAAGCTTTTATGAACTTGTGAATTTCCGCATTCAGACATAAAGACCACTAATTGGATGCATCGAAAATGGTGTGGAGATTTCGTAAACTCGGCAGTTGGAGAACGGTTTAAGAATCGCAACGATGGTCTTAACGATGCTTGCAGGTGTATAAAACTCGCCGCCATTAGTTCCCTCGTATTCAGCAAATTTAGCAATACAATATTCGTAGGTTCTGCCGAGGAGATCCTTGCTGTCCTCGGTATCGCCCATATCCATGTTGGTGAAAAGGTCAACGACATCGCCCAAAACCCTCTTGTCGAGGTCGGGGCTGGCATAGTTTTTCGGGAGAACATTCTTGAGCTTCTTGTTGTCGTTCTCGATAGCTCTCATGGCATCGTCGATAACGGTGCCGATTTCGGGAGTGTGAGCCGCAGAAGCAATCTTCGACCATCTGGCTTCCTCCGGCACAAAGAAAATGTTTTCTTCGAGATAGGCATCGGGGTCGTTCTCGAAACCATAACCTTCGGCAACAAGCTCTGCATATCTTTTCTCAAAGGCACTCGATATGTATCTAAGAAAAATAAGTCCGATGATAACCTTTCTGTATTCTGCCGCCGGAATATGTCCCCAAAGAACACAAGCCGCATCCCAAATCTGCTTTTCAAATCCTATGTTTGCATTGTTCTTTTCTGCCATTATATTTTACCTCGCTTTTATTGCTCGTTATAAGCCGATGTATAGAACTATTCACAAATATTATATCGTATTGTTTCAAATAAAGCAAGGGTTTGTGACTATCCCAACAAGCAAAATTAAAGATTAAGGGGGAGGGTTTCCTTAATCGAAAATCGCCGTTTGTCCGGACAGCGGCTGTGCTTGCTATTCTCAAAAATCTCATACGTCCCTCGTCCCGACGTTCCGAATTACTACACGATTCGGGGCGTTTCTTTTTTTCGCTTTTATCTTTCCGAAAAATCCTTGCAGAAAAAATTTTCTTTGCGGAGGTATCAATTTTTCGCTAAAAAATGTCCGTTGTAAAGTAGAGGGAGTTTTCGCAAATCATACTCAGAAAAATTTTTTCTGAGTATACCCCCAACAAACGCTGAAAAATTGTCCGTTGTAAAGTAGGAGGAGTTTTTCTAACGGCAAAAAATACAAATTCGATGGGACACTTTCTCAGAAAAACGTCCGTTGTATAGTGAAAGGAGAATTTCTATGGCAAATCGCACACGACCAATCAGATTAGAGTTTTACGTTGACGAACGGGAACATCAGTCAATCCGGCAAAAGATGCAACAGATTGGCACTCACAATCTCAGTGCTTATCTTCGCAAGATGGCGATTGACGGGTACATCATCAAGCTTGATTACACCGAGCAGAAGAAGCTTGCGGCGGCGGTCAGCAATGTAGCCTCAAACGTCAACCATCTCTGCAAGCGCATCAACCAGACCGGGCATTTCTATGATGACGACATTGCCGACATGAAAGCCCGTCAGGAAGAAATCTGGAAGCTTCTGAAGGATTACATGAAAAAGCAAACGTAACCGCAACGGGATTCTCCAGCGACGGTTTTTCAGATCACGGATAACCTGATGCTCCAGAGCATTCCATAACCGGATTTCTGGACGATGGTTTTCCTGACCTTCTGGGCGGATGAAATTCATCCCCTAATCAATAAGAATAAAACTAACTCTCAAGATAGTCATCATCAATCCTATCAATCAGTAGCTGACCTGATGGGATGGATAGAACGGAGAATATATGAAAGAATTCTATAAATTTAAAACAGACAGCCCCGCAACTTCATACATACCTTTGCCGAGATTTTTGCTGACAGATGAGACTCTGAAAGATCTGTCAAACGATGCAAAAGTCCTCTATGCACTCTTGCTGGATCGTGCAAGTATTTCCAAAGTCAACGGATATGTTGAGCCGGACGGAACTATCCGACTGTACTTCACCGTCGAATCTGCGGCGAAAAAGCTCCACCGAAGCAAACAGTGTACCACAAGAACTTTCAAGGAGCTGGAGTCCTGCAAGCTCATCGTCCGTAAAAAGCAAGGTTTGGGAAGACCTGCATCAATCAGTCTGAACTATCCGGCGGATGCAAAAATAATCGTCAGACACACCGAGACTGACATTGTCCCCGAAATACAGGACAAGCCGGAGTGCATATGATTTGTCGAGAGGAGGACAGCCGATGGAAGTATTCCTGCACTTACCCAAAACCGAAAAAGGCAAAGCCGAGCTTGCCGAAGAACTTGCTCATTTCCACGCCGAACACGCTGTAGAAATACTCCGCAAGCTGCCCTGCCCGACCGAGCAGAAGCTGAAACTGCTGGATGCGGTCGTGAAAGATGCGAGACAACAGGAGAAAGGCGAGGGTACATAAAAATAAATCCGCCTCATAGTGGTTGCTCTGCAAGTGTCAATAGGGTTGACTTTTATTTTGAGACTACGCTTGCAGAGATATAATTCTACCTTTTCGGCAATAGAATGCGATTATTGCCGGAAAGGTATTTTTAAAGACTCAGTTATTCGTGCTTTTTGAATCACACTAATCAGAGTGATTTAAGCACAAGGATGCTTCTATTTAATCTCAAGCAAACTCTTTAGAACATCCATAATCTGCTCATAAGTAATACCTTCTGCATAAGCAAATTGCTTGCGATATTTATCCCATAGTGTTCGCAACTCCCGGCTTTCTTCAATAGTTTTGAGGATTTCTGCCACATCCGCAATCTGCTCCACTGTTCCGCGATGAATTGCCGTTGCTTTCAAGGCTTCTTCAAAGACTGCCTTATCATACTTTTGCGTAGTTGCGAGTATATAGGCATCGTAAAAATCTCTCGGACGAGTGTTGAACACGCCTCTACGGAGAATCGTCTCAACCTTCTCAGCCAATACAGTCTCTATGTTATATGCCCACAGCTCATAGGATTTTTCTTCATCAAAAATTTCGGTGAAGTTGTACCGAATTGCGTGTGGCGTAATTGCATCGCCGGTTGATACATCAATACTGAGAGGAGTGACTATGGTATCAAGCTTGGCGGTCAGTGCCACACGATAGCCACCGTAAATGTCATCCTTGCGGATGGGCGATATGTTCCCAATCTCAAAGACCACATCATCGTCAGAGTGCACCGCACAAATCTGTTCCAAAGCACTTTGGATAATCTCTGGTGTCAGAGGAAGATTTCTCAGAGTGGTGTCCAAATCCATCGTTGCCCGATTGTCAAGACCTACAATAGCGGCTACCAACATTCCGCCTTTAAGAACAAACTTCTCCTTGTATTCCGAGGCTGAAAGACGTACAAGAAAACGCTCAAACATATAATTCTGCAAAATTACCTGTGCAGGAATGTTTTTATCCCTGGCAATATTGCGTATTTTCGCCTTAAGGCTCATCGCTTCTCTCATAAAAGCACCTCCAGATACCGGCGTAGAATATTTGCAACGTGCATCTGCGTAGCGTAATCATTGAGCTTGTTCAGGTCTTTTCTGGGGCAGTCAGCATAGAGCTTCAATGCCGCCAAGAAAGTCTCCGTTCCCATTTTGTTGCGACTTCTGACTATGTCGCAAACCGTTTTCTCTAAGTCATAGCATGGGACAAGATTTCCGGCAGGGGTTTTAAGTTCGGTTCTCCCGATGTCAAACCAGTCTGCCTTAATATAGTAAACCTTGCACTCGGAACTCAATACTGCCGACTGTCCATGTCCAATAGGTGCAGTAACAGTGTGCTTAAACGGCGTTCTGTCCGAAATTCCATTCAGAAACAGAGCTGTCTCGTGCGAAAACACAATCCACTCCGACCGCTTGCTTATCGACAACAGTTCATCCTCAATATCATCAGGGAGGATATACTGTCCCGTCTTAATGCGATTGATTTTGCCCTTTTTGTAGAGCTTTGAAAGCATCGCTCTTGAAATCCCATGCCCAGCCGCAACTTTGTTTTCAATAATGCCGCCATTTTCTTTTGCAATAGCAGTCAGCTCAGCGATAAAATCCATATCAGTCACCTCTTGATTACAAACTGATAATATTATACTTGGTTTTATGATGGATGTCAACGATTTTGGCACTATTTAAGATGCCCATTTGTCCTAAACTCTTAAAAAACGTATTTGATTTCGTAGAGTTTGAGGACTTGATGAAGAAGTGAAAAACATAGCCTCAGCCAATGTCCATTCGGGTATCAGCTGAGGCTTGGTTTATTCAAACTTCCTGCTCAAGTCATACACAATGCTCGTCCCGGCATATTCGACCCGGCGGAGGTTTTCCCGGAGTGTCTCCAGCTCATCGGGATAGCTTGCGCTGTCTCCGGGGTGGGGCATTCTGCGGTCATAGACGATGCGACCGAGTCCTTCCGGGTCTTCGTGGGTGAATCTCGGCTTCCTCGGAGTTGGAGGTGGGAGTAGTTCTCCCTCATGATTCCAAGCGTAACGGGCGCATTCAAGGAAAGCGTCAAAAAGCTTCTTCTCAAGCCGTCCACCGCCACCATAAAGCACGTCGAACTCGTTCCGATACCCATTAATCTTTTCGAGGTTCTCAATCCAGCTCTTCAGACCGCCGTTAAGCGGCTTGCCCATCGGCATGATTTCGTCGCCGGAAAAGAGAATCCGCTCCTTGCGGTCGAGATACATCATCGAACTCGGAGCATGGTCGGGAATCGAGAACGCCTGAAGCTCACGATCCTTGAGAGGAATGAAATCGCCGTCGTGGATGATTGTGACGGGGTAATCTCTCGGAAAATCTATTCCCGCAAAGCTCGCATAGGGAATCGTACCGAATTCCTTCGCCTTCTCGTTCAGAAACGCCATGTCGAAATAGGCATTGTTCGCCGAATGGTCGAAGTGGTCATGAGTATTTGTGACATAAGAAACCGGCACGCCGCAGAGCGATTCGAGATACTCCCGGATGTTTCCGGCACCATACCCGCAGTCGATGGAAATTCCGACACCGTCGCCCACCACAAGATAGCTGTAGTCGCCGCTCGAAAGAACCTTCCATGTGTTCGGAGCAATAAGCTCGCTCCTGAAATATGGCTCGTCCATGCGGGAATAAGTCCCGTCACCGTTGGCAATGAGGATGTCGTGTTTGGATGAAAAATCAATGTATTTGGTCATGGTGGCTCCGTTTCTTGGTATTATTTTGCATATAGGTATTATACAGCATCGAGCTAAATAAAGCAAGGAATTTTCTTCTCTTGACATTATATCACCACAGTGATATAATGTAATCAGAAACCGAAAGGGAGGTATCTCCATGAGCAAAATCTTAACGTTATATCACGGTTCAAACAGAAATGTTGTAGCTCCGGAATTTGGTTTGGGTAAAGAGCATAACGACTTCGGGCTTGGGTTCTATTGCACCGAAAGTGCCGAGCTTGCAAAGGAGTGGGCGGTGTCTTCTCTCAGCGATGGCTTCTGCAACTGCTACACGATAGACACCGAATACATGAACGTACTGAATCTCAACAGCCCGGAATACACCATCCTCAACTGGATTGCCGTTCTTCTTCGGCACAGAGTTTTTCCGATAAAGACTCCCATCGCCGGTCGAGCCAAGCAGTATTTGCTTGATAATTTTTATGTCAATGTCAACGCTTATGACATCGTAACCGGCTATCGTGCCGATGACTCCTATTTTGACTATGCGGAAGCGTTCGTGAACAATGCCCTGTCTGTCAACCAGTTGGCACAGGCGATGATGTTGGGCAAGTTGGGAGAACAGGTTGTAATCAAGTCAAAATTTGCTTTCTCCGAACTGAAATATCAGGGCTTTGAAGTCGCCGAAAAAGACACATACTATTCTCTACGGAAAACCCGTGACAGCGAAGCAAATACTTCTTATCTCAAGATGGCGGAAGAAGATGACGACGGGCTTTATGTCCGTGACATCATTCGAGGAGGGATAAAAAATGACGACCCACGCATACCAAGAAATCTACCTCAGTAGCGCAATGTCCTCGATGGGGGAGGCTTTCGATTATGCCGTAAACGACTGCAAGATTCCCGGTGGCGATTTTGTTAAAATGCTTATCGTGAGTCCGGTTTGCAGTAGGATTGAAAACGGCGAGCCGGCGTATCTCGCCGGAAAAAGCGGGATTGAGATTGCCCGTGAATGCGTGAAAGACACGACGGGAAAAGAGCTTACCGTCGAGCCACAGCCCCATTACGACCGCTCTCCCGAATACTGGTGCGGTTGGGCGGTTGCGTACTACCAGTGGTACACCTCCAGAAAGTACAGCGAGATTTTCAGGGCGGTTTCTTTTGACGATTTGCTCCGGATGTACCCAACCCTGCACGAAGCCGACGTCACCAAGTTCGCTGATATTGTTGACGAGATAGTCCGCAAAACGTTCCCCGAAACCAATCTGAAACGTTTTCGCACGTTGTACGGCTGTTCCCAAAGCGAGCTGTCCAAGCTCTCCGGCGTCAGCCTGCGTTCGATTCAGATGTATGAACAGCGGCGGAAAGACATCAACAAGGCGAGCGTTGACACCGTTCGCAGGCTTGCGAAGGTGTTTGGGTGTGCGGTTGAGGATTTGGTGGAGAAGTGATATAAGTTTACCTTTTCGGCAATAAAATGCGATTATTGGCATCCATGCAGTAACCATGCGTCATAACGCCATATAGTTCCGCCTGTCACATCATTCACCCCTCAAACATCCCCTCATTCCAAACCAGTTCCACCAGTTGCACAAGGAGTTGCACTCTTTCCGTGATTTCAGCTTTGCCGAAACGAGAGTACGGCTTGAAATTCAGGTTATTGTCCGAGATAAACTTTTTGAATTTGGGGTTATTCTGATACGCCGAATCGCCGAGGGATTCCGTGTAGATGTTTCCCTCATTGGAGCAGTATTTTGAGAGCTTGTACTCATATTTTGAATCATTAAGGCTGGCGTTGATGCTCTTGTGGAGAAGAAGCAATGCGCCGATGCTGTTTCTCCAACGCTTGAATTCCTCTTGGTCGGCGTACTCATCGGTGAACCACTCGTAGTGGTCGGTGATGATATGCTCGATTTCAAACGGGTTCTTGGTCTGGGTGTTCATGTAATTGCAGTAGTTCGAAGCAACACCCGTCTGCTCCTCGATATAACCTGTGATTCTGGCAAGAATATTCTTTATGTACTTCTTGGTGAAGCTGTTCAGGCGAAGCTCAGGAAGAGCAGTTGCAGGATTGTATGAAAGATTCTCGTACTGCAATTTGAGTCGCTTTTTCAGCTCATCAACAGAGCATCTGCGGATATTCTTTGTGACATTGAAAACGTAATTTTTGATTGTACTGTACTCAACCGACCGATAATTTGTCACTCTAGCTGTAATCAGAAGGTCGATAAACCTTGCAACCAGATTCATCTTCTCGGTAATTACAGACCACGAGTCTTCATAGCATATCGAAGCAAGGAGCAGTTGCGGCTGGAGAGTGAAATTGACCTGAGCATTGTAATAGACGTACTTTGTTTCTTCTGCAAATGTGTTTTCCGCTTCCCGGATCTTCATATAAACGTCTGCGAACTTTGAAAAGCGCATGATAAAGTTTTCAAAATCGTCAGTAGAGACAAGTCCGAGCTTGTCCCTTTCGTCTCGAACCCACTTGTGGAACGAGCCACCTATAAGGTCGAAGTCCTGATTGACCGCACCGGCTTTTGTTTCACGGATTGTCTCGGCATATTGCGCTCTCAACCAAGCCTTGATGAAAGTTTCGTCGCCCTTGTCATCTTCTTTTTTGAGAAGCAAAACTTTGTCTTTCCACAGATTATTGAGCTTCTCGCGCTTTGAGTCATCCTTGATTTCAGACAAAAGATAGCCCTTCAGCATTTCCGTTGAAGTAAGGCTGAGACCACGGTCGTTCATTGTAACAAAAATCTTATGGGCATCCTGCTCGGTGGTCGCAACTATTTCGATGAAGAAAACCCGCTCCGCAAGCCAGTCGCAGAAATAGAGAAGCATATCATCCGTGATGTCGTCATTAGGGAATATGTCAATAATATCATTATACCTGTCGTAGAGATTTCGTACCGACTCGCCGGCATTTGTCGTATCGAAAGAAGTATCATTAAAAATTGCGTTCATGCAATCCGCACGTTCTTCAACATTGATATTGAAAGACTTGGTTCCATAGGCTTCAGAATAAATCATCTGTTCAATAAGACTATTGCTCTGTCCGAGCGCATGGAGACGGTTATTAAGATACATCAAAAGAAGCGTAAGAGAAGAAAACCTCTGCTGTCCGTCAATGATGGCGTTTTCTCTGCCTGCAAGGACGATAGAGCCCATGAAATATGCGCCGTAATCCTGAACATCCCGGCGGTCGCCACCCGGCACATAATAGTCCAGGAACTCAGACGTCAGATCGTCAATCAATTCCTCAATATGCTTCCTCTGCCACATATATTCACGCTGATAGTAGTGGATGGAATACTTTGTGTTCTGCAAAAGCTGTTTCAGACTCTTCGGCGAACCGTCTATCTTTTTCATGGGGACCTCCTGGGTGCATTTGTTATACAATTTCTCTATTTTAAATATTGTACATCTTTTTGAATGAAATTGCAAGGTGTTATGATAGATTCTTGGTGGGTATCCACTTCCGCCCACTTATATTGACCCGTTGTCAGTGGGTCAATAGGAAATGCCCGTTATCGGCTTGATGGCTGATAGCGGGCATAAACTTTATTCTTTTGGTATGACGAATTTATATTTGCCTTTGCCTTGACCGCTGACAGCTTCGATCATTCCCATATCTTTCAGCTTCGTTATAAACTTTCCCGCCGAAGAAGAAGCCATGTCGAACATCCTCACTATATCAGAACGGCTAAACGCATATTCATATCCATAGTCGTCAAACAATGCTCTTGCTTTTTCTTTTGTAGGGGCATTTGCGGATGCTTCAGAAAGGTGTCGTTCAAACGCCACTTTTTCGGGTTCAAACGCTACTTTTTCGGAGTCAAACACCACTTTTTCAACCGGAACATTGTAATTGAGGTTATACAGTGTGACCTTGAATGTAGAAATATCGGAATAAAACTTTGGCTCTAATTCGGGACGGTAATTAACGGCAAAGTGATAATCGTCCTTGATTTTCTTGAAACCGCTACCACGGCGCTCCATGTAGTTCATCCGACTGAACACGTCGGCAATCACGGGATTGCGTCGTTTGGAAATAACATTGTCGGTGTCCAGGTTTTGAACAGCTGAGCCGTCAGGCATACCGCCGGGAGATGTAATTTCTATTCTGTCGTCAAAAATATCAATATGAACCTCGCTGCCGAGTATCAAATAATCGCGGTGAATTAAAGCGTTTACGATACATTCCAATACCGCACGTTCGGGATATTCGGGCATTTCAATCCGACCGTTGCCTGTCTTTTTCCAACGCTTCTTTGTGTTGTTATTGACAAATTCCTCACCCGCCTGCAAAAGCGTGATAAGGCTTCCGCTGACTTCTCTATCGTCAAGAGCTTCCATAATACCGGAGGCTTTATCCAACCCATACCAACGGGTGCAGAACAGCCTAGAGTGCCGTATGGGAGACTCATCTGCAAGTAAAGCACCTGCATTTGTAAGCATACCGTCCTCGTCAACTAATCCAAAGGAAGCAAAGTCTGATTCAGAAAGTTCCTTTTTTGTTCGTTGACGATAAACCGATCTGAGTTTTGTAAAGGCAAATCCGTTAAAGTTATATCTTGTTGAAATGCTATCAAAAGTTATGTTACTGCCTTTCATAACAAGTCTTTTCAGTGCAATGGCATCGGCGGGGATGCTTTCATTTCCAACTCTTACAAAGGCTATGTGACCTCCGTCGCCAATGTAGTAATAAGGCGTTTCCATTCCCGATTTAACGTCTAAAACGACAAACTCCTTGCCATCCTCTTTATGGATTTTCAAAACAATATCCGGTATTGGATCCATCTTGGTCTTGATGGCTTCACTTATCTTTTCGGAGGCATCCTTGGCATCATCCAAGCCGACGAGCGTCTCATCATCGGACACGCCGAAAATCAAAGCTCCGCCAATACCGTTCGCAAACGCACTTACACTTTTAAGCCAGCTTTTCGGCTTGCGTTCTTCAAGCATTTCTTTCTTGTCGTATTCTGTGGTTTCGCCTATAAAATCGGATAGCTTCCTATTGTGGACACCTCGTTCCCGTACCTGTGGTTCATTCTTATTTTTCTCCGTCTCCTATAAATATTATACTATTCTCAAGGCAAAAGTCAACCACATAAAGTGTGATAATGCACACGCAAAAACTCATAACCATAGCTTTCAACAATAGCAACAGAGAACCACCTCCATCACGCTCATCATCTTTATAATTAAAATTTGCGTGTATTTTTTATGTAGACATTATAGCATAGGTCTCCCGAAAAGTATCATCCACACTTTTTGCAATGTTGCAAATGTCCTGGCAAGTCATCTCAACACCGGGTTCAAGACTTTTTTTCAATTAGCCTTACATTCATGCAATCACCTCTAACCACATCAGCAAATTTTTACTTTTTTGCCGATGTGGTTGATGCTGTTCATAGCCATTTTGCCTTTTCACACTTCCACGTCTTGCAAAAAGCTTCTTCTCGTTTTAAGCTAACATAAATCGGTTCGAGAAAGTCTATTAGCCGATTGATTACCACAGAAAACTCTACTCCGGATTCTTTTGCGGGTTGAAAGATACTCCACTGCGTTATGAAAAACTCCTTGTTCGGAAACTCTTTGATTCGTTCAAAAATATCGTCATCAGGATTCCTGTTTCTATGATTAAGGGTAGAATTGATAGCAGCACAGAGAGTAGCTCCATCAAAATCAAAGATACTTGAGATGTAGTAGATGTCAAAAAAATCTTTCATCCTCGTGGTATTTTCCATTCTGTCAAGAATAATATCAAGCTTTTCCGCAATCGTACTCTCTAATGAGTATGTATATATTTCGGGAGCTTCAAACCCGTCAAGACGGGTGGTTATTTTTCTTGGAACAGGTTCTGGAACAATCACATCATCAATGCCAATATCAATGGAGAAAGGCACACGGACGTTGCTGATTCTACCGATCAACTTTACTCTGACACCAGGATACTTCTTTTCCAAAGAGATTTGCTCCGTCTCAGAAACTTCTATTGTTATATAGTCATTGCCGGTATCTGTCTCGCATATTTGTTGCATGGTGCTACGCATATTCTGCATATCCCTTGACATTCTTCGGATCATGAAATCCATGTCTCTCGTGGGGCGGCTATCAAAATCCGTGATCGTATAGATGAACATTCCGCCTTTCAGAATCATGTTTTCACGATATTGTGAATGAGATAACTTTCTCAAAAATTCTTCTTGGAAGAACAGTTGAAGTCCCATCTGATGTGTAATGCCTTCGGCTTTTGCTTGATTTCTAAGCCTCATCAGAACCGAAGCAGTAATATTCTTCACAGCCATATACCTATTACCTCCCTGACTTTTTTCTCCACATGAAGAAGTGTGGCGTACTTGCCGAGATTTGCAGTGTTTCTGTTCGGATCTTTCAGATAACCCTGAATCGCATCGCTGAACACTTCGGCATCCATTTTGTTGCGATTTCTCATGCAATCGCAGATGGTTCTCTCGCGGTCGTAAACCCTCACGGTGACGCCATCAATCTGTCCTTCAGACAAGCCAATATTCAACTTCTGAGAGCATGTATAGTGTGGCTTGACGATGGGGTATTCTATAGAAAACCGTTCCCGCGAACTCTTATTATCGACAGCAATATGCCATGCCGAAGGAACCCTATCTGTATATCCGTAATAGTCAAGTGCACTTTCCATACAAATAATGCCATCGGGAAACAGTTTTTTGACAACCGCAATTTCGGTAAAATCTTCATCACCGATATACTGATAATAACCGCGCCGAATATTCTCTATAAGTCCCTCAGAAATGAGGGACTTTATTTTTCGGTCGTAAAAGCCATGCTCGTTCAGTTCCTTTGTCCGCATGACACCGCCGTATTGCTCAAACAGCGTTTTTATATTTGAAGACATGGCTATCATCCCCTATGTTCTAAACTCTTAAAAATCTTTTTTGAATTTGTAGACTTTGTTACAAGTATTGTAGCATATTTTTAGATGAATTGCAAGAGAAAACTTGCAGTTATTCATATCTCTTTAAAATACCTCTCCCACTTCTTGAGATTACCGGACGACGTTCCGAGTCGAGCGGCATAATCTTCACGAGTAAGCCCCAGCTTCTTGCGCTTTGCAACCAGTTGCTTGCCCTGTCCTCAATAGATGAACAGATTATATTCATCCGTCAGGTCTTCAGCAGGGACACCGTAAAGCTCTGCAAGCTTGGCGATATGCTCCGGCGGGCAGAAATCTCGGTCGGGTTCTTCATAGCCGCTATAGGTCTGCCGCTCGACGCCCAGATACTCGGCGACTTCAAACTGATACAGCCCTTTGTGATAACGGTGCCAACGGAGCTTGTCCGGCATACTCTCAATTTTGTCAAGAGAAGTGAACTGGAGATTGAACTTCACGGCATCGTTATACTTCTTCATGGACAGCAGAGGGAGATGCAAAACCATCAGCGGTGCCACTTCAATCCGTCCTGTTATATTTGAAGCGACTATATAACCATGGTCTCTTACATACCAAAAAGGCTTCCAAATTGAGCCGAAAATATGATTTTGATAGTCATTTTCAGATATTGATTCCGTTATGTACTGATAGCATTTTCAATGCACCTCGCCCCGAACGCCGCGAAGCGGTTTCCCTTCGTCGGGTCGAACGAATTAACCGCCTTGATGAGCCCGACCGTGCCAATCGAAATCAGCTCCTCCTGCTCGTCGGCGGTGACGTAGTACTTCTTCACGATGTGGGCGACCAGGCGGAGGTTGTGGAGAATCAGTGCGTCCCGTGCGGCGGTATCTCCCTCCGAAAAAGCCTTGAAAAGCCGTTCCTCCTCGGCAGGGCTCAACGGCTTCGGAAACGAGCTTTTATCCTCGATGTGGAGGGCAAACCAGAGCAAGCGGCTGAAAATATTTGAGAGTATTCTTAAAAACATGCAATCACCCCGTTAAGTATATTCGGGCGGGGTGGGGTTGATGAGGGCAAGGGAAGCCCTTAGGGCATAAAAAAGAGCGACGGGGTCGCTCTGAGAAACTAATTTATTACAACCTTCCACTCGTTTTCATCGACCACATATTGGAACTCGGTCAGATTGTCGTCGAGCATCACTTTCAGGAGCTCGTCAAAATCATCCACAAGCTTCACTTCATGCAGCTTTTCTCTGCGAATCCAGTGCATAGCTCCCTCATCCGAGCTTTTCAGTTGCCCGCTGAAAAGCTCAGTTTCAAAGAGAAAAACTATATACCTGCCATTCTCAATCGGGAACTGCTTAACACCGCATAGGTGTGGATTCGTGATGACAAGCCCGGTTTCTTCCTTCATCTCCCTTACGACTGCATCGACAATGGACTCGCCGGGGTCGATGTGTCCTCCAGGCAAGGTATAGCCCTTCCAATTCTTCGCCAACCTGTCCTGCAACAGAAGCTCATCGCCCCTGTGTATCAGACACAATACCGTAAGCTCAACATTTTCTGTCCTCAAAGCTATCACTCCCGCAAATATTGATTTGCGTTTAGTATACCATGTCGGAGCGAGAAAAGCAAGGCGTTGTTCCGCCAAGCCAGCGACCGGTCTTTGCAAGCTCGTGCATATTGTCGCGGATTACGGCGTCGGTCCGACATTCTCTGCTATCCAAGATTATTCAACCCCTCAAACAGTTCCTCAAACGACTTCTTGCTCTCGCATCTGCTGAATGACAGAGTTTTGTCCTCTCCGAAGGCGGCGAGGAAGCACTTGGTGAGCTCTTCGACCGTTATCTCAAGATTTAGAAAGAAGTTGGTGTAGGCGAGGTTTGACGCGGCGGTGCCGTCCTCGAAGGTGGATGTTATCATCGACTCGGTGAACTGGTCGAGCGGATACATTTTGAGGTGCAGAAGCTCGTGGCAGATGGTCTCCTCTGGGTTGCCCCAGTTCGGACCCGCTTGGTTCAGGATGAGTATTGCCTTGCGGTCGTCGCAGTCGATTTTTATGTCGCCGGTTTTCGGAAACGACAGGTCGGAGCGCAAATCCAGCTTCACGTCCCAGTTATTCTTGATTCGCAGGATTTCCATCCACTTTTCGAGCAGACGTTGAATTTCGGTTTCGGGCATGGCTTTTTTCCTCCTGAAGTTTAATTGTTGAAATCAGTATAGCATATCAGAGCGAGAAAAGCAAGGTGGCGGAGGCGGATTTATGGAATTTCGCGCTGTTTTTAATGATAAAATTGTCCAAAAATATCTTGATTTTTTGCAATTATTATGCTACTATGATAGTTGATTTGCCCCGCCGGGGGCTTAATATTCATCAAACGGAGGAAACAGTAATGAAACGCGTATCCAAAAAAGTCATGGTCTACTTCGCCATGGGACAGCTTGGCTGGTCAATTCTTTCGGGAATCATCACTAATCTCTTAGTCAACTTCTATCTCTGCGTGACTGCCTACTGCACGCCCTATAATGCCATCAATCCGTCAAACCAATATTCAGCTTCTGAAAGCATATATAATGTGGCTTGACGATGGGGTCTATAGAAAACCGTTCCCATGAGCTCTGATTATCAACGGCGATATGCCATGCCGAAGGAAATGAGCTCTTTTATCTTGTAAGTAAACCATGCAACAGGCTCCCTGTGCTTTATTTTTCTAAACTCTTACTGATTTTCGCAACAAACGCTTCCACGGTTTCCGACGGGTGCTTTGCGTAAATAATCCCGTAGGGCATTTTGTAATCCCACGTCATCGGGATCGTCACAATGGACGGATGAACATCTGCCCATATGTCCAATGTTTCCATCAGGCAGCCGGTTTGTTCACATTCGTTAAAAATGTTTGTGTCATAAAAATGGGGTGTGTCTAAAATCGTGATTTTGGGATGGCTGGTTTCGATTTCATCTCTCAGCCGGTTTAATACGGGAGAGTCGCCGCGCTTCACAAGCATGATTGTTTCACCATCTAAGTCATTCCAGCACAGTTTTTCCTTATTGGATAATCGATGCTTTCTTGGAACAGCAATCGCACACTCTCCCTGTTTTATTTGCAGGATGTTGTAATTTTCCTTCCATGTGAGCGAATCGCATGGACCTACAAAGCAGTCGATTTGTTTTCCCAGAGAAGAAAGCATGGTTTCCATCCCTGACGGGGTATCGTCAAAAGGAACAATATGGATTGTACATGAGCCGTCATCGATTTCCGACCATAATTCTATCAGCATCTTGCACGGGCGAAGAATGGATGTACCAACTCTGATTACCTGTTGTTCACTCATCTCTATCTGCTTTGCGCGGGATGTCGCCTCTTCGGAAATTTTTACAATCTTCTTTGCTTCTTTGTAAATAGAACGTCCGGCCGATGTCAGGCTTATTCCCTGATTGGTTCTTTCAATCAGCTTTACGCCGATACGGTCTTCAAATTTATTGACTTGATTCATTACAGAAGCAGGCGTAGTGAACAGCTCTTTGGAAGCCTTCAAAAAACTGCCTTGCTCTACAGCAACAATAAAAGTATAAAGCTCGCGGCTATACATAGTCCCACCTCGCTTTTAGTTTTTCTAAAAGCCATTATAACATTTTGGTGGCTTCCATGTCAATGCTCCCCGGATTACAATATAAATACAGCAAGAAGATGGAGGTATAAAAATGAGGTATGTCACGTTAAATAACGGCGTCGAAATGCCAATGGTCGGATATGGGACTTATCAGACACCGGCAAGAATCACGGAAAAGTGTGTCGCTGAAGCACTGCGCGCAGGGTACCGTTCCATAGATACGGCGCAATGCTACGGAAACGAGAGAGAGGTCGGCATGGCCTGCCGCAAATCCGGCATACCCAGAGAAGAGCTGTTTATCACGACAAAGCTCTGGGGGTGTCATGGTTATCAGGATACGCTTCGTTCCATTGAAAGCTCTCTGAAAAGAATCAATATGGATTATATTGATCTGTTGCTGATCCATGAGCCTACGGGCGATGTCCATGAGATTTACCGTGCTATGGAATCTTATTATAAGGATGGGAAAATTCGTGCAATCGGCATTTCCAACTTCATGGAAGAACGCTATCTGGATCTGGTCAATCACTGCAAGGTGATTCCTGCCATTAACCAGGTGGAAACCCACGTATTCCGCCAGCAGAAAAAACTGCGGGAACTGGAGTGTCAAATTGGGACAAAGCCTGAAAGCTGGTCACCTTTAGCCTGTGGTCGGAACAATATCTGGAAGAATCCTGTATTGATACAGATTGCAAAAAATCATAATAAGAAAGTTTCACAGATTGCTCTGCGCTTTCTGGTTCAGCAGGGAATTATCGTAATTCCCAAAACTACGAATCCTGAACACATGAAAGAAAATATCTCTGTTCTGGATTTTGATCTGGATGCAGAAGAAATGCAGGCGATCAAAGAGCTTGAGGTTGGGCGGAGCTTATTTGGCTGGTGGTAAAACAGAAAGGTGGTAAAACTTATGGCAAAAAAGATTTTGATTCTCAATGGCGCAGCCAGAAAGAATGGCAGCACCGCGAAGCTGGTTCGCAACTTCACCGAGGGTGCCCGCAGCGCCGGTCATTCCGTGGAGGAGTTTTATCTTGACAGCATGAACGTCCATAGCTGCAAAGGCTGTCTGCACGCAGGACGGGACGCACACAGTCCATGCTCTCAAAAAGATGACATGGATCAGATTTATTCTGCTTTCGCAGACTGTGATGTCGTTGTGTTTGCTTCCCCACTTTATTTCTGGACAATTACCGGAACGTTGAAAACAGCGGCTGACCGTTTGTATGCGGAGCTGGAATGTCTGGGCTACGGTAAATTCCCAAGGGAAAGCGTGTTGCTAATGACGGCGGGCGGAGCCGATTACTCTCAGGCTGTCACATGGTATCGTACATACGAACGCAATCTGGGTTGGAAAAATCGTGGCGAGGTTTTAGGCAAAGGCAAAACGGAAGTAGCCTATCGATTGGGTGCTTCCCTGTAAGTAAAGCTCACAAATAACGGAGGCACATCTATGACAGATGAATCCTTGCTCACAGGCAGACCATGGAAGGGAATTCTTTCTTTCATGTTCCCAGTATTCATGGGGTTACTGCTTCAGCAATTCTATAATACGGCGGACACCATCATTGTCGGCAATTTTGCCGGCGAAACGGCGCTGGCGGCTGTTGGAGCCTGCGGCGTTTTGACTATGGCCTTTCTTGCACTGGCAAATGGCTTCTCCGCCGGTGCCTGTGTCCTGATTTCACAATTGTTTGGTGCAGGCGAGAATGAGAAAATGCGCCGCCAGGCATCCTCCTCTTTACTTCTTATGACAGGTATGGGGCTGGCAGCGACAGTGGTGGGTGTACTCATCAGTCGTTTTGCACTGCGCTATCTCCTTGCCACGCCGGAAAGCCTGATGGACATGGCAGACACCTACTTCAAAATATATTCACTTGGACTGGTGTTCCAGTTCGGCTATGACATTATCGCAGGCATTCTGCGCGGAATTGGAGACAGCAAGGCAACGCTTTATTTCCTGCTGATTGCAAGTATCATCAACATCGCACTGGACATCGTTTTCGTCTACAACTTTCGCATGGGGGTAACAGGGGCTGACATCGCGACGGACATTGCCCAGATTGCTTCCTGCGTGGCCGCTTTTGCTTACATGATGAAAAAATATCCCCTGTTCCGATGGAAGCCCAAGGAGTTTACTTTTGAGTGGACGCTGGCCAGACAGACATTACAGCGCGGTTTTCCAATGGCACTGCAGCAGTTGATTGTATCACTTGGATTTGTGTTTATCCAGAGAGCGGTCAACAGCTATGGGGAAGCAATGACGGCATCTTTCTCCGTTGCCCAGAAAATCGAAACCTACATGACCCTTCCCTCCAGCGCTTTGCTGACAACCCAGGCCACCTATACGGCGCAAAATATCGGTGCCGGAAAACCGGAGCGGGTGATAACCGGTGCAAAGCATACGGTTATTATCTCTGAACTCATTTCCATCTGCATTTTGTCCGTCGTGTTTGTTTTTGCTGCCCCCATTGTAAACGCATTTGGGTTGGGTACGGAAGCTGCCGGTTACTGCACCGCACATATCCGGTGCGTGGCGATTTGCCTGATTCCCTTTGCATCCTATTATCCGATATTGGGGCTGTTTCAGGGAGCGAATAACTCGTTGTACTCCACTTTTGTTGCCACCAGCGCACTGACTGTCCGGGTCATTTCCACCTATGTTTTACAGGAAATTCCCGCTATCAGTTATCGCATGGTCTGGTGGAATGCACTTTTCGGATGGGGACTTGGCTGTATTCTTACATGGGTACATTTTTTCAGAGGAAAATGGAAAAGAGACGTCGGCTGATCGCATATCCAACCGAGCCAGTAAACGGCATCCATTGCTTCTGCAAGACTCGAGAAAACTATAACGGCGCGTATGAGTGTGTGAAGCTGGCGGCGGGGATGCAGGATTGAAGATTTGTGGGAAGCAGACATCACCCTGAATAACCATATCGTTCCACCTGCTTCGGTCTCTCCTCATGCTCCCCAATAACCTTCTCCATCCAGATCATGTCGTACCACCGACCGAATTTATACCCGCACTTGCGGAATCTGCCGACTTCCTTGAAGCCCATGTGGGCGTGGAAGTCGGCGCTGTTATTGTTGAGATGTTCGTCCTCGGTGTCGGTGCAGGCGATGCAGGCATAGAGATTCCGGATTCCCATGCGCTTCAGCTTTTCTTCGAGTGCGGTGTATATCCTTCTGCCGTAACCGCATTTCTGCGTCTCGTGGTCGAGGTAGACCGTCAGCTCGCAGGACCAGTCATACGCCGCCCTTCCACCGCTGAACGGACCGGCATAGGCGTAGCCGAGGATTTTCCCATCCTTCTCGATGACTATGTAGGGATACTTCTCCATCGTGTGCTCCATCCGGCTTCGGAATTCGGAAATCGACGGGGTCTCATACTCAAAAGTGATGGCGGTATTCTCCACATAGTACGAATAAATCTCGATCAACCGCTCCGCATCCTCCAATCTGGCGTCGCGGATTGCGGTGCCGGTCCGATATTCTCTGCTATCCAAGATTATTCAACCCCTCAACCGATTTCTCCCATCTCTCAAAAACGTTGAGCAAGGGCTCATCCAGATACCCGAGAGCCTTCTCCCGAATCCAATCGGGAATCCCATACGCCGCTTCGGCGATACTGCCGGTGATGGCGGCGAGGGTGTCGCTGTCGCCGCCGAGGGAGATGGCATTGCGGATGGCGTCCTCGAAACCCTCGCTGTCAATGAAGGCGACAATCGCCTGTGGAACAGTCTCCTGACAGGTTTCGTTGAATTTATAAGTCGGGCGGATTTCGTCACAGGTGCGGCTCAGATTGTAGACGTACTCTTTCTCGATATGCTCTTTGACGAGAGCCCGGCACTCTTCGGGACTGCCGCCGTTCGCAATATTCTGACGGCAGAGAAAGATGGCGTCGGCGGTCGCAAGTGCGCCCTTCACGCCTTCGGGATGGTTGTGCGTGACCTCCGCCGAAGCCCTCGCAAGCCTCCGGCAGTCCTCAAGCTCCGGCATCCAACCGCAGGGCGCAACCCGCATCGCAGAG
Organism: Oscillospiraceae bacterium; assembly: GCA_021201235.1. Lineage (GTDB taxonomy): Bacteria > Bacillota > Clostridia > Oscillospirales > Ruminococcaceae > Faeciplasma. The sequence goes on along the minus strand of JAJQFI010000008.1, from coordinate 228,044 downwards.
CCGTTCCCGAAGCTCCCGTAGGGCTTCCGGGTGTCGGTGCGAAGCCACATTCTGAATTTCCCACCGTAGCCGGCGTCGGGATACATCCGTCCGTATTTCTTCATGGAGTCGATGAAGTCGTCCCTCGCGCCACCGTTCATGATAGCCTCCGCCACCGCGATTGTCATGACCGTGTCGTCGGTGAAGAAGCAGTCCGGGCGGAACAGGGGAAAGGATTTTGTTTTTATGTTATTGAACTCGTAAACCGAGCCCACAATGTCGCCGATGATTGCGCCGAGCATTTTTCGGGTCTCCTTTCTGAACTTTCTTTCAGCATTATACCACACTCCCCGCCAAAAGACAACATTCCGTCACTTCTTCCGCTTCTCATAATCCTCCTCGATTCTGTCCTTCCAGCCTTCGTCAAGGGTAGCACAGCACCGCACGCTCGAGATTGCTTCGCTGAGGACTTCGTAGTTGAGCTTGGTGCCTTCGTGGTCGCTGTGGTAGTTGACGGCGCGGTTTTCGTTGATGCCGAAGCTTTTTGCGGTCGCGACGGCGTCGATGTTTGCGCCGAGGAAGAGGAACTCCCAACCGTACTTTTCCTTCTGCCGCTCAATCATCCTCCTGACTTTGCCGGCGTCATAGCGGCGGCTGGCGTTCTCCATGCCGTCGGTCGTGATGACGAAGAGCATGTGCTCGGGGACGTCCTCGGCACGGGCGTACTTGTGGACATTCCCGATGTGGTGAATCGCGTCGCCGATGGCGTCAAGGAGGGCTGTACAGCCCCTGACATAGTATTCCTCCCGGGTCAACGGCTTGATGTCCCTGAGGTTCACTCTGTCGTGGATGACCTCGCTCCGGTTGTCGAAGAGGACGGTCGAAACAAGAGCCTCGCCCTCGGTTCTCTTCTGCTTTTCAATCATTGAGTTGAAGCCGCCGATGGTGTCCTCCTCGAGCCCGCTCATCGAGCCGCTTCTGCCCAGAATAAATACGATTTCGGTTAAATTTTTTCTCATGATAAATTCCTCCGTAATAAAAATATGACTGCCCGGCTTTCGCTTTGCAATCATATTATAACGGATTATTCTGTCCAAAAGGTCGCTTGCCGGGCGACATTTTGCGCCAATAGCAATTATGCTACGAGCGCTTATGCCCACGAGCACTTATGCTCCGAGCAGACTTTGGTCGAAGGCGAACAGCGCCTCGTTTATCTCGAAGATGTTGTAGTTCCCGTGGCTGATGAAATACTCGATTATGATGTCCGACTTGCTCGAGTGGGAGAGCGCAAAGCCCGCCTTCATCAAGAGGTCCTTCGTCTCGTCGAGGGAGAGCTCAAGGGCGATTGCAAACGCCAGAGCCGTCGGCTTGCTCGGCTTGTAGTTCTTGGCACTGCGGATTTTCGAGAAGAGCTTGCGGTCGATGTTCGCCTTCTTATAGACCTGTGCGTCGGTCATGCCCGACTCGTCAATCTTCCGGAGAAGCATCTCCGAAAAGCTTTCGTCAATCTGCCCGACGGCGTCCTCGAGCGAGATATTCGCAGCCATCGGTGCTGCAATCGGCTTTGCAGCTGGCGCTGAGCCGAGCATCGGCGGTGGGCAGGCGCAGACTCTGTCTTCGTCAAAATCATCCCGATGACTGAGCGCCATCCTTCTGCGGCGCTCCGCAAAGCCGTCCGAGTGCTCGTCGACGTATTTGTCGTCAATGTACGCCTCGATGTCCGAATAGAGCTTCTCGCCGATGCGGTAAGCCGTCTTGTCGAAGATGACTATGTAGACGGTCATGTCGTTTTCCTCAAGAAATTCGCCGATGGTGTCGACCGCAATCCGCAGAGCCTCCGCCTTCGGATATCCATAGACGCCCGAGGAAATGAGCGGGAACGCGACCGACTCGCACCCTGCCTCCTTCGCCAGCCGAAGCGACTCCCGATAGCAGGACCCAAGGAGCTCCGGCTCGCCGTGCTTCCCGTCCCGATAGACCGGTCCCACCGTGTGGATGACATGCTTGCAGGGGAGGTTATAAGCCCCCGTAATCTTCGCCCCGCCGGTCTCGCACCCGCCGAGCGCCCTGCACTCCTCCAACAGCCCCGGACCGGCGGCTTCGTGAATCGCCCCGTCCACGCCGCCTCCTCCCGAAAGGGAGCTCTTCGCCGCGTTGACAATGGCGTCAACCTTCATCTTAGTAATATCGTTGCGGATTATCCGTAATGGCATACCCTCACCTCGTCGCCCTTTCTGCGTGGTAGTATGATAATATTATACAACAACAGCGCAGGGAAAGCAAGAAGGCTTTTCAGAGTGCGATTATTTATTGACAGACGGGGGAAATTTAATTATAATGGGAGTATAACTCAGGGAAAGGCGGGAGCATTGTGACTGACTTACAGGCTGTGGAAGCGAAGAAATTTGCGGAGTATTGGAAGGGCAAGGGATATGAAAAGGGTGAATCGCAGAAATTCTGGATTGACCTCCTTGAGCACGTCTATGGGGTGAAAAACATCTCGGAATTTATAAGCTTTGAGGATCAGGTGCACCTTGACCACATGAGCTTTATCGACGGCTATATTCCTTCTACAAAAGTACTTATCGAACAGAAGGGCTTGGGAAAAGAACTTAAGAAAGCTATCAAGCAGTCGGACGGGACATATCTTACTCCGTTCCAGCAGGCTAAGCGTTACATCGTCGAGCTCCCGGTTGACAGGCACCCGAGATGGGTCATCACCTGCAACTTCGGCGAGTTCTGGGTTTACGACATGAACAAGCCGAACGGCGAACCGGAAATCATCAAGCTCGAAGACCTGCCGAAGGAATACTATCGTCTTAACTTCCTCGTTGACACCGGGAGCGACCACATCAAGCGCGAGATGGAAATCTCCATCGCCGCAGGCGAGATTGCCGGGCTTCTTTATGATGCCTTCTCAAAGGAATATGTCGACCCGACAAGCAAGTCCGCCATGCACTCCCTTAACGTCCTTTGCGTCCGTCTCGTTTTCTGCCTCTATGCCGAAAATGCCGGAATCTTCGACAAATACGGGATGTTCCACGACTATATGGCGAGCTTCGAAACAAAGAGAATGCGCTCCGCCCTTATCGAGCTTTTCAAGGTGCTCGACACCCCCGAGGACAAGCGAGACAGGTATCTCGAGCCCGAGCTTGCCGCTTTCCCATATGTCAACGGCGGCTTATTCTCGGACGAGGACATCGAGATTCCGAACTTCACCGACGAGATAAGAGACCTTCTCCTTGAAAAAGCGAGCTCAGGCTTCAACTGGAAGGAAATCAGCCCGACCATCTTCGGCGCCGTTTTCGAGAGCACCCTGAACCCCGAGACAAGGCGTTCGGGCGGTATGCACTACACCTCCATCGAAAACATCCACAAGGTCATCGACCCGCTGTTTTTAGACGATTTAAAGAAAGAGTTTGCCGAAATCTGCACTCTGACTGTTGAGAAGAAGCGGGTTGCCGCTCTGCAAGCTTTCCAGAACAAGCTCGCAAGCCTTAAGTTCCTCGACCCCGCCGCAGGCAGTGGCAACTTCCTGACAGAGACCTATTTATCGCTCCGTCGGCTTGAAAACGAAGTCATCAGCGAGCTCACCCACGGGCAGATGCAGATGGGCGACGTCATCGACCCCATCAAGGTCACGATAAGCCAATTCTACGGCATCGAGATAAACGACTTCGCCGTCACCGTCGCCAAAACCGCCCTATGGATTGCCGAGAGCCAGATGATGAAGGAAACCGAAGAAATCGTCCTGAAAACCCTCGACTTCCTCCCCCTGAAAACCAACGCCTACATAATAGAATCCAACGCCCTCACCACCAACTGGGAAGACGTTGTGCCGAAAAACGAGCTAACCTACATTATGGGCAACCCGCCGTTTGTGGGAGCAAGAATGATGTCGGAAGCTCAGAAAGAAGACTTGCTTAAAGTCTTCGGCAAGGACTGGAAGAATATCGGCAACCTTGATTATGTTTCGGGATGGTACAAAAAGTGTGCCGACCTTATCAAGGGCACAAACACAAGAGCCGCCCTTGTTTCGACAAACTCGATTTGTCAGGGCGAAAGCGTCGCGAACTTATGGAAGCCGTTGTTTGAGGACGGAGTTCATATTGATTTTGCACACAGAACCTTCCGTTGGGATAGCGAAGCAAGCCTAAAAGCGCATGTTCACTGCATTATAGTAGGTTTCAGCACCGCACCAAACGCCAAACCAAAGCGCATTTACGAGAATGGAACTGCAAGAGAAGTCAACAACATAAACGGCTACCTGATTGACGGAGATAATGTGTTTGTCGAAAGCCGAAATAAGCCTTTGTGCGATGTTCCCCAAATTGGAATCGGCAATAAGCCTATTGACGGCGGAAAATATCTCTTTACTAAAGACGAGATGGAAGAATTCATCAGAAAAGAACCGGCATCCGAAAAGTATTTTAAGCCTTGGTACGGCTCAGAAGAATTTATCAACCGCAAACCGAGGTATTGCCTATGGCTTGGCGAATGCTCTCCGTCTGAACTGCGGAAAATGCCTGAATGTATGAAACGAATTGAGGCTGTCCGAGAAGTAAGGCTTGCAAGCAAGAGTGCTGGAACAAGAAAACTTGCAGATAGACCTACACGCTTTCATGTCGAAAATATGCCGACATCAACGTATGTCGTTATACCCGAAGTATCATCTGAACGCAGACGTTATGTACCAATGGGCTTTATGACCCCTGATATTTTGTGTAGCAATCTTGTCAAAATAGTTCCCGACGCCACCCTCTATCACTTTGGAGTTTTAACTTCAAACGTCCATATGGCTTGGATGAGAGTGGTCTGTGGACGACTCAAGAGCGACTATCGCTATTCAAAGGACATCGTTTACAACAACTTCCCTTGGTGCAACCCTACAGCCGAGCAGAAGGCGAGGATTGAGAAGACGGTGCAGGGGATTCTGGATGCCCGGGCTTTGTATCCGAATGACAGCCTGGCAGACCTTTATGACGAGGCGGTTATGCCGCCGGAGCTTCGGAAGGCGCATCAGTATAATGATATTGCGGTCATGCAGGCTTATGGGTTCTCTTCGAAGGAGATGACTGAGTCGGGGTGCGTGGCGGAGCTGATGAGGATGTATCGGGAGATGACGGAGAAGTAAGATAAAGAAAACCGGCGAAGGAGGCTTCGTCGGTTTTTATTGACAGGATTTTTAGGTTGTGATATAATGCTTATGACATGGGGAGAGACGGTAAACCTCTTATCTTAACGGTTAGGAGGTGATAACGTGTCGGTTTTGGAAGTCATTGCACTGCTGAATCTGATCGCCGTTGTTATCTTCGGAGTCATCGGAGTTTTCCAGGCAAAGAAATAACCGCAACATAGTATAGCGGTTGGCGGTCAATCTTCAAGTTCTTGAATTTTAGAGGTTGAACCCCAAACTACTGCAACAGTTTCGTCTCCTCATGTCATTATTATACGCCGCTCTTTCCTCTTTGTCAAGAGGATTTTTTGAAAGATATTATGCAATGAGGTACTTTCTATGATAAAAATCCGCATACCCGCCACGAGTGCGAATCTTGGTGCGGGGTTCGATGCCTTGGGGCTCGCGCTCGATTATTATAACTATGTCGAGATGGAGGAGTCGGACAGGGTGGAAATCAGCTCGACCGACGACGTGAAGGTCCCGACGGACGAGAGTAATCTTATATATATTTCGGCTCGTGACCTGTTCGAGGTCTGCGGCAGGAAGCTTGAGGGACTTAAGATTGTCCAGACGAACAATATCCCGATGGCTCGGGGACTCGGGTCTTCGTCCGCATGTATTGTGGCGGGGCTCGTCGGGGCGAATCATCTCCTTGGGAACCCGCTCACGACCGACGACCTCGTCAACCTCTCGGCGCAGATTGAGGGACACCCGGACAACACCGCTCCGGCATTCCTCGGGGGAATCGTCACCGCCGTTTTCGACGGCAGACAGGTTCACTGGGTCAAGCAGGAGGTCTATACAAAGCTCAAGTTCTACGCCATCATCCCCGATTTCGAGCTCAAGACCGAGAAGGCTCGTGCATGCCTCCCGAAGGAAATCCCGCATAGGGACGCTGTTTATAATCTGTCGAGGGCGGCGCTGTTCTCGACTTCACTTCTGACGGGGAAGTTCGAGAACCTAAGAGAAGCCGTCAACGACAAGCTCCACCAGCCCTATCGGATGGGGCTCATCCCGCACTGCGAGGAGGTCTTCGACATCGCCTACAGTCACGGGGCATACGGCGTCTACATAAGCGGAGCAGGTCCCACAATCATGGCGATTGCCGACGAAAATAACACCTACTTCGCCGGAAAGATGCGCTTCTCGCTCGAAAATGCCGGTCTCGAGAGCTGGCAGGTGAAGGAGCTCAGTATCGACAACGTGGGCACGGCGTTAATCTGACATAACAAAAGCCGCAGGAGCGAACTCTTGCGGCTTTATTTTTTTATTTGTCGAACTCGATTGAGTAGAGATCGAAATCGCAACCGGGGAGATAGATGAGCTTGACGTCGGTCTTGCCCTTGACCGAAGGAATGTCGAAGGTCTTGGTGACCAAGCCCTCTTCGCCATAGAAGATGACGGCTGTCGAGTCCTTCTGACCGTTCTCGTCGAAGAAGCGGATGTGGACGGTGTCGCTCGTGTTGTAGGTACGTCCTGTGATGGTGACGGTCTTCACATCGCCCTCGCCGAAGTCGAAGTCGTTGAACTCAACCGTTACGTTGTTGCCGATGTGGGCAATGCAGTCTTCCTTGATTTTGAACGCGTCGCCGTAAACGCCGTCGGTGATCGTCGCAGGGACAAGCTCGCCGATTCTTGAGGACTTAGTGAACCGGAAGCCCTGGAAGCGGATCTGTCTCGGGCAGGTGATGACGAAGCAGATGTCCTTTGTGCCGGTAAGCTTCTCGGTGAGCACTATTTCGTCATACTGATAGTGGTTCCAGATAGCCTCCTTGAGCGAAGCGACCTTGCCATAGGACTTGCCGTCTCTGTCGATAACCTCGACGTTGATGGTCTCGTAGGCGTTGACATAGAGCCCGACGGTGACCTTGTCGGTGCCCGCCTTGCCGAAGTCGACGTTGTTGAACCAGATTTCGGAGCGGTCAACGTTTGTGAGGATTCCGCCCTCGGCTACGTCCTGATACTCAACTCCGCACTTCGAGTGAAGCGCCGCATGGACGAATTCACTGTATGGCTCGAAGCCCGCCTGACCGAAGCCGGAGCTCTTCATCTCGATTTCCGAGATAATCTCTTCGTATTCGGTGCCGTTCTTGCAGTAGGCACGGAGCCTGTATTCGCCGTCGCCGTTCGGGACGACGAGAATTTTGCCGTCCTTTGCCTGAACCTCGGCAAGATTCGTCCTGATTCCGGCGTCGTTTATAATCTTGAAGCCGATGTCGGAAGCTGTATAGGTCGAATTCTTCGGGAGAATCTCGGCGGTGACGACGCAATCGCCCGATTCGGGGGTAATCTCCTGCGTGGAAACGTGCAAATCAATCTTTCTTGCGGGGATTTCGCCCGAGCGGACGCTCTGCTTCGACTCAAGATAGCAGGAAGCGCCGTCCTTCTTAGCCGTTGGGGTTGCGATGAGCAGAAGCTTCGCTATGGGAAGACCGTTAGACTCGGCGGTGACTGTGATTTCGCCCGCCTTGTCCTTAGCGGCAATTATCGCCAACAGTTTGCCGTTGAAGAGCTTTCTTTCCGACTCCTGATACTGTCCGTAGTCGAAGGAGTCGCCGTTGTCCATGCCGACAAGTCTTCCGGCGCCGGTGACGGTGATGTTGACTCTGTTTCTTGCGTTCTCGACCGGATAGCCCTTCTCGTCCGCCATGGTGATCTCGACGAAGACGAGGTCTCTGCAATCGGCTTTGAGAGTGGTTTTATTCGGAGTCAGAACGATTCTTGCCGGGTCGCCGAATGAGTGGCGAATCTGCTCGCAGACAGCGTTGCCGTTCTCGTCGTAGCCGACGGCTTTGATTTCGCCCTTCTCATAGGGCACCTTCCATCTGCCGCTGAGGGATTCGCCGTTCACATGGTCGTGGGTATACTTGCCCTTCGATACGCCGTTGACGAAGAGCTCTGATTCGTGGCAGTTCGAATAGATGAAGATGTCGATAAGCTGTCCCTCGTTGAAGTCCCAATAGGGGAAGAGGTGGACAAACGGCTCGGCGTTCTTTGCCCACTCGGCTTTATAGGCATAGAAGGAATCCTTCGGGAAGCCTGCGGTGTCGATATGTCCGAAGTAGGAATTCTTCGTCCAGTAGGGTGTCGGCTCGCCGATATAGTCCCAAGCCGTCCAGATGTACTGACCGAGGGAAATTTCGTGCTTTCTGTCCTGAATGATGTTGTATTCGGGAGATATTGCTCCCCAACCGGTGGCGCAGTTCATAAGAGCGGAGCACTGGTGGTCGTCGTGGGTGGTGCTGACCTTTGAAGCCGGGAAGTGGTATGTGCCTCTTGACTGGATTGTCGAAGCGGTTTCACTTCCATAGATGACCCAGTTCGGGTGCTTTTCGTGGTGCTCGTTATAGAGCCGCTCGGCGTAGTTATAGCCGACCGTCTCGATATGCTCGGCGCAGTTCTGAGCGCCCTCCCAAGCCATATAGTTCGAGCCGATGGTGACCGGGTGCATATGTCTGTAATCGTCAATGTGTACGCATCTTGTCAGCTCGTCGGTGAGCTCAACTCCTCTGTGGGAAGCGTGAGTGTCGTAGATTTCGTTTCCGATGCTCCACATGATGATTGAAACGTGGTTGCGGTCGCGTCTTATCCAGCTCCTGACGTCTTTCTCATGCCACTCAGGGAAGAAGCGTGCATAGTCATAGGTGGTCTTCTTTAATTCCCACATGTCGAAGCACTCGGAGTCGATCATGATTCCCATCTCGTCCGCCAGGTCCATAAGCTCAACGCTCGGGGGATTGTGGGAGGTACGAATCGAGTTGACGCCCATCTTCTGCATTTTCTCAATCTGCCGTCTGGTGGTTTCGATATTGACGGCGGAGCCAAGCGCACCCTGGTCGTGGTGGAGGCATGCGCCATTGATTTTCAGGTGTCTTCCGTTCAGGAAGAAGCCGTGGTCGGGGTCGAACCTGACCGTCTTGAAGCCGACGCGCTGTGAGACCTCATAGACAACCTCGCCGTTCTTTATAAGCTCGGTTTTGAGGGTGTAGAGATACGGGTCGTCAACGTCCCAGAGGTGAACCTCGCCGAGTGCGATTTCCTGAGAATCGGTAGTAGTTTCTGAGCCGAGAGTTACAGTGCTTTCAGTGATTTTAACGGCGTTGCCCTCCATATCGGAGAGAGTGTGCTTGAGAACCGCTTCGCCGTCGCCTGTGACTTCGGTGTCGATTGTAGCCTTCCAGCCATCCTCGGTTTTCTCGGGGCAGAAATATACGCCGTCGGGGACGATTCTGTCAGCTCCCGATTCGGTAAGATATACGTTTCTGAAAATGCCTGCGCCCGCATACCAACGGGAATTCGGGGAACGATGTCTTATGAAGACCTCGATTTCATTCTCGCCCTCTTTCACATTGAGCGGAACATCGAAGGTGGTGTAACCGTACTTCCACTCATAGACCTTCTCGCCGTTCAGATAAACGGTCGAGTCCATATAGACGCCCTCGAATCTCAGGATGTATACTTTTCCTTGGGTGTCGGTAAGCGTGAATTTTTTCTTGTAGTAGCCGTCGCCGTCGGCATAGAGATTGTGGGTGTCGGCGATGAGCCAGTCGTGTGGGATGTCGACAGGTTTGAAGTCGGCAGGGGTCGGCTTTTCGTCCGACCTTTTAAGAGCAAACTGCCATCCGGCATTGAACAAAGTTCTTTTCATATAGTTGTACCTCCGAATCACATAAAAAATCGCAAGTAATAATTTTCGTGCCGCCAAAACGGCTTTGTGAGGTCATTATAACAGAGCCTTTCGCAAAATGCAATACCTATTTCAAAGTAGCTAAAAACTTGTTATGACCCGTTTCATATCTATTATATCAGGCAGACTTTGAAATTTTTTAATGTAGGTAATATTGACATAACCATCAAAGTGAGATATAATTAATGGTAATCGGCGTAAAACCGAAATTTTGAATATTACAAGGAGTGAAAATCGTGGGTTCCGGCAGTAGTAGCCCCATACCTCGGGGGAAAAGCATGAAAAAGAGCTTACGGTATTGCGATTGTAAGCTCCCGAATGTTCTCTGATAGCACGCTTCACATCAGCTCGCAAGCTTTCAGGGTTATATTCCATTTGCCTTTCCTTCGATTAATCACGAATCGGAGGGATTTTTTATGGAAAGAACAACAGTATTCGACATTGTAATCAAGCTCCTGGAGCAGCGCAAGTTCGCCGAGCTCAAGACCGTTATGGCTGAGATGAATCCGGCGGATATCGCATCCATCTTCGAAGAAGCCGAGCAGAAGGACATTCCGCTCATCTTCCGCCTGCTTCCAAAAGACCTGGCTTACGAAACCTTCTCATATCTCGACTCGGATATGCAGGAGCAGCTAATCTTAGCGTTTTCCGACAAGGAAATCAGGGACCTCGTTGACGAGCTCTTCTTGGATGATACCGTCGATATTATCGAAGAAATGCCCGCTAACGTCGTCAACAGAATCTTAAAGAACACCGATGAAGCGACGAGGCGGCAGATTAACGAGCTTCTGGCGTACCCCGACGACAGTGCGGGAAGCATCATGACGACCGAGTTCATCTACTTCTCGAAAGATATGACGGTTGATGAAGCGTTCGTCAAAATCAGAAAATTAGGCGTTGTCAAGGAGACAATTTACACCTGCTATGTCACCGAGGACAGAGTGCTCCTCGGAGTTGTCTCGCTCCTCGAGCTTCTCACAGCCGACCCCGAGACGGTCGTCGGCGACATCATGGACACGAACGTCATCTCAGTCGGCACGAAAGACGATAAGGAGACGGTGGCAAACGACCTGGCGAAGTACAATCTCCTCGCAATTCCCGTTGTAGACGACGATCACAAGATTGTCGGAATCGTCACGGTCGACGACGCTATCGACGTCCTGACCGACGAGAGCACCGAGGATATCGAAAAGATGGCGGCTATCGTCCCGACAGACAAGCCCTATTTCAAGACAAGCGTCTTCGAGATGTTCAGAAAACGCATCCCATGGCTTCTTCTTTTGCTTGTGTCCTCAACGTTCACAAGCGCCATCATCACCGGCTTCGAGGAAAAGCTGGCGGCAAGCGTCGTCCTGACAGCTTATATCCCGATGCTCATGGACTCCGGCGGTAATGCCGGAGGACAATCCTCTGCAACAATCATCCGTGGACTTTCGCTTGGCGACATAAAACTTGGCGACATTCTGAAAGTCATCTGGAAAGAGCTGAGAGTTGCTCTCATCTGCGGTGCGGTCCTGGCAGTATTCAATTTCCTCAAGCTTTTCCTTGTTGACAATCTTCTCTTGGGCAATTCGGCTGTGACGGTCACCGTTGACCTCGTCATCTGCCTGACGCTGTTTATCGCGATTGTTGTTGCAAAGCTCATCGGTTGCGTATTGCCTATCGCTGCGAAGGCTATAGGCATCGACCCTGCCGTAATGGCGAGCCCGTTCATCACGACCATCGTCGACGCAACATCGCTTCTCGTATACTTCTGGATTGCAACGGCTATTCTCAAGATATAATCGGTGATTAAGATGGAACTCATCACGAAAACCTATAATGAACTCTCGAAAGACGAGCTCTATGATATTCTCTATTTGCGTTCCGATGTCTTCATCATGGAGCAGGAACGGGTTTGCAGAGATGTCGACGGCGACGACAGAAATGCCCTTCATGTCTGGCTCAAGGACGAGAACGGCATTGCGGCTTATCTGAGGATTCTCTATAACGAAGGCGTGAAAACCGCCCTTATCGGCAGGGTTATAGCTGTACGCAGAAAAACCGGTCTCGGCAAGAGGATAGTCACCGAAGCCCTCGGAATCTCAAAGGAGCATTTCGGGACGGAAAAAGCCTTGGTGCACGCTCAGGAATGCGCCAAGGGCTTCTATGAAAAATGCGGCTTCAAGGTAATTTCTGAGCCGAAATTCGAAGACGGAAGCTTGCATCTCTGGATGGAAACTCTGCTATAAATAATTTAAATTCACATACAGAAAGGATAGTAACAATGAACGCAGTATTCACAAAATCAGCGCCTGCGGCGATTGGACCTTATTCGCAGGCTATCATTTCGGGAAACATGGTCTATTCTTCGGGTCAGATTCCCCTCGACCCCGAGACGGGTGTCCTCGTCGGAACTGAAATCGAAGCTCAGACCGAGCAGGTCTGCAAGAATCTTTCTGAGGTTCTGAAAGCCGCCGGCTCGAGCCTTGACAAGGTCGTCAAGACCACCTGCTTCCTTGACAACATCGCAGATTTCGGCAAGTTCAACGCCGTCTACGAAAAGTACTTCACCGGCAAGCCGGCAAGAAGCTGTGTAGAGGTCGCCGCTCTCCCCAAGGGCGCACTCGTTGAGGTTGAGGTTGTGGCGGAAATAGGATAATTTTTGCTTCTCATCTTCGACTATACCCTCATGTAAACAAAAAAATCCCTCCCAAACATGGGAGGGATTTTCAGTTGTCTTCCACAATTCAGCGCGTCTGGCTACTTTTCAAAAGCGTCTATATCTGATATAATATTATTTACGATATTTGTGTCTGATCAGACACCTCACACACGCATTATAACCTAATCAGGCTGTAAAGTCAATACCTTCAGCCAAATTTGATACAATGTTTGCGAGGTGATTCAAAATGGCTAAATATTCGAGGATTCGGGATTTGCGTGAAGATTCCGACAAGACCCAGCAGGAGCTCGCCGACTACCTCGGCACCTCGGCGCAACACTACGGCAAATATGAGCTCGGCTATGCGGAAATTCCGTTTGAGCGGGCTATCATGCTTGCGAAATACTACAACGTGAGCCTCGACTATTTGGCAGGACTGACAAATGTGAAAAGACCGCTCCCACGGGAGCAACTCAGTGAACAAGAACGGCAGTTGATAGATGCTGTGAGGCAACTTGACGATACGGAAAAGGACAACCTTCTGACAATCGCGGAGCTCATCTCACAGTGCAAATAAAAAGGCGGGGAAGTCCCGCCTTTTGTTTATCAAGGCTTCTGCATATAATTCCGTGATTTATATGCAGAAAAAGCGGCTAATCCCTTGATTTTCTGCATATAATATGCTATAATCTGATGCAGAAAGAAGGTGAGTGCGCTTATGCACAAATTCGATTACTCTTTTCTGGATAACGGCTTGCTTCCGGCAAAGCTCGTTTCCCTGACGGGGAATATCTACTCCCTCAAGACTGCGGCAGGGATGAGAAAGGACGACTATCGGGAGATTTTCACGGCTCTTGAGTCGGTTGCCCGGGTACAATCTGTCAAAAGCTCCAACGCGATTGAGGGAATTGTAACGAGCGACAAGCGCATCACCGAGATTGTCAACGGCAGCAGTGCTCCGCTCAATCACAACGAAGCCGAGATTGCGGGCTACAGGGATGCCCTGAATGTCGTTCATACCGAATACAGTGATATGGATTTCTGCGAAAGGGATATTCTCAGGCTTCACGAGACGATGATGTCCTTCACTGCCGACGGTTTTGGCGGGCAGTATAAGACCGACGACAATGTGATTCTTGAGATAGACAGCGAGGGCAACCGACATGTCAGATTCCGTCCGGTTCCCGCTTCCGAAACTCCCGAGGCTATGGAACAGCTCGAGCTTGCTTATCTTGACGCACGGAGCAATTCGAATATCAATCAGCTTCTTCTGATACCCTGCGTGATTCTCGATTTCTTGTGCATCCATCCTTTCAGGGACGGAAACGGCAGAATGTCAAGGCTTCTGTCGCTTCTTCTCCTTTACAAAAACGGCTTCGATGCCGGAAAATATATCTCGTTCGAGGAACAAATCAATAACTACAAGGCTTACTATTATGAATCTCTGAAAGAGTCTTCCAACGGTTGGGAAGATAATGCGAACGACTATATGCCGTTCATGACAAATTTCCTGTCGACGCTTTATATGTGCTATAAGGAGCTCGACCGACGGTTTGCGATTATGAATTCGGGTCGCGTGACGAAGAAATCCCGGGTTGAGGCTACGGTTCTCGAAAGCCTGACTCCGATTTCAAAAGCCGAAATCTGCGGGATTCTCCCCGACATAAGCCCGACGACAGTCGAAACAGTTCTCGGCGAGATGGTCCGAAACGGACTTGTCGTGAAGGTGGGGCAGGGGAGAAGCACCCGATATATCAGAGCTTAACACCAAAAAAGAGCAGACCCGATCGTCTGCTCTTTCTCATTATCCTATTTTAGTTTTATTTCGCCGCCTCGTCCGCTTTGACAACCTCCGCCACGGAAGTCGCAAGACCTGCGATGCCCTGAATGCTCGAGGGGACGACAATCTTTGTTGCCTTGCCGTCGGCGAGGGCGTTGAGGCTCTCGAGGGACTTGAGGGTCAGATATCCCTGCTTCGGGTCGGCGTCGTTGATGAACTTGATACCGGCGGCGTTGGCTTCCTGAATCTTGATGATGGCTTCCGCCTTACCTTCGGCTTCCTTGATGGCGGCTTCCTTCTTGGCTTCGGCACGGAGGATTGCGCTTTCCTTTTCACCTTCGGCAATGAGGATTGCGCTCTTCTTTTCGCCTTCCGCCTTGATGATAGCCTCGCGGCGCTCACGCTCCGCCTTCATCTGGCGCTCCATCGCGTTCTGGATGTCAGCCGGAGGCATAACGTTCTTTAATTCAACTCTGTTGACCTTGATGCCCCACGGGTCTGTAGCCTCGTCAAGGATGGCACGCATACGGGTGTTGATTGTATCACGCGAAGTGAGGGTTTCGTCAAGCTCGAGGTCGCCGATGATGTTACGAAGAGTCGTCGCAGTGAGGTTTTCAATCGCTATCATCGGGCTTTCGACGCCATAGGCATAGAGCTTCGGGTCGGTAATCTGATAGTAGACGACGGTGTCAATCTGCATGGTGACGTTGTCCTTTGTGATAACCGGCTGGGGAGCGAAATCGACAACCTGCTCCTTGAGGCTGACCTTCCTCGCTATACGGTCGACGAAGGGAACCTTGACGTGAAGACCAACGTTCCATGTGGTCTGGTAGCATCCGAGGCGCTCGATGACATATGCAAACGTCTGCGGAACGATTCTGATGTTGACCGCGATAAGCGCGATGATGATGAGAATAAGAATAATTACGATTGGCATTTGATTTTTCTCCTTTCAGATTAGCTCTTTGCTTTTACGATGAGCTTTACGCCCTCAATCCTGACAACGGTTGCCACAGTGTTTTCCGGGATATCCTCGCCGGATTCCGAACGGACCGTCCATGTCATGCCGCTGATTTTGCCCTTGCCGGTGCCGGATATGTTCGAGACATTCTCGGTAATGAGAACGTCCTCGCCGATCAGCCGGTCGGTGTTGGTCTTGAGCCCCTTCGGTTTGAGAAGCTTCATCGAAAGAGGTCGAAGTATTATGAGCATCAGCGCCGAGACTATCACGAACACGGCAACCTGAACCATGACACTCGCCCCGAGAGCCGCCGCCAGAAGTCCGGCTAATGAGCCGATGACGAACCACACAGACACAAGCTGATATGTAACCGCCTCCAGGACAATAAAGGCTATAACGGCAATCAGCCAATAAATGACATCCATTTCGCAAAACTCCTTTCATAAGACCGTTTTAAACCGTTTGGGCTTACCAATAAATATTATACACTATTTCGGACGGCAATTCAAGATATTTCGGTGAAAATATAATACTTGCGCTTTCATTCACGTTGTGATATAATCAATCTACGAATGCACATTTAGGAGTGTAATATGATGAAAAAAATAACAGTACTGCTTTCGGAGGTTGTCTCCGAAGCGTTTGAAAAAGCCGGATATTCAAAAGAATTGGGAACGGTGAGCGTTTCCGACAGAATGGATCTCTGTCAGTTCCAGTGCAACGGAGCGTTTGCCGGCGCAAAGCTCTATCACAAGGCACCCTTCATAATTGCCGAAGAGGTTGCGGCGATTCTTTCGGAAAATTCCATGTTTTCTAAAGCCGAAGCCGTCAAGCCGGGCTTTATAAATCTGACATTAACCGACGAGTTTCTTTTGGAGTACGTCAACGGCGTCGTTGATGACCCGAACCTCGGCGTGCCTCAGGTCGAGACTCCCGAAACCATCGTAATAGACTATGCCGGTCCGAACGTCGCGAAGCCGCTTCATATCGGACATCTGCGCTCGTCAATAATCGGCGAATCCTTGAAGAGAATCGCCCGTGCCACCGGCAGAACCGTTGTCGGAGATGCGCACCTCGGCGACTGGGGAACACCCTTGGGGCTCGTCATTGCCGAGTATCAGGAGCGCCACCCGGAGTGGGCGTGCTTCCAAGAAGGCTTTGACCCGGAGCGCGACGGTCTCCCCGAAATCGACGTAAACGAGCTGAACGAAATCTATCCGTTCGCAAGCGCAAAGAGCAAAGAGGACGAGGAGTTCAAGGAGAAGGCTCACAAGATAGTCTATCAGTTCCAGCACCATCACCCCGGCTACTACTCCCTCTGGAAGCAGATTGTCGAGGTCTCGAAGATCGATATCAAGAAAATTCTCGGACAGCTCAATGTCAACCTTGACTATTGGTACGGCGAGAGCGATTGCGACGCTTACACCGACGAGCTCATAAGACGCCTCGCCGAGAAGGGGCTTCTCTATGAGAGCGACGGCGCGCAGGTTGTCGACGTCGCCGAAGAGTCCGACAAGATAACCGTTCCTCCCGTTATGATAAAGAAGTCGGACGATTCGAGCGCCTATGCCACGACCGACCTCGCAACGATTATCCAACGTGAGAAGGACTTCAAGCCGGGTAAAATCTGGTATGTCGTCGACAAGCGGCAGTCCTTGCACTTCACACAGGTCTTCCGTTGCGCAAGAAAGGCGGAGCTCGTGCCCGCAGATACCGAGCTCACGCTCATAGGCTTCGGCACTATGAACGGTTCCGACGGCAAGCCCTTCAAGACAAGAGCGGGCGGAGTTATGCGCCTCGAAGAGCTCATCAAAATGGCGACCGACGGGGCGCTCGAGAAGTTGCAGGATTCCGAATATGTCTCCGGCGACAAGCAGGAGATTGCCGAGAAAATCGGCGTTGCCGCAATTAAGTTCGGCGACCTCTCGAATCAGCCCTCGAAGGATTATGTTTTCGATTTGAACAAGTTCCTTGCCTTCGACGGCAAGACCGGCACATATCTCCTCTACACCGTCACCAGAATCAACTCGATTCTCAAGAAAGCGGGCGTCGCCTATGACGAAGCTCGCCCCATAGGCGGCATCTATTCGGATGTTGAAAGGGAGCTCGCCCTCGACTTTGCACTCCTCGGCGAAACCTACGACAAAGCCTACTCGGACCTCGCCCCCTGCGTCCTCTGCGACAGCGCCTATAACATCGCCTCGACCTTCTCGAGACTCTACCACGACGAGCATATCCTGAGCGAGCCCGACGAGCAGAAGCGCAACGACCTCATCGCCCTCTGCCTCATGGCAAGAAGGGTAATTGCGAAGCAACTTGATTTGTTGGCGATTGAGACTGTAGAAAACATGTAAACTCGTTGCTCACTGCGTTCGCACCGAGGGAAGAAATTTCAGCCTTGCTGAAATTTCTTTCAGGGGTTGAAAAATAAATCCCATTGGTATATAATTATCACATAATCAAAAGACAGAAAGGAAGAAATAATATGAACCTATGGCATGATATTGACAAGGAAAGGGTTACGCCCGACGATTTTCTGGCGGTTATCGAGATTTCCAAGGGAAGTAAGACCAAGTATGAGCTCGACAAGAAGTCGGGAGCTCTCATACTTGACCGAATCCTCTATACATCCACCCACTATCCCGCAAACTACGGCTTCCTGCCGAAGACCTTGGCGGACGACGGCGACCCGCTCGACGTTCTGGTTCTCAGTAACGAGGTCCTGGTGCCGCTCGTGCTCGTCCAGTGCTATCCCATCGGAGTTATCAACATGATTGACAACGGCAGAATGGACCAGAAAATTATCGCCGTTCCCTTCGAGGAGCCGAGCTATAATTCATATCGCAGTATCGAAGGCTTGCCGAGCCACATCTTCGACGAGATGATTCACTTCTTCACCGTATACAAACAGCTTGAGGGCAAGCAGACCGCCGTCGACGAGGTTATGGGCAGAAAAGCCGCTGTGGATATTATCCGCGAAAGCATCGCAAACTATGACGAGATTTACGGCGAGAAGTACAACAAGAAGCCGGAGGAAGCTCCCGCAAAGGCGTAGTTTTTTCTAATTGTCATCACATTATCACAATCAGGGAATACAATACCCGTTATTGGCGGCATATTATGCACGCTATGTTTACAGTAACAAAAAGAAAAGAATTTATCAAAAGAAAGGCAAAAAAATTCCAATGAACAGATTTTTGAAACTACTCGCATTCATCATGGCTTTGACGATTGCGGTATCCTGCTTCGCATCCTGCGGAGACACTGCTACAGATGAGGACGATACGTCCGATTCGACAACATCCGATTCCACCGACTCCGCCGATGATGAGGATTCCGAATCCGAAACCCTCGCGGCTGGTCTCTATATCGACGGCGAAGCGATTGACACCGAGAATCTCGTAATGCTCACCATCACAAGCGACGAGATGAGCGGCTCCGTCGAGGTTCCTTTCGATGAGTACAGATATATGTATATGTATCTTCTGAGCTACTACGGTCTCACCGACGACTCCTATTGGGAGGACAACGACGAGCTCTTCGAGACCTTCATGACCATCGTAGATTACTATGTCGAGGACAACCAGTGGGGAGCAATCCTTGCCGATATGTATGGCATCGAGCTCACCGACGAGGACTATGAGGAAATTGAAGAAGTGATGCAGGAAGAAATCGACAGCTTCGACTCGGAGGACGAGTTCTACGAAGCACTTGAGGCTTCCGGCATCAGCTATGACCTTCTTGAAAGAATCGTAACCCAGAGCGTTCTTTGCGAGAGAGTTTATCTCGAGCTCTACGGCGGAGACGAGCCGCTTCTTCTTGAGAGCGACGACGAAATCAAAGAAAGCCTCCAGAACGATTATGTAAGAGTTTACCACGTTCTTATCACTTCAGACCACTTCGCTGACGACGAAGACTATGCCGACGCTACCGACGAGGAGCTTCAGGCGGCGGCTCTTGCCTATGCCGAGGAAATTCTTGCCAAAATCCAGGCAAGCGACGACATCGAAGCCGCTGTTTATGAATACGCTCAGGATGCCGATGATTCCGGCATGGTCGACAACGAAGCCGGCTATATGTTCACCACCGGTCAGATGGTTGAAGATTTTGAGGATGCCGCATTTGCCCTTGAGGTCGGCGAGCTCAGCGGAATTGTTGAGAGCGTCTACGGCTACCACATCATCTATCGCCTCGAGCAGGATGAGTACATCGAAGAGAACTGGGACGACCTCAAGACCGACTATATCAGCATAGTATTCAACGACTACGTTGACGAGGTTCTTGCAAACTGCACCATGACCTACAGCGAGTATCACGATATGCTCTCTTATGGCTGCATACAATAGTTGCCAATGGCAACTATTGTACGGAGAACAGGCTTTGCCGCCGATGTTCTTCACTATAGTGAAATTTAAAGCAGGGGAGCGATTTACTATGAGAAGAATTATTTCCGTAGTCCTGATTGTCTCCCTGTTTTTTTGTGCCTGCGGGAATGTGGAGGTAACGACCGAGGAGAGTACTACTACCGCCTCCACCACGGAAGCCGTTACGACTACCACAGAGGCGACCACTACCGAAGTCACGACCACTACGGAAGCTACTACCACCGAAGTCACAACGACAGAGCCCGAGCCGGAAGTTGTCGAGATTGATTTCTCATTCCCCGATGAATTCTTCACCGAATTGCAGGAAATCTTCGATCGCTACGGCGTGAATCAGAACTGCAACGGCGACGAGGAAGAGTGCTCCTGCGACATCTATAACGAAACCACCGACGAAGAGGGGAATGTGACGAGGGAAAAAGTCGTCTCTATCTACTATATGGATCTCGAGACCGGCTATTCTTTCGAGATTAATTCCGGGGTTCACTATCCCGTCGCAAGCTGTGTAAAGATTCCGTTTGTCGTCTATCTCTACGAAAAATTAGCCGCCGGCAAAATCGACGGCGACACGGTGCTCACATACGAGCAACGGCACTATATGGGCGGCACGGGAATCATTCAGGACGGCGAGGTCGGCGACCAATACACTGTCATGGAGCTTCTCGAGCTTGCGGTAATCCGGAGCGACAATATCGCCTTCCAGATGCTGAAGGATTTAATCAGTTGGGATGACTTCGCTGAGTATTGCCAAAGCTTTGGCTGTACGCATGAAATCGACACACGTCTCACGCAGGAGAAAATCTGCACCGAGTCGGCGGGAGCTTATGCCCGGATTCTGGCGCAGTTCCTTGAGAGCGACAACCCCTATGTCGAGACCCTGAAGTCGCACCTCGCCATCACCAGAATCCCGATGATAAAGTCGAGCTATACCATTTATCACAAGTATGGCTGGACGCAGTATGCCTTCCACGACATAGCTTACGTCGAAGCCAATCACCCGTACGTTCTGGCGATTCTCACGAATCTTGAGGGCGAGGACAGCTCTGACTACTCACTCTACAGCGAGATTTCATATCTGATTGAGGATTGCGCCGATGCGACATGGAGCGCCATGTCGCAAGAAATATCGGAAAACAGCGCAGATAACACTTGAAATGTGCTTGAATATTTGGTAAAATAGCTGTAGCTAAAGTTGATTGTAGCTACGGCTATTTTTATTATTCAAAAACGGAGGAAATGTGTATGAGAGTCAGCGGTATTCTTTTGGGAATATCCTCGCTTTGGGGCGATTACGGAATCGGAAAAATGGGCAAGGAAGCAAGGGAGTTTGTCGATTTCTTGAGAAAATCGGAACAGCACTACTGGCAGATACTGCCGCTTTCGCCCACAAGCTACGGCGATTCGCCCTATCAGTCCTGCTCGGTATATGCGGGAAACCCCTATTTTATAGATTTTGAAACCCTTCACAAGGACGGGCTCCTGAAGCCCTCGGAGTATAAAACCGTTCGCTACGGCGACAACCCGAGATATATAAACTACGGCATGCTCTACGAGACCGTCTGGGGCACTCTTAGGACGGCTTTCTCGAGATTTATGCCCGATGAAGACTATAAGGCTTTTCTTGAAAAGCAGTCGAAGTGGGTGGAGAATTACGCCCTCTTCATGGCACTCAAGGACGAGAACGGCGGGCTCCCGTGGTTCGAGTGGGATAAGCCCCTCAAGATGGCGGAGCCGGAAGCAATAGCCGAAGCGAAGAAACGCCTTTCGAATGAAATAAACTTCTACATATTCGTTCAGTACGAATTCTATAAGCAGTGGTATGCGCTCAAGAAGTACGCCAACGACAGGAAAATCGAGATTATCGGCGACATGCCGATCTACTGCGCCCACGACAGCGTCGATGTCTGGCTGAACCCGGAGCTTTTCGAGCTCGACGAGGACAGAAACCCCGTCCACGTCGCCGGTTGCCCGCCGGATGACTATGCCACGAAGGGTCAGCTCTGGGGCAACCCTCTTTATGACTGGAAAAAGATGCAGACTGACGGCTATAACTGGTGGGTCAAGAGAATCGCCCATACGACCGATATTTATGACGTCGTCCGAATCGACCACTTCCGCGGTTTTGCGGGCTACTATTCAATCCCGTATGGCGACGAGGACGCCGTAAACGGCACATGGGAGAAGGGACCGGGGATGGAGCTCTTCAACTCAGCAAACTACTGGCTCGGCAAGAAGCGAATCATCGCCGAAGATTTGGGACTCATTACCCCCGACGTCGTAAAGCTCCTGAAAGACACCGAATACCCGGGAATGAAGGCACTTCAGTTTGCCTTCGACCCGACGGGAAAGAGCGACTATCTTCCTTGCAACTACACTTCGACCGGCTATGTTGCCTATGTCTCAACCCATGACTCGGACACCGCCAAGGGCTGGGCAGACGGGCTCTCGGGCAAGGCTCTTAACTTCGCCAAGAAGTACCTGAATGTCACGAGCAAGAAGGAGATTCCCGACGCACTTATCCGCCTCGTTTGGTCGAGCACCGCAGATGTCGTCATCGCACAGCCGCAGGACTTCCTTGAGCTCGGCAACGAAGCAAGAATCAACGTTCCCTCGACCGTCGGCGCCAACTGGCGCTGGAGAATCTCGAAGGAGGAGCTCAGTCCGGCGCTTTCGAAGCGGCTCAGGACACTCACCGAGACCTTCAACCGTGTTCCCGACTATCCCGTCACCGAAAAAGAGACCAAAAAGAGCGAAAAGTGAAAAATTATCTTGCTTTTTACCCGTAACTCTGTTATATTATAATTAAACAAACGGCTCGGTAAGCCGAAATACTACAGAAAAGAAGGATTTTATCATGGATGTAAAAGAAGAAGCAAAAAAGGCTCCGGCAAGGCTAAGACATTCTTAAATGAATTCAAGGCTATGATTTCCAAGGGCAACGTTGTCGATATGGCAGTCGGCGTTATCATCGGCTCCGCATTCAGCAGTATCGTAACCTCGCTCGTCAACGACATCATCATGCCTTTCATCAGCCTTATTACCGGTGGTATCAATTTCGAGGACTGGAAGTGGGTACTTAAGGAAGCAGTTCTCGACGAGGCAGGAGAAGTTGCAACAGCAGAAGTAGCAGTTACATTTGGCAACTTCATCTCGGCTGTACTTAACTTCCTCATCGTTGCACTCTGCATCTTCCTCGTAATCAAGCTCATCGGCAGCGCGAAGAACAAGGTCAAGAAGGCGGAAGAGCCCGCACCCGAAGCTCCCGCAGAGCCCGTCATCACCGAGCTCGATGTCCTCAAGTCCATCGAAGCCAAGCTTGATGCTATTGCGGAGAAGAAGTAATAAAATAAAAAAGAGGAAGTTCAAAGAACTTCCTCTTTTTTATTTATACCAATTTCGTATAATCCTCAATAATCAGATCGCACACGCCACGCATCTTCTCCCAGTCGTCTCTCGAGTGCTCCTCAAGCACCCCGACGGTGTACATGTTGGCGGCTTTTGCTCCGACACAGCCGAGGTAGATATCTTCGAAGACGGCACAGGTGGTGGGTTCGACTTCAGCTTTTTCGGCGGCTAAGAGATAGACGTCGGGGAAGCCCTTTTTGCGCTTGACCTCGTCGGTCGTGACGAAAACGTCGAATAAATTCAAGACCCCGTGACGCTCGAGGCAGGGCTTGAAAAGTTCGGGTCTCGATGCCGTCGCGAGCGCGATTTTGACGCCGCTTTCGTGGAGCTTCGTTATGAATTCCTTCGCGCCGGCGACCATTTCAATCACGCTTGCGTAATCATACCGGAGCTCCTCGAGCCATTCGCTCATAACGACCTCCTTCGGGTCGGTAACGCCACACTCGGCGATGACATAGTCCGCCGCCTGAGAGAAATTAAGCGTCGAAACCCTGTCATAGAAATCGTCGGGAATGGGCAGGTTGCGCCTCTTCATGAAATTGATGTCGACCTCACGCCATGCGCTGATGGACTCAATCAAGGTCCCGTCAAGGTCGAAAATAGCACAGCTTATATCTTTGTAGAAATTCATAACTATCCTCCTTACGTTTGTTATATCATGTAGGGGCGGATATCATCCGCCCGTTTAAGTCGCAATGCTGGGGGTTCGGGCGGATAATATCCGCCCCTACAAGTGATTTTACCCTAATTCGCACAAATTGTCAACTCGCACCTTGCAAAATCTGTGTGAATTTTATATAATAGAGCGAGAAACTTATGCGAGGTGAGATTATGAAGCTGTCGGACGATATCAAATATCTGAAGGGCGTGGGACCGAAGCGCGCCGAGATTTTTGCGAAGCTCGGTATCCACACGATCCGGGATTTGCTCTATCACTTGCCGAGAAGCTACACCGATTTCTCGTCGCCTGTTTCGATAGAAGATGCAATCTTGGACGAGGTCAATATCCTCAAGTGTCGGTGCTCGGAAAAGCACTCCTACAAGTATACTCGCCGTGGCATGCAAATATTCCAGCTCACCTTTACCGACGGCAAGGACGACATTTTCGTGACGCTTTTCAATCAGGGCTTTCTTTATGATAAAATCAAGCTTGATGAGGACTATTTTCTCATCGGAAAAGTCACGGGAACGCTCACCGAGCGCGCCATGTCGGGTCCCGAGATTGTCGAGATTTCGAAAGCCGACACCGTCCGCCCGGTTTACCCCCTGACCGAGGGCATGACCGAGAATATTTTGCGCAACTGCATGAAGGCGGCTCTGACGTGTTTAGATAGCGAAACCTGCGAGGTTATGCCGCCGGAAATTATAAATAAAGCCGGTCTTATGAAGACCGACGACGCTTTGAGATATATCCACTTCCCACGTTCACAGTCGGATGTGATTCCCGCACGCAAGCGCCTTGCCTTCGATGAGCTTACGACGCTTCAGCTCGGCATGCTTTCCCTTAAAGACCGCAACAGGACTCTGACGCCATATGTCATGCAGAATTATTCACTCGACGAATTCTATCGTTCGCTCCCGTTTGAATTGACCAATGCACAGAGAAAAGCAATCGCCGAATGCGTTTCCGACATGTCCCGCGACGTGCCGATGAACCGCCTTATCATGGGCGATGTCGGCTCGGGAAAGACGGTTGTAGCGGCGGCATGCTGTCTTCTTTGCCACCTGAACGGCACCCAGTCCTGCCTTATGGCGCCGACCGAGGTCCTGGCGGACCAACATGCCGAAACCCTCTCGAAATTTTTGGAGCCTCTCGGAGTGAAAGTTGCACTTCTCAAGGGCTCGATACCACCTAAAGAAAAGAAACAAGTCCGCGAAGGGCTTGCAAGCGGCGAGTACAGCGTCGCCGTCGGCACGCACACCCTCTTCCAGAAGGATACCGAGTTCAGAAACCTCGCCCTCGTCATCACCGACGAACAGCACCGTTTCGGCGTCAATCAGCGCGACGCCCTCGCAAACAAGGGCATCAACCCCCACCGCCTCGTAATGAGCGCAACCCCGATTCCGAGGACACTCGCGCTTATAATTTACGGCGAGCTTGACATCTCGGTGCTTGATGAGATGCCGAAGGGGAGGCTCAAAATTGAAACTTACGCCGTCACGGGGAAGCTGAGGCAACGCGCCTACGCTTTCGTGAAAAACCTCCTGAACGAGGGCAGACAGGCGTATATAATATGCCCCGCCATCGACGAAGAGCAGGGCATGCACAGTGTTATTGAATATGCCGAGAGAATCAGGCAAGCCGACTTTGCCGGCTATACCGTCGGGGTTCTTCACGGCAAGATGAAATCCCAAGAGAAAGAGCATGTGATGGAGAGCTTCAAGAACGGCGACATTCAGGTGCTTGTTTCGACGACGGTTGTTGAGGTCGGCGTCGACGTCCCGAATGCGGCTGTCATGATGATTGAGAACGCCGACAGGTTCGGCTTGAGTCAGCTCCATCAGCTCCGTGGGCGTGTCGGCAGGGGAGAATATCAGTCCTACTGCATCCTTGTGACCGACAACGTGACGGAGACATCGAAGCAGAGGCTCAAAGCCCTCGCCTCGACCTCGGACGGCTTCGAAATAAGCGAATTAGATCTCGAAATGCGGGGACCCGGTGACTTCTTCGGCGACCGTCAGCACGGTCTCCCCGATTTCAAAATCGCCGACATCGCCGCCGATACCGATATCCTGAAACTCGCCCGGGAATCCGCAGAAGAAATTTATGCCTCGGGTTATCTTGAAACGGAGCAGGGAAGAGGGCTCAAAGAGAATATTCAGAAACTGTGGACAGCTGCGACTTAAGCCCAATCCTGACCCTATGCAGCATACTCTTCACCCCCGCCTCGGTCATGCCGAGGCTTTTTGCTATTTCCCCGAGGGTGTCGGAGTAGAAATACCGCATCACAAACGCCACTCGGGCGTCCTTCTTGAGGGTGTAGAGATAGCTTTCGATAGCCTCCGCCAAGAGCTTCACGTCAAGCTCCTCCTCCGAAGTTGAGCCGCCCTCAACGCATTCCTCGAGCTCCGAGAGCGACACCGCATACTCCGAACCCTTTCTCTTCTCCCGATTCCTCTTGCGATAAATATCTATCGAATACTGCCGGGTGATTTTGCCGAGGTATGTAGACAGTATGCTCGGTCTCTGCTCCGGCATCGAGTTCCACGCCTTCAGGTACGTCTCGTTGACGCTCTCCTCGCTGTCCTGCATGTCATCCAGCACCGAATAGGCTATCTTCATGAGATACTTCTCGTACTTCTCCTGCGTAATCCTGATAGCCTCCTCGTTTCTGTCCCAGTAAAGATTGACGATTGCTTCGTCAGTAGTAATAATGTTTTCCATGGTTTGTCCCCCAAATATTTTTAATAGTCACCGTTGATGTAGTCGGTTAGTTTTGCCGTAATCGCCTGACGGGCGGCATTGCTAAGATAGACCTCGTCGAACTTCGGCAGAATTTCCGCAATATCCTCCTGCGTGATGCCTTCGGCGATATAGTCGTCAATCGAGTGGCAGTAAATCCAGTACAGCGAGTAGATATTCTCACCCTTGACAATAGTCGTATCCGCCGCAAAATAAGCCGCAATCGCCTCATTATCCCGGGAGAGAATCAGTTCAATTTCTTCATCGGTCAGTTCTCCGTCCGTGAGCCCCAGTTGCAGGCTTCTGAGCATTTCCCATACATCTTCATCAGGAATATCAAAGTATAGGATGAACGAATACAAGTTAGCCGATTCGGCTACAGACATGTAAACCAGATTTGTAGATTTGTATTCATCAAGCCATTCCTTAGTTGCTTCCCAACCGACATAGTCAGAAAATACTCCGGGTATGTTGCCTATTCCTTCAATGTACGTCGTTTCAATGAAAGCGTAGTTTGAATCCCCGCCTTCGCTTACAGACACTTCCGGCATGACTTCGTAATTCCCATCCCAGACTGAATCGTTCTCGTATGTGGGCGTTTTGTCCGGCTCGATTACATCCTCCGTTATCGGTTCTTCTTCCTCAATCACGGGCTCGTCCTCTATGATGGGCTCCTCTGTGACTTCGGGTTCTACTGGTTCCACGGGCAACTCGACATCTCTGTTAAGATAGGCAACACCCGTCAGGACAACCACCGCCACGCAGGCGGCAATCGCAACGAATCGCACGGCGACCCGATTAGCCCGTTTTCGCCCTCGGAGGGCGTCGGCTTCCTGAAGAATCCTGTCGCTGAACATGCCGATGGCATCGCTTAAATTTTCAACACTCATATTTTCACCTCATTCAAAGTTTGATAGGACGACTATTGGCTCCCCTGTCAAGGGGAGCTGTCAGCGAAGCTGACTGAGGGGTGCAAGTTCGGCTTCGCCGAACTTGCGACTTTCGCCTCAGGCGAAAGTCTGCGCTCCCTTCGGTCGCGCACCCCTCCACCACCGGCTAACGCCGGCGGTCCCCCTCCCCTTGACAGGGGAGGCTTAATTCGTTCCTATACACTTACCCGCCAAAACTCCCCGAAAGTTTCAAAAAATCCCCCAGTCTTTTTGCGACCGGGGGATAATTCTTGAATAAAATCAGTCAACCTTGACGATTTCGCCGTAGAGCTCTCTCGGGGCTCCGATAGCGTTTGATTCGTCGGTGTCGATGTGCATGGCAGTGGCGTAGCTCGAGCTTACTCTGCAGACGGTGTCGCCGAGGATTGCGCTTCTTTCGGGGGTGTCAACTCTTACCCAGACGTTGTCGCCGTTCTTGACGCCGAGGGCTTCGGCATCTTCGGGAGTGAGGTGGATGTGTCTCTTTGCAACGATAACGCCTTCAGTGATTTCAATCTCTCCGCAGGGACCGACTACCTTGCAGGGTGCCGAGCCGGCTAAGTCTCCGGACTCTCTGATGGGAGCGGTGATGCCGATTGAACGGGCATCGGTTGCGGAAAGCTCAACCTGAACCGCATTTCTGCAGGGACCGAGGATTGAGACGTTCGGGAGCTCCTTCTTCGGACCTACGATGGTGACTCTCTGCTCGCTTGCGAACTGTCCGGGCTGAGAAAGATCCTTCTTCTTTGTAAGGGTTGCGCCTGCGCCGAAGAGAACCTCAAGAGCCTCCTGGGTCACATGGACGTGACGTGCCGATGTTTCAACTATAAATTTCATTTCAGTGTCCTCCTGTATATATGGGTGATATTTTCCTTCTATAAGTTTACTCCCGAAACGGGAAAACGTCAAGAGTTATTTCGTCTTTGCAAGAATTTTTTTGAAGATAAAGCCGCCCTTGAACTCGACTATGAAGATAATGAGTATAAGCGAGAAGCCGAGGATGGAAACCGCAATGCCAAGCTTGAAGTAATCGGGGAAGAACTTCATTGTGACGGTGTGGGTGCCTTCTGTCAGCTCGATGCCGATGAGCGAATCAAGAACCTCGACCGGCTCAACCTCTTCGCCGTCGACTGTGATCGTCCAACCTGCTTCATAGGGGATGGTCGTGAAGAGGATTCCGTCCTCGTCGGCGGTGACTGTGCCCGAGAGGTAGGTGTCGGTGTGCTCCTCAATAATCCACTCGTTCTCCTTGAGCTCGTTTATATATTCCTCCATGGCGTCGATGTCGAGCTCATAGAAGAGCACCGCCGAGAAGAGCACCTCGCTGTTGGCAAGGGTCATACGAAGGTGAATCGTCTCGCCGTCCTCGTAGGTTCCGAGGTCAAGGATGCTGTAATACTCGCTTGTGAAGAAGTAATCAAGGAACGCATAGTTCGAAACGTCCCAGGAGTCCGCCTTAATCCACATGTTGCACTGTCTTTGATAAATGGTCGGGAAGAAGGCGTAAATCGGGTTCGAGCTGTCGACGTTGATGGTGAAGTCGATATAGCTGTCGCTTCCTTCGACGATGGTCGAGTACCAGATGTGGTCGCCGGTCGTGGCGGTGGAAACGTTATAGGTGTCGGTGGTGTAGCTGTAAATCCGGTTGAAGACCTTTATCGAGCGGTCGCCGAGGAGTGCCTGCAGGAGGCTCTCCTGATTTGCAATCGGGTCGTCCGAATCAAGTGTTAAATCAAGTATATCGTAATCCGCCATATAGCCGATTGAGAGCGCATAGGGGTTCTCGTAAACGGAGATGTCGGTGCCGGTGTCCTCCTCGGTCATGATGAGGTCATAGCCTTCATAAGGCATCTCGAGCCAGTTTTCATAGTTCTGACGGTTTATTTCCTGCGGGTCGACCGAAGCCGACTTCTCGTCCGGCTCGTACATGATGTACTTGATGCCGAGGAATGAATCCGTCAGAACGGTGTCGCCGGTGTACTTCGAATAGTGTCCCTGCACTCCGTAGCCGAGCGACTTAAGAAACGTCAGGACGGCGGAATTCATCGTCGAGCTCGAGTGCGAAACGCCCTTGTAGCCCATGCCGATAGGGTCGTTGACGGTACGCTTGAAGGTTGCTTCCATTCTGTAGAGCCCGTCGTCGTATTCTTCAACCTGGTCGACGACGTCTCTGCCGTCTATAAAGTAATCCTGATAGGAATCATAGGTCGAATAAACGACGTCATAGTCAATCGAGACGACGGTATAAAGCGAGTTCTCGAAAATCTCGAGGCATATGAACACCGCCAAGACTATACACATCACCCTCGTCGGGTTCTTCTTCATGAGGAAGAGTAGAGTGCAGAAAACGACGATGCAGAGAATCCCGAACCAGACGGTTTCGAACAAGTAGAACGTCTCGTACTCCTGCCGATATATTACAATCAGCACCACAACCCACGCAAACGCCGTCAGGCATATCTCCTTGAACGACACTCCCGACAGATTCTCAAACGCCCGATAGGCGCAGATAATCATCATGAACGAGAATGTGAACGAGTAGCGGTAGGGAAGCCAGTTCGGCACCTGGAAGCCGTGCCATGCGATATCGATAGTCGAGACATACATGCTTCCGAATATCGCGAACATCAGCGCCGCATTTGCGACTTTCTCTTTTACGCTGATTTTCGTATTCAGGAAGAACAGCGGAATCAGAAGGATTATAATCGTTCCGCAGGCTATCATCGGGAGCCCTTCGGGTCTTACTGTGTCATACGAATTAGAGAATACTTTCGACAAAAATTCAAGAATATCAAACTGTGCCGTCGGGGTGAAATCGGGGTCGGAGAAGTCAAGCTTTCCGAGGCTCAGTGAGTAGTAGGTCGGAATCAGCACGACCGCCGCCGCAAGAACGGCTATAATCGCCGAAGCGGCAAACTTGAGCCCTGCCTTGAACCAGTGCGGTGCAATGGCGTGCCCCGGGCGTGAGAAGATATAGTAAATGAAGTAGAGTGCGCAGAAGAAGCCAATCATGTACCCGATATAGAAGTGGGATATGAACATGATTGTAAGCGGCAGGACGAAGCCGAGCATCTTGCCGTGGTCGACGAGCCTTTCAATGCCTAATAGGATTATCGGAAGCCAGATCATTCCGTCAATCCACATCGGGTTCATCAGCTCAACGACGATATATGTCATCAGGGCATAGCTTACGGAGAAGATAACCTGGCAATAGGTGCTTGCGCCCTTCGATTTGCGAAGGTAATATGCGAACGCCAGACCGCAACAGCCGATTTTTGCGAGCTCCATAATCTCGATGGCGCCGCACATCATCGTTCTCGGAAGAAGGATTATAATCCACATGAACGGGCTTGCGAGGTAATAGGCGAAGATTCCGAACATCTCACCGCTCAGGTTTCGCGACCAGTTGTACATCAGCGACCCGTCGCCCCAGATTGCGTCCCTCATCGCCTCGTAATAGGAGACATACTGACCGTTCAGGTCAAGTACGAGTACCGAATTTTCGCCGAACGGGTGCACCCCGAAGCAGGCATAGACGATATACATAATCGCCTCCGGCAGGAAGAAGATGAGGAAATTCCAACGGTTCCGATAGAACCATCTGCCGACGGGGTTGTCCCAGATTTTCTTTTTCGCCTTCTGCTCCTTCGGAGCTTCCGGTATTTCCGTAGTTTCCGGTGTAAGGTTTTCGATATTATCTGTCATGAGAACCTCCCTGAGATTTTATTTGGTCAGAAATGATATATTTCGGTCGGTGCTTTATCTCCTCGTAAATCTGTACGAGATAACGTCCGATTATCGAAAGACATATGAGAATCAGCCCGCCTGTAAGAAGCAGGAGTATCTGTGAGCCGCCGAAGCTCCCGAGCCCCACGCCACAGCACTTTAAAATAAACAGCACTATTGAGATTATCGAGATAATCCCGCCCAAGAAGCCCGAAATATACAACGGCACCGACGTGAACGCCATAAGGTTCCTGACGGCGTATTTTATGAGCATTTTCGGCGTCCATTTCCGTTCGCCGTAGGCTCGCTCCTCAACGTCGTAGGTAATGCTTTCGGACCTGAATCCGACCCAACCGGAAAGTGCCCGGAAGAAGGTCGTCCTTTCCTGCATCGAGAGAATCGCGTCGATGACCTTGCGGTCGAGAAGCTTGAAGTCGGAGGTGTCCGCCATGTCGATTCCCGAAGCGGAAGCTATCAGCTTGTAGAACAGCTTCGAGAAGGCTTTGTAAATGCCGCTTTCTTTCCCTCGGGAAGACTTCTTCCCCTCGACAACCTCGGCGCCGTTCTGCCACATCTTATACATCTCGGGGATGACCTTCGGCGGGTGTTGTAAATCGCAATCTATCACGACGGCACAGTCGCCCTTTGCCGCCTCGAGTCCCGCCCAGATGGCGCTTTCTTTGCCGAAATTGCGGGAGAACCGAAGCCCCGAAACTCTCGGGTCCTTTTCGTGAGCGAGAACAATTTCCCGCCAGGTGTTATCTTTTGATCCGTCGTCCGGGAAAATGAGCTCGAAGTCGATGCCGCTCCCGTCAAGAACCTGAGAAATAACTTCGGCGGTGTTCCGGATATTTTGCTCCTCATTGTAGGAGGGGATTATGACTGAGAGCATGGCTCGCTCCTTTCTTTTGCTTAATTGCCCGGGTGACCGGAGTAGAAATTCTCGGCTTTTCTTCTCTGCTCTTCCGGTAGGATTGAAATGTCCGGTCGCTTGCAGGTGCTGAAGACGTCGCCGCTCGGTTGCTGGAACATGTATTTATTTGTGGCTTCTAATATCGCCGTGATTTCGTCGTTCCGAAGCCTCATAAGATAGTCGTGTGGGTCCTTGAGAGGTTTCTCGAGGACGATTCCTCCTCCGGGATAGCTCCATGTGGCGTGAGTGTCCGAGCCGCCCGACATCGGAATGTTGTAAGCCTCGGCATACATCCTTGCACGCCTGTCGAATTCGGGGTCGCGGTGCGAAGCGTTGACCGCCTCAACTCCGTCGACCTTTCTCGGAAACAGCCTTATCGTGTCGAGATACCCGGCTTCTCTGAACGGGTGAGCGTGGACGACAAAGCCGCCGCAGGAGTGAACCAAGTCGCAGTAAGCCGGAAGCTCCATATTGTCAAGCTCCGGGTGGTCGAGTAGAAACTGCTTGTCAAGCCCATAGGTCAGAAGCTCGGTTCCTCTGTAGGCGTATTCCCAACCAAAGAAGACCTGTAGTCCTATCTCGTCGCCCTTTTTCTTTGCGTCTTCGTAGCCCTGGCAGAAGAGATGAATCTTCACGTCCCATGGAAGCCTTCTGTCGACGGCGGTGTTGCCGCCGAAGAAGTGGTCGGTGACGAACATTCCCGTGTATCCGCATCTTTTCAGATTCTCCGCCTGCTCGGCACCGCTACAGCAAGCGCAAAGCGAGCCCTGAGAGGTGTGCAGGTGAGTTTCGTATTTGTATAATTCCATTTTTGCACCCCAACGTTTAATAGTAACGCATTATATTATATCCTCTATTTCGCATAAAGTCAATAATCGCATCGCACAAACGGGTTTTGAAAAAATTTAAAAAAGTGCTTGACATTTGCGACGAGATAAGTTATTATAGTTGAAAAGGCGTTGACGGGAACAAAGCCATCCTCTCCGTTATAAGAGAGCCGCCGGTCGGTGAAAGGCGGTAACGGGTCTTTGGTATAACTCATCCCTGAGCTTTCGGCTGAAAGGTAACGAGTAGGTTTGAACGGGTGCTCCCGTTAAAGGGCGGTCGCGTTGGTTGACGCGAAATGAGCGGATTCGATTTCTTACGAAATCGAGTCAAAAAGAGTGGTACCGCGGAGAATACTATAACTTCGTCTCTTTTATCCTACACAGTAGCACGAGCCGAAAAGGCAAAGCTGTTTTGGGTGAAAGATTTTTTTATACCCAAACGCAGGAAGGAGTTTTATGAAGGGATACGAAAAGTACATCCGGCAGTATTTCCTGCCGAAGAACATGACAAACGACTGGATCAATAAGGAATACGTCGACAAGGCGCCCGTGTGGTGCAGTGTTGACCTAAGAGACGGCAATCAGGCTCTGGTCGTTCCGATGAGCCTTGAGGAGAAGCTTGAATTCTTCGACCTTCTTGTGAAGATAGGCTTCAAGGAAATCGAAATCGGTTTCCCCGCCGCAAGCGAGACGGAATATGAGCTCTGCCGTGCTCTTATCGAAAACAATCTCATTCCCGACGACGTTACGATTCAGGTTCTTACCCAGTCGCGTGAGCACATCATCAAGAAGACCTTCGAAGCTATCGACGGCGCCAAGAACGCAATAGTGCATCTTTACAATTCGGTTTCGGTAGCCCAGAGAGAACAGGTCTTCAAGAAGAGCAAAGAAGAGATAAAGGAAATTGCCGTTTCGGGTGCAAAGCTCTGCCTTGAATACAAGGAAAAGATGAGCGGCAATATCATGTTCGAATATTCCCCCGAGAGTTTCACGGGTGCCGAGCCGGAATTCTCGCTCGAGGTCTGCAACGCAGTCTCCGAGGTATGGAAGCCGTCTCCCGACAACAAAGTCATCTATAATTTCCCCGTGACGGTTTCGCACTCGATGCCGCACATCTATGCGAGCCAGATTGAATACATGTGCAAAAATCTCAACTACAGAGATGATATAGTGGTTTCTCTTCATCCGCACAACGACCGTGGCTGTGCCATCGCCGACAGCGAGATGGGACTCCTTGCGGGAGCGAACAGAATCGAAGGCACGCTCTTCGGCAACGGCGAGAGAACCGGCAACGTCGACATCATCACCTTGGCACTCAATATGTACTCTCAGGGCGTCGACCCCGAGCTCGATTTCTCCGACCTTCCGGCGATTACCGAGGTCTATGAGAGAGTAACGAGAATGCACGTCTACGAAAGACAGCCCTATTCGGGACAGCTCGTATTTGCGGCGTTCAGCGGCTCGCATCAGGACGCTATCGCGAAGGGCATGAAGTACCGCGAAGAGCACAACTGCGGAGTCTGGACGGTTCCTTATCTCCCGATTGACCCGACGGATGTAGGCAGAGTATATGAAGCGGACGTCATCAGAATCAATTCCCAGTCGGGCAGCGGCGGAATCGGATATGTCCTCGAGACAAGATACTCCCACATATTGCCTCCCAAGATGCGTGCGGCGTTTGCATATCACGTCAAGAGCATTTCCAATCACGCACATAAGGAACTCCAACCCGACGAGGTTTACGATATCTTTAAGAGTGACTTTGTCAATATCGAGACTCACTTAAAAGTCCCCGAGGCTCACTTCAAACAGGAGCCGAACGGAATCACCGCAACGGTGACCATCGAATACAACGGCGAGACAAGGATTGAAACCGCATTCGGCAACGGACGACTCGATGCCGTCAGCAACGCAATCAAGAATGCCGTCGGAAATATCTACATCTTAGATACATACACCGAGCACGCACTCGAGGTGAGCTCGAACGCCAAGGCGGCTTCCTACGTCGGAATCAAGGACGCAGAAGGCAAGCTCGAGTGGGGCGCCGGAATCGACAGTGACATCATCGTTTCGTCGATATATGCCTTGGTCAGTGCAGTGAACAGGCTTCTTGACCATTCTGAGAACTAAAGGAGGAAATTTGCATATATGAAAATGACAGGAGCGCAGATTGTAATAGAAACCCTGATTGAGCAGGGCGTAACCGATGTATTCGGCTACCCGGGCGGACAGGTACTCAATATCTACGACGCCATTTATGATGCTCAGGGCAGAATAAACCATATCCTTACCGCTCACGAGCAGG
The DNA here is from genome assembly GCA_021201235.1 of Oscillospiraceae bacterium. GTDB lineage: Bacteria > Bacillota > Clostridia > Oscillospirales > Ruminococcaceae > Faeciplasma. The sequence continues at coordinate 192,924 of JAJQFI010000008.1, read as the reverse complement.
GCGCATCCCATGCCGCCGACGGCTACTCAAGAGCTACAGGAAAGGTCGGAGTTGTAATCGCCACTTCGGGACCGGGCGCCACGAACCTTGTAACAGGTATAGCGACGGCTATGCTCGACTCTGTTCCGATGGTCGCAATCACCGGCAACGTGCCCCAGAGCCTTATCGGCAGGGACAGCTTCCAGGAGATAGATATCACCGGCATAACCCTCCCGATTACAAAGCATAATTTCTTCGTCCATAACGTAAATCAGCTCGCCGACCAGATAAGGCTTGCATTCAAGATTGCAAAGTCGGGTCGTCCCGGACCTGTCCTCATAGATATCCCGAAGGACATCCAGACGGCTGTTGCGGACTATGAGCCCCAGCCGATTGTCGAGAAGTTCCCGAACCCCGTTCCTAATGATGAGGATATCGAGGCGGCTATCAAGCTTATAAATACAAAGTCAAGACCGTACATCCACATCGGCGGCGGTGTCATCGGCTCGAAGACCTACGATTTGGTTCGTGAGCTTGCCGAGAAGATTGATGCGGTCATCGGATGCTCGCTCATGGGTCTCGCCGCAATCCCGACGGATTATGAAAGATTCCTCGGAATGCAGGGCATGCACGGGCACTATGCAAGCTCAGTCGCCAGCAACGACGCCGACGTTATAATCGCAATCGGCACACGTTTCAGCGACAGAGCGACCGGCGATAAGTCGAGATTCGCAAAGGGCGCTTCGATAATCCATATCGACCTCGACTTCGCGGAAATCAACAAGAACATTCCCGCCAACGTCGGCGTCTGCGGAGATATCTCGATTTCCCTCCGAAAGATTATTGACGGGGTTGAACAGAGAAAGAACCCCGACTGGATGTATCACATCAAGGAGCTCAAGCGCCTTGAGAAGTCCTATATGCCGGAGGACAAGGGTCTGACGCCTCACGTCGTAATGGAGACCATAAACGAAATCAAGGATGCCGACACCATCGTCGCAACCGACGTCGGTCAGCACCAGATGTGGGCTTGCCAGTATATCAACTTCCAGAAGCCCCGTAAGATTGTATCGAGCGGCGGACTCGGAACGATGGGCTTCGGAATGGGAGCCGCAATCGGGGCATGCGTCGGTACCGGCAACAAGACGGTTCTCATCACCGGCGACGGAAGCTTCGGAATGAACTTAAATGAGCTTTGCACGGCGGTCAATACCCACGTTCCGCTCACGATAGTCCTCATGAATAACGGCACCCTCGGCATGGTTCGTCAGTGGCAGACGCTCTTCTATAATCACCACTACTCGAACACCACTCTCAACCGCCAGACCGACTTTGTGAAGCTTGCAGAGGCGTTCGGAGCGAAGGGCGTTATGTGCGACACTCCCGAAAAGTTCAGGCGTGAGTTTCAAAAGGCATATGACAGCGACTGCGTAACGCTTATCGACTGCAGAATCGACATGGACGAGTTCGTTCTTCCCATGCTTCCTCCCGAAGGGGCAATCGAAGACATCATAGTTGAAGCCAAGGCAAAGGGGGAGTAATCGTGGCAAAGGAATCAAGATTTGTTATAGCGGTATATGTTGAAAACAAGTTCGGAGTTCTCTCAAGAGTCACGAGCATGTTCACCCGCAGGGGCTTCAATATCGACTCATTGACCGTAGGTGTCACAGAGTCCCCCGAATACTCCCGTATAACCATCACCATGAGCGGCGACGGCTATGCAAGAGACCAGATGATTAATCAGCTTCGCAAGCTCTTTAATGTCAAGAAGGTCGAGTATATCGAGGATTCGAAGGCGCTTCAGCGTGAGCTGATGCTCGTAAAGGTAAGAAACGACCCCGAGAACCACCAGAGACTTCTCTCGGCTCTCGACATATTCAAGGCAAAGATTGTCGACTATTCCGTCGATACCCTCAGCATCGAGGTTACGGGAACCACCGACAAGCTTGACGCATTCATCGAAATGGTAAGAGAACTCGGCATCGTCGAGCTCTGCCGCACCGGCGTTGTAGCACTTCAGAAGGGCTCATCAAACATGCTCGAAGGGCTTAACCCGGATGAATTTATCTGACCCAAATGGCAAATAAAAATATAGCTATCTAAGGAGACAAAAAATCATGGAAAACAGAATCTTTTATCAGCAGGACTGCGACCTTTCTCGCTTGAACGGCAAGACAGTCGCCATCATCGGCTACGGCTCACAGGGACATGCTCACGCCCTCAACCTTCACGACAGTGGAGTTGACGTTATCGTAGGTCTCTATGAGGGTTCGAAGTCATGGGCAAAGGCAGAAGCCGCAGGCTTGAAGGTCATGACCTCTGCGGAGGCTGCAAAGAATGCGGACATCATCATGATTCTTATCAACGATGAGCTTCAGGCTAAGCTCTACAAGGAGAGCATCGAGCCGAACCTCACCGCCGGCAAGACCCTCGCATTCGCTCACGGCTTCAACATCCACTTCGGTTGCATCAAGCCCCCGAAGGATGTCAACGTCATCATGATCGCACCCAAGGGACCCGGACACACTGTAAGAAGCGAATATCAGGCAGGTAAGGGCGTTCCTTGTCTTATCGCTGTTGAGCAGGACGCTACAGGCGACGCTCTCGATATCGGCTTGGCATATGCCCTCGGTATCGGCGGCGCAAGAGCAGGTGTTCTTGAGACCACCTTCAGAACCGAGACCGAAACCGACCTCTTCGGTGAGCAGGCTGTTCTTTGCGGCGGCGTTTGCGCTCTGATGCAGGCGGGCTTTGAAACTCTCTGCGAAGCAGGCTATGACCCGAGAAACGCATACTTCGAGTGCATCCACGAGATGAAGCTCATCGTCGACCTCATCTATCAGAGCGGCTTCGAAGGAATGAGATACTCCATCTCCAACACCGCTGAGTACGGCGACTATGTAACCGGTCCGAAGCTCATCACAGACGAGACCAAGAAGACCATGAAGAAGATTCTTTCCGACATTCAGGACGGCACATTCGCCAAGGAGTTCCTCCTCGACATGTCCGACGCAGGCGGTCAGGTTCACTTCAACGCTATGAGAAAGAAAGCCAAGGAGCATCCTTCCGAAATCGTCGGCAGAGAAATCCGCAAGCTCTACAGCTGGAGCGACGAGGACAAGCTCATCAACAACTGATTTTCGGTTAAAATTTCTGACGGCTCCATTGCTCTCAAGGGAGCAGTGGGGTCGCCTCTATATTTATGATACAAGGAGATTCACCTATGGTTAAAGATAGAATTGTGGACGGATTTGAGAATGCACCTCACCGCTCCCTTTATAACGCTCTGGGACTCACCGAGGAGGAATTAAATCGCCCTCTTATCGGTATAGTAAGCTCCTATAATGAAATTGTCCCGGGGCATATGAATTTGGATAAGATTACAGAAGCAGTCAAGATAGGCGTTGCAATGGCGGGAGGAACCCCGATAGTATTTCCTGCAATCGCTGTCTGCGACGGTATTGCGATGGGTCATGAGGGCATGAAGTATTCCCTCGTAACAAGAGACCTCATCGCCGATTCGACCGAGGCTATGGTCAAGGCTCACGGCTTTGACGGACTCGTTATGATTCCGAACTGCGACAAGAACGTCCCGGGACTTTTAATGGCGGCGGCAAGACTGAACTTACCGACAATTTTCGTTTCCGGCGGACCTATGCTCGCCGGTCACGTTGACGGTCACAAGACAAGCCTTTCAAGCATGTTCGAGGCGGTTGGCGCATATTCCGCAGGCAAGATGAGCGCTGAAAAGCTCCGTGAATACGAAATGAAGGCTTGCCCTTCGTGCGGTTCCTGCTCCGGAATGTATACAGCAAACTCTATGAACTGCTTAACGGAAGTCATGGGCATGGGGCTTAGAGGCAACGGCACAATCCCTGCGGCATATTCGGCAAGAATCGACCTTGCAAAGCGTGCCGGCATGCAGGTTATGGAGTTAGTCAGAAAGAATATCCGTGCAAGAGATATTATGACTAAAGAGGCTATCTATAACGCACTGACCGCCGATATGGCGCTCGGATGCTCGACCAACTCGATGCTTCACCTCCCGGCAATCGCCAATGAGTGCGACGTTGAGTTCAGCCTTCCTCTCGTAAACGAAATCAGCGAGAGAACCCCGAACCTCTGCCACCTGGCACCGGCGGGACCGACCTATATGGAAGACCTGAACGAAGCGGGCGGCGTCTATGCAGTCCTCAAGGAGCTCGCAAAGAAGAATTTAATCACCACCGATGTCATGACCTGCACGGGCAAGACTCTGGGTGAAAATATAGCAGATGTCGAGAGCCTCGACAACACGGTTATCCGTGATATAGATAACCCGTATTCCGAAACAGGCGGAATCGCTGTTCTCTTCGGCAACGTCGCCGAAAACGGCTGTGTCGTCAAGAGAAGCGCAGTTGCCCCCGAAATGCTCGTCCACCGCGGACCCGCAAGAGTCTTCAACAGTGAGGAAGAGTGCATTAAGGTCATCTATGCCGGTGGCATCAAGCCGGGTGACGTCGTAGTCATCCGCTATGAGGGACCCGCAGGCGGACCCGGCATGAGAGAAATGCTCTCTCCGACTTCGGCTATAGCCGGTGCCGGTCTTGACAAAGAAGTCGCACTCATCACCGACGGCAGATTCTCGGGAGCCACAAGAGGAGCCGCAATCGGTCACGTTTCGCCCGAAGCGGCAAACGGCGGCACCATCGCTTATATCCACGAGGGAGATATGATTTCTATAAACATCCCCGAGCACAAGATTCATCTCGAAGTCTCTGACGAGGAGCTCGAGAAAAGACGCAAGACCGACGTCTTGAAGACCAACGACAACCTGAGCGGATACCTCAAGAGATACTCGAAGATGGTTTCATCCGCCGACAAGGGCGCAATTATCAACATAAAGTAACAGGAGGATAGGACTACATGGGAATGACACTCTCACAAAAAATTCTTGCCGCTCATTGCGGAGCGGATAAATTGGAAGCGGGTCAGCTCGTCCTGTGCAATCTCGACCGGGTTCACGGCAACGACGTTACATGCCCTCCTGCCATAAGAGAATTCAACAAAATGGGGCTCGAGAATGTCTTTGATAAAGATAAAGTGACGATGGTCATGGACCACTTCGTCCCGAACAAGGACATCAAGGCGGCTGAGCAGTGCAAAATCTGCCGTGATTTCTGCAATGAGCACGCCATGGACGGCTTCTATGACGTCGGAAAGATGGGAATTGAGCATGCGCTTCTCCCGGAGAGCGGCTTGGTCGTCAGCGGCGACGTCACAATCGGCGCCGACTCCCACACCTGCACCTACGGAGCTTTGGGAGCCTTCTCGACAGGTGTCGGCTCGACCGACATGGCTTTCGGAATGGCGACCGGCAAGGCTTGGTTCAAGGTCCCTTCCGCTATCAAGTTTGAACTGACCGGGGAGCTTTCCCCATGCGTCAGCGGCAAGGACGTAATCCTCCACATCATCGGAATGATTGGCGTTGACGGTGCACTCTATCGCTCGATGGAGTTCACGGGCGAGGGAGCACACAACCTCTCGATGAGCGACCGCTTCACCATCTGCAACATGGCAATCGAAGCCGGTGCCAAGAATGGCATTTTCGAGGTTGACGATAAGACTTTGGAGTATGAGAAAGAGCACGCACAGCGTGAGCCAAAAATTTTCCATGCCGACCCCGACGCCGAGTATGACGAAGTAATCAAGATAGATTTGTCGACTATCAAGCCGACTGTTGCATTCCCGCATCTTCCGGAAAACACCCACACCGTCGACGAAATCGGCGAAGTGAAGATTGACCAGGTCGTCATCGGCTCCTGCACCAACGGTCTCTACGACGACATCAAGGTCGCTTGGGAGATTATCAAGGGGCATAAAGTCGCAGACGGTTTGAGAGTCATAATCATTCCGGCAACACAGAAGGTATATCTTAGATGCCTCGAAGAGGGCTTCATCAAGGACTTCATCGAAGCCGGTTGCATCGTTTCAACTCCGACCTGTGGACCGTGCCTCGGCGGATATATGGGAGTTCTCGCACACGGCGAGAGATGCGTCTCGACAACCAACCGTAACTTCGTCGGAAGAATGGGCGACCCCACTTCCGAAGTATACCTTGCGAGCCCCGCAACTGCGGCGGCAAGCGCATTGACAGGTGTAATCACTGATCCGAGGGAGGCGACAAAATGATTAATACCGGTAGCGTCATCAAGTACGGAAACAACGTCGACACCGACGTTATCATCCCCGCAAGATACTTAAATTCCAGCGAGCCCAAATTCTTGGCGGCTCACTGCATGGAGGACCTCGACAGTCATTTCCATGAAAAAGTAAAGCCCGGAGACATCATCGTCGCAGGCGAAAACTTCGGCTGTGGCTCGTCGCGTGAGCATGCTCCTGCGGCAATCAAGGCAAGCGGCATCTCGGTCGTAATCGCCAAGAGCTTCGCCAGAATCTTTTATCGCAACTCAATCAACATCGGTCTTGCGATAGTTGAGTGCCCGACTGCGGCTGAGGAAATCGCGGACAGCGACGAGGTTTCTATGAACCTCTCGACCGGCGTAATCACGGACAAGACCACCGGCAAGGAGTATCAGGCTGAGCCCTTCCCGGAGTTTATCCAGAATATTATCTCTGCCGGAGGACTGGTTGAGGCAGTAAAGAAAGGCGTAATAGGGTGATATCTATGACATATAATATAGCTCTTTTAAGAGGCGACGGAATCGGTCCCGAGATTGTCGACAGCGCCGTAAGAGTGCTTGAAGAAGTCGGCAAGAAATTCGGGCATGAATTCAAGTTTACGCCTTACCTCATTGGCGGTGCGGCTATCGACGAGTGCGGCGAGCCCTTGCCGAAAGAGACCGTTGACGGATGCTTGGCTTCCGACAGCGTGCTTCTCGGAGCAGTAGGCGGTCCCAAGTGGGACAACCTCTCGGGCGAAAAGCGCCCGGAGAAGGCGCTCCTCGGAATCAGAGCGGCATTGGGACTCTTCACAAATCTTCGCCCCGCAAAGCTCTATCCCGCCCTCAAGGGCGACTGCCCTCTCAGAGAAGACATCGCCTCCGGCGGATTTGACATCATGATTGTTCGTGAACTCACCGGTGGCATCTACTTCGGAGACAGAGGCTATCGCACCGGCAAATACGGCGAAGAAGCCTTCGACACCGAGTGCTACTCCCGTTTTGAAATCGAGAGAATTTCCCGTGTTGCATTCGAGACAGCTCAGAAGCGTAAGGGCAAGGTCACCAGCATCGACAAGGCGAACGTCCTTGAGACCTCAAGACTCTGGAGAAAGACCATCCACGAGATAGAAAAAGAGTACGACGGCGTTTCATGTACTGACATGCTCGTCGACAATGCGGCGATGCAATTAGTCAGAAATCCCTCGCAGTTCGACGTTATCGTTACGTCCAATATGTTCGGCGATATTCTCTCGGACGAGGCTTCACAGCTTACCGGTTCAATCGGCATGCTCCCGTCGGCTTCTCTCGGCGACAACACAAGAGGCATGTATGAGCCGATTCACGGCTCCGCCCCCGACATTGCGGGCAAGGGAATTGCCAACCCGATTGCGACCATCCTTTCTGCGGCAATGATGCTCAGATACTCGTTCTCACTCATGGATGAAGCGGACTGCATCGAGACGGCGGTAGATAAAGTCCTTAACGACGGCTTGAGAACAGCCGATATTGTTGGCGAGACCGGCGCAAAGCCCCTTTCGACCACCGAAATGACCGACGCGATTATCGCAAGGCTCTGAAACTTAGGAAGTGACTGAAAATGTGCGATTCAGGCGAGCTTTTATGTAAACTCGATTCAATAGTTCTTTTCAGAGGCGTGACGAATGGCGAGGTTTTATCCTTGCTTCGCCGTCTCCTCGGAAGTCCCGAAGGGGAGAATAGAATTGCTCTCTACGCCGATTTCGTAAGTGAGCTCTTTAAGCACGGCTACGACTTCGGCTCATACCTTATGGACGCCGTCTCGGAGGACGAGAACGACTATATCAAGCTTCGTTCCGAGAATCTCGAAATCCCCGCAGTTCTTGCAAACTGCGCCAAGGAAGAGCTTAAGATCTTCGGCGAGCTTTCCGAAATCACTTCGGATTCTCTCAAAGAGTTTACCGGATACAAGGGATACTTGCCCGATTTCGAAACGACGAAGTTCGATTTCGTGACCGAATACGAAAGAAGAGCCCTCAATGTCGGCTCGACCGGCTACGGAATCTATGCGAAGAACGTCATGTTCAGAGTCGTCGATGGCGAGATTACGCCTCTGCGTTCGCCCGACAAGACGAAGCTTTCGCACCTCATCGGCTACGAGAGCCAGCGCGAACAGCTCATCGGGAACACTCTTGCTTTCCTCGAGAATCGCCCTTGCGCCAACACGCTTCTTTATGGCGACGCCGGCACCGGCAAGTCCTCGAGCGTCAAGGCAGTTGCGAATTATTTCGCACCGAAGGGTCTCCGGCTCATTGAGATAAGAAAGGAACAGCTCCGGGATATTCCTCACGTCATGGAGTCGGTCAGGGACAATCCGCTCAAGTTCATAATCTTCATCGACGACCTGTCGTTCAATTCGGACGACGACAATTTCAGCGCCCTGAAGGCGATTTTGGAGGGCTCGGCTTCCGTTCAGTCGCCGAACACCGTGATTTACGTCACGAGCAACCGCAGGCACCTCGTAAAAGAGAGCTTCTCCGACCGTGACGGCGACGACGTTCACCGCGGCGACACCATGCAGGAGCAGATTTCCATGTCTGAGCGCTTCGGGCTTGTAATCCTGTTCACAAAGCCCTCGAAGCAGGGATATCTCGAAATCGTCAGGGGACTATTCGAGGAGATGAAGCTCGAATGGACCGACGAAGTCGAAACCAAGGCGTGTGCATTCGCGCTTCGAAAAGGCGGGTTCACCCCGAGAGCCGCAGAGCAGTTTGTAGACGCATGTGCCGCCGAACACATGTCGGCAAGCCGACAAGTGAAAATTACCGAAGAAGTGTGAATCTTTGAAAAAGGCACTTGAACAAGGCGAGATATTCTGTTATACTTATGATGTCTGTGACCGTGATTGCAGTCACAAGATAGTCTGTATAGTTGTTGGAGAACCATGTTTGAATTTATAGTATGTGCGCTTGCAGGAATTGGGGCAGGCGTAGCCACCGGATTTGCGGGGCTGTCGGCGGCGGTTTATATCTCGCCGATACTTGTAACCTTTCTGGGAATACCCTCCTATGAGGCGATAGGAATAGCACTTGCTTCGGATGTATTGGCATCGGGGGCAAGCTCTTTGACATATTACCGCCACGGAAATATCGACATAAAGAGGTGCATTCCGCTCCTTGCTTCCGTGATAAGCTTTACCATCATCGGAAGCATCGTCGGCTTCTTCGTATCGTCGACCGACATCGGCGACACCGCCATGACCTATTGGACGGTTATAATCTCCCTTGGGCTTGGCTTCTGGCTCATGATTAAGCCGGTCGACGGCAACCGTGGGCATGTCTTCTCGGAGAAGACGAGGACAATATGCGCCGTTCTCTTGGGAGCCTACACCGGCTTCCTCTGCGGATTTCAGGGCACCGGCGGCGGAATGATGATGCTCTTTATCCTGACGATGGTTATGGGCTATGCCTTGAAGACTGCCGTCGGGACAAGCGTGTTCATAATGACCTTCACCGCCTTTATCGGAGCCGTTTCGCACTTCGCAATCAACGGCATGCCCGACCTCAGGAGGCTTGCAATCTGCGTTGTGTTCACTCTGATTGCGGCTCAGATTTCGGCAAGTTTGGCGAACAAGATAAAAGTATCGAGCTGTAACCTGATAATAGGGGTTTTGCTTGCGGTTTCGGGAGTAATAATGCTTCTTATCAACCTTCAAAATTCGGGATTTGCGGACTTTGACACAAAAGACCTGATTCTCATAGGCGTTGGAGCTGTTTTCGTCATACTCCTGATACTTATATTTGAGATAAGACAACTGAACAAGAAAAACGGGAAAGAGTGATTCAAGTGGCAACCGGTGTAACGACAGACAAGAAAAAATCTTCAAGATTCAAAATCAAGAGGAACCTTCTGCACAGATTCGTCTGGACATTCCTGTGGGTTCTGGCACAGCCGTATATGCTGATAAGGTACGGCTTTAAGACCAAGCATCTCAACCTTAAGGAGCCCTGCCTCGTCGTTGCGAACCACCTGACCGAAATCGACATGATTATGGTCGGTTGCGCTTTTCCGCACCAGATGTATATCGTAGGCGGCGAGCACGTCACAACCCGAAAGAACTATCCGATGCTTGATTTCTTCTTCCATCCCTTGCCCATGTACAAGGGCGACGCCGACACGGCATCCGTCAAGGAGATTATAAGATACTTAAGGAACGGGCACAGCATCCTTCTTTTTGCGGAGGGAAGCCGTTCCTTCAACGGCGAGACCGAAAAGCTCCCCGACAGCATAGGAAAGCTCTGCAAGTCCGGCAAGTGCGGGCTCATTACATACCACATCGGAGGCGGCTATTTTGCCGAACCGAGATGGGCTTATACCGTCCGCAAGGGCAAGCTTTGGGGAGAGATAAAAACTCATCTCACAGCCGAAGAGGTTTCCGGGATGACTCCCGCCGAGATAACTGAAATTATCAACCGCGACATCCACGAAAACGCCTATGAAACCCAGCGCAAGGAAATGAACAAGTACACCGGCGAACGCCTTGCAGAAGGGCTCGAGAACTACCTCGTCATCTGCCCGAAATGCGGCGAATATAATTCGCTTGAAACCTCCGGCGATGAGTTCAGATGTCCGCACTGTGGGCTTCACGGCAAGTACAACGAGTACGGCTTCCTTGAAGGCGAAGACTTGCCTTATGATAGCGTCTATGACTGGGGCAAGTGGGTTGAGAATAAGCTTGCTTCGGATCTGGAAGGAAAGAGCCCCGACGAACTCCTGTTCACGGACAACGACATAAAGTTCTATGAAATCGCCTCGAACCACGAGAGAATAACCCTTCCCGAAACGGAAGTAAACGGCTATGTCGACCGCCTCAAAATCGGGGATTATAGGTTCGACTTTGCCGAAATGAGCGGCATGGATATGCTATATTACGGCAAGACGCTTCTTTTCACCCATCAAGGTCGCCACTTCGGCATCACCGGCGAGAAGTTCCATGCAGTCCGGTATAAATGGACATATGATAAGTTTTTAAAAACCGAATAGTAAGAGAACTGCAGGGTTGAAAGCCTTGCGGTTATTTTATACTTGTATTTTATACTCACCAAACGACAGTTTGCATAAATTCTTGTGAAAACAGGCTTGACAATTTGGAGATTTTACAATATCATTATAGGTACAATAACTTGAGGTGATACTATGAAACACTTTAAACTGATATTAACTATAGCTCTTTGCACTGTTCTGGCGGTGACTGCCCTTTGCGGTTGCGGCGACAGCTCTAAGGAGTTCGACTACTCCGCCTATGGCATTCAGGTCAGCGAGATTGAAGGGCTCGACGATGATTTCATTTTCGGCGTGGATCTGTCCTCAATCATCGAGGTTGAGAACGCCGGCGGAAAGTTCTATGATGCCGACGGCAACGAGACCGATATCTTTGAGCTTCTGGCAGATTACGGCGTCAACTACGTCCGTATTCGCCTCTGGAACGACCCCTATGACGAGGACGGCAACAGCTTCGGCGGCGGCGGAAACGACCTCGAAACCGACATCGAAATCGCAAAGCGTGCGGTTGCGGCGGGAATGAAGGTCTGCCTCGACTTCCACTACAGCGACTTCTGGGCTGATCCCTCAAAGCAGACTCTTCCACGCGAGTGGGAGGGCTATACAAGCGAAGAATTAAGACAGGTTGTCTATGACTACACATACAGCGTCCTTGAGGCTTTCGAGGAGGCGGGATGCCTGCCGTCGATGGTTCAGACCGGCAACGAAGTCAACAATGGCATCATGTACCCGAACGGCAAGACGGCGACCTATCAGGCTATATATATGTCTGCGGCAATGTCCGCAGTCAAGGCGGTTGATAGCGATATCTTAACTGTCGTTCACCTCGCCGAGGGCGCAACCTATTCGACGATTTCCGGCAAGCTTGACGAGCTCATCACCGTCGGAGTCGAGTTCGACGTTATAGGTCTAAGCTACTACTCCTACTGGCACGGCTCGATGGCAGACTTTCAAGACTGTGTCGAGAAGCTTGCCGAGAAGTACGACCAGAAAATCTGCGTAATGGAGTATTCCTACGGCTACGGCGACGACTCTAACGAATACACCGGAAACATATTCAGTTCATCCCTTGAAGAAGCCGGCGGCTACAAGGCGACGGTTCAGGGTCAGGCTTCATATATCCACGACGTCAACGAGGTTATCGCTTCTGTCGATACCGGCATCGGCTCGTTCTATTGGGAGCCGGCATGGCTTCCGCTTGCGGGGACATCATGGGCTTCGGAATATGCTCACGACTATCTCGTCTCGCAGGGCGACGGCGGAGGAGAGGGAACAGTCTCATGGGCAAATCAGGCTCTCTTTGACTTTGACGGCAATCCTCTTGACAGCCTGAACGCCTTCAAACTGATGCGAGATTCGGGCACCGCAGAGAAAAATATACTCGAAATCAACACCGAAATCAGCTGCATGGTCGACCTGTCCTCTTCGGAGGAAATCGCTCTCCCAGAGACGGTTACGGCTCTTACCGACCTCGACAGATGGGTCGAGCTTGAAATCACATGGAACGAGGACGAGCTGGCGGCAATCGACGGCGAAGGGGAATATATCATTACGGGAACCGTCACCTGCGGCGGAGTGGACTACGACATCACCGCCGACGTATTGACATATTACGACTACCTCAAGAACGGAAGCTTTGATGACGACACCGTCACCGGCGACGTCAAGGACTTCTCGACCATTACAGCATGGGACATGACCGGCACCGACAACTCTTATCGTATTGAGTCGAAGAACGCAAGAACCGGTAGCAACAACCTGAATATCTGGTGCTCGTCGGCTTATGAGAACACCCTCAGTCAGGACATCTATAACCTCACTGCAGGGACCTACGTCTTCTCGGTCTATGCAAGAAGCGCGATGGAGAACTATCTCTATCCCGAGTGCACGCTTTATGTAACCGTCGGCGACGAGACCTATGAGGCGGAGATAACCTGGGGCTCCACATGGAGCGACTGGGTTCAGACAACCGTCGAGTTCACCGTCACCGAGACCACCGACATCACCGTCGGAATCAAGTCGACCGGTGCGGCGACAACATGGGCGCACTTCGACGATTTCGCACTTGCAAGGAAGGACTAAGCTATGAGTAAATATCAGGTAGGAATGGATATATCCACGCTTTACGATTTGGAATCGGAGGGCATAAAGTTCTACGATAACGGCAGGGAAGGGGATTTAATCGCTATCTTAAGCGACTACGGCGTCAATTCGATTCGTCTTAGACTCTGGCACAATCCCTTTGACGAAAACGGCGAGACCTACGGCGCAGGAACCTGCGACCTGCCGAGAGTGACGGCTCTTGCGAAGCGTGTGAAAGCCGCAGGGATGAGCTTCCTCCTCGATATCCACTACAGCGATTTCTGGTGCGACCCGTCGAAGCAGACTATCCCAAAGGCTTGGAAGAATCTCGGCTTCGAAGAGCTCAAAACCGCCGTTCACGACTACACCGTTGAGGTTATCTCACACCTGAAAGCTAACAGCTGTGAGCCGGACATGGTTCAGGTCGGCAACGAAATCACCGGCGGAATGCTCTGGGAATACGGTAGGCTCACATGGAACGAAGAAAAGGGTTGCCACGACGGCTACGACAACCTCTGTGAGCTCTTAAAAGTGGGTGTCAGCGGCGTCAGGAACACGACAAATGCGAAAGTAATAATCCATCTCGAACGGAGCTTCGACAACCCGAGGTATCGCGAATTCTTCGACAATCTGGTTTCCCGAGGCTTGGATTTCGACGCAATCGGTTTCAGCTATTATCCCTACTGGCACCACGGCTTTGACGAACTCGTCGCCAACATGAACGACATGGCGGAGCGCTACCAGAAGGAGCTCTTCATCGCCGAGACGTCCTATGCCTTCACCCTCGAGCACTTCGACAAAACCGGCAAGGGTCAGCACCTCGTCGTCGACCACAGCTTCGTCCCCGAAGAGGGGCAAAGCCTCCCGTACCCGATAAGCATCGAGGGGCAGAAGCAGTTTGTCCATAAGCTTTTGGAGTTACTCCCCGAAGTGAAGAATTTTGGGGGCATCTACTACTGGGAGCCCGCATGGATTCCGAGCCCAAAGGGCACCTGGGCAAGCGAAGGCGCGAGAAAATATATCCACGAGGAAGACAAAGCCGGCGGCAACGAATGGGCGAACCAGTGCCTGTTCGACTACGACGGCAACGTGCTCCCGGCGATGGGGGAGTTTAAAATTTTTTCGCAGACAACATGACGCAAACCCGCTTCCCAAGCCGGTCGGCGTTGATAGACGCGTGGGATTTGTAAAAATTCTCAATAAAATTTCACTTTTTGTGTTGACATTTTCGTACAAAAGGTATAAAATAGGTTTGTGCAAAATACATAAGTGCCCCGTTTAAAATTTGCACATCACTTGCGACTGTGGGGCGTAAAATCAAAATACTCTTTCCAAGGAGGAAACTACCATGAAAACAAATTGGCGCAGACTTCTCACTGTACTTCTTTCTGTCATGATGCTTCTTACCCTCGTTGCTTGCGGCGACAGCTCAACCAACGATTCAAGTAGCAACAATAACAGCGACAGCGACAGTACTGCAAACACCGACACTTCCGATGTCGATACCAGCTCGATCTCCATCACCGTTTGGTGCCCCGAGGCGGCAGTTGATCTGACAACTTCTCAGCTCGCGGCTTATAACGAAGCTAACGGCACTTCCATTCAGTTCACCGTTGAAGCAGTTGGTGAAGGCGAAGCCGCTACCAACATGATCACCGACGTTACCGCCGGCGCAGACATCTTCTTCTTCGCTCAGGATCAGCTCGCAAGACTTACTCAGGCAGGCGCTCTTACCGCTGTTTCAAGCTCTCTCGCTGACACCATCACTTCCGAGAACGACGCAGGCTCTGTAGCCGCCGCAACCGTAAGTGGCACTATCTATGCTTTCCCGCTCACCTCTGATAACGGTTACTTCGTATACTATGACAAGAGCGTTATCACCGATGAGTCCGTTCTCGAAGATCAGACCGCTCTTATCGAGGCTGTTTCTGCCGCAGGTAAGACCATCGCTTTCGAGCTCACCGACTCCGGTTGGTATTCAGCATCCTACTTCTTCGCAACCGGTTGCGTATCAGACTGGTCAACCGATGACGACGGAACCTTCACCGGCTACACCGACACCTTCAATTCCGAAGCAGGTATAATTGCCGCTAAGGGAATGGCTGAACTCGTCAACAGCTCAGTATTCGTAAACTCTTCTTCTGCCGCTTCCTTCTCAAGTGATGCCGCAGTAGTTGTTACCGGTACTTGGGACTACACCACCGCTTCCGAAGCTTTGGGCGACAACCTCGGTTGCACCGACCTCTGGAGCTTCACCGTTGACGGCGAAACCTATCACCTCGGTTCTTACTCAGGTAACAAGCTTCTTGGTGTAAAGCCTCAGACTGATGCTACCAAGGCTGCTTACTGCCAGTCAGTAGCTGCTTACCTTGCCGGCGAAGAGTGCCAGCAGGAAAGATTCGACACCCTCGCTTGGGGTCCCTCTAACGTAAATGTTCAGGCAAGTGAAGCCGTTCAGGAGAATATCGCTCTTGCTGCTCTCGCTGCTCAGAGCGAATATGCAACTCCTCAGGGTCAGTATCCTAACGCTTGGTGGGATACCTCCAAGGCTGTCGGTGCTTCCATTCAGGCTCTCGGCACTACCGAGCCTGCTGATTCCGACCTTCAGGCAATCCTCGACACCTACACCGCAGGTATTGAGAGCATTCTTTCGAGTGCTTCTACCACCGGCTGGGTTATCGTTGGTGACATGGACGTAAGCTGGAGCTGCACAGGCGGCGAGAACGGCGAATATGTCCTCACCGAGAACCAGGTTGAGTCCGACGATCCTTACGTTGGTATCTGGGAATATGACATCACCGTTACCGGCGAGTCCGGATTCAGAGTTGTTATGTACGGCGCTTGGGATGCAGGCGATTACGATGCTTCCGGTATCGGCTACACTCACCTCACCGAAGGTTCTGTAGGAACTGAGGGCGGAGACAACAATATCGTTGTTGATCCCGGTTCTTACCATGTAACCCTCGACACTACCGGCGATGCTCCCGCTATCACCGTTGTAGCTAACTGATTTTCAGGATAACTGAAAACCTAACTTAACATCAACCGAAGGGGGTTGGGGTTGTCCCCGACCTCCTTTTGTTTTTTAATTCCGAGGGGACTTCCAAACGGGAAATTTCCGTATGGAAAAGGGCAGCCCGCCTGATGTAAGGGTAATATCTATAGGAGGATAGAAATGGCTGACAAAATAACCGCAAAAGAACTGAAATATCTGCATTATAGCAAACCGATGAGACTGCTCTTTTCCATTTGGAACTTTATTGTTGACATTCCGAATAAGCTTTGGCACCTTATCTGCGCGATAGGCAGAGCATTCAAAAACTTCGGGCTTGCCGTCGCCCACGAGTTTCAGGATATATTCCTGACCTTCAAGAACGGCGACTGGAAAACAAGAATTTCATTTGTCATTATGGGCTTCGGCTCGGTAGCGAGGGGACAGGTGATGAGAGGAATCCTCTTCCTCCTGTTCGAGGTCGTGTTTATAGTTTACATGGCTCTCTGGGGCGGAGCGTGGATAGTTAAGCTTTCGCTTAAAAACCTCACTCCGACCACAACACAGATGGTTACGACCACCATTGCCGGCATTGACATGGAGGTTGAAACCACCGTTTACGGCGATAATACTTTGCAGATTCTGATTTATGGAGTTCTCTCCATCGTCTTCATTCTCTGCTTCATCTATACTTGGAGACTTAATGTAAAACAGAACAGGGATGCTCAGGCAATTCTCGCCAAGGGCAAGAAGCTGAAGTCCGGCAAGGACGACCTCAAATCCTTGGTAGACGATCAGTTCCACAAGACCGTTCTGGCGCTTCCTGTTTTAGGTATCGTAATCTTCACGGTAATCCCGATTATCCTTATGATTATGATAGCCTTCACCAACTACGACTTTAACCACACTCCGCCCGTAAATATGTTTGAATGGGTAGGATGGTCGAACTTCAATCAGCTCTTCACATGGGGCAACGGAACCTCAACCTTCTCGGCAACGTTCGGCGAGCTTCTCTCGTGGACGCTCATCTGGGCGTTCTTCGCAACCTTCACTAACTACTTCTTAGGCATGCTCGTTGCGATGATGATCAACAAGAAGGGCATAAAGCTCAAGAAGCTCTGGAGAGGAATTCTGGTACTCACAATCGCAATTCCTCAGTTCATCTCGCTTCTCTATGTTTCGAAGATGTTCTCCGACGAAGGTCTTGTCAACAGATTCCTTATCAACAATGGCATTGTCTCGACGGCAATCCCGTTCTGGACAGATCCGACGATGGCAAGAGTCATGGTCATCATCATAAACATCTGGGTCGGTGTTCCTTACCTGATGCTCATCACTACAGGTGTTCTTATGAATATCCCGTCTGACCTCTATGAGTCTGCAAGAATCGACGGTGCAAACCCCGTTCAGCAGTACTTCAAGATAACGCTCCCTTACATGTTCTTCGTAACGGGACCGTATCTCTTAACGAGCTTCACCGGAAACATGAACAACTTCAACGTTATCTATCTCCTGACAGGTGGCGCTCCCTACACGCTTTCAGACAGTGCAGGCAAGACCGACCTTCTGATAACGTGGCTCTATCGACTGACCGTAACTAACAACGACTACAAGACAGCGGCAGTCATCGGTATTATGGTATTCGTAGTCGTGGCGGTAATTTCGCTTGTTGTATACAACGTCATGCCGTCTATGAAGAACGAGGAGGACTTCCAGTAATGAAAAAGGCATCAAGTATCCGCAGAAACCGAATAATGGGCAACACCGCCATCTACATAATCCTTATCGTTATGTCGATAGTCTGGCTGATACCGTTTGTATTCATACTTTTGCAGTCCTTCCGTTGTGAGAACACATGGATGGTAGGATATATCATTCCTCAGCAGTGGGGTCTCGACAACTACATAAACCTCTTCACTCAGACCTCCTTCCTTCAGTGGTATAAGAATACTCTCATCATTGCCTGCTTCAACGCAGTTTTGCAGACGCTGATGGTCATGATGATGTCCTACGCTCTCTCGAGACTCCGCTTCAGGGGCAGAAAGTTCCTCATGAACGCGATGCTGGTACTCGGAATGTTCCCGGGCTTCCTGACGATGATTATCCTTTACTACGTCCTGAAGGGCATGGGTCTTACACAGGACGGCGCAGTCCCCGGACTTATCCTCGTTTACTTCGCTTCCTCAGGTATGGGCTACTACGTCTTCAAGGGCTTCCTTGATACGATTCCGAAGAGCCTTGACGAAGCGGCAAGAGTCGACGGTGCTACGAGGTTCCAGGTTATGCGAAAGGTCGTCCTTCCGCTTTCAAAGCCGATTGTTATCTACACAGTCTTAACCGCCTTCATGGCACCTTGGGCTGACTACATCTTCGCTTCGTATATCGCGTTCGGCACATCAAGCGGTTATAACGTAGCGGTCGGACTTTATTCGTGGCTCACAAAAGACATGATTAACTCGAACTACACGCTGTTCTGCGCCGGAGGCGTTTGCATAGCGATACCCATCACAATTCTGTTTATGTGCCTACAGAAATACTATGTTGAAGGCGTCACCGGTGGCGCAGTCAAAGGATAACAGGAGGAAAGAAATATGGCAACAGTCAAACTTACAAACGTTAAAAAAGTATATGATAAAAACGTCGTCGCTGTTCAGGACTTCAATCTTGACATCGCCGACAAGGAATTTGTCGTTTTCGTAGGACCTTCCGGTTGCGGAAAGTCAACTACGCTTCGAATGATAGCGGGTCTTGAGGATATCTCCGAGGGTGAAATTGCGATTGACGGCGTAGTCGTCAATGACTTGGAGCCTCGTGACAGAGACATAGCAATGGTCTTCCAGAACTATGCTCTTTATCCGCACCTTTCGGTCTTCGAGAATATCGCATTCCCGCTGAGATTAAAGAAAGTAGATAACGACACTGTTTATAACAAAGTCACCGAGGTTGCGGAAATCCTCGGTATCACCGACTACCTGATGAGAAAGCCGAGAGCTTTGTCAGGCGGTCAGCGCCAGAGAGTTGCAATCGGCAGAGCTATGGTAAGAGACGCAAAGATTCTACTTATGGACGAACCGCTTTCAAACCTCGACGCCAAGCTCCGTAACCAGATGAGAGCCGAGATTATCCTTCTCAGACAGAGAATCAACTCAACGTTCATCTATGTAACCCACGACCAGACCGAGGCTATGACCCTTGGCGATAGAATCGTCATCATGAAGGACGGCTTTATTCAGCAGGTCGGAACCCCGGAAGAGGTATTCGACATGCCTGTCAACCTCTTTGTTGCGGGCTTCATCGGAGCTCCCCAGATGAACTTCTATAAGACCGAGCTTGTCAAGGACGGTAACGACTACTACGTTACACCGTTCGGCACCAAGATGAAGGTCAGCGACAAGAAGGCGGCAGGGCTCCGTGAAAAGGGCGTCGGCTCGCAGAGCGTCATCCTCGGCGTAAGACCCGAACATATCACTCAGGGCACCGAAGGAGCAAACAATTCCTTCACCGCTAAGATTCTCGTAAACGAGATGATGGGTTCGGAGTTCCACCTCCACACCACCTGCCCGAACGAATCTGAGTGCATCGTAAGAATCCCGACCTTAAATCTTGATCACGATCAGCGTGCGTCTCTCACCGCGGGACACGAGATTAACATCACCTTCGGCGGCGAGGCAATGCACCTCTTCGACCCGGAAACCGAAAGAAATCTTTTGACAGACTGATTCTCAGGAGCGTAACTGATGGATAAGTTCATAGTAAATGTAATCCACCGCCCCGAGCTTTCTCCCGAATATGCGGAGAAGGTCACGGGCAGAGGAAAGAAAGAAAATGTCGGTGCGGACGACTTGCACGACGAATCACTTGATATATTCGTCTTCCAGCAGGCTACCGCACACGCAAACGGCTTGAAAACCACAATTCAGATAACCTATGCCTCGCTCTTCAACGATATCATCGTCGAAATGGCAAAGCACGACCACGAGGTTTACGGCGACGAAATCTCACTGAGCCTTTTGGGACTTCCCTGCAAGCAGTTCAAGGAAAAGTACAAGACCAAGGACTTCTGCATCTGGATGTTCTCGGAAGAAGACAAGATGGCGATTATCGACGACTGCTTCGGACTCTTCTATGAGAAGTTCGGCTTCTATCCGAAGTCGACCGGCTCCTACTACCTTGATGCCTTCTGCATCAATTATATAAAAGAGAAGTATCCGTCGGTCACATGCGCCGTCGCGACCTGCTGGGAAGAAGGACCCAAGGCATACCACACCTGTAATAACAGCTGGTACACCTTCATGGACGGCGGACCATGGGCGCCGTGGATTCCCTCGAAGCACAACACCCATTGCCCGGCAATGAACGAAGCCGACGACAGCGGAATTGTTGCAATCCCACACCTCTCAAGAGACCTGATTGCCTGCTTCGACGGCAACGGCTCGAACTTCGGAACACATCCGCAGAACGTCCTGAGAGGCTTGGTCTATAAAGAAAACGAGCTTCCGTACTTCTTCAATCTTGTCGACCAGTATAGACATCTCGGGAAGTACAATAATGGCTTGGCTTATAACATGGTCTTTGTCGGACCCGGATGGCTGAATAAAGCCGGAAGATGGGAAGCGCCTTATGAGCTCTTAAAGAAGTCCTATGAGGACGGAATGGCTTACTACGGCAAGCTCAAAAAAGAGGGCAAGTGCGACGACATGACCATGAGCGAGTTCGCCGACTACTACCGCTCCGTCAAGAGCTACGACGAGCCGGAGGTCGCTCTCTGGAAGGACATTCTCTACGGCTCACAGAAGCAGTACTTCTGGTACTGCGACCCGTATATGAGAGCCTGCCTCGACTTCAATCAGGGCGGAGCTATGATTGACCTTCGTCCTTACGTCGCTCAGCTCGACTGGAAGTGTGGAATCGGAACAGATCACGTCTATGACGCTTCGTATCCGTATCTGATTCAGGCTAACTACCGTGCCGGCTACTTCACCCACTATGCGGGTGCAGGAACCGTCAAGTCTTTGAAAGTCTCCTGTGGAAGCGAAGAGATTGACTTGGCTTTGGTCAGATGCAAGGCGACTTGGTCAAAGGAAGGCGGCGACACCGTCGTCACGACCACGCCTGTCGAGATCGAATTCGCTGACTTCACTATGGAGCTTCAGTCGAAGTTCACCTTCAAGCGTGGAACAGGCGAAATCATCATCGAGAGAAATATCTTGAACGATATTGGCGACCACGAAGTCACGTTTGATGAATACTTCACCGGCGCATTCGGTACGACCGAATATCAGTCGGATATGACGAAAATCAAGCTCATCTGCGAGAGCGAATCTGAGTGCGAGACTGTCGAATTTAACTATAAGTGCAGGATAGTGGATGTTCCCAACACCACATCCGTAAGAGTGGTTATCCCCGACGTTGAGACCATCGTCGAGATGACCGGCGACAACGACTTCGGAGAGTTCGAGGAAGGGCACGCCTTCTCACCTTCGTATCGCATCTCGCTCAAGAAGAAGCTTAAGAATGGAGGTATGAGAACATGTCTCAAGCTACAAAAGGCAGACTGAACTATCGCTGTCCCCAGTGCTTCCAGCGCGACATAGATATGGATTTGTTCTATGACGCCGAGAAAGAGGAGTACTACTGCCTTCGCTGTTGCTTCCGTGGAAGCGAGGAGAAAATCCTTCGCATGAACGAGCAGATCAAGGACAAATACGGGCTCATCATGGCGCGCATCGACTCCTTCGGCGACGACGCCGGAGACCTCGAGTATCATACCTACAAAAAGGGCGAACTCTGATTTATAAATTCGAAAGTGGAGTGTGGAGTTAATCCCTGCACTCCACGATTTGTATAGGAGGCAATTATGAAAAGACTTATTGCGCTGATGCTGGCGTTTATGATTTTATTGACCGCTTGCGGAAGTACTTCGGACACCGCCGGCGGATACACCATGGCGGAGGTTACTCTTCTTGAGGAGAACATCCCGGACGACAACTATGGGAACTACTACGAAATCTTCGTCTATTCCTTCTGCGATTCGGACGGCGACGGCATCGGCGACTTCAATGGCGTCACCTCGAAGCTTGACTACATCAAGGATCTTAGCTACACAGGAATCTGGTTCATGCCGATTACCGAGGGCTATTCCTACCACAAGTACGACGTGACGGATTACTATGCGGTTGATTCGCAGTTCGGCACTATGGAGGACTTCGAGAATCTTGTTGAGGAAGCCCACGCCCGTGGAATCAAGATAATTATAGATTTAGTAGTTAATCACACCTCGAGCGAACACCCGTGGTTCAAATCCGCAATCCAGAGCGCCTGGGACGGCGACACGGAAGGGGAGTACTACGATTACTATAACTTCTCCGAAACCGCCCTTGACGGCTACAGCTACTATGACGGCATTTACTATGAAGCACGCTTCACCTACAGTATGCCCGACCTGAATCTGGACAGCGAAAACGTCAGAACGGAAATCGAGAACATAATCGAATTCTGGATAGGGAAGGGAGTCGATGGCTTCCGCCTTGATGCCTGCACGAGCTTCTACACCGGCGATTACACTAAGAGCGCCGAATTCTGCGCTTGGCTCACCGACGTCGCGCAGAAGTATAACCCCGACGCGTTCGTTGTCGGCGAGGTCTGGGAGTCGGATTCCATCGTCAAGACCTACTATGAAAACGCCCCCGAAACCTCATTCTTCGCCTTCTCCGTCTCCCAGCAAGAGGGCTATATCAACATGACCTTCTCGAACGCCTACCCCGCGAACTACTTCTGGACCTATGCGAACACCGTCTATAAGACCGCCAACAGCGGCGAGTCGATTGCGGCGCCGTTCCTTGATAACCACGATACGGGAAGAATCGCCGGCTCGGTCGGCAGGGACGAGAACAAGGTCAAGTTCGCCTATGGGATGCTTTCGCTCCTCAACGGCACGACGTTCACCTACTACGGCGACGAGATAGGAATGGTCGGCTCGGGCGACGACCCAAACAAGCGAATCGCCATGCTCTGGGACAACTCCGGCGAGAACCTCACCGACAACCCTCCCGGAACGACCTCTGCATCATACGCCTTTGACGGCGTGGAGGAGCAGTATGCGGACGAGACCTCAATCCTCAACTACTACAAGCGTTGCAACAACATCCGCAATGCCTTCCCCGAAATCGCCCGTGGCGAGATGAAGATGACCTACTACAGCGACATGGACGTCCTCATCTTCTCAAAGACGTGGGAGGAGAGCACCATAACCATCGTCGTGAACTTCTCGACGGAGGAAAAGACGGTGGAGATGGACCTCGGCGAGCTCCAAGCTGAGCTTGCGGTCGAAGGCAACGCAACCTATGAAGACGGCGTGCTGACGCTCCCGATGTATTCGTTTGCGGTGTTCAAGTAGTTCGAACCTTTGTGCACCCTGCACAAAAACACAATAATAATTTTGTGCAATATTCCGATGAATTTTTATTGGACATTGACTCGAGAATGTGTTATACTATGTATGTACAGCTTAAGTCGTTTTTTATGGTTTCGTGGGATGGTATCGGAGCCTTTCTGCGACGAGAGCGGCAAAATGGGATGATGCCGAAGAATGCTCGGAATTGGACCCTTCGGGAGTGGATGACCCGTCGGGTGCCGCCGATTAGGCTTGGTGCGCCCAATAATATCGATATTTGGAGGAAAAAAACATGAAGAAAATTTTAGCTGTTGCGACGGCTCTCGTCCTCACGATAAGCTCACTTTGTGTGTTTGTTGTAGCGGATACTACGACTACGACCTATACCTTTGCTGATGTAACTCAGAATACCAGCATTCAAAACTGGGGATACAGTGATGTGTCTGTTTCCGCAGATGGTGCTTTGACTGTCACTTTGACAGGTAACTACAGCGGCGGCGCAATAGCTTATGATTTGCCGTCGAGCATAGATGCAACGACTATTACTGAGATGTCGTTTGATTTCGACAGTTTTTCTGATTACACCTATCTTGCAATTTCCGTTTATGTAAACGGAACCGCTGTTGGTGATGTTAAGTATGGTAGCACCACATTCAATTTTGCTGACAATGGTGTTGACACTTCCACTTTGTCATCGACCGATACAGTTTCATTCCTTATTAAGAACAATTGCTATGGATCCGACGCAGTTACTCGTACTTGGACTGTCAGCTCATTCACGGTTACTACTGAGGATACATCGTCTTCGTCAAGTAGCACTGCAATCTACACTTACACTGCCGCTGAGAACTTTGTAATTACTGATTATTCAAGCTATTTGACTAGTTCGTATGCAGAGGGCGATACTCTTACTATTACCGCTACACTTAAGTCTGACGGTTACTTCAATGGCACCATTGGGGCAAATGGTTCTGACGGATGGGGCAGTATGAGTAGTAGCTTTGAATCTAGTGATGGAAGCACAATTAGTCCAACTTACACCTTTGTAGTTGGTTCTGATGTGTACGCAGAAGTTCAGGTTTGGTTTGTTAGCGGCAATAGTGTTGAGCTGACTTCCCTTACTATTGACGTAACTCCTGCTGAAAGCTCTACCACTTCTTCTATGCGTTTTGTTTATGTAAATGAAGAGTATCATGCGCTTATTGTTGATGGTCATTTCATTTGCGTTCCGCATACAGCAAATTCTGACGGTTACTGCACTGTTTGCAAGGAGTATGTCGGCGGCGAAGAGACTGAGGCTACTGTTGTAAATATCGACGGCGTTGATTACTACGAGGCATTCTCTTATGATATCAACCTCGCTTCCAACAACTGGGCTTCGGCTGCTTTGGGTGATTCCACCTTTGCGGCGGCTCTTAACACTGAGGGAGCAATCCTCCGGATTACAAGAGATACCGAGACCATAGTTTCCTATGTTTCCGGCGAGATTTGGGATAAGATTGCTATCTCTGCTAACTCTACTAACGTATTCCTCGCAACAGTAGGTACTACTACTGAGGATGAGGACGGCTTGGTTGCTTATACTTCTGATGATGGTACCACCATTTCCTATGACGGTGCAACCGTTTATGCCGCTCTCGAGGATGCTGGTATCGCAGGAGCTTCTTCCTATAGCCTTCTCACCAACTCTTCTGCTTCCTACACCATTACCAGTGTCAAGGTTCTCGTTCCTGTCGGAACTGTCGTAACCGAAACCGTTGATGTTGATGAGCCCGCTGAGGACACCAACACCGAGACCGAGGATGACGAGCTCGACGTTGACGACACCGATGCTGAGGAAGTAACCGAGACCAACCCGACTACCGGCGCAGTTCTCGCACTCGTTCCGATGGCAATCGCAGGCTTCGCAGTCGTAGCTTCCAAGAGAAAGTAATTTTTAAAGAAAATTCTTGAAAGAATAATCGCCCCGAGACCAATCCATCTCGGGGCGAAGCTATATAACCTTATAAATAAAAATTTCCTCTTGACAAAGGATAGAAAGTATTCTATAATAAAAATAGCGAGAGGCGTTGCCTGAACTGGTCATTCAGGCAACAAGGTCACTCTCCGAACAAAGTTAATTGAAACGGGGAAGGCTGTTTTTTGACGTGGAAGTCAAAGGACAGCTATTTCTTTGAACTATTACCGATGGTAATGCCCAAATTGATAGCTGATATCAGCAAACCAAGAAGCAGAATGACGGTAGAAACGTCCATGAGCATCACTCCTTTCCGTTCGGAAAAGAGCGACCACCTCTCGCTGAATATTATTGTACCATATAAAGTGATAAATGTCAATTAGAATTGAAAGCTTTGTTCTCCACAATTATGGCTCCCATAAGCTTAGGGGAGCTGGCGCCGAAGGCGACTGAGAGGTTTGCGAAGCACAAAAATCCCCCGAGAATTACCTCGGGGGATTTTATTATATCTGGATTTCAGCCTATCACTGATTCGACAGCTCGACAAGGTAATCATACCTGTTCTTAGCATTGTCGACAGCGGAGTCGAAGAGCTTTTCGGCTCTCTCAGGATTCGAACGAGCGAGGGAGTTGTATCTGACCTCACCCATGAGGAAGTCCTTGTACTCAGCGGTCGGAGCCTTGGAGTCGAGGTGGAACGGATTCTTGCCCTCGGCAGCGAGTCTCGGATCGTATCTGTAGAGGTGCCAGTAACCAGCGTCAACAGCCTTCTTCTCCTCGGTCTGAGCGATGCTCATGCCGCCCTTGATACCGTGGTTGATACAAGGAGCATAACCGATGATGATTGAAGGTCCGTGGTAGCTCTCAGCCTCTGCAATAGCCTTGATGCACTGGTTGTAATCAGCACCCATTGCAACGTGCGCAACGTAAACGTAGCCATAGGTCATTGCGATGCCTGCGAGATCCTTCTTCTTGATAGCCTTACCTGTGGCGGCAAACTGAGCGATTGCGCCGGTAGGAGTTGCCTTGGAAGCCTGTCCGCCGGTGTTGGAGTAAACCTCGGTGTCGAATACGAAGATGTTGACGTCGATGTTCTGAGCGATGACGTGGTCAAGTCCGCCGAAGCCGATATCATAAGCCCAGCCGTCGCCGCCGAAGATCCACATTGACTTCTTTCTGAGGAAGTCTTTCTCCTTGAGAACTTCGAGAGCCTCGGGGGTACCAATCTTCGGGAGAACCTCAACGAGCTTGTCGGTAGCAACGCTGTTAGCCTGACCGTCGTCGACTGTTGCGAGGTACTCGTCAACTACTGCCTTGCACTCGGGGCACTCAACTGTCTCGGAAATCTTCTTGAGCTTTGCGATGTTTCTCTCACGGATGGTGTTCTGTGCGAGATACATACCATAGCCGAACTCAGCATTGTCCTCGAAGAGGGAGTTAGCCCAAGCGGGACCCTTGCCGTCTCTGTTGGTGGTATAAGGAGTTGAAGGTGCGGAGCCGCCCCAGATAGAGGAGCATCCTGTAGCGTTGGCGATATACATTCTGTCGCCGAAGAGCTGAGTAACGAGCTTAGCATAAGGAGTTTCGCCGCATCCTGCGCAAGCACCGGAGAATTCGAGCATCGGCTGCTTGAACTGCGAGCCCTTGACGGTGGTATCCTTGAACTTCTCGTGAACCTCGGGCTTGTCGTCGAGAGATCTTGCATAGTCGAAGACTTCCTGCTCGCCGAGCTGACTGTCAAGCGACTTCATCGAGAGTGCCTTCTCGCCCTTCTTGCCGGGGCATACGTTCACGCAAGAGCCACAGCCTGTGCAGTCAAGAGCAGACATTGTCATTACGAAGTAGTAGCCGGGCATACCGGTTGCGGGCTTAGCCTTTGCCTTAGCCGCCTCAGGAGCATTAGCGAGCTCTTCCTCGGTCATGATGGAAGGACGGATAACAGCGTGCGGGCAAACATAAGAGCAGAAGTTGCACTGAATGCAGTTGTCGGAGTTCCAAGCGGGAACGTCGATAGCGATTCCTCTCTTCTCGTAAGCGGCAGAGCCCTGCGGGAAGGTACCGTCGGCATTCTTTACGAATGTGGAAACGGGGAGCTTATCGCCCTGCTGAGCGTTGCAAGGAATGAGGATGTTATTAACGAAGTTGACAAGAGTCTCGTTCTCGCCGGTAGCCTTGGGCATACCGATTTCGGTGTCAGCGCAGGACTTCCACGAGTCGGGAACCTTGACCTCGACAACCTGCTCACAGCCGGCGTCGATAGCGTCGTGGTTCATCTTGACGATAGCTTCGCCCTTCTTGGAGTAGGAAGCGGTAGCGGCATCCTTCATATACTGGATAGCCTCGTCAATCGGGATGATGTTTGCAAGCTTGAAGAATGCAGACTGCAAAACAGTGTTGATTCTCGAGCCCAAACCAATCTTCTTGCCGATTTCGATACCGTTGATGATGTAGAACTTGATATTGTTGTCAGCGATATATCTCTTGGCCTGTCCGGGAAGCTTTTCATCCAATTCGTCAACGCTCCACTGGCAGTTGAGAAGGAAGGTTCCGCCGGGCTTTACGTCCTGAACTATATCGTACTTATTGATGTAGGATTCGTTATGGCAAGCGACAAAGTCAGCCTGGTTGATAAGGTAAGTGGACTTTATCGGAGTATCGCCGAAGCGAAGGTGAGAAACGGTAACACCGCCCGACTTCTTGGAGTCATAGGAGAAGTAAGCCTGAGCATACTTGTCGGTGTGGTCGCCGATAATCTTGATGGAGTTCTTGTTTGCGCCGACGGTACCATCAGAGCCAAGACCCCAGAACTTGCAGGAGATTGTTCCGGCAGGTGCGGAGTCGAGCTTGCCCTGAGACTTGAGCGAAAGATGAGTAACATCGTCGTCGATGCCGATAGTGAATCTCGGCTTGTAGTCGTCTGAGCCAACGCAGTTGTCATAAACAGCCTTGATCTGGTCGGGAGTTGTATCCTTCGAGCCCAAGCCGTATCTGCCGCCCGCAATGGGAACGTCAGCAAACTTCGAGTTCTTAAGAGCCGCAACAACATCGAGATAAAGAGGCTCGCCCAAAGAGCCGGGCTCCTTGGTTCTGTCGAGGACACTGATCATCTTGACGGTGTCGGGAATAGCCTCAACGAGCTTGTCAGCAACGAACGGTCTGTAAAGTCTTACCTTGACGAGACCGAGCTTTTCGCCCTTGGCATTGAGGTAGTCGATAGTCTCTTCGATAGTGTCGCAAACGGAACCCATAGCGATGATGACCTTTTCGGCATCGGGAGCGCCATAGTAGTTGAAGAGCTTGTAATTGGTGCCAATCTTAGCATTGACCTTGTCCATATACTCCTCTACAACGCCGGGAACAGCATCATAGTAGGGGTTGCAGGCTTCTCTTGCCTGGAAGAAGATGTCGGGGTTCTGAGCGGAGCCTCTGAGAACCGGGTGCTCAGGGTTGATGGAACGGTTTCTGAATTCCTCAAGAGCGTCCCAGTCGACCATTTCGGCAACGTCTTCCTTGTCCCAGACCTCAATCTTCTGAATCTCGTGAGAGGTTCTGAAGCCGTCGAAGAAGTGAAGGAAAGGTACTCTTGACTTGATGGTGGCTAAGTGTGCGACTGTTCCAAGGTCCATAACCTCCTGAGGGTTGGTGGAGCAGAGCATAGCAAATCCGGTCTGACGGCAGGCATAAATGTCTGAGTGGTCGCCGAAGATGTTAAGTGCATGAGATGCAACGCATCTTGCCGAAACATGGATGACGCAGGGAAGCAATTCACCGGCAATCTTGTACATGTTCGGAATCATCAGAAGAAGACCCTGAGATGCAGTGTAGGTGGTGGTAAGAGCACCGGCTGTCAAAGAGCCGTGAACCGTACCTGCGGCACCTGCCTCGGATTGCATTTCGGCAACTCTTACGGGAGTTCCGAAAAGGTTGGTCTGTCCCTTAGCCGACCATGAGTCGGTTACCTCTGCCATTACCGACGAAGGGGTGATGGGATAGATGGCGGCTACTTCTGTGAACGGATATGACGCCCAAGCGGCAGCATTGTTGCCATCCATTGTTTTCATTTTTCTTGCCATTAAAAATCCTCCTTGATTGATAGGATAGTTTTGAATAAGTGTTACGGTGTAAGCAAATGATAGAGTGAACCATAACTGTACACAGTATATTTTATCACAATCCGTCCGAATAGTAAAGAGAAAATTGGGCAAACATCCAAGATTTTTTTGAAAACTTTATGTTAAAAAAAGCGCCCACGGTTTCCCGTGAACGCCTTTGTTTTTAATTTGGGTTTAATCCATGCCGAGTGCACGCTCAGCAGTGTAACGCTTGATGGAATTCTCGTTGACTTCAACCTCATAGGTTGCGAGCTTCTCGTTGATGAGAGTGGTGTAATCGTCATCGAAGAGTGCTTCGAGATAGGAGTCTCTGTTAGCCTCATAGAGGTCGTCGCGCTCAAGGATGTCGAGTCTTTCGACGAGATAGAAGCAGGTGTCGTCCTGAATGACGGTGTACTCGCCGACGTTGCAGACGGTGAAGACGTAGTTTACAAACTTCTCGCTCGGAGAAGTGCCCTCGATTGAGATGATGTACTCGTTGACGTACTCATCGACCTCTTCGTCTTCGACTTCTACTTCTTCAGTCTCTTCAGCAGTGTCTTCGTCGGCATCTTCGGAATCTTCTTCCTCTTCAGATTCTTCAGCCTCTGCCGCCGCAAGGATTTCGGCGTATTCGGCAATCAGATCGTCCATGGACTCGCCGGCTTCGGCTCTTTCGAGGTAGGAGTTAGCGATTTCGAGCATCTCAGCCTTATAGTCCTCGTCGATAGCATCGTCCGCACTCTCGGAGAACTCAAATGTAATATACTTTATTCTTGCATAGTTGTCCTCGAGATAGTCCTTGATGTCATCCTCGGTGGTGCCGTTCAGACCGCCGACTTCATAGTAGGCGTTGAAGACGTCCTCTTCCATCATCGTAGCTTCCGCTACTTTTCTGACGGTGTCCTCGGAAATGCCCGCCGCCTCATAGGTCTCGCTGTAGGATTCCCATGTGTTTGCAACGGAGGTCTCGATGTTTGCAAGCTCGGTTTCCGAAAGCTCAAGTCCGAGCTCCTCAAAGAGCTTCTGGACGACGACATACTGCTTGCACATGTCGACTGCATAGTCGCTCATGTAATCGGACATAGACTGACCGTCAATGGTTTCGTCCAGTAGAGAATAGCCAAACAGATAGTAATAGTAATAGGTCGAATCTTCTTCGGAAAGTTCGTAAACCCCCGCAGTATAACCGGCACCCTGATAGTAGATATACATGCCTGCGTTGACGGTAACGTCGTCAACCTTGACTATCCAAGAGGTGTCGCCGCATCCCGCCAAAGAGAATACGACCGCAAAAATCGTCAGAAAGACGAGTGCTTTTCTTAACAACTTGTTCATTTTAAAGATGTCCTTTCAGATGGGGATTCGGCGAAACGCCGCATACTGATATAGTATACAACATTTTCGCGGATTTGTCCATACTAAATTTATTTATTCTGCGTCGGTTTCTTCGTCAACCGTTTCGCTGACGGGAATTCCGTAAACCTCGGCAGGGGCTTCGCCATAGGTGGTGATATATGCCCTTTCGATGACGATATCGCTCGTCGGCTGATAGGTGTCGAGGACTTCCGAATTCATTATCTCGTCGAATACGTCCCAACCGTCATATACCTGAGCGAAAATCGTGTACTTCCGGGTGAAGTTCGGGATGCCGCCGTATTCCGAGAAGACCGACCCCAGCTCGTCGCCATAGCTGCGTCTAAGCGCATCCTCGTCCATATAGACATCGTCGATGTCGTTTATGAAGAAGAAGGTCGAGCCTGCACAGTTTTTCTGGAAGGGCCACATGCCGGTGGTTCCGACAAAGGATGCCATCGAGCCTTTTATGGGCCAGAGCTTGTCCGAGATTTCCGCCTCGAATGCCGTCTCGTCGGCGCCCTCGTTGTCGCCGTTCGGGTCGGCCTCGGGAGTTCCGCCCAAGGCATAAACCGTATCGACAACGGCACAGACATAGCATCCGTCGTAATATCCCGACTCAACAAGCCCGGTGAAATATTCATAGTATTCAGGGGCTTCCTCGGGGTATAAGACCGCCGAAATCGAGCCAAGGTTTGTCTCGAATATAACGACAGGGTTGTCGTCCTCCGACTCCTCAAGCTGGATGAAGTCGATTTCATCCGGGATTCCCGACTGCCTTGCACCTGCAACCCAGATGAGAAGCACGAACACAAGTATAACTATAATCGCTACAAGCGACACCTTGAAATATCTTCTGAATGCCGGCGAGTTGAGCGGATTTTTTTTCTTTGGGTTTTCGTAATTATCGTAATCCTGAGGCATTTATCTTTCCTTTCTGTAAGGGCAAAATTCCACAAATACTCTAATAGAAATATTACCCCGAAAGTGCCCTAAAGTCAAGTGCCAAGGTTAAATTTTCATCAAACTTTGCGCAGGGGGCTATATTTTCTTTACGACCGTGCCCTGTCTTGTTTCCTCGACGGAATACCCGAGAGCAACAATCTTTGCTCTCAGCTCGTCGGCGAGTGCGAAGTTCTTCTCTTTTCTTGCCGCCTTGCGCTGTTCTAAGAGCTCTGCCACCTCTGCGGGAAGCTCTTCGGAATCCGCACCATTGCCCGCCGAAAGCTTTTCTGCATGCTCTACAAGCCCGAGAGAAAGGACCCTGTCGAAGTCTTTGATAAGAGCAAGCTTTGTTGCGTCGCCCGTGTCTGCCTTCAGAACGTCATAGAGTGCCGTAACCGCAAGGGAAGTGTTCAGGTCATTGTCCATAGCGTCGGTGAACGACTTCTTAAGATTTGCGAAAGCGTTCTCGTCGATATCTCCCGTAGCTTTGAGAAGAGTGGCAACCCTCTGGACAAGTTTCGTGTAAGCCGAAGCGGCGTTGTCAAGGTTCGGGTATGAGAAGACGAGAGTCTTGCGATAGTGCGACTGGAGGCAGTAGAACCGATATACAATCGGGTCGTAGCCCTTTTCTTCAAGAAGCGAAACCGTCAGGAATTCGCCCTTCGATTTGGACATCTTGCCGCCTTCGGTGTTGAGGTGACGGACGTGGAACCACTGCGGGCACCACGGATGCCCGAGATAAGACTCCGACTGTGCGATTTCGTTTGTGTGGTGGGGGAAAGCGTTGTCAATTCCACCGCAGTGGAGGTCGAGATATTCGCCGTTATTTTTCATACTGATGCAGGAGCATTCGATGTGCCAGCCAGGGTATCCAACGCCCCAAGGCGAATCCCACTTTAATTCTTGGTCTTCAAACTTGGATTTTGTGAACCAGAGGGCAAAGTCGGTCTTGTTTCTTTTCGAGAGGTCAGCTTCGACTCCTTCACGGACGCCGACTGCCAAATCTTCCTCGTCGAAGTCGTTGAAGACATAGTATTTCTCAAGCTTCGAGGTGTCAAAATAGACGTTTCCGCCGGAAAGATAGGCATAGCCCTTGTCGATAAGGACGCCGATAACCCGGATGAACTCGTCGATGCAGGAGGTTGCCGGCACGACGGTGTCGGGAATCCTGATATTGAGCTTCGAGCAGTCCTTGAAGAAGGCGTCGGTATAGAATTTCGCAATCTCCATGACAGTCTTGTGCTCGCGCTTGGCGCCTTTGAGCATCTTGTCGTCGCCGGTGTCGCCGTCGCTCGTCAGGTGTCCGACGTCGGTGATGTTCATAACACGGTTGACCTTATAGCCCGAGTAGGAAAGATACTTCTCGAGTACGTCCTCCATAATATATGAGCGTAGGTTTCCTATGTGTGCATAGTGATAGACGGTCGGTCCGCAGGTGTACATCTCGACCTTGCCGGGTTCGTGGGTCACAAATTCGTCTTTTGAACGCGTGAGAGAGTTATACAGCTTCATTTTAAAGTCTCCTATTTCTTGATTTCTTCGAGCTTGTTTTCAAGTTCTGTGATTCGCTCGTTTTGCTTAGCGAACTCAGCCGCAACGGGGTCGGGAATATGAATCTGATCCAGATCCTGAGTGACTCTGACGCCGTTTCTTCTGGCGATTCTTGCCGGTGCACCGACCGCCGTACAGTTGTCGGAAATCTCGCTCAGTACCACGGAATTTGCCGCAATCTTTACGTTGTCGCCAATCCTGAACGGTCCCAGGACTTTGGCACCGCAACCGACCATGACGTTGTTGCCGAGTGTCGGGTGGCGCTTGCCCTTGCTTCTGCCGTTACCTCCAAGGGTTACGCCCTGATAAAGCAGACAGTCGTCGCCGATTTCTGTTGTCTCGCCGATTACGACTCCCGAGCCGTGGTCGATGACGAGCCGTTTGCCGATGGTCGCACCCGGGTGAATCTCGATTCCGGTCATGAACCGGGCAAGAGTCGAAATCACCCTCGCCGAGAGATAGTATTTCTTTTTGTAAAGGGCATGGGCGACCCTATAGGCTGCGATGGCGTGAAGACCCGAAGAGGTGAGAAGAATCTCGAGTGTGCTCCTCGCCGCGGGGTCTCTATCCTTGATAGCCTGAACGTCCTCCGATAAAGCTTTTAAGATATAGTGCATATCATCACTCCAAAAATATTATTATAGGGAAAACAAAAACCGCCTGCCGAATAGCATAACGCTAAACGGGAGGCGGTGTAAAATCGCGGTTCCACTCCGATTTGTAACTCAGTTGCCGACGTGGCGGTTGCCACAGGGCAAGTAGCCTTAACGCGGCAAAACGCAGAAGCCTACTGTCAGTTCAGCCTCTAAGCTCACGGACGCACTTCGCCGAACCTCCCCGGAGACATTCCACCGCCGTCTCCTCTCTCTGCGGGTCAAATAGGGCTACTCTTTCCGCTCAACGCCTTTTACTTTATAGTATGCAGTATATCACGATTGGGTGACGATTGCAAGCTTTTTCTCAAATATTTTACTTGGTGCCGAAGATTCTGTCTCCCGCATCGCCGAGACCGGGAACGATGTAGGCGTTCTCATTCAGTTTTTCGTCAAGGTTTCCGCAGTAGATTTCAACGTCCGGATGAGCCTCGGAAAGAGTCTTCAAGCCCTCGGGAGCGGCGATAATCGACATGAACTTGATGTGCTTGCCGCCACGCTCCTTGATGAGATTGATGGCGTCGACAGCCGAGCCGCCGGTTGCGAGCATCGGGTCAAGGACGATTATGGTTCTGTCGCCGATATTGTCGGGGAGCTTGCAGTAGTATTCATGGGGAATGTGGGTAACCTCGTCGCGGTACATTCCGATGTGACCGACCTTGGCGGAAGGAACGAGCGCCAGAATACCGCTGACCATGCCGAGACCGGCGCGAAGTATCGGGATGACGGCAAGCTTCTTGCCCGAAACAACGGGAGCCATAGTTTTGCAGATAGGGGTTTCAACCTCAATCTCTTCGAGCGGCAGGTCTCTTAATGCCTCGTAGCCCATGAGCATCGCGATTTCCTCGATAAGGGTTCTGAAATCCTTGGTGCCGGTGGACTTGTCCCGAAGAAGGGTGATTTTATGCTTGATAAGGGGATGATCGAAAATAGTTATATTTGCCATGGTATCTCTCCTCCATGAGTTTTATTCGAGACTATTGTAGCACTTTTTTTGCGAAAAGACAATACCGCCGGGCAAAAATATCGTTGAAAAATGGGGAAGTTTATGCTACAATCGACTTAATACAAATTGACAGGAGGTAATTATGCGCCGTTCAAAAATCATGCTTGCCTTGTCCGCCGTTGCAATTCCTGCAGCAGCTGTGTATTTTTCATATGAGAACAACCGACTGACCGTCTCGGACCATGTTTTTGAGAGCAAAAAAGTCCCCGAGAGCTTCGACGGTTTCAAAATAGTCCATATTTCCGATTTGCACAACAAGTCCTTCGGCGAGAATAATGCGAGACTCTTGGAATTGATAGAAGCGCAGAACCCCGATATCATCGTGATTTCGGGAGACCTCGTCGACTCGAGGCATACCGATAAGGAAGTAGCGCTTGATTTTTTGCGGGAAGCCGCCAAAATTGCCCCGACATTCTATACAACCGGCAACCACGAGGGGAGATTCCCTGAGGATGAGATGCGTGAATTTTTTAAAGATGCCAAAGGCACCGGTGCGGTTGTGCTCACTCACGACACCGTAACGCTCACAATCGGCGACGAAAAGATATATCTCTGCGGGTTGGCGGACAGCCTTCTCAGCAAAGGGAATCTCATGCGGCTGATGGGAAACACCGGCGACGCTCTGACGCTTCTTATCTCACATCGTCCGCAATACGGCAAGCTTTATGCCGAATGCGGCGCCGACCTCACGTTCTCCGGGCATGCTCACGGCGGACAGATGAGAATAGGAGGTTTCAGCCTCATATCCCCCGACCAGGGCTTCTTCCCAAAGTACACCGAAGGAATCCATTATTTCGGCGAAAGCGCCACCGTCATCAGCCGGGGCTTGGGCAACAGCCTTATCCCGGTCAGAATCAATAACCCGCCGGAAGTGGTGGTTGTGGAATTGAAAAAGGCATAAAATAAAAGCTACCTGCGGGTAGCTTTTATTTTATCTATTCACCAATTCCTTATCTCATGATTACTATACCCGCCAAGGACATAAATTGGGTTGAAGCGGTCGTCATTATAGCGCATTTCAAAGTGCAGGTGGTTGCCGGAGGCGGAGCCGGTCATGCCGACGTGTCCGATGACGTCGCCCTTCTCGACAACGTCGCCCTCGCTCACATCAATCGACGACATGTGCCCATAGTAGGCTTCGTAGCCGTAGCCACAGTCGATTATGACGAGCTTTCCGTATGCGCCGTATGTGCTCGCAAATGTGACCGTTCCAGAGCAGGCGGCATAGATGTCGGTGCCGTAATCCGCGGCAATGTCTATCGCATAGTGACTCGAGGAGTCCCACGAACGCCAGCCATAGGTCGAGCTGACATATCCTCCTGTTCCTCCGACGGGCCAGCAGAATGTGCCCAGAAGGTCGATGATGCTTGTGTCGTCAATGGTCGTGTTTTCGGCGGTTCCGACCTCGAAGATTCTCGGAACCATCTCGATGATGGTGTAGCTCATGGTGATTGTTCTGTCCGTCTCGACGCCGTCCGTTTCTGTGACGAGTGCCGTTACGTTCTCATAGCCGTCCGAGCCGGACTGGATGAGAATTTCGTTGTATTCCTCCATCTTGCTGTTGTAGGTATACCTCGTCTCACGCTCGACAACCTGATTATAGGTCTCATAGTGCGTCGTGACGACCGAGAGGTTCGGCTCGGTATAGTGGTATGTGACGATGTCGCCGGCATAGACTCCGTCAGAAAGCGACGGGTTCTCCTCAAGAAGCTCGTCGGTCGTGTAGCCGAGTGCGCTTGCTATCGAGGAAATCGAGTCTCCGCTTTCGACGATGTAATAAGCCTCGACGGTGACGCTTCCGTTGATATATGCGACGGCGATGTCCGAAAGTGTGAGGTTGTCCTCGATGTATCGCCCCTCGATAATCTCGACGTCGTCGATAAATTCAACCGAAACGGCGTTTGAGGTGTAATACTCGGCGAGTTTTGACTCGAGAGCCGTCTTGACCTTGAGCATTTCTTCCTCGTCATAAACTCCGACGAGGGTGTCATTTATATAGAATCCGTAGGCGTCAACAACGTTTACGTCCGCCGACTCGAGCATCAGCTCCGAAAGGCTGTCAACGTCGATTGTGTCGTCGTCATCGCTCGCGACCTTTATAGTAAACGTTGGGGTTGCGATGACAGCGCTGTCGGACGAGGTGTATGTAATCTTGTCCTGAACGAGAGCCTGAGCCTCGTTATAGTCAGCTTCGCTCGAAATTACTCCGAGCTCACTGCCGTTATACTCGACAGAAACAGAGTAGGTGATGGAGTTTGCATAGCTCACGAGGGAAACGAAGAAGACTATGCAGATAACCGGTGCGGCATAGTTGAAGAGCGACACGAGAGCTCTTCCGAGCCACTTAAGGAAGGTGCCGATTGCATTGAACGCGACCTTTTTGGCATGGTCGTTGCTGATTCTCTTCGCCTTGCGGAATTGGATTTTTGTGTGAGCAAGCCGCCCGAATGCGTGTGCAAACGGCGTCAGGACGAAGCACCATATATCATAAAGCGGTTGCTTGAATTTTTTCGAGAGCCAACCGCCGATTCTTTTGAACAGTCTCGACAGAAATCTTCCGAGGAATCCGAAAACGGCGGTAAATATTCTTTTTATAATATCTGCGACCGTGCGACCGACGAACTGCAAAAAGTTGAATATCGCCCACAGCCCCGCTCGGATATGTGCTAAAAACATGGCTCCTCCTCTCCGAAATAGTTACAAAAGGGTTACAAACTTACTATTTTATTATAGCAGAGAACCCAAAAAAATCAACCGTAAATTCTTGGAGATACGGTGAAAGAAAGATTTTTTGTGGAAGTTGCACAACGCAAAAAAGCCTCCCCAGGAAGGGAGGCTTGGAAATCGGGGATGTTTGGCGAAGCCAAACTCAGTCGCTCACATCAAAATACTTATGTGTCCCCAAGCTCAGCGCCTCGGCAGTAAGCTTGACTATTCCCAAAATGCAGGTCAGTGCCGAGAGAATCACGAGGATTCTCAAAACGTTATCTTTATTCATAGCTGTTACACTCCTTCTCAAAATCAACAATCCGGATGCCAACGACGCCCGGATTTATCCGACTACCTTAAGTATATCACAGTTTGAGATATTTTCATAGCCCTTTTTGCGATTTTTCTTGATTTTTTTATGTGAGACTATTATAATAGAGGTATTGTTTTCAGGAAAGGAAGGGCGACCCTTGGCGAACGAAAATAAAAATTTCAAAAAACTGATGGCAAACACCCTGATTTTCGCCATAGGTTCCTTCGGCTCGAAGCTTCTGGTGCTGATTCTGGTGCCGCTTTATACCGCATGCCTGACGCCTGAGGAATACGGCACGGTCGACCTCATCGCCCAGACCGCCAACATACTGATCCCGATTTTCACAATCTCGATTTCGGAGGCGGCGCTTCGGTTCGGTCTCGATTCGAAAGAAATCAAGGACTACAAGCAGGTCTACACCGTCTGCCTGAGCGTCTATGTTCTCGGCATGGCGGCGATGGCGCTTATCTTCCCGATAATCTCGCTTTTTGACTATGTCGACGGCTACACGGTGATTCTTTATATTTATGTCTGCACCTCGTCGCTGAGGCAGATCAACATGTTCTTCACCCGAGGGCGGGGAAAGGTCACGCTGTTCGCGGTGGACGGAATTATCTGCACCCTCGTGATGCTCCTTCTTGACATCCTGTTCCTTGTCGGATTCGATATGGGAATCGAGGGGTATCTTCTTGCAATTATTCTTTCCGACCTGATTTCGAGCATTTTCCTGTTCACGGCGGGAAGGCTCTGGCGGTTCGTTTCGCCTCGGAGCTTCGACAAAGAGCTCGCCAAGAGCATGGTAAAATATGCGGCGCCGCTGATGTCGACAAACCTTCTCTGGCTCGTAACGAGCATCTCGGACAGATTCATCATCCGCATTTTCCACGGGGAGTACCTGACCGGCATCAACGCCATCGCCTATAAAATCCCGACAATCCTGACGACGATATTCACGATGTTCTCGCAGGCGTGGAACATGTCCGCGATTACTGAGAACAACTCCGCCGAGAGGGAGAAGTTCTATACCGACGTTTTCAGAATGTGCTCGGCGTTCATGTATGTCCTCGCATCGGGAATACTCCTTCTCATCAAGCCGATAACGCAGGTCTGGATTAACGAGCAGTATTTCGAGTCCTATCTCTACTCGCCGCTACTGACATTGGCGACCGTCTTCACCTGCTTCAACACCTTCCTCGGCTCGGTTTACATAGCCGAGAAGAAGACGAAGCACTCGTTCTATACCTCGCTTGTCGCGGGAATAATAAATATAATCCTGAATTTCGCACTGATTCCCTCGTTCGGAATCTACGGCGCGGCGTTCGCAACGTTCGTGGCATATTTCGTCGTCTTCTTCTACAGACTCTACGACACCCGCAGACTCATCCATTATGATTTTTCGATGCCGAAAATCTTAATCAACACGGCGGTCATGGCGGCAATGGTCATCGTCAACCAGATAACGTTCCCATACTGGTGGATGCTCTATCTGATACTAGGCGTGCTGTTCATCATCTCGTTTGCACTTAATATAAAAGACCTCTGGCAGGCTCTCATGATGCTGATGCCGGAGAAGCTTAAATCGAAGCTTATAAAGAACCATTAAGAAAGGAACATTACTATGGCAGAACTTACTTATGAAATCAAGGAGCACTTGGGCATACTTTCGGAGACCGCTCGCGGCTGGACGAAGGAATTGAATAAAGTCAGCTGGAACGAAGGCGTCCCGAAGTATGACATCCGCGACTGGTCGCCTGACCATACCAGAATGAGCAAGGGCGTAACCCTCACCGAAGCGGAGTTTGAAAACCTGTCCCACATAATCAAAGGCGAATCTGTTGATCTTGGTGGGGATGATGTTGATGAAGATAAAATACTCTGAGCCAACCGGCGGCAAATACCGCCACGAGATAAAGCTTCTTCTCTCGAAGGCTGAGTATGTCACTGCCCGAAGCCGTATCTCGGCACTGATGAAGCGGGACGCACATTCCATGCGCAACGGCGACTACTTCATTCGAAGCCTTTACTTCGACGACATCTATCACTCGTCATACTGGGACAAGATTGCCGGAGTAACGCACCGCAAGAAGTTCCGAATCCGGACGTATAACTTCTCCCGGGACGTAATCAGGCTTGAGTGCAAGGAGAAAAATGGCAACCGAATTAGAAAGACCGGCACCGACATCTCTCTTGATTGCGCCAAGGCTCTGATAGCCGGCGACTGCTCGCTTCTGAAGCCGGATGACAGCTTCACTGCGGCTGAGTTTCTGACCCTCTGGGGAGGGAAGGGCTTGCGCCCGTCGGTTGTGGTCGATTACACCCGCGAAGCTTATGTCGAGCCTGTCGGAAACGTCCGAATCACTTTCGACAAGGCTCTGAGAGCGGGCATAGCAGGCGTCGACATGTTCGACGAAGAGCTTCTGACAGTTCCCGTCTACCCGAACGGCATGGTGATAATGGAGGTCAAATACGACGACTTCATCCCGAAAGCTCTCTCAATGCTTGTCTCGAGCGTCGGCGGAGAGAAGATTGCCGTCTCGAAGTTCACTTCATGCCGTGACGTTCTCGACAACTACAAGCCTCAGACAATCAGTCTTTAAACCCACAAGAAAGGAAGAAAAAATATGAGCAGCATTAAGGCAGTTCTGAAAGAAAGTATCGAGCAGTTGGGGCTCGTCGAGCACCTGACCGTCTCGTACATACTCGTAACCCTCGTTTGCGCACTTCTGTGCGGAATCGTAATCTATTTCGTTTACAAAGTGTTCTATCGTGGAGCGGTCTACAGCGAAAACTTCGCCGTCCTCATCGTCATGATAACGGTAATAACCGCGTTTATCGTCCTCGTAATCGGCTCGAACCTCGTTTTGTCCTTGGGCATGGTCGGCGCACTGTCGATTGTGAGGTTCCGCTCGGCAGTCAAAGACCCTCTTGACGTCGGCTTCCTCTTCTGGGGAATAGCTTCGGGAATCACCTCCGGCGCCGGTCTCTATCCGTTCGCGCTGATTGCAACCCTCGGAATCGCCCTTGTCTATATCCTCTTCACGGTTATTGCGAAGGGCAAGAGGACCTATGTCCTCGTCATAAGATACACCTCCGAAGCCGAGGAGAACATCTCCGAGATAATGAACGCTCTGAAGGCAAAGACCCTCGGACGCTCGAGATATCAAGGCGAAACCGAGCTCACCGCCAATATCCGCCTCAAAAAGAAAAACACCCGCCTCGTGGATAAGCTCTACGAAGTGGATGGCGTTATAAGTGCGGTGATGGTGGAATATACCGGTCAATAATTGAAAACCCCTCCGCCGGCTATGCCGGCACC
The DNA here is from genome assembly GCA_021201235.1 of Oscillospiraceae bacterium. Classification (GTDB taxonomy): domain Bacteria; phylum Bacillota; class Clostridia; order Oscillospirales; family Ruminococcaceae; genus Faeciplasma. The sequence goes on along the minus strand of JAJQFI010000008.1, from coordinate 151,380 downwards.
TCCCCTTTCAGGGGAGGCTTTTTTTACGTCATATGTAGGGGGCGGATATTATCCGCCCGCTGTTGTGCTGATGTCTTTGTCCGGGCGGATGATATCCGCCCCTACAATTTATCCTAAAACTTCGCCACTATGTACAACAACCGCCTTCCCGTCAACCTCAACCCAGATGTCCTTTGCGGTCGGGTTATAGATTGCGTGAGACCTCGGGCCGGTGGAGTATTCGAGAGCCTGATATGCCTTGTGATACTCGCAGATCTCGATGTTCGTGGCGAACCAGATGTCTGGGTTGCCGCTGACCTTCTTGAACACATCCTCGATGACGTCCCAGTTGTCGTCGCGCCTGAACTCGGCGGTGTGTCCCCAGAGATAGAACATCCGGCAGTCGTCAAGGTCGGTCGTAAGGAACCTGTCAAGAAGCTCGGGCAATCTCTTGTCGCCGTGGTGGCAGGTTGCAAAGAGCCTCAGCCAGTCCTCCGGCATGCCGAAATCGTCGCGGGTGCAGACAGTTCTGCAATACTTGATTCCGCATTTGCGGAGAGCCTCAACCGCCTTGTTGTTGAAAGAGCCGTAAGGATAAGCCGCACCTCTGACAACTCCGCCATACTGCATCTCAAGATTCGCCTTGTCTGTGGCAATCTCGCAATAGAGCTCCGGCTCGGTGATTTTCGTGAAGTCCCTGTGGTGGAGCCCGTGAACGGCGACCTCAACCCCGTGCTTCGGGTATTCCTCCAAAGCCTCGGTCAAAGTCACTCTGGGCCACACGCCATAAGGCTCGGTGCCCTCCTCACGATAAATCTGGGAGCTGATGTTGAAGGTGCCCTTGATGCCATATTCATCCATCATCTCCATGAGCCTGATGTCGTCATAGCACCCGTCGTCATAGCTCGTCGTAAACGCCTTTTTCAACCCGTTCGGGAATAACATTTTTTGCATAGTGATGCCTCCTATTAAAAGCTTGCACTATAATAATACCACCCATCCCGAATTTTTGCAACACTTCCGTGATTATCTCCGTCTTTTTCTTCCCAAGTCCAGTAGCCCTCACCTTGCTTGACGAGGTGATAATTCATCTGCGCATACGCCATCGGCAAATCGTCCGGTGAGTAGTAACAGCCGTAATAGGTGCTTGACGGGGCAATTCCGAAGCCGGAGAGAGTGTATTCAATCATCTCATGCCGGTAACCCGGACCAAAGTATGTCGCCGAAATGCAGGGAACACCGTCGGTGATAATAATGTGGTTCTCGTACTTCTCCTCGATGTAGTCGCCATATCTTGCTACAAATACCCAAGCCTGAACCTTAGGATTCATCCCAAGCCTTATCCCCACCAGGCACACCGTACCCAGCACCACGGCAACTACAATCGCAACAATTCTCCTCTTAGTCAAAAGAACTCCTCCAAAACATACATCTCCTGCAAATCTTCATCCCAGAAAATCAGGATAACGCTTCCGTCGTTTTTTGTCTGAGTGTAGAAAACACAGCTTTCATAGTCCGGTCTGTAGTTAATATCAAGCTCATCAAGTAGCCGTTCTGAGTATTCGATATAGCTTTCCGGAATTTCGTCGCTCCAACCTAAGAGCACGCTGATTCTCTCGGCATCGTCGAAATACATGACATGATATCTCGTCCCGTCGCCGTGGAAGCTGACGCCTGAGTCTGCCGAGACTTCCAGTGAATAGCCGCCATCAGTGGGAATTACGATTCCCCAGTTGTTTTCGATAACGTCGCAGTAGGTCTCGTTCCATATGCCTGAAATAAATCCGCCGAAGAGGGTCACCGTTACGACTACTATCAGCGCAATAAATCTTAGTATTACTCTCATTCTTCTTCACCTCTCCGATATTCCAGAATATCCCCCGGCTGGCAGTCAAGAGCTTCGCAAAGAGCCGCCAGAGTCGAGAACTTGATAGCCTTCGCCCTGCCGTTCTTTAAAATAGAGATATTCGCAATCGTGATGCCGACTTTTTCGGAAAGCTCGGTCACGCTCATCTTGCGCTTGGCAAGCATGACGTCGATGTTTATAATGATTTCGCCCATAACTTCACCTCAGACCGTCAGGCCGTTTTCCTGTTGCAAATCGGCGGCTTTTCTTACGAGATGGGAAAGCGTCGCAAACACCACGGCAACGGCAATCCCGACAAACACTATTAAAAGAGAAGCCACAATCACCGAAGGGTGGTTCATGTTAGCGAGCAGGAGCACCACATTTCCGACGAAGAAAAATGCAATGTCGCCGAGCGCAAGATAGGACATCACGCTGAAATACTTCGCGTTGTCATAAGAGAAAGCCTTGCCGGCGGCAATGTTAGAGACAATTTTCCAACAGTAGACGAGCACGATATAGCAGGGGATTGCGGTTATCAGGATGAATACGAGCCACGGGACGAACCAGCCCGAGACGTCGGGGTGATCCTCCACGATTTTCAGCCCGCAGACGGGGCAGACCACGCCGTAAGCCACCAAGCCGCAGACTCCGACGCCGATTATAACCGCCCGAAGCCACCGAACCAATACTTTGAGATCCATTTTTATCTCTCCTTTTTTCTTTTGTGAGACCAGTATAGCATATCAGAGATTGTTTGTCAACAACTTTTTATCGAGATACGATAATTTTTTATTGAGAAATCTCCCCGCTTGACATGCCCTCGGGTTTCATCTATAATATCAGCATCAAAACTTTTTCGAGAGGCTACTATGTTATCACACATTTTCGATACCCATTCCCACTATGACGACCCGAAGTTCGACGGGCTGAGGGATTATCTCATTCCGGCTCTCTTCGAGCTCAACATTTCGGGGATAATGCACGCCGCAACGGATTTGAAGTCCTCCGAGTTCGGCGTTGCAACGGCAAATAAATACCCAAGATACTATACCGCCGTCGGCGTTCATCCCGAGAATCTCTACGACGCAACAGACGGCTATATCGACCGGCTCCGTGAGCTCGCAACTGACAGCAAAGTCAGGGCTATCGGCGAAATCGGGCTTGATTATCACTATGAGGGCTACGACCGTGAGGCTCAGATAAAGGCTTTTCGTGAGCAGGTCGAGCTTGCAAACTCACTCGATTTGCCGGTAATCGTCCACAGCCGTGACGCAACGGGGGACTGCATGGACATTCTTCGGGAGCTAAAGCCGAAGGGTGTTATGCACTGCTTCTCCGGCTCTGTTGAAACGGCGAGGGAAATTATAGATCTCGGCATGTACATCAGCTTCACGGGCGTCCTCACTTTTAAGAATGCGAAGAAGTCGGTCGAGGTGCTGAAATCAATCCCGATTGACAGGTATCTCCTCGAGACCGACTGCCCCTATATGTCCCCCGAGCCGCACAGAGGCAAAATTTGCGACAGCGCGATGATAAAATACACCGCCCGCAAAGCCGCCGAGATTCTCGATATGAGCTACGAAGACTTGGTTATTAAGACAGAGGAGAACGCAAAGAAACTATTCAAAATTTAAAGGCTCCCCTACGCTTAGGGGAGCTGGCTGCCCAAAGGGCAGACTGAGAGGTTAAAAATTGCCCTTGACAAACGGCTCGAAATATGCTATTGTATTCATGCAAAACACAACTGTATTTGCAGTGTAAACTCTTGGGCTGAGAAAGTGATTGATTTGGACGAAAAATATGTCGTTGTCAGGGCTGATGTCCTGCCGGATGTCATTCTGAAGGTAATAGAGGCAAAGAAGCTTCTCGCAATCGGCGAGTGCAAGACCTCATCCGAGGCGTGCGCCAGCGCCGGCATTTCGAGAAGTGCTTTCTATAAATACAAGGATTCGGCGCTCATGTACAGCGACGGCTTCGGCACCGGAATCGTCACCTATTATCTCACTCTTTGCGACCGTGCGGGGGTTTTCAGCGAGGTCCTTCGTTGCCTCTACAGCCACGGCGCAAATATCCTGACCATGAATCAGAACATCCCCATAGATTCCGCCGCTACCGCGACCGTCACCGTCCGTTTCGACAACGGCGACTATAACGCCGCCACCATCTGCGAAGAGATTTCCCAGATTGACGGAGTTATCAGAGCAGGCACATCTTATGGAAGATAACATATTTCGAAGGAAAAAACAATGGCAGTAACACAAATCGCAGTAATGGGTTTCGGAGTCATCGGCTCGGGAACCGTTGAGCTTTTTTATCAGAATAAGGACGTTATCGAGAAGAGATGCGGGCGGGAGCTCGACATCAAGTATATTCTCGACTTAAGAGACTTTCCGGGAAGCCCGTTCATCGACAAGTTCACGAAGAACTTCGACGACATCCTGAACGACCCGGAGATAAAGGTTGTCGCCGAGGTCATGGGCGGCAAGACCTTCGCCTATGATTACACGAAAAGGCTTCTCAGTAAGGGTGTCAGCGTCGTTACATCGAATAAAGAGCTCGTCGCCACACACGGCGCAGAGCTCCTGAAAATCGCAAAGGCGAATAACTGCAATTATCTTTTCGAGGCGAGCGTCGGAGGGGGAATCCCGATTATCCGTCCCTTGCACCAGTGCCTCGCCGCCAACCGTTTCTCGAGAATTGCGGGAATCCTGAACGGCACCACAAACTACATTCTTACGAAAATGATTTACGACCAGCGCTCGTTTGACCAAGCCCTTTCTCAGGCTCAGCAACTCGGTTATGCCGAAAAGGATCCGTCCGCCGATGTCGATGGTCACGATGCCACAAGAAAGCTCTGCATCCTTGGCTCGCTCGCCTTCGGCAAGCACATCTATCCCGAATATGTCCACTGCTCTGGTATCAGAGAGATCACTCTCGACGATGTTGAGTATGCCGAGAGTGCGGGCTATGCTATCAAGCTCATCGGTCTTATCGAGAACACCAAGAGCGGAATCGTTGCGACTGTTTGCCCGAGACTCGTCAGCGTCAACAACCCTCTTTCGAGTGTCAACGACGTCTACAACGCCATCATGGTGACCGGCGACGCCGTCGGCGACTGCCTCTTCTATGGCAGAGGTGCCGGCAAGTTCCCGACCGCCTCGGCAGTTGTCGGTGACATCATCGACGCCGCCAAGCACGAGGGCAAGGACATCGTCTCCCTGAACTGGGAGGAGAGCGAGTCGAATGACTTCATCCAACCCTATAAGTCCGCCGAAGTCAGCATCTACGCCCGTATCCGCACCGAAAATCAGGACGCCGACGCCCTGAAGAGCGAAATCACGAACCTCTTCGGCTACGTCGACTTCATCCCGAGAAAACAACGCTCCCAGCACGAGCTCGCCTTCATCACCCCGACCATGGTCGAGAGCGAAATCGACGAGAGGCTCAATAAGCTCACAGAGAGCTGTAAGCTGATGAAGAAGATTAGGCTGCTGTAATACAACTCCCCAAGCCGTGAGGTTTGGGGAGTTTTTATTTGTTGAGTTCTTGCATAAGGCTTTCGATATCCTCAAATGGTCCGAAAATGTCTTCGCCTTTCTCGGCAGATTCCATAGCGTCGAGGGTAGTAGCGTTTGGAGTTTCGGGAGTTGTATTGTTCATAAGGTTATCTCCTCTTTGATTTACTTTGTTGACAGCAGTCGGTTTATGTGTTATAATGTGCGTGTGATGAGAGGTGGTCGCTCTTACCTGAAAAGGGGGTGACGCTGATGGAGATTATTTCTATAATCCTGGCAGTTTTGGGCTTGCTCATGACAGCCTTTTCTATCGGTTACACCGTAGGCTCGAACCGAAAATAGAATAAACCGCACCTGATTGTGTATCAAGTGCGGTCACGCAAAACTTGTAATCTTTATTATGAGGGTGACCGCTACCTGAATGGCAGTTCGGGTAGCCTCTCATCACTTATATTATACCCCGCCGCTGTTGATTTGTCAACAGCTTTTTTATTTTGTGCAAGTTATACAAAATGTGCCGTAAATGATTGCTTGATAATTAAACACTTCGCCGAAAATTTGTCGAAAGTATTGACAATTTTTGCGGGGGGGTAAAATGTAGATAGGCGTTTTGATACTTACATTTCGGAAAGGCTGAAATGAAGTTATAACGCTTGATGTTTATAAATACGGAGGACAACTTATGAAAAGCATTATTAAATCAAATTCTGGAGACTCTATAAAAAATGTGGCTAGTGCGGTTCTTGGAATAGGGATATTTGTGTCATTTGTGGCAGGATGCGTCCCTGCCGTGACGTTTAGTAAGCTTGGTAGGGGAGGTGTAGCTGCATTATTATTTGTGCTTATTCTAGTAGGTGGTTCGCTTATTGCTGGAGTGATTTATGTATTCCTTAATGGCTTCGGCGAAATTGTACAGTATACAGCTGAGAGTGCTACATATCTTGAAACCATAAAAGGCTCATTAGCACAAACAAATCACAGTACGGGAGAGACAGAAAAAACAGTAGCTGATGTCGTAAAATCAATTACCGCTACTAGAAGTAATAGCACGAGTAGTAATATGATTAAATGTGAAGTTTGCGGCACAATGAATCATTATAGAAATAAAGCGTGTATTTCGTGCGGACATTCATTTGAACACTAACTTTTGTAAAGTATAAATCCCCGAGCCACATCGGTTTGGGGATTCTTTTACCTATACACTTTTGATTTACTTTGTTGACAGCAGTCGGTTTATGTGTTATAATTGTTCTCGACAAGAAAGTGTATAAAGCGGTTTGACCTTCGATAAACTGAGGAGGTGACTTGCATGACGATTTTAGAAGTGCTCGCACTACTTAATCTGATAGCGGCCATTGTCTTTGGTATTCTCGATTTAACCATCGGGAATAAAAAGAAATAACCGCCCGAATCTGAAGTAATAAGGACGGCTGATTTCCAAATTTAGTGTTGGGTCTGCAAACCCGCACATATGAGGTCAAGCCAGAACTGTTACCGCAGTTCCGCTTTCTTGTCTTAATTATACCCCACCGCTGTTGATTTGTCAACAGCTATTTTTTTACTCTTCCTCCGTCTCCTGAATCGAGCTTGTCGTGTCCTCTTCAAGCTTGAAGGTTATCTCAAACTCAGTCCAGTTGCCGTCGTCGTCCATGCGGAGGCATGTGGCGGTTACTTCGTCGCCGGGGCTCAGCTCGAAGATTATCGCATAGACATCGTCCGCAGACGTGACCTTGATGCCGTTCATTTCTGTGATGACGTCGTCGACCTGCAGGTCGGTGTTCGAGATGTCGCAGGTTTCGTCGATTTCAGCGATATAGAGACCGGCGGGGAGACCATAGATGTCCGCCATGGTGTCGGAAATTGCGTAGAAGCTGATGCCGACCTTGGGACGCCCAAGGATTCCGCCGTTTTCGATGAGCTCTTCCAGGATCGGAATCGCGGCATTAATCGAGATTGCAAAGCCGATGTTGTCGTATTCGACAGCCTCAAGCTTCGACGAGGTGATGCCGACGACCTGTCCCCACATGTTGACAAGCGCGCCGCCCGAATTGCCCGGGTTGATGGCGGCGTCAATCTGGATGCACTCCATGCTGATGTTGTCCGACTCGACGCTTATCATGCGGTTCAAGCCCGAAACGATGCCAGTCGTGACGGTCGATTCAAGACCGGCGGGGGAGCCGAGCGTGACAACCTGCTCTCCGAGCTCGAGTTGGTCGGAATCTCCGAACTGAGCGGGAGTCAGGTCGGTGGCGTTTATCTTGAGAACCGCCAGGTCCGTTCTCGAATCGCTTCCGACAACGGTCGCGTTATATTCCGAGCCGTCATAGAGCCGAACGACGATTGACAGGTCGGCGTCTTCGATGACATGTGCGTTTGTGATGATGTAACCGTCCGAGGTCATGATGATGCCGGAGCCCTGCGAATAGGACGCAAAGATGGTGTTTCCGGTGTATGCCTCGATGGTGACGATAGAAGGCAAGCAGGTCTGCGCGACGCCCTCGACGGTGTATCTTCCGTCGTCCTGATAATACTTTTCCTCGAGCTCTTCATGCTGAACCGTCGGAATCGTGAACGTCTGGAAGTTTCCTGTGCCGTCAATCATGTTCTTAATCCAGCCGGAGCCAAAGACGGCATGCGCCGTAACAAAGAACAGCACTACAAACAGCACAAGGAAGAAGAGAAAGCACTTGAGGAAGGTGTGACTGCTCCGTCTGACGGTTCCTATCGGCTTCGGGAGATAGTCGAGATTCGCAACCTCGTCATAGGCGAGCTCCCTCAGCTCATCCTCGACCGACTGCTCTGCGCGTTCTTTCTTTTTCTTAATTGGGATTTCCTTCGGAAGGGGCTCCGTATAGGTGGGAGCCTCTTCGGCGACGGGCTCTTCTGCCGGAGTAATCTCGGATGATTCTATGGTTTCATTCTTGATTTCATTCTCTGGGGTAAATTCGTTCATAGGTGTATTGCCTTTCCGAAAATCGCTTAATCGTCGTCCTTCCTGTCAAGCAGCTTTACAGCCGCGGCTGTAGCCGCAACGATAGCGCCGACCTGCAGAAGGGTACGGGTATTGACACTGACGGTGTGATCGTTCTTTTTTTGCTTCTTGGCGGTCTTGACGGCAGTCTTTTTGACTGTGGTTTTCTGGGGCTTCTTGTATAACTCGGGATACTTATATGCCGGAGTTTCCTCTTCAGCGAAATATCGGTCGTCATATTCATAGTTGAAATCCGACTCTTCATTCTCGGGCTCGCTTGCTTCGGCGGCTTTAGCCTGCTCGGCTCTTGCCTGTTCGAGGGAATCGACGGTCTTTTCCATGCTATCAAGCTTTTCAAGAAGTCTCTGTAGCTCTTCGTGAAGGGAATTGTCTGCACCGGCATCCTCTGCGGGAGCTTCTTCGGGAGCCTCTTCAATTTCTACGGTCTCGGGTTCTTCCGGCTCGGCAGGCTCAGCGACGGTCTCGTCGTCGAGACTGATATCGTCGATGCTTTCATCGGAGAATGAGATGTTCACGTCGGGAACATATTCCACGGGAGCAGGCTCCGGCTCGGTTTCCGGTTCAACCTCGGGCTCAGCAGGAGCTTCCGGCTCGGGAATCTCTTCGGGAGCTTCTTCGACAACCGGCTCGGGTTCGGGTTCCGGCTCAGGCTCAGCGATAGCTTCGATAGCTTCGATAGCTTCGATAGCTTCGACAGCTTCCGCAACAGGTTCGGGTTCGGGTATGGGCTCAGGCTCGGGAACAACTTCCGGCTCGGGGGCAGGCTCTTCTACGGCAGGCTCTTCTGCAACGGGTTCTTCCGCTATAGGCTCTTCAACAGTCTGCTCTTCGGCTTCTGCTTCTTTAGCCTTCTTTTTTTCCTCTAATTTTTTAGCAAGCTCTTCCTGCTTTTTTGTCAACGGAAAATCTTCGTCAAAGAAATCTATCATGGCTTTTTCCTTTCCTGTTCTTTACCGGCGTCCGGGCTGTCAAGCTCGAACTTGTATCCGACGCTCCATACCGTCGTAAGCTTCCAATGTGCTGATACTCCGTCAATCTTCTTGCGGAGCCTCTTTATGTGGACGTCAATCGTCCGTGAGCTTCCGTAATAGTCGTATCCCCAGACCTCGTCGAGTAGCTGGTCGCGGTTGAACACCGTGTTCGGGTGCGACGCCATATAGTACAGCAGTTCGAGCTCCTTCGGGGGAGTGGGGATAATCTCGCCCCTGACCTTGAGCTCATAGCGGTTCATGTCGATGTCCAATCCCTCATAGTGAATCTCCTTCGATTGAGAGCTCGGCTTCGATAGCCCGTATCTTCTGAGTACTGCCTTGACTCTCGCGGCGACTTCACGGGTGTCGAACGGCTTTACGATGTAGTCGTCCGCTCCGAGCTCGAGTCCCAATACTTTATCAAATATCTCTGATTTCGAGGTTATGAATATAATAGGTATGTCGGACTTTTTTCTTATCTCGCGGCAGACCTGCCAGCCGTCGACCGAGGGGAGTGTCACTTCGAGGAGCACAAGATCCGGCTTGAGAGCGGAGAACTGCACAAGCCCCTCTTCGCCGTCAAGGGCAATCATCACGCTGTAGCCCTCTTTTTCGAGGCTGATGCGAACAAGCTCGCAAATATTTCTGTCACTGTCTATTATAAGAACTCTTCCGCTCACAAATACCAACTCCCTTCGGAAGCAATCACATAAATATCTATCCTATATTATAGACTATAATTCGCTCTTTTTCAAGAGTTTCTGTGATTTTTGTTGCCAAAAGATTAATAAAAGCTAAAATCGGGCTCACAGACAGAGTTTTAACGCCTTGGTCGGAATTTAAACGTTATTTCCGATCTTGATGGTGCAAGTTGGGAATTTTTAATCGGAATCAAGCCCGACTTGTTATGCAAACCGCCGAAAATCAAGTTTCGTGACAAATATCGCTTGATTTTTCCGCAGGGCGTGGTACAATAGATTTAGCACTCAGGAGCGAAGAGTGCCAAAATCAAGATTTTATATTATAATCCATAAAGGAGGAAACATTCATGACATTAAAACCGTTATTTGATCGTGTTGTTGTCAAGATGACCGAAGCCGAGGAAACCACAAAGGGCGGAATCATCCTCACAGCATCAGCAAAAGAAAAACCTCAGGTAGCTGAGGTTGTAGCAGTAGGAGACGGCTCCCCGAGAGACGGCAAGGAAACCGCTATGAAGGTTTCTGTTGGTGACAAGGTTCTTCTTTCCAAGTATTCTGGAACCGAAGTCAAGGTTGACGGAGAAGAGTATACTATAGTAAGTATGGGCGATATTCTCGCAATAGTAGAGTAATCGCGGAGCTATTTAATAAGGAGTGATTTTATAATGGCAAAAGAACTTTTATACGGCGAGGATGCAAGAAAGGCTTTGCAGTCCGGCATTGACCAACTCGCCGATACAGTAAAGATTACATTGGGTCCGAAGGGCAGAAACGTTGTTCTTGACAGATCCTACGGTCAGCCGCTCGTCACCAACGACGGCGTTACCATCGCAAAGGAAATCGAGCTTGACGATACATTTGAGAACATGGGCGCACAGCTCATCAAAGAAGTTGCCACCAAGACCAACGACGCCGCAGGCGACGGCACCACCACCGCAACTCTTCTTGCTCAGGCTATCGTTCGTGAAGGCATGAAGAACATCGCCGCAGGTGCAAACCCGATGGTATTGAAGAAGGGCATCCAGAAGGCTGTTGATGCCGCTACCGAAGCGGTCGTTGCAAACTCCAAGGCTGTTTCCGGAAGCGCTGACATCGAGAGAGTCGCAACCGTTTCCTCCGGCGACGAGAGCGTAGGCAAGCTCATTGCCGACGCTATGGAGAAGGTCACCGCCGATGGCGTCATCACCATCGAAGAGTCCAAGACCGCCGACACCGATGTTGACGTTGTAGAAGGAATGCAGTTCGACAGAGGCTACATCACCCCCTATATGGTAACCGATACCGACAAGATGGAAGCTGTCCTTGACGACGCTGTCATCCTCGTTACAGATAAGAAGATTTCGAACATTCAGGAAATCCTTCCGTTGCTCGAAGAAGTCGTAAGAAGCGGCAAGAAGCTTCTCATCATCGCTGACGATATCGAGGGCGAGGCTCTTTCGACCATCATCGTCAACAAGCTCCGTGGCACCTTCAACTGCGTTGCGGTCAAGGCTCCCGGCTTCGGCGACAGAAGAAAGGAAATGCTTCAGGATATCGCTATCCTCACCGGCACCGATGTTATAAGCTCTGACCTCGGTTATGAGCTCAAGGACACCACTCTTGCCGACCTCGGCAGTGCAAGACAGGTAGTCGTCACCAAGGAGACCACCACCATCGTTGACGGCGCAGGCGACCAGTCCGAAATCCAGGCAAGAGTTGCTCAGATTCGCTCCGAGATTGAGAACACCACTTCCGATTACGACAGAGAAAAGCTTCAGGAAAGACTCGCCAAGCTCGCCGGCGGCGTAGCCGTCATCAGAGTCGGCGCCGCAACCGAGACCGAAATGAAGGAGAAGAAGCTCCGTGTTGAGGATGCACTTTCCGCTACCAAGGCGGCAGTGGAAGAGGGCATCGTAGCCGGCGGCGGAACAGCACTTCTTAATGCTACTCCCGCAGTCGAGAAGCTCGTTGAGACCCTTGAGGGTGACGAGAAGACCGGTGCCAAGATTATCCTCCGTGCTCTTGAGGAGCCCGTAAGACAGATTGCCGCAAATGCAGGTCTTGACGGCGGAGTTATCGTAAATAACATCCGCAGAGAGAACAAGGTCGGCTATGGCTTCGACGCTTACAAGGAAGAGTATGTCGACAACATGATTTCTGCCGGTATCGTTGACCCGACCAAGGTCACCCGTTCCGCTCTCATCAACGCCGCATCAGCCGCTTCGATGGTTCTCACCACCGAAAGCCTCGTCGGCAACAAGAAGGAGCCCGTAGCTCCCGCTCCTGCCGCTGACCCGTCGATGGGCGGCATGTACTAATCCGATATCATAGGTAGCAAGTAAACCGCCATATATAGAATCCGCCGTTCTCTATAAAAAGGGGACGGCGGAATTCTTTCATGATAAAATACGACAATCCTGAGGATAATGTATGCAAAATCGAGTGTTGTGCAACATGCACAAAAAACGGTTTTTTATTTGTGCAAGTTGTCAATAGAAACCGAGGACGATTTGTGTTATAATAAATCTCGCCAAATACTTTTAGGAGGTATTATAATAATGAAGAGGCTAATTGGTATTATCTGCGTAGTCCTGGCTTTGACCATGGCTATGACAGCTATCTCATTCGCCGCTACAGCAGACATCGTAAACGAGTCTGTTGAGGGAACCGCCACTGTTGACGGTACCAAGGACGAGGCTTATGACGCCGCTACTGCTCTTGAATTTGTACAGAAGGGCTCCAGCAACGGCGGAAGCGAAGTTCTCAGCGAACCGATAGGACGCGCATACATCATTAACGACGCTGAGTGGGTATACGTCTGGTTTGAGGTCTATGACGACTCTCTTGACCAGGGCTCAGCTCACACTTACGAGCAGGACTCTGTTGAGTTCTTCTGGATGGACAACAACTCCAAGTATCAGCTTCGTGTCCGTTACGACGGCTCCACCACCGATGATACCGGCTCTGACTGGGCTGACAAGGGCGCTGAGTTCGTTGCAGTTATCACTGACAACGGCTATGCTGTAGAAGCTAAGTTCCCGATCACCGATGTCAAGGACAACCAGATTGAAATGACCTTGCAGATCAACGCCTGCACCGACGGTTCTCGTGATTACACCTGCTACATCCTCGGCAATGACGACGCTGATAACGCATATCAGAGAACCAGCCGTGACACCGATTACGATGTTTGGTGGACTTTGACCCTCGCAGGCGAATTCGAAGACACCAGAGTTGAGACTGCTGACCAGCCGCTCGAGCTCACCGCTAGCAACTATGCGGAAGTTCAGGCTGTTCCGTTCCATGTTCAGGGCTACATGCAGGATCATGTAAACTGGTCTTGGAACTCTGCCGGAACCTACACCACCGGCGTTCTGGGTGACACCCTCGAAATTTCCTGGGATTACGATGCTTATTCATTCGAAGGTTATCTTTCTTCCGATAACACCGCTGAGTGGACATCCAACCCGACATTCGCTATTTCCGTCGGTGACGGTGGATATCTCCAGCTTCCTGATGGCGCCGAGGTTGGCGACACCGGTGATTCTGCAAGATACAGCTTCACCTATTCCGACATCACCATCACTGCTACCGGCTATGACAACGTAGTTATCTCCGACGGCACCATTGATGCAACCAGATTCACAATCAAGCAGGAGAGCGGCTATACCTCCGGTACTTCCAAGGATATCGACCTTCTCTCCGGCATTCTCGAGCAGACAGGCTTGACTCTTGAGCAGTTTGCTACCGACTATCTCCCCAACGTCACCAACATTTCGTTCGACATCACCTTCGATGCTTACGAACTCGTTACTGTTGCTGACATCGAAGCATTCCTCGTTGAACTCGATGCAGAGGACGAAGAAGTAGTCGCTTCCTTGCAGGAATACATAGACAGAGTTGACGCCGCTGAGGAAATCATCAACAGTGAAGAGTCTACCCTCGAAGAGAAGGAAGACGCTCTTGACGATGCCAAGAAGGCTGCAAACCGTGCAACCAAGGCTGCTGAGGATTATCCGAAGGCAGAAGCTGCCGCTCAGGAACTTCAGGACAGAGTAACAGAGCTCACCGCTACAGTTGAGGCTGCTCAGGCAGCTGCTGAGCCCGCTGAGGAAGAGGTTGTTGAGGATACAGACAGCACAGCTAACTCCAGCTCCAGCTCATCTTCGAGCTCAAGCTCCACCGGTGTTGTAGTTGGAATCATCATTGTTATCGTAGTAATCGTTGTCGTTGTCGTCGTAGTAGTCGTCACCGGCAAGAAAAAGAAGAAGTAATTCCGATTAGCCGATAATAAATAAACCCTAAAAGAGCATCGCCACCCGTAATGGATGGCGATGTTTTTGTTAGCTACAGTTTCAAAATTTGAAATTGACTTTCCGGTTTCCGATGTGCTAAAATCCATAAGTCGAACAGCGAAGGAAGCGTAGAATCACGACAGGTTCTGCGCTTCTTTTTGTGCGTTTAACGGCTAATTTCGCCATATTCGACAAATTATGTATCTTGAAGGAGTCAATCTAATGGAACAAAACAACTATCTGGGAACAGAGAAGGTCGGCACACTTCTTCGCAAATTCGCAATCCCTTGCATCTGCTCCCTTATCATTTCCTGCCTCTATAACATCGTCGACCAGATTTTCGTCGGCAACATGATAGGCTACGTCGCAAACGGCGCAACCGGAATCATCTTCCCGATAACGGTCGTAGGATGGGGCATGTCGCTTTTCTTCGGTGACGGCGTCGCGGCAATGCTTTCGATGTGCCTCGGCAGTAATAAGACCGAGGACATTCATAAGTATGTCGGCAACGGCATTATGTGGACAGTCCTCTCGGGACTCGTTATAATTCTCATCAGCTACACCGCAGGCGACAGCCTTCTCTGGCTCATCGGCGCAACAGAGGAGAATATCGGAATGGCGCACGCCTATGGCTTCATCATCTATGCCATGATGCCGCTTGCGATGCTCCAGAACTGCCTGGCGGCTATCATCCGTGCTGACGGAAGCCCGAAGTACTCGATGCTTGCAATGATTGTCGGTGCCGTCATTAACATTGTCGGCGACCCGATTTGCATCTCCTTCTGGGGAATCCGTGGCGCCGCAATCGCAACCATTCTCGGTCAGTTCGTCAGCTTCTCAATCTGCTTCGCCTATCTTTTCAGAAGCAAGAATTTCAGGCTCTCGCTCTCAAGCTTCAAACCGAGCTTCCGCCTCACGAAGAAGGTCATGTCCCTCGGCACCTCGAGCCTTCTTACACAGCTCTTCATCATGATTATAACGGTCGTCAACAACATTCTTCTCGTCAAGTTCGGGGCAATGTCCGAATACGGCTCCGACATCCCGCTTTCGGCGTTCGTCGTCATCATGAAGCTCTTCCAGATAGTCCTCAATATCGCCATCGGCATCGCCGCCGGTGCACAGCCCATTGTCGGCTACAATTACGGCGCAAAGAAGTACGACAGAGTCATGGATTTGCTGAAACTGGTCATGAAGTGGACGGCGATTGTCTGCATCATCTGCACGGTTCTTTTCGAGGCAATCCCGCAGGCGTTCATCCTCATGTTCGGCGCCGACAGCGAGCTCTATCTTGAATTCGCAGTACAGTGCCTGAGAATTTATCTCTCGCTCATCCTCTTCACCTGCCTGCAGAAGATCTCGGCAATCTTCCTCCAGTCCATCGGTCACGCCAAGGAAGCGGCTCCGCTTTCTGCTCTCAGAGACGTGCTTCTCATAATCTTCTCGCTCGTTGCAACTCAGCTCGTCGGAGTCACCGGCGTATTCTGGGCGGCGCCTCTTGCCGACGTAATCGCAATAGCAATCACTGCGTTTGTCATGGCAAAGCTCTGGAAGTCCTTGAAGCTTGAAAAGCTCTCCGAAGAAAAAGCCCAGATGGTTCTGAGACCTCTGACATCCAAACACTAAAAACAAAAAGGCAAGCTTTTGCGGCTTGCCTTTTTTATATCCGGATTAATCTATGAAGTCCTTGACCTTATTGGAGCGGTTCGGGTGCCTGAGTTTTCTCAGAGCCTTCGCCTCAATCTGGCGGATACGCTCACGAGTGACGTTGAACATCTGCCCGACCTCCTCGAGGGTTCTGCTTCTGCCGTCCTCAAGACCGAATCTGAGTCTCAGGACTTTTTCCTCTCTTTCAGTAAGAGTGCCCAAAACTTGGTCAATCTGCTCCTTCAGGAGAACCTGCGAAGCGGCTTCGGTCGGCTCGGGGGCGTTTTCGTCGGGGATGAAGTCGCCGAGGTGGCTGTCCTCCTCCTCACCGATAGGCGTCTCGAGAGAAACGGGGTCCTGAGCTATCCGCATAATCTCCCTGACCTTGTCGACCGGCATGTCTAACTCTTCGGCGATTTCCTCCGCCGTCGGGTCTTTGCCGTTCTGGTGCAGGAGGGTGCTCGAAGCCTTATTGACCTTCGTTATCGTCTCGACCATGTGCACGGGAATCCTGATGGTTCTTGCCTGGTCGGCAATCGCCCGTGTGATGGACTGGCGAATCCACCATGTTGCATAAGTAGAGAACTTGAAGCCCTTGGTATAATCGAACTTCTCGACGGCTTTGATGAGACCGAGGTTTCCTTCCTGAATGAGATCGAGGAAGCTCATGCCTCTTCCGCCGTACCTCTTGGCTATCGAAACGACAAGTCGGAGGTTCGCCTCGACAAGACGCTTCTTTGCTTCTTTGTCGCCCTGCTGAATTTTCTTTGCGAGCTCAATCTCTTCCTCGGAGGTGAGCAGGGGAACTCTGCCTATTTCCTTGAGATAAATCTTGACCGGGTCGTCGATTGCGATTCCTTCGGCGAGGAAGATGTCATAGTCATCCTCGTTCACATCCGGGACGTCGCTGTCGTCCGGCAGGTCCTCAAGCTCCATGTCAAGGTCGATTTCCGAGAACGGGTCCGGCTCAATCTCGACATCGTCGATTATCTCAATACCGTTTGCGGAGCACGCATCATAGAATTTGTCAATCTGCTCGGCATCGAAATCCGCATCCTCAAGGGCATCGGTTATCTGCTGTGTCGAGAGCTTGCCTGAAGCCTTACCGGTTTCTATAAGGCTGTCGATTACATTTTTCTTATCGCTCATGATTTATTCCTCCAAATTATGTCAATTCTTCTCCCGACGGAGCTTCGAGGTGTAGGCGAGCAAATCGTCGTCCGACATTTTCGAAGCGTCTTCGGAAGCTTCACTTTCGTTGTTCAGAATCCCAATATAGTCCGCAAGGGTTTTTTCGTCAATCGTAATATCTTTAGATTGAACTAAAATATGGCTTATTTTGTCCATATCCTCGCCGTAAAATTCGTTTTCAAGTGTTGTAATAGTTGCATATCCGCCCTTTTCATAGCAATTTTTAAGGGCTTCATATGCTTTTTTAAGAAATTCGTCCGAAAATCGCTCGGCTTTAAGGCTTCCGAATATCTCGCCCTGCTTCTCGTGGTGATCAAGAGTGTAGGCGATGATTCCTTCTTCGGCTTTCTCACGCTTCGTAAGAGTCCTGTTCGGGTTGGCTGTCCGAGAGCCGCTGACCGTTCTTATAAGCTCCCTGTCGTCTTGCTTCTTTGCTTCACGGCTTCTGTTTCGTAGATAAGCCTTGACTTCTTCCGACAGATAGTCTTTTGTAACGTCGTTTTCCATTGCGACTTTCGAGACATAAACGTCTCTTTGAACCGGGCTTTCGATTCCGGCAAGAACCGCAACCGTTCGCTTGAGATATTCGACCTTGCCCATGTCCGTCTCGACATCGAGACCCTGCTTGCACTTCGCAAGCTCGAACTCGACCGAGCCTTCCGAGCCGCTGAGAAGCAGTCGGAACCTGTCTGCACCGAGCTTATTTATGTAGTCGTCGACGTCCTTGACCCCGTCGCCCGAGATACGGACGACCTTCGACTTGAGCCCCGCCGCCGAGAGAAGGCTTATCGCCGCCGAGGTCGCTTTTTGCCCCGCGGAATCCGCATCGTAGCAGATATAGACCTCGTCGCAATACTGCGCCATAAGCCGGGCGTGCTCCGAGGTGATAGCCGTGCCGCACGTGGCGACGGCTTCGGTGAATCCTGCCTGATGAAGGGTGATAACGTCAAGGTTACCCTCGCAGAGGATAAACCGCTTCGACTTCGCCGCCGTGTTCTTCGCAAAATTCATCGCAAAGAGCGTCCGGCTCTTCTCATAAACCGGCGTGCCCCTCGAGTTCAGGTATTTCATGCCCTGAGGGTTCGGATCTAACGTTCTTCCCGAGAACGCCACGACATTTCCTCTGAGATCGAAAATGGGGAACATGACCCGGTTCACGAAGAAGTCAAAGCACCTGCCGTTTTTCTTGCTGATGAGCGAGCCCGCAAGAAGCTCGTCTTCGGTGTACCCGAGCGACAGCATGTGGTTAGTAAGGCTTGTCCACCTGTTCGGCGCAACGCCCAGCCCGAAGCTCTTTATCGTCTCGGGTCGCAACCGCCGCTTTTGGATGAGATATTCAAGCCCTGCCTTGCCGTCGGGAGTCTTAAGATTCGAGTAGAAGAACTTCGCGGCGTCCTTGTTCATCTGCAGGAGCCGCTTTTTCGATTCAGTCCTCGGGTCTTCGTAGCCGCTTTCGGGAATCGGGATTCCGGCTCTTTCGGCTAAAAACTTAACTGACTCCGCAAAATCTAAGTTTTCGATTTTACTTATAAATGTGATGACCGAGCCGCCCGCGCCGCAACCGAAGCAATAGAAGCTCCCGTTGTCCGGGTAGATGACGCACGACGGGGTCTTTTCCGAATGGAACGGGCAGTTGCATTTATAGAGCCGCCCTGCACGCTTGAGGGTGACGTACTGCCGCGCGACGTCCTCAATCCTGTTCGCGTCCTTAACCCGCTCCAAAAAATCGTCCGAAAATCGCGGCATTATTCTCCCTCCTTCGCATAGCTATAGGACTAAAATTATATTAGCAAACGCTCCAGCTCTTTGGGACGTATAGGTCCATGAAGAGGTTGATGCAGAACTTGTCGGTCATTCCGGCGATATAGTCGCAGACCGCAGTGTCGGCATCGAACCTGTCCGCAAGAGCGATATAGTCCGGCGGAAGCCGCTTCGGGTCCTCAAGGAAGTATTTATAAAGCTTCTCGAGCATAACCCGGGCTTTCTTCTCCTCCGACTTGCAGAGGGAATTCGTGTAGACCTGCTCATACATGAACTTGTGGAGAATGTTTTCGGCGTTCCCAACATTCTCGTCAAAGTGGATGTTCTCGGCGCCGTTCTTGACAAGATTCGACACAAGCGTCGTGATTCTCTTTGACTTCGTGTCGCCAAGGACTTCGACCGCTTCCTGCGGCAGGTCTTCGTTCCGAAGAACTCCGGCTCTGATGGCGTCCTCGATATCGTGATTGATATAGGCGATGACGTCCGCCAAGCGCACGACATAGCCCTCGCGGGTTTCGGCAATCTCATTTGTGTGCTTCAGAATTCCGTCCCGCACTTCATATGTAAGGTTCAGCCCTTTGCCGTCTTTTTCAAGAACATCAACCACTCTGAGGCTCTGCTGATAATGCTTGAAGCCCTTGGGGGAGAGCTCATTGAGAACAGCCTCGCCGGCATGCCCGAAGGGCGTGTGCCCGAGGTCGTGCCCGAGAGCAATCGCCTCGGTCAGGTCTTCATTGAGCCTCATAGCCCGGGCAATCGTCCTCGCAATCTGACTCACTTCGAGGGTGTGCGTGAGCCTGGTTCTGTAGTGGTCGCCGGTCGGATTCAGAAATACTTGCGTCTTCTGCTTGAGCCTCGAGAAGGCGTTGCAGTGAATAATCCTGTCTCTGTCCCTCTGGTAGCATGTCCGAAGCGGGTCGGGCTGAAGATATACCTGTCTGCCCTTCGAATCCTTGGATTTCGAAGCAAATTCGCAGAGAGCTTTCTCCTCAATCATTTCGGTATAAATACGAGCATCGCTCACACATATCCCTCCTTCGATAGATTCTCTATATACTTATACAAATAAAATCACGAATCTCCTTCATTTGTTCCGAACAAAAGTGAAAATTCGTGAGATATTACAAATTATCAGGAAAAATCAATCGTGGTTTCGTCAGATTTAACAATGTTCACATTGCCGTTTGTGATGTCAACGAGCGCTTCCGACAGCCTGTCGCAAGCCTCCGCCTTGATAGCGGCGGTAATCTTCACGTTCTCCGCAAATTCTGTCTCGTCGACTCTTCCGCCCTGTTCTCCCAAGCACCGGATGATTCTTTCGTACCACGAATAGTCGCTTTCAATCGTGAGATAGTACCCGGAAAGCATCTCGACGATTTCGGAAGCCCCGACCGCCAGCGAAGCCGCATTGGAGTAAGCCCGTGTCAGTCCGCCCTTGCCGAGGAGAATCCCACCAAAGTATCTGGTGACTACTATCACAACGTCTGTGAGCCCAGTTTTCTGGATGACATCCAAAATCGGCAATCCAGCAGTTCCCTGAGGCTCGCCGTCGTCGGAATACCTCGTGATAAAGCCGTCTCTGAGAACATAAGCATAGCAGTTGTGCCGGGCTTTGCGATTCTCCGAGCGAATTTTCTCAATAAATGCGACCGCCTCTTCATCCTTCCTGACAGGGGATATGGCGCCTATAAATTCGGATTTTTCGATGGTTATGCTGTCCGTGGCAGGTTTACGAATCGTTTTATAGCTCACATAAATCACCCTGACTTTGAAATGAACAAAGCGGCAAACCGCAAACGGCTGCCGCTAATCGTGCATCTTCAAACGAAATTACTTGTTGTCCTTGTTAAGACCATAACGCTTGTTGAAGCGATCAACACGTCCGCCGGTATCTACAAGCTTCTGCTTGCCGGTGAAGAACGGATGGCACTTTGAGCAAATTTCAACCTTGATGTCCTTCTTGGTGGAACCGGTATGGATTACGTTTCCGCAGGCACATGTGATGGTTGTCTGCTGATAATCGGGATGAATTCCTTCCTTAGCCATGAGATTTCCTCCTTTCTGAACTTATAAACATAGTAGCCCATCTTCCTAAGTTCAGACAGTAGTACTATGGAATTGACATTATAAACCGCAACGCAGTTTTTCACGGTAGATATTATAGCACAACGCCACATAAAATGCAAGTACTTTTTTGAGATTATTGGGATGTTTAGAGGCAGTTATGGCTCCCTTGCCAAGGGGAACTGGCGCCGAAGGCGACTGAGGGGTGCGCGAAGCGCGCTAATCCGCCCCGATATTAATCGCATCCAGATTCACGTTCTCAAGACTGCTCCTGTCGACTGCGACCGCCAGAAGATACCATTGCTCGTTTTCCTCGTCGAAGCCGTAGCTCAGGTTGTCGATGGTGACGAAAATCTGGTAGTTATAGATGAACAGATCGGTGACCTCCGGCTTTGCAAGCGTCTTGTCATAGGGGAGAACCATGACGAGAAGCACATACTCCTCGAACATTTCCCTGTCGAAAACAGCGCCGAAGTACTTCACAAACAGCGTGTCAAGGTCGAAATCGCCCTTGTAGGTCTCGTAAAAGCCGAGCATTTCCTCATAGGTCTCGAGAGTGTCGACGTGTGTCGTGACGTCTTCGACGAGAGCCGGAGTCTTGAAGGTGAAAGCCCAGTACTCGGGATAAACATAGGTGAATCTTTCCGAGTCGTAGGCTCCAATGCTGTCGTCGTCGATGAGCTCGGTTATTTCAAGCGCCACGTTGTCGGTGTCGATATCGTCGAATCCACCCTTTGGAGCGGTGAATACAAGGTGATATATCGTCCCGTCGCTTGTGGGTGCGTTCTCGGGAATGTGCCGTGTGATGCTTATCACAAACGAGCCGTCCTCGAAAAGCTCCATCCCGTCAACCGAATGACTGACATATACCGACGGCTCGCTTATCACAACAATCATAACATCATTGTCCTCGAAAAAGTCGTCGGTGAACGAAGCCATCGTAATCGTGAACCGGGCACCGAAGGAATAGCTCTTTTCGGTCGCGTAGTAATATTCCTCAATTTCGGAATAGGAGTGCATGACATATGCCTTCGGGTAGCTGTCGGCACCTTCGTATTGAAGAACCATCGTAAGAAAGCTTCCGTAGAAGCTTCCGTCGTGCGGCGCTCCCGAAATCGGGACGGTGTCCTCTGGGTCGGCGACCGTCGTCACCTCTTCGGACACATCCTCCGTCGTCAGCTCGGTATTCTCCTTGACCTTCGAACAGCTACAAAAAAGCGACATTATAATCAGGCAGGCGGCGAAAACTGCCGTTATTCGATTTAACTTGGTTTTCGTTGCATTCGCCTTCTTTCGGTTATGCTTAAAGCCTTTCGGTTACGAAAATATCGTAGATAGACTTGATGGAGGTCTCGAAGTCCTCGTTCGAGATTCCGACGATGATGTTAAGCTCGCTCGAGCCCTGATCTATCATCTTGACGTTGACCTTGGCGTGAGCCAGAGCCGCAAAGATTCTCGCCGCAGTACCGCGCTGTTTTCTCATACCACGTCCAACGACAGCTACAAGTGCCACATCTCTGTCGACGTCGATTCTGTCCGGATGGACGCTTCTTTCAAGAGCACGGATTATCTGCTCTTCCTTTTCTTCGTACTCGCTCTTGTGGACGACGATGCTCATCGTGTCGATTCCGGAAGGCATATGCTCGAACGAAATGCCATAGTTCTCGAAAACTTCAAGAACCTTGCGCCCGAAACCGAGTTCCGAGTTCATCATGTCCTTTTCAATGGTGACGGTTACGAAGCCGCAGTGACCGGCGATACCGGTGATGACGTATTCGCTCGAATCTCCGCCGTCGTTCTCGACAATCATGGTGCCCGGATCGTCGGGCTTGTTGGTGTTCTTTATATTAATCGGAATGCAGGACTTGCGTACGGGGAAAATAGCATCCTCATGCAGAACTCCGGCACCCATGTAGGAAAGCTCGCGGAGCTCTTGATAGGTGATGGTTTTAATCGGAACCGGGTCGGGGACGATTCTCGGGTCACAAACGAGGAAGCCCGATACGTCCGTCCAGTTTTCATACAAATCGACACCCATAGCCGCCGCAACGATAGAGCCGGTTATGTCCGAGCCGCCTCTTGAAAAAGTCTTGATGGTGTCGTTCGGCATCGAGCCGTAAAATCCGGGGATAACGGCATTTCCGACTTCGTCGAGTCTTTCCTTGACCGCATGGCAGGCCTCTTCAAGCTTTAATTTCGAATCGTTTGCGAAGAAGATGACATCCGCCGCATCGACGAACGCAAAACCCAGGTACTTCGCCAGAATTTTGCCGTTCAGATATTCTCCTCTTGAAGCGGCATAATCCCGTCCGGCTCTTGCCTTGAAGCCACGCTCGATGGTCTCGAACTCATCATCTAGGCTCATATCGAGCCCCAAGCCCTCGATTATATCATTATAGCGGCTCTTGATAGCCGAGAACATACCCTCGAAGTCGCCGCCTCTTGTCGCCATGTCATAGCAGGCATAGAGCATGTCGGTGACCTTCGTGTCCTTCGGATTCCTCTTGCCGGGAGCGGAGGGGACGACATATTTTCTTGCCGGGTCCGCCTTAATGATGTTTGCTACCTTTATAAACTGGTTGGCGTCGGCTAATGAGCTTCCGCCGAACTTGACTACTTTTGTTGACACACTGAAATCTCCCTTACTGTCATTGAATGCCGGCGCAAAGAAACAAAGCCCTTGCATAAAACGGCTCATAACATTATATTATTTTGCGCGACCATAGTCAACAGATTTTTACCCGAAAACTCAAAAAAATTCTTTCTTGGGAGTGCAACTGTCCACATGTGGCGGACAAATTCCCGCAATCGTTTTTGAGTGCCCGGGTAATCAAAAATTTACTGCTGTTGAGCCTCTTCCGCTTCGACCTGTTTGCCGGCGTTTTTGATGGTCTCGCGCATGGTCTTGATTTCGTTAAGGGACTTGTTCAAGGACTTTTCGGTCTCGCCAAGGATATTGTCAAGCTTCTCGACCATAGCCTTCTTTATTGAGAGGTCCATTGCGTGCGACTGAGCGGTCAGGTCCTGAGCGGCGGCTTTTGCCTGCTTGACAATCTCTTCCTCCGAGACGATCTTCTTTGCCTTCTCCTCGGCGTCCTTGATAATTTCCTCCGCCTTTTCGTTGGCATCCTGAATGATGCTTGAACGGTCGGCGACCATCTCTTTTGCCTTCCTGATTTCGGTCGGGAGGTTGTAGCGGATGTTGTCGATGCAGTCACGAAGCTGGTCGGTGTCAACCATGCTCTTCTTGTTCGAGAAGGGGACTGTTACCGCCTTGTCGAGCACCTCGTCCATCATCTCTAAGATTTCATCAATAGTCATTAGTTTCTACTCCTTCGCATTTATTGTTTCCAACCCAAGACCCGTGAGTCTGGCGGCAATTCTTTCCTTTATTTCAGCCGGCACGAAGTCACTGATGTCCCCACCGAAGTAGGCAATCTGTTTTACTACGCTTGAGCTTAAGTACATGTTTTCCGAGCGGGTTACGAGGAAAATCGTCTCCGCCTCGGGACAGAGCTTCTTGTTGGCGAGCGCCATCTGGAACTCATATTCAAAGTCGGAAACAGCCCGTAGCCCCTTGACGATAGCCGTAGCGCCTTTGCTCTTCACAAAGTCCGCAAGCAGTCCCTCCGACGCCTCGACCTCGACGTTGGGGAGGTTTTTCGTGACGGTTTTTATCATCTCGACCCGTTCCTCCGACGAAAACATCGGCTCCTTGGTCGGGTTGATCGAGACGAGGACGATAACCTTGTCGAATATCGCCGAAGCACGCTGGATAATATCGACGTGTCCAAGCGTAACCGGGTCGAAGCTTCCCGGACAAACAGCAATGCGCTGATTGCTGACCGCAATTCTTGGTTTACCAAGTTCACTCAATGTCCTCACCTTCCTCATTGTCCTTTATGAATACGCTGAGAGCAGTTTTCTTGCCACAGCTGTACCGCTTCCTGAGCTTCAAGCCCGCAAATTTTTCGGGGAGGACGAGCCTCGCCTCGTGCTCGCAGACGACTATGCACTTTTCGCTCATGACAGCCTCGCAGAGCTCGAGCGACTTTTCCGTCAAGCCCTCCTCATACGGCGGGTCCATCAGGATTATGTCGAATTTCTCGTGCCCGCTCGCCGCCATCTTGAGGTAGTTAATTGCGTCGGTGTTGATAATCTTCGATTGGTCACCGAGATTGCACGCTTTCACGTTCTCTTTGATGATTCCGACTGCGTCTCTCGCCTTCTCGACGAATACAGCGCTGTTTGCGCCCCTACTGAGCGCCTCGATGCCGAGCTGTCCGCTTCCCGCATAGAGGTCAAGAACCCTCGTATAGGGGATGTCAAACTGTATTATCGAAAAGATGGTTTCTTTTGTTTTGTCGGTTGTCGGTCTTGTCTCTTCGCCCTCGAGGGCTTTGAGCTTTCTTCCTCGCAGACTGCCGGTAATAACTCTCATACTGGGAGCCGCCTTTCTGTATTACTTATTGGTTTCCTGTGTTATATCTTTCGCGGTATTTCCTCATGGATTCCGCAAAGACCTCGCCGCTCGACGGAGGAGTATAGGTGATTGCGTTCGCTCCCGCCGCGATGGTTTTGGAGATTGATTCATCCGTCGGACCACCGGTTGCGATAATCGGGAAGTCGGGGTATTTCTCCCGAATCATTCTAACAAGTTCCGGGGTCTTCGTCGATGCCGCAACATTGAGGATATCGGCACCCGCCTGAATACGCCGGTCGATGTCCTGCTTTTCGGAGACGATGGTCGCGACGACGGGAATATCTATCTTCGTCTTAATCTGAGTGATAATCTGCGGGTCAATCGGTGCATTCACTACGACCGCAAAGGCTCCCTGATTCTCGGCGGTCTCGGCAAGCCGAACGGAGCGCTCGCCGCCGGTAACTCCGCCTCCGACGCCGACAAACACCGGAACGTTAGAGACTTCTATTATCGCCTGAGAGATAACCGGCTGTGGGGTGAACGGATAAACCGCGAGGACGGCGTCCGCATTGATATTGTTGATGATTGCAACGTCCGTCGAGAAGACAAGCGACTTGATTCGCTTGCCGAATATCACTATTCCCAAACTCTGGTAAATTGCATCCGGCACGCTGAGTGTATGACTTCTTAAAACGCCTGAGTATTCGGGTATCTTTTTTTGCATTTTGAATCCTTTCTGTAGTATAACTTTATTGTAACTGGTCGATAAACTTCTCCTTGACTTCCTGCGCCTTTTCGGGGCTGATTTTCATTACTGCGGCGATGTCTTCGATTGTCGCCGACTTGAGCTGTTGCTTGGTTTTGAATTCGTTAAGTAATGCCTGCGCTTTCTTCTCGCCGATGCCGTAAATTTTCGTGAGCTCGGTTTCGTGGGTGTGGGTCGAGCGCTTCTGCTTCTGGAATGTGATTGTATATCTGTGCACCTCGTCCTGAAGCTTCGTCAGGAGTGCGAATACAGAGCGTGATTTTGAAATCTGGATTTCGCTCCCGTCGGCGGTGACGACGGCACGGGTGTGGTGCTTGTTGTCCTTGACGAGTCCGAAGAGTGGGATGTCGACATGATACTCTTCAAGTAGAGGCAGAACCGCCGAAACGTGCCCCTTTCCGCCGTCAAGGAATATGACGTCGGGAAGCCTCTTGAAGCCCTCATCTCTGCACTCCGGGTCGAGATAGTTCTCAAGCCTTCGGGAGATAACCTCGCGCATGCTGGCGTAGTCGTTCTGCTCCACGACGGTCTTTATGTTGAATTTCTTGTAATATTTCTTCGCGAACCGGCACTTGTCCATGACGACCATTCCGGCAACCATGTCGGTCGAGCCTAAGTTCGAGATGTCGTAGCATTCGATATAGTTCGGCGTTTTCGTGAGCCCCAAGAGCTCGCCCAATTCTTCGAGCACAGCAACTTCTTTGCCGGTTCTTCCGATTCTCACGGAAAGCTGTTCGACGGCATTCTTTTCGGCAAGGTCGAGGAGTCCCTTCATCTCGCCGCGCTTCGGGTTCGCAATGCTGACTGCGTGCCCCGACTTCTCGGCGAGAAATCGCCTTATGTTGTCGGTCTCTCTTAACTCCTCGTCGATATAAATCTCGCGGGGAATCTTCACGGCTCGGTCGTAATACTGAATCAGAAACTCTTCACGGGTGGAGATATCATCTGTGGTCTCGCCCAGGATGAAATCCTGCTTGTCATAGAGCCGCCCCATGCGATAGTTGAGCACAGAAATGCAGGTGATGCCGCCGTTCTTTGCGAGGGCGAAGATGTCCGTGTCGGGCATGTTCTCCTCGAAAATCTTCTGCGTGTCGGCAGAACGATTGATAGCGGCGATGCGGTCTCGGATGACCGCAGCCTTCTCGAACTCAAGGTTCTCCGAAAGCCGGTTCATCTCGTCTGTCAGCTCTTCGACCGACTGCTTGCTTCCGCTCTTTATATAGTCCACCGCCTGATTGATAATCTCGGCGTAGTCCTCTTTCGAAAAGCACCCTCTGCAAAGCCCGATGCACCGCTTAATCTGGAAGTTGAGGCAGGGGCGCTCTTTGCCGAAGTCCCTCGGAAAGACTTTTTTGCAGGTTGGGAGCATGAAAACCCGGTTGACCTCTTCGACAGCCTGGCTCGAGGTGAATCCGCTTGTGTAGGGACCGATAAATGTGCCCGGACCCTTTTTCTGCATCTCGCGGGTAATCCTCGGGTAATCCTCGTCCGAAATCTTGATGTAGGAATAGCCCTTGTCGTCCTTCAGAAGGATATTATATTTCGGCTTGTGCTGTTTTATCAGCGACGCCTCGAGGACAAGAGCCTCATAGTCGGAGGAGGTGCAGACGAAGTCGTAATCCCAGACATTCGAGACCATTTTCGCAACCTTCGGCAGATGGTCGTTGTCGTGGAAATAGGTAGAGACGCGGTTACGAAGGTTTTTCGCCTTGCCGATGTATATGATGGTGCCGGCATGGTTCTTCATGATATAGCATCCGGGCGAAGTGGTAAGCCCTCGGGTCTTCTCCCGGAGGTATTCAAGCCGGGGGTTATCCTCTATGGTAACGCGCATCTGACTTCATGGTCTCCTTGCAAAAATCATTGATCGAAATAGTTCACAATTCTTATAGTCTTGATTCTCTGGGGAACGGTGGGGCGGTCGTTTATGTCGGTCTTGACCGAAGCAATCCTGTCGACAACGTCCATTCCCTCGACAACCGTGCCGAAAGCGGCATAGGAGCCGTCAAGGTAGAGTGAATCCTTGTGGACGATGAAGAACTGCGACGAAGCCGAGTTCGGATCCTGAGCCCTCGCCATCGAGATGGTTCCTCTTGTGTGCTTAAGCGTGTTGTTGACACCGTTCAGCTTGAACTCGCCGCGGATATTTTCGCTCGAGCCGCCTGCGCCGGTGCCTGTCGGGTCGCCGCCCTGAATCATAAAGTTTTTGATGACTCTATGGAAGATAAGTCCGTCATAAAAATGCTCATTAACAAGCTTCTCGAAATTGGCAACCGTCAGGGGCGCCTCCTTAGGGCAAAGCTCAATCTTAATCTTCCCGCCGTCTTCCATTTCAATTACTACCATTATAATCGTCTCCTTTGATAAATCTGTATTAGCCTCCCCTGAAAGGGGAGGGGGACCATGCGAAGCATGGTGGAGGGGTTTAAAACTCACTTGCTTCCGTCTCCGTCAAACCCTCAGGTATGCTCATATCCATCCCGCTCACATCGCTCTCGGCAACATCAAAGTAATACTTTGTGAACGAGCCGGAGTCGGGGTTCTCGTCGACAACGTCGAAAGTGCCGTCCGTGTAGAACGTCCATGTGGACGTAATAGTGCTTCCATGTGATACGACATTGTACACTTCAATAACACAGTCGCTCTCCTCGCTCTCCTCGCTCATCGAAACAAGAGTATAGTACTCTTTGCTATATCCAAATTCAATCTCCGAAGCCATTGAGGTTCTTGCGTACGAATAGTAAGTATAAGCGTCGAGGTCTATAACCGTGACGGTATCAGCCGTCATGACTATCTTCTGTGAGTTGTTGATGTAGACTTTGTCGACGCCGTTTATATAGTATTCCCGTTCGTACATGACGACCGTCTCGCCGTCGTAGGAAACAGCCTCGGTGAGCTTGGCGTGGACTTGGGTGGAATTAAGAAGCGTCAGATAGTCCATCGCAATCGTGTCGGGAATATAGGTGACTTCTTCTTCGACTAAGTCGACAGAGTCTTCTTCATCGGCAGTTGTTGTAACTTCGCTTGAAGAGCTTTCTTCCGTAGTCGTAGCTTCTGGCTCTTCTTCCAAGCTCGCAACGCTTGTTGCACTTGTAGCGGAGGTTGTGGCTTCGGTAACGCTTTCGGCTGAAGATGTCACAACATTGTCGGGAACTCCGTTATAGGATGTGGTGACTTCGCTGTCGGTGCTGTTTTCCTCGGCGTTGCCGCAGGAGCACATGGTAATCAGCATACAAAATGCCATCAAAAATGCAAGTGTTCTTCTCATAAAAACCGTCCTTTCGCACAGGAGATATCCGGTTACACAAAATACCAAGCTTATTATATCACAGTCTCTCCAATAATTCAAGCTTTCATATTTCAAAACGCATAAATTAAACTTTTCTTGGGAAGATAGAAGCAAATAAATATAGGGGAGTTGGTTTTATGCCGCAAAGTTTAGGTCGGGCAACAATCATGATGGATAACGCCGTTTCAATAAAAAGCTGGGCGTCGGTCGTTGGAAAGAAGGAGGGTGAAGGACCCTTCGGCGACTGCTTCGACTATGTCGACAAGGACGACCGTTTCGGTCAGGAGAGCTTTGAGAAGGCAGAAAGCGCAATGCAGGGGCTCGCCGTGCAGACGGCGCTCGAAAAGTGCCACCTCAAGCCGGACGATTTGTCCTTCATGTTCGGCGGAGACCTCCTCAATCAGTGCATCGGCACGAGCTTCGGCATCGGCGACTTCAATGTGCCCTTTTTAGGCATATACGGCGCATGCTCGACTATCGCCGAGGGGATTCTCTTGTCGGCTTTGGCTGTCGACTCGGGTGCCGGAGACATAGTAGCGGCGGTGACTTCATCTCACTTCTGCACTGCGGAAAGGCAGTACAGATTCCCACTCGAATACGGCGGTCAGCGCACGCCTACTTCCCAGTGGACTGCGACCGCCTCGGGAGCCGTAATTCTCGAAAGAGGCAACGCTTCGCCGTTCGTCCGAGCGGTCACCATCGGCAGGATTGAGGACAAGGGCATCAAGGATGCCAACAACATGGGCACTGCAATGGCGCCGGCGGCATACTCGACGATAAAGCAGTTTCTTTCGGACACGAAAAAATCCCCCGACGAATTCGACCATATCGTGACGGGAGATCTGGGGAGCGTGGGCTCAAGGATTCTGGTGGAGCTGTTGCACCGCGACGGCATCGAAATTTCGGACAGGCACTTCGACTGCGGCTGTATGCTTTTTGACTCCGAGAATCAGGACGTCCATGCCGGCGGCTCGGGTTGCGGTTGCTCGGCAAGCATCTTAGCCGGGCACTTCCTGCCGGAATTGAGGAGAGGAAAGCTCAAAAATGTTCTTTTCGCCGCTACGGGTGCGCTTCTCTCGACCACTTCAAGTCAGCAGGGGATGACTATCCCGGGAATCTCGCACCTCATCTGGCTTTCAAGCGAAATCGGACTATAGGAGGTGATAGCATGCAATATTTATGGGCATTTCTGGTCGGCGGAATCATCTGCGCCATCGGTCAGCTTCTCATCGACTTCACGAAGCTTACACCCGCAAGAATCCTGACGCTCTACGTTGTCGTGGGAGTAATCCTGAGCGGAGTGGGGATGTATCAGTATCTCGCCGACTTTGCCGGAGCGGGCGCAACGGTGCCCCTGACCGGCTTCGGCAATTCCATCGCCAAGGGAATAAGAGAAGCCGTCGACGAAAAGGGCTTCTTAGGAATCTTCACAGGCGGTCTTACTGCTTGTGCAGGCGGCATCACCGCCGCAATGGTCTTTTCTCTTCTGGCGGCACTTATTTTCAAACCGAAGCCGAAATCGGCATAAAAACAGCGCAGTCATCAAACGACTGCGCTTTATTATCACTTTGTAATTACATATAGCCGTATTTCTTCCTCTTCGCGAATATGAACACCGAAGTCGTCGCGACCGCCATTATCTCTGCGGCGACGAGTGAGAACCAGATTCCGTCTATGCCCCAGATGAGAGGGAAGGTGAGCACCGCCGCAATCTGAAATACAAGGGTTCTCAAGAATGAAATAATCGCCGAAATCACGCCGTTGTTGAGAGCCGTGAAAAAGGACGAGCCGTAAATCGCGAATCCCGCAAACAGGAACGAGAAGGAATATATCCTGAATCCGCCGAGCGTGAGCTCAAGAAGCCCTTCGTCATACCCGACAAACAGCATTGAAAGCGGTTTTGCCAATAGCTCGGCACATACGAGCATCGAAACCGAGAAGCACAGAATGATGGTAACGCTTTTTCGGAGCAGACCCTTGAGCTCGTCTTTGTTTCCGGCACCGTAGTGATAGCTGACAATCGGCGCCGAGCCGACCGAGTAGCCGATAAACACTGCAATAAAAATCATGTTGACATACATAAGAACGCCATAGGCGGCGACCCCGTCGTTTCCGGCATACTGAAGAAGCTGATAGTTATAGAGCATCGAAACGGTCGACATCGCAATATTGCTCATAAGCTCCGACGAGCCGTTGGTGCAGGCCTTCAGGAGTGACCTGCCGTCAAATTTCGTTTTACCGAGCCTTAAAAGGCTTTTGTTCGGAAGAGCGAAGTATATAATCGGCACCAGTCCGCCGACGCACTGGCTCATCGCCGTTGCTACTGCGGCTCCCACAAGTCCGAGGGACAAAGCTCCGACCATTACGGCATCAAGAACTATATTTGTGCATCCCGCCGCAATGGTCACGATAAGCCCGAGGTTCGGCTTCTCAGCCGTCACAAACAGGCTCTGGAACTCGTATTGAAGCATATACGCCGGAAGCGCCATGAGTATAATTCTTCCGTGGATGACGCAGTTCTCGAGGATTTCGCCCTCTGCGCCGAGGAGTATCGCAACCGGTCGCAGAACCGCAATTCCGATTGCCGCAACGACAATTCCCGCAAGAACCGATATATAGATGAAGAGGGAAAAGAGGCTGTTTGCCTTCGCCTTGTCGCCCTCGCCCATCGTCTTCGCAATAATCGCACTGCCGCCGGTGCCCATCATGAACCCGAGCGCTCCCAATACCATTAAGAACGGCATGATGAGATTGATTGCCGTGAACGGCGTCTTCCCCGCAAAGTTCGAGACGAAGAACCCGTCCACCACGCCGTAAATAGACGTGAAAATCATCATTATGATAGACGGCAAAGTGAACCGAAGAAGTCGCCTGAAATTGAATCTATCCGAAAGCTGTATAGCCATAAAAACTGTCCTTCTGCCCACCCATATTTTAAAAACAGAGTTGTGAGCAGAGATATTGTACTACATTGAGATTTTATTTGCAATAGGGTGATAAGGAAAATTTGGGTAAAGAAAAGGCTTGACTTGATTGTAACCCTTGAATTTACACCCGACTCGTGCTATAATATTCCCATAACCATTAAGGAGCGCAAATCCAGAATGCAGATTTCAAGCAGATTTACAATAGCCATTCACATCCTCACCTGTATCGAGACGTTCAAGGACCAATACAAAATCACGAGCGAGTTTCTGGCGGGGAGCATCAATGTCAATCCGGTCATAATCCGCCGTATCTTACAACAGCTCAAAGCCGCAGGGCTCATCACCGTGGCTCGGGGGAGCGGGGGAGCGTCGACGGCGAAGCCTCTTGACGAAATCACCTTCCTTGACGTCTACAACGCTGTTGAGTGCGTCGAGAGCGGCGAGCTCTTCCATTTCCACGAAAACCCGAGTCAGGCTTGTCCCGTCGGCAGGAATATCCACGCCGCCCTTGACGACAAGCTGATGACGATTCAGCAGGCGATGGAGGACAAAATGCGTGAGATAACCGTCGCCGATGTCGTAAATGACACCAAAATTTGCATAGAAAAAGAGTCCGAAAGCTGAAGCTTCGGACTTTTCTTTTAATGACATAGTCGATTTTATACTACTTCAAAAATTTTAGTTGTAACTCTTGACATTACAACTACGATGTGTTATACTCATGTTGTAATCGAAAAGGTTACAACAATATTTAATTTTTCGGAGGTAATCTAAAATGGAGAAAGTAATCGAATTCTTGAACGAGAACCCTATTCAGTATCTGGCAACAGTCGGTCGCGACGGAAAGGCTAAGTGCCGCCCGTTCATGTTTGCAGGCGAGCTTGAGGGCAAGCTCTGGTTTTGCACCAACAACACCAAGGATGTCTACAAGGATATGCTTGCTAATCCCGAGGTTGAAATTTCCGTTTCCAGCCCCGCTTATGCTTGGATCAGACTTCATGGCAAGGCTGTTTTCGAGAACAACATGGCTGCCAAGGAAATGTGCATCAAGAACCCCATCGTAAAGGGTCAGTATCAGACCGCCGACAACCCGATTTTTGAGGTATTCTATCTCGAAGCTCCTCACGGCGTTATCGCTGACTTCTCCGGCAACCCGCCTTACGAGTTCTGAGAAGATATGATAAGCGTTGCCTTGAATGACTTCCCCAAGGCAACGCTTAATCCAAATCATATCTCCAAAGGAGATTCATGAATCAAGAGACAACAGCCAAGAAAACCAAATCAGGCGCTATGAACACAAGAACGATGACAATGACGGCGATACTTGCGGCAATATCATACATTCTTGCGTTTTTGGACTTTCCGGTTCCGCTTTCACCGTCCTTCGCAAAGATGGATTTGTCCGATTTCCCGGCGCTTATAGGCGCTTTTGCATTCGGACCGTTGGTCGGAGTTCTTATCGAGCTGATAAAGAACGCACTCAGGCTCTTCGCAACATCAACCGGCGGTGTCGGCGAGCTCGCAAACTTCCTTATGGGTGCGTCGTATGTATTCACAGCCGGAACCATCTATAAATTTCATAAGACAAAGGCGATGGCGTGGATTTCATGTATTGTCGGAAGCGTCGTGATGGGAATTGTTGCGGCGTTCACAAACTACTTCATACTTCTGCCATTGTTCGAAAATTTCATGCCGGTGGATGAGCTTATCGCCTCTTTTGAGGAGTTTATACCGTTTATTCATACAAAGCTTGACGTTATTATTTTTAACGCATTTCCCTTTAATCTTCTCAAGGGGCTTGTCATCGGAGTGTTCACGATGATGATTTATAAGCACCTGAGCCCGATTCTGAAGGGAAAACACTGAGGGAGAGAGAAATGTCCAAACAGAATTATTTGAAGATGCTCGTTGAGGAGCTCCACTCCGCAACGGTTGCGACAATCGGCGAGGATGGGCACCCCGTGACCAGAACAATCGACATGATGCTCTGGGACGACGAGGGAGTGTACTTCCTGACGGCGAAGGGCAAGGCTTTCTATAGCCAACTTATGGAGCAGAAGTTTATCGCTCTGTCCGCCACTAAGGACAAAAAGTCGGTTTCACTCCGTGGAAAAATCGAGAATATCGGCTCGGAGAAGCTTGACGAGATTTTCGAAAAGAATACATATATGCAGGGGATTTACCCAGACAACACAAGAACTGCTCTCGAGGTGTTCCGTCTTTACGAAGCCACCGGCGAGTATTTTGACATAAGCGATCCCGGGCATGTTTCACGCGAGAGCATCACAATCGGTGAGCCTGAGGAAACTAAGACCGGCTACTTCGTCGGGGATGCCTGCATCGGGTGCAAGCTCTGCTATTCCGTCTGCCCACAGAAGTGTATTGACATCACCAAAAAGCCCGTCGTCATCGACCAGAGCCGTTGCCTTCATTGCGGACGCTGTGCCGAAATCTGTCCGAAGCAGACCATCAAAAAGAGGGGATAAGGATGACCCAATCCGACCGCAGAATCTACCTAATAAAAGAGCTTCTTGCCGAAGAACCGCAGTATCGGGACTATGAAATCCCCGACGACGAATACTCGCAAAAGCGGCTTCTCAGGGCACTGTTCAACGTCCGTCTTCTGAAGCCGATTAGCGACGAATTTTTGAAAATTCAGGACGAGTATCTTCGCGAAGAGACCATGGGGAAGGGAATTACGGATATATCTGACCTTGCGCCTGTCCGCGACGACATTTATCTCTGGCAGGAAGACATAACGACGCTTCGGTGCGGAGCTATCGTCAACGCGGCGAACTCGGCGCTCCTCGGTTGCTTCGTCCCGAATCACGGGTGCATCGACAACGCCATCCACACCTATGCCGGCGTCCAGCTTCGGCTTGCGTGCAACGAGATTATGCAGAAGCAGGGTCACGAGGAGGAGACGGGCACCGCCAAAATCACTCCCGCATTCAACCTCCCGTGCGACCACGTCATCCACTCGGTCGGACCGATTGTCGGTTGGAGGCTTACGGAGAGGGACAAGAAGCTCCTCGCCTCGTGTTACCGTTCGTGTCTGGAGCTTGCAGATAAAAACGGCGCTCCGAGCATCGCGTTCTGTTGCATCTCGACCGGCGAGTTCCACTTCCCGAACGGCAAGGCGGCAGAGATTGCTCTCAGAACAGTTTCAGATTATAAGAAAGAAACCCACAGCGAAATAAAGGTGATATTCAATGTATTTAAAGATGCCGACCTCGAAATTTATGAGAAGCTCCTCCGAGCAGATTGAGCGGCTTAGGGAAGCGCTCGACACCGCCGACGCAGTCGTAATCGGTGCGGGAGCGGGGCTCTCGACCTCTGCGGGCTTCAGCTACTCAGGCAAGAGGTTCGAGGAGAATTTCTCCGACTTTGAGGAAAAGTACGGCTTCCACGACATGTACTCGGGTGGCTTCTACCCATATGAAACCCTCGAGGAATTCTGGGGCTTCTGGAGCAGAAATATCTGGCTGAACCGCTACACCGACGCCCCGAAGCCGGTCTATCAGGAATTGCTTGAGTTGGTGAAGGATAAAGACTACTTTGTCCTCACGACCAATGTCGACCACTGCTTCCAGAAGGCGGGCTTCGACAAAAAGCGACTATTCTATACTCAGGGCGACTACGGTCTCTTCCAGTGCTCCGAGCCCTGCCATCGGAAAACCTACGATAACGAAGAAGTTATCAAAAAGATGATGGAGACGCAGGAAAACATGCGAATCCCGTCGGAGCTCGTCCCGAGATGCCCCGTCTGCGGCAAGCCGATGAACACAAATCTTAGGTGTGATGACACTTTCGTCGAGGACGAGGGCTGGCATCAGGCGGCGGAGAGGTATTCCGAGTTCAATCGGAGGCACGAGGGCTTGGCGACCCTTTACCTCGAGCTCGGGGTCGGGTTTAATACCCCCGCCATCATCAAATACCCCTTCTGGCAGATGACCGTGAAGAACCCGAAAGCGACCTATGTCTGCATAAACTACGGCGATGCCGCCTGCCCGTCGCAGATTGAGAAGCAATCGGTATGCATTGATGATGATATCGGGAGGGTGCTGGGGAAGCTCCTGTAAAAGTTTTTCCGCCCCGCTGAAATTTCTCGTAAAAAAGACTTGATTTTTTTCGTAAGTTGTGCTATTATATCCGAAGTACTGGGGTATTAGCGCAGTTGGGAGCGCGCCACACTGGCAGTGTGGAGGTCACGGGTTCGAATCCCGTATGCTCCACCACATCGAAATAATCCGAACCTTTCGTGGTTCGGATTTTTTGTATTCCCAAAAAAGTATTTAAAAAAGCATCCGAACCCGGGTGCTCTTTTAATGAATCCTGAGTTTCGGTTCGGGATTTTTTATTTTCCCGAAAATTTTTATAATTTCCCTCTTGACAATCACAATACTTCGTGATATGATGTATACCATAACAAGAGGTATTCTAAGGAGGACTTCTATGGACACACAACTTAAACGAGGGCTTCTGGACGTCTGCGTGCTGGCGGCAATCAAGGGCGAGGACTCCTATGGGTACAAGATTATCAAAGACCTCAGCCCCTACATCAGGCTGTCCGAGTCCACTCTCTATACCATTCTCAAACGCCTTGAATCGGCAGGAATGTTGACAGTCAGAAACGTCGAGCACGACGGCAGGCTCCGCAAGTACTACCACATCACCGAAGCCGGGCTTAAGCGCATCGACAAGTTCAAGGTCGAGTGGGTAGAAATCTTCGCAATCTATCAATTTATAACCAGGGAGGATAATGTTAATGGGGAATAATGAATTTTTGGAGAAGCTTCGGCTACGGCTTTCGGGGATTCCGCAGGTCGACGCTGACGAGCGTGTGAGCTTCTATAGCGAGATGATTGACGACAGAATCGAAGAGGGTCTTACAGAAGAGCAAGCTGTTGCAGAGCTTGGGAGTGTTGACGAAATCGCCACTCAGATTCTTTCGGAAGTCCCGCTTACGGCTATCGTCAAAGAAAAGGTCAAGCCGAATCGGGCGCTTCGCCTTGGCGAAATCATCCTGTTAATTCTCGGCTCGCCGATTTGGTTGTCACTACTATTAGCGCTTTTTGCGGTGATTGTTTCTGTGTATGTCACAATTTGGAGCGTGATTGTCGCCATCTGGGCGGTCGACTTCT
Source organism: Oscillospiraceae bacterium (assembly GCA_021201235.1). Classification (GTDB taxonomy): domain Bacteria; phylum Bacillota; class Clostridia; order Oscillospirales; family Ruminococcaceae; genus Faeciplasma. The sequence continues at coordinate 113,890 of JAJQFI010000008.1, read as the reverse complement.
CGTTTGCAGTTGTCGCAGTCAGCGGGATATTCTCACTCTTCGTGTTCTCGGCAATGGGAAAAGTCGTCTCCGGTATCGCCATGCTCGGCGTGGGAATCGCCTTTGTGGGAATCACAATTCTCGGCTTCTTAATCTGCCTTTGGGTGACTAAGGCGATTATCTGGGCGACAAAATGGGTATTCTTAAAAATCAAATCCGGTTTAATAAGAAAGGAAACAGCATGATGAGCAGAACAAAAAAATGGATTATTGCGGCGGCAATTCTTGTCGCAGTCGGTGGGGTAATTTTCCTCGGAGCATTGGCGGCAGTCGGATTCGATGTCTCCAATCTTAGCACTTGGCAGTATGAGACCAGTATATACGAAATAACTGATGATGTCGAGAATATACTTATTGATACAGAAATATCCGAGGTGATTATTCTTCCGTCTGATGATGGTATTTGCAAGGTTGTGTGTTACGATGACGACACCCTCAAGCACACCGTCGAAGTTGAAAACGATACTCTTTCCATTATGTCAGTCAGTACTCGCAAATGGTACAACTATATTGGCATCTTTACTGGAAGCCCATCCGTGACGGTTTATCTTCCAAAAGAGGCTTACGTCTCGCTTACTGTAACCGAGGAAATGGGAGATATTGAGCTTAGTTCTTTTGATTTCGAAGTCATAACTTTTGAGGTAGACACCGGTGATGTCATACTTGAGGAAATTACTTGCGAAAGTTTGACTGCAACAGTCACTATGGGCGATATATCACTTAGTAATGTTGTCGTAAATGAGGATCTTTCAGGAGTTACAGACACCGGTGACATCACACTTGAAGCAATTACTTGTGAAAATCTGACTGCAACAGTCATTATGGGAGATATAGCTCTTGGAAACGTTATCGTAAACGAAACTCTCTCAGCAACGACAGATACTGGTGACGTAACATTTGATAAAATAACCTGTGACAATTTAGTCGCAACAGCCACTATGGGAGATATTTCTCTTGAAAGTGTCATTGCAACCGAAGTTCTTTCAGCAAGTACAGATACTGGCGATATATGCCTTGATGGGAGTGACGCCGGAGAAATGAGCCTTGAAACCACGTTAGGAGATATTGAAGGCACCATTCTCTCGGGAAAGATTTTCGTAGTCAGCACAGAACTTGGCGATATCTCGGTTCCCGAAACCATCTCCGGCGGCATCTGCCGGGCTACCGTGGAGATTGGGGATATCAAGCTGGAAATTGAATAATATCTGTGAAAATTTCGATTTTAGATATTGACAAATACGCTCGTGTTTGCTATAATAACGTAGTTGTGAACCGAGCCATTAGCTCAGCTGGCAGAGCATTTCACTTTTAATGAAAGGGTCTGGAGTTCGATTCTCCAATGGCTCACCATAACTTCAGAAAGCACCCACTCCGGGTGCTTTTTTCTTTTCCTCAACAAATCCACGTCATTCTGTCCTCAATTTTCAACAAAAAACTGCATTTTTTCTTCGTCAAGAGCTTCAATTTTTCTTCTCAAAAACTTCGATGTTCAGTGCAAAAGGACGAAAAATGAAATTTTGGGCTTTCAAAAGCTTCATTTTGGTTGACTTTCAATATTTCATGTGCTAAAATTACACTGTGTAATAATAGATTTTAGAGTCAGGACAACTTTCAGAATAGAGGAGATTATCATGAGATTAAAAATTGATGACATAACAAGGGATCGGTTCAGGCAAACATTTTTGGAGAATAACCGGATTGACCCGAAGTATTATAACCGCTACGACATAAAGAGGGGACTCCGTAATGCCGACGGCACCGGCGTTCTGGCTGGACTTACGAATATATGTAACGTTCACGGCTACGTCATGAACGAAGGCGAAAAGCAGAACATCGAGGGCGAGCTCTACTATCGCGGCTATAACGTCAAGGACATCGTCGCCGGTATTCAGGGCGCAGACCGCTTCGGCTATGAGGAGGTTGCCTACCTTCTTATAGTGGGCAAGCTTCCGTCGATGGACGAATTGGCGGACTTCGAGAGGCTTCTTTCGAAAAACCGTGAGCTTCCTTCCGGCTTCTTTGAGGACATGATTCTCAAGGCTCCCTCGAAGAACATCATGAACAAGATTTCACGCTCGATTCTCGCGCTCTATTCTTATGAGGAGGACCCCGAGGCTAAGACCCCCGAGGATGAGCTTTATTGCGCTCTTTCAATCCTTGCGAAGATGCCTGTCATCATGACGTCTGCCTATCAGGTCAAGCGCAGAGCTTATGACGGCGGAAGCATGTATATGCACCAGGTTCGCCCCGAGGAGCGCACCGCCGAGACGATTCTTTCCCTCCTGAGACCTGACAGAGAATACACATATGACGAAGCAAAGCTTCTTGACTTGATTCTGCTTTTGCACGCAGAGCACGGCGGCGGTAATAACTCCACATTTGCGTGCAGAGTTCTGACCTCTTCCGGCACCGACCCCTATTCCGCATATGCGGCGGCTGTAGGCTCCCTCAAGGGTCCCCGTCACGGCGGCGCCAACCTCAAGGTTCTTGAACAGCTCGATTATATCGAGGCGAATGTAAAGAACTGGGATGACGACGGCGAGGTTGCGGACATGCTGACGAAGATTGTCCGCAAGGAAGCCTCCGACAGAACCGGTCTTATCTATGGCATGGGTCACGCTGTCTATACTCTTTCCGACCCGAGGGCCGTAATTCTCAAGAAAACCGCACTCCAGATGGTGAAGGGCACGGAGTATGAATCCCAGTTCTCGCTCCTTAACTCCATCGAAAGGCTTGCGCCCGAGGTCTTCCACCGTGAAACCGGTCTCGAAAAGGCTCTCTGCGCAAATGTCGATATGTACTCGGGACTTTGCTATCGTATGCTTGGAATCCCCGAGGAGCTGGCAACCGCACTCTTCGCAACCGCAAGAATGGCGGGCTGGTCTGCTCACAGATTCGAGGAGAAGGTCACCGGCGGCAGAATCATCCGTCCCGCATACAAGGCGGTCGGCAAGCCGAAGGTTTATCAGGATATTACCGAGAGATAATATTCTCATATTTCGCAATTTTTTGTGGGACATTTTAAAATCTTTGCGGTAGAATTTGATTTGACTTTCTGCTATAATCATGGTAGAATTGAGTTTGTATAAGCAAACTGCGGAAGCGAGGATTGAAGCTAATGAAAGACGTGAGCCTTTTTGTTATGATAGGGCAGCTCGGGCTTTCGGTTGCTGTCCCGCTTGCCGGTTGCATAATCCTTGCGGCTTGGCTCAAGAACAAGTTCTCACTCGGCATCTGGGTGATTTTCGTGGGAGCTATTTTAGGTGGCATTCTTGCAATCAGCGGCTTCCGCTCGACTCTCAAAACGATGGAAGACATCACGAATAAGGACGACAAGGATAAGAAGCCTCCCGTAACCGGCTTCAATAATCACGATTAAATAGGAGAAGAAATGGATTCCCGTAAGGAAGTTTTGCACGAAACCTTGATTATAACAATAGGGCAGGTCATCTGCATCGCCGCAATGTTCGGAATCTTCGCCTTGCTCGAGCTTTTCGACAGCACCGTGGTTTTCGGCGGCATTCTTGGCGGAATCTTAGCAATCCTGAACTTCCTGTTCATGGCAATCTCGGTCTGCGTGGCATCCGACAGAGCAGTCGCTCAGGACGTCAAGGGCGGCAAAAGCCTCATGACCTTCTCGATGGTTCTTCGTTACGCAGTCATATTCATAGTATGGGTAGCGGGAGCCGTGAGCGGGCTTTGCAATGTCTTTGCGCTTGTCCTCCCGATAGTGTTTGTAAGACCGACGATAACGGTCTGGGAATTCTTCCGCAAGAAGGAAACGCCTGCGGTCGTTGAGACGACTGCGGAAACGCCTTCCGAAGAAGAGCCCAAAGAAGAAGGTGAAACCTGATGGACATAGAAATAAACGGCGCGTATATATACTTCACGATTCCGATTTTCGGCGGAATCAACGTGACACAAACAACTCTGTCACTTCTTCTTGTGACGATATTTTTGTGTGTTGCCGGGGTTCTGCTTGGAAGGAATCTTAAAACCCATCCCGGAAAACTGCAGGTTCTGGTCGAAAAGGGCGTCGAGATGCTCCGTAACCTCGTCACATCCTCAATGGGCGAGCACAACGTCGGTTGGACCCCGTATATCGGGACAATTTTCCTGTCCTCGATTTGCGGCTCACTTATCGGCATGTTCGGCTTCTTCCGCTCGTCAACTGCGGATCTAAGCGTCGTTCTGACATGGGCACTGATGACGACGGCGATTATCTGGTACAACAACATCAAGCATATGGGCGTTCTCAAGTGGCTCAAGGGCTTTACAGAGCCGGTCTTCATCATGACTCCGATGAATATCATTTCCGAGATTGCACAGCCGATTTCCATGGCGTTCCGTCACTTCGGCAACGTCTTCGGTGGCGGCATCATCACGGCTATTGTCTACACCGCACTGAGCCTTCTTTCTTCTATGCTTCTGAACCTTGTTTCCGGCACCGTCATAATCCCGATTGTGATTGTCTTGTTGGGTGCGGGAATCTTGATTTATCAGAAGCTGAAAAAGAAGAAAATCGGCGTTTTCAAGGGGATTCTTCTTGGAATCTTCATAGCATTCGGAGTTTGCGGAATCTTGGAAGCTCTCGGATTATTATCGGGCATCCCGATATTGTCTTTAGGTATACCCGCACTGTTATCAGTGTACTTTGATTTGTTTTCAGGCTTTGTTCAGGCGTTCGTATTCAGCCTGCTTAGCATGATATATATTGGACAGGCTTGCCCGCCTCCCGAGACGGCAGTCGAAACTAAGTAAACACGTCAGAACTTCATTCTGACAAAAAATATTTAAGGAGTAACTACTATGGATGTAAGTGCAGCAGAAGCTTTGGCAACAGGCTTAAGAGCAATCGGTGCAGGACTTTGTATGGGTCTCGGAGCTATCGGACCCGGCGTCGGCGAAGGTAATGCGGTAGGAAAGGCACTCGAGGGTATGGCTCGCCAGCCCGAGGCGGCTAGTAACCTCAGAACAAACATGATCTTAGGTTGCGGTATCACCGAGACCACAGGTATCTATTCACTCATCATCGCATTCCTGATTTTGTTCGCATTGGAGTAAGACGGGTACCGATATTTCCGAAGGGAGGAATTGACAATGTACGAGGAGATTCTGGGCGTCAACGTGTGGACGGCTCTGTTCACGCTCGCCAACACTCTTCTTTTGTTCTTTGTCCTGAAGAAATTTCTGTTCAAGCCGGTTATGAAAATAATCGACGACAGGCAGAAGGAAATAGATGACCTCTATAACAGTGCCGACACAGCCAAGGCTGAGGCAAACGAGATGCGCGACGAGTATCAGAAGAAGCTCGAAGAAGCCCGTGAAACCGGCGACAAGATTATCTCGGATGCCGTAACCAGAGCCCAGGGCAGAGAGGAAGAAATCGTCTCGAAGGCTAACAAAGAGGCGAGCGCAATCCTTGAGAAGGCTCAGGAGGACATCGCTCTCGAAAAGAAGAAAGCCATGGGCGAGGTCAAGGACAACATCTCCGTAATCGCAGTGAGCATTGCCGGCAGAGTTGTTGAAAGGGAACTCACTTTGGCTGACCAGAGCCGCCTTGTCGACAGCTTTATCGACGACCTTGGTGATTTGTCATGAGCGGGCTTGCAGGTGACTACGGCTCGGCTCTCTATTCGGCGGCGATGAGCGAGAACCTTACGGAGCGGATTTATAACGAGCTGACTGTGCTTGAAGATGTGTTTGCAAAAGAGCCCCAATATTTGAAGTTCCTATCTGCGGCGAATGTTGCAAAAGAGGAGAGGCTCAAGCTTGTTGACGATTGCCTCGGCGGCAAGGTTCACCCCTACGTTCTGAACTTTATGAAGCTTTTGGCGGAGAAGTCAATCGCCACTCACTACGGCGACTGCGTCAAGGCTTATCGCGAGAGATACTATTTCGACAACGGCATCATGCCTGTAACTGCGGTTACGGCTGTGCCCCTGAGCGATTCCCAGTCGAAGAAGCTCACGGAGAAGATAGCGTCGCTTAGCGGCAAGAAGATAATTCTCACGAATAAGGTCGACCCGTCCTGCCTCGGAGGAGTTAAATTAAGCTACGACTCGAAGCAGATTGACGGCACCGTTTCACACCGTCTTAAAGAGGTCTCGGAGCTCCTGAAGCAAGACGCTTCGGGGACGACATGATTTAAAAGGAAGAAGCCAATGGATATAAAATCTGATGAAATTGTAAAAATAATCAGCGACCGGATCAAGAACTACGAAACGAAGCTTGAACAGGTCAATGTCGGAACCGTGGTTTCGGTTGGTGACGGCATAGCCAAGGCAACGGGTCTCGACGGCGTTATGTACGGCGAGCTTGTCGAGTTCGAGAACGGCGCTCACGGAATGGCGCAGAACCTCGAAGAGGACACCGTCTCCATCGTTATAATGGATAACGACCAGGGAATAAAAGAGGGCGACTCGGTAAAGATTACCGGCAATGTCGTCTCCGTTCCCGTCGGCGAAGCTCTTATCGGAAGAGTTGTAAACGCCCTCGGACAGCCGATTGACGGCAAGGGACCGATTGAGACCACCGAAACAAGACCCATCGAATCTCCCGCACCGGGCATTATCGACCGTGAGCCGGTAACGGTGCCGCTTCAGACGGGTATAAAAGCCATCGACTCGATGATTCCTATCGGACGTGGTCAGCGTGAGCTCATCATCGGCGACCGCCAGACTGGTAAGACCACAATAGCGACCGACACCATCCTCAACCAGAAGGGCAAGGGCGTTATCTGCGTCTATGTCGCAATCGGCTTGAAGCGTTCGACCGTTGCGCAGGTCGTAAAGAACCTCACCGACGGCGGAGCCATGGATTATACAATAGTTGTTTCGGCAACCGCTTCGGAGCTCCCGACAATGCAGTATATCGCACCCTACAGCGGCTGTGCCATGGGCGAGTACTTCATGTATAACGGCAAGGATGTTCTCGTAGTGTATGACGACCTCAGTAAGCACGCTGTTGCCTACAGAACAATATCGCTCCTCATCCGTCGTCCGCCGGGACGTGAAGCATACCCCGGTGATGTCTTCTATCTCCACTCAAGACTTCTTGAGAGAGCGGCGCATCTTTCCAAAGAAAAAGGCGGAGGAAGCATGACAGCTCTTCCGATAATCGAAACACAGGCGGGAGACGTTTCCGCATATATACCGACAAATGTAATTTCAATCACAGACGGTCAGATATACCTCGAGACCGAGCTCTTCAACGCAGGCGTAATGCCGGCTATCAACCCGGGTATTTCGGTATCCCGTGTCGGCGGCAATGCTCAGATCAAGGCGATGAAGAAGGTTTCGGGATCTTTGAAGCTCATCTATTCGCAATATCGCGAGCTCCAGAGCTTCGCACAGTTCAGCTCGGACCTTGATGCCGATACGAAGGCTCAGCTCGATCTGGGCAAGAGAATTGTCGCAGTCTTGAAGCAGAAGAACAACTCGCCTATCGACGTAGTTCAGCAGGTCTGCATCTTCTATGCCACCACCAACGGCTACCTGAAGAACGTTCCCGTCGGGAAGATTCCCGACTATGAGGCAGATTTGCAGGAGCATATGCTGAATCATCATAACGGTGTTCTTGAAGCAATCAGAAGCACCGGAAAGCTTGAGCCGGAAACCGAGAGCGAGCTAAAGACAGCACTTGAAGAGATTGCAGTGAGATATTCTGCTGAATAAGGAGACTCTTAATGTCATCAGCAACGGCAAAGGGCATAAAAACCCGAATCAACAGCCTAAAAAAGACGGAGCAGATAACCAAGGCGATGGAGATGGTTGCGGCGTCAAAGCTCAACCACGCACAGGCTCAGGTTCTGAATTCCCGCCCATACTTTGAGATTCTCTTCTCGACGATAAGTAATATTGCCGCTTCCGAAAGCGATTTATCTTCGCCCTATCTCAAAAAGAGAGACGTGAAGAAGTCGGTCTATGTCGTCATTGCCGGCGACCGAGGGCTTGCGGGAGGATATAACCACAATATCCTCAAGATGTGCCAAGCCGAAATCGAGGCGAAGAACGCGATAGTTCTCCCGATTGGCAACAAGGCGGTCGAGTACTTCAAACTTCGGGGCGCCAACATCCTCACCGAGAACTATACTCTTGCCGAGGGCGTCGGAGTGGGCGACTGCTTCTCGATTGCGAAGACCCTCTGCAAGGGATTCCGTAACGGCGAGTATGACGAAATCTGCGTCGGATATACGAACTTCGTTTCCGTTCTGTCGCAGACTCCGGCGGTGCTTCCTCTTCTGCCTCTTAAAGGCTACGAGAAGGGCAAGACCACCCAGTCGGATATACTTTATGAACCGAGCAGTGCCGAGGCGTTCGATGCTATTATCCCCGAATATCTCGGGGGAGTCCTCTATGGTTGCCTCTGCGAGAGCAGAGCGGCAGAGCAAGCGGCACGAAGAACCGCGATGGATTCCGCCACACAGAACGCCGAGGAAATGATAGACGACCTGAGCCTCAAGTACAACCAGATAAGACAGACGGCAATCACCAACGAGATTATTGAAATAGTAGCGGGATCAACGTCCTGATATCACCGCAGGGAGAATCCTTGCGTAGAATTTGGAGTAAACAGCATGGACAAACACACAGGAGAAGTAATTCAGGTCATGGGACCGGTTCTTGACATCAGGTTCCCCGATGACGAGCTTCCGGAGCTCCTCAATGCGATAGAGATTGAGCATGAGGGGAGAACCATCGTTGCCGAGGCATCACAGCACATCGGCGACAATGTCGTAAGATGCGTCTCGATGAACTCGACCGACGGTCTCAGACGTGGAGAAGTCGCCGTCGACACCGGACACCCGATTCAGGTTCCCGTCGGCGAAGAGTGCCTGGGAAGGGTATTCAATCTTCTTGGCGAGCCAATCGACGAGGGTGAGCCCGTCAAGACGGATGAAAAGTGGTCAATCCACCGTCCGGCACCTTCTTATGACGAACAGCAACCGGCGACCGAAATCCTCGAAACGGGAATCAAGGTTGTAGACCTCATCTGCCCCTATGCAAAGGGCGGAAAAATCGGTCTGTTCGGCGGCGCGGGTGTAGGCAAGACGGTTCTCATCATGGAGCTCATAAATAACGTAGCCAAGGCTCACGGCGGCATTTCCGTCTTCACAGGCGTTGGCGAAAGAACCCGTGAGGGCAACGACCTGTATCGCGAGATGAACGAGTCGGGCGTTATCAACAAGACCGCCATGGTTTACGGTCAGATGAACGAACCCCCGGGAGCAAGAATGAGAGTCGGACTTTCCGGACTTACGATGGCGGAGTATTTCCGCGACGTCAAGCATCAGGATGTGCTTCTCTTCATAGATAACATATTCAGATTCACTCAGGCAGGCTCCGAGGTTTCGGCACTTCTTGGACGTATGCCTTCTGCTGTTGGCTACCAGCCGACTTTGGCAACCGAAATGGGCACCTTGCAGGAGAGAATCACCTCGACCAAGAACGGCTCCATCACTTCCGTTCAGGCGGTTTATGTCCCTGCCGACGACTATACCGACCCGGCACCTGCCACGACGTTCACTCATCTTGATGCAACTACGGCTCTTGATCGAGGCATCGCCTCGATGGGTATCTATCCCGCAGTCGACCCGCTTTCATCTTCGTCAAGAATTCTGACCCCCGACATCGTCGGTCAGGAGCACTATGAGACAGCCCGTGCGGTTCAGAGCATCCTCCAGAGATATAAAGACCTTCAGGACATCATCACCATCATGGGCATGGACGAACTGAGCGAGGAGGACCGCCTCACGGTCAACCGCGCAAGAAAGGTTCAGAGGTTCCTTAGTCAGCCGTTCGCAGTTGCCGAGCAGTTCACAGGCTATGAGGGCAAATATGTGCCCTTAAAGGAGACCATTCGTGGCTTCAAGGAGATTATCGAAGGCAAACACGACGAAATCCCCGAGTCATATTTCCTCTTTGCCGGAACGATTGACGACGTCGTTGAGAAATACAAGAGCGGTGAGCAGTCATGACGAGCTTCCCGCTTAAGATAGTAACCCCCGACGGTCTTCAATACGAAGGTCAGGCGGAAGAGCTGATTGTCCGGACGATTGCCGGCGATATCGGAGTCATGGCGGGGCACACCGACTGTGTGTCACCCCTCGGCATGGGCATGGCGACCGTCGTCATTGACGGCGAGAAGAAATACGCCGCCTGCATCGGCGGAATGCTCTCGGTTCTCAAGGGCGATGTAACCCTGATTCCCACGACCTTCGAATGGGCAGAGGAAATCGACGCCGAACGAGCCCAGGACTCGGAACGCCGCGCGAAGGAGATAATCGAAAACCGCTCTTCTTCCGACACCGAACTGAGGCTCGCCGAAGCAAGACTAAAGCGCTCCCTCATCCGTCAGGGCGTCGCACAATACAGAAACGTAAGATAAAAAAAGTCCCGCAAGAAAATTTTTGCGGGATTTTTGCAATAATATTGGAGCGTAAATTGTATTGTAAGTAGAAGCAGTGTAGGGGCGGATATTATCCGCCCGAACAAAGACATCAGCACCACAAGGGGCGGGAAGTTTAGCAAAGCTAACGTATATCCAGCCCCTACATGAAAGGAGCACTTTTAATGAAGAAATTTCTACTGATTTTAACCTGCGTCGCAGTTGTTCTGAGCCTTGCGGCTTGCGGCAGTGAAAAGATTGAGTTTACTGATGCCGAAATCTCCGAGTTCTGCGACCTGATGGATGCCTGCTTCGGTGTCGGTCCCGGGTCTGCGGGGAGCTCGCTTCGGTCGGTTTCGGCGGCGGGAAGCCTCCTCGACTGGGCAGAGAACCACAGCGACATGCTCACCGAAGAAACTCTCGAAGAGCTTCTTGCGGAGTGGGACGGTTACGACTGGGATTATGAGGACTTGGAGGAGAGCTGGAATTCGGTTGCCGGCTCGATAAACGAGATAGTTTCAGACCCGACGGACGAGTCGCTACTCGGGCTCCTCGACGATTCCGGCTACACCCTACAGCACGAATCCTACAGCGAAGACCTCGCCGAACTGCTGATAACCGTAATCGGGAATCATTACGAGATAGAGACAGAGTAAAAAAATCAACCGTAAGGGCAAATCCTTACGGTTGTTTTATTATGCCTTGATTTTTTCGGTTTGCTTCTTCGCTACTTCTTTCTGCGCAGACGTCAGCATCAGCTTGATGCGGTTGAACTGGTTGACCTCCGAAGCTCCGGGGTCATAGTCAACTGCGACTATGTTTGCTTCAGGATAATGCTTTTTAAGGGCTTTGATGGCACCCTTGCCGACGACGTGGTTCGGCAGACATGCGAACGGTTGAATGCAGATGATGTTCGGGACGCCCATCTCGATGAGCTCCGCCATTTCGCCGGTCAGGAGCCAGCCCTCGCCGTACTGGTTGCCGATTGAGATAACCGGCTTCGCAAGCTCGGCAACGTGCCTTATGTCACTCGGAGCCTCGAACCGCTTGCTCTTCTCAAGCGCATCGGTCGCGGGCTTGCGGAGCATTTTAATCGCCTTGATGCCCGCTTCGTTCGCAAACTGCGAACGATAGGGTGTGCCGAGGTACTTGTGCTTGTAAACAGCATTATAGAGGCTGTAGTTCATGAAGTCCATGAGGTCGGGGACAACCGCCTCTGCGCCTTCGCTTTCGAGGAGATCGACCAAGTGATTGTTGGCAAGCGGCATGTATTTTACAAGAATCTCGCCGACAATGCCGACCCTCGGCTTGACGATAGTCGGGTCGAGCGGCAGGTTGTCGAAGGCATCGACAATGCCCTGGCAGACCTTCTTATATGACATTCCGTTTTCGTTGTCGATGAGGGAGTCAATGGCAATCTTCTGCCACTTTTTGTGGAGCTTGTTCGCCGAGCCCTCCTCGAGCTCATACGGTCTTGTGCGGTATAAGCACCTCATGAACAGGTCGCCATAGACGATAGCCTTCGCCATGTCGAGGACAAACGGAATCGTCATCTTGAAGCCCTCGTTCGTCTCCATGCCATTCGCGTTGAGCGAGATAACAGGGATGTGCCCGAGGTTTACCTTCTCAAGAGCACGCCTTATAAATCCGACGTAGTTGCTCGCTCTGCAACATCCGCCCGTCTGGGTCATGATGATGGCGAGGTGGTCGGTGTCGTATTTCCCCGAAAGCACCGCCTCCATAATCTGCCCGACAACGGTGATGGACGGGAAGCAGGCGTCGTTGTTGACGAACTTCAAGCCCATGTCGATAGCCGAGCGGTTGTCGTTGTCAAGGACGACGAGGTTATAGCCGTGCTTCTTCGCAACCGGCTCAATTATGTCGAAGTGAATCGGGCTCATCTGCGGGGCGATGATGGTGTAGCCCTCGTCGCGCATCTTCTTCGTGAATGTAGCCCTGTTGTAGGCGGCAGTGCGTGGAATAGCCTTGATTCCGCTTCTGTCGCGCTGATTCATTGCCGAAAGAAGACTGCGGATTCTGATTCGGGCGGCTCCCAGATTGGAGACCTCGTCTATTTTCAATACAGTATAAAGCTTGTTCGAGCCGTTGAGGATTTCCTGAACCTGGTCTGTCGTGACCGCATCAAGTCCGCAACCGAACGAGTTGAGCTGGATGAGCTCGAGGTCGTCGCGGTTTCTTATGTACTCGGCGGCGGCATAGAGCCTCGAGTGGAACACCCACTGGTCGTTCGAGCGGAGCGGGCTGTCGGTCATGAAGTCGTTCGGGAGGCTGTCTTCCGTCAGAACCGCAAGCCCATAGGAAGCAATCATCTCGGGGATTCCGTGGTTGATTTCCGGGTCGACGTGATATGGTCTTCCGGCAAGAACAATTCCCTTGCGGTGGTTGTCCTCCATCCACTTAAGTATCTCAGCGCCCTTGGCTCTTATATCGGCTTTCGCCTTGTGCTGTTCCTCCCAAGCCTCGTGAACGGCGGCTCTTACTTCTTTTTCGGAGATATTCCATTCTTCCTTACAAACTGCTACAAGTCTGTCAGCGGCGGTTTTCTCGCTCGTGAAAGCGATGAACGGACGGATGAGCCGGACGTCTCCGTCGATAACTCCCTCAACGTTGTTCTTCAGGTTCTCGGGATACGAGATGACGATAGGGCAGTTATAGTGGTTCTGCGCCGTCTTCGACTCCATGTGCTCATAGAACACGCAGGGGTGGAAGATGGTCTTGATGCCGTGATCTATCAGCCACTGGACGTGCCCGTGCGACAGCTTCGCCGGGTAGCACTCCGATTCCGAGGGGATGCTCTCCATTCCGAGCTCATAAATCTTGTGACTCGATTTCGGCGAAAGCTCAACCCTGAATCCGAGCTTTGTGAAGAACGTTGCCCAGAACGGGTAGTTTTCGTACATATTGAGTACTCTCGGGATGCCGATGACGCCACGGGTCGGGTTTTCAAGCGGTTCATAGCCGAAGATGCGCTCGTATTTATATTCCATCATGTTGGGACCCTTGTCGGTTGACGCGGTGTTCCCGAGACCCTTTTCGCAACGGTTGCCGGTTATGTGCCGACGTCCGCCCGAGAAGGTGTTGATAGTGAGCATACAGCTGTTCGAGCATCCACGGCAGTGGGTCGTGACGGTCTTATATGTCAGATTCTCGATTTCTGAGATAGGAAGCATCGAGCTAGGCGTGCCGTCGTATCTGTCTTTAGCGATAAGAGCCGCGCCGAATGCGCCCATGATTCCTGCAATATCCGGGCAGATTGCGTCCGCTCCGGAAATCTTCTCAAAGGCTCTTAAAACCGCCTTGTTCATGAACGTTCCGCCCTGAACGACGACTGAGGAACCGAGTTCCTGAGCGCTCGAAAGCTTGATAACCTTGAAGAGAGCGTTTTTGATGACGGAATAGGCGAGCCCCGCCGAGATGTCCTCGACCGTTGCGCCCTCCTTCTGGGCTTGCTTTACGTTCGAGTTCATGAAGACGGTGCACCGAGTGCCCAAGTCAATCGGGTGCTTCGCATAAAGTGCCTTCTCGGCGAATTCCTGCGCCGTATACCCGAGGGACTGCGCGAAGTTCTCGATAAACGAGCCGCAACCGGAGGAGCAGGCTTCGTTGAGTAAGATAGTATCGACCGAGCCGTCCTTTAGCTTGATGCACTTCATGTCCTGCCCGCCAATGTCGAGGACGCAGTCGACGTTCGGGTTAAAGAACGCCGCCGCGGTGGTGTGTGCAATGGTCTCGACTTCGCCGTCGTCAAGGTTGAATGCCGACTTTAAGAGCGATTCGCCGTAGCCGGTCGAGCAGGCTCTTACAATCTTTGCCCCTTTCGGCATGTGCTTTCCCATATCCGAAACGGCTTCTATCGAGCTTTTGACGGGCGAACCCTGATTTGATGTATAGTATGAATAGAGGAGCTGACCCTCTTCGCCGATAAGGGCAATTTTCGTCGTGGTCGAGCCGGCGTCTATTCCCAAGTAGCAATTTCCTTTGTAGTCTTCAAGCTTCTCTTTCTTGACGACTGCTTTCGCATGTCTTTCGGTGAATTCTCTGAAATCCTCTTCGTCCTTGAATAGCGGGTCGAGCCTCTTGAGCTCAAACGCCATCTCGATTCCCGATTTCAGACGCTCGATTAAAACGTCCGGGTCGGTTAAGACTTCGTCACCGGCTTCCAGTGCCGCTCCCATAGCGGCAAATAAGTGCGAATTGTCCGGGTCGACGACGTTTTCGGGCGTGAGCTTCAAGGTTCTTATAAACGCCTTTTTGAGCTCCGGAAGGAAGTGAAGAGGACCGCCGAGGAACGCCACGCATCCTCTTATAGGCTTGCCGCATGCAAGACCCGAGATGGTCTGAGTAACAACCGCTTGGAAAATCGAAGCCGCCAGATCCTCCTTCGCCGCACCTTCGTTAATAAGAGGCTGAATGTCCGTCTTCGCAAAAACTCCGCATCGGGCGGCGATGGGGTAGAGCCTCTGGTAATTTGCGGCGAGATTATTAAGACCCTCCGCATCGGTTTGCAGAAGCGCCGCCATCTGATCTATAAACGAGCCGGTTCCGCCGGCACAAACGCCGTTCATTCTCTCCTCGAGTCCGCCCTTGAAGTAGATAATTTTTGCGTCCTCGCCGCCGAGCTCGATTGCGACGTCAGTCTGGGGTGCCACAAGCTCGAGCGCCGAAGCGACCGCCGCGACCTCCTGAACGAAACCGATATTAAGCGCTTTGCCGAGATTTATTGAGCCCGAGCCGGTAATCTTGAGCCGAAGTTTGAAATCGCCAAGCCTTTCTTTCGCCTCAGTCAAAAGCTCGCTCATTGCAGGCTGAATCCGTGCCTGATGGCGACGGTATTCGCCGAAAATAATCTTATTGTCATCATCCAAAATGACCAGTTTTATGGTCGTGCTGCCAATGTCTATACCTGCACGATAGATATTCATTTCCGTTGGACTCCTCCAAGTAAAAAGTGTCATTTTAATAGGGTATAGTCATTTTCAGACAATACCCATTTTTACTATATCATTATACCACACTGTGTCGGGAAATGCAATAGGCAAATATCGGAAACCCCTCAGTCGCCTTCGGCGCCAGCTCCCCTTTCAGGGGAGCCTTTTTGTATTCTGCACAAACTTTTATGAGAGCAAAAAAAGCCTCCCCTGAAAGGGGAGGGGGACCATGCGCAGCATGGTGGAGGGGTTTAAGCATCTATCGTCGAAATCGGCGGAATCATGTCCTCAAGAACATCCAATAGAATCCTTACCGTATCAAGAGACGTAAACGTCGTAACGCCGTTCTGGATGGCGCAACGTCTTATCTCGATGCCGTCCTCATAGTGGACGCCGGAGAGAACCGCACGGGTGTTGATGATGTAGCTGACGTAGCCGGCACGGATTGAGTCGAGAATCTCGTCGCTTCCTTCGCTTATCTTGCCCTTGACACGGGTTCTGATGCCGTGCTCTTTCAGGAATTTCGCGGTGCCTGCCGTAGCTTCGATGTTATAACCGAGGTTATAGAATCTTCTGATGAGCGGCAAAGCTTCTTCTTTATCCTCGTCGGCAACCGTCACGATAACGGTGCCGTATTCCTTCATCTTGATGCCTGAAGCCTGAAGAGCCTTATAAACGGCACGGTTGAGCTTGTCGTCGTAGCCGATAGCTTCGCCGGTCGACTTCATCTCAGGCGAGAGGTAGGAATCCATGCCGGTGAGCTTCTCGAAGGAGAACGCCGGAGCCTTGACGTACCAACGGTTCTTTTCCTTCGGAGTCATGTCGGTGATGCCCTGTTCCTTGAGGCTCTGCCCGAGCATAACCTTCGTCGCAACGCTTACGAGATTGATGCCGGTCGACTTCGAGAGGAACGGCACGCTTCTTGATGCTCTCGGGTTTACTTCGATGACCGAAACGTTGTCCTCCTTGTCGACTATGAACTGGATGTTGAAGAGTCCCTTTATGCCGATGCCCAAGCCGAGCTGGGTCGTGTAATCGTTGATGGTGTCCTTTACAGCCTGCGAAATGCTGAACGGCGGGTATACGCTCATGCTGTCGCCCGAGTGGACGCCGGTTCTCTCGACCAGCTCCATGATTCCGGGGATGAAGACCTCCTCGCCGTCGCAGATAGCGTCGACCTCGACCTCCTTGCCCATGACGTATTTGTCAACGAGCACCGGCTTGTCAACGTCGACCTCAACGGCGTTCTTGAGGTAGTGCCGGAGCATTTCCTCTGTAGCGACAATCTCCATCGCCCTTCCGCCGAGAACAAACGACGGTCTGACAAGAACGGGATAGCCGATTCTCTCGGCAACCTTTACACCGTCCTCAATATTGGTAACAGCATCTCCCGTCGGGTTCGGGATTCCTAAGCTACGGATGACCGCGTCGAATGCGTCTCTGTTCTCCGCCTTTTCGATGGCGTCGCAGTCGGTTCCGATAATCTTAACGCCCCTCTTCGCAAGAGGAGCCGCCAGGTTTACCGCCGTCTGACCTCCGAGGGTCGCGATAACTCCAATCGGGTTCTCATGGTGGATGACGCTCATAACGTCCTCAACGGTCAGCGGCTCGAAATAGAGCTTGTCCGCTGTGGTATAATCTGTAGAAACGGTCTCGGGGTTGTTGTTTATTACGATAGCCTCATATCCTGCTTCACGGATGGTCTTGATAGCGTGAACGGTTGAATAGTCGAACTCAACGCCCTGACCGATTCGGATAGGACCGGAGCCGAGGACTATAATCTTCTTTCTGTCGGAAACTATCGACTCTTCCTCGTCCTCGTAGGTCGAATAGAAGTAGGGGACATAGCTGTCGAACTCGCTCGCGCAGGTGTCTATCATCTTGTAGACGGGATAGATATCCGCATTGCAACGCTCTTCGTAAACATCGTCCTCGGTGGTCTTCCAGAGCTCCGCAATGTAGGAGTCGGAGAAGCCCATCTTCTTCGCCTCTCTCAAGAGCTTTTCGGAGTGAGGAGAAGCCTCGAGCTCTTTCTCGAAGTCGACAATATTCTTGATTTTGTCCAAGAAGAACATGTCGATTCCGGTGATGTTGCAGATTCTCGAGTGGTCGACGCCCATCCACATCAGCTGTGAAATGGCATAGATTCTGTCGTCGGTGCCCTCGCGGATGTAGGCTAAGAGCTCGTCGGTAGTCATATGCTCCGAGTCGAACTTCGCCATGTGGATGTGGTTCTTGCCGTCCTCGAGCGAACGAATCGCCTTGAGTAAGCTTTCCTCCATCGTTCTTCCGACGCTCATGACCTCTCCGGTCGCCTTCATCTGAGTTGAAAGGACGTTCGAAGCGCTTGCGAACTTATCAAACGGGAAGCGGGGCATCTTCGTGACGACATAGTCGAGCGACGGCTCGAAGCATGCGGGAGTGTTGACAAGCTGAATCTCGTCAAGGTTCATGCCAACGGCAATCTTCGCCGAAACTCTCGCAATCGGGTAGCCGCTCGCCTTGGAAGCAAGAGCAGAAGAGCGCGAAACTCTCGGGTTTACTTCTATAACGTAATATCTGAATGACTGAGGATCGAGTGCAAACTGGACGTTGCATCCGCCCTTGACCTTCAGGGCTCTTATAATCTTGAGAGCGCTGTTTCTGAGCATATGGTACTCTTTATTCGTGAGAGTCTGGCTCGGTGCCACAACGATTGAGTCGCCGGTATGGATTCCGACAGGGTCGAGGTTTTCCATGTTACAAACAGTAATGGCGGTGTCGTTTGCGTCGTGCATGACCTCGTATTCAATCTCTTTGTAGCCCTTGATGCTCTTCTCGACAAGAACTTGATGGACGGGGGAAAGCGCCAGAGCGTTCTTCATCATAACCTTCATCTCTTCGGGGTTATTGACAAATCCTCCGCCTGTGCCTCCGAGTGTGAATGCGGGTCTTAAGATTACGGGGTAACCGATATCCTCGGCGGCTTTCAAGCCCTCTTCGATTGAATATGTAATCTCGGAGGGGACGACCGGCTCGCCGATGCTCTCGCATAGCTCTTTGAACTTTTCTCTGTCCTCGGCGCACTCGATGCTTTCGGCGTCAGTGCCCAAGAGCTCGATTTCGCATTCCTGCAAAACGCCCTTCTTGGCAAGCTGCATCGCAAGGTTAAGTCCCGTCTGTCCGCCGATTCCGGGGACGATAGCGTCGGGTCTTTCATAGCGGCAGATTCGGGCGAGGTATTCGAGCGTCAGTGGCTCCATATAAACCTTGTCCGCAATCAGGGTGTCGGTCATGATGGTGGCGGGGTTCGAGTTGGCAAGCACTACTTCATAGCCCTCTTCTTTGAGAGCCAGGCACGCCTGAGTTCCGGCGTAGTCAAATTCCGCGGCTTGTCCGATTACAATCGGTCCCGAGCCTATAACCAGAACCTTCTTTATATCAGTTCTCTTCGGCATTTAGCTTCGCCTCCTTCATGTAATCAAGGAATTTATCGAACAGGTACCCGGAATCCTCGGGACCGGGCGCACTTTCCGGGTGATACTGAACGCTGAAAACTCTGTCTTCCTTGCATTCAACGCCCTCGATGGTGTTGTCAAGAAGATTTATGTGCGTGACTTCAAGCCCAGTGCCCTCAAGGCTACTCGGGTCGACGGCGTAGCTGTGGTTCTGTGAAGTGATTTCAAGCTTTCCGGTCGAAAGGTTCTTGACCGGGTGGTTTCCGCCGCGGTGCCCGAACTTGAGTTTATATGTCTTCGCACCGTATGCTAGCGATATAACCTGATGCCCGAGGCAGATGCCGAATATCGGATATTTGCCCCGAAGCCCCTTGACGAGCTCGACCGCCGGGGTGACATCCTCCGGGTCGCCGGGACCGTTTGAAAGGAAGACTCCGTCGGGCTTCATGAAAATGACCTCTTCGGCAGTGATGTCGTAGGGGACAATGGTAACGTTGCAGCCCTTACGGTTGAGGGAGCGAACAATGTTGAGTTTGATTCCGCAGTCAAGAGCAACGACGTTATACTGCGGGTTCGAGGTTCTCGAATACCAGCGCTTCTTTGTGCTGACTCTCGAAACGGCATCGTGTGGAACGGGGGTGTTCCTGATGATTTCAAGACCATCTTCAAGGGTTGTGGAAATATCAGTAATAAGAGCCCTGCGGGAGCCAAAATCGCGGATACTGCGGGTGAGTTTACGGGTGTCAACTCCGCTGATACCGGGAATATTGTTCTCTTCCAGAAGCTCCGAAAGTGTCTTTATATAACGGAAATTCGACGGCATATCGTTGTAATCTCTCACGACCAAAGCCCCGATTGACGGGTACTTCGTCTCGAAGTCGTCGTCGTTAATTCCGTAGCTTCCGATAATCGGATAGGTCATAACGACCATCTGATCGGTATAGGACGGATCTGATACTATCTCCTGATAGCCGACCATGGAAGTGTTGAATACAAGCTCCAGCACTCGTTCGTCCGAGCTTCCGAAACCGTACCCGAGGTACTCGCTTCCGTCCTCCGTAATTAGCTTGCGGTCATACTCTCTCATTTTTTAGAGTTTGCCTCCTTATGTTTCAGTTAGGCGTTTACCGGCAATAAAGCCGATAAACGCTTGCTGTGATTTATCAGAACATTGTAATGTATTCGTCTCTTTCCGCACCTACGGAAACGTACTTTATCGGGCAACCGACTGCGTGCTCGATAAGGCGAATGTAGTTAAGAGCGTCCTCGGGGAGGTCTTCCTTTTTGCGGCACTTTGAAACGTCGCCGAAGCCCTTGACATATTCTACAACCGGCTTTGCACGCTCAAGCTTGTCGCCTGTCGGGAAGGTGTCGGTGATTTCGCCGTCAACCTCGTAGTGAACGCAAACGGGAATCTTGTCCATATAGGAAAGAACGTCTAACTTGGTAAGAACGAGGCAGTCAGCTCCCTGAACTCTTACTCCGTACTTCGAAGCGGAAACGTCGAAGGGCCCGACTCTACGGGGTCTTCCGGTAGCGGCACCGTATTCTCCGCCTGCGGCTCTTAAAGCCTCAGCCTCTTCGCCGAACATTTCGCATGTGAACGGTCCTTCGCCGACGCAGGTCGAATATGCCTTCATGATGCCGATGGAGCAGTCAAGCTTTCTCCCGGGGATTCCGGCGCCGATGGGTGCATAGTGGGCAAGGGTCTGCGAAGAAGAGGTGTAGGGGTAAATTCCGTAGTCGATGTCGCGAAGAGCTCCAAGCTGTGCCTCGAACATGATATTCTTTCCGTCGTCAGCCGCCTTCTCGAGGTAAGAGGAAACGTCGGTGATATACGGGAGAATCTCGTCGCCGTACTTCTTGAGCCATGCTAAAATCTCATCGGCATTTATGAGCTCGTGACCGTAGCCCTTGAAGGTTAAGTTCTTCCACTCGACGATATCTTTTACCTTTTCTTCAAGGGTGTCGGGGTTCTGGAGGTCGCTCATTCTTAAGCTCTTCTTCATGTACTTGTCCGCATAGACGGGAGCAATGCCTCTGCGGGTCGAGCCGAACTTCTTGTCCTTGAGGCGATCCTCCTCCATGATGTCGAGCTCCTTGTGATAGGGCAGGCATATGGTAGCTTTGTCGCTGATTTTGAGGTTTTCGGGAGTGATTTCAATCCTTTTTTCACGCAGGGAAGCCATTTCGTGGCAAAGGTGCTCAAGGTCAACGACCATTCCTCCGCCCATGACGTTGACAGCCGTCTCGTGGAAGATTCCCGAAGGGAGAAGATTCAGAACGAAGCTTCCTCTCTCGTTGATAACGGTGTGTCCCGCGTTGTTGCCGCCCTGATAGCGGCAGATGATGTCGAAGTCCTTCGACAGAAGGTCAACCATTCTGCCTTTTCCTTCGTCGCCCCAGTTGATTCCAACTATTGCTGTAAGCATATGCCTTTTCCTTTCTATTTTAAAGCTTTTGCTGAAAACGCTTTTAAACGTTTATAGTGACGTCGTCGGCTTTTTTTCCCTCGTTGGGAAGTATCTCTGTTCTGACGTAGTTGACATACTCCGCTGCCTGGTCGGAAGCAAGACCTGTGAAACCGCCTTCATCTATAATACTCTGGATTTCGTCTTCTGTCAACCCAAAAATCGGGTCGCTTGCGATTCTCGAGATAAGATTTCCGTCTCCGCCTTCCTTGATGTCGGTCGCCGCGGCAACAGAATGGGTTCTGATAGCCTCGTGGAGGGTCTGGCGGTCGCCGCCCTTCTTGACGCAGTACATAAGGATGTTCTCGGTCGCCATGAACGGAAGCTCGCTCTGCAAGTGTCTCGCAATTATCTTCGGATAGACCTTCAAGCCGCTGATAATGTTTATATAGAGGCTCAGGATTCCGTCGGTAGCCAGGAAGGCTTCGGGAATGCTGATTCTGCGGTTTGCCGAGTCGTCAAGGGTTCTCTCGAACCACTGCTCACTTGCGGTGAGTGCCGGATTCAGGGCATCGACGGTGACGTATCTCGCAAGGGAAGCAATTCTCTCCGAACGCATCGGATTACGCTTATAAGCCATAGCCGAGGAACCGACCTGTCCCGCCTCGAAGGGCTCGTCGACTTCCTTGAGGTGCGACAGAAGTCTTATATCGTTCGAGAACTTGTGGGCACTCTGAGCGATTCCCGAAAGAACCGACAGCGAGTAATAGTCCACTTTTCTGGTATAAGTTTGTCCGCTTACGGAATAAGCAGCCTCAAAGCCCATCTTCTCAGCAATAAGCTGTTCAAGCTTACGAACCTTTTCCTTGTCCCCGCCGAAGAGCTTAAGGAAGCTTGCGCCCGTTCCGGTTGTGCCTCTGCAACCGAGGAGCTTGAGATTCGAGAGTGTAAAGTCGAGCCTCTCAAGATCCATAACGAGGTCCTGAAGCCAGAGCGTTGCGCGTTTGCCGAGGGTTGTCGGCTGTGCCGCCTGGAAGTGGGTGTATGCCAAGCAGGGGAGATCCTTATACTTCTCCGCAAAGTCGCAAAGCGCCGAGATAGCGGTCACGAGCAGGCTTCTGATTCGAAGCAGAGCATCTCTCTGCAAGATGATATCCGTGTTGTCTCCGACATAACAGCTTGTCGCACCGAGGTGGATTATCGGCTTCGCCTTCGGGCAGACCAAGCCATAGGCGTAGATATGCGCCATGACGTCGTGACGGACGACTTTTTCTCTTGCCGCCGCCGCTTCATAGTCAATGTCGTAGATGTGCTCTTTCATTTCGGCGATCTGTTCGTCCGTGATGTCGAGCCCGAGCTCCTTTTCGCTCTCCGCAAGAGCAACCCAGAGCTTGCGCCATGTCGAGAACTTGGTGTCGTCGGAGAAGATTTTCTGCATCTTCTCGCCCGCATACCGCTTGCAAAGCGGGTTTTCGTATTTATCTGTCATAGGGGTTTAAACCTCCGATTATTTTAGATTGCGTTTTCAAGTCTTGCAAGAACATCTCTGTAGCCGTCGAGGACGTTACCGAGGTCTCTGCGGAAGCGGTCTTTGTCAAGCTTCTCGTCTGTCTCGGCATCCCAGAGTCTGCAGGAGTCGGGGGAGATTTCGTCGCAGAGGAGGAGTTCGCCGTCAACTCTGCCGAATTCGAGCTTGAAGTCGATAAGCTTGATGCCGCACTTAAGGAACAGCTCAGTCATGAGCTCGTCAACCTTCAGGGAAACTGCCTTGAGCTCGTCAAGCTCAGCCTGAGTAGCAACGCCGAGAGCGGTAATCTGGCAGTCGTTGATCATCGGGTCGCCCAATTCGTCGCTCTTGAGGCTGAATTCGGTGACGGTGTTAAGGAGCTTAGTGCCCTCCGGAACGCCGTACTTCTTCGAGAAGCTTCCTGCGGCAACGTTTCTTACAATAACCTCGACCATAACGATGTCGGCTTTCTTGACCAAAACCTCAGTCTCACTGAGCACTTCGATAAGATGGGTCTTTACGCCGTTCTTTGCAAGATACTCGAAGATGAGGTTCGAAATCTTGGCGTTGAGGATTCCCTTGCCGGGGAGATCTTCCTTCTTGATGCCGTTTCCTGCGGTTGCGGTGTCCTTGTACTTGATTACACAAGTGCCGGGCTCTATGCCCTCATAGACGATTTTCGACTTTCCTTCATAAAGCTTGTTCATGATAATGTCCTCCTAAAAGTGTTTGAATATATTAGTTTTTGGATTTATAAACTCTGGATTTTTGCGGCTTCGCTTCGGATAATTTTCCCTCGAAGCGACCCTTGTCCGTGTGGACGGGAATCCCTGTCGGATAATCTCCCGTGAAGCAGGATGTGCAGATGTTTTCGCTCTCGGCGAGAACTTTTAAATCCTCCGTCGGGAGATATCCGAGACTGTCCGCACCGATGATTTCGGCGATTTCATCGACCGTGTGACTGCATGCAATCAGCCCGTTTTCGGAATCAATGTCCGTGCCGTAGTAGCAGGGATTCAGGAACGGCGGCGACGAAATCCTGACGTGAACCTCGGTTGCGCCGGCATTGCGGAGAAGCTTCACAATCTGCGCACTCGTCGTGCCTCTGACGATTGAGTCGTCAATCATTATAACGCGCTTCCCCGTGACCGCTTCACTTATCGGGCTCAGCTTGATTCTGACCTGATCGAGCCTGTCGCTCTGTGTCGGCGAGATAAATGTCCTGCCGACGTATTTATTTTTGATGAATCCTAATTCATACGGAATCCCCGAAGCCATCGAATAGCCGAGTGCCGCATCGAGTCCAGAATCGGGCACGCCGATGACGACATCTGCCTCGACGGGGTGACTCTTGGCGAGAAGCTCGCCTGCTTTTCTCCTTGCCGCATGAACCGAAACGCCGTTTATCACGGAATCAGAGCGTGCAAAGTAGATATACTCGAAAACGCAGAGCCTTTCCGGCTTCTTGCCGCAGTGGTCGGTGATTGAGTAGACACCGTTCTCGTCGAAGACGACGATTTCGCCGGGGAGAATGTCTCTTATGAATTCAGCTCCAACAGCCGCCAAGGCACAGCTTTCCGACGTGACGATATAGCATCCGTCGGGCGTTTTGCCGTAACAAAGGGGACGGAAGCCGTGCGCATCTCTCATGGCAATCAGCTTCGTTGCCGACATGAATACGAGGGAATATGCACCCTCCAAACGCCAAGCGGCGCGGTTCACCGCTTCCTCAATTGAGGGTGCGGTCAATCGCTCCTGCGTGACAATATAAGCTATGGTTTCGGTGTCGCTGGTTGTGTGGAATATGGCGCCCGAGAGCTCGAGGCGAGCCCGAAGCTCATAGGCGTTCGTTAAATTTCCGTTATGTGCAAGAGCAAGTCTGCCCTTGCAGTGGTTTACTTCGATAGGCTGGCAATTCTGCCTGCTGGTGCCGCCGGTGGTGCCGTAACGGACGTGCCCGACAGCCATCTGTCCCGAGGGGAGCGAAGCGATAGCCTCTTTTGTAAACACTTCGCCCACAAGTCCAAGGTCCTTATGGGAATAGAAAAGCCCGTCGTCGCAAACAACCATGCCGCAGCTTTCCTGCCCACGGTGTTGCAGAGCATACAACCCATAGTAAACCATATCCGAGAGTCGTCTTGTATCCGGAGCATAAACCCCGAAAATCCCGCACTCCTCGTGAATTTCATTCATCTTATATCAACCCTTTGATAAATCTGATTTATGCTTCATAGCGGCTTCGATAAAGCCCTTGAAGAGGGGGTGTGCCTTGTTCGGTCTCGACTTGAATTCCGGGTGATACTGAACTCCGACGAAGAAGGGCCGATCAGAAAGCTCGACCGTCTCGACAAGTCTTCCGTCCGGCGAAAGTCCCGAAAGTGTGAGCCCGTGAGAAGTGAGAACCTCTCTGTAGTCGTTATTGAATTCGTAGCGGTGGCGGTGCCTCTCGTGGATGAGCTCCTCGCCGTAGCATCTCTCCATCGTTGTGCCCTTCTGGATGACGCAGGGGTAGCTTCCGAGACGAAGCGTGCCGCCCTTGTCGATGTCGACGCTCTGTCCGGGCATGAAGTCGATTACTTTATTCTTGCAAAGCTCGTCAAATTCGCCCGAGTTGGCGTCGGGAATTCCCGCAACGTTTCTTGCATACTCCATGACCGCAATCTGCATTCCGAGGCAGATTCCGAAGTAGGGGACGTTGTTCTCTCTTACGTACTTCGCGGCGAGAACCATACCCTCAATTCCTCTGTTTCCGAATCCGCCGGGAACGATGATTCCGTCGACGTGGCTTAGGGTCTCCTCATAAGTGGCTTCCGTCAGAGTCTCCGAATCTATCCAGCTAATGTTTACATAGCTTCCGAGTGCAAAGCCGGCATGTCTTAAAGCCTCGGCAACCGAGAGATAAGCGTCGTGAAGCTGTATGTACTTTCCGACGAGACCGATGTTGACCTCTCCCGAACGATTCTTAATCATGTCGAGCATGGCGAGCCAATCGCTTAAATCCGGCTCGGGGGCGTCGATGTGGAGCTCTCTTAAGACTACTGAGGAGAAGTTTGCCTTCTCGAGCATGGTCGGAGCTTCATAAATGCTAGGTAAAGTGATGTTTTCTATAACGCAGTCCGGCTTGACGTTGCAGAACATCGAAATCTTCTTGAAAATCGATTCCTCAAGGGGCTCGTCGCAACGAAGAACGATGATGTTCGGGTTGATGCCCATTCCCTGAAGCTCCTTGACGGAGTGCTGGGTGGGCTTTGACTTGTGCTCGTCGGAGCCACGCAAAAACGGCACCAGTGTGACATGAATGAAAAGGCTGTTCTCCCGTCCTACTTCGAGGGAGATCTGTCTTGCAGCTTCGATAAAAGGCTGTGATTCGATGTCGCCGATGGTGCCGCCGATTTCGGTGATGACAATGTCCGCCTGTGTCTTCTTGCCGACACGGTAGACGAAGTCCTTGATTTCATTTGTAATGTGGGGGATGACTTGAACGGTCGAACCGAGATACTCGCCCCGACGCTCTTTGTTTAGTACGTTCCAGTATATCTTTCCCGTAGTGAGATTTGAATACTTGTTCAAATCCTCGTCTATAAATCTTTCATAATGTCCGAGGTCAAGGTCGGTCTCTGCGCCGTCCTCCGTGACGTAAACCTCGCCGTGCTGATAGGGACTCATCGTCCCGGGGTCAACGTTGATGTACGGGTCAAGCTTCTGAGCCGCCACCTTGAGTCCCCTTGCCTTGAGAAGTCGTCCGAGAGAAGCGGCGGTAATACCCTTGCCGAGTCCCGAAACAACACCTCCGGTTACGAAAATGTACTTGGTAGTTCCAACAGCCATTACATATCCTCCTTGCCGTTTTGTTCATATTCCTTTATTATATCCCTTGCGGCGACTTTCTTCGGGACACAAGTGTCCATCGCACGTTTTTCGATATATCTGTGAGCTTGCGCTTCGCTCATTTCGCACTTTGTAATAAGAATCAGCTTCGCCTGATTGACAAGCCTGATTTCCGCCATCTTCTCCTCAAACGTCGGGCTCTTCTTCTCCATCCGTCTGAGTCTTTCCCGAGTGCCCCGAAGTATCAGAAGCGATTGCTGAACAAGCGGGACGCTCACCGGCTTCGGAATCGTAAGCACTCCGTAGGGCATCAGCATTTCGCTGATTTCCGGAAAATGCTCCGAGCCTGCAAAGAGTATCACTCCCGAGCCGGAGCTACTGCTTAGGTCGATTGCGAATCGCTTTCCGAATTCGTCCGTAAGCGGCGAATTTATCATCACGATGTCATAGTTCCGCTCAAGAACCTGCCTTTTTGCGGAGCTGACATCCGTCGCCGTCGAAACGGGGGAGTACATATTGCTTGGGAGAAGCCTTTTTATAACGCCGGAAAATTTTTCGGAGGACGATACAACCAAGACGCTGTATACCTTCTCTTTGAGTTCCATTTTCACGACCCCCGGTTTAATATGGCGTTAGAGACTATATGGATTGGTTTACCTTGAAGAGTAGTTGTCGATTATCGACTGCGGAACCGAGGCTCTGACGAAATCGGAGTCCTGAGCCGCAGTAACGGCTTCACCGAGGCTTCTTGGGAGCATTTCGAAGCCCGAAAGCTCCTTCAGTGCCGCCTTGAAGAGATTTATGTCGGTCGGAGGACAGAGGGGAAGCTTGTTCCTGATTCCGTCCGCCATAGCCTTCATGAGAAGTAAAAGTGCGAGATAAGGGTTGCACATCGGGTCGGGAGACCTTAGCTCCGCTCTCTTGTATTCACACTTGGTTGCGGGAATTCTTATGAGCTGGGAGCGGTTCTGCTCCGACCATGATATATAGAGGGGTGCTTTGTTTGCACCGAATCTTTTGTATGAATCGGGATGGGAATTTAAAAACAGCGTTATTTCGGAAATGTGTTTTAGTATACCTGCCGTGGCATAGGAAAGGACATCCTCGCCGTTACAGACGGCGGAGATATTTATGTGCATGCCGTTGCCGGGAAAACCGTCGAGCGGCTTCGGTGAGAAGTCCGCAACAAGTCCGTTCCTTGCGGCGATGGTCTTTACAACCGAGCGGAATGTAATCGCATGGTCTGCGGCTTTGAGGGCGTCCGAATATCTGAAGCTGATTTTATTCTGGCTCGGACCCTCCTCGTGGTGGGAGGATTCCGGCACGATGCCCATCTGCTCAAGCGTCAAGCAGATTTCACGGCGGACGTTTTCGCCCTTGTCCTCGGGCGCTATATCCATATAGCCCGCATGGTCATAGGGAATCTTCGTGGGCTCGCCGTTTTCGTCACGCTTGAAGAGATAAAACTCCGTCTCGGGACCGAAATTGAATTCGAATCCTTCGGCTTTGAGCTCCTCCGCAGTCTTCTTGAGCAAGCTTCTTGTGTCCGCTTCAAAGACTGTTTTGTCGGGATTGCAAACGGTGCAAAACATTCTTACGACTCTTCCGTGCTCCGGTCTCCAGGGGAGAATGGATATCTCCGAAGGGTCGGGGATAAGGAGCATGTCCGAGCGGCTTTCGTCGCCGAAGCCGGCGATTGCGGAGGAATCTATCGAGATACCCTGCTCGAAGGCACGTCTCATCTCGTTCGGCATGATGGAAATGTTTTTCGGTGTTCCGAAAACATCGCAGAACGCCAAGCGGATGAACTTAACATCCTCTTCCTCGATATACTGGAGAATTTCGTCGGGAGTATAGCTCATTTTGCACCGTCCTTTATCTATGCCAATCAGTTATTAACGTAAAGCTGCTTGTATGGGTTCTTCGAGTTCGGAGTTACAACCGTGAACGAGGAGCCCATTATCTCCGAGATGTCCGCACCGAAGTACTTGCAGTAGTTCTCGACATACGGCGTAATCTCCGCCATGTCCTCGTCTGTGGCTTCGTTCACATTGACCTGTGCCGGGAACGAAAGACCCTCTGCATTTCTAAAAAACAGCTTGCCGCCGTGCATTCCCGTGCCCGGGAAGTTGCCGACGATCGGCTTGCCGTCCTTGTGAAGCCCCAGAACGATTATCAAGCCGCCTGCCTGATATTCGCCGAGGAAGCTTCCGGTTCTTCCACCAATGACCATAACCGGTCTCTTTTCCTTGTATTGCTTCATGTGTATTCCCGCACGGTAGCCTGCACTGTCCCTGACGTAAATCTCGCCGCCACGCATCGCATAGCCTACGGCGTCGCCGACGTGACCGTTGATTATAATCTTGCCGTCGTTCATTGTGTCGCCGACTGCATCCTGAGCGTTGCCGTTGACGGTGATTTCGCCACCGTTGAGGTAAGCACCAAGTGCGTTTCCGGGAGTGCCGTCAATCGTGATTTCGCGGTATGACATACCGGCACCGATGAACCTCTGGCTGAGGCAACCGGTGAGGTGACAGCTCTCGCCCTGAGCGCGAATCAGGGAATTTATTTCGCTGAATCCCAAGCCTGAAACATCTATCAACATATTATACCACACCTCCGAGAGAATTTCTACAGTATTCTTGACCAAAAGAAAAGATATTTGGAGCTGTTTTTATGGTATCAAAGTCAATAGAGCTAAGAGAAATACCGTTTCTTATCAAATCTGTATAAATTCCGGCACGGGTCGTGTCGCCCGCCAGAATAAAGCCGACAAGTCGGTCGTCCTTCGTAAAGAGCTTCTTCGAGGTCGATTCGGTTTTCTCCTCATAGAGTTCTCCGTCGGGGGTGCCGGCGCTCATGACATGGAATCCGAAGAACCCGATTGCATTCATCGGAATGCCGTTGTCGAATGTGACGCTTTCGCCAGCCATATTCTCGCCGGCGCAGTGCCCCTGCATATAGGCGTTCGGCATGATTGCCATTACTTTTACAGTTCCGCTGGAATAGTCCATTGATTCCGTGCAGTCTCCTGCGGCATAGATGTCGGGGAGGCTCGTCGCCATGTGGTTGTCAACGGTGATGCCTCTTCCGCAGTCGCCGCCGGCATCTTTTACGAGCGAGATGTTGGCTCTTACACCGACAGCCAGAACGAGAACGTCAAACTTGACTTCAGCTCCACTCTTCATGTAAGCCGTATTGCCGTCAAATTTGGTGGCGGTGTCGGAAAGCATCAGCTTAAGACCGTTGTCTTCGAGGCGCTTTTTCATCATTTCGGCGGTTTCGGCATCGAGAATACTCGGCATAACCCTGTCCGCTAAATCGCAGACGGTTATAGACTTTACTCTTCCGTAAAGACCCTCGGCACACTTGAGCCCGATAAGTCCGGCACCGACGATGAAGACGTCGCTGTCTTCGGAGATTGCACTCTCGAGGTTCTGTGCGTCGTCAAGCGTCATGAAGGGAAACTTCTTTGGAACCGTGTCGAGCCCTTCGAAAGGCGGCACGAGCGGTCTCGAGCCTGCGGCAACACATACGCTGTCGTAGGCGACTTTTTCTCCGTTTCCGAGAACTACCTGCTTCTTGTCAGTATCAATCTTCTCGGCACTCTCGCCATAGATGACCTTGACGCCGTTTCTGTCATAGAAATCGTCGGGGCGATAGCTCATTCTTTCGGGAACAGCCTTGCCTTCAAGGTAATAGGAGATAAGCGGACGGCAATAAGCGGGGTGCTTCTCAGCTGAAATAACGGTGATGGAGCCTTCTTTGTCGTTAGCTCTTATACCCTCTATACAGCCGACAGCGGCGGTTCCGTTGCCGATGATAACATACTTCTTTGCCATTTCGCTCACCTCTCTTCGTAAACAATCGCATTGTTCGGGCAACCGGCAACGCATGCCGGGGCGCCCGATGAGTTCTTAAGGCAGAGCTCGCACTTCTGAACCGCTCCGTCGCCGTCCTGAATGACTGCGCCATAAGGGCAGACGAGGACGCAGGTCAGACATCCGACGCATCTTGACTTGTCGATTTCGACCATGCCGTCGGGGGTCTTCGAGAGAGCTCCCGAAATACAGCTCTTGATGCAGATGGGGTCCTCGCAGTGGCGGCAGGAGATTGCGAAAGTAATCTTGTCGTCGCCCTCAACCCTGATTCTCGGGTAGATTTCCCTGCCCTTGAGCTTTGCCATATCCTTTAGCCCCGAGTTTGCAAAAGCGCAGTTATACTCGCAGAGATGACACCCAAGGCACCATTTTTCGTTTACATAAACTCTTTTCATATCCGTCACTCTCCCGCATGCGAGATACCGAGTATCTCGAGTTCCTTCTCGTTGAGGTTTACGCCTCTGAGCATAAGTCTGTTTCCTCTCAGAGCCTCAATCGAGTTTATACCCATACCGCCCATGAGCTCCTTAATTTCGTGCTGCCATGCGGTCATAAGATTGATAAGCCTCTGTGAGCCGATATCCGGGTTAAGTCTCTTGACGAGCTCCGGCTTCTGGGTTGCAATGCCCCAGTTGCAGTTGCCGGTGTGACATGTGCGGCAGAGGTGGCAGCCGAGAGCCAGAAGTGCGGCGGTCGCGACATAGCAGGCGTCTGCGCCGAGAGCTACAGCCTTTACAACGTCCGAAGCCGAGCGGATACTTCCGCCGACAACGAGGGATACGTTGTTTCTGATGCCCTCGTCACGGAGCCTCTGGTCGACAGAAGCCAGTGCAAGCTCAATCGGGATACCGACGTTGTCTCTTATTCTTGTCGGAGCCGCACCGGTTCCTCCTCTGAAGCCGTCGATTGCGATGATGTCGGCACCGCTTCTTGCAATACCACTTGCGATGGCAGCAATGTTATGTACAGCAGCAACCTTGACGATAACCGGCTTTGTGTACTGAGTAGCCTCTTTCAGGGAGTAGACAAGCTGTCTTAAATCCTCGATGGAGTAAATATCATGGTGTGGAGCAGGGGAGATAGCGTCCGAGCCCTCGGGAATCATTCTTGTTCTCGAGACGTCGCCGACAATCTTCTTGCCCGGCAGATGTCCGCCGATGCCCGGCTTTGCGCCCTGACCCATCTTAATCTCGATTGCGGCGCCTGCGCTGAGGTAATCCTCATGAACGCCGAAACGACCGGATGCAACCTGAACGATGGTGTTGGCGCCGTACTTATAGAAGTCCTCGTGAAGTCCGCCCTCACCGGTGTTGTAGTAGATACCCAAGGCTTCTGCGGCTCTTGCAAGGCTCTCGTGTGCATTGTAGCTGATTGAGCCGTAGCTCATCGCCGAGAACATGACCGGCATCGAAAGCTCGAGCTGAGGAGCCAGGTCTGTCTTTAAGCTTCCGTCGGGATTTCTATCGGGCATTGTCGGCTTCTTGCCGAGGAATACCTTCGTCTCCATTGGCTCACGAAGCGGGTCGATAGGGGGATTCGTAACCTGCGAAGCGTTTATAAGAATCTTGTCCCAGTAAACGGGGAGCGGCTTCGGGTTGCCCATTGAAGAAAGAAGAACTCCTCCGCTTCCCGCCTGCTTGTAGATTTCGTATATTGTGTCCTGTTGCCAGTTGGCGTTTTCGCGGAGCTGACACTCGTTCTTGACGATTTTCAGAGCTCTTGTCGGGCAAAGTGCCACGCATCTCTGACAGTCGACGCACTTTGTCTCGTCCGACATCATTGTACCCGTTTCGGGGTCGAAGCTGTGAACGCCGTTTGAGCACTGACGCTCGCAGACCCTGCACGCTATACAGCGGTTGGGATTCCTTACTACCTCAAATTCGGGGTTTACATAATTTATAGCCATCAGTATTTCCCCTCCTCAACTCTGACGATAATCGGCTCGCCGCCCGACGGAGCATAAACATTCTCCGCATCGGGGCACATAACCCTTATCGCCGATTCCTCGCTTGCTACAAACACGAGATCGTCCTTCTCTGCCGTTACCATAGACCTGAGCTTCAGTCTGTCATTAAGAGCCATCAGTCCGCCCTCGAATCCGAGAACAATCGAAAACGGTCCCGTGACCAGTAGGCTCGAGTAAACGGTTCTTAAATAGCTCAGCTTCTTCTTTTCTTCTTCAGGCTTCGACTCAATGGTCGACCAGAAGGGAGCCGCAATAACCGAGGCGGTCTCCTCGAGGGTCAAGCCCTGCTTGCGAAGAAGATAATCGGCAATATATGTGATGACCTCGGTATCGGTCTGCAGTGTGCACTTGTAGCCGTACATTTCTATATACCGGCGGTTAGCGTCGTATGAGGAAATCTCGCCGTTGTGGACGATAGTGTAATCAAGGAGTGCAAACGGGTGAGCGCCGCCCCACCAGCCGGGGGTGTTCGTCGGATATCTTCCGTGAGCCGTCCAGCAGTAACCCTCGTATTCGTCGAGCCTGTAGAAATAGCCGACATCCTCGGGGTAACCGACAGCCTTGAATACGCCCATATTCTTTCCGGATGAGAAGACATATGCGCCGTTAATCTGGGAGTTAATCTTCATGACCGTTTCCGCAACATATTCCTTCTCGTCGACATGCAATCTCGACAGAACCGACGACATCGGAGCGACAAAGTATCTCCAGATAAGCGGAACATCCGAGATTTTCGGAGTCTTTCTTATCGGGATGCTCTCAAATTTGATAATCTCGAATCCATCCTTGAGTAAATTCTCGCATTCCATCCTGACGTTATTGTCGTTGTAGAAAATATGCAGGGCGAAGAACTCCTTATATTCCGGATAAATACCGTATGCGGCAAATCCGCCTCCCAGACCGTTTGAGCGGTCGTGCATAGGTACCATGCTCTTGATAATGGCGTCTCCGCTCATCTTTCTGCCGTCCTTTGAAATTACGGCGGATATTGCACAGCCCGAAGGTATGCGTACCTGACCTTCCAACTTCATGACTTCTCTTCCTTTCGTTTAAGAAAAAAAGCAAAGACGTTTCCTTCAAGAGGGTAGACTATCCCCTATATGAACGCCTTTGCTCATTACGAAAAATTATATCATGTTAAAGTCAAAGTGTCAAGTTTTGATGCGGTTTAAATTTTACCAAAATGCGCGCAAAATCCTGTTGCTATTTTGATTATTATATGCTACAATAGTTTACCGGAAGGACATTTAATATATAAGTGTCTTTCAGTCGCAGACATTTGTCTGCTAGACAACCTGTTGGCGGTGAAAATATAAAATGGCATCAGAAAAAAATAAATCGAAAAAGCTTGGCAAGCCGACGTGGGGAATCTATCATATCTACCTCTGGATTTCCGCTCTCATCTTCAAAATCAAAGGCGTGCACCTCACCATCGACCGCACGGGATTAGATGGCATCAAAGAGCCGTCGCTCATCTTAGCGCCGCACATCTCCCTTAAGGACCACATAATAGTCGGGCTGACGCTTCTTCCGTACCGACCGACATTTGTCCTGAGCGAGCACTTCATGTATAGCCCGGTGATAGGCTGGTTCATAAGAAGATTCGGGCACGCCGTCACAAAGAAGATGTTCTGCCCCGACACCGGCACCATCCGGGGAATCTTAAGAGCCAAGAACGAGGGCAACATAATCATCCTCTTCCCCGAGGGCAGGCTTAACGCCGTGGCACATTCTCAGAAGGTGACAAAGGGCACACCCGAGCTCGTCAAAAAGCTGGGGCTCCCGGTCTACACTATAGCCGGCAACGGCTCGGCACTTGTCTTCCCGAAGTGGGGCAAGAGGTACCGCAAGGGCGACATAAAGGTCGAAACCAAACAGCTTTTCTCCGCCCAAGAGGTCGCAAAGCTCTCGGTTGCCGAGATTTCCGAAGTAATCGACAAAGCCATCTTCCACGATGACGAGTGGAAAATGAAAGGCTGCCACTATAAGACAAGCAAAACCGCCGAGGGTCTCGACTCAATTTTATATAAGTGCCCCGAGTGCGGCGAAGAGTACCAAATCAAAGCCGAGGGCAATGAAGTCCGTTGCGAGGCGTGCGGATTCAGAACGACGCTTTCTGACGACTATCGCTTCGACAACGAGTATGTCCGCTCCGTGAATGCTTGGTACTACCTCCAGAGGGGACTGCTTCCTTTGGACACCGTTATGGAGGACGACATAAAAATCGGCGCCGTGAATAAGCACGGGCACATGGATATGGAAGCCGGTGAAGCGCATTTGCGGGTGGACATGGAGAGCTTCGACCTTGTCGGTTCTGTTTACGGTGAGCCGGTCGAGCTCCACAAAAAGACCCGTGACATCGGCGGTGCACCCTACACGCCGAACGGCTGGTTCAACCTCTACTACGAGAAGAGACTCTTCTATCTCGTTCCGCCTGACAAGCGAAGAATCGTGAAATATGTCAATATTATAGATGCGGCAAGCAAATAAGAAAGGCAGATAAAAAATGTCATTCGTCACAGTATTGAGAAAAATCTGGAGCTACGTTTTCATAGCCTTATTGGCGAGCGCATGTGCCCTCGTGTATGTTCTGTTCATCTTCCCGAACAGCTTCGCACCGTCGGGAGTCAACGGCATCGCAACCATGATCCAGTACGTTTTGGGCATCAACGTAGGATATCTTTCACTCCTCATCAACATCCCGCTTATAATAATAGTATTTTTCTATGTCGACAAGCAGTTCGCCGTTCGGACCCTCGTTTACATATCTACTTTCTCGGTGATGCTTATCGTTCTGCAGTCGTCATATGTCGACCTTTCGAGGTTCATCTATCAGACCGACACCGGCACAAGTACCATTCTGGGACCTGTCGTCTCGGGAATCTTTAACGGCGGAATCCTCGGTTATGCGATGATGTCGAATTGCTGTTCCGGAGGAACCGACCTCATCGCCGTCATCATCCACAAGAAGCACCCGGCATATAACCTTGCGTGGGTCATGTTCGCGTTAAACACCGTTGTTGCGATATCCTCCTACTTTGTCTATGACTACAAAATCGAGCCGGTGCTCCTCTGCATCGTCTACAGTTACTTCTCAAGCACCCTGAGCGACAGAATCCTCAAGGGCAACCGCGAGGCGGTGAAGTTCGAGATTATCACCAACTCCCCGAAGGAAATCTCCGAGGAAATCATCACCAAGCTCGGACATTCGGCGACAATCGTCGAGGGCAAGGGCGGCTATACCCACGAAGACAGAAGCGTCCTCTTCTGCGTCGTAAATAAAGACCAGATGGTAAAGCTCAAGGACATCCTCGAAAAGTACCCCGGCACCTTCGCCACCATCTCCACCGTCTCGAGCACGGTAGGGTATTTCAAGAGTAGGAGAAAAGTCCCGGACGCGGTGGATGAATAATGAAGATAAAGCCGAGCGGGTTTGCTCGGCTTTTCTTTTTTGTGCACATAAATGTGTTGACAAAACGGACACGATAGTGTATACTAATAGTGTGCACTAATAGTGTACACTAATATTGAAAGAACACCAAGGAGGTGCTGTAAATGAATTTCTATTCAGTAAGAGATCTGAGAACCGAATCGAAGAGCATGTGGGACAATCTTGCCAAAGGTAATGAGGTTGTCATCACAAACAACGGCAAGCCCGCCGCACTGATGATGGATGTTTCCGGCGACAACCTTGACTTGATGCTTCAGGCAGTCAGACAGGCTAAAGCCATGATTGCCTTCAACAGCATGCGTTCCCGGGCGGCTTCCGAAGGTTATATGTCCGATGAAGAAATAGAGGCTGAAATTCAGGCGGCAAGAAGAGGAGAATAGGGAAGTGTTTATTGTTCTGGATACCAACGTACTCGTCTCCGCTCTCTGGTCGCAGGGGAGCAAGCCGTCGGCAATAGTTTCTGCAACCCTGGCGGGGCGCTTCAAACTGTGCTATGATTATCGGCTTCTCGAAGAATATCGTTCGGTTCTGTCAAGACCGAAGTTTAAGTTTGATAAATGGCAGGTTGATTGGCTTTTGGAGGAGCTGACGCTGTCAGGCATCTCGGTTATAGCGAATCCGTTGCCGGATGTCAGGTTCACCGATGAAAGCGACCGCAAGTTTTACGAAGTCACAAAATTCTGCAATGCAACTCTTGTCACCGGCAATATCAAGCATTATCCCGAGGACAAGTGCATATTTACGGTGGCTGATTTCTATAACTCGTATTTCGCAACATGACGGATTCCCATTCCAAAAAATTCATTTTTCAAATCAAGGGCGGCTTTATGTCGCCTTTTTTGCAAATATTTGATGTCCGATTCGGCAAAATATCCAAAGATGAGGGAGTGCTATTGACATCGGCTCATTACTGTATTAAAATAAACCTAACACTAAAATAAAGGGGCGATAGCATGGGTTATACCGTAGCTGAAAAAATTTTAAAGGCTCACCTCGTTGACGGTGAGTTCAAAAAGGGTTCCGAAATCGGAATTAAGATTGACCAGACTCTGACTCAGGATGCCACCGGCACGATGGCGTATAACGAGCTTGAGGCGATGGAAATTCCTTCCGTCAAGACCGAGAAGAGCGTCGCATATGTCGACCACAACACTCTCCAGTCCGGCTTCGAGAACGCCGACGACCACCTGTTTATCGGTTCGGTCGCCAAAAAGCGTGGGATTTCGTTCTCCCGTCCGGGCAACGGCATCTGCCATCAGGTTCACCTCGAACGCTTCGGCATTCCCGGCAAGACCCTCATCGGATCTGATTCACATACCCCCACATGTGGCGGTTTGGGAATGCTCGCAATCGGTGCGGGAGGTCTCGACGTCGCAGTCGCAATGGGCGGCGGACCGCTCTATATTACTTATCCGAAAATGGTAAAAGTCGAGCTCACCGGCAAGCTGAGCCCTTGGGTTTCGGCAAAGGACGTAATTCTCGAAGTCCTGAGACGCCTTACCGTCAAGAGCGGTGTCGGCAAGATTATCGAATACACTGGCGAGGGAGTAAAGACCCTCAGCGTCCCCGAACGCGCTACTATTACGAATATGGGAGCCGAGCTCGGCGCTACCACCAGCATTTTCCCGTCGGACGAGAAGACCTATGAATTCATGAAGGCACAGCACAGAGAAGCTGACTGGACTGAACTTAAGGCTGATGACGATGCTGTCTATGATGAAGAATTAGTCATTGACCTCAGCACCCTCGAGCCTCTGGCGGCTTGCCCTCATTCTCCCGACAACGTCAAGCCCGTCAGCGAGCTTGCGGGGATGAAGATTAATCAGGTCTGCATCGGCTCCTGTACCAACTCCTCGTTTGTCGACATGATGAAGGTCGCCTATATCTTGAAGGGCAAGACCGTTCACCCGGACGTTTCTTTGTCCATTGCTCCCGGCTCGAAGCAGGTCCTCAACATGCTTTCGAAGGGCGAGTATCTTTCGGATATGATTGACTGCGGCGCAAGAATCCTCGAGTCCGCCTGCGGTCCTTGCATCGGCATGGGACAGTCGCCCAACTCTGCGGGCGTTTCGCTCCGTACATTCAACCGTAACTTCCTCGGCAGAAGTGGCACCAAGGACGCACAGGTTTATCTCATCTCTCCCGAAACCGCCGCCGCTTCGGCTCTCACGGGCGTTCTCACCGACCCGAGAACCTTGGGCGATATGCCTGAGTTCAAGATGCCCGAGGAGTTCGTCATCAATGACAACATGGTCGAGCTTCCGGCATCCAAGGAAGACGCTCCGGCAGTCGAAATCAAGAGGGGACCGAACATCAAGGGCTACCCGAAGACTTCTCCGCTTCCTGATTCAATCGAGGCAGAGTGCTCACTTAAAGTTGGAGACAACATCACGACCGACCACATCATGCCTGCCGGCTCGAAGATTCTGCCTTTGCGCTCAAACATCCCCGAAATCTCGAAGCACTGCTTTGAGGTTGTCGACCCGGAGTTCCCGGCAAGAGCCCTCAGCCTCGGCACAAGCATCATCGTCGGCGGTTCGAACTATGGTCAGGGCTCCTCAAGAGAGCATGCCGCTCTGGCACCGCTCTACCTTGGCATCAAGGCTGTAGTCGTTCAGTCGTTCGCCCGAATTCACAAGGCTAATCTTATCAACGCCGGAATTCTGCCCCTTACTTTCGAGACCGAGTCCGATTATGAAAAGATTTCTCAGGGCGACAAGCTGAGCCTGACAGGTCTTAAGGAAGCCGTTTCCATCGGCGACACCGTAGAGCTTAAGAATCTCACCACAGGCGAATCGATCACACTCAAGATTGAACTCTCCGCCCGTGACAGAGAAATTATTCTTGCAGGTGGTCTTCTCGATTACACGAAATCGAAACTCTGATACAACGTTGGGAGGTCAAAGAAAATGGCAAAAATTCAAATGAAAACGCCGCTCGTCGAAATGGACGGCGACGAGATGACAAGGGTTGTCTGGCAGATGATCAAGGACGAGCTCATCGCCCCGTTCGTCGACCTGAAATCCGAATATTACGACCTGGGACTTGTTCACAGAAACGAAACCGACGACCAGGTCACCATCGACAGCGCCGAGGCTACGAAGAAGTATGGCGTCGCAGTCAAGTGCGCCACCATCACTCCGAATGCCGCAAGAGTTGAGGAGTATCACCTCAAGGAGATGTGGAAGTCCCCGAACGGCACAATCCGTGCCATCCTCGACGGCACCGTCTTCAGAACCCCGATTATCGTCAAGGGCATCACGCCCTTCATCCCGACATGGACGAAGCCGATCACCATCGCACGTCACGCCTATGGCGACATCTACAAGAACACCGAGCTCGCCGTTCCGCAGGGTTCGAAAGCAGAGCTTGTCGTGACCGACGAAAACGGCAACGAGACCAGAGCTCTCATCCACGACTTTAAGAATAGCGCCGGAATCATTCAGGGCGTCCACAACCTCGACAAGTCGATTGCGAGCTTTGCCCGCTCCTGCCTTTCCTATGCCATAGATACCCATCAGGACGTCTGGTTTGCGGCGAAGGACACTATTTCGAAGACCTACGACCACCATTTCAAGGACATCTTCGCGGAGATTTACGAGTCCGAATATAAGGAGAAGTTCGAAGCCGCCGGCATCGAGTATTTCTACACCCTCATCGACGACGTTGTCGCCAGAATCGTTCGCTCAAATGGCGGAGTTATCTGGGCTTGCAAGAACTACGACGGTGATGTCATGAGCGACATGGTTGCCACAGCCTACGGAAGCCTCGGGCTTATGACCTCGGTTCTCGTCTCTCCCGACGGAGTCTATGAGTATGAAGCCGCCCACGGCACCGTGCAGAGGCACTACTACAAGTACCTCAAGGGCGAGCGCACCTCGACCAACCCCGTTGCGACCATCTTCGCATGGTCCGGCGCCTTCCGCAAGCGCGGCGAGCTTGACGAAATCCCGGAGCTCTGCGACTATGCCGACAAGCTTGAAAAAGCGACCATCTCGACCATCGAAAGCGGCATCATGACCGGCGACATGGCGGCACTCTCGACCCTCGAGAACAAGCAGTCGGTCTCGACCGAGGAGTTCATCGGGGCGATAGCGGAGAATCTCAGCAAACTTATGGCGTAAATTGTAGTGGGAGAAGTTCGCACAGCGGACTTCTACATCCAGACCGAAAAATAGCTGACGAAGAATAGCGGGCGGATAATATCCGCCCCTACTTTTTTGTGCCCAAATAAAATCGACCGTTTGTTTAAAAAAGGTTGAAAAAAGTATTGACAAATGGGTTTGCAGGGGGGTACAATATATTTAGCCGTTTGATTTTTTTATTTATACGCTATTGTAACTCATACGGCTTTTATATTTTTATGTGTTTTGGAGGAAAAAACAATGTCAAATAAGCTATGTCGGGTATTGTCAGTGCTTCTTGCATTTGTTATGGTTTTGTCATTGGTGTCTTGTGGCTCAAGTTCTGTGGATGATGTTGACGCAGAAGTAGATAATGATACGGTAAGTGAAGATGCTGAGACGGAGGAAGAAGCAGTTAATGTGCCAACTTTCGTTACTACTGTAAAGTATACATATGACGATGACGGAAGCATATCCAGTTGGACAGAATATGAATATAATTCTAATTGGAGTTGTATAAAGCAAACCAACCATATTTTCGAATTAGAGTTAGAAACAACATTCGATTACGTTTATGACTCTCATGGCAATGAAGTGGAGTATAGGTGTTACTATTCCGCAGGAGTCGTTATGTATGAGAACTCATACGATTCAAATTGGAATAAGATTAAGTCAACATGGTATAATACAGATGGTAGCTTGTATCAACTGTATGAGTATGAGTACAACGAGGATAATAATTGTACGAAGCTTGTGTTAAGCAATTCAAGTGGTAGTGAAATTAGTAGAAATGAGTACGAGTACGATGAAAATGGAATAATAACATCATTGGTTAGTTATGATTCTGACGGATTAGTTAGTTACAGAAATGAGTATAATTCGACCGGATTAGTCGTAAAGGCAACCTATTACGATTCTGATGGTAGCGTGAAATATTGGTATGAGGCTGAGTATGATTCCGATGGTAACGAATTAAAAGAAACCAATTTTAACACTGATGGTAGTACAGATACTGTTTATGAATATAGTTACGAGTACGAGTATGATTCTAATGACGAGGTAACAACTCGCATAATTACCGAAACCAAAAACGAAACATTATACAAACTTGAATATCAGACTCGCATAGATTGATTTATTTGTCCTCGCTTCATCGCGGGGACTTTTTTTACTTAGTAGGTGTGATTATGGCTCCCCTACGCTTAGGGGAGCTGTCAGCGAAGCTGACTGAGAGGTTGACTTTCAGCGGGGCTGAAAGTCGGAAGTTCGTCTTTGGCGAACTTCTGAGCGTCACTGAAAGCGACATATGTAGGGGCGGATATCATCCGCTCGTACTTTTCTTACATGCTTTTTTCGGACGGATAACTTCGCATAGCGAACTTGTATATCCCGCCCTGCTTTTTGAATCAGGCTCTCCTACTCTCAGGGGAGCCTTTTTCTCATTTCACAGACTTTTCAATCTTTTCACTTGATATATACTCAAATGTATGGCACAATTAAATGATAAATCAAAATTTAAAGGGAGGTACCTTCAATGAAAACAATCAGAAGAATATTCAGCATAGCGTTGGCGATGGTCTTTGCCGGGTGCATGCTGACGAATACAGTTTTTGCGTCGAATATGCTCATCAGCTCGCGGAACACGACCACATATCTCGCCCTCGGCGACAGTATCACGGCGGGCTTCGGGCTCTCCGACCCGGACACCGAGAGCTTTGTCTCGCTTTTCGGTGAGGAAATCGGCGCGACCACCATCAACTACGGCGTTTCCGGTCTGACTGCCGCGACTCTTGCGGAAACACTTGAGACCGGGGAGTATGACTCGTATCTTTCGATGGTTGACGTCGTGACCATCACCATCGGCGGCAACGACCTGTTGCACGCTTTCTATCAGTATCTTTTGGACCTCTATAACGCCACCTTCGGAACGGATCTGACCGTCACCGACGTCCAGACATGGTTCACCGACGGTACCTCCTATCAGGAAGAGATTTCGACGGTTTTGTCGCTTCTGACATCCGACGAGGGAAT
The DNA here is from genome assembly GCA_021201235.1 of Oscillospiraceae bacterium. Taxonomy (GTDB): domain Bacteria; phylum Bacillota; class Clostridia; order Oscillospirales; family Ruminococcaceae; genus Faeciplasma. The sequence continues at coordinate 71,878 of JAJQFI010000008.1, read as the reverse complement.
CGCCGAGGCGGTAGCCGCAGTGTCGGGAGCGGGAACGACCGCTATTGCGGATATCCAGTCGATAATCACCCACATTCTTTCGGTGAACAGCGACGCTATTATTCTTCTCGCGAACCAGTACAACCCCTATGCGTCCCTTGCCGTTCTTGAGGACTATGCGGCGATGAGCACCCTGTTTGACACCGCCGTGACTGCGTTCAATGCGCTTCTCGCTCAGGTTGATTCCATGAGCGACAACGTCGTTGTTGTGGACGTATACTCCGCCGGAGTCGCCACGAATGTCAATCTTCTCACCATGAACTTTGACTTCCACCCGAACGCAACCGGGCACGCCACCATTGCGGAGGCGATGCTGTCCGCTTATGAAACCGTCGCCGCCCCGTCCGAAGCAGAGACCGAAACCGAAGCGGAGACCGCCAAAGACGCTGAAGACGCTGAAGACGCTAAAGCTGCCGAAAACCCGACAACCGGCGTCGCCATTGCGCTCCTGCCGATGGCAATAGCGGCTACAATAATCACTGTGAGCAAGCGAAGGTAAACCCCAGTGGGAGTTTGCGAAGCAAATCTCCCAAAGTTCGCCATAGGCGAACTTGTTTGCACAGTTGTGCAAGTTGCACAAATTTCAAAGCTGAAATTTGGTATTGCTATTTGTGCGAAAATGTTATATAATAGTTGGGAAGCGTGCTTTTATTGTTCAAATCGAACTAACCGATGCGAACATTGTGCAGCCGACAGTATAACAGAATGGAGAGATTAACTTGAAAACCTACGACAGCGCACATATCAAAAATATCACCTTGGCAGGACATTCCGGCTCGGGCAAGACCGCACTTTGCGAGGCAATTCTCTACAAAGCAGGCGTAACCGACAGACTCGGAAAGGTCGCCGATGGAAATACAGTCTCCGACTATACTCCAATAGAGATTTCCAAGAAGTGCTCAATCTATACTTCGCTTTCCTATTATGAGAAGGACGGCGTGAAGGTAAATATCCTTGATACTCCCGGTCTTTTCGACTATGCCGGAGGAGTTGTTGAGGGCGCATATGCCGCTGATTGTATGCTCATAACGGTATCCGCCAAGTCCGGTATCCATGTCGGAACAAAGAAGGCTTATGACAACGCAATGGCTCATAAGACCCCGCACATGTTCGTTGTAACAAAGATTGACGACGAGAACGCAAACTTCTCGAACGTCCTTACAAACCTGAAGACAGAGTTCGGCTCGACCGTCTGCCCGATTGTCGTTCCGCTCATCAAGGACAACAAGATTGTTTCCTACTATGATTTGCTCGCAATGAAAAATTATAAGTACGGTCCCAAGGGCGAGCTTATGGATGCCGGCGAGCCCGAGCCTACATACCGTATCGACGGTCTTATCGAGGCTATGAGCGAGGCAGTCGCCGAGACCGACGAAGAGCTGATGATGAAGTTCCTCGATGGTGAGAAGTTCACCCACGAGGAGCTCGTTGATGGCATTCACAACGGCATTGCAAGCGGCATGATCACCCCTGTTACCTGCGTTTCGTCTCTTGACCTCGCGGGCGTGGATATCCTCATAGACTATATCGCAAAGCTTCTCCCGTCTCCTCACGAGCTGGGCGAAGTCAAGGCTACCGATGCCGACGGCAACGAAGTAAGCATTGCCCACGACAACGACGCACCCCTTTCCGCATTCGTCTTCAAAACCGTTGCCGACCCGTTCGTCGGAAAGATGTCCTTCATCAAGGTCATCAGTGGCAAGCTTGAGAGCGGCAAGGAAATCGTCAACGCCACCACCGGCGGAACCGAAAAGGTCGGAAAGCTCCTCAATCTCGTCGGCAAGAAGCAGGTTGAAGTCCAGTTCGCAACTGCGGGCGATATCGTCGTCGCAACCAAGATGTCGATAAACACCAACGACACCATCTGCGACGCTTCCCGTGTTGTCTCCTTCCCGAAGATTTCCTTCCCGAAGCCCTGCTATTCCGTCTGCGTCAAGGCAAAGACCCAGGGCGACGAGTCGAAGATTTCCGGCGCTATGCAGAGACTCCTTGAGGAAGACCTCTCCCTCACCTACAAGCAGGACGACACCACATTCGAGCAGATTCTCTCCGGTCTCGGAGAACAACATATAGATTCGACACTCTCGAAGCTCAAGACCGGCTTCGGCGTCGATGTCATCACCTCCGTTCCGAAGGTCTCCTATAAGGAAACCATCCGCAAGAAGTGCAAGGTTCAGGGCAGACACAAGAAGCAGTCCGGCGGTCACGGTCAGTACGGCGACGTCTGGATTGAGTTCGAGCCCTGCGACAGCGACGAGCTCGTCTTCAAAGAGAACGTCTTCGGCGGCGCAGTTCCGCGTAACTTCTTCCCGGCAGTCGAGAAGGGTCTTCAGGACTGCATGAAGAAGGGCGTCCTTGCCGGATTCCCGGTTGTCGGCGTCAAGGCTACCTTGGTCGACGGCTCCTATCACCCGGTTGACTCCTCTGAAATGTCCTTCAAGATGGCGGCTTCCATCGCCTTCAAGGAAGGCATGAAGCAGGCAAACCCCGTTCTCCTCGAACCGATTGACAGCCTCGAGGTCACCGTCCCCGATGAGAACACCGGCGACATGATGGGCGAGCTCAATAAGAGAAGAGGCAGAGTCCTCGGCATGAACCCCGCCGGCAAGAAGGGCTTAACGACCATCACCGCCGAGATTCCCGAGTCTGAAACCCACGACTTTGCCATGGTTGTCCGCCAGATGACCAGAGGCATGGGCGAATTCACCCTCGAAAAGCTCCGCTATGACCAGCTCCCCGCGAACCTCGTCGACGCAGTAATCGCCGAGTTCAAGACGGATGAAGAGTAATATTTAAGCATAATAAAACGCCGTTCCGAAATCAATCGGGACGGCTTTTTTAATGCGGTTTTACTTGGTGAGCTGTTGGAGAAGCCCTTCTTTTTCCATATACCCAACCGAAGTTGCGGCAAGTTCGCCGTTTTTAATCATGACGATGGTCGGAATGGCAGTGACTTTGAACCTGTTTGCAAGCTCGCCAGCCTCGTCGACGTTGCACTTGCAGACTTTGTACTCCTCGTGCTCCTCGGCGATTTCGTCGACGATTGGGGACATCATTCTGCACGGTCCGCACCATTCAGCCCAGAAGTCGATAATAACCGGCTTCTCGGAGCTCATAACCTCAGCGTCAAAATTTTCATTTGTCAGAACAGTCAGCATTTTGAATCATCCTTTCTTTTACTTTTCCTTATAGTAGAGCCTGCAGTGGCAGTAGCCCTCAAACTCCGGGTCGGCGACCTGCTCGCGAAACTCCTTGCACATGCACATGGTGTCCTCGCTCATTTCGAGCTTGCAAGGGCAATGACCCTCTTTCTTGAGAAGCCCCTTCCTGATAGCCTCGACAATCTTCTCGTCCTTGTTGTAGTACAGCTTCATTTTAGTCATCCTTTCGGGCTCGTGATATTAGTTTGCCCTTAAGGATATTGTACATTCAAATCAGGAAAAAGTCAACACTACAGTAGCAAATACCCAAGCGCAATAAGCAACTTTATATCCGCCTTATTTTTATACAGCACAAACAGCATCATAAGTATAAGCGCTTTCTCCGAATCGAGTTTCAAGCCGTCGCCCAAGATGTTCTGAAACAGGTTGTTGACATTTAAGTTTGGCTGAAATGTCGGTCGGGGAGGAGCAGGCGGAGGAGTCGGCGGAGGCTCGGGAGACGGCTCCGGCGGAGGATTCACGACCGTTCGTGAGCGGCGTTGCATCTCCCGCATGCGCTCTAAGGCTTCCTGTTGCATCCTCGAAAACTCAGAGTCCGGCAAAGAAATCGCCTCCTAATAGACCGCTTTCGCTGATGAGCGGCAGGAGATTCAAGAGCCTCAGAACCTTCACCGCACGGTCGATTTTATTCTGCTTTTCCTCGCCAAGAAGCGGACGGAGCGCTAGAAGGAATCGGGTGTTGTCGTCGTCCGGCTGAAAGCCTTTCATCTTCTGCATAAGCCCCGAAATTGCGCTCATATCGAGATTTTCGGAAGCCTTCGTAGCTTCCGGTTGAGGATTCCCGTCCGGCGACAGCCCGAGCATGGCGGCAAGCTCGCCAATCTGCTTCATGCTCTCTTCGTCCGAAAGCACCTGACTTATTTTCTCCGCAAAGTCGTCCACGCCGCCACCTCCTTTGGCTCAATTCAAATGCTATTTGTTGTCGGGAAAGAGCTTCTTCATAAGCTCCTTAGCCTGCGGGCTCGAGAGCACCGCCTGAGCCGTCGCCGGGCTCGAAAGAGCCGCCGTCAGCCTTTGTGCCTCGTTTTTCGGAAGAGACCCGAGCAATCTGTCAAAAGTCCCGTTCTTAAGCTCGGTCCGAAGCTGTTCCTCACTCACACCCAATTTTGCCGAAGCGTTCTTAATCAAGTATTCAATCTGCCTGTCGTTAAGATTCATAAGCCACCTCTATACTAAAATTTATGTTGCGTAAATCGCATTATTGTGCTATTATATCAGTAAATGCAAAATATCTAAGGAGAAAATATATGCGACTGATAGCCTTCTCTGACTCCCATGGTCTCCATGCCCGGATCGAGGATCTGATAAATAGAACCAAGGACACAACCGACATCTATCTTTTTGCCGGAGATGTTCTGAAAGATGTCCGTAATATTCCCGAGATGTTCCCGGATGTCAAGCTCGTCACCGTTCCCGGCAACTGCGACTATACCTCCGGCGACCTGCCGATTCAGGTTGTTCATGCCGCCAACAAGAAGATAATCCTGACGCACGGACATCTCCACCATGTCAAATACGGGCTCGAGAGCCTGCAGGAACTTGCGTACCAGAACCGTGCCGATGTCGTCGTCTACGGTCACACCCATTGCAGAGCTGTCGACTACATAAACGGCATCTACTATGTCAATCCGGGAAGCCTCGCTCTCCCGAAGGACGGTCTCCCGGCTTCCTATGCGACCATCGACATTTTCCCGAACGAAAAGGGCATACTCGTCGCAACGGTTGACTATTGACAGTATATGAGAATCAAAGCAAAATGTTGACTTATAAAAACCATTGAAAGGAAGATTAGTTATGCTGGAACAACTGAAAAAAGAGGTCTGGGAGGCAAACATGCTCCTCCCGAAGTACGGACTCGTCACCTTCACCTGGGGCAACGTCTCGGGAATCGACCGTGAGAGCGGGCTCGTCGTCATCAAGCCGTCTGGCGTTGAGTATGACGTGATGAAGCCGGAAGACATGGTCGTTGTAGATCTCAATGGCAAAGTCGTTGAGGGAGACCTGAATCCGTCGTCCGACACTCCGACTCACGTCGAATTCTACAAGGCTTTCCCGAACATCGGCGGCGTCACTCACACCCATTCGTCCTATGCAACCTCGTTCGCACAGGCGGGAAGGGGAATCCCTGCACTCGGAACCACCCACGGTGACTATTTCTATGGCGAAATCCCCTGCACAAGGAAGATGACCCCCGAGAAAATCGCCGGCGAATACGAAAAGAACACCGGTCTTGTCATCATCGAGACCTTCAAGGACAAGGACCCCGACGCCATCCCCGCCGTCCTCGTCCATTCTCACGGACCGTTCACCTGGGGCAAGAACGCCGTCGACTCGGTTCACCACGCCGTAATCCTCGAAGAATGCGCCAAGATGGCAATCCGCGCCTACGCCCTAAACCCGAATCTCGAACCCATGCAACAGGAACTGCTTGATAAGCATTATTTAAGAAAACATGGAGCGAATGCTTATTACGGGCAGAAAGGAAAACTATGACATTCTCACCCAAAACAATTGCTCTTAAAGACGGTCGCGAAGCCATTTTCCGCAGTCCCGAGCTCTCCGATTGCCCAGCTCTGATCAACTATCTCCTCACCACCGCCACCGAGACCGATTTTCTCATGTCTGACCCGAGGGAATCCGGAAGATGGGAAGGCGAGGAGGGCTTACGGAGAGAGGAAGAGATTATCGGGGACAATATCTCGAGTCCCGACAAGCTGATGATTTGTTGCTTCGTTGACGGCGAACTTGCAGGAAACTGCTCTATCAGCTACAACACCCGCCTCAAAACCGCTCACCGTGCCACTGTCGGCGTCGGTCTTATCAAAAAGTACTGGGGTCTCGGCATCGGCACTGCCATGTTCAACGAGCTTATCAAGAACGCCTATGAGCGTGGCGGCATCATGCAGATTGAGCTTGACTATCTTGAGGGCAACACCCGGGCTCTCGGTCTCTACACAAAGATGGGCTTCAAGGAAGTCGCCCATCGCCCCAACGCCGTCAAGCTTGTCGACGGCACGCTTCTTGATGAGATTTCGATGGTCAAGGTGCTATAAAGGAGTGAATATAATGAAAGAGTTAGTAACATATCAGGACAGCTACGGCGCTGTCAACTATCCCGAAGGCTTTGAAAGCCTTATCGAAGGTCTGCCCGTCTCTGAACAGCTTGATTATTTCAGAATGGGTTGTGGCGTTTACGTCAATCATCCTGTGAACGAGCGCAGGAAAAGCGAGTATAACTTCAGTTGTACCATTGACGAAAGCGAGGACGTAAAATCGATTATCGTCAAAGACGGAAAAATCGCTGGTGTCATGGTGAAAGATGTGTACGGAGATATCTGTCCATGCATGGTCGAGAAGGGCTATATCATCCGTGATGATGAAGAGCTCGATGGCAGTGGCTACAAGAGCTTCACCGTCTATCAATACCTGATTTGCGTGCCGAAGGATTTTGATAAAGCCGAATGAGGGCTGCTCTCAAAATTTTTTCAAAATCTCTTCCAAACCCCTTGACAAGCTCTCCAAAATAGTGTATACTATAGGCAGTTAGCAGAGGCTAACGCAAATTGAGCCTCTGCTACTATAAAACCATCAAGTTAGTCCACGCTAACCGAAAGGAGAGCCGAAACTGATGCTTACAATCTTAGAACTATTAGTCGCCGCAGTGATTTCTACTGCAATTCTGCTTGCAACAAGCTCAGTAAAACGGCTCTGCCGGGGAGCTCTTGCGAAGAGCCGCACGGCTTAAGTCAATACCGATTGCCACTCCACTTTTATACACATTTCACAAAAGCCGACCGGTTTTAAAAACCGGTCGGCGTTCTCCTTTATTATAATAGTCGGTTTTATTCCGCCACAGCCACTTTCTTCGCCCTTCTCTTCTTGACAAGATTGATAACCGGCGGGACAAATATCGACGCAAAGGCGGCGATGAGGAGGCACAGCGCAATCGGTCTCTGAAGGAAGATCGAGAAGTCTCCGTCGCTTAAGATAAGCGTTCTCTGGAGATTCTTCTCAAGAGTACTGCCGAGGATGAGCCCAAGGACAATCGGCGGCATAGGGAAGTCAAGCTTCTGCAGGAAGTATGCAAGTATTCCTACAATAAACATCAGGAAAATGTCGTTTACGTTTGAATTGAGGGCATAGGTTCCGACAATGCAGAAGACGAAGACAATCGGCGTTAAGAATCGGGTGCTGACGGCGGAAATCTTCGCAAAGAGCCGGATTCCACTGAAGCCGATTAGCCCCATGAAGATGTTCGCAACGAACAGTCCGACGATGATGATATAGACCTTCTCCTGTTCCTGAGTGAAGAGAAGCGGTCCGGGGACGATTCCCTGCATCATGAGTGCTCCGAGCATAATCGCTGTACCGGCGTCTCCGGGGATGCCGAGCGTCAGAAGGGGAATCAGAGCGCCGCCCGAGATGGCGCTGTTCGCCGCTTCGGGAGCCGCAACGCCCTCGACTCTGCCGGTTCCGAATTCTTCGGGATTCTTGTCCCAACGCTTCGTCTCGTTATAGGCTGTCCAGCAGGCGATGTCGCCGCCGGTGCCGGGGATGGCACCAATCACGGTTCCGATAATGCTCGACCGAAGAACCGTCGGCATAATCTTTTTGATGATCTTCGGAGTAGGGAAGGTGTGCCGGATCTTTTCCTTCGACTTGACGGGCACCTTGTTCCCCTCGACAATATTCGAAAGCCCCTGCGAGAATGCGTAAAGTCCAATCAGGACCGGCACCATCGCAATTCCGCCGAGGAGATATGTAGAATCAAAAGTGAACCTCTTCGCACCGGTCAGGCTGTCCATTCCGACGGTCGCAAGCATGAGCCCGATAACCGCACTGATAAGCCCTTTCAGAATATTCTTCGACGAAAGAGAGGTGACCATACTGATTCCGAAGACGGCGAGTGCAAAGTATTCGGGTGACGTGAACGACAGCGCAACCTTTGAGAGAAGCGGTGCCGTCCAGAGGAGCATAATTGCGCTGAATATGCCTCCGAAGGTTGAAGCGAACGTCGAAACTCCGAGCGCCTTTGCCGCCTCGCCCTTCTGAGCCAATGGATAGCCGTCTAGGACGGTTGCGGCTGAGTTAGCCGTTCCGGGAGTTTTAATGAGAATGGCGGTTATCGAACCGCCGTAGATGGAGCCGCAGAAGACTCCGAGTAGCATCAGGATTCCGCTGTTCCCCTCAAAAGTGAGGGTAAGCGGCAAAAGAAGGCTCAGACCCATAATCGAGGTGAGCCCGGGCATCGCACCTATAAACACTCCGAAAAACGCTCCGGCAAACGTGAGCAGGAGATTGAATGGCGTGAAGACGGTTGAAATCGCTGAAAGTAAAGATGAAAGCATTTTGTTACCTCACGCGTTCAGAAGATGATGCCTTGCGGCAGGCGGATGCTTAAGAATAATACAAATACGACATATATGAACACAAGCGACCCTGCGGTGACTGCAAGCATCATCCACCATCTTCTCTCTCCGAAGATGGCCATTATCGCCGGCAGTAAAAACGCAACAGCAATGTAGAATCCGAAGAGCTCGAGAAGAACTACAAATACCGCCAGCACTCCCAATGCCACATAAAGCCTCTTCATGCCGGGGGACTTGAAGTCGAAAATTTTTTCGGGAACGGCTTCTGCCGTAGCTTCAGGAGCTTCGGCGGCTTCTGACTTCTTCTGCATCATGCTTTTCAGCTTGTCCCCGAAAAGAGCTCTCAAAAGAAGAATCGCCGAAAGGATTATCATGATGACACACAGGATGATAACCCACACTCCGGGACCCATAGCAGTACCGCTGACCGCCTCGTTATAGCCCGAGGCGGTCACCATCATATATATCGAAATTAAAATCAGAACTATCGAGACACCGATATCATACTTTTTCATATCAGGTCAGTGTCCTGTAGTAATCAGCCTGTTCGTTTACAAAGTCGTCAAGGTCATCGGCGGTAAGAGTAATCGACTCGAAATAGAAGCTCTCTCTTGTTTCCGCATAGTCGTCGGAGGCGACAGCGTCCGCAATAGCCGACTTCCAGAAATCGACGATTTCGTCGTCGGTTCCCGCGGGAACGGCGATCATAATCCAGCTCAGGAGGTTTACATCCGCGAATCTGTCATCAACCTCTGCCATTGTGGGAACGTCGGGCAAGGTCTCGGAGCGTGCCGAAGAGGTGGCGGCGATTGCGATGAGGTCGCCCGATTCGAGGTTACCTGCGGCTGATGCCATAGCCGAGATGCAGATGTCGGATTCGCCCGCTAATACTGCGGCGATAGCGTCGGGAGCAGAGTCATAGGGAACTACGAGAACGTCAAGACCTGCTGTTGTAAGGATAGTTCCGAGGAGGTTCGGGATGGTTCCGACGCCGGTAACGCCTACAACGAGCTCGCCGGGATTGGCCTCGGCATAGGAGATGAACTCCGCAAATGTCGAGAACTTGTCATTCTGAGCGGCAAGGAGGAAATAGGGGTCCTGCTCAACGCATCCGAGGGCAATCATGTCTTCCATCGGGTTGATTTCGGTGGCGCCGGTGACGTAGTTCAGAACGAGGTCGCAGTTAAGAAGTCCCAGGGTATAGCCGTCAGCGTCAGCCTGCATGAACTCCTCAGTACCGATAAGACCCGAGCCGCCGACCGTGTTCGTTACGGTGATGTCAACGCTCAGAACATCATCGGGGATAGCGTCAAGAACGCCTCTTACTGCCAGGTCAGTCGTTCCTCCGACCTTATAGGGGATGATGATTTCGATATCCCCGTCGGGATACTCACCTGTCGATGTGCTTCCACAGCCGACGAGGCTAAGGAGCATTACTGCCGCTAAGAGCAGTGAGATAAATTTCTTCATTGTCTTTCCTCCATGGGTGATTTTTTTGTTTTTGAAATTACAATATGCCCATATCATGGACAATATTTCTACATATAAATATACACTGTCGTTCAGGATTTGTCAAGAAATAAGATGAAATCTTAATAATTTCCTATGCGCTTCCAAGCCTCGAGCCGATAGATGGGAAGCCCCATCTCCGAGAACCTTTGCTCGTACTCGGTTACGATGTTCCCCTCGAAGTCGCTGTGATGCAGATCCAAGCTCACATTTCTGAGTATAAACCCGTATTCTGAGAACTCCTGAATCGAAAACTCGAAGAATTCCCGATTGTCGGTTTTCTGGAAGATTCCCGCATCCGGCTTTAAGAGCTTATCGTAAATCTTAAGAAAGTTTCGGTGCGTCAGTCTGTGAACGACATAGCTTTTCTTCGGATACGGACAGCTGAAATTGAGGCATAGCCCTGAGATACTGTTATCGGGGATGAACTTCTCAAGATAGTTCGCATCAGCCCGAAGCAGAATCAGGTTCGGAATCTCTTCTGCGATAGCTTTCTCAGCCGCTTCGACGATGACGTTCGAGGTCTTCTCTATCGCAAGGATATTGAGATTCGGCTCGCGCTTCGAAAGCTCCCTTGCGAACTGCCCTTTGCCGCAACCGATTTCCATGATGATGGGGTTGTCGTTTCCGAAAAGGGCGGGGAGGTCGAGATACTCTTTCTTTTCAACAGAGGTTACAAAGTTCCTGTCCTCGCAGTTAAGGATGATGAGCTTGCCGGTTTCGATGCACTTCTCGAGCCTTTCCTCAAGATGTGCCTTTTTTCTCATTCTCATCCAAGCAATACCTCTGTTCCGCCTACGGGACGGATTTTAAGAGCATAACAGCTTCCTTCGCCGAAAATCTTTTCCATGCCGGCTTTGTAGTCCTCGAGCATGTCGTCCGGCACAAACGCCTGAATCGTTCCGGCAAAGCCTCCGCCGTGAACTCTGGTGGCACCCTTGCCACTGAGAAGCCTTTCGCTCATGTAAAGCCCCAGCGAAACGCCCTGCTCGGTCGGAACTGAGGAAGCGTATACATTCTGGAGGTATTTATAGGAGCTGTTTCCGGAAGCCTTTATAACCTCAAGGAACTTGCCGAAGTCGCCCTCTTCAAGAGCCTTGACGAGCTCGTCCACTCTCTCGTTCTCGTCGAAGAAGTGAAGCGAACGAAGCACGGCTCTGTCACCTAAAATCTCTCTGAGCTTCGGGAGATTGTTTATAACATCGTCTCTTGTGAGCTCTCTTAAAACTTCCTTGCCGAGCATTCCGGCAACAGCCTTCATCTCAGCCGGAACAGCGGCATATTCGGGTGTCATGTGGGCATGGTTGCCCTTGGTGTCGACTATGCAGATGCTGTAGCCGTATTTGCTAAGGTCGAGTGAAAGCGCCTTGACAACGGGATTCTCGAGATCCTCAAAGTCGATTCCTACAACTCCGCCGACCGAAGACGCCATCTGATCCATCAGTCCCGAGGGTTTGCCGAAGTAGACGTTCTCGGCATACTGTGCAATCTGCGCCGCCTCGATGTCGGAAACTGAGCCGTCGTTGTAGAGGTGACTGAGGATAGTGACGATAAGCACCTCGAAAGCCGCCGACGAAGAAAGTCCCGAGCCCTTCAGAACGTTCGACTGGGTATAAGCCGTGAAGCCGCCGATTTTGTAGCCGCGGTTCTTAAGACCCATGCAGACGCCGCGGATAAGCGAAGCCGAAATGTTCTTCTCGCTTTCGTGAACGTCAAGGTTGCGGGTGTCTACTGTGTCGATGGGGAAGCCCTCCGACTTGATTGTGATAACCCCGTCGGTCTGAGGCTTTACAGCCGCCATAACGTCAAGGTTTACCGCCGCCGCAACGACGCGTCCACGGTTGTGGTCGGTATGGTTTCCGCAAATCTCCGTACGCCCGGGAGCCGAGAAGAATCGGGTCGCCGGATACTTGAAGAGAGCCTCGAATTCGCTTTCAACGTGTTCGAAGCGTGCCTTTGCGTCTGTTGGGTAGAGCTGTTCAAAAGAAGTTTTACTCATGTTTGTTTCCTCGTTTCTTATTTCTTTTTAAATAGAGTATCATATTTGGCGCTGTGGAAGTGGACGCTCATCACGAGCCCCATCGCGACGGTGATCGAGAGCATCGACGAGCCTCCCGCAGAGAAGAAGGGGAGCGGAATGCCGATTACGGGCGTAACCCCGACGCACATGCCGATGTTCAGAACGCAGTGTACGAACAGATAGGCAAAGACGCCCATGCAGATGCACCTGCCGAGAGTATCGGAAGCCCTGAGACCGTTCCCAAGAATTCTGAAGCACACGAGCCCCAGAAGAATCACTATCGTGAGGCACCCGATATAGCCCAAGGTCTGTCCGGCATAGGAGAAGATAAAGTCGCTGTGGCAGACGGGAACATAGGAATAATCCCCGCCGAAAAGCTCCTTTCCCGTCAACTGCCCCGAGCCGATGGCGATGAGCGACTTGTTGACCTGATAGAGCGAGTCCTCGGTCGCGTATTCCGCCGGATTGATGATTGCAAGTATTCGGTTCTTATGTACCGGTTGCAGATAGAAGTTCCAGAGTAAATAGAACACAATCGGCGTGGCAACACACGCCCCCAGGATATATTTCCACGAAATTCCGGCGGCGAATACAATCGCCAGGAATATCACGACGAATACGATAGCCGTGCCGTCGTCGCCCTGTAGCATGATTAAAGCAATCGGGATTGCGGCATGAGCACAGAGTGCAAGGATATTTAAGGGGTTATTGAAGAAGTCCTTTGTCTTATAGCAGTGATAGGACAGCGAAAGGATGAACGCGATTTTTAAGAATTCCGACGGTTGCAGGCTGAACGAACCTATCATTATCCACGCCTGGTCGTCCGAGCCCTCAAGTCCTGATGTCCCGAGGCTTGTAAAAGTAAGAAGCGTCAGCCCGATTGTTATGGGCAGATATATGAACCAGAGCTTTGAGAATTTTCTATAGTCAAGCGCCGCTAAAAACAGCGATATGATTATGCCGACCAATGCGGCGAAAAATTGGGTTTTTACGGTCGACGAGGTGATGGCGGCGTTGGTGATTGTCTGGGTTTCGCTGTTCACCATGAGCGAGTAAAGAAGAAGTATCCCGAGCGAACAGCATGCAAGAACCAACAGAAGTAACAGCTTGTCGAGCCTCCGCAGATATCTTAACACTGCGGAAAGAGCATTTTTGAGCATATAACCTCCTTCTTTCAATCTTAGTTGTGCTTATTGTAGCATATAAAATTCATATTTTCAACTCGAAATCGCCAAACTGACAAAATTTAATCTTGTATTTTTCTGAAAATGTGCTATGATATATGTATGAGCGGTGTCGATGGGCGGTGCCTATGGGCAGTGCCTATGAGTAGCGTCGATGTCGGCACTCGGTCACTTCCAAAAAATTATCAAGGAGGAAACTACAATGGCTTACAGAATCACTGAAGAGTGTGTTAAGTGCGGTGCTTGCGCAGCAGAGTGCCCTGTTGAGGCTATCACCGAGGGCGACGAGACCTATGTCATCGATCCCGATACCTGCATCTCCTGCGGCAACTGCCAGGCAGTATGCCCCGTAGGCGCACCCGTAGAGGAATAATCAGTACTTAAAAAAGAGCTCCCACGCCGTGTGGGGGCTCTTTTTTGCACACAAATCACGAAATAACCTGCACGGAAGTATAAGTCTTCCCGTCCGCATCAGCCAAATCGACAAAGTAACTGCCGTCAACTGTCGCAATCTTCGGATAGATAGTGTCTCCGAGGTGCGCCTGACGCTTGTATTCTGCTCTGAGCTCTCTTATGTTCCCAATTTCAGGGAGCTGACCCAAAGCAAGCTCTATATATCTTGCATTGTTGACGTGATGATAAACGTCGATGTCGTCAGCTCTGACGGGAATCGGCGGCAAATCGGTCATCCCGTCGGGGAGACTCAGCTTTCTCGGAGCATAATCCATCTCAAGCTTTTCGTCCAAGCCGTAGGCGGCTTTTTCTTCTTCCGACGGTCTCACCGGTCTCATCGACTCGGTGTTGACGTAAACCCAGATAGAATTTGCCTTCACAAGCAACTCGCCGCTCTGATTCGTTATGATAAAGTTTCTGTGTCCGTAGCAATTCGAAAATTCATAAGGTCTTGTCTCGATTGTTATCTCATCATAGAGCCTCGGGCATCTCTCAAGAATCACCTGCCAGCTCGAAAGAAGCCATGCACGGTGATTTTTTATGAGATAGTCAAGCCCGACTCCCAACGATTCCGAGTGAAGCATAACGCAGTCCTGCATATAGTTGATGAGGCTTCCGAGTTTGAGCCGCCCCTGCTCGTCCGTCTCGCTGAAACGGATTTCGCCCTTCATTGTGAACATAATTACCCCTCCAAAATAGTTGTTTATTTTATTATAGTAGTATTTTCCCGAATCGTCAAGGGACAATTTGGCGGGAAAGTTGCAAACCTCTCTCACCTATGCTAAAATCCAAGCATTAAGCAAGCGAACATTATTAGCTTGTTATCTGAGAGGAATATTAAAATGGCACAAAAATTTAACTACGGCAATGAAAGCCCGAAGGTCGTTTATCGGACGGCTCTGTATCTCCGGCTGTCGCAGGAGGACGGCGACAAACGCGAGAGCGACTCCATCGCAAATCAACGGAAGCTGCTTGAGGACTACATCCGTGACAGGAGCGAGTTTAAGTATGTCGGCGAGTATGTTGATGACGGCTATTCGGGCTCCAGCTTCGATCGACCGTCTTGGAAGCGGCTTTATCGGGACCTGGAGAGCGGGCTTGTCAACTGCATTCTTGTGAAGGACCTATCCCGATTCGGAAGGAACTATATCGAAGTGGGCAGATACCTCGAGATGACCTTTCCGGCGATGGGAGTGCGGCTCGTCGCGATCAACGACGGCTTCGACACGGCGGAGGAAAAGCACAGTGCGGACCTCCTGACCGTTCCGATGAAGAACCTTATCAACGACTACTACTGCCGCGAAATCTCCCGGAAAATCACGACACAGCTTTCCGCAATGCGAAAGCGGGGAGAGTGCGTGATGTCCTTTGTCCCGTACGGCTACAAGAAAAGCCCCCAAGACCGCTCAAGGCTGATTGTGGATGAGAGTGCCGCCCCGACGGTCCGGCAGATTTTTGACTGGAAGCTTGAGGGCTATGGCAACCGCACTATTGCCGACCGCCTCAATGAAAGCGGTGTCCTTTCGCCGTATGAATATCAGACGGAGCGAGGCGTGCATGTCAGCGGCAACTTCAAGCGAAACCCCAAGGCACTCTGGGCGCGGGAAGCGTCTATAATATCCTCCATAACGAGTGCTATACCGGCACGCTGGTGCAGGGAAAGTACCGGAAGCTCAGTTATCGCTCGGACGAGAGGGTGCTTCTCCCAAAGGACGAGTGGACGAGAGTTGCGGGCACCCACGAGGCAATAGTCGAGCCGAACCTGTTCGAGCAGGTGCAGGAGATAATGCAAAGAGAAATCAAGACGACCGGCGGAGAGTGTGCGGCGACGCTCTCCGGCTTTTTATTCTGCGACGTATGCTCAAGGCAGATGACCATCAAATCCACCTATCGCGGCGACAAAATCTATCGCTATTATAACTGCAAGGACTGCGAAAGGGTGGGAAGAAGCTCTGTCCGAATCAGCGAGAAGAAGGCGACCGCCGGGCTCTTGCGTGAAATCCGAAAAATGGCGCTTTCGGCTTACGATATCGAGCATCTCGACTTTTTGCCTGAGAACTCGGAGGAGGTGAAAAGCCTTGACAGGGAGCTCTTGTCCCTTGAGGAGGAGATGGACAGGTGCGGGCGGCTCAAAAACCGTCTCTTTGGCGACTATTCCGCAGGAGTCCTGACCCGAAGCGAGTATATGGATTACTCGAAGCTCTATACGGACAAAATCGAGCGGGCAAAGCAGGACAGTAGAGCCGTCTCCGAAAAGCGGAGCCGCCTTGTTTCGGAGATTTCTGATGCAAGCTGGCTCGAGAGCTTCAAAAAGTACAGGGATATTGACACGCTCCAAAGAAAAGTCATGTGCGAGCTTGTCGACAAGGTCTATGTTAATAGAGGCGGGAAGATGGACATCAGGTTCCGCCACGACAGCGCAATCAAGGCAAGAAAGGAGGCGGCGAAGTATGAAGAATCGGGACTTGAAGCCGCAATATAGAGCCGCAATCTATCTTGATAGAGCCGCGATCTATCTTGCTCCCGCCGCCTATGGCGAAGCGATTGACACAGAGCGTGCTCTTGCGGAATGTAGGAAATATCTCGAGAAACGGGAAGGGCTGAAGCTCATGCGGATTTATCGCGACGATGATGTCCGAGTTGTCAGAGTCCCCGAGCACAACGGCCGGCGCACGCCCCTGAGCGCCACCGGCAACGACGCATGGCAGAGGCTTCTTAGGGACACCGAAGCCTCGGCGATAGAAACCGTTCTGGTCTATGCCGCACGCACCGTCGCCCCGAGCATTTCGGGTCTCGCAACCCTGATTCGCGAGTACTTCATCCCCTGCAAAATTGGCTTTATCGACGTTGAGGCGGATTTCGACACCGGTGTCGGTGACGTAGATGCCTATCTGAAAGCCAGAACCCGCGAATACAGAAGCACTTTATACAGAAAGAAGGCGGGCAGATGAGCAGACGAAACAGAATCCCGAAATCGACCGAGAAGTATCTTGAGCGAAAGAAGAAGCGCATCTGGAGCACGGCGATTTACGCCCGGCTTTCGGATGAAAACAACGGCTTCGAGGACGACCGTTCAATCACGAACCAGATAAAGTATCTCGAATCGTACATATCGGTTCACCCCGACCTCAGTCTCGTGGATATTTACTCCGACAACGGCAGGAGCGGTCTGAGCTTCGATCGTGTCGAGTTTAAGAGAATGATGGAGGACATTCGTGACGGCAGAATCAACTGTGTTCTTGTAAAGGACCTGTCGAGGTTCGGAAGAAACCACGTCGAGGCGGGCTATTACCTCGAGACCATCTTCCCCGAGCTCGGCATTCGCTTTATTTCCGTAAACGACGGCTTTGACAGCCTGAACGAGGACGACTCGGACAGCCTTATTCTGCCACTTAAGAACATGATTAACGAAATGTACGCCCGTGAAACACAAAGAAAAATCTTGGCGGTTTTCAGGGCGAAGGAGAAAGCGGGAGAGCGCCCGTTCTGGTCGGTGCCATACGGCTATATGGTCGACCCCGGGTGCAACTATCACCTTCTTCCCGACCCGAACACCTCGGATTATGTGAGGCTTATATTCAGGCTGAAAGCCGAAGGCTTCGGCTTGACGGCAATCGCCGACCGTCTCAACGAAATCGGTGCGCCGACACCGCTTGAATACCGCAAATCCCGGGGCAAGTACCTGAACGTAAAATGCTCCGACAAGTGGGACCACATCAGCGTCCAGAAGCTCCTCGAAAACCGCACCTTCACCGGCGCAACCGTCTACAATACAACAGGCAAGGGCGACTATGCCGTCATCCCGGACACCCACGAGCCGCTTGTTGATGCGGATGTTTTCGAGGAGATTTCCCGGGAAATGAAGGAGAGGAGCAGGCAAAAGGCTGAAGCCCTCCGAAAGGGCGCAATCCGTTCGGAAAGGTTTCCGAATGTCCTCGGAGGCATCTTCTTCTGTGGAAACTGCGGTCGAGCGATGCAGTATGACAGAGCAGGCAACACCCCGGCAATCCGCAATTTCCGCTACCGTTGCGGCGGCTACAATGACTATCGCAAGACAGACCCTGCCGCTCCGCCCTGCGCCGTCAAGGTTTCAAGCGTCCCCGAGCAAAGGGTTTATAAGTACGTTCTGGACGAGCTGAGAAGGCATCTTTCCGAAGGTGGCATTACGGTTGAGGAAATCCCCACCGAAACGGTCGGGATTATTCACTTGAGTGACACCTCAAGTGTAGAAATTCTCGAAACTGACGAGACAGATGCGATTGAAAGGCTCCTCAGGAAGGACTTGAAAAAGGAGCTTTTGTCGGAATTTGTCGAAAAGCTCAGCTATAGTGTCGACGGAACTTTTTCAATTAAATTCAGGGAGGGAGAGCAATGATTGCATTCTATATCCGACTTTCCCGCCTCGACGATGATCTGGACGAGCGGAAACAGCTCAGCAACAGCGTCGAGAATCAGCGCAAGCTCCTGTCCGACTATCTCTCAGAGATGCCAGACCTCAGAAACGAGGACGTCGAGGAGTTCATCGACGACGGCTACAGCGGCACCAACTTCGATAGACCTGCTTTTCAGCGGATGCTCGGGCTAATCAAAAAGCGGGTAGTGACCACGGTTATCGTCAAAGACTTCTCACGCTTCGGACGGAACTATGTCGAGTGCGCCGACTATATCGAGAAGCTTTTCCCGTTTCTCGGGACGCGATTCATCTCCGTTTCGGACAATTACGACAGCGGTCGGCAGGACGACTGCGGAATCGACTTCGCGATGAAGAACATCGTCAACTCCTATTATTCCCGGGATTTGTCCCGCAAGGTCGTTTCGAACTTCGATGTCAAGCGCGAAAACGGCGAATTCTTCTTCGGCGTGCCGTTCGGCTATCTGAAGGACGGGGAGCACCCCGGGAAGGTTCTTATTGACGAGGAAGCCGCGGCGACGGTTCGGCATATCTTCACGCTTGCCTGCGAAGACCGGACGACGGGTGAGATTGCAAAAATCCTCAACCGCGAGAACATCCCGACGGTTGCGACCTATAACCGTGAACACCGCATAAAGGGCAAAGCGTGCTCCTCTGAAAAGAGCGCCTTTGCCGCCTGGACGGGCACAAAGGTGATGCAGATTCTCAAAAACGAGGTCTACACCGGCACCTATATCCTGCAGAAGAGAAGGTGCGTGGTCGCCGGCTCAAAGAAGAGCGTCGCCATCGACAGTCCAAAGAAAATCCCCGATAATCACCCTGCGATTGTCAGCGCCGGAACCTTCGCCGAGGCTCAGAAAATCTTTACGGGGAGAAGAAAGAAGTCGCCCGAAAGCCGCCGCTATCAGCTCAAATCCAAGGTTTTCTGCGGCAACTGCGGCTATGCGATGGCATACAAAGAAAACGTCTATGACGAGTGCTTTTTCCGGTGCTCACATTCCGGGCAAACCGGCTTGAGCTCCGGCTGTCCCGATGACCGATTCTCCGAGGAGTTCCTTAACGAGCTGGTTTTTCGCCGCCTGAGGCAGTGGATAAAGCTTCTTGAGGTCGCCTGCGGCAAAGCCGAAGAAGCAGAGCGAAACCGTATTGGGTGCCTTGAGCTTCTCGGAGAGGAAGCCGCGGAGCTCCAAGCCGAGCTTGACAACATCGAATCGCAGAAGCTCGCACTCTATGAGTCGTATGCTTCGGGCGAAATCTCCCGCGAAGGTCTTGCATTGGAGAAGAGGAAGCTGTCCGAAGAGTCGGACTCAATCAGGTCGGCACTCGCCGCCGTTCACGAAAGAGAGTCCCGGACCCGAGCCCTCCGCAACCGCCGTAAGCCCGAGCTCGACGCCCTGATGGAAAGCGTCAGGCTCTTCGGAAACGAGACCCGGCTCACCTGCAAAATGGCGGAAACTTTCGTTGAGAAGGTCATAATCTACGACAAATGGCAGGTCGATATCGAGTGGAAAGGGGAGGAGCTGATGGGGATATCGGCGGAATGAAAGCCACTAAAGTCGGTGGGGAGACAATTTTCGCTTCTCCCCACCGATTTTGCACCCAACCGCCCGAATTCGGTGTCTGTTATTATGAAAGCACAAATGAAAGGCGGTTCACCATGAAAAGATTACTATCCATAATTCTCACAATCACACTTTGCCTGACGGTTTTCACATCCTGTGGAAGCTCGACCGAAGACCTCCCGCAGGAAAGCGAAACCACAACGGTGGCTACGACTTCTGCCGTCACGACCGTTCCCGAAAGTGAAGAAGAATATTACGTCACTTCGTGGACGGAGGAAAACGGCGTATTGATAGTAGAGGAGACCTATGTAAACGGACACAGCACAAATATCTACAGACATAAATACTACCCTAATTACTATGAATCGGCAGACGAAATTCAGGCGAAGTATCCCGACAAGACGGTTCTGGTCTGGCTGGGGTATGATTATCCCGCAGAAGATACAAGGCTCATACCCATCGACACCATCAACGATTATCTTGTTTCTCTCGGCAAGGATTACGTCATCTGCTTTTCGCCGGTTGACTTCTATAATGCCACGCTCTACTATGACGATGCAAGAGATGCGTATATAGAACAGCTTGAGTCGAGTGAACAGGTTGATATACTAGCCCGCTGTACATGCACTTCGGGAAACGGACTTATCAACGCTTACTTCAGCAACATCTATGACGGAATTTATGAACCCCTTGACAGCTATTTCGAGAGCTTAGAGGAAGCTATGGCGTATTATAACTCCCTTCCGGAAGAATACTGGGATTCATTCCGGGTGAACGGCGTTCTTTACAATTTCGGTGGTTATGAAGTCGGCGTAAGAGCAGATTGCTACTACTATATCAATACCGAGCTTGCCGAAAAATATGGTTGGGATTTTAGCAAGACTATAACCGAACAGATTGATATCATAGAAGAGGTAATGCAGACCGAGGGTTGTGCGGGAGTTTCAGCCGGCTATTCTTCGGCATATCTTATCGATCGATTCATTTACATGGACGGCATTTCCTTCGACAGTGAGAACGGCGTTGCGGTAAGTCTTGCAGACAGCGACAAATTGGAAGCTTATCTTGAAATGATGTATGAGTTGAAAAACGCCCAAGTTCTCGAAAATTACGACATCGTTGGGCTTGACGATTGCTTCATTTATATTAATCCGCTGAGGTTTGAAATAAGGTCTCATATTCAGAAGATAGTCGATTCAAAAGACAACACCGCTGATTACACAGTTGTGCCGATGTCCGATTACCACTATACTCAGGCTTTGGGCGGAATCGGAATTTATTCGGGTTCTGAATACAAGTCTCAAGCGTTTGATTTTATACTTCTCAGCCAGACTGATGCATATCTAAATAATCTTCTGACCTATGGCATAGAGGGCGAGGACTATAATATCGTCCATGGTGTCGTGTCGGATGCTCGCCCGGTGCTCAACATGTTCAGGTTCTATAATCCACTTATAAGCCTGCCATACTCCGATAGCTCGGGAGATATGCCAGAGGATATGAACGAGCTTTGCAAGGAAATTCTTGAAACAGCTTCACCCGCCGAAGAGAGCGAAGCAATAGGCTTTGCGTTTGATGTCAGGGGCTATGAAGAGCTCAATGCGGCTGTGGAAAGAGCCGCCTGGAACCACTCATATGTAGGCTATTCATCAGTCAAAGCAGACCTTGCCGCACTTAAATCCCAGCTTGAAGAAGCAGGGATTGATGAGCTTTTAGAAGAAGTCAACCGGCAATATTCGGAATGGAGGAAGAGCTACTCATGAAAAAATTATTATCCCTTATCCTAACCGCATCCCTCACATTTTCCCTTTGCGGTTGCGAGAGTGAAACTTTGCAGGAAGGTGAAACCACAACGGCGGCTACTACAACCGCTTCCACAACCGAACAGACCGCCGGCGAAACAAGTGAGATTGACAAAGATGCTCTCTATTCTGCATTCACTCTCTATTCCTACAAGACCGCCGAAGAAGTTCAAGCCGAATACCCTGATAAAACGGTTCTCGTTTGGGTCGGATTTGCTCTGACGGCTGACAGCAGTCTCGAAATTGAGATTTCTATAGATGAAATCAACGAGTATCTTGACTCCATCGGCAAGGAGTATGTTCTCTGCTACTATCCCTTAAACATGACTGCGGCAACAGTCAAGTACGATAACGGAGACTATGACTCCATGCTCGACTGCTTTACTGATTATCTAGAATCCGGCGGGCAAGCGGACATTCTGACGGTTATGGTTACAAGTTCCGACGAGCCGATTATCACAGCTTATTATTACAATGCTTTGAACGGAATCTATGAGCCACTTGAAAGCTACTTTGAAAGTTCTGAGGAGGCGACAGAGTATTACAACTCGCTTCCTGAAGAATATTGGGAATCCTTCAAGGTGAACGGCACTCTCTACAGCTTCGGTGGCTTCAGTCTCGGAGTGAGAAGAACCGACACAAACTACTATCTCATCAACACCGAGCTTGCCGACAAGTACGACTGGGACTATGATAAATCGCTGTTTGAGCAACTCGATTTAGTTGAGACCATTATGACCGAAGAAAACTGCCGTGGAATCAAGGTCAATTATTCGAGCCTTTACAAAGAGTTTGTTTTTGCCGGAATAATAGGCACTTCCTATGATGACGGAATTGTCAGTCTCGCTGACAGCGACAGTTTTTCTGAAAGCCTTGAGCTCTGGTATGAACTCAAAAACAGAGGGCTAATCTTTGACGATGCGGAGAATTACAGCGGCATGTATCTCGCAAGCTATGGCATATCGACAAGCACCTATTCCCTCAACTTGGGAAAGTCCTTCACGGGCAAACAGACCCAGTTTGAAACCGGCGACGACACCTATTCCGATTTCACCACCGTTGCCGACAATACAAGTTTCACCTACACCTCATCTTCCGCCGGCGGCGTGAGCATCTATTCCGACTCGGAGCATAAATCCGAAGCTTTTGAATTTATCCTCCTTAGTCAGACCGACAGCACCCTCAACAATCTTCTCTCGTTTGGCAACAGTGAAGATGAGCCATATCTGATAAATTACCGCTTCGCTAACCCGCTGATAACCGATTCCTACGGCGATATGCCGGAAGATATGAATGAGCTGTTTGCGGATATTCTGGAAAACGCTCAACCGGCAGATGCAAGTGAAGCCGTCGGCTTCGCTTTTGACGTCAGAGGCTGTGAAGAACTCTACAGTTCTGTTCAGGAGGCTGTGAAGAATCACTCATACTTGTATTATTCATCGGTCGAAGCAGACCTTGCCGCCCTGAAATCCGAGCTTGAAGAAGCAGGGATTGATGAGCTTTTAGAGGAGATAAACAGGCAATATTCAGAGTGGAGGGCAAACAACTATGATTAAAATTTTAGCGGTATTATTGGCGGCGCTGATGCTTACTTCCTGCGGGAGCAGGATTACAGCGGAGACTCTTGACGGATATGAGGAGTCGTCGGCGGTTTATGTCTTCTCGAATCTGTATAACAACGGCGAGTTTTACGAGGACGGCGAGAAGCTTGTGTATATCGACTTCACAACCATGGCTTACACATATATCTGCTCGAAGCCTAACTGTCTTCATAATGACCCGGACGAATGCACAGCCTTCGGCATCATAAATCATCCCGTAGCGGTGAACGGCGGGCTTTACTATTTCGTGCAAGAGACAATCACAAACAGCGACGGCTTGCCGCAGAATAATCTCGTCGCCTATTCGGCTTCTATAGACGGCTCCAACCGCCGGAAGGTGACGACTGCCGAGAATATCGAGCTTTACCATTCGGAAAAGGCACTTCTGGTCGGGACCAGCCTCTATTTTGTCGGCACGGAGTCGGAGTTTGATGCAGTCAACTTCATCGCCACCGGCAACGAGACTTTCTGGCTCTATAGGTTTGACTATTCCACCGAGAGCTTTTACTGCTTGGGAGAGCTCGACTCCGGCTACGACGGCGGGGTGACAATCTACGGCGAATATAACGGCAAAATCTACCTGACCGAAAATGCCCTTGATGAGCCTTGGGATGAGAAGTGGGAAGACTTCGACTACATGACAGAGCACTGGGATGAGTTCACGGCTCTTTATGAGAATCACTACTGTTGCTATGACATCGCCTCGGAAAGCTTCGCAGACTGGGATATGCCCGGCTCCGACGACAGCTATGACAACTTCGTTGTTGACAGCGACTACTTCATCGCTATTTCCGGCACCACCGTGACTGTTTTCGACTCCAAAGGCAACGAGAGCGTTTACGAAAACTTCACCCCGCTTGGAATGTCAACCTATAGCGTGGTGAACGACATGCTCTTCTCCGGCGGCACTGAGCGAGAGTGCATCAACCTCAGAACCGGCAAGAGATACACCGTCAGCGACTATGACGGCTGGGTCGTCTGGTACCTTGATGGAAGCTATATCATTAGGCAGGATGATGGGTATGTAAAGATTGAGGAAAGTGAATTGATAGGGGAAGAGATAGCATGAAGAGACTACTTACACTAGTTCTGATTTTTGCAGTTATGCTCTGCGGTTGCGGATGCTCAAGCGAAGACCTCCCGCATGAAAGCGAAACCACAACGGCGGCTACAACCACCGCCGCAACCACCACCGAAGCCACGACTCACGAGTATTACATCACCTCGT
This sequence comes from Oscillospiraceae bacterium, assembly GCA_021201235.1. Taxonomy (GTDB): domain Bacteria; phylum Bacillota; class Clostridia; order Oscillospirales; family Ruminococcaceae; genus Faeciplasma. Next base: position 47,479 of record JAJQFI010000008.1, on the reverse strand, counting down.
GGATGGATGATGACGGTTATATTCAGTACTACGAAGAATTTGAAGACGGGAGCACCATGCAATACTCAAAATCGCCGGACATCCAGACCTATGAGGAGATTCAGGCGGAATACCCTGATAAAACGGTTCTTGTCATCGCGTGTATCGGTAGCAACAGATACCGCTATATAACCGAAGCCGTCAACGAGTATCTTAATGAGCTCGGCAAGGACTATGTCATCTGCTTCGACTTCACCGAGAATAATTCAATTTACAGCGATTACTGCTCGAATGTCGGACTCAGCGACTGGTACAGCGATCTGAAGGCAAAAGTAGACAGCGGGGAACAGATCGACATCATCAGCACCGCAAATTATTATTACGCCATAAGAGATGATTTGCTTCTGCCGCTTGATGATTATCTTGAAAATACCGAGGTCGGGCAGACTCTCTATTCGATGATGCCAGAGAACCTTTGGAAGGCATACAGGTACAACGGCACTGTCTATGGAATCAACTGCAACGGCTCCATAAAGTCCACTCATCTATATTATATAGATGCCGCATTGGCTGACGAATACGGATATGACTTTTCAAAATCATTCACCGAACAGACAGACTTGCTTGAGACTATCCAAAGCGAAAGCGTGAGCAAAGCCGTTTACTCGTCATTTTCGTCACTGCTTGTCGATACCAGTTACGATAAAACCGAGCTTACGTCGGGAGTATATTGGGACTCAGAAAACAAAACCGCAATAAGCTGGCTCGATGACGAGGATTATATCTCCACTTTGCAGACGGCGTTTACCCTCTATAATGAGGACTTGTTGACAACAGCCTACACCACATCCTATTTTGCCCTTGATTGTATAGTAGATTACCCGCCGGAAAGTGGCGAGCTCTTCAACCACTGGGCAGATACCGACATCGAAACCGGTGAGCCGATTTATAAACAGGTATATGCTGTGTATGATGATTCACAGCCGGTCCTCACAAGAGATATGACCTTCTGCTATGCTCTCGGAGTAAGCAACACCAGTGAAAATCAGGACATGGCATTTGATTTCATCGCAACCATGCTCACAGACGAGGAACTAAATAAGCGTATGTGTTACGCCGATTATGAATCGGAAATGTACAGCGACGGGAGAATCAGCAGCTCCTCATACTACTTCTCATATGAACAGTTTGCAAATCTTTTGCTGAACATTCCCACAACCCGACAACCATCCAATATCGCCGAAGTGTACAAGACATCCCTCGAAGAAGCATATGTCAATGAAGACTTCAACTTTGTGTTTGACGACAGCAAAGTATATCAGCAGTGCGTGGATGTCCTCGGTGTGATGGGCGAGATGACATACAACCGCCTCACGGAATACACCGATTTTGACGAATATATCTCCGATTTCCGTGCGCTTCTTGAAGAAGGCGGCATAGAAGACATAATTGCCGAGGCAAACAGGCAGTATGCCGAATGGAGGGAGAGCCAATCATGAAGAAGCTGTTATCAGTAATTCTTGCAATAACACTTTGTATTGCAATCTTCACCTCTTGCGGAGATAGCGGCACAGATGAAACCGAATCTACTTCAAGAGTCATCAGCCAGTATACGGATGTCGGCGAGGGCAGGGAGCTGTTTGTCGACTCCTTGTCAAGGCTTCACTTTGTGGACTTTGAGAGCATGGTGTCGGTCATTGTCTGCCCTTATCCGAACTGCACCCATACCGATTCGGAGACCTGCTCATCATTCGGAATGTATAATCACCCATTTTTGTATGACGGAAAGCTCTATTATTTCGTAACCGGTGTGGCTATGGGCGATGACGGCTATGAAAATTACTTCTCGATTTACAGCGCAGAGACCGACGGAACCTCACGCGTGAAGCTCAAAACCGTCTCCAACAGAACTGTAAACGTCTATGAAAGAATCGTCCTGACCGGCGACACCCTCTATTTCTGTTCCGAGCAAAGCGTTTATGACGCCTACGGCACAAGCACCAACCAGAGGACGATATATTTCAGCAGTTACTCCCTTTCCTCCGGCGAGTATAGCGAAATAGCGGAGGTAGGCTCATATGACGGTGGCGAAGACTGGGTTTATGGCAAATATAACGGCAAAATTTATCTTCAGTATAGCTATCTGAAAGGCGATGAGCCGACGATAGAGGATATTATGCAGGATGACTACAAGAATACAGACTGGTATAACTACGACTGCTATATGTATAGCATCGAGACCGGCGAGTTCAGTGAAAGCGACATAGCAAATATTTCCGAATGGTCGAACGGCTATCTTATTCTGAACGGCGATACCGGCAAAATCGTCCTCACTCCGAACGGCGAAGAGATAGAAGTCGGCTCCGGCTCCTATGAAGTCTGCGGCGGCTATATCTTCGACACATGGTCGAAAATTGCAATCGAAATCTCCACAGGAAAGCAATACAGCCTTAATCTTGATGACAACTACTCATACTCGGTTGTTTGCCACGCTGCCGACGGCTTTGTGCTGAAGTATCTTGACGGTGATTATTGCTATGTGAAAATTGCCGAGGATGAACTCATAGGAGACGAAATATGAACACCTTAAAAATCTCAACCCTCAATAAGCACTACGGTACCAAGCATGCCCTGAAAGACTTCTCTTTTGACTTCTCCGACGGCATCTATGGGCTATTGGGACCGAACGGTGCGGGAAAGTCAACGCTTATGAACATTCTGACCCAGAATCTTGAGCCCGACAAAGGTTCGGAGGTTCTCTGGAACGGCAAAAATATCTGTGACCTCGGCTCGAAATATCGCTCCGAAATCGGCTTCATGCCGCAACAGCAGGAGCTGTACCCGTCGTTCACCCTGAAACGCTTCATGGGCTACATAGCGGCGCTTAAGGGAATCGAAAAGTCTGCGATTGAAGGCGAAATCGCAAGGGTTCTCCGACTTGTTGAGCTTTCGGACGTTGCCAACAAGAAAATAGGAGGCTTTTCCGGCGGAATGAAACAGCGTGCGCTTATCGCTCAGTCGCTTCTCGGAAACCCGCATCTTCTTATTTTGGATGAGCCGACAGCCGGTCTTGACCCGAAGCAAAGGGTCTTAACGAGAAATCTTATCTCGTCTCTTTCAAAAGACATGATAGTCATCATCTCAACCCACATAGTTTCGGACATTGAGACCATCGCCGACTGCATCCTGCTTCTCAAATCGGGCGAACTCATCGACAGCGGAACGGTGGACGAGCTGACGGCACAGGTCACAGACGGCGAGAAAACCCTTGAAGGGCTGTATATGCAGTTGTACGGTGATATGTGATGAGAATTTTTCAAAACGAGCTGTATAAGCTCTTTCACAACAAGGCTTTTCTCTTAGTGACTGCGGCGGCAATTCTTCTGAATATCTACATCGCCTCGACAAAGAGCTTCGGCAACTTCTCGGATGCTGAGTATAAAGCCTACTTGGAAGACGTAAGTGGAATGACCGCCGAAGAAGTTCTCGGATATGACGAAGAATTATATCAGACCATTCGGCAGACGGGTGAGCCGGTATACTGCGAATACTACTGGCAGGATATGTCGATTCTGAGCGGCGAAATATCCCGACTTGAGGAAGTACTCGGCTATCAGGATTATCTTGCAGAGATAAATACTACTGCCGAGACGATGACTTCTGTCTCAATCTTCGCCGACACCGACAGCTTTTCCTACCGGAATATAGTAAAAACTCCGTCGGCATATGAAGCCGTCCGGGACGTCACGCCGACCTATGCTCCATCGAACGGCGTCCTTCTGGCTACCGACAACGTGGCTACCGATATACTCGTGATGTTCTCGCTCCTCGCCTGCGTTACAGCCGTCTTCTACAAAGACAGGGAATCGGGAGTTGTGGCTCTCATAAAGCCTCTGAAATACGGCAGAGCAAGGCTTGCTCTCGCAAAGTCGGCGGTAGTCTTCACAATATGCTCTGCGGCATTTGGAATCATGTACCTGAGCGATCTGGCTGTAGGCGAATATCGTTGCGGACTGGGAGACCTTAGCCGTGCGGTGCAATCCATCGAAGGCTACTTAGGCTGTAATCTTGCCATAACTGTTGGCGATTTGCTGGTTTACAGCTTCATAATCAAGCTCTTTGCCTTGACCCTCTGCGCCCTGATAGTCTCCGCCTTGTTCATAAGGCTTTCAAACATCGTGGCATATCTCATGACGATTGCTATAGCCGCAGTCGAGACGGCTCTCTATGCCCTCATTTCCGGCAACTCGATTTTCTCCCCGCTGAAATATATAAACCTGGTCGCACTCACTCAGCCCGGAAACTTCCTCAAAACCTACACAAACATCAACTTCTTCGGCTATCCCGTGAACCTGTTCGCCTGCACGATGATTTGCATAGTAATCGGGCTCGTGATAGTTACGGTTGTGGTCTGCCGCCTCTATTCCTCAATCAGCATTTCGGAGATTAAAAGAAACTCCGTCTCGGCATTCTCAAAGCGTGTTCCCAAAAGTCTTTTCAGCTATACCGCCTACAAAGCTCTCGTTATGCACAAGGGCGCAGTGATAATAGTGGCAGTCCTCGCGATTCAGCTTTATACGGCGTTCAACTACTCAAAGCCCTACAACCCCGATGACAACTATTATCTCTATTACTGCACCCGGATTTCCGAGATGACCGACGAGGAAGCAACAGAGTTTATAGCCACTGAACCCGCAAATTTCGATTCCGATTATGCCGAGCGAGGCTTTGAAAAGGCGGAGAATCAGTACGAATATCTCATCTCTATAGGCAAGGGGTACCGACGACATGTTCTATCAGACCGGCTATAGGCTCATTTTCGGACTGGATACCCTCAGACAGGACTACATTCTCGGGCTGATTGCCATAGCCGCACTCTGCCTGATGCTTTCTCCGATTGTCGCCTATGACAACCGCTGTCGGATCGGCTATGTCTTCTATACGACAAAAGCCGGCAGAAAAACCTACTACCGGCATAACTGTATTATTGCGATTTTGCTCGCAATCGTTGTGAGCCTTGGCGTGAATATCCCGTACTTTGTCCAGATTCTTTCGGCATACGGCACAGATGGCATCACGTCAGGCGTGAACTGCATAAGCGATATGTTCGCCCTCGGAGAACTCCCTATCTGGGGCTATCTCGTGATACTCCTTACTTACAGAACGGTGGTTCTGATTCTCTTTTCGCTTCTGTTACTTTGGATTTCGTCGAAATGCCAGAGCCCGACAACAGCGATGGTCGTCACCCTCGCCCTTTTCTGCCTGCCGATAGTGATTTATCTTGCCGGTGCGGATGCGGCAAAGTATCTTTGTGTGCCTATGAGCGGGAATAGGGAGGTGAGGGGGATGGCGGGGTGAGACAGCAAAACCGATTGTTGAACTGTGTAGACACAAACTGCACTTGGACGTCAAATCCCAAGTGCAGTCGTGTCTTATGCAGTTTTTTATTTTATGTTACTTTGTAGTTAGATTCCCCGTGATGAGAGAATTGCTTTCAGTGCTTTCACTGTCTGTGTGAGTATATACTCTTCAGTCTCCGTACAATCCAAAAGTAACCGGTGCAGTTCACTATCTGCTGTAGATGCCGAATGTTCCAAGCAATCAACAAGTATGTCATCAGCCGAAACTCCGAGTGAATTCGCAATGCTTATAAGCGAATCCACTCCGAGACCTGTCTTGTTATTTTCTACCATACATATAAACTCTCGTGAAAGATTTGCTTTCTCTGCGAGTTCCCCCTGCGAAAGCTCCTTCTGCCTCCGTAAGTAGCCGATACGATGTCCAACTGTTATATAAGTTGTCATAATTGCCTCCTGTTATTTTTTCACCTGCATAAGCATTCTATTATAGCAAGCAGAGTGACTTCAGAGGCTCTTTTGTAGTGCTTTCTTCACATTTCTTGACTCATGTGAAAAATATTTCGTAGCTAATTTGTCGAAAAAACAGTAAATTGGAAGAGAGATGAGCACAGTGAACAGTTTAGACGATGCTATCGATGCTATCAAGGACTATTTTGGACAGGAGGATGTGATTGCAGAAGTTATCAATCACTTTATTCTTGAAGAGGAAAAATTGAATCCATCGGAAATGATTCCGGTGGACATTATGCCAATCTTCTATAAGCTAAAGGGTTATGGGAGCAAGCTAACACTTGAGAAATTTCTGAGTATGTACAGAAATCTATTCTTGATGAAGACGGAGCATTTCTATTGTGTGCTCTTGGTGGAGACAGAAATGAGTAATGCGTTGCCCGTAAAGGCGTGTCTGTTCGAAAGCGGATTGTATGCCACTCAGATTGAAACGTGGGATTGCTTGGAAGATGGTGGTCTGTTGCCGTGCATCACCGTTGTATTGTACTTAAGTCCGGAACCATACCATCTATCTGAAATAGCGAGCGAGTGTCCTGCGGATTATTGTTTTTACATGATAGAGCCGGCAAAAATTTCTGATGATAAGATAGATAAGCTATCTGAAGACTTAGGCGGAGTGTTGAAGTTTGCGAAGATTAGTAATGATGCGATGAAGAGGCAGGAGCTTCTTTCAAGTGAGGAATATGCTCGGATGGAAGACTCGGCGAGAGAACTTATTTGGCGTTTTTTGGATTATATGAGTATAAATTAGCTTTTGAGAAAAGTAATGGATTATGAAAATCCACAGTAATTTAAAATATTGATGGTATAAGCCCTCCTCGGAGGGCTTATTTTTTTGCCTATTTTTCAGATTGACTTGAAAAGATGCTTATGACTTATGATATGTACAAAAAGTTTGTTCTGTTCTGCAGACGTCACTTGACGTCGCGGCGAAAAGACAAAGTTTTGGAAATTTGAATAAGCGGCATAATGACAAACGGTAATTAAGTTACTTATTGCAGGGCTGTGAGTTACTAGGAAAAAGTGTAATGAACATTCGCTATGTGCTGTAAATGCAATAGTCGATGAGGTGACCACTCTACAAGCGTAGTAGTTTACTGACAGGTATTTGGCTATATGAATTGTAATTAGGAATTTCAAGGAGAATATCAAATGGGACGATACTTAATGTTCATTCAAAAAGCATACTTCATGGCACTCAAAGACGGTTTTGCACGTGCAAATTTTTTGAGAAAACATGATGTTTTGGCGGGCATTGGAAATAATGTGTACTTTTATTCCAGAATATTTCCGTCTGATCCTAAATTATTAAGGATCCATGACAACATAACTATTGCCACTAATGTGCGCTTTTTGGGTCATGACAGAATCGATATGACGATGACAAACTTGCTAAATAAAAAATATTCTAAATTATATGATTGTATAGAGATTATGGATAATGTATTCATTGGCTCAGATTGTATTATTTTGCCGGGAGTTCGTATTGGTGAAAATACCATTATAGGCGCAGGTGCAGTTGTTACAAAAGACTTACCTAGCGGATATGTGTGGGGGGTACTCCTGCCCGACAAATTGGCAAGTTTGATGAATTGATCAACAAAAGAATAGACTGTTTTAAGCCGGAAAGCGATCCGGAGATTTTGTGGGCGAACTTTTATGCTCAAAGGATGTTAAATGGAGGAAAAGTTGATGTCAGAGAAAAGTTGGAAAGCAACATACAATCAAACTGATAATAGTGAGTTACGAAAATTACAATTAGCTTTGTTAGAGAATATCAAAGTATTTGTAGCAATATGTGAAAAGTATGGATTGAGATATTTTATGATTGGTGGCACTATGCTTGGCGCTATTCGTCACAAGGGCTTTATTCCGTGGGATGATGACGTTGATATGGGAATGCCACGGGAGGATTATGAAATATTTCTAAAAATTGCCCCAGCTGAAATGCCTAAAGGGTATGCTTTCCTGAACTATAAAAGTAACGCCAATTATCACAGATATTTTAGCAGGGTAGTGGATACCAGAGTCGAAATATACAACAACTCCAATTCTGTTGAAATTGTTGAAAATGCTTGGGTTGACATTTTCCCATTTGATGGGTTGCCAAAAGGAAAGTTTAGAAGTAGATTTCATTTCTGGCACATGACTTTTTGGCGCTTTTTGTACCACGCATCTTGTTTTGATGAGCTTGTTAATTTGAATCGTCCTGGAAGACCGTGGTATCAACAAAAAGTGATACGTTTTTTGCAGGTGACAAGATTCGGAAAGAAATTGAATACAAAAAAGATATTGGAAAGAATTGAACGTGGTTTGACTAAATACTCTTATGATTCATCCGATACAGTGGTTAATTTCTTTGGCGCATATATGTCAAAAGAAATAATTGAGAAATCTTTACTTGGCAATTTGAAGAAATATGGGTTTGAGGACAGCGAGTTTTATGGCGCGGAAAAATATGATGAATACCTTCGCAGTTTTTATGGTGACTATATGATTCTTCCAAACGATGTTGATAGAGATAAGCATGATATACGGAGAATTGAATATAGTGAATGATTGAATGTAGTTGATAAATCTTAATTGTAATTAGTTGGAGGGAAAGTAATGAATGTTGCTTTGATAATTGCCGGTGGTTCCGGTCATAGAATGGGTCAGGACATCCCGAAGCAGTTTATCACCATATACGACAAGCCGATTATCATATACACCTTGGAGGGCTTTCAACGTCATCCTCAGATTGATGCCATAGAGGTTGTCTATATTGATGGTTGGCATGATGTGCTGCGTGCGTATGCTAAACAGTACAATATCACTAAGCTAAAATGGGTAGTCAGCGGCGGAGCAACCGGACAGGAATCAATCCGCAATGGTGTTTTCAATCTTGAGGACAAGTGTGCGCCTGATGACATTGTCATTATCCATGATGGAATTCGTCCGATGGTAGATGAAACAGTTCTCTCCGATGTTATCAGTAAGTGCAAGCAATATGGAAATGCGGTTACATCTATGCCATATAATGAGCAGATTTTTGTGGTTGATGATGAAATTTCAACGGTAAAATACATACCAAGAGAAACTTTGCGCAGGGTATCTACACCTCAGGCTTATCGTTTTGACTTGATTGACAATGGCTATCACCGAGCTTTTGAAGAAGGAATCGGAATTTACGGTTCTTCATATGCCAACACTATGATGGTAGAATTGGGTGAACGCTTGTATTTTGCGGCAGGCTCGGACAAGAATATCAAATTGACTACAAAGGACGATTTGGAAACGTTTAAGGCATATTTGAAAACAGATAAAGATAAGTGGCTGAAATAATGAGAGTATACGAAAATCAATTTTATAGAGAAGATATTGAGTGTGTTGCAGAATTGGATTTTCCTTGGGATAAGTTGAAAGACAGTTCTATTCTGATTTCCGGTGCAAGTGGATTAGTTGGAAGCTGTTTGATAGATGTAATCATGTACAAAAACAGCGTTTCCGGCTTGAATTGCAAAATCTATGCATTGGGTAGGAACGAAGCAAAAGCACAGGAAAGATTCCAATATTGTTGGAATGATGCTAATTTCAGATTTATATCTCACGATATAAATTTGCCGTTGGAAATTGCTGAAGTTAAGGAAATTGGGTATGTACTTCACATGGCAAGTAATACACATCCTGTAGCATATGCGACTGATCCAATAGGTACAGTGACCACAAATATTATAGGAACAAATAATATGCTTCAATTTGCAGTTGCTCACAAAGCAAAAAGATTTGCTTTTGCTTCTTCGAATGAGATTTATGGAGAGAACCGCGGGGATGTAGAATTCTTTGACGAGAAATACTGCGGTTATATTAATTCCAACACCATGCGTGCCGGATACCCGGAGAGCAAAAGATGCGGAGAGGCACTGTGTCAGGCTTATATCCGTCAAACGGGACTTGATGTAGTTATTCCCAGATTAACGAGATCCTATGGACCAACGATGTTGATGAGCGATACAAAAGCAATCAGCCAGTTTATTCGCAAGGGAATCGCCGGAGAGGATATTGTACTTAAGAGTGCCGGTACTCAGTATTACTCATATACATATGTAACAGATGCGGTTGCTGGGTTGCTGACAGTGTTGCTTAAGGGGAAAATGGGTGAAGCCTACAACATTGCAGATGAGAACGGAGATATTATGCTGAAAGACCTGGCAGGTGTAATTGCCGACTATGTTGGATCAAAAGTTGTATTTGAACTGCCTGATGATGTGGAGAAAGCAGGATACAGCACAGCTACGAAGGCAAGGCTTGATGGAAGTAAGTTGCACAAACTTGGTTGGAACCCAAATTACGGTATAAAAACCGGTATTGAGAGAACCGTTAGTATTTTGAAGGGGCTGAAGCAGTGGACAGATTGAAAGTATATTTGAAATATATTGTAAAGCTCGTAGTTCGAATGTTGTCCAGAGTTTTGTTTATATTTCCGCTGAGGCAGAACCAAATTATGTTTTCGGTTTTTTTTGGGGAAAAAGTTACTTGTAATCCGAAATGTGTTTATGATTATCTGCGAGAAAATTGTCAAGACAAAATAAAGTTTGTTTGGGCATATAACGGAACAAAAGAAAGTTCGGGCTTGGAGAACGATGTTGTAATTGCAAAGGAATTTTCACTTAAATGGTTTTATTATAGAGTAACCTCTCAAATAATAGTAGATAATTGCAATCCTACATATTCTGTTCCGAGACGAAAAGGACAGTTTGTGCTACAAACATGGCACGCAGGCGGCGCATACAAAAAGGTTGGCATTGCGGCATCTCAATACAAGATAGAACAGGATACTATGGCTAAAGCAATGGAAGTTACTGATTTGTTTGTATCCAGTTCGCAAGGGTTTACGAACGGGAACATTATATCTGGATACCACTATAGTGGAGAGGTCCTGAATTGTGGTATGCCAAGAAATGATATATTCTTTGATCCGCAAAGAATAGAATCGGCTGCGAATAAAGTAAAGAACCATTATGGAATCAAAGGAAGGGTTGTACTTTATGCCCCTACATTCAGAGGAAATCTCCATCATGCCGAGATGATTGATGATGTACTGGATATTAGTGAATTGTACGAGAGGGTAAGAGACAGATATGACGATGATGTTACTATTTTGGTAAGGTGCCATCACTGGGACAAGCACAAATACAAGTTCGAAGGTAACGCAATAGATGTAGCTGATTATCCTGAAATGCAGGAACTTTTGTGTGCCAGTGACATATTGATTACAGATTACTCATCTAGTATGTGGGATTATGCACTTTTGGGACGCCCTTGCTTGCTTTATGTTCCTGATGTTGATGATTACATAAGTAATAGAGGATTTTTTACGCCGATAGAGCAATGGCCTGGAATTGTATGCAAAGATATGCACGAACTCTGTGAAGCTGTTGAGAAATTTAGTGAGAACGAATGCGTAGAAATAGCAAGACGACATCTTAAAACAATGGGTTCATATGAAACTGGTCATGCTACAGAAATAGTTTGTGGCAAGATATTAGAGCATACGGAATTCTCTGATCAAGATCGTAACTGTGTTATGCGCTTTTGTATTTGTCAAGAACGCAGATGATGTCTGGAAATACATTTTGATTCTTGCATTGGGTTCTTTCCTGAGCCAGGTATATTTATGGACTTTTGTCCCCCGGTTGGTGAAGTTCAGAAAAGTCCCGTTTTCATCGGTCGTAGGACATCTCCCTCAGTTATTTATTCTTTTTATCCCTACTGTAGCCATCAGTTTGTACAACTACATGGACAAGATAATGGTGGGAGCCATATCCGGAGATGTGCAGTTGGGATTGTATGAGAACTCCGAAAAAATCATTTCGGTTGTGTTTTCGATCATTGCGGCATTTGGCACCGTGATGATGCCGAGAATGTCAAATATGGTTGCAAACGGAGACACTGAAGGTCAAAAGAGAAGCATTGAATCTTCGATGCAGGTTGTTTTATTTATAGCCTTTGCACTTGCCTTTGGACTTGTGGGTGTTTCCGGGGTTTTTCCTCAGGTATTCTGGGACGAAGAATTCTCTGATTGTTCAATTTTGATGGCATTACTGAGTATCATAATTCCCATCAAAGCGTATGCACAGGTATTGAGGACTCAGTACCTTATACCTAATAAAATGGACAAGGCATACACAATATCTGTTTGTCTCGGTGCTGTTGTCAACATAATAATAAACGCATTGCTTATTGGCAGACTCGGTGCTTTAGGGGCGGTTGTCGGAACTGTTTTTGCAGAGTTGACAGTGTGCATCGTTCAGGTGGTGTATTGTGCGAGGGATTTGCCTGTATTCAGTTATTTGAAACACAATGCGTTTTTCCTTGCTTTGGGTATCTTGATGTCCTTGACTGTTTACATCGCAGGCGGATTCCTTGGTAGCGGCGTGCTGACGCTATTGATTCAAATTGTCATTGGCGTTGTTATTTATTGTGTTGGATGTTTGATTTACTTCAAGGTGACTAACAATAGACTTTTCCTTGACACTTTGGACACTGTGGTGCATAAAGTGTTTAAGCGCAGATAGCTGATATGGCAGATATGTGATGTAAAATCAAAATTTATGAGGAGTATGATTATGGATAATCAGTTCAATACCAAAATTGCCGTTGCCGGAACGGGTTATGTAGGAATGAGTCTCGCTGTCCTTTTGGCACAGCACAATAAGGTCACAGCCGTAGACATCATTCCCGAAAAGGTTGATCTCATAAATCAGAGAAAGAGTCCGATTCAGGACGAGTACATAGAGAAGTATTTAGCAGAGAAAGACCTCGATCTGATTGCAACACTAGACGGCGCATCAGCCTACAAGAACGCTGACTTCGTCATCATCGCCGCACCGACCAACTACGACAGCAAGAAGAATTACTTCGATACGAGCGCAGTCGAGGATGTAATCAAGCTCGTCATCGAAAATAACCCGAATGCCATCATGGTAATTAAGTCAACCATCCCTGTCGGCTACACAGTAAGTATTAGGAAGAAGTTCCACTGCGACAACATCATCTTCAGCCCTGAGTTCCTGAGAGAATCCAAGGCTCTTTACGATAATCTTTATCCGTCCCGAATCATCGTTGGTACGGACTTGGAAGACGAACGCCTTGTAAAAGCTGCAAACACATTCGCAGGCTTGCTTCAAGAGGGTGCAATTAAGGAAAACATCGACACCCTAATCATGGGCTTCACCGAGGCAGAGGCAGTAAAACTCTTCGCAAATACCTATCTCGCCCTTCGTGTCAGTTACTTCAACGAGCTGGACACTTACGCCGAGATGAAGGGCTTGAACACCCAGCAAATCATTGAGGGCGTTTGCCTCGATCCGAGAATCGGCAGTCATTATAACAATCCGAGCTTCGGTTATGGTGGGTATTGCTTGCCGAAAGATACGAAGCAATTACTCGCTAACTATGCAGATGTTCCTGAAAACCTGATTCAGGCAATTGTGGAATCCAACCGCACGAGAAAAGACTTCATTGCCGATAGAGTTCTAAATATAGCAGGTTACTATGATTACTATAACCGTGGAGATTATAACGCTGACGAAGAGAAGTCTTGTGTTATCGGCGTTTACCGTCTCACGATGAAGAGTAACAGCGATAACTTCCGCCAGTCGTCCATTCAGGGCGTTATGAAGCGCATCAAAGCCAAGGGCGCAACGGTCATCATCTACGAGCCGACTCTTGAAGATGGTAGCACATTCTTTGGAAGCAAGGTCGTTAATGACCTGGAAAGCTTCAAGGAGCAGTCGCAGGCGATTATTGCGAATAGGTATGATAGTTGTTTGGATGATGTGAAAGAGAAAGTGTACACGAGGGATCTGTTTAGGAGAGATTGATGGAAGTGTAATGGAGACAGACCTCTATATTTTCTCAGAACCGATTAAGGTTGTAATGAGAACGTTATTGAGCAGTACGCCTATCATCGTTAATGCAGTATGCACCACTGTTATAGCTATAGCCGTTCCTGTAATAGCTTCCAAATTGGTTGTCAGGAAAGTTAAGGTATTCAGAAGACTATTATTGGGAATGGATTAAAGGCAGAAATTAAAAAATATGAAAAAAGGGGCTTGACAAAGAAATGAGAATCGAGGATAATTTGATAGCAAGCAAGCAAGCAAGCAAGCAAGCAAGCAAGCAAGCATTAGCTATCTACGCATTTTAGCTACTGTTTGTGTGGTGTGGCATCACACCTGTACTACTTTGACCGATCATCCGGAACTATTTCAGATATCGGATTTACAAAGTTGGTTCTTGAATGCCGGACATCATATAGCAAGTTGGGCGGTACCGGTTTTCTTCATGATAACGGGAGCACTTCTTTTGAATCCGCAAAAGTCCATTTCGTTCAAGCAATGTTTGTCGAAATATTGCTTGAGAATTGTTCTGGCGCTGTTTGTATTTGGAATTCCTTTTGCAATGATGCGCATTTATCTTTACGCGGAGACGAAGACAATTAATTTTCGAATGTTTGTGGAAGCTGTAGGCTATGTATTTACAAACAGTGGAGTACATCACCTTTGGTATCTCTATACGCTTATAGGAATATACCTCTTGCTCCCGGCTCTTAAAATATTTGTTGACCACATAGATAGGGACACTTTTTCGTACACACTAATAGCGATGTTTATATTTGTCTATTGCCTGCCGACATTATCTGATTTGATTGGTGCGGAGATAGCCTTTACAATGCCGCTGACGTATCATGTGTTCTATGTAATGCTTGGGTATTATTTGAAGGATTACATAGACAGATGGAAGACAAAGTATTGCCTCATGGGTATCTTCTTTATACTTGCAGTGTTTGTAGTTGCTGATTATTTTGATTTTGCCTCAGGCGCGTTGGCGTCAAATGACAGTCCATTAACCGCTGTCTTGGCGGCACTGATTTTTATGGGTTAATCAAGATGGGATTACTGAATCTAAAGCCGCAGTAATATGGAAGATAGACCGCCTTTGCTTTGGAGTGTATTTGGTTCACCCTGTATTTATTCAATTTGTTTACATGGCAATTAAGATTACTCCTCTAAGCTTTTCACTTTATCCATTGGCAACATTGGCGTTCTGCCTGTTTTTTGTAGTATGTTCGTTTATCACCTCGTGGGTGATGTCACTGATAAAGCCTTTGAGAAAGTATATTTTATAATTTCACGCTTCCCCTTAATGGAATGTTCTCCAATCATTCTTGCATTCTTGCATAGACTGGATTATAAGAGGATATTATGTGTAGCACAAAGCGTTTTTCTGTTGCAAAAAGTATAATTTTATGCTACAATATCTTCAACATAATTCGTTACAAGGAGTGTCGAAGATGGAAGCGAACAAGGTTATACCCAGTAGCATCATAAGCCCACAGCTTGAATTGAGAATCCCATTTTATCAACGGTCGTACGTTTGGGGAGAAGCTGAATGGAAGAGATTTTTGGAAGACCTGCGCTATATAACAGTAACGAAGAAACCGTATTTCTTCGGAAGCGTTATAACTAAGAAAATGAGGCCGAATCAGCCGTATCTCGAAAGCAGGGTTCTTGTTGATGGGCAGCAAAGAATGACAACACTTTTGATTTTCATGAAAGTACTGTCCCTTAAGACTGGAAGGAACTGCGACTACGGCTTTACAGAGCTTAATAGTCAACCGAAAGTGTCATCGCTCAAAGTAGGGCAGAACGACGAGGAAATATACAAATCTGTAATGGCAATGAAAGAGCCTAAAGAAATTGAAAGTAATTGTAACTCTCGTATAGCCCAAGCCTACAACTATTTCATAGAAAATGTCGTGCCGGAACAATATGATGACTATGCCATTTTGCAGAACATTACATTTGTCAATATTGATTTAAATGAGAACGAGGACGAGCAACAAGTATTCGATACTCTTAATTCGCTTGGCGTTAAACTAACAACGGCAGAGCTTGTCAAGAACCAGCTATTTACTGAAACAAACAAAATCGAGTATGATGCAAAGTGGAGACCTGTGTTTGAAAAGGACAGCGACACTATAGCTTATTGGAACACAGAGATTGAATACGACAAGAATGGCAGAACGATGATGGATATATTCCTTGACGCATATCTTCACCAACTCGTGTATAATCCTGAATACAATATAGCAGACAAAGAAAGATTGCTCAGAGACGGAAGCCTTGCTGGCTCGTACAGAGAAATAGTAAAGGATGTTCTCGGCGGGGATAAGAGCATTATCATTAATGGCTTGTACGAACAAGGCAAGCTGTTTATGGATTCGTTCGGGAAAAAATATTGTGATTCACCTGTTCCTAAGTATAGTGGAATAGAAAGGCTGAATAATGTAATCTTCGGGCTCAGATGCACAACGATTATTCCGTATGCCTTGTATGTTCTTAGAAATGTTGATAGCAAAGACGAAGTAAATAAAATATTCGGAGTCATCGAAAGCTACATGATGAGAAGAATTATTGCAGGAGATGATACCAGAGGATATGGCAAGATGTATTCTTCGTTTATCGCGTCCCAAATATTAGATGCAGAATCACTCAAAGCAAAGATGTACGAGCAATCCGGCACGCTATCAATTCCGAGCGATGAAGAAGTCAGATATGGTGCTCACAACAAGAAAAGATTGGACAGAACAGCAAGGGGAATACTTTATCTTCTTGAAAGCGGAGTCAGACCGAATAACAGCGCTCTTGACCTGCGTAGCCTGAATGCCTATAGTCTTGAACATCTTATGCCAAAGAAATGGTCTCAGAAATGGGAGCATCCGGAAACGGACGAGTTGATTGATGTTAGAAACTCCAAAATCTACACGCTTGGAAATCTGGCGATTATCCCTCTCGGGCTCAACACTTCGATTAGTAATGAGATATGGAGTGTAAAGAAAGAAGGAAGGAACGGGAATCCGGGTCTTGTAGAGTGTGCTCAGGGCGTGATTACTTTGAAGGACGCCCTGAATGAAGAAGTATGGAACGAAGAGAAGATAGACGAACGAGCCAATGAACTTGCCGATATGGCAGTAGAGCTCTGGAAGCTATAAGTTCTACATACTCATCTCAATCCCATTAACTACCCAAGAGCGACTATTCCAGTTGCTCTTTTTTCTATATAAGATTACTTTTGAAGAAGGCAAGTATACGATAATGACAAACGCCCATATGTCTGAAAAAGCTCCTATATTCCTGACGGTAGGGAACAGATATTTGCGTCTGCAATATCCATGGCTTTACATGGGCAGTATTACGAGGCGGTTCACATTCTTGCTCCACAAATGGAAAATTTGTTCAGGAAGATTGCCGATGAACTTGGCGATTTAACATATACGTTAGATGAGGATGGAACTTCAGAGGCTAAGGTGCTTTCTTCTGTATTTGATTTGTCAAATTTGAGAGAATCTTTAGACGAAGATATTTTGTTTATTTTTGAAGATTTGTTAAATAAAAAATCAGGAGGGAATATTCGCAATAAAGTTGCACACGGGCTGCTAACAGAGAATGAAGCTATCTGAAGACTTAGGCGGAGTACTGAAGTTTGTGAAGATTAGTAACGATAGCGAGGAAATGCGAGAGTTTCTTTCAAGCGAGGAATATGCTCAAATGGGAGATTCTGCGAGAGAACTTATTTGGCGTTTTTTGGATTATATGAGTATAAATTAGCTTTTGGCAATATCAGGCGCTATCTTTTTTCAAAAAAATCCCCCTCCCCCCTTGACACCCCGCAACCAATATGCTACAATAAATTCAATAAAATTTTTAGGAGGGGTTACATCATGAGAATCAAAGACGGCTTTGTCATGAGGAAGGTTGCCGGCAAGTATGTCGTCGTTGCGACGGGCGAGGCGAGCCGGAGCTTTCACGGAATGATTAAGCTCAACGACACCGGCAGGCACATCTGACAGGGGATATCGGAAGGCAAAAATCAAAGCGAAATCACCGAAGAGCTGGCTTTGCTCAACGGCGCAAAGACGGATGAAGACCGCAAGGTCATCTCGGACGACGTTCAGTCGATGATAGACGAGATGGTCGGGGCGGGCTTTTTAATATCCGAGTCATGATTACGACGAGTCTTGCTGAGCTCGAGCGTTCCGGCTTTATCCTTACGACGATTAAGGGCACGAGCATGCGTCCTCTTCTCCAAAGCTACACCTCGCAGGTGATGATAGAAAAGCTTTCCGAAAGCCCTAAGCCGGGCGATGTCGTTCTTTACACCAGAGCCGACGGTGCACTGGTTCTCCACAGAATAATTTCTTTTGACGGTGATGCTGCCCTGACAAGAGGCGACAACACTTATTTTTTGGAAAGAGTTCCGGTTTCGGACATAAAGGGCGTCGCGAAATCCTTCTGGAGAGGCAACAGTGAGAGCTCCCGTGAAATTTCCGTCGACAGCCGCTCATACAAGCTCTATGTCCGCCTCTGGAATCTGATATATCCAATTAGGAAGCTTCTTTTCGGAATAAAAAGTAAATTACGCCGAAAGCGGCATTCTTAAGAGCGACCCCAAAAGTCGCTCTTTTTATTTTCCACTTCACAATATCACAATTTTTACTCTTAGTTACGCTCAAACCACTTGCAACCCGCATTTATTTGGAGTATAATAAACTATGGCTGATTGTGTGCACTGTCGGACGATAGGTTGGGAGGAGGCGGACGCAATGAAAAGAATACTTGCGGTTATTCTAAGCTGCCTTCTTCTTACGGGCTGTGAAGCGTTCACATTCTCGGTGGACGAGCTTCTTGTGGCTCCGAGCATTTCGGACGACCAAGAGGCGCTTAAGCAGGCTCTTTATGACAACGTTGGTCACACCGTGACCCTGGCATATCCCCAGTCGGGGGACTATCGTTCGGCGTTCGTGATTGCCGACCTTGATGGCGATGAAAACGACGAAGCGCTCGTCTTCTATACCGCTTCGAGCGCAACCGCTTCCGGCACGGGCGAAAATGTCCGTGTGGCGGTCTTTGACAAGGATTCGGGCGGCGACTGGCACGCGATGTATGAAGTCGCAGGCGGCGGCTCCTCGGTCGATAATGTTATAGTCACCAACTACGGCGACGTTACCGATATAGTAATCGGCTACGGCACATCCGTCCACGACGAGTCGGCAGTCAGCATTTACAGATACGAAAACGGCGTGCTCCGCTCCACATATGACGGCTGGTACACCGAGATGATAAGTGCGGATATCGACCTCTGCGGCACCGACGAAATAGTTCTCTTCAAAAAGTCGGGAACGGCGGTCTCGGTCGGAGTCATCAAGTCGAGCGACGGCTTAAGCTATGTCACAGCCGAGCGAATGCTCACATCGAGCGTTTCCGCAATCTCGAACTACGTCTGCGGAATCCTCTATGGCGAGACCGGTGCTCTTTTCATAGACGTGACCGACGAGGACGGCTACCTCCTGACTGAGGTCGTCTATCTTGTCGGCGACACACTGACCTGCCTGTCGGCTATGGACTCGGAGCTCCTTTGGATAACCAAGCGGACGAGCGGCTATCTTTCCATGGATTATGATAACG
Organism: Oscillospiraceae bacterium; assembly: GCA_021201235.1. GTDB lineage: Bacteria > Bacillota > Clostridia > Oscillospirales > Ruminococcaceae > Faeciplasma. The sequence goes on along the minus strand of JAJQFI010000008.1, from coordinate 28,119 downwards.
ACGGAATCATCGAGATTCCGACAATCGGGCTTTTCTCCGGTTACTCTGCCGGAAGCAGTGCCGAATATATGGTAAACTGGCTCAGCTACAGCGAGGAAAAGCTTGAATTCGTCACCGAGGCGAGCGCCTATTACAACCTTTCGGACAGCTATATCTTCAAGCTCCCGTCGAGGTGGACGAACTTCATCTCGGTCATCCGCGACAGCGACACCGGCGAGATTACATTCGTTGAGTATGACAGAACCGCCGACAGCCTTGCGGATATGAAGAAGCTTCTGAGCATCATTTCGGTAAGCTCCCGAAGCACTGAAACCTATCTTGACGACGGCTACACTCTGATTACCGAAACGGACAGCACGGCGTATCTATATAAGGGACTCGCCGGCGATGACGAGCCGCTGTTACTTACACCTGATGAAATCTCGGATAACTTATATATAACACAATAAATTGTGAACAATAAATTGTGAGGAGAAAATGTGCATGAAGCGTGTTTTGGTCTGCGAAGACGAGGATTCGATAAGAGAATTCGTCGTTCTCAATCTCAAAAGGAGCGGCTATGACGTCGTCGACGTTAATTGCGGCGAGGATGCCGTGAAAGCCTTCGATGCCGCCAGCGGCGTTGCGGGCGGCGATTTCGATGTGGCTTTGCTCGATATCATGATGCCCGGGATGGACGGCTTTGCCGTTTGCAAGAGCCTCCGTGAAAGAAGCGCTAAAATCGGAATCATCATGCTTTCTGCCAAGTCTCAGGAGATGGACAAGGTTTCAAGCCTCATGATGGGTGCCGACGACTATATGACAAAGCCGTTCTCGATTTCCGAGCTTGTAGCTCGTGTCGACGCAATCTGCCGCCGGGTCAGCCTCATGGATTCCCAGAAGACCGACAAGGGCGACGAGATAACCTCGGGACCGTTTGTAATTAATCTCAAGAGCCGCGTTCTCCTGAAAAACGGTAAGCCGGTCGACTTAACGCAGGTCGAGTATCAGATAATGGAGTTCTTCCTGAAAAATCAGAACACCGCCCTTGACAGAATGACTATCTTAAAGCAGATTTGGGGCGAGAACTACTACGGCGAAGAGAAGATAGTCGACGTAAATATACGCAGAATCAGAATGAAAATAGAGGACGAGCCCTCTAATCCCAAATACATAATCACGATTTGGGGCTACGGCTACAAATGGAGCTCCGGCGAATGAGAGTTGAGCGTTGATGCTGAAAAAAAGGATACATGGGAGCATAATCGGCAGGTGGCTTGTGAACTCGATGGGCATCGTTCTTCTGGTGCTCCTCGTGGTTGACGTGCTTGCGCTTGTCATTTTCAGTAACTACTACTCCAATGCCGCCGAACAGAGCCTGACCGCAAAGTTAGAATTGGTTATATCTCCTCTGTCGAGATACCAGACCGTCTCGGGACTCGAGAGTGAGATTGAATCCTCCGTTCAGGAATTTGACGAGAAAGAGAAGTACGAACTCGTGGCGCTCAGCACCTCGGGCGAGGTGCTCCTGACGAGCTCCGGCTTTGAGCCCTCCGAGTGGCTTGATTTAAGCGGTTACGAAAAAGCTCTTGATTCTGAAGACGGCGAATATTGCGAAACGCTGACCCTCTCGAGCGGCGAAAAGGTCATGTGCTACACCGTGATTATTTCGTCCCTGCCGTGCGAATACGGCGCGCTGATGCTGATGACATCAATAGACCTCATCGACAACCAGATTTTCAAAATCGGTGTTGTGCTGACGATATCCATACTTGCAATAATACTTCTCATGCTCTTTGTGGGACTTTCTTTTGTCAGGTCGATAGTGGTTCCTGTCAGGCAGATGTGCGATATTTCGAAAAAATACGCCGAGGGCGATTTCCGCGAAAGAATTGAGCCGAAAACCTCGGACGAAATCGGTGAGCTTGCCGAGTCCATCAACTACATGGCGACAGAGCTCGAAAACTCAGATAAAGTAAAGAACGAATTTATATCTTCGGTTTCTCATGAGCTGAGAACACCACTTACGGCGATAAAGGGTTGGAGCGAAACGGCTCTTGAAATATCCGACGACCCCGAGACAATCCAGAAGGCGATGAAGGTAATCACCGGTGAGACAGAGCGTCTTTCCGACATGGTCGAGGAGCTCCTTGACTTCTCAAGAATCGAGGACGGCAGATTCACCCTCAACCGCGAAACCTGCGATATCTTGGCGGAACTCGGCGAGGCGGTTTTAATCTACGGCGAGCGGGCTAAATCACTTGGAATAAAACTTGAATACTACGAGCCGGAGATGCTCCCGTTCGTCTATGGCGACCGGGCACGTCTCAGGCAGGTTTTCATAAACATAATCGACAACGCCGTGAAGTACACAAATCAGGGCGGAACGGTGTCTGTCGAAGCATTTGAACAGGATAAGGAAATAGTAGTCCTCATTTCGGACACCGGCGTGGGCATCTCCCCACAGGACCTGCCGAAGGTAAAGACGAAATTCTATAAAGCTAATCACACACGTCGCGGCTCGGGCATCGGTCTGGCAGTCGCCAACGAAATAGTCGAGATGCACGGCGGAAGCTTAACCATCAACAGCGAACTCGGCAAGGGCACTACGGTGCGTATAACCCTACCAATTACCGAGCAATTTTAGGAAACTGTAGGGGCGGATATCATCCGCCCGCATAAAATGGCACACAGGTTGTGCAAATTATCGAACAGGAGGAACCAATGAGTAAAAAAGAAACAAACAATGAGCCGGCATTCAAGTCGAAAATCGGCGGTCAGGCACTCATAGAGGGAATCATGATGAAAGGCGTCGACACCGAAGCCATGGCAGTCCGACTCCCGAACGGCGAAATCGAGGTTGAAACGTGGGAGCTTAAACCCGCGAAGTGGTACCGCAAGGTCCCGTTCATTCGCGGATGTGTCAACATGGTTGTAAACTTTGTCGACGGCTACAAGTGCCTCTCGAAGTCCGCTGACAAGTCGATGGAAGGAATCGAGGAGGAAGAACCCTCGAAGTTCGAAAAGTGGCTGACTGACAAGTTCGGCGACAAGCTGATGAACGGCATAATGGTCGTCGCGACTGTTCTGGGAGTACTCTTGGCACTCTTGCTCTTCATGTATCTCCCGGCACTCGCCACGAGGGGTGTTTCATATCTTATCCCTGCACTCGCCGAAATGAGCTTTGTAAAGAACCTCATCGAAGGCATCATAAAAATCGGCATCTTTGTCGTCTATCTCTGGGCAACAAGCCTTCTTTCGGACATGAAGCGCACCTATCAGTATCACGGCGCCGAGCACAAGACCATCTTCTGCTATGAGCATGGGCTCGATCTGACTGTTGAAAACGTCAGGAAGCAGAAGCGTTTCCACCCGAGATGCGGCACTTCGTTCACGTTTTTAGTTCTCTTTATATCAATATTTGTATTCTCGATATTCCAGGTTCCGTGGGATTCGCTTCTTCTGAGAGTAGGTGCCCACATTATCCTTCTTCCGATAATAGTGGCAATCGCCTATGAGCTTATAAAGCTCGCCGGAAAGTATGACAATATCTTCACGAAGATAATCTCCGCACCCGGACTATGGATTCAGAGACTCACGACCAAGGAGCCGGACGACTCCCAGATTGAAGTCGCAATCGCGGCATTCAAGCCCTGCATTCCCGAGGACAGAGAACGCGACAGATGGTAAGCTCGCTCTATAACGAGATTTTATCCGCCCTCGAATCCGGCGGCATCGAAGACTCCACCTTTGAAGCAGACGTGCTGTTTGAAGAAGTTTTCGGCAGAGATTTCAAGCTAAAGCTCATGATGGGACAGCTCGAAAGAGCGGAAACCGAAGCCGAAGCTACGAGACTCCGCAAGATGCTCTGCAGACGTCTTTCGGGCGAACCGCTCCAGTATATAGTCGGCAGATGGGATTTTTATCGGGGAGAATTCTCCGTCGGCGAGGGAGTGCATATCCCACGTCAGGACACCGAGACGCTTGTCGAGACGGCATTTAAGCTCGTCAAAGACATCGAAGCCCCGAAGATACTGGATTTATGCTCGGGAACAGGCTGTATAGCGATAACTTTATCTGAGCTCTTGCCCGAAGCCGAAGTCCACGCTGTTGAGCTCTACGGCTCGGCGTATCAATATCTCGAAAAGAACATAGCCGAGCACCATAGCCCGGTAATCCCGCATAAGCTTGATGCCTTGAGCGAAGAATCAGCCGAGCTGTTCTCAAATCTCAATCTGATAACCTGCAACCCGCCATACCTGACGGAACAGGACATGCAAGCCCTACAGCCCGAAGTCAGGCACGAGCCCGAAACCGCCCTTTTCGGCGGCGATGATGGTCTCGACTTCTACAGAGCAATCCCAACGCTTTGGAAGAAATCACTCAGAGAAGGCGGCTGTATTGCCTTCGAAATAGGCGCAACCCAAGGCGAAGCTGTGAAAGCGATTTTAGAGGCTTCGGGGTATGAAGATATAAGAATCATCAAAGATTTTTGTGAAAAAGACAGGGTAGTTGTTGCAAAAAAACTTTTGAAGTCCTGATTTACGGACTAATAAAGCTTTACAAAACGACTTCGATAGTGTATAATATAGAAAACTATAATATAGAAAACGGCACAAAAGTACCAATGGTACTGAGTACCAATGGCACTGCGTGCCAAAATAATAGAAATACAATAGAAACGAGGAAAACGATATGGCAATGAAGAAGACTGCTGAGAAGAAGACCGTCGCAGATCCGCAGAATCAGGAGGAGAAAAAGAAGGCTCTTGAAACCGCGATAGCGCAGATTGAGAAAACCTACGGTGCGGGTGCAGTAATGCGCCTCGGGCAGAACTCCACTCTCAACGTCGAGGCTATACCGACAGGTTCAATGACCCTCGACTTAGCTCTTGGAATCGGCGGCGTCCCGAGAGGAAGAATTGTCGAGATTTTCGGTCCGGAAAGCTCCGGCAAGACGACCGTTGCACTCTCGATAGTTGCCGAGGCTCAGAAGCTCGGCGGCGAGGTTGCATTCATAGATGTCGAGCATGCACTTGATCCGACCTATGCGGCGGCATTGGGAGTTGATATCGACTCGATGCTCGTGTCCCAGCCGGATTCGGGCGAGCAGGCTCTTGAGATTGCCGAGGCTCTCGTCCGCTCTGGAGCAATCGACGTAATCGTCCTTGACTCGGTAGCGGCTATGGTCACAAAAGCCGAAATCGACGGCGAAATGGGCGACACCCACGTCGGACAGTTAGCCCGCCTTATGTCTCAGGCTATGAGAAAGCTCACATCAGTCATCTCGAAATCCAACTGCGTTGCGATATTCATCAACCAGATTCGTGAGAAGATCGGCGTTATATACGGCAACCCCGAGACCACTCCCGGCGGTCGTGCCCTCAAGTTCTACGCTTCCGTCAGAATCGACGTCCGTAAGGGCGAAGCCATCAAGAACGGTTCCGAGGTTATCGGTAATCGTACACGTTGCAAAGTCGTCAAGAATAAGGTCGCGCCTCCGTTCAAGGAAGCCGAGTTTGACATGATTTTCGGCAAGGGTATTTCCCGAATCGGCGAGGTCGTCGACGTTGCCGTCGAGCTCGACATCATCCACAAAGCCGGCGCATGGTTCAGCTATAACGGCGAGAAGATAGCGCAGGGCAGGGAGAAGACCAAGGAATATCTCCTTGCAAATCCAGATGTGATGCAGGAAGTCGAGGACAAAATCAAGGCAGAGCGCTCGAAGGTCTCGATGCTCTCCGGTAAGAACAAGAAGGAAGCGGCTCTTCGTGAAGCGGCAGACACCGCACAATCAGCCGAACCTTCCACTCCCAAGCCCAATCCGTCGGTAATAGTAGAACCCGACGAGGAAGATTTTGAAGAATTTACTCCTGCAGAATAATGTAGGGGCGGATATCATCCGCCCGCTTGATGAGGGATAAATAATGCCCACAATAACGTCAATAGAAAAATACAAGGGCAACACCATGCGTGTTGACCTTGACGAAGGCGAGCCGCTTTTCATAAACGTCGATGTCCTTAACGAGTATCATCTCCAAAAGGACATGACCATGCCGGAAGCGACGATAGAAGAGATAGTCCACTCGAACGATTTCAGGCGTGCCAAAGAGCGCGCCTTGTATCTCCTTGACAAGCGGGACTACTCATTTATCGAGCTCTACAAAAAACTTGAGAATAATTACGACGAGGATATCTGCCTCGAGGTCTGCAATCGCCTTTCGGAAATCGGTTGTATAAACGACCGCAGGTACTCGGAGCGCCTCGCCGAGCATTACTGTGTCACAAAGCGCTTCGGGCTCAGGCGTGCCTGCGAGGAAATGCGCAAGCGCGGCATCTCGAACGAGCTTATTACGGAAGCGCTTTATCCGTATGAGGACTCGGTGCAGGAGCGGATTGCGGAGCTTATAGACAAAAAACACGCAAGGTATCTTTCCGATGAAAAAGGCGTTCAGAAGGTCAAGGCGGCGCTCGTCCGTCAGGGCTACTCTTTTTCTGAGGTAAACAAAGCTCTGTCAGAATATGAATACGAAACGGAAGAGGGAGAAGATTAAATGGCAGTCACTGTCGGAATAGTGTCTTTGGGCTGTGCCAAGAATATGCTCGACGCCGAGCACATGGCTTATAATTTAAGAGAAGAGGGGTTCGAGCTTGAGCCCGATGCCGCACTTGCGGATGTCGCAGTCATCAACACCTGCGGCTTCATCGAGTCGGCAAAGCAGGAAGCAATCGAGACGATACTCGAGTTTGTCGCTCTCAAAAACGAAAAGCGAATCAAGGCGATAATCGTTACCGGCTGTTTGGCGGAAAGATATCGCGAAGAAATATTAAAAGAAATGCCCGAAGTAGATGCAGTTTTAGGTATTGGCGCAAACGAGCTCTTGGGTGAGACTATAAGAAAGGTTCTCTCAGGCAATTCTGACATCGAGATGTACGGCGACAAGTACTCGCTCGTCATCGGCGGCAGAAGAATCGTCTCCACCGAGACCTATGCTTACATAAAGATTGCCGAGGGTTGCAGCAACCACTGCACCTTCTGCGCTATCCCTCAGATTCGTGGGAAATACCGTTCGAGACCGATGGAGAGCATCATCGACGAGGCAAAATGGCTCGCCAAGGTCGGTTATCGTGAGATTATTTTAATTGCACAGGACACATCGAGATACGGCGAAGATCTATATGGAACGCAAAAGCTTGCCGAGCTACTTAAAGAGCTTTGCAAGATAGAAGGCTTGAAGTGGATAAGAAGCCTTTATTGCTACCCCGAGCGCATCACCGACGAGCTTATCGACGTCGTCGCCTCGGAGCCGAAGTGCGTCAAGTATTTCGACATCCCGATTCAGCACTGCTGTGACAGGGTTCTGAAGAGAATGAACCGCCGTTCAAGCGAAGCAGAGATAAGAGAGCTTGTCAAGAAGCTTCGCGAAAGAATCCCGGGCGTAATCATCAGAACGACAATCATGACCGGCTTCCCGGGCGAAACCGAAGAGGAGTTCGAAAAGCTCTGCGAGTTCGTCAAGGAAATGCGCTTCGACCGCCTCGGTTGCTTCGCCTATTCTCAGGAAGAGGGGACAGCCGCCGCCAAGCTTGACGGTCAGCTTGATGAGGACGAAAAGAACCGCCGTGCCGAAATCATCACCCAGGAACAGATGCTCGTGAGCGACCAAATGACCGCTGAAATGCTCGGCAAAGTCTACGAAGTGGTCGTCGAAGGCTATGACAGATACGCCGAATGTTGGTTCGGTCGGAGTGCTAACGAAGTCCCCGAAATCGACGGCAAGATATTCTTCACTTCTTCGATTCAGCTCAAGGTCGGCGACTATCAGTATGTCCGCATTACCGACACGATGGACTATGACCCGATTGGCGAGGTCATTTTGGCAACGTGAGGAGATAAAAGCATGAATCTACCGAATAAACTTACACTCTTAAGAGTAATACTGATACCGTTCTTCGTTCTGTTCGCGCTGTGGGAATTTTCGAGCGTGAACCTGTTTATCGCACTTCTGATATTCGCAATCGCTTCGATAACCGACATGCTGGACGGCAAGATTGCACGGTCAAGAAATCTCATTACCAATTTCGGCAAGTTCCTCGACCCACTTGCCGACAAAGCCCTTGTAATGGCGGCTCTTCTCGTGTTTGTTGACAAGAACTGGGTCAGCTCCGTTCCGGTCATGATAATTCTTTTCCGTGAATTCATGGTTTCGGCGCTTCGGCTTGTAGTGAAGTCGGGCGACGGAGTCGTCGTTGCGGCGGGCTGGCTCGGCAAGGTCAAGACCGCATTCACGATGGTAGCAATCGTCGTGACTCTCTTCCTGCACGCTCTGGTAGCTGTCGGAGCGGGAATTGACGGAACAGCGCTCGGCATTATTGATAATCTTCTCGTCTGGGTTGCGGCAATTCTGACACTGATTTCTGGCATTCAATATCTGTGGGCATACCGCAGTGCAATAGACACGAACGAATAACATTTTGAAGGAGACACCGAAATGAAACGATTTTCATTCAAGAGACTTCTGGCACTTCTGACTGTTCTTGTGATGTGCCTTGCAGTGTTCACCGCCTGCGGAGACACCGCCGACGGTCATGTCCACTACGGCGAGAACGCCGAAACCACTTCGATTACCGCTTCGGATTTAATCACCGATTTGGGGCTCGGCTGGAACCTTGGCAACACCTTTGACTCGACCGGCGACTCGGAAACCTCGTGGGGCAATCCCTACACGACCGAGGAAATGATTGACGCAATCGCCGAGCTCGGCTTCAAGACAATCCGAATCCCCGTTTCATGGAGCTACCACTGCGACGAGGACTACAATATCGACGAGAATTGGCTCGAGAGGGTTCAGGAGGTCGTCGACTGGGCACTTGAAAACGACATGTACGTCATCCTCAACTCCCATCACGATAACGAAGTATATTATCCCACAGCCGAAAATCACGACGGGGCTGTTGAGTATATCACCAAGATATGGACACAGATTGCCGAGTACTTCAAGGACTACGACCAGCACCTCATCTTTGAGCCGATGAACGAGCCGAGACTCGCCGGCACCGATTACGAATGGTATTACTCCGAATGGTCGACCGAGTGTCAGGACGCCATGCAGACAATTATCGACTGCAATCAGGCATTTGTAGACACGGTCAGAGCCTCGGGCGGCAACAACGAGACAAGATATCTGATGGTCTCGACCTATTGCGCTTCTCCCGATGCGGCGCTGTCCGATGACTTTGAGCTTCCGACAGACCCGAGCGACAAGCTTCTTCTCACCGTTCATATGTACACGCCCTATAATCTTGCTATGAGCGACAGCTACGCCTACACCCAGTTCGACGAATCCTGTGAGAGCGACATCGACTACTACATCGACGCTCTCTATGAGAAGTTCGCCGCGAACGGCACCTATGTCATCATAGGCGAAATGGGTTGCACCAACAAGGACAACCAGTCTGCCCGAGAAGCGTGGGGCGAGTATTTCGTCTCGAAGGCGAAGGAGTGCGGCATGGTCTGCGTTGTCTGGGACAACAACTACATCAACGCCGGCTCGGAAGCCTACGGTCTCTTCGACCGGGCAAACCTCAAAGTCTTCGACGACTGCCTCGACTACTATAACGGTCTCATGGCGGGGTTGGAGTAAACAGATAACAAAAGGACAGCTTAAAAAGCTGTCCTTTATTTTATCACTCATCAATAATAATCATCGCATCCCCAAAGCTGAAGAATCTATATCTCTCCTCCACAGCAGTCTTATACGCCGCCATGGTCTTGTCCTTGCCTAAGAATGCCGAGACGAGCATGATGAGCGTGCTCTCGGGGAGGTGGAAGTTTGTGATGAGCCCGTCGATTGCTTTGAATTTATACCCGGGATAGATGAAGATGTCGGTGTTGCCTTCGTCGGGCTTGATTTCGCCGTCAAATTTCGTCGCGACGCTCTCGAGAGTTCTGCAGGAGGTCGTGCCGACGACGATGACCCTGCCGCCGTTCGCCTTGGTGCGGTTGATGAGCTCGGCGGTTTCGGGCGGGAGGTCATAGTGCTCCGAGTGCATCTTGTGCTCCGAGATGCTCTCTTCCTTGACGGGGCGGAAGGTGCCCAAGCCGACGTGCAGGGTGACCTTCCCGATGTTTATTCCGGCGGCTTGAATCTCCTCAAGCTGTTCAGTCGTGAAGTGAAGTCCTGCAGTCGGAGCGGCGGCGGAGCCGACCTCGTTCGAGTAAACAGTCTGGTACCGCTCATTGTTCTCGAGCTTCTCTTTTATGTAAGGCGGAAGCGGCATCTGCCCGATTTCGTCAAGAACCGTGTAGATACTGCCATCGCAGGAGAACTTAGCGAGCCTGTTTCCGTCTTCAAAAATATCTATAATCTCGGCGGTGAGCTTTCCTCCGCCGAAAATAAACTTCGTTCCAATCTTCGCCTTCTTTCCGGGGCGGCAAAGAATCTCCCAGACCATGTTTTCCTTCTGCTCGAGAAGAAGAAACTCGATAAACGTCCCGTTGTCTGCCTTTTCGCCGTAGATTCTGGCGGGGAGAACCCTCGAGTCGTTGACAATCAGAGTGTCACCCTTTCGGAGGTACTTGCATAGATTATAGAAGTGGTCGTGCGTGATGTCGCCCGATTTACGGTCGATGACCATGAGCCGCGAAGCATTCCTCGGCTCCACGGGAGTCTGCGCGATAAGCTCCTCCGGCAGGTCGTAATTAAAGTCGCTTGTTTTCAAATCGGTTTCAAATGTCATGATAATGGTGCTTCTTTCAAATAAAATTTGGTGTATTTTAAGGTTGACGTATTCACTTTGTCGCGGTATAATATAAAAGAATGGGTTGCGGTGTATATCCCGCACTTGACATTATATAACAACCGCGCGACTTTTTCAATACCAATTTAAGCCGGCGGTATAAAGCAAGGAGTTTTACATATGAAAAAGTATAAAGTCGGAGTAATCGGCGCAACAGGCATGGTAGGGCAGAGATTCATCACCCTTCTTGCAAATCACCCATGGTTTGAGATTAAGGTGCTTGCGGCATCCCCGAAGTCTGCGGGAAAGCCATATAGCGAAGCTGTCGGCTCACGTTGGCTTATGACCACGCCCATCCCTGAGTGTGCAAAAGACATAATCGTCATGGACGCCACAGCGGATAAAGAGAAGATTGCGTCGATGGTCGACTTCGTCTTCTGCGCCGTCGACATGAAGAAGGACGAAATCAAGGCTCTTGAGGAGGCTTATGCCAAGCTTGAGTGCCCCGTAGTTTCGAACAATTCCGCAAACAGATTTACCCCCGATGTCCCGATGGTCATCCCGGAAATCAACCCTGAGCATATCGAGATAATCGACGCACAGAGAAAGCGTCTCGGCACAAAGCGCGGTTTCATCGCCGTCAAGTCGAACTGCTCCATCCAGAGCTATGTTCCCGCTTTGACGCCTTTAAGAAAGTACGGCATCACCGAGGTTCTTGCCTGCACCTATCAGGCAATCTCCGGAGCCGGCAAGACTTTTGACACCTGGCCGGAAATGGTCGACAACCTCATCTCGTATATCGGCGGCGAGGAAGAGAAGAGCGAGCAGGAGCCCCTCAAGGTTTGGGGTCACATCGAGGGCGACAAGATTGTCTGCGCCGATGACACTTCTATCACAACCCAGTGCCTCCGTGTTCCCGTTTCCGACGGTCACACCGCCGCAGTATTCGTTCGCTTCAAGAACAAGCCCACAAAGGAAGAAATCCTTGAGGCGTGGAAGACCTTCTCCGGCGTTCCGCAGGAGCTCGAGCTCCCGTCCGCACCGAAGCAGTTCCTCAACTACTTCGAAGAGCCCGACCGTCCGCAGGTCAAGCTTGACCGTGACCGTGAAGGCGGCATGGCAATCTCGATGGGCAGACTTCGCGAGGACACCCAGTATGACTACAAGTTCGTCTGCATCTCTCACAACACCCTCCGTGGCGCCGCCGGCGGCGGAGTCCTCATGGCAGAGCTTCTTGCAGCGAAGGGATACTTTGACTGAAATCTGTAGGGGCGGATATCATCCGCCCGAAAGCTCGATTGCTCTGTTGGGACGGGCGGATAGTATCCGCCCCTACACACTATATGAAGGGAGTGTATTGTATGAAGAAGCTATTGTTTGAAGGTGCCGCAACGGCGCTTGTAACCCCATTCAAGCAGAACGGCGAGATAAATCTTGAGAAGTATAGTGAACTCATCGAGTTTCAGATTTCCGAGGGGATAGACGCCATCGTTGCCGTCGGAACAACCGGCGAGAATGCCGTTCTTTCCGGCGAGGAGCACCGTGCTCTTATGAAGTGCGCCGTCGAGACCGCTCGGGGAAGAGTCCCCGTAATATGCTCGACCGGCTCGAACGACACCGAGTATTGCATCGGCACGACCCAAGCCGCCGAAGAGGCGGGTGCCGACGGTCTTCTTCTCGTCACTCCTTATTATAATAAGTGTACCCAGAGCGGGCTCATCAAGCACTACGAGAGGATTCTCTCGAAAACTAAGCTCCCCGCAATCGTCTATAACGTCCCGTCAAGAACGGGGTTCAATATCGGTATCTCGACTTACAAAGAACTTGCAAAGCATCCCCAGATAGTCGGCACCAAGGAAGCAAGCGGCAATATGGCTCTTGCGATGGAGATAAGAGCTCAGTGTGGCGACGACATGTCGCTCTACAGTGGAAACGACGACCTGACAGTCCCGATGATGGCAATCGGCGGCAGGGGAGTAATCTCCGTCCTTTCGAACATCCTGCCGAATTTGACTCACGAGATGTGCAAACTTTGTCTCGACAAAGATTTCGATAAGGCGAGCGAACTGGCGTTTAAGTATCTCGACCTGACAAACGCCCTCTTCAGCGAGGTCAACCCGATTCCCGTCAAGGCGGCTATGAACATGATGGGGCTTGATATCGGAGGCTGCAGGCTTCCGCTTTGCGAAATGGGCGATGAAAACAAAGAAAAGCTCAGACAGATTCTTATTAAGCACGAACTTGTCTGAAAAGAGAGGATTGATTAAATGGTTAATGCGGTAATAAGCGGTTGCTTCGGAAAAATGGGCAAGGTTGTCGGCGACGTAATCTCGAAAAGGGACGATATCGAAGCCGTTGCCGGCGTGGATAAAGTGGTTTCGGGGGAGCTCCCGTTCGAGACAGTCACCGACGTTTCAAAGCTTACCTGCAAGCCGGATGTCATAATCGACTTCTCCCATCCTTCGGCTCTGCCTTCGCTTCTTGATTATGCCAAAACAAACGGCACGGCTTTGGTGCTTGCCACCACCGGCTATAGCGAGACAGACATCGCCGATATCAAGTCAGCATCTTCACAGATTCCGATTTTCTTCACTGCAAATATGTCGATAGGCATAAATCTTCTGAGCGCACTTGCGAAAAAAGCCGCCACCATCCTTGGCGACGACTATGATATCGAAATCGTTGAGAAGCACCACAACCAGAAGATAGACGCCCCGAGCGGCACGGCTCTGATGCTTGCCGATTCCATCAACGAGGCTCGCGACGAAAGATACAACTACATCTACGACCGCCACAGTCAGCACAAGAAGCGCGACAAGACCGAAATCGGAATCCATTCCGTCAGAGGAGGGACGATAGTAGGCGAGCACGAGATAATTTTCGCAGGGCGCGACGAGGTCATAACTCTTTCCCATTCCGCCGCTTCAAAAGAGGTCTTCGCCGTAGGAGCGGTCAACGCCGCGGTATTTCTCTCCGGAAAACCGGCAGGAATGTACTCGATGCAGGATTTAATCGAAGCCTCGAATAACTGAACACTGAATATAAAGAAATCCCGACATCTTGCAGTCGGGATTTTTTATTAATTTCGGATTTTGACAAGATTGCAGATAAGGTCCGCAACGTCGGATGAATCGGCGGAGAAATCATCCGAAAGCCACGAGTATGTGAGATAGTAGAAGCCGCCTTGATAGAAGTTGTTCCAGAGCTCCTTCTGTTCGTCGGAAAGCTCTTTCGGCGCACAATCCTTGGCAAAGCTTTTCTCCATCGTTATGTCAAACAGCTTTTCCGAAAAGTCCTTGGGTATATATTTGCTGTTCATGAACAGTAAAAATGCGGATTTATTCTCTTTGAGGTAGTTGAGAATGGCTTCGGTCTGCTCTCTGACGGTAAAGCTCTTCTTCGGGTCTATCTTTTCAAGCATCATCTTGATGTCCTCGACCTTTTCGTCTTCAATCTCGGTGAGCACATCATACTGGCTGGTGTAGTAATGATAGAAGGTTGAGCGGTTGACATGTGCCATCTCGCACAGCTCGGTTATGGTTACCTTTTCTATGTTCTTTGTCTCAAGAAGCTTCAGAAGAGCATCACTTATCAGCTTCTTCGTAACCAGAACACGGCGGTTGCCTTTAGTAGTTTTGTAGGTCATTATATCCTCGCTTTCTTTAGAGTAACACTTTTATAAAAGTGTATATATTCAAGACATTATGCCTATGATTTGTTGGTTTTGGAACAAATCACCTTGAATTGTCCCTTGAAAAATCAACACATGTCTATTATACTATAATACATAAGGAAAAGTCAACGGCTTTTCTTTGGACAAAAATCAAAATACGGGAGGATTTTTTATGAAACAAAAATTATCTGGAATCGGGCTCGCAGTGGTTGAGATTGTTGTCGGTCTCTTTCTGCTCATCAGCCCCGACACGCTCACAAGAGCTGTCGTAATCATCGCCGGAATCGCGCTTCTTGTGCTTGGTGTAATTTCCCTCATCGGCTACTTCAGAGCCGAGCCGGTCGGAAGTGTCCTCGGTCAGGGCATGACCAAGGGTCTTATGGAAATCGCCATCGGCGCATTCATCCTCATCAAGACCGGTTGGGTTGTCGGAGTGTTCGACACGGTAATCGCTTTGGCAATTCTTTTGCTCGGTGTATCCAAGCTCGGAATGTCCATCGACCTTATGAGGCTCAAGGACAACGGCTGGAAGCCTGCGCTTCTTGACGCTGTGGTAACACTCGTCTGTGCAATTATCATCGTCAACATTTCCGCATCCGACGCTATCTGGATGGTAATCGGCATTTCGCTTATCGTTCAGGCTGTTCTCGATGTCGTAACCGCTTTCCTTTCCGGAAAGAAGAACGGGGACGTAGTTGTCGAAGAGCATGAAGACTGATTAATCTTTGCATCCATAGAAAAAGCACCGCCTGAAAAGACGGTGCTTATTTTTATGCTTTGCTTTCTATCAGTCCGCAACTGCCCTGAAAATCATGTCGGCAGCAGCCTTGACATCATCGCATTCGTAGCTCTCAATTTCGCCCTTGTCGCAAAGAGCGAAGATTTCAGAATCGAAGGGAAGCCTTGCCAGAAGCGGAAGGTGGTTCTCCTCGGCAATCTTTGCCGTGTGGCTATCGCCGAAGACCTTGATTTCCTCACCACAACAGGGGCATTTGACATAGCTCATGTTCTCGATGATTCCGAGTATCGGGATGCCCATCATTTCCGCCATGTTGACAGCCTTCGAGACTATCATGCTGACCAGTTCCTGCGGGGAGGTGACGATAACAATTCCGTCGAGCCGGATTGACTGGAAGACTGTGAGCGGGACGTCGCCCGTTCCCGGAGGCATGTCGACAAACATATAGTCAA
Source organism: Oscillospiraceae bacterium (assembly GCA_021201235.1). Classification (GTDB taxonomy): domain Bacteria; phylum Bacillota; class Clostridia; order Oscillospirales; family Ruminococcaceae; genus Faeciplasma. Next base: position 12,537 of record JAJQFI010000008.1, on the reverse strand, counting down.
CCTCGCCCCAGTTGGTCTCGTTCCAGAACTGCTTCACAGCTCCCGCAATGATGGGACCGCGCCATACGACCGGTTGGGTCTCGTCGTCAAGAAGCAGGTTGGTCGAAACAACTTTGATTCCGCTTTTTGAAACGGAAGGGTTTATATACTTTCCGTCGGTTGTGACGGGCTGTGTGACTCCGAATGCCCTCGGAATCGAGGGACCGGTGATGTCCGCATCGAGTATTGCGGTTTTATTTCCACGCTTTTGCGATTCGGATGCCAGAAGGGAAGTGACGAGCGATTTTCCGACGCCGCCCTTGCCGCTTACAACTCCGATTACTTTTTTAATGTTTGAAAATTCGTTAGCCGAAACGTGCATGTCCTGCGGCTCTGTTCTTGAGGAACAGTTCTGCGAGCAGGACGAGCAATCGTGACTGCATTCCGCCATTATAAATTACTTCCGATTGATATGATTTTTGAGTATTATTCTTCGCTTTCGCCGTTCTCGGTTCCCTCAGCCTCTTCGGTTTCGCCCTCAGAAGTCTCGTCTTCTGTAGTGGTGTCGTCGGTCGAGACTACTCCGGTGCCTTCCTGAAGAGTTACGGTCACGATAAATCCGTCAACGTTGTTTCCGGAAATCTCATAGGGATAAGCCGTAACGCCGTCGTCCGTAAGAGGAACATAGATGGTCGTGGTGTCCGAGTCGGACATCGGAACGTAGTAGATGATATACTGCGCTCCGTCGTCGGCATTCACAAGAAGGAAGCCCGAGTCGATGGTGTAGTTCTTGATGAAGGATATATATTCCTCGAGGCACATATCATATTCATACATAACCTGTGCATGCGGAATTCCGACATATCTGAAATGCCAGGGCTCATTGTCGATGAGGGTGATGGATTCCTTGCCGTCGGGATAGCGGTTGATGAAGCCGTACTTATAGCAGTTCTCCATAATCCACTCATAGTCGCCGGTTCCGTCGAAGTCGCTGTAGGAGCTGCCGTTGTAGGTGGTGAAGTCGATGGCATAGCCGGTGTGGTGCTCGCTGTAGCCCGCCTGTGCAACAAGAGTCGAGGAATCCTCGCCGGTCGATGCGAGCTCGTCCTCATAGAGCTCCTGCTGATATGCAAACGAACGATAGCCGCTCCTGACCATGACACTGTCGTTACCGGTGACGTTATAGAACGCAAGAAGCATCTCGTTAAGAGCATCCATAGTGTCGGGGAGAACCAAAACGCTGTAGTCCTTGACCCAGTATGCACTGTTCTTGTATTCTCTTACGATAACAAGCTCGTCCTCGTTGACTTCGTTAAGAAGTGCGATATTATTGTTGACGAGAACCAGATGCCCGGAACCGACTTCGCTTGAAGACACGGTCACGGATTTGAAGAGATAAGAGCTCTGCTGAGTCGGGTCGGATGTGGTGCTCGCTTCGGGGTCTGCCTCATCCTCGATAATATCCGTCACGGTTCCGTCCTGATTTTTCGTCGTATCGTTATTGTTTTTTTCTTCGTCGCTCTTTTTTGAGCCGGAGCATGATACGCATATAATTGCAATGATGATAAGAACTATTGCCAGGAGAAGAGCAAGATTTCCGTACCTTATTCTCGAGGCTTTCTTTTTGAATGATGCGTAATCAATCCTTTTTCCTTTTTTCATGTAGTGCCGTCCTTTCATATCCGAAGATTCGGAACAAGTTCTATAAGGCTTATGTATATGATAGCACATCTTCGGCAAAAAATAAAGATGTTTTTCGTATCTTTGCGAGATTTTTCGACCAAAAAATCGACTGCCGCGGATTTTACTCCACGGCAATCGTGTTTAAAGAGAGTTATTTCTCCCGTTCGAAAAAGTTAAAGCGTAAAGCTTACTTTACGGAACCGGTCTTGTAGGCGTCGATCATCTTTTTGACCATCTGACCGCCGACGGAACCTGCCTCACGAGAGGTAAGGTCGCCGTTGTAACCGTTCTTAAGATTAACTCCAACCTCGTTGGCAGCCTCAATCTTGAACTTTTCAAGAGTCTGTCTGCCCTGGTCGCTTGTAATACCCTTCATATTATATCTCCTTTTTTGGTTGCACCATAGTCAGTAACGACAGCCACTAACCATGCCGTGCAATTCTTACAAACAAAAACTTAATTCTCGCTTGCAAGGATATTATTTGCGAAGCTCGCAGCGTTATTAGTGGAAATTTTTATTTGAGAATGAATGCGAAAAACGGTGTAATAGGGTGGACAAAGCCAAAGATATATGCTATAATATACTAAAAATCCGATGAGGTGAAGACATGAGCGACTATAGAACTGTAACCCAAAATCTCCTCTACCTTTCCGGCTGCGCCGTGAACGGAATTGTGCCTGAGCTCGAGCTTGTGGAGAGTATGAACCTTGAAGGTGTTCACTCCATGAGCTCTTTTCATAGTCTGACGGCAATTTCCTGCATGGCTCTCGAGTGCGCATACGGCGGAAAGCTTCCCGAAACAGAGCTTTTTAAAAAGTGGGCGGAAGAAAAGGATATTGCGATTTATAAAAACCTCCTGTTCGACGTTGAGCGCGAGCAGGTTCTTTCTTTTTTAAATGAATCCGGAATCCGATACATGCCTCTCAAGGGCATTATTCTGAAGGATTTGTACCCGAATCCCGAAATGCGCCAGATGGCTGATAACGACATTCTCTTTGATTCGGCACATCGTCGCGAGGTTCACGACTGGTTTCTCAGTCGCGGCTACCGTGCCGAAAGCTATAACCAGGGTAATCACGACGCCTATCACAAAAAGCCGGTTTATAACTTCGAAATGCACACCTCGCTGTTCGGCAGTCAGCAGGACCCTGTGTGGCAGAAGTATTACGAGGATATCCGGAGTCGGGCAATTCCCGACGGAGATAACAGCTTTGGCTATTATCTCAGCGATGAGGATTTTTATGTCTATTTCACCGCCCATTCCTGCAAGCACCACCGAGCAGGCGGCACCGGCTTGCGTTCTCTGCTCGATTGCTATGTTTATAACAAGGCGAAGGGCGACAGTATGGATTGGGATTATATATCAGGCGAACTCCGGAAGCTCGGTATTTCTGATTTTGAGGAGGAAACCCGCACCCTCAGTCAAAAGATTTTTTCGGACCCCGAGCGCTTCCTGGAGACAGCTTTCACCGACGGCGAATCGCAAATGCTCTTCGGCTTCTCAAGCTCCGGCACCTACGGGACGGTCCACAACAATGTCCAAAGCAAACTGCAAACCATGGAATCGGGCAGGGAAGTTACATTGAGAACCAAGATTAAGTATGTGTGGCACCGAATTTTTCCCGACCTGAGCGTGTTCAAAGATAATTATCCGTTCTTCTATCGCCATAAATTTCTCTTGCCTGTCGGCTGTGTTTATCGTCTTATTTATAAAGGCATCACCAACCGCCATAAGCTTATTGCCGAGGCAAAGTCATTGGGAAAGAACTAAACTCCGATTTCCTGCAATTTGCACTTGCATTAATCCGCATATTGTGATATAATAACAAGAATAAATGAACACAGGGCAAAAAAATTATGCTGTAACTGGCTATATTTTCTTGGCGTGACATATTATGAAGATGTAAGACTCATCATTATTACGTTAGGTAGTACCAATCGAGTGTGGAAGGCGCGATGAGTATGAGAAACACAATGCTAATCTACATAGATAGATTCAGGCACGATCGACATAGTCGAAGAGTGCTTGGGTCTGTTTTGCTTGTTTTGGCGATTGTTGTATCTCTCGCTGTCTATTGGCAGCTTCGTCTGCACGGCATTGCGATAACAAACGAGACCTATTGTGGCTATGAGGAACACGTCCACACTGATGATTGTTACGAATATACTCTGATTTGTGAGCTGGAAGAGTCGGAAGGTTATGCTCATACTGACGAGTGTTATGAAGAACAGCAGGTACTTGTCTGCGGCTTGGAGGAGACACTCACGATGAATCTTGCTACGAGACGCAACTTGTTCTTGTTTGCGGGCTTGAAGAATCAGAGGGACACGCTCACACTGACGAATGTTATGAGAAAACTCTCGTTTGTGAGTTAGAGGAGCACACTCACACGACCGACTGCCTCGTCGATCTCGAAGCCGACGTTGAAGACGCAACCGTCTGGAAGGCAACTCTGCCCGAGCTTGCCGGAGACTTGAGAACCGATATCGTAAATATAGCCTATAGCCAGCTCGGCTATACCGAGTCAACAGCCAACTATACCCTCGCCGATGACGGCACCACCAAAATGGGCTATACACGTTACGGCGCATGGTACGGCGGTCTGTACTACGGAAGCGAATACTCCGACTGGGATTCGCTGTTTGTCGCTTTCTGCCTCGACTACGCCGACATAGCGGAAGACTTTACATATAATTCTGGAGCTTATGCTTGGTCAGTTGATTTGACGGCACTTGGATATTATCAGACTGCAGGTAGCTATGTTTCCTCAATCGGCGACGTCGCCTTCATCGACACCGACGCCGACGGCAGAGCGAATATCTCCGCCATAGTCGTTGCAGTAGACGAATCTGCCCAGACGATAACCGTCATCCAGGGCAACTACACCGTCACCGATAGTGAAGGCGATTCGACCGATACCGTCGCGCTTGTCACCTACAGTACGGCGACCGAAACCGTCACCCAGAACGAAATCATCGCTCTTTCCGCCGGCTCCGAAGCCGAAATTATTCCCGTAATCTTAGGTTATGCTAATGTTACTTACATCGCTGAAACCATAGAAGAAATCGAGTCCGAAGAAGTCATTGCCGAAGTGACCGACTCCGAAGAATTAACCGAAGAGGTTGCGGAGGAGGTTACCGTCGACGAGACCGAAGCCGATGAAACCGAGACCGAGGAAACAGAAGAAACTGAAGAGGAGACCGTTCTCCTGACCGCCACTGCCTCCACCGACTACGTTACGCAAGTGACCGAGCTTTACGACTACGCCATAACTCTTACAGAGGGCGACACTGCTACCGCCGCGACTGTCTGGAACGCTCTGATGTCAATCTGGAAGCAGATTTACGCCGAAAAAGAAGCCGGCACCCTGACCCTCACCGCCGAGGAGTATAACAACATAGATGCCTTGACAGACGAGGTCTATTATTACTTCGCCGAAACCGTCGGGTATGACCCGTATGGGGTGGTGACGGTGGAGAAAGTAAGTAATACTGTAACTATTAATGAGACTACATATACTCTTCTCGACTATGATTTGTCTCAGAATGGTGACGCGTATTATAGTTCAAAAGACGGCGATGTCCATATCCCCATCAAGTTAAACTTTGAATCTTTGACCGTTGGCGGCACTAATGGTACAGTATTCGCTATGGAACTGCCTGAGGATGTAGTGCCGGGTGTAAGCTTTGATGCTACTTATCATAGTGACGAGAATTCATCTGTCAAGTTTGATTTCTCATTTGTCGAAGTAGATGGCGAGTATTACGTCATAGTGGATTTTTCTAAGTATGTTACGGAAGAAACTACGGTAAATAATGGTTACGTTACTTTTGATGCAATATATGATGGCGATGATGTTGAAACTCCTATTACTATAACATATAAAGATGGAACTGTAATATCGGTTGATGTTGAAGATATATCTTCTGACGGCAATGAAACTTACAATGCCGACATCAACATCAGCAAATCTTCGGGAGCTTATGATGCTACAGATGGTACCGTAACCTATACCATCACTATATACTCAATCAAAGGCACAGCCGGTGAAGAAATTGTCCTTACCGATCTTTTCAATGCAAACGGTTTGACGGCTACAGGAGTAGAGATCAATTCGGTTACTCTATACGAAATAAACGAGTATGGAAGTAAAAGTGACGAGGGCTCTGCTGTTTCAACCAGCAGTTATACTGTTGATATAAGCTCAGTTGAAAACTTCACTGTAACACTCGATCCGCTTGAAGCGCTTCATGAATACGTTATAACATACACAGTCTCGCTAAACGCCGATTCTACTGAAGTTTCGGCAACATTGACAAATATCGCAACTGCTGAGGTTGAAAACAAAGATATTGAGGATGAGGTCACTCACAACAAATATATCTCCACCTCAGTCGTAAGCAAATCCGGCTCTTATGATGAGTTAACCCAAACCATCACATGGACAATCACAGTCAACGAATACGGCGCAAATATTGCCGGTTATACATTTACGGATACTGCTTTTGCTGATGCTGTTGGTAATATAACAGTTACAAGAGATGGAGTGACTGACACAAGTTCAGAGTGGACGTATGATGCGGATACATATAGCTATACTTTTAGACCTCTGTCAACTTCGACCGATGGAGGAGAGCTTGATACCAACACCAACACCTACACAATCACTTACACGACTTCCGTGTCGTCTACCGGTCTCGGTGAAAGTCAGAAAATAGATAATACTGTATCTGTTACGGATGGGGATGACCCTGTTGCCGATAAAACAGCATCAGTTACTGTGAATGATGAAAATTTGATTGGTAAACTTTCAAAGTCAGTCGAGGCAGGAAAAGCCGATTCCAACGGCAATCGCGTATTAAACTGGACATCTACATTCACCGTTCCGGATGGCGGTATTGCCAAAGATACTGTAATCAGCGACTATTTGGGCACATACAGCGGAGACATCTGGTATTATGTCAATGGCGCCGGCACAACCCATCAGTGGTTTACTTATGATCAGATTATCGCATTGTATAATAGTGGCATAACTATTGGTGATGACACTGTTTCAACAGAAAGTTATACCTTCTCTGCTTACGATGCGACAGCTGGTAAGTGGGTGACATATTCTGATTTGACCGATTCAGGCACTTATTCCAGTCATGTCTTCACTGCTTATAAGATCACTTTCACTAGGGATGTTTCTTATTCCGGTGAGTTGGAGCTTGAATACTGCACTACCGCCGATATTGCCAGTGTTTCGACAGAGCGCACGTATTGGAATAACGTCCAGGTCGGAAGCCTCTCGGCTGCTGCAAGCTATACCGAACATAAAGATATTTACAAAACAGACGGCAAGGGTGCCACGGGAACAACATATCGTGATACCACCGACGGCACAGTTACATGGCGTGTATATGTCTATATTGATGATGATACTACGGGTACTATAGAAATAGCTGATACCCTCCCAACGGGAATAAGCCTCGTCTCCGCAAGCGTTGCATATCAGAATACGTCTACGGTCATTAGCTCAATAACCGGTAGCTCCGATAGCTGGATGGGAACTAATGATGTGACGGCTACAACAGATACCGAAACTAACACGACCACGATAACCATACCAGAGAGTGCATATTCTTCTTACCGCTCCAACTACGGCGCAGATTACATAATTGTAACTTACACGTGCAGTATAGATGATTTTGCGTATGGAGTAACGACGGCACAATCAAGTTCTGATAATACATACACTTGGTCAAACTTAAAGAACTCCGCAACTGTTACAATAAACAGTGTTAAGCAAGGTGAGGTTGACCAGACTCAGAATATCACATATACATATGATGACGGTTCTTCTTCCGAAGATTATGTTTCCAAGGATTACACCTATGATACCAACAACAATATTCTCGACTTCTATGTCGTCGTCAATCCAGATGCTGAAGACCTTGTTGAAGGTTCAGATACCCTTGACTTTGAGGATGTGCTGAGAGCGGCATATGATGTTGGTGGCACTTGGGGCGCAATCGTTGAACTGAGAACAAGTTCAGTTAATTTCTATGAGCTTATAGAGCTCACAGAAGATAATGACGGATATTACTACACTGTTACCACAACAACTGATGGCGTGACTACAGAGGATAAGGTATATCTCACGGATTATTCTGCCTCTGACCTCTACGAATCGGGCGGCAAGGTTTATTACAAGAGCCTTCTAGATATTGCTTGGACTTATGATAAAGAATATAATTCAAGCAACGGAACTTATATAGAGGTCTTCCATACAATCTCGGCAACAATTCCCGATTCAACCGCCATTTATGTTGAGTACAGCTATTCTTGGCTGTGGCTCTATCAGACAAACAGTAATGATGGAGATTTGAAAAATACGGTCACAATAAGCGGTAAATATACAACAAACAGTGATGTTAGAGAAACTTACGAAGAGTCGACCGTCTCCGGCTCTGCTTCAAGCGGTAATACTTTCACTCTGACAAAGGTAGATTCAAGCAACATATTAACAACACTTTCCGGCGCAAAGTTTACACTTTACAAATATGTTGCTAACGATGATGATGAAGAGGTTTGCACATTCACTACCAACGAATATGGTATTATCAATATAACATCTTCGACAAAAACGGATTACAATCTGGAAGATAATACCTTTTATTATCTGGTGGAAACAACTGCTCCCGATGGGTACACTGCTGACACTTCGTCACGTTATTATATTTATTGGTCGAATGATGGTAAGAACTCGAATGGCAATGTAACTGACACAGATGCTAATACTGCCTATTATGCTTTGCAGAGCAGTTTGGTGTCGACAATCGGCAATAACTATAGTGTTGACCTCGGCACCTATTCCGGCTCGACATATGCCCAAAACAGCAAGTCAACATCTACAACGGAGTTGACGATTATCAAGGTTTCAGGCAATCGCAGACTTGCTAATGCAACGTATACTTTGCAAGTATATGACAGCGCCAGTTCTACATGGGTAGATGCAAAGGACAGCGATAACAATGCCATCACATTTACCACCAATTCTATAGGTGTGCTGACAGTATCAACAGGCGTCCTTGGCAATAATCAGGTTTATAACCAAGCCTATCGCCTTGTCGAAACGACTTATCCCACGGGCTACTATGCCGCGGACAAAGACGAGGACGTCATCTATTTCTGGTGGTCGGCAGCGGGTTACACAGAGTACGCCCCGAGCGGTTGGTCGGCGTCCCATTCGAACGACGGCTCGTCCGTCTCGAGTGCTATCGACCTCGGCTCGAGCAGTAAAGACCTCACCGTCACCAACACCCCGATTCCGACGACGGAGGTTACGGTTAATAAGGAGTGGACGGGAGGCGCCATCCCCTCTGGAGCCACCGCCACGGTCAACCTCTATCGCTATCTCGGCGACAAAATCCAGATAGCCACCACCACCGACCTCGGCGAAAAAGTGACCCTCTATTTCGGCGGAAGCTCGCAAAGTGTTTCCTATGGTGAATCAGCCTCATCGCTTGAAGCTCTCGTTTCAGCCGCTTCGTATCTGAGCACAGAAATTCCGAAGAACCAAGACGTAACGGTAACGATTACTTATAGCAATAATGCGGCGCCTCAAAATCTTTATAAGTATTCATCGTACTATTCAAATGGCACATACACCAGTAGTAGCGGCAGTTATCACACATATGGCTCTTTGAACGATTCTACAGTAACTTATACAATTTCAGCCGCTACGGACACAGACGAGCAAGTCACTCTATTCTATCAAATACTTAACGGCAGTCTATCTGACATCGAAAGCATTACACTTTCCTATACCGATTCAACAAGCAATAAGACCTTCACCAAGACTTATTCCGACGGTTCGTGGTCGCTGTGGACCGAGAAAGTAACTACCACAGCTGGCGGTACGGGAACAGGCACGGTAACAAGTGGAGCGACAGTATATTTCGGCGGTTCAAGTATAACCGGCAGTGAGCCAAGTATAGTTATTCCTTATGGAGTGACCGTTGATGTAAAAATAAGTAATACTGCAGGTGCTAATATCTGGTACTATATGGATGCCTATGCAAAGGCAAGTTATCTATACAATGGGACTAGGATTCTACAGTATGACGATACATTAGGTACAGCTACAGAATGGAAAATATCTTTTGATACGAGCAATAGTTATGAGGTATATAGTCTATATAGCGTGTCTTTGGAGAATGAAACTATCACAGTTTCCTATACATCAAACAGTGTAGACTATGTCTTCGTTTACTCGGGCAGTGGCTTTGAGCAAACTCAGCCTGCAACCGGTGGCACCAGTCCCGGCGGGTCTTCTGAAATCTACTATACCGACCTCACAGGATACAAAAATAGTGACAGCGAATACGTCGGTATTTACACGCTCTATAACAACAACTGGTCTGAGACCATCTCCAACCTGCCGCAGTATGTTATAACTACCGACGCAAACGGCACTTATATCCAGTATTACTACTATTACTTCGTCGAGACCGATGCGAAAGGGGCGGATTATACCGCGGCTACCTATAGCACGGCGGACGGTGTCAATGGCGTTGATGATGACGGCGAAATCACCATTACAAATACGGTTGATACCACCTATGTCGCCGCAGTCGAACTCCCCGAAACCGGCGGAGCCGGCACCACAACCATGTACGAATTCGGCGCAATGCTGATTTTAGTTTCCCTCGTCGGAGCGGGAGCATACAGAAACATTTCACGTCTCAGGAAGAGTCTCGTGGAGGAACCCCTGCGCGAAGGGGTGGATCCGGGTGGCACCCACGAGAGGCTACCGGACGTGAGGAACCGGAAATTCGTAATCCCAAGAATCGTACGAAAGGGGGACACCCGAGCCGGACCAGAAGTTCGGCAAAGCTGAACTTCTACAACACCACAGGGGAGCAGTAGCCCCGTCCGCTTCGGGCAAAAACTGCAATAAATCCAATTAAAAAGGAGTTCTTAAAATGAAAAAGTTAAAGAAACTTTTGTCAATCGTCCTAGCGGTTGCCATGGTGATGAGCTTGGCGGTCAGCGTGACGGCGACGACGTACTCGATAACTATCAATAATGATACAAATGGCTATACCTATACTGCTTATCAGATTTTTGCGGGTACATTGTCTGATGATGAAACAACGTTGTCAAACATTACTTGGGGCAGTGGAGTAAGTATTACTGATGAAAGTGCGTTCTATAATGCTCTTGCGGCTGTTATTATCACCAATGCTTCTGGTGATACACTCTATCCCTTTACCAAAAACAATCAAAGTGGTGGAGATGCTTTGACATCTGCCGAAGAAGTAGCGGAGATGTTGGCTAAATATGCCGACGATTATGCGGAGGAGATAGCCAATGCGTTTGCGGACTTTTTGGTAGATGGTAGTTATCTTGGCACTAGCACATCGTTGCAATATGATTCTGGCAGTTATTCTGCCACCGGATTAGAAGCAGGTTACTATCTTGTCTATAACTCAAGCGTTCCTAGTGGCACTGGCACAGCTTATTCGGCTTATATTGTTCAGCTTGTTGATGATGTTCAGATGGACCCCAAAGATAGTGTACCAACTCTTGCAAAAGATATTGACGATATCAATGATTCTACAGAAACAACTGCAACGACAAGCACAACTGATTCTGCCGACTACGATATAGGCGATGATGTACCGTTTACGTTGACTGCAACTATTGGTGATGATGATTACAGTAAGTACGACACTTATACACTTATCTTCCATGATACATTGACTAGTGGTCTTACTATTGACACAACTTCAGTAAAGGTTATGGTAGGAAGTGCAGAAGTAAATGAGAATTGCTACACAGTAGGTGATGTTTCTTATACTTATACGTCAGTAGACCTTAGCAATGTTACATCTGAAAATTATAGTGACTACTTTACTAGAAGTGGTACCGACCCAAATTATACTTATACTCCAGCGGCATCATATGACGATACGGGTAGCACTACTTACTACAAGATAGAAACAAGTTCCTTCACGGTTACAATCAGTGATACTACATCTTTGAAAGATACCAGTGGCAATGACATAACGGTGACGACTGGAACAGCTATTACGGTTACCTATACAGCAGAGCTTAATGAAAACGCTACATATAAGGAACAGAATACAGCTTATCTCGAGTATTCCAACAATCCTAACGACGAAGACGATTATGGCACGACTACAACCGGCCTTACAACAGTATTTAACTATACTTTGACAGTTAATAAAACTGACCCTGATGGCACAGCACTTGAGGGCGCAGGATTTACGCTGTATAAGTATAATGGCAGTGACTATGCTAAAGTTGGTGACGAGGTTACAGGAACAGACTTGACATCCTTTGTATGGGAAGGCTTGGACGATGGCAAGTATAAGTTGGAGAAAACTACAACTCCTGACGGTTACAATACTATGACCCCTGTTGAGTTCTACATAGTAGCGTCACATACTGAGAGCGAGATAACTTCTCTTAAAGTGACATCTGATGCAGATGGAAATAATGAAATTGCAGATTGGAATGAGACCGAAAGTAGTGGAACAATTACTGTTTCAATCAAGAACGAAAAAGGTTCCAACCTCCCCGAAACCGGTGGCATTGGTGTGACAATCTTCTACGTTGTCGGCGGAATTTTGGTTCTCGCGGCGACGGGTGTGATTGTGATTAATCGGAAGAAGATTAAGAAATAAACCCTAAAAGAACAAAGGGAAGAACGCTTCGGCGTTCTTCCTAAGTTCGCTTGCGAACTTATAGCCTCACCTGAAAGGGGAGGGGGACCGGCGAAGCCGGTGGAGGGGTTTCCAAGGAGTGAAGTCAATGCAAAACGAACAGAACAATGACTTCGCTCCTGCGGTTATGACGGTCG
>JAJQFI010000004.1 GCA_021201235.1 Oscillospiraceae bacterium | reverse complement strand
CTTCATTGAGTACAGATGAGATTGCAGAATGGGAAAAAGAACATATGGAGTTATTAAAGAAAATCGCTCCAGATGAATTTGATATTTTACATTATGCTGCAATCGCAGAACTGAAAAAGAAACTGTCAACTTCCAGTTTGTCGAACTGAACTCAACACATTTTATATCCAAGAGCGACTTTTCACAGCCGCTCTTTTTTTGTGTTCACTTTAAAAGAATACTCAGTTCAACCCCGAAATCCGCCATCAGCTTTCTTGCGGCTTCGTAGGGCGTCAGGTTGAACTGTCTCCTTGTCAGCTCGACCACATCTCCGCTAGCACCACAGCCGAAGCAGTAAAAGTAATCCTCATTCAGCTTCATGCTTGGATGTCGGTCTTCGTGAAACGGGCATCTGACCATGCCGCTGTGATTGGGTTCCAAACCGTAGTGATTGGCGGCTTGCTTTACTGAGATTGTCGCTTTGGCTTCTTCAAAAATATTCATTTTGTAATCTCCTTGGTTTTTAGTTCCGATCGATCGTATGTCTATTCTACGGCAAAAAAATATCGCCGTCAGTTTTCAAGCGAAAAACGTAAACAGCGACAAATTTGTTCCTTGTTATTGCAAATTTGCACAGGGCATGGTACTTAGATTTACCTCGGACTTACACCTATTGAATCACAGAAAAGCTACGATATTTCGAGGCTTGGACTCTCGACTGAATCCGTTAAAAGGCTGATGACGCACAAGATTGATGTTGACATTCTGAACCGGCTCCTTGAGCATAAGAGGTTCCCGCATTTCTGCACCCAGATACGCAACTACTTTGAAGGCGATATGGCAGGCGGGTATATGTAGAGAAAGATTTTCCGAACAAGAGAGACAGTGAAGTTGCTACTGCTAATGCTGTTGAGAGTATTGCGAGCGATTTGTCCGAAATACCGCCAAAAGAGGTTACTGAAGAAAAAGTAGCTGATTCAATAATGAGATACATTGAGAGAGTTGTGCCGTTGGACGCAAAAACCAGATTCCGAATGAGGAGATTTGTTCTGTTCGTAATGAAGATATTCGGGAAGAAGCATCAAGCGGAAGACTGATATACCTTTTCAAAATACCGAAACAACAAAGGGAGCCGACACTTGGCTCCCTTTTGTAATACAGTATTGAGTTTTCGTCCGACGGCTATTTTGCAAAGGTATAACACACTAGACTTTCCATCTGGGAAAGTCGTGTGCCAAAAGGGAGCAGCCCTTTTAGATTGACCCCGGCTCCGGACGAACGGCAGTTTTAAACTTGCACGTTTGGAAAGTTCAAAACTTGACAAAATGTGTGAAATGTGATAAGCTATTATTGAGCTTTAATCGATTGGAAAAAGGAACGAGCTGGCGAGGAGGATTGGTATGGATAAAACGACAGTGGGAAGAATTATAAGCGAACAGCGCAAAAAGTGTGGGCTGTCACTGAGTGATTTGTGCAACGGAATCTGCAATAAATCTACTTTTATGAGAATAGAGTCAGGAGAGTTGAACGTCAATACGGATATTCTGTCACGCCTTCTTGAAAGGCTCGGCATACATCTCGATTTTGATGAAGCGAGCAATTTTGATGATATTCTTGTCAGACAAATAATAAGAAATGCAAATCAAGCCGACGTAACCGGCGACCGTCAGGAAGCGCTCAGGCTTCTTAATACAATCGGTGCCGATTACGACAGCTTTTCATTGCAAAACAAGCAGAGATATGACGTTATAAATACCATGTTGCTTTTCAAAGATGGCGTTACCAGTGCAGAAGCAAGGCTATGTAATCTTGAAAAGTCAATGAGATTGACTCAACCAAATTATAGTTTTGAAAATCTGCCACTTATCATGACTGATATGGAGGAACAGATACTCAGGTATATCGCAAACACCTACACTATGATAGAAGATTACAATAGTGCGATAGCTATTTATTACCATTTAAAGTTCTATATTGAAAATGATACAGACAAGGTCACTTCTGCAAGAAAATTGGTAAATATATGTTATAATCTTTCTAAGTGCCTTGGTCTGACCGAAAGATATACTGAAAGTATAGATGTTGCAAAAGAGAGTATAGATTTCTGTCGATTCACGAATAATGTATGCATGCTTCCTATGTGTATGTATAATTATGCTTGGTCTCTAACATACAGGAATAAATCTGATGATCGAGATAGAGCGAGAGAAATCATTTTAGAAATACCTGCCTACTGTACTCCTATGACAAGTGATATTGATGAGTTGAAGAAAAACATTAATAATTTGTGCGAGATACTTGGAGTTAGTAATCATCTTCCAAATCGTCTCTGACAGGAAGGTCGCAATTAGTGCCACAATCCGGCTCTTTATCTTCGTCTTTACGAATGGTAATTTCCGTGTCGTTTTCCGGTGGCAATTCCGTAGTGACGGTGATTTCGCTTGCAACTACTGATGCTGTCATAACGAGTGCTAATAAAACTGCTAAAATACTGTTTAATGTTCTTTTCATGAGTATAACCTCTCTTGATATAGTATTTCGTGCCTCTAAAATGCGCGATTATCTTTACTATATCATACTTAATAATTTTTGTCCACCTTCCAACCGTTGCGTCCCACGCAACGCCGTCGATTGACAATTTGAAAAAATTTTGCTACCCTATTTTTACAGACTACTTTCGAGACTTTTTGCTTTCAGCGCGCGAGTTGGCGGAAAGGGTCGGAACGTCTGAATAAAATATTTTTGGAGGAATCCTTATGAAAAAAGTATTTCAATCTTATTGGCAATGGTACTCGTTTTGACTGCTATGTGTTCTTTCTCGTTTGCGGCTGAAGCTCCGGAAGAGGAAAGCGATGAGGTAATGGGGTCGGCTGTTCTTTGCCCTAATTGCGGTTCCCCAAACACAAAGAGCGGAGAGACATTAGTTCAAATCAATCCAGTTCATACTGCGTGTACTCATCACACCTATGGTGAAGATACATATAACATTTATATTTACAAAACCAAAATTACCTGTTCGGATTGTCTCGTAACTACAGAAATTTATCATTATACAGAATCCGCCATTACTTGCAACGGTTATGATTAATGAATGATAGCCGGAATTCCGGCTATCTATATCCTTCATATTTGAATCATTTATTTTGGAGGTAGGTAAAATGATCAAGAATATCCTCGATCTCGCCTTCGAAGGCTTATGGCGAAAGCGCAAAAGTAACTTTTTGATCGTGCTTGTGCTCATGATAACATTTGCCTTTGCGGTTATGCTTCTGAGTTACACAAGTAGCATTGCAATGACAAATCAGGAATATCGCTTCTCGATATACGGCTATTGGTATGGCTCTATTGTATATGGTCAGGACGGAGACGTGGAATATCTTGAGTCTACCGAGTGGGCTGACAGCGTCGGCGAGAGTGTCATTTACGGCACTGTAAGTGGGTTGGGAATTGGCACGGTCGATGATGCATTCGTCGAAATGGGAATCCATCTGGAGGAAGGAACTCTTCCCGAGAACAGCGGAGAGATTGCTGTCGAAGTGGCTGTGCTCAATAAGCTCGGCTATGATTACACCATCGGCGAGACAATCACCCTGCCGATAACCATATCCGATGATAAAATAATCTATCATAATTTCACCCTGACCGGTGTAATTTCAACCTACACCACTCTCTGGGACTATACCGACACTCTGAACAGTGCAATTATAACCGAAGAGGATGCAGAGGCTATTTTTGACGGCGTTACACCAACTGTCTCCTACTTTTTCACCGTCATTGACGGGATGGAGGACACCGTTTCGGATGAAGTCAATACATATCTTTTGGAATCGAGGGCTTCAAACGTAGCCTCAAGCAGAAAGCAGGTCAAGCTCAATTCCTATGCCTATCAGGATCACAGCGAGGCGGAATTAAATATTATCTATATCTGGCTCATCTTTGCCGTCGCAATTCTGGCGATTGTAGTCGTCTACATACTCCAGATGCAGTCGGAGATAAGAAAAACAGTAAGACTTCGCAGTCTCGGAGCATCAAAAGGACAGTTGAGGCTCCTTGTAACTGTTGAGGCACTGATACTCTGCATTCCATCCTTGCTGATGGGAATAGTTGTCGGCGTGATCGGCATCTGGATTTTACTCAGGGTCAGCGTGTTCTCAGGTTCTATTGCAATTATAGTCAGTATTCCATGGAAGAATCTTAGTATGTTCTTACTTCTCTGGGTTGCAGGCATACTTATAGTCAAGATGGTAATGTTCCAGGTTGCAGTTGCAACTCCGCTTACCGGCAGGATGGAAATGCAGGTCGGAAAGCAACGGTTCTCCCGCAGGTTCCAGAAAGGCTTGATCATAGCGATGTGTGTTGTCTTCTGCTCTGCAGTTGTCTTCACAACCATCTTCTCGCTTGATCCATACCATCACTATACATACTACACGACCACCTATTCCTATTACGCTATAAACACTCTTAGCTTTTCAGGTCAGCACCTTGGGGATGATGTCCTGAGCGAGTTCGCCGCTGTTCCGGGAGTTTCGGGAGTATGGGGATTCTCGGAGCAATCAGCCAATCTTACAACAGATGCAGTCGAGGCTCAGGAAGTCTCGGTCTATGTCGTCGATTCAGCCGACAGTTGGAAAGGGATGATTGACTTCACCTGCACCGACCTCGAAAGCTTCAACTCAGGCAACAGTGTTATTCTCATGAAAGTCTCGACTGATTCAGAATCAATTGTTCCGGCAGTCGGCGACGAAATCACATTGACCATTTCCGACGACACAGAATTCACAACAACCGTCGGCGGTGTCAGCAATTATTACCGCTCTTCGGGACTTGGGCATAATTATAGCCTATATCCGGATACCTACGATATAGTCTGCTCTACAGCGTTTGTGCAAAAGGTTTTGGACGCCCTTCCGGAAGGCACAATGTGGGGCTCATCCTACACAGCCGGAGACACAGCAGGCTTCACGCAGGTTCTCATATTCACCGACATGAACGCCGAGTATCTCTCGACAGATAAAGCAATCACAAAGATAATGAACGCAAATTCCCTGTTGATTACCGCGAATAACCGCGCCGAAAACTCAGCCAGAGCCCGTGAATATCTCCAGACGCTTATCATGTTCTGGGTAAGCGGTGGGTGTATTGTGTTCATAACGCTTCTGATTCTTAACAGCACCATCAGACTTGAAACGGAACGGGAAAAGAAAAAGTACGGCATCCTGCAAGCGATTGGAATGTCGAAGCGGCAGAGAAATGCAAGGCTTCTGATAACCTCAATCATCCGTGGAGCTATTGCAAGTGTCGCCGGATGGGTGATATATTTCGGGTATGTCCTGCTGAAAATCGTTATGGACAGTGAAACGACGCTGAGTCTCAGCGAGCTCGGCATCGCTTTCCAAAGCAAGCTTCAGGATCTTGCAAGCTATCATATGGAGACGTGGACTATGATTCTTATCTCACTTGCGCTATTCGCGGTTGTGTTTGTAATCTGCTACGTCTCAAAGCTCGGGCTCAATAAATATACGCTGATGGAGATGCTACGCAATGACTAATCATTGCCGCAATGACTAAGCATTGCCGTGAAGACAGATAAGGAGAAAAAATCATGAGTACAGTATTAAGAGCAAAGGACATTTACAAAACCTACAAAGCTGAATCGGGCGAAACCCACGCACTGAACGGCGTCAGCGCAGAGTTCGAGGAGGGACTTTTCTACACCATCATCGGGCGAAGCGGCTCGGGAAAGTCGACGCTTCTGCATATCCTGGGCGGTCTTGACGAGCCGACATCCGGCAATATCTATCTCGGCGACGAGGATCTCTATTCCTATCCCGATGCAAAGATGGCGGAGTTTCGCAGACGTCATATGGGCTTTGTCTTCCAGCAGTTCAATCTGCTTGATGAGTACACGGTGCTTACAAACATCTGCATGCCGATGAAACTCGACAACAAGAAGCCCGACCCGGAATTTTTGCAGAATGTGACGGAGCTTCTGGGAATCGACGACAAGCTGAAAAAGTATCCGACCGAGCTTTCCGGCGGCGAACAGCAGAGAGTTGCGATTGCGAGGTCTGTCCTTGCAAAGCCTCAGCTCATCTTCGCCGACGAGCCGACGGGAAACCTCGACAAGAAGAACGGCGAAACCACAATTCAGCTTCTTCGGGATTGCGCCCAGCAGTTCGGGCAGACACTGATTATGGTAACGCACGACCCCGAAATTGCCGCAAAGGCGGACGTGGTTATAAAGATTGAGGATGGAGTTGTAATAGATTAGATTGCCTCCCAAAAGAACCGATTGCTTTCTGATTGAGAGCAATCGGTTCTTTATTTGTTTTTACTTTTGCACAACCGGAATGGCATTCTCCCTTCTCCCGATGATGATTGCCACACTTGCGGCGGTTTCGGAGAAGAGAAGATAACGCGCTGAAAGCACAATAGTAAGAACCCCTGCCAAGAATACTCATTCTCGACAGGGGTTAAATGTTTTTTACACGGTAAAGTTTCTAACACTTTTCTAACACTTTTTCTGGTTTTATGAATTTTTAGGGTTCTATTTGTTAAGCCGGTTTCTAAACTAAAAGCTCAACAAATCGTGTGACAAAGCGGGTTTAGGTAACATCAGAAGTGATTACGAGAGATTAGAAGATGAATAGGTTTAAGAACTCCAAAACCGCGTGCCGAGGGTTCAAGTCCTTTTGCCCTGCCAACCGTCAAACGGCGATAATACGTCGTTTGACGGCTTTTTTTGTTCCTAAACTTTCATTTTAATATAATCTGCCTTGCTTTTATCATCCTGATATGGTATACTAACTGTTGTGTACGAGTACAAATCTGAATTTACAGAAGTGGAAATATGTAAGGTGAAGCAGAATACAATTTCAAATTCATTAATCTTAAGCATATCTGTTATTTTCGCAAACTATTTTGTGGGATTTATTATATGTCTTTTGTTTTCGCTTATTTCACTTGTCCTCTATGTAAGTGGCTCGAGTAAAGAATGTAATGATATTGTTGGAATAACTGGATTTTTGACACAATGTCTGATTGTTTGTATTGCAACTGTTTTGTTGACTGTTCTTCATAATTTAAAAATAAAAGATATTTTCATAGCAATTCCAATAACTGTTCTATCTGTTTTGCTGATTGAACGATTCTGCTTTATGCTTACAGCAATAAATCTTCCATGGTCGATGACGATTTTACCTGCAATTTGCGAGTATTTTGAGATAACAACGGAAACTGGTATATCTAAAACTGTATATATCTCTGAACACCTATATTTACTTTCTACTATATTAATTGCAGTCATTTATACTGTGGTTGAAATTATTTCTCTGTGGGCAGTATGTTTGATGAGAAAGCATAATAAAAAAATCAAACCAAGATAAGAAATTATTATAATACAAATTTCAGTTATCGACCTAGACTAACACATTTTTATATCCAAGAGCGACTTTTACCGGTCGCTCTTTTGCGTCCATTTCCCGAACATGAGAGACAGTGATGTTGCGACTTCCAAGGCTGTTGAGAGTATTGCGAGGGATTTGTCTGAAATACCGCCATTTTCCCATTGAGTCGATCAGTTGCTGAAATATGCCCTCCATCAAATCCACCAAAACCCATTGACATCGGCATCAACAAATGCTATAATAAATACGATAGAATTTTACATAACCATATAGCCCTATAGATTGTAAAATCCGCGTGGGGGGTACTGCCTTCGGCAGACCCAT
>JAJQFI010000015.1:33968-45146 GCA_021201235.1 Oscillospiraceae bacterium | reverse complement strand
TACAAGATAGGGATAATGTCAACCTCCCGCTTTATGAGCAACAACTCAGAGAGGCTGAAACCGCGATTCAAAATATCCTGAACGCTATCCAGCAAGGCGTACTTACGAAATCCACGAAGTCAAGACTTGAAGAGTTAGAAGCGACGAAAGAGGATTTAGAGATTAAGATTGCCAACGAAAAGATTTCAAAGCCAAAGATAAGCAAAGAGTTCATGACCTTCTGGTTGCATCGCTTCCGCAAGCTTGACGTGAGTCAGAAGTCCCACCGCAAGATGCTGATAGACACGTTTGTCAATGCGATTTATCTCTATGATGACAAAATGCTCCTGACATTTAACTTCAAGGATGGTACAAAGGCGATTACGTTTGATGACGTGAAGGATGCTCAGAATAAGTATGGAAACGGTTCGGATTTGGATTGGGGAACTGCACCAATAGCTCGCTTTGCGAGCTACTGAAGAAGCCCCGAACGTTGTTTGGGGCTTCTTCACATTTTTCTTCACATTTATGGCACCCGAAGGGGTGCTTTTTTTGCATTTTATCCGATGGTGGTTTACGCCACCTCTTCAAACTGGCTGTTATAGAGCTCGGCATAGAAGCCGCCTTTGGCGAGGAGTTCGTCATGCGTGCCTTGCTCGACGATGTCGCCGTTGCGCATGACGAGAATGATGTCGGCGTTCTTGATGGTCGACAGACGGTGGGCGATGACGAAGCTGGTGCGCTTATCGGTCAGCTTATCCATCGCTTGCTGAGTAATCATCTCAGTCTTGGTGTCGACGCTCGAGGTCGCTTCATCAAGGATCAGCATCGGGCTGTTCTGAATCATCGCTCTGACGATGGTCAGGAGCTGTTTCTGACCGGCGGAAATAGCCGTGTTGTCGCTGAGAACCGAGTCGTAGCCGTTCGGAAGCGCCTTGATAAAGCTGTGGATTCCGCAAGCCTTGCAAGCCGCCTCCATCTGCTCATCAGACACCCCTTCGGTGTTGTAGAGAAGATTTTCCTTGACGGTTCCCTCAAAGAGCCAAGTGTCCTGCAAGACCATTCCAAACTGGTTGTGGACGTTGGATCTCGGGACGTCCTTGGTCGAAACTCCGTCGATGAGAATATCGCCGCCGGTGGGCTCGAAGAAGCGCATCAGCAGGTTGACCATAGTCGTCTTGCCGGCGCCTGTAGGTCCTACGATAGCGACCTTCTGCCCGGGCTTGACCTTCACGCTGAAGTTGTGGATAATCTCCTTTTCGGGAGCGTTCGGATATGCGAACTTGACGTTCTTAAATTCAACTTCGCCCTTAACATTCTCAATCTTCTTGGTCTTATCGGACTCGTCGTCCATCTCTTCCTCACCGAGGAATTCGAAAACTCTCTCGGAAGCCGCCGCGCAGGACTGAACCTGAGTCATCGCCTGAGAAATCTGGCGAAGAGGGGACTCGAAGAGTCTTGTGTAAATCAGGAATGCGGTGATAACGCCGAAGCTTATCTGTCCGTCGATGATGAGTGCCGCACCGACAACGCAAACAGCAACATAGCTGAAGTTGCCGATGAAGGTCATGATAGGCTGCATAAGTCCCGAAAGGAACTGCGAGCGGAAATTTGCGTTCTTGACCGCCTTGTTCATCGAAGTGAAGGTGTCCTTAACCTCGTCCTCGGCGTTGAGGATTCTTATAACATCGTGACCGGTGTACATCTCTTCAATATAGCCATCCAGGATGCCTAAGTTCTCCTGTCTTGCGGTGAAGTATTTCTGCGAATGACTCATGACCACTACCATGCAGATGAGTCCGACTATTGTTGCCAAAACGGTTGTCGTCGCCATGATTGCGTTGGTGTAGTACATCATGATGAGGCAACCAATGAACTGAGCGATTGCGGTGACGAGGTTCGACAGGCTGTTCGACATAGCCTGACCTATCATGTCGACATCGTTCGTCATTCTCGAAAGAACGTCGCCTGCGGCGTTGCCCGAGAAGTACTTTAAGGGAAGTCTGTTAATCTTGGTGCTGATGTCGCCACGGAGCCTCTTCGAGGTTCTCTGTGTGACGGTCTGCATGATGTAGTGCTGTAGGAAGCTGAATATTGCACTTAAGAGATATAAGCCGAGTAGGAGCAATGCAACGCTCAGAACTCCGTCCATATCAATGGAAGTCGTCAAGCCGTCATAGATGTAGTCGGTAAGACGGCTGAGCTGGTTCGGTCCTATAATCGTGAGAACCGCACCTGCGGCGGCGAGAACGAGTGCAAAAATGATGATTCCCGTCTGGTTACTGATATATTTGAGAAGTCCGAGGAGTGCGCCCTTCATGTCCTTGGCTTTGCCGCCCGACATGCCTCGCCCTCCGGGTCCGCCACCCATGGGACCTCTTCCACCCATCGGTCTGCCCGTGGGTCTTGAATTTGTTTCCGGCATAATCAAAGCACCTCCTTATTCATTTGCCGCAAGCTCGTCTTCCGAGAGCTGTGATAAAGCTATCTGCTGATAAACCGAGCAATTCTTCATGAGTTCATCATGAGTGCCGATTCCTGCGACCTCGCCGTCATCAAGAACGATAATCTTGTCGGCATGACGGATGGTTCCGATTCTCTGTGCAACGATGAGGCAGGTTGTGCCGTCAAGGTCGGTCTTGATACGCTGACGGAGTGCACGGTCGGTCTTATAGTCAAGAGCCGAGAAGGAATCGTCGAAGATGAGAATCTCCGGCTTGCCGGCAACTGCTCTGGCGATGGAAAGACGCTGCTTCTGACCGCCGGACATGTTCGAGCCGCCCGCAGAAATTCTGCTGTTGACTCCGTCGTCCATAGCATTGACAAAGTCGGAAGCCTGAGCAATATCCATTGCGTTTTCCATCTCTTCATAAGTAATATTATTTCTCGTTGAGCCGAACTTCAGATTGCCCTCAACAGTATTCGAGAACAGAGTCGCTTTCTGAGGAATATAACCAATCTTGTTATAGAGCGTTTCAAAATCGTATTCCGAGATTTCCTTGCCATCGAGCAAAACCGTGCCCGAAGTGGCATCATAAAGCCTTGCGGCAAGACTGCCGAGGGTGGATTTACCGGAACCGGTGGCACCGATGACGGCGACCGTTTCGCCCTTCTTAGCGGAGAAGGTGATGTGCTTGAGGCAATCCTCAGAGGCATCGGGGTAACGGAAGGAGACGTCCTTGAATTCGATGGTGCCGGTTTCATTCGAAGTGGTTTCGTTGCCCTCTTTAACGGCGATATCTGAATCGAGAACTTCGTTGATTCTCTGTGCAGAAACCTGTGCACGGGGAAGGAGCATGAATATCATCAGAAGCATTACAAACGACATGATGACATAGAGCGCATACGAGCTGAACGAAACGACCTCGCCGAGCATATTCGAACGCTCGGAAATAGCGGTTGCGATTTCGGCGGCGGTGCCACTTAACGGAACTTCGATATTGTTGATGAGAATTGCGCCGACATAGTAGATGGCAACGCTGACGCCGCTCTGTACGAACATCATGATAGGCGACAGAACCGCCATTCCACGACCTGTGAAGAGCTGTGTCTTCATGAGGTTTGTGTTGGCCTTGTCGAACTTCGACTCCTGATAACCCTCAGCATTGAAAGCACGGACAACTCTTATACCGTTGAGGTTTTCTTCCGTAATTCTGTTGACGTCATCAATCTGCTTCTGGACGATTCTGAATTTCGGAATCATAATTGCGAGTATCACAATCAGTGCTCCGACGACGATTACAACCGCCGATGCAACGACAACCGAGAGCTGCCAGCTCTTGCCGACTATCTTGATAATCGCCCAGATAGCCATAATAGGTGCACGGATGAGCATCTGAAGACCCATCGAGATTATCATCTGAATCTGGGTTATATCGTTGGTGGTACGGGTGATAAGGCTTGCGGTTGAGAACTTCTTTATCTCACCGGGTCCGAAAGAAGTGACCTTGTCGAATAGCTTAGCTCTTACGTCGTAAGAGAAGTCAGCCGCAATCATGGCGGACAGATATCCGACTATGACCGTCAGCAAAGCACTGCACAAAGCACAGGCAAGCATCTTGCCGCCTGCCACAAAATACTGCGACAGCTCGGTTACCTCACTGCTTATAAGAACTGTGATTTCAGCGGTGTAATCGGGCAGACGCAAGTCAAAATAAACCTGACCGCAAACAAGTAGCACACACAGAAGTGCGAGCCACCTGTCCTTGGTCTTCATATTTCCGAAGATATGAAGCATATATACACATTCCTCCAAAAAAATCTATCTTCTATTTTCAAACTTAATACCGTCCTGTTTTCCTGTATAGTCATATACTGGTCATATATTCCACGCATCACTTCCCTTAATGCTGATTTATAATTACAGAGGTAAATCTTTCTTCTGGAATCTTACGGCACCGACAGCGTAGCAGACAACCGCTATAGCCACCAGAACTATAAGCTTCGGGACGAAGGCGTAGTCAACCGCACCGGAACCGACCGTTCCGAGGGCTTCAACGTCAAACAAACCTACTATAGTCAGATTATTAAAAACTCCGAGCATTTCGGCACCTATTCCCATGCTGACCATTGTCTCGGAGCCGAACATTCCGAGAAGCGTGCAGAGGAAGAACCAGACATTTAGTCCGCCGCCGAGAGCCATAGCATTCTTGCTGAGGTTGAATACACAGCTTGCCATGTAGCAAATGCTCGCCATTGCCTCCGCCAACAGGTAGATTCCGCCGTAGAGAGCTGCATATTTCGCGATGTCAACCTCTCCGGCAAACGCCTGAGTTGCCGCAAGTCTCACTAAGAATCCGCAACCAACCATTATAAGCGGCGTGATTATCATGTAAATGAGCTGGGTAATTACGACTGCGCTTCTCTTCGTCGGGGTGGATAAGACATATGCCATCGAGCCCTTGTCGACCTGGTCAACGAAAAGCTCGTTGCCGGCAAAGATGATGAATAAGATAATCGGCAATAAGCACATGATGGTGAAGTACATCTGATTGAGCATGGCGGATGTATCCATCTCGGTCATGGTTGTAAGCATATCGCTCGACATTCCCATCATCTCAAACATGTTCGTCATCATGGTGCTGACGTCAAGAGTGTCGCCTGTGAAGACGCCTTCGGTGGCACCCAAGGCATAGACATACTCGAAGTTTGTGATATAGACATCAAGTCCTACGTCCGATTCCGAAAGAAGCTCAGCTGATTCGGCGAACTTCTCAACCGACAGATCGAGATCTTCCGACTGAGCGGACATCATCTCGAAAACAGTCTCGTACATGGTCGTGTCATCGGAAGATGCGAAATCCTCATAGCTCAAGTCCGTTCCCATCATCTCGTTATAAGCCGCCAGAACATACAGGTGGCTGTAGAAATCGGTCTGGGCATCGGTGTAGTCGGTCGATTCCGTTCCGGCAATGAGGTTTCCGGCGTAGGTGATGACAATCGTCATCAGGCACAAGACCACCGTGCAGGCTATCAGAAGAACTCTGTTTGCCCGAAGGCTCTGCTTGAACAGAGGTATTGAAAATACTTTCGTTACTTTCATTTCTTTTTCTCCTCTTCTCTGTATATGTTCATGAAGTATTCCTCCAGATTTTCGTGGGTTTCGTCAACGGAAACGACTTCAAGGTTCCTAAGAGCCTTGAAAAGCCCGTCGGTTTCGCTTGCAAGAAGACTTATTGTCGCTTCGTTGCCGTTCATGGTCGCCTCGGGCATCCTCTCCGCAAATTTACTTGCCGAGGGCTGATTGCCGAAGACGATTTTATAGTTTCTCTTGGTTCCGTGCCTGAGGTCGGAAAGGCTCAGGACGCTCTCAATCTTACCGTTGCCGATTATGGCAACCCTGTCGCAGACGTCCTCGATTTCCTCGAAGATGTGGCTCGACATGAAGATTGTTCTGCCCTTTTGCTTCTCCTCACGGACGAGCTCGAGGAAGGTTTCTCTCATCAGCGGGTCAAGACCTGTTGTCGGTTCGTCCATTATGAGGATTTCCTTGTCGCCCATCAGAGCCGCAACGATGGCGGTCTTCTGCTTCATGCCTTTGCTCATTCGCTTCAGGTTTGCCGAAGGGTCGAGCCCGAGCTTGTCGATGAGGTAGTTCATATAGGTGAAGTCCTTGACGCCAAGAAACTCCGCCTGAATTTTAAAGAAATCGGTTCCTGTCTTTACATCCGGGAAGGCAATCTCGCCGGGGATGTAGCTCACGTTTTTCATGACCTCGGGGGCATTCTTCCAAGGATTTATGCCATTTACGTCCACCTCACCGGAATCGGGCTTCAGAAAGCCCATCATATGGCGGATAGTAGTGGTCTTGCCGGAGCCGTTGGTGCCGAGGTATCCGAAAACCTCGCCCTTCTTGATATCGAGGGATATATCGAAGACTCCACGATTATATCCATAGTCTTTTGTGAGATGCTGTACGGAAATAACGCTGTCGCTCATCTGCTCACCCCCTCGAAATGATGACCTGTGTCATAGAAGCTCATGAAGTAGTCCTCAAGCGTGAACGGAATCTCGACGAAATCGGCGATTTCGTAATCTCCTAAGCACTGTGTGAGCTCGCCGACACGATTCGCTTCAATTTGGACTCTTGCACGAAGCTTGCCGTGGTTTTTAGATGTAAACCTGAACGGCTTTTCTATAAATCTGAGATAGGAAGCTTCATCTTTAAATGCGACGCGATAGATTCTGTCGTGGCTCGCCTTGAGCTCGTCGGACTTGAATTCCGAAACGATACTGCCGTCACGGATTATTGCAATCCTGTCGCACGAAGCGTCGACCTCGTGGAAGATGTGGGAGGAGAGAAAGATGGTCTTGCCTCTTGCCTTTTCCTCTTTTACAAAGTCAATAAAAGTCTCCTGCATTACCGGGTCGAGACCGGAAGTCGGTTCGTCCAGTATCAGAATATCCGGGTCGTGCATGAAAGCCGTGACAACCGCAAGCTTTCTCTTGACGCCGAGGCTCATCCACTTGATGCTGATGTTCGGGTCGAGGTCGAACTTGTCAAGAAGCATTTTTAAGTAATCATCGTTTTTGGTGTTCCGCATTCCCTCCATCATCTTAAGGAAGCCTGTTCCGGAAAGTCCCTGCGGAAGGGTGACCTCTCCGGGGAGATAGCCGACGGTGTTCTTGAGCTCCGCCGAGTGCTCCCAGCTGTCTTTACCTGAAATAGAGGTTTTGCCTTTTTCGGGCTTTGAAAAGCCCATCAGATGTCGTATTGTAGTGGTTTTCCCGGCACCGTTCGGTCCGAGAAAGCCGTAGCATTCGCCTTTGTTCACTTGAATAGACACATCAAACACGCCACGACCGTGACCGTAGTCCTTTGTCAGATGGTCTACAGAAATAACCGGCATTCAAATATCCTCCTTTCCTGATAACCCTCAGCATTGAAAGCACGGACAACTCTTATACCGTTGAGGTTTTCTTCCGTAATTCTGTTGACGTCATCAATCTGCTTCTGGACGATTCTGAATTTCGGAATCATAATTGCGAGTATCACAATCAGTGCTCCGACGACGATTACAACCGCCGATGCAACGACAACCGAGAGCTGCCAGCTCTTGCCGACTATCTTGATAATCGCCCAGATAGCCATAATAGGTGCACGGATGAGCATCTGAAGACCCATCGAGATTATCATCTGAATCTGGGTTATATCGTTGGTGGTACGGGTGATAAGGCTTGCGGTTGAGAACTTCTTTATCTCACCGGGTCCGAAAGAAGTGACCTTGTCGAATAGCTTAGCTCTTACGTCGTAAGAGAAGTCAGCCGCAATCATGGCGGACAGATATCCGACTATGACCGTCAGCAAAGCACTGCACAAAGCACAGGCAAGCATCTTGCCGCCTGCCACAAAATACTGCGACAGCTCGGTTACCTCACTGCTTATAAGAACTGTGATTTCAGCGGTGTAATCGGGCAGACGCAAGTCAAAATAAACCTGACCGCAAACAAGTAGCACACACAGAAGTGCGAGCCACCTGTCCTTGGTCTTCATATTTCCGAAGATATGAAGCATATATACACATTCCTCCAAAAAAATCTATCTTCTATTTTCAAACTTAATACCGTCCTGTTTTCCTGTATAGTCATATACTGGTCATATATTCCACGCATCACTTCCCTTAATGCTGATTTATAATTACAGAGGTAAATCTTTCTTCTGGAATCTTACGGCACCGACAGCGTAGCAGACAACCGCTATAGCCACCAGAACTATAAGCTTCGGGACGAAGGCGTAGTCAACCGCACCGGAACCGACCGTTCCGAGGGCTTCAACGTCAAACAAACCTACTATAGTCAGATTATTAAAAACTCCGAGCATTTCGGCACCTATTCCCATGCTGACCATTGTCTCGGAGCCGAACATTCCGAGAAGCGTGCAGAGGAAGAACCAGACATTTAGTCCGCCGCCGAGAGCCATAGCATTCTTGCTGAGGTTGAATACACAGCTTGCCATGTAGCAAATGCTCGCCATTGCCTCCGCCAACAGGTAGATTCCGCCGTAGAGAGCTGCATATTTCGCGATGTCAACCTCTCCGGCAAACGCCTGAGTTGCCGCAAGTCTCACTAAGAATCCGCAACCAACCATTATAAGCGGCGTGATTATCATGTAAATGAGCTGGGTAATTACGACTGCGCTTCTCTTCGTCGGGGTGGATAAGACATATGCCATCGAGCCCTTGTCGACCTGGTCAACGAAAAGCTCGTTGCCGGCAAAGATGATGAATAAGATAATCGGCAATAAGCACATGATGGTGAAGTACATCTGATTGAGCATGGCGGATGTATCCATCTCGGTCATGGTTGTAAGCATATCGCTCGACATTCCCATCATCTCAAACATGTTCGTCATCATGGTGCTGACGTCAAGAGTGTCGCCTGTGAAGACGCCTTCGGTGGCACCCAAGGCATAGACATACTCGAAGTTTGTGATATAGACATCAAGTCCTACGTCCGATTCCGAAAGAAGCTCAGCTGATTCGGCGAACTTCTCAACCGACAGATCGAGATCTTCCGACTGAGCGGACATCATCTCGAAAACAGTCTCGTACATGGTCGTGTCATCGGAAGATGCGAAATCCTCATAGCTCAAGTCCGTTCCCATCATCTCGTTATAAGCCGCCAGAACATACAGGTGGCTGTAGAAATCGGTCTGGGCATCGGTGTAGTCGGTCGATTCCGTTCCGGCAATGAGGTTTCCGGCGTAGGTGATGACAATCGTCATCAGGCACAAGACCACCGTGCAGGCTATCAGAAGAACTCTGTTTGCCCGAAGGCTCTGCTTGAACAGAGGTATTGAAAATACTTTCGTTACTTTCATTTCTTTTTCTCCTCTTCTCTGTATATGTTCATGAAGTATTCCTCCAGATTTTCGTGGGTTTCGTCAACGGAAACGACTTCAAGGTTCCTAAGAGCCTTGAAAAGCCCGTCGGTTTCGCTTGCAAGAAGACTTATTGTCGCTTCGTTGCCGTTCATGGTCGCCTCGGGCATCCTCTCCGCAAATTTACTTGCCGAGGGCTGATTGCCGAAGACGATTTTATAGTTTCTCTTGGTTCCGTGCCTGAGGTCGGAAAGGCTCAGGACGCTCTCAATCTTACCGTTGCCGATTATGGCAACCCTGTCGCAGACGTCCTCGATTTCCTCGAAGATGTGGCTCGACATGAAGATTGTTCTGCCCTTTTGCTTCTCCTCACGGACGAGCTCGAGGAAGGTTTCTCTCATCAGCGGGTCAAGACCTGTTGTCGGTTCGTCCATTATGAGGATTTCCTTGTCGCCCATCAGAGCCGCAACGATGGCGGTCTTCTGCTTCATGCCTTTGCTCATTCGCTTCAGGTTTGCCGAAGGGTCGAGCCCGAGCTTGTCGATGAGGTAGTTCATATAGGTGAAGTCCTTGACGCCAAGAAACTCCGCCTGAATTTTAAAGAAATCGGTTCCTGTCTTTACATCCGGGAAGGCAATCTCGCCGGGGATGTAGCTCACGTTTTTCATGACCTCGGGGGCATTCTTCCAAGGATTTATGCCATTTACGTCCACCTCACCGGAATCGGGCTTCAGAAAGCCCATCATATGGCGGATAGTAGTGGTCTTGCCGGAGCCGTTGGTGCCGAGGTATCCGAAAACCTCGCCCTTCTTGATATCGAGGGATATATCGAAGACTCCACGATTATATCCATAGTCTTTTGTGAGATGCTGTACGGAAATAACGCTGTCGCTCATCTGCTCACCCCCTCGAAATGATGACCTGTGTCATAGAAGCTCATGAAGTAGTCCTCAAGCGTGAACGGAATCTCGACGAAATCGGCGATTTCGTAATCTCCTAAGCACTGTGTGAGCTCGCCGACACGATTCGCTTCAATTTGGACTCTTGCACGAAGCTTGCCGTGGTTTTTAGATGTAAACCTGAACGGCTTTTCTATAAATCT
Source organism: Oscillospiraceae bacterium (assembly GCA_021201235.1). Lineage (GTDB taxonomy): Bacteria > Bacillota > Clostridia > Oscillospirales > Ruminococcaceae > Faeciplasma. The sequence continues at coordinate 34,746 of JAJQFI010000015.1, read as the reverse complement.
GAGATAGGAAGCTTCATCTTTAAATGCGACGCGATAGATTCTGTCGTGGCTCGCCTTGAGCTCGTCGGACTTGAATTCCGAAACGATACTGCCGTCACGGATTATTGCAATCCTGTCGCACGAAGCGTCGACCTCGTGGAAGATGTGGGAGGAGAGAAAGATGGTCTTGCCTCTTGCCTTTTCCTCTTTTACAAAGTCAATAAAAGTCTCCTGCATTACCGGGTCGAGACCGGAAGTCGGTTCGTCCAGTATCAGAATATCCGGGTCGTGCATGAAAGCCGTGACAACCGCAAGCTTTCTCTTGACGCCGAGGCTCATCCACTTGATGCTGATGTTCGGGTCGAGGTCGAACTTGTCAAGAAGCATTTTTAAGTAATCATCGTTTTTGGTGTTCCGCATTCCCTCCATCATCTTAAGGAAGCCTGTTCCGGAAAGTCCCTGCGGAAGGGTGACCTCTCCGGGGAGATAGCCGACGGTGTTCTTGAGCTCCGCCGAGTGCTCCCAGCTGTCTTTACCTGAAATAGAGGTTTTGCCTTTTTCGGGCTTTGAAAAGCCCATCAGATGTCGTATTGTAGTGGTTTTCCCGGCACCGTTCGGTCCGAGAAAGCCGTAGCATTCGCCTTTGTTCACTTGAATAGACACATCAAACACGCCACGACCGTGACCGTAGTCCTTTGTCAGATGGTCTACAGAAATAACCGGCATTCAAATATCCTCCTTGTTATTATCCAACAACCTGTTGTATGATTAATATTATACTCAACCGAAATCGGGTATC
>JAJQFI010000015.1:0-33868 GCA_021201235.1 Oscillospiraceae bacterium | reverse complement strand
CTCCGACAAAATTACGGGAAGATTTGTCTTGACATTATCCAACAACCTGTTGTATGATTAATATTATACTCAACCGAAATCGGGTATCAACCCCAACAATTTCCAAAGTGTCGGATAGTTCGCGGACGGTTCAATTACGAAAAATACTTGCAAAATTCCTTGTAATTATAATCCTTTTCAGGCTTGCAGAGGACGGCAAAGTCTATCGAATCAAACAGCGCCTCCGCCGGCTTTCCGGCATAGGAAAAGCCCATAATCGCCTCATAAAACAGCCTTGACACAAGGCTTGCATCGTTTCCGTATATTCCGCAACCGAATGCGCCTAAGATCAAATGGCGATATTTTTCTGTTGCGGCGACCGTCAGCATTCCCCGAATACGGGTTTCGAGCATGCTTTCATACTCTTCCTGCGTCATTCCCTCGAGCCCCATGCGAATCATCGGTGCGGTACAGGTCATAACCGATATCGGGAACGGCTCTGCAAGCGTTTCGGAAAAGTGATTTTTTATAACCTCGACATTTTCCGACATGACAATCCCGTTTGAGCCCATGTGGGTCTTGAGGGAATTGTTATAGTCATAATACTTCTTTGCGTTCTCGCTTTCGAGGGAAAGAAGGAGCGACGAACGCCGGCAGAGGTCTTCCTCCTGCGCACTTGCGCCCTTGCGGGTGCGTCCACCGGGCTCGGTAGCCGAAGCGAGATTCAGCACCAATACCTTCGGCGAAAAGTCCCCCTCTTCCTTCATCTCAAGATATCTTTTCTTTGCAAGAACAAGCGCATCTTCGTTTTCACAGCCGAAAATCCGGCTTATATCGCGTTCATCCGAATGCTTTGTAACCGGTGCCGACTGTTCAATAGCTTCGATATCCTCGGGGAGATATACTTTTGCCTCTTCCATTTCAGCGGCAGAGAATCTGAGATTTATCTCCTTGCCGTCCTTTTCATAGGAGCCCTTTTCGAGAATGCCGAGCGTGTCCTCAAGAATCTTGATATTTTCAAGCCTGCGCTTTTCTCTTTCGGCATCACGAGCCTTGATTTGTTCCTCTGTCAGACCCTTGTTTTCCGCTTCGCGCATCTTCTCGGCGAGCTCTTTCATCTTTTCTTCATCAGGCATTTTTACTCCGCCTTTCCTTAAGCTCTCTGAATACGTCGTCGCATTCTTCGCGAATGTTCAGATCCGCAACCCTGTCGAAGGCTGTGTGCCCCGGGTTAATCTGAACTATGGTGGCATCGCTCCGCCTGTGGTTCCAATAGACGCCGCCATAGTAGCCGTTGGTGCCGATTACTATTATCAGGTCGGCTTTTGAAATCCAGTTCTGCGCGTCCTTGACGCCTTCGTCCCACAGCCCGATGTGGCTGTAGAGCTCCCACGGGAGAATCGTTCCGCCGCAGGAATCGCACTTAGGGAGTTCATCCTTGTTCCATATCTCATAGCCGTCAAAGTGCTTGCCGCAATCCGAACAGCGGTTAATCTGGAAGCTTCCCTGAATCTCGGCGACGTTCTGTGAGCCTGCGATGGTGTGCATGCAGTCCTCGTTCGTCGTGATGACCCCTATGAGCTTGCCTTCACGTTCAAGATCTGCCAAGGCATAATGACTTAAGCTCGGTTTGTAGTGGAGCATGGTTTTGACATGGGACTTAAGAAACGATTCGCTTTCAAAACCTCCGGGGCGAAGATTGCGGGAGAGCTGACTGTAGGTCACTCCTCCGCCGGAAATCGAAATTCCCGCACCCGTTATTGCAACTATACCGCTACAGTTGTCAACATATTCCGCAAATTTCTGTATCTTGTCGTCGAAGCCCGATTTAGAGAACATCTTTGCACTTCTCCCATCCGTCCATTACTTCGCCAAGAACCTCTGCGGCGTCGGCGTGGATATTCCAGTTTGCAACGCTGTCAAGCGGAGTTTCCGAGGGATTAATCTGGACGAGCTTTGTATCCTTTCTCATCTTCTTGAGATACTCGTCGCTTCTGAATCCCGTTGTGCCGATGATTATGACCAAATCCGCCTCGGAAATCATCTCCTGCGCTTTTTTCATGCTTTCCTTCGAGACCTGCTCGGATATCTTGTTTTCCCGGCAGAAGGTTGTCGGCATCAGCGGCGAGCCGCACTTTTCGCAGGTGGGTGTGTGCCCGTGATTCCAGATTTTATAATTAAGGTATCTTGTGCCGCAGTCCACGCAGATATTGTCCCCGAAGCTTCCCTGAAACTCGACGACGTTCTTTGAACCGGCAATCGTATGCAGGCAGTCCATGTTCTGGGTGACTATCCCATATAGCAAGCCATGCTTTTCGAGGGTCGCAAGCTGTTTGTGAACCTCGCTCGGACCCTTCTCGAAGGTGGCATCCAGGAAAGATGTCTTGACTATTTTATAGAAATCATCCGGGTTGCTTCTTACGAACGAAGGGGAGAGCACCTGCCTTGAATTCATGAGCCCAACGCTCTGCTTCAGGCGTCTCATCCCGTACAAATAGGAGATGCCGGCACCCGTTACCGCGACTGTTTTGCCGCTTTGTTCCATATATTCTCTTAGCTGACTTGATTCGTATCTCATAAATTCATCTCCATATTTTTATAAATGCGGTTATAAACACCGACCCACCAAATCGTTGCTTTTTCGGTGGGTGGTGCTTTATCTATATGTGACTTTGTGGAGGTACCAACGATTGCAGTTACTTCCAGGTGAAGTTTTCCTTTCCCGCACCGAGCTCGAAGAAATATTTGCTGATTCCAAGGTCTGCTTTTGAGAACGAGCCCTCGGGAACGGTCATCGAAACTTCATTGCCGGTGCCTTTGATTGTGAACTCCTGACGGTTCATGCCCGTCGGAGCCAGAAGAGCCGCTTCAACTCCCGCCTTGAACCAGTCGGGGGCTTCGCCTTCATAGGAAGAAACTTCGCTTGCGGGCTTTGACTTGTGAGGAACGCCCTGCTCCATTCCGTAGCCGACGGCTACAACTCCAATAATTTTCGCATTTTCCGGAGCGTCGGAATTCTTTCTTGCGTTCTTCTTGCTGTACATTCCGCCTATCCACCAGGTATTCAAGCCAAGTGTCTGGGCATACAGCATAAGGTCGGCACTGACATATCCGAGCACCTCGTCGGTCGACGCCTTGTCGGGACCGGCTAAAATCATGTAGTTCAGGACGTTTTTCGACATAGTCGCAGCCATGATTCCGGGCATTGCCTCCTTGTTGTTCAGGACAAGCCGGATGTTCAAGGCATATTCTTTGTTGTTCTCCTCAATTCTCGAATTGAGCTTTTCGACGATGTCCGAAGGGAGCTTATCAGTCTTGTACTTGCGGACGGTGTGCCGTTCGCTCATCGCCTTCTTCATTGCTTCCTGTGTGACTTCGTAAGTTGCCATAGTAGTGCCTCCTTGCTTTTTTAATAGTTCAGATCAGATGTAGTTGGTGCTGAGTGAGACGGTCAGGTCTCTCGGCTTTGCTTCACCGCTCAGGCTATAGCCGATTGCGGCGGCGGAAACAGGTCTGAAGCCTTCCGGAATGCCCATCTTTGCACACATGTCCTTGTTTCTTGCAAGACCCTGAACAGGTCCCCAGAGATAGATATTTCCAAGTCCCGCGTCGGTTGCGGCAATCAACATATTCTCGATGACGCAAGCGGAGTTGGCATATTCAATTCCCGGTGCCATCTGCTCCTCCGAAGCGGAAACGAAGACAACGACAGGTGCTCCATAGAAGAAGTCTCTCGCCGGCATCTTCATAGCCGCGGCGGTGGACTGATTGATTTCTTCGAGAATCTCACGGCTCTTGCATACTGTCAGGTGAAGAGAATCTCTCTTGCCTCCGCCGACCGGAGCCTGACAGCCCGCCTTGACGATTTCGTCGATAACCTCGTCCGGAACAGCCTTTGTGGGGTCAAAGTCCCTTGTTGACTTTCTTTTTGCGATTGCTTCCGATGTTTGCATAAAAATTCCTCCTTAAAAATGTATATCAGGTTTCTTCATCCTGCTTGTGTATCCACACCCGGAAGGTTGTCACATATGGACAATCCTCCGGCAGTGTGGTATTAAACAGCGCCGTGTACAAAGTCAGTTTTCCGCAGTGGTTGCACTTCTTGAATCGTTCCTCATACACACGGCACAGATTCGTCTGGGTGTCAAGATATTCACAGGGGTTGTCATAATGAATCCTCACCTTGCCGTCGGAGCCGATTGAGCGGGTGTAACAGCATTTTCCGCAGCGGGTGCACAGGGAATCCCAGTCATTACGCCACTTGAGCCATTCTTTGAATATGCTTACGGCATATCCGCCAGCCGAGTCACTCATACATCCGCTCTCCTCTCCGACAAAATTACGGGAAGATTTGTCTTGACATTATCCAACAACCTGTTGTATAATATATATTATACTCAGCTTGGAGGTATTATCAACCCCCAATTTTTCCGGAACTGTCGGATAATTAAGAAGAGGCGATTTTAGATGAAAAAACAACCGGAAATCACAGATAGAACAAGGCAAAAGTTTGTTGACTCCTTTTGGGCTCTGGCAAAGGAAAAGCCGGTTTCAAAGATTGCGGTGAGCGAGCTGACGCGGCGTGCCGGCTACAACCGCAGTACCTTCTATGAGTACTTTTTGGACACCGACGATTTATTGTCCTATGTCGAGGACAAGCTTATCGGTGAGGTCAAGGCAGTGGCTCAGAAATCCATGTCAGATGAGAAACCGCCAACGGAATTTTTCCGGATGGTCTTTTCCGCTATGAATGAGGAGATCTATATTCTCTTGGGTCCGAACGGGGACTCGAGCTTTTTGCCGAGGGTCAGAGCCGAACTGATTCCTCTCGCTTCGCAGTACATCCCTGTCCGCCCGGACTCAGAGAACTTCGACTATCTCGTCGCGTTCGTCAACTCCGCCATGTTCGGGCTCCTGGAGCGTTGGCATGAAAACAATAAGGACATCAGCCCGGAGGAAATCAGCGACCTGATGCAGAATCTTGTGTCCAGCGGCGTCAGGGGGTATATTGAGGGGAAGGACGCGCTGTAGAGGAAATATTATAGGATGCGAAAAGCTCAGAACAAAGTTCTGGGCTTCTTCATGTTCCTCAAAGCATCCAAAGGCGGCTTCTTTGCTTTATGTCTCATTTCGGAGAGCAATTTGCACAAAAACCACAGTTAAGCTGCCTTTGCGGCTTTGAAATTCGTCATATTTCCCCGAAAAATTTTTCTTGACAAATTCTTAAGCAACAAGTATAATTAAATAGTCTGCGAACAGATAGCTACTGGCGTAGCTATCTGGGGAAGTTGCTTCGCAACTTCCGGGTTTCAATATCCACGCAAATTTAATTCTTACGAAAGGAGAGAAAACATGCCTACCTTTAACCAGTTGGTTCGCAAGGAAAGAGAAGTTTCCGTTTACAAGTCCACTGCTCCGGCTCTTCAGAAGATTTACAACTCCAAGAAGAAAGTCAGCGTTGATTTGTCCTGCCCTCAGAAGAGAGGCGTCTGCACCGCTGTTAAGACCCAGACTCCTAAGAAGCCTAACTCAGCTATGAGAAAGATTGCAAGAGTTCGTCTTACAAACGGCACGGAAGTCACTGCTTACATTCCCGGTATCGGACACAACCTTCAGGAGCATAGCGTTGTTCTCATCAGAGGCGGCAGAGTCAAGGACCTCCCCGGTGTGCGTTACCACATCATCAGAGGAACCCTCGATACTCAGGGCGTTGCCAAGAGAATGCAGGCTAGATCCAAGTACGGTGCAAAGAGACCGAAGGCTACCAAGAAGTAAGCCACAGAACGCTGAAAAGCAAACAAACAAAGTAAAATCCACCACAGTCATGTGGAGTTGACATATAATTTATTATAGGTTACCTCTAACGGACTGACGGGGTCACTGCGGGAAGGCTCTGAAGACCTTATCCGACAGCTTTCTCGGGTGAAAACGAGTACCCATGATAGCATTTTATTAATGAAGGAGGGAAGCGAAGTGCCAAGAAGAGGTAATATTGCAAAACGTGATGTTTTGGAAGATCCGGTGTATAATTCTAAGCTCGTCACTCGTCTTATAAACAACGTTATGGTTGACGGTAAGAAGGGCGTAGCTCAGAAGATTGTGTACGACGCATTCGAAATTGTAGAAACAAAGTCCGGCAAGCCCGCACTCGAAGCTTTCGAGCAGGCTATGGAAAACATAATGCCGAACCTCGAGGTAAAGGCTCGCCGTGTAGGCGGTGCTACCTATCAGGTTCCTATGGAAGTACGTCCGGCAAGAAGACAGACCTTGGGCTTGAGATGGCTCGTCAAGTATGCACGCGACAGACATGAAAAGACCATGAAGGAGAAGCTCGCCGGCGAAATCATGGACGCCATGAACGGAACCGGTGCGGCTGTCAAGAAACGTGAGGACACTCACAAGATGGCAGAGGCAAACAAGGCGTTTGCTCATTTCCGTTGGTAATTTCCATCCGGAAATCATCTTTAAGAAAAGTATTTTCTTTCGGCAGTCTGCTTTTGGGTTGGGCAGACAGCACTAAAGTGCAGGTAAAAAAGCCCTCACAAAGGGGCATGGAGGATTTGTATGGCAAGAGATGTATCTTTGTCGATGACCCGTAACATCGGAATTATGGCTCACATCGACGCCGGCAAGACGACCACCACCGAGCGTATTCTCTACTACACGGGAATCAACCACAAGCTCGGCGAGGTTCACGACGGTGCGGCTACGATGGACTGGATGGAGCAGGAGCAGGAGAGAGGTATCACAATCACCTCCGCCGCTACCACCGCTTACTGGAAGGGTCATAGAATCAATATCATCGACACCCCCGGTCACGTTGACTTTACCGTTGAGGTTGAGCGCTCTTTGAGAGTTCTTGACGGTGCGGTAACCGTCTTGTGTGCCAAGGGAGGCGTTGAGCCGCAGACCGAGACTGTTTGGAGACAGGCGGACAAGTATAATGTTCCCCGTATGATTTACGTCAACAAGATGGACATCATGGGTGCGAACTTCTATCACGTCCTCGACATGATTCACCAGCGTCTTAAGGCAAACGCCGTTCCCATTCAGCTTCCTATCGGAAGCGAAACCTTCTTCAAGGGCATCATTGATCTCCTTGAGATGAAGGCTTATGTTTACTATAACGAACTCGGAACCGACATCAGGGTTGAGGACATCCCCGAGAACATGGTTGAAGAGGCTGAAAAGTATCGCTCTCAGCTTGTTGAATCGGTAGCCGAGCTTAACGACGACCTTATGGAGAAGTATCTCGACGGCGAGGAGCTCACCATTGAAGAGATCAAAGCCGGCATAAGAGCGGCAACAATCGCAAACAAGATGGTTCCCGTTGTCTGCGGAACCTCCTATAAGAACAAGGGCGTTCAGAAGCTCCTTGACGCGATTGTCGACTATATGCCCGCTCCTACGGATATTCCCGACATCAAGGGCATCAACCCCGAGACAGGCGAGGAGGAGACAAGACCCTCCGACGACAACGCTCCGTTTGCGGCACTCGCTTTCAAGATTGCCACTGACCCGTTCGTCGGAAAGCTCTGCTTCTTCAGAGTTTACTCGGGAACACTTAACGCAGGCGAAACCGTTCTGAACTGCACGAAGGACGTCAACGAAAGAATGGGACGTGTCCTTCAGATGCACTCGAATCACCGTAAGGATATCGAGACCTGCTATGCGGGAGATATCTATGCGGTAGTCGGCGTCAAGAACACCACAACAGGTGACACACTTTGCGATGCAAAGCACCCGATCATTCTTGAATCAATGGAATTCCCGGATCCTGTTATCCAGCTCGCTATCGAGCCGAAGACCAAGGCAGGTCAGGAAAAGATGGCAATCGCTCTTAACAAGCTTGCCGAGGAAGACCCGACATTCAAGACCTGGACGGATGAAGAAACCGGTCAGACCATCATCGCCGGAATGGGCGAGCTTCACCTCGAAATCATCGTTGACAGAATGCTTCGTGAATTCAAGGTTGAGGCTAACGTAGGTGCACCTCAGGTTGCCTACAAGGAAACTGTCAGAAAGCTTTCGGATGTCGAGTGCAAGTACGCTCGTCAGTCCGGTGGTAAGGGACAGTATGGTCACGTCAAGATCAGACTTTCTCCGAACGAATCGGGCAAGGGCTACGAGTTCACCAACTCTATCGTCGGCGGTGCTATTCCGAAGGAATTCATCCCGGCTGTAGACAAGGGTATTCAGGGAGCCATGAAGTCCGGCGTTCTGGCGGGATATCCCGTTGTTGACGTCAAGGTTGAGCTTTATGACGGTTCTTACCACGAGGTTGACTCCTCCGAAACCGCATTCATGATTGCCGGTTCTATGGCATTCAAGGATGCAATGAAGAAGGCAGACCCGGTAATTCTCGAGCCTATCATGAAGGTTGCCTGCATTGTTCCGGAAGAGTATATGGGAACCGCTATCGGCGACCTTAACTCACGCCGTGGACAGATTCTCGGTCAGGAAATCAACTCGGGCGTCGCTCAGATAGACGCGCTTGTTCCGCTTTCCGAGATGTTCGGTTATTCGAACGACTTGAGATCAAAGACTCAGGGCAGAGGACAGTATACGATGGAGCCGCACAGCTACACCGACGTTCCGAAGTCTGTTGCCGAGAGCATCATGTCGAGCCGCAAGCATTCGAACGACTGATTTTAAATTTCACAAAACTTTTTCACTGTAAATGCAAATTTCTCTTGCATTTCGGTCGCTAATCTGTTAATATTAGAGTACCAATACAAATTTCAAGGGAGGAAATTCCAATGGCAAAGCAAAAATTTGAAAGAACAAAGCCCCACGTTAACGTAGGTACCATCGGACACGTTGACCACGGCAAGACCACCCTCACCGCTGCAATCACCAAGGTTCTGGCTATGAAGGGTCAGGCAAAGTTTGAGGCTTACGATATGATCGATAAGGCTCCTGAGGAGAGAGAGCGTGGTATCACCATCAACACCGCTCACGTTGAGTATGAGACCGACAAGCGTCACTATGCTCACGTTGACTGCCCCGGTCATGCTGACTACGTTAAGAACATGATCACCGGTGCTGCTCAGATGGACGGCGCAATCCTCGTAGTTGCTGCTTCTGATGGACCTATGGCTCAGACCAGAGAGCACATCCTTCTCGCACGTCAGGTTGGCGTTCCTGCAATCGTTGTTTTCATGAACAAGGTTGACCAAGTTGACGACCCTGAGCTCCTCGAGCTCGTTGAGATGGACATCCGTGACCTTCTCTCGTCCTACGACTTCCCCGGCGACGACATTCCGATCATCCAGGGCTCCGCTCTTCAGGCACTCGAGTCCACTTCCACCGATCCTAACGCTCCCGAGTATGCTTGCATCAAGGAACTCATGGATGCAGTTGACGATTATATTCCTACTCCTGACCGTAAGGCTGATATGCCGTTCCTTATGCCTGTTGAGGACACCATGACCATCACCGGACGTGGTACCGTTGCTACAGGTAGAGTTGAGCGTGGACAGGTTAAGCTCGGCGACGAAGTTGAGATTATCGGTCTCACCGAAGAGAGAGCTAAGACCGTTGTTACCGGTCTTGAAATGTTCAGAAAGACCCTCGACTATGCAGAGGCAGGCGACAACATCGGCGCACTCCTCAGAGGTGTTCAGAGAAAGGACATCGAAAGAGGACAGGTTCTCTGCAAGCCCGGATCCATCCATCCTTTGACCAAGTTCAAGGGACAGGTTTACGTTCTTAAGAAGGAAGAGGGCGGACGTCATACTCCGTTCTTCACCAACTACAGACCTCAGTTCTATTTCAGAACCACTGACGTTACCGGCACCATCACCCTTCCCGAAGGAAAGGAAATGTGCATGCCCGGCGACAACGTTGAGATCAGCGTTGAGCTTATCACCCCGATTGCTATCGAGAACGGACTCCGCTTCGCTATCCGTGAAGGCGGCAGAACCGTAGGCTCCGGCGTTGTTATCGCAACCGAATGATAAAGACATTTTCTTGACCCCTTTGTTGACCGGAGGCGCAGATGCTCGCAAGAGTGTTTGCGCCTTCGGGTTTTATGGGAATTTTTCCGCAAACCTATTGACAAGTGCTGCTTTCTGCGATATGATAGTGATATCAAAATGATATCACTTCGTGAGTGATGTTGCAGAAAGGCGAAATATATATGGCAAATATCAATGTTGGAATGACGGAGTTTCCGGTTAAGAAAGTGAAGAAGGGTATGCCGGTGCTACTGGGGACTATCTTCGGGCTGATTCTGGCAGTGCTGGCGATTATTGCAGGCGGCGTGCTTCTTGAAGAGGGGAGCATGGTGCTTGGCGGAGTGCTTATGACTGTCGGAATTATATGGTGCTGTGTCGGTTGGTTCCCGTTTCTCGGATTGAAGGTTCTCAAGCCGCAGGAGGCGAGAGTTCTCACGCTTTTCGGTAAATACGTCGGAACGCTCAAGGGTGACGGGTTCTATTATGTCAATCCGTTCTGCGTTTCCTTCAATCCGGCAGGAAGAACGAAGCTCAGTCAGTCGGGAGACGTTGCAGGAGCAAAGAACACCCAGACTGCGCCTGTTTTTGTGAACTCCTCGGGCGAGATTCACATCAGCTCAGCCGAGACGAAGATTTCTCTCAAGATTATGACCCTCAATAACTCAAGGCAGAAGATTAACGACTGCCTCGGAAACCCGATTGAAATCGGAATTGCGGTTATGTGGAGGGTTGTCGACACGGCGAAGGCGGTCTTCAACGTCGATAACTATAAAGAGTATCTTTCGCTCCAGTGCGACTCGGCTCTTCGTGAAATCGTCAAGATGTACCCATACGACGTCGCTCCGAACGTTGACACCACGGGCGACGGAATCGCCGACGAAGGAAGCCTCAGAGGCTCGAGCGAGATTGTCGCCGCAAGAATCAAGGACAGGATTCAGCAGAGGGTCGACGATGCGGGCTTGGAAATCGTCGAAGCGAGAATCACTTATCTTGCTTATGCTCCCGAGATTGCGGCGGTTATGCTCCAGCGTCAGCAGGCTTCGGCTATAATCGACGCAAGAAAGATGATTGTTGACGGTGCCGTCGGCATGGTCGAGATGGCGCTTGAGAGAATCAACGAAGGCGGGCTCGTGAATCTGGACGACGAGAGAAAGGCGACAATGGTCTCGAATCTCCTCGTTGTTCTCTGCGGCAACCACGATGCACAGCCGGTTGTGAACTCCGGCAGCCTTTACTAAGAAAGAACTGAGGATAGATGGCTGATAAAAAAGCAGTACCTTTAAGGATTTCGGAGAAGCTCTACAGCGACCTCGCCGCCTGGGCTGAAGACGATTTCCGCTCCCTCAATGGGCAGATTGAATACCTTCTGACCGAATGTGTCCGCCAAAGAAGGAAGACCGGCGGGTATGTCGGGAAGGAGATTGATAAGCCGCTTGAGGTGGATTTGAGTGATACCAATGGCAATACCAATGGCAATACCAATGGCAATACCAATGGCAATGCCAATGGCGATGCCAGTGCAAAAAAGACCGAGCAAGATTAGCCTTGCTCGGGTTTTGTTATAATTGCAAAAATCCCACTCCGGGAAAACGCACTTTTATGCAAATTCTCGGAGTGATTCGCACTTGATTTGGTTTTAGCGATTATGCTTTCTATATTCTGACGGCGTTTTACCGAGCCAACGCTTGAATGTTTCCGCATAGTAGCTTCCTCCGTTGAAGCCGATAGTCAGGGCTATTTCTGTTATCGACAGGTCAGTTTCTTTCAGAAGACAGGTGCTCTTGTTCAGCCGGTATTGATTCAGATACTGAATCGGCGACATAGCGAAGTATTGTGCAAAAAGCTTGCAGCATTTGCTTTGTCCCACCGAGCCGGAGATGGCGATTTCGGAAAGAGATATTTTTTTGTCGTAGTTTTGTTGCAAAAATCTCACCATGTTTTTGATGATTGTCAAATCGAGATTTTCAGCTTTTGCAGTAGTAGATTTCAAAGAAATGTTTTCGTAAAGAAGCGACCAGATTTCAAAAAATGTTGCTTGTGTTTTTAACGGTGCTATAGCCGTATTGCTATCGCTATATAACTTCCGAATCAGCTCAAGAATTTCTTTTTGCCAGAGGACGTCGGAAGTGAGACGCACATAAGGGACATCCGAATTTCTTATTACCGGAAGCACGAACCGCCGTTCGGTTTCAGCTACGGCACACAAAAGAGATGGGTGGAGAAGAACACAGATGAAGTCGCATTCGTGCTTGTCCGCCGAAAACCCGAAATGAAGCTGTTTGGAATTGACGAAGATACCTTCTCCGCTTTTAAGGTTTGTCAGGATTCCGTTCACATTATAGGTCATCTCACCGTCTATTATAAAAATCAGCTCAATATCATCGTGCCAGTGAATACCGGCTGAAAAGTTCGGATAAGTGGACAGCAGTGCCCGACGGATATAAATCGGAAAGTCAGGAGAATTGTATTGAACTTTTTCCGGATGGTTGTCTGTTAATTCCATAGTCATTGGCATGATGTAACCTCGCAGAATTGTTATAATAATTGGTGAAAATGTGATTGTAAAAGCCACACTCCCGTACTATACTTATTATAAAATACCGGCAAGATACAGTCAAGACTATATTATAATATTTAGGAGGCAACCATGAGTACTATGAAAGAGCGTATGCACACGGGAGAGCTTTATCTCCCCGGGGATGAGGAAATATTGGCGGTGCAGGTCAAGAAGCTGGAGCAGTTATATGACTTCAACGCTACCCGCCCGAGCGAGATGGAGAAACGAAGCCGGCTTCTTCGGGAGATGTTTGCCGAGATTAGTGACGGGTGCTATATCGAGCCGCCGCTTCATGCCAACTTCGGCGGAGGACACGTCCATTTTGGGAAGGCAGTTTATGCCAACTTCAATCTGACAATGGTCGACGATACGCATATCTACGTCGGAGATTACACAATGATTGGTCCGAATGTGATCATTGCAACCGCCGGGCACCCGATTCTTCCGGAGCTACGGGAAAAGGGCTATCAGTACAATATGCCTGTGCACATCGGCAGGAACTGCTGGCTCGGTGCAGGGGTCATAATTCTGCCGGGCATCACCATCGGCGACAATGTCGTAATCGGTGCGGGAAGCGTCGTTACGAAGGATATTCCCTCAAACGTCGTCGCTGTCGGGAATCCCTGCCATATTCTGCGTGAGGTCAACGAGCACGACAGGGAGTATTATTTTAAGGACAGGAAGATTGACTGGGAAGAAATCTGAATATAAAAAATCCCACTCCGAAAATTTGCACTTGAGTGCATTTTTTCGGAGTGGTTTTGCTCGTGGAAAAAACTATCTTACAGGCACATTTCGTAAATCTTTTCGACGTCCGCAGGGGTGAGGTTCTTGAGTCCGGTGATGACGCCGCCGGCGCAGGCATGCTCTGCCATAGCCTTGAAATGGGTGGTGTCGATGCCGAGGTCGCTGAGGTTCGGCTGAAGTCCCAAGGTCTCGAAGCAGAACTTCGAGCAGGCTTCGATAGCCTTCTTTGCGCCGTCCATCGGCTCGAGGGAGGGCTCAACTCCGAAAACGGTCACACCGAAGCGCTGGATTGCGGGAGCGGTGCTTTCATCCAGAATATAGCTGAGCCAGCGGGGAGTGAGGATTGCCAAGCCGTGACCGTGGGTGATATCGTAGTATGCCGAGAGCTCGTGCTCCATCGCGTGGCAGGCACAGCCGTGAACGGTTCCGCCGTCGAGGATGGTATTGAGCGCCATCGAGGACGCCCACATAAGATTGGCTCTCGCTTCGTAGTTCTCCGGCTCCTTCATCGCAATCGGCGCCCACTTGACGACCGAGCGCATGACGGCTTCCTGCATTTCAAGAAGCAAATCAAAAGTCGCGTCTCCGGCGAGATAGTAGTTGTCCAAGACGTGATTGAAGATGTCGAACGCTCCGCAAGCGGTCTGGTAGGACGGCAGAGTGTAGCTGTACTCGGGGTTCTCGAAGGCGACCCTCGGGATGAGCGCCGAGCCGCCGAGACCGATTTTTTCGTTCGTATCCATGTTGGATATGACCGCCCAGGCGTCCATTTCGGAGCCGGTTGCGGCGTTCGTGAGAATCGCGACGACAGGGAGAGCGTCTGTTACCCAGACTCCGCCGGAAACAAGCTTCCAGACGTCGCCATCGGGGGTCTTTGCCGCCGCCGCAACGCCCTTGGCACAGTCGATGGTGGAGCCGCCTCCTGCCGCAAGTACAACGTCAATGCCTTCACGCTTGCAGATTTCCGCACCCTTGTTGGCGGTGGAGTGCCTCGGGTTCGGCTCAACTCCCGAAAGCTCGAAGAGCTCGATGCCGTTATCTTTGCAGAGAGTGACTATCTCGTCATAAAGCCCGTTGCGCTTGATAGAGCCGCCGCCATAGACGAGGAGAACCTTATTGCCGAAAGCCTTGAGCTCCGCCGGCAGATTCTTAAGATGGCTCTTGCCGAAATAAACCTTGTCGGGATTGTGGAAAATAAAGTCGTTCATGTGTGTACCTCCGTTTATATTTGTTGAGATTATTATAGCAGAATTATGTGATATGCGTCAATACCAGTCGTGCTTTTCGTTTCTGTCCAATGCGTTTATTGCGTCCATCTCCTCATCTGTCAGCTCGAAGCCGAACAGGTCGAGATTCTCTCTTATGTGGTCGGGGTCGCTCGAGCCGGGGATTACGACTACGCCCTTCTGGAGATTCCACCGAAGGATTACCTGCGCCGAGGAGACGCCGTGAGCTTCGGCGATGGCGACAATCGTCTCGTCGTTAAGAAGCTCCGATGTGTGCCCTCTTCCGCCGAGAGGATACCAACCCTGGACGACGATTCCGAGACTCTGGATATATGGAATGACGTCGTTCTCCTGATAGTATGGGTGGATTTCGTTTTGGACGAGTGCGGGAGTGATGTTGACCTGCGGCAGGAACTCTTCAAGCTCTTCGACATACCAGTTTGAAAGCCCGATTGAGCGGACTTTGCCGTTGGCAACCGCCTGTTCAAGGGCAAGATACGCCTCAACGTCGCCGTCACCCAGATGGTGAAGAATTATCATGTCGATATAGTCGAGCCCCATCCGCTCAAGTGCGTCGTCGATTGCTTCTGCGGCGTAGGAATACTGCGTCGGATAGAGCTTTGTTATGACGAAAATCTCCTCACGAGGGACATCGGAATCGAGTATCGCCTGACCGACTGCGGCTTCGTTGCCGTACATGTAGGCGGTGTCTATGAGCCGTCCTCCGGCTTCAAGAAGTGCGGCGATTGATACTGCGCACTCTTCGTCCGAAAGGCTGTAGGTCCCGAGACCCATAATCGGCATTTCGTAGCCGCTGTTTAAGAGAACTGTCTTAGTTTCAAAGTTGAATACGCCCACTTCGGACATTTCGCTTGCCTCGTTTTCCGGTAAATCCAAGCTCTCAACCCATTCGATAACATTGCTTTCTGTGGCATCCCCAGAGAATCTTCTGCCGTCGTCCCATGTGACGGAATCGGAGACGAGCGAGTGCAGGTTTTCGGCGCTTGAGCCGATGCCGCTTGAGTGGGAGGTGCAGAAGGGATGATGGTGACATCTCCGAAATCATAGCTTTCTAAGAAAGTATAGACGATTTTCGGAGCCTGACCGTGCCAGATGGGGTAGCCGAGAAAGATTACGTCGTAATCTTCGATATTTTCAACCGTGCCCGAGATTTCGGGTCGGGCAGAATCGTCGCTCTGCTCTTGGTCGGCGCGCCCGCCGGTGTAGTATGCCAAATCCTCATCGGTATATGGGTCGGCGGCGACTATTTCGTAGAGGTCTGCGCCGGTATAGTCGGCAATCCATTCGGCTATTTGCTCGGTGGTGTTGGTGCAGGAGAAATAGGCGACGAGGATTTTAACTTCGGATGCTTCGGGCGTTTCGGTTGTCGCTTCGGTGGGTTCGGAAGTGGTTTCCGTGACTTCGGTGGTGGATTCTGTAGTGGTCTCAGTCGCTCCGCTGACGGCGTCGGTGGTTTGCTCTTCCGAAATGGCTTCCGCACCGCAGGATGTGAGCAAAAGAGCTGAAAGCAGTATCGCAATAAACTTCTTCATCGCTGTTACCTCCATATCAATATTTTTGGGTCAATATTATTATAACACAGCGATTGAATAATATCAAATATGTATGTTATATCGGGATATATACTTGAAAAGTATGGATTTCTGTGATAGAATAGATGCGGGAGGGATTCAGATGGACATAAGGTCGCTTCAATATTTTCTGGCGGTTGCCCGGGAAGAGAGCATCACAAAAGCCGCCGAGACGCTTCACATGACACAGCCGCCGCTTTCAAGGGCGATTAAGGACCTCGAGGACGAGCTTGGGAATCAGTTGTTTATCCGTGGGAGCAGAAAAGTTACCCTGACGGACGACGGCATGCTTCTTCGGGGACGCGCCGAAGAGCTTATAGACTTGATGGAGAAGACGAAAAACGAGATGATTTCCTCCGATTACGATATAAGCGGCGATGTCTATATCGGCGGCGGGGAGTCGGAGGCGATTTCTTACCTGGCGGATGCCGCCTGTGAGCTCCAGAAAAAGTACCCGAATATCCATTACCACATCTATGCCGGAGACGGCGAGCAGGTTGCCGAAAGGCTCGACAAGGGACTCATCGACTTCGGGCTTCTGGTCGCCGAGCCGACAGGGTTTGAAAAGTATGACTATATTCGTCTCCCTACAAAAGACACCTGGGGAGTGCTCATGCGGGACGACAGCCCGCTTGCGGGAAAGGACTGCATAACGGCGGAAGACCTCTGGGACAAGCCGCTGATTGTCTCTCAGCAGGCTTCGAAAACCGGCGAGATGTTCCGTTGGCTTAAACGCAGCGAGGACGAGCTGAATATCGTCCTGAAATACGACCTGATTTATAACGCCTCGCAGTTCGTGAAATCGGGGTTCGGCTATCTCATCGGGCTCGACAGGCTCATCAACACGTCAGGCGACAGCGGGCTCTGCTTCAAGCCGGTATATCCCACATGGGAGTCGGATTTATACTTTGTCTGGAAAAAGTATCAGGTCTTCTCGAGGGCGTCGGCGGCGTATCTCGGAGAGATGCAGAAGTTGGCAATCCTCAACTCAACACAAAATTAAAACCGTGTTGTTCAGTTCCGACGCGAAATCTCCTATAATAAAATCATCAGCCGGGGCTGAAATAATGTTTAGGAGACTTTTATAATGAACACAGACAAAATTGTTGCGGAAGCGATTGCGAAGGACTATGCGCCGAAGGACACCAGTAAAATCGTCGCCCTTAAAAAGCTTGACCACAAGGCTCGGGCGAAGGCGGAGGTGTTTGACTACACCTTTGGGGTTATCATGACCTTGGTGCTTGGCGTCGGGATGTGCCTTGCTATGGGAGTTATCGGCGGCGGAACTGCGGCTATGATTGCTTTGGGAATCGTCATCGGCGTTATCGGAATCATCGGCGTGAGCGTGAACTATCCCATCTACAAGAGACTCTTAGAGAGCGGCAAGAAGCAGTATGCTTCGGACATCTTAAGGCTTGCAAAAGAGATAAGCGACAAGGCGGAATAAAGTTTTTTAGAAAGGGCGGTGGCAATATGAATAAATCCGAAAGCAAATATTTCAATACCGCCCTTCTGATGGACGAGGCTTTGCTCCAACTCTTGGAGCGAAAAGATTTAGAATTTATTACGGTAAAAGAGATATGCGAGAGAGCAGGCGTCAACCGCTCGACGTTTTATCTCCACTATGAGACCATCGGGGATCTGGTCGATGAGACGGTCGAGATGATGGACTCGAGATTTCAGGCTTGCTTCCCGGAGAGCGGCGAGGATTTCGTTGGGAATATTCAGAGTAAAGACCTCGGCGACCTCGTCCTCATCACAGACAATTATCTCAAGCCGTATCTCGAATTCATCCGGGACAACAAGTCGATTTACCGGGCATCGTTCCGGAATTCAAGCGGAACCCAGGCAAACGAAAAGTTTGAGTATATGAAAAAGTATATACTTAAGCCTATCATGAGCCGGTTTGATATTCCCGCAGAGCACCAAGCCTATTACATTGATTACTATATCGATGGCATAATGGCGATAATCAGGCGCTGGCTGGCTAAAGATTGCGAGGATTCGGTCGAGATGATATGCGTCATTATTGAAGATTGCGTCAGACCGGGAAATCAGTATGAAAAATAGCTTCATCGAGAAATACCGCACCGACTATGAATTCAGGACTTTCTCCTCGGCATGGCTGTCCCTCGGGATAACCGTCGGGTTCGCCGCATATAACGGCTATCTCGGGATAGCGAAGGGCTCGCTCTGGCATGGGAGCATTGCGGCTTACTACATAATCCTTGCAATTATCCGGGAGATAATTCTTCTTTCGGAGAGGAAAATCAGGACGCAGGAGAATAGAAACAAGGCTCGCCTTCGGACGTTTCGGGTAAGCTCGGCGTTTCTCATGCTCCTCAATATCGCTCTCATATGCCCGATTGCACTGATGGTGATGTTCGAAAAGCCGGTCACGATGGGCAAGATTCCGGCGATTGCGATGGCGGCGTATACGACCTACAAGATAATCATGGCGTCGGTGAATTTCGGGAGCAAAAAGAAAAAGCTCTCGGGAAATATCTTAATCTCGGAGCTTCGGGCGATAAACCTTATTGATGCGATTGTGTCGGTGATGTCGCTTCAGAACACCCTCATCATGGTGAACGGCGGCGCCGAGAGCATGCTGACTCTGTCCGCAATCACAAGCGGGGCGATGTATGCCTTGGTCCTCGTGATTACAATCAGGCTTCTTATGACAAAAACCCGTGCGGGATAGTCCACACGGGGTTTTCTTATGCGATTTTTATCTGGCAGACTGCCATTGCCTTGAGAGCATTTTCGTGGCTCTCGGGGCTTACGCCGGCACAGCAGGAGCTGTCGACCGTTATCGGTACCTCGGGGAATGCGGCTTTTAAAATCATTGCGTTCGAGATGACGCAGATGTCGGTGCAGAGCCCGATGAGCTCGATTGACTCGAGATTCGGAATCCCGGCAAGCACCTTCGGAAGCTCGGTAGAGCCGAACGACGGCTTGTCGACGACCTGACATCCGTCAGCATAAACTCCGTTGGCAATCTCCCAACCCTTGGTGCCCCTGACACAGTGGACGACGGGCAGGTTCTTGCCCTCCTGAGTGGAGAGATAGTCTTCAGTATGGGTGTCACGGGTGTAGATGACCGTCCCGCCGGAACTAAGATATTCCGCAACTTTCTTTTTGACATTCGGGACTATAGCGACCGCCTCCGCAGTGCCCAAAGCCCCGTCGATGAAGTCGTTTTGCATGTCGATTACTATGAGGGTTTTCATTGTTATTCTCCACTTCTTACAAAAATGTTGGTACTTGAAATTTTTACTCATATATGATACCATATAATCAGTCGAAAGACAATACCCTAAGGAGGATTAATTTTATGAGAAGAGACATAAAGACAACCGAGGCTATTTTCCCGATGCCGGTGCTGATGATTGCTACTTACAATGAGGATGGCAGTATTGACGTTATGAACGCCGCTTGGGGAACGATGCTTGAGAGGGACTATATTATTCTGAATCTCACGGAGACCCATAAAACCGTTCAGAACATCAAGGCAAGAAAAGCTTTTACCGTAAGCATTGCCGACAGTAAGCATGTTGTCGAGGCGGACTACTTCGGAGTGGTTTCGGGAAACAAGGTTCCCGACAAATTCGCAAAAAGCGGTCTGACCGCCAAGAAATCGGAGAGGGTTGATGCTCCCATCATCAACGAGTTCCCACTTTGCATGGAGTGCGAGTTCATCGAGTATCAGGACGACCAGTACGGTTGCGGAGTTATCGGTAAAATTGTGAACACTACGGCTGATGAGGCGGTTCTGACTGACGGCAAGGTTGATATAGAAAAGGTATCGGCGATTGCGTTTGATCCGTATACTCACGGGTATTACAAAGTAACCGAGAGAGTTGGAGAGGCGTTCAAGGATGGAATGAAGCTGAAGTAAATACAAAGATAAATGCTCAAGGTTCGGAGGAATTCTGAACCCACGCAACGCCTTCGGCGTTGCTTTGAAAATTGCCTTTGTGAGGATAGGTTTCGGATTCTGTTTTGCTTTCTGCAAGCGCGAAGTTGCTGTTCTTTGTGGGTGGCAATTTTCTCGAGGGTGCTCACCCTCACAACATCCATCAAAAATAACTACCCCCAGTTTTGGGGGTAGTTATTTTTGGCGGAGAAGGAGGGATTCGAACCCTCGATGAGCTATCAACCCATACACGAGTTCCAGTCGTGCGCCATAAACCGGGCTAGGCGACTTCTCCATTACTGGTTTACACGTTCGTGAGACACCTCTTCAATCGAACTACGATATTATACGCTATTTTTTGGGTGTTGTCAAGCCCTTTTTCACAAATTTATTCGGTTTTGCCCCCGAAGTCCCGAAAAGCGGACTGAGGGGGATTTTTTTGTATTTTGGGGTTGACAAATCGGATTTCAGGAGTATCATTAGATGCAGAACAAAAGTTCAGAACAAAGTTTCTGTGGTGGCGGAGCTCCGATACATGGAAAAGCCGCCGTAAAGAACAAAGCCGCCCCTGAGGACGACTTTGTTTCAAAGATTGGAAAAGAAAAAAGGAGAAATAAAAATATGAATGTTATCAAAAACACACAATTGTATTATAGCAAGCTTTCTCCGATTTGTCAAGCACTTTTTTCAGGAAAATATGAAATTCGGAGGAATGAATTTGGATAGGCGGGATATCAGCGATTCCAACAGGCTCAGGGCGAGCGAAATTATAGAAAAGTGCCTTGAGATTCTGAACGACGAGGAGAAATTGCAGAGCGCAAGCGTCTCTCAGCTCACGGGCGCGATTTCGTCCCTCTCGGACAACTTTCTCGGAGAAAATGAAAGCGCCGCCCGGACGGACGACCCTCTGAGCAAGAGCATTTTTGAGCTTGAGAAGGACCTCAGGAGCGACAAGCCGCAGTAAGGGGGTGAGGGGATGCTCAGTGAGAAGCAGAAAAAGATTTTTGCGTTTGCCGGGTCGGACTATGACGCGCTCATCTGCGACGGCGCAATCCGTTCCGGAAAAACCTCGGTGATGACTGTTGCATTCGTCGACTGGGCGATGGCGAATTTCTCGGGTCAGCGGTTCGGAATCTGCGGGAAGACAGCCGACGGCGCGGTCAAGAACATTATCCTGCCGTTTATGTCGATGAGCTATCTCGCCAAAAAGTACCGAATCAGGTGGAAGCCTTCAAGTAAAGTGATGGAGGTCTCGGATGGGAGAAAAAGAAACCTTTTCGAGGTTTTCGGCGGCAAGGACGAGTCGAGCTTTATGCTGATTCAGGGAAGAACCTTTGCGGGAGCTCTTATCGACGAGGTTGCGCTGATGCCGAAGTCGTTCGTCTCGCAGGCAGTGGCGAGATGCTCGGTTGAGGGCTCGAAGCTGTGGTTTAGCTGTAACCCCGAGTCGCCCGAGCACTGGTTCTATCGGGAGTGGATTCTGAAAGCCGACGAGCGCAACGTCCTCTATCTTCATTTCAAGCTTGAGGACAACCCGTCTCTCTCGAAACGCATTATAGGGCGCTACAAGAGCTACTATTCGGGAGCCTTCTATGAGAGATACATCGAGGGCAGATGGGTTCTGGCGGAGGGACTGGTCTACGAAATGTGTGAAGAATACTTCACAAATGAGGTCCCGATGTGCGGAGAATATTACATTTCCTGCGACTATGGGACGATGAATCCCTGCTCGATGGGGCTGTGGTGCATTTCGGACGGCGTTGCGACGAGGATTTCGGAATATTACTACGACGGAAGAGCCGAGAAGAAGCAGCTTACAGATGAAGATTACTATCTGGCGCTTGAGGCTCTGGCGGGGGATTTGCCAATCCGATATGTCATTGTCGACCCGTCGGCGTCGAGCTTTATAACTCTGATTCGCAAGCGTGGGCGGTTCAGGGTGAAGAAAGCCGACAACGACGTGATGAACGGCATCCGACTGACTGCCGGGTTCCTGAAATCGGGTAAGCTGAAAATCCACAGAAGCTGTAAGAACGCCATCCGGGAGTTTTCGCTTTACCGTTGGGACGACAAGGCAGGGAACGACAAGGTAGTAAAGGAATTCGACCACGCAATGGACGAGATAAGATACTTCTCGTCGACAATACTCGCGAAGAAAAGAAACGAGCAGGAGCCGACACGGCTTGCACTGCTCTGAAAAGAAAGGGAGATTTATTTAAGTGCATACATATACATATCAGGACCTGGAGAAGGCAAAGAAGGGTGAAAAAGAGTTAAAAGAGTTCTTATTGGGTGCGGTTGCGGACTATAAGCTTTCAAAAACCTACCGCGACACCCTCGATGCTCTTGCCTATTGGCGGAACGAAAACCCGACCATCACGAAATACCGGAAGCTACTCTATACCGTTTCGGGAAGAGCCGTGCCGGACAACTATTCGGCGAACTATCGCCTTGCTTCAAACGTCTATTTCCGGTTCGTCACCCAGACGGTGCAGTATCTCTTGGGATACGGCGCCAGATTCGAGGGCGAAGGGACGAAGAAGCTCCTCGGCGGCGACAGCTTCGACCACTCGCTTCAGGAAGCTCTGACGGACGCTCTCAATGGCGGCGTTTCGTATGGATTTATGAACAACGACCGTGTCGAGGTTTTCGGAGCGCAGGAATTCCTGCCGCTGTATGACGAGGAGACGGGCGAGCTTAAAGCCGGAATCCGCTTCTGGCAGTTGGACATTGACAAGCCGCTCAGGATTACGCTCTATGAGCTTGACGGCTACACCGAGTATATCAGGCGCAGGGGCGAGGAGCTCTCGGAGATGAAGCCGAAGAGGGCTTACAAGCAGGTTGTCGTAAAGTCGGATTACATGGACGAAGTCGTGACAGACGAGAATTATCCGAAGCTTCCGATAGTCCCGCTTTACTCCCCAAGAAAGCAGTCGGGGATTGTGGGACTGCGTCGGCAGATTGACTGCTACGACCTCATCGAATCGGGCTTTGCAAACGACATTGACGACGTATCTATGATTTACTGGACGATTTCGAATGCAGGAGGCATGGACGACATCGACCTTGCACGGTTCGTCGAGCACATGAAGACGGTCAAGGCGGCGGTCATCGAGGACGACGGCGCACAAGCCGAATCCCACACAACCGAGGTTCCCTATGCCAGCCGGGAGGCGATGCTCACGCGTCTTGAAAACGAGATGTATCGCGACTTCATGGTCTTGAACCTTGACATGGTCTCGGGTGGCGCCTCGACCGCAACGGCGATAAAGGCGGCTTATGAGCCGATGAACCTCTATTCGAACATGCTCGAGTATTCGGTTCTCAAGTTCATTCACGGGCTCTTGGAGCTTCTTGGAATCGAGGACACCTGCACGTTCAAGCGCGACACCATCGTAAACGAATACGAAAAGGCGCAGACGGAACGGGAAAGAGTCGAGACGGCGCTTCTTCTGAGAGGGCTTTTCGACGACGAAACAATCAAGGCACTATGTGCGGAAGCACTGGGCATATAAATTGTGTAGAAGAAGTTACACGAGAAAGGAAAGAAAAATGGCATTGACACGAAGGATGCTCAGAGAAATGGGCATTACGGACGAAAACGCGGACGCTATCTTCAAGGCTCACTGGGAGACGGTCGAGGCTCTTAAGGGCTACAAAGCCGAGGTTGAGAGGCTGACAGGTCTGACGGGCGAGCTTGATAACGCGAAGAACAGTCTTGACGACTATCGGGCGAAATACGAGGCTCTTGAAAAAGAGTATCAAGCATTCAGGGAGGAGCTTTCGAAGGAGAAGGCAGTGCAGGCTAAGAAGCAGGCAGTGACGGAAATGTTAAGAGAACTTCACATCCCGGAGGAATGTGTGAACCCTATTTTACAGGTTACGGATTTCGACCGCATCGAGCTTGACGAAAGCGGCGAGCTTATCGACGAGGAAGCCGTCAAGGATTCGATACTCCGGCTCTGGTCGGGATTTATCCCGAAGAGATATCTCTTGGGAGCCGAAACGGCGACTCCGCCCCGCAATTCATCCGACAAAGGCTACTCGAGGGACGACATAAGAAGGATGTCCCCAAGGGAAATCAACGAAAACTACCCGGCGATCAAGCAATCGCTGAGAGTAAGCAATTACGACTAATAAAAAAGAAAGGAAAAAATTTATGGCAATATCTACATTCATCCCCGAGCTCTGGAGCGCAAGACTCCTCAATGCTCTTGACAAGGTTCACGTCGCGGCTTCCCTCGTAAACAGAGATTACGAGGGCGAAATCAAGCAGTGCGGTTCTGCCGTCCACATCAACAGTATCGGAAACATCACCGTTTCCGACTACGAAGCCGATTCCGAAATCGGCGACCCCGAAAGCCTCTCCGTCTCCGACAGCATGCTCGAAATCGACAATGCGAAGTACTTCAACTTCCAGATTGACGACGTGGAGCAGGCGCAGGCGGCGGGAAACATCATGGACAAGGCTATGGAGAGAAGCGCCTACGCCCTGAACGACGCGGCGGATGCCTATATCCTCGAGACCTTGGTGAACGGCGCAGATGACGCAAACGTCATCGGCTCGGACGCACCCATCGCTCTCACCGCCGACAACGTCTACGGCTACATCGTTCAGCTTCGACTAATCCTCGACAAGAACAACGTCCCTCACGAGGGCAGAAGCATCGTTCTGCCGCCCGACGTCTATGCGCTTCTGTTGCAGGATTCGAGATTCACCGGCTCCGGCAATATGGGCGAGGAGACCACAAGAAGCGGCTTCATCGGAAGAATCGCAGGATTCGACATCTATGAGTCGAACAACTGCTATTACGACGGCGAGTGCTACAAGGTCACGGCACAGGTTTCTTCGGCTTGCACCTATGCGGAGCAGGTTCTTGAGACCACCGCTTATCGCCCCGAAAAGCGCTTTGCCGACGCCGTCAAGGGTCTTCACGTCTACGGCGCAAAGGTCACCGCCCCGACAGCTATCGCCGTGCTCGTCTGCACCGTAGCCTAAAACCGGCAGAATGGGATGGGGAGATTTCTCCCCGTCCCGAAAGGGAATTAAGAAAGGAAAGAAAAAAGAATGATTGAAGCTGTTTGCAGGCACATAAGAAACTATTTTATATCCTCTGTTCATGCGGGGAAGTTCACAATCTCGGGCGGTGCGCTTACGAACGCCGACTTTATGACTGACGGCTACTATCTCATTTGGGGAAGCGAATATAACGACGGCGTGCATCTCTATCCCGACGACACGCTCAAGGACGAGGAGTTTTCGGGAGACATCGCACTTATGAACCCTCCCGAGGAATTCCTGAGCGTATGCTCGGAAATCGAGGAGTATATGGCTTCGGATATGGCATCTCCGTCGCCCTATAAAAAAGAGAGCTTCGGCGGCTATTCCTATGAGCTCGAGGGCGGCGATTCGGCTTCGTGGCAGAAGGTGTTCGCTTCGAGGCTCAACCAATGGAGGAAGCTGTAATGAGCCTTGTTGAAATCTTTTCGGAGGAATTTTCGAAGCTTACGGTGACCGGGGATGGGTTCACCGAGGGCGAGACCTTTACGGGCGCCCTGATTCTTGACAGCTCCTCAGAGGAGGACTCGAAGCTCGTAAGAAAATACACCCTTACTGTTTCGCCCGATGTCGACCTGAGCTATGGCGACGTTTTCAAGAGGGTTTCCGACGGCTCGGCATTTCAGATTACAGGAGAAGACACCGGGGAATCGCCCGACATGGCGACCTTCTCATTCCGGCAGTTTTCCGCCGAGGACTACGACGACTCGACCACCGTTTCCGGCTCTCTCACGATTACCGACGGGACTTCTACTGTTATCCTTCCTCTCGGGACTGATTACACTATCCAGAAAAAGCGAATCGGGAGCACCGCAACGGCTTCGGACGGCACGACGGTTCTTGATGTTATCGGAAGTAAAATCACATTCAGCGTCGGTGATATAAAGCTATCAAAAGCAACGCTTGAAGTGCTTATATCTATGATTGAAGCTTCGCCGTTCTTAAGCGTGACATATCCCGACGCCTTGGGGAGCGTCACCGCCGATTTTCTCTTCGATATTCCGAAGATTAAGGCTTGTGAGTTTGACGACGAGGGCGTCAGCGAATGGTATGCCGTCGACATCACCGCCACGGGAAAGGAAGTGGAATAAATGCAGACTCACACGAGCGATTTTAACCCCGACAGCGAGCTAAGAAAAGTCGGGATAAAGATAGCCTTCTTAGGTGACTATGAGGGCATGGAGCTCGGCACCGGCGACGTTATCAGCCTCGAGCTCACCGAAGGGCTCGACATCACCGGCGAGAGCTTCCCATCGAGGTCACTTAAGCTCACAGCGATTGACAGCCTCGGGCTCTCGTTCGCCTCGCAGGAAAAAGACTATGTCGGGGCACGCTTTGAAGTCTTGATCGGCATCAACGACGAATACGTCAGCGTCGGGAAATACTATATCGACAAGATTGACACGCCCGATTTGGGCTTGACGGTCAGCATAGAGGCGTCCGACAGGGTCGCGACCTATATGGAGAAGTACATGACGGGGCTCTATACGAGCTCGGCGGTCAGTATGGCGACGCTTATAAATGCTCCGTCGGGAGCGCTTGCAGGGCTCGACCTGTACTGTGACGACGCAACGCTCGAGGCAACCGTCTATCCGAACATGCTCACAACCGTCGATTCGCAGAGGGACTGCCTTCTGAAGCTTGCGCAAGCCGCAGGAATGGCTTCCGTCTGGGTCGACAGAGCGGGAACGGTTCACTTCGAGAACCTTGCGGGAAGAAGCGGCTATTCGGCGGAAATAGTTTCTGGGAGCATACTCGGGTATTCCGGCTTGAAGCTCGGAAGTCACACCGACTATGTCGAGGTCACCGGCGAGAACGAGGGAAGCTCCTTCGGAGCGTCGTGGGGAACCTATACGAGGGGTTGCCTGGCGGAATTTTTGGACAACGATTTCGTCGACAGCTCGTTTGCCCTGATTGTCGCGTGGAGATACTACGAGGCGAAGAATCAGTGCTTTGAGCTCACTTTAAAGACAAGATGCAACCCGGTTTTAGAGCCCGGGGACAGGGTGCTTGTTACAAAACCCGACGGAAGCACAATAGGGGAGTTCACCCTTGCGTCGCAGAAGATATATTTTGATTCCGACGGGCTTTCGGCGAAGCTCACGCTCTATGCGGCAAGCCCGACGGACAGCTAAGGAGGCAGAAATGGCTGACATGATAATCAAAACGGCATCGGTAATCTCTGCGCTGACCGTGGCTTCGGGGTTTGCCGTGTCGATAGTGAAGTGGTATTTGGGACAGAAGAAGCAGGCGGCGGAAATTCTTAGAATCAAGGAAGAAAATACGCTTATATGCTTCGCACTCTCGGCTTGCCTCGACGGATTGGGACAATTAGGCGCTAATCACGCTGTCACAACCGCAAAGGACAAGCTTGACAAGTATCTTAACCAGCAGGCTCATAGGTAATGAAAAAGACAGACAAAAAGCCTCTCGGGACGATTGACAGAGTGCTTATCATTCTCGGAGGCTTCATGGGACTATTCACAATAGCGATGATTGTGACATTTTATATAAAAGACGCTGTGCCGGACACCCTCATCACCTGCGTTATGGGTTGCAGTGGAGTTGAGGGAGTCCTCACGGCGGCGATAACTATTTCAAAGCAGATTACAGGCAAGAAAGATAATCCGGAAGAACAGGAGGAATATAAATGAGCGAATACAAAGGCATAGACGTTTCAAAATATCAGTCGCCGATGAGGATGGACTATGAGGAGCTCAAAGACCTCGGCTACAGCTTCGTCATGGCGAAGGCGGGGAGCCTTAAGGGCAAGGATTCGGCATTCGACAGCCACTATTCGAAGGCAAGAGCCGCAGGGCTGTCCGTCGGGGCGTATCTCTATAGCTACGCCACAACCGAGGAGCAGGCTTCGACAGAGGCGAGAATGATGCTCTCGTGGATTAAGGGCAAGAGGCTCACCCATCCGATAGTATACGACATCGAGGACGGCACGCAGAAGGCGCTCGGCAAAGAGAAGTGCACCGACATCGCCCTCAGATTCTTAACCGAAATCGAGGACGCCGGTTGTTATGCGATGCTCTATTCCTATGCGAACTTCATCAAGCACTATCTCGACATGGATAGGCTCAGACACTTCGACGTCTGGCTCGCATGCTACACGAGCGAAGAGCGTCGCAAAGTCCTCTACACCTACCCGATTTTAGGCATCTGGCAATACTCCTCGTCCGAGGTCCTTCAGGGCGTCTATCCCTCCCGACTCGATCAGGATGTGGCGTATAAGGACTACAGGAGGATTATTGAATCTAAAGGGTTGAATGTTATCAGAAGCTAAAAAAGCCGTCGCGCAGACGGCTTTTTATTTGTCGAAATTTAGAAATGTGTTGACAAAAAATACTTTATAGTGTACAATTATAGCGACAGAGAAGTGAGAGTCAAAAGTAGGTATACATGCTTGCGACTCAATATGGTCGACCTCTTCCTGCGGAGCAGTTACTGCTCCGGTAGTTTCTGCCCCACAGAGATTACATAAAATAAGGGAGGTCGATAAGCATGACAACTTCCGAAGTTTTATTGCTTCTGAGTTTAGTGTTTACAGTTGTTTTTAAGCTGTTCGACGTTTGGTCAGACGGACGAAAAAAATAACCGCCCTGTAACTTAAGCAAACGGTGACGGTCACTTTCCACCCCTATACGGATGTTAAATCCGTACTTGTGAGGTTGACTCGGAACTGTTAGCGGCAGTTCCACTTCTCTGTCATCTATTATAACTCATGAGTGCCGTTTTGTCAACGGCTTTTTTTATTTCTTTTAAAAAGCCCCGTTTCAAATTAACTATTGACATTCCCCCGTTTGATGTATTATAATAAGCAAGGCAAAGTATACTTGAAATCAACAAGGGGAACGGGGCTTCGGGTCTCGTTTACCGTAAGCTATTAAAATCTATCTTTTGGAGGGATTTAAAATGCCTAAGGCTATTAACAAGCGTTACACCAAGGAAGGACTCAAAGAGGAAATCGTCAACGTTCTTGACGTGAAGTACGGTATTTCTCCGGAGCTGGCTTCGGACAGGCAGCTTTATGAGGCTCTTGCTTACATCATCACAAGAGAGCTTTCCGACAAGCGCCACAAGTACACCACCAAGGTTCATTCCGAGGGTAAGAAGCAGGTTTACTACATTTCAATGGAATTCTTAATGGGTCGGTCTTTGAAGACCAACCTCTATAATCTCGGCATGGTCAAGGCGGCTCAGGGCGCTTTGAAGGATCTGGGCGCAAACCTTGAATCCATCTATGAGCAGGAGCCGGACGCAGGTCTCGGTAACGGTGGTCTTGGAAGACTCGCCGCTTGCTACCTTGACGGTCTTGCAACCGACGGCTATCCGGCAACCGGATATTCGATTCTTTATGAGTACGGAATCTTCCGCCAGAAGCTCGAAAACGGCTGGCAGGATGAGCTCCCCGACAACTGGCTCCCGGGCGGCAAGTGCTGGCTCGTCGAGCATTCCGAATCCCAGATTGAGATTCACTTCGACGGCGTCCTCAAGGAATATTGGAACAATCAGTATCACCATGTAAACCTTGAGAACTACACCACCGTTATCGCCGAGCCGTATGACATGTATGTCTCCGGCTATGACAGCGACGCTGTTTCAAAGCTCCGTCTCTGGAAGGCTATCAGCCCGTCGTTCGATATGAACAAGTTCAACTCCGGAAACTATGCGGCGGCTCTCGGGCAGAATATCACCGCTCAGGCTATCTCGAAGGTTCTCTATCCTAACGACAACCATAACGACGGCAAGTCCCTGAGACTCCGTCAGCAGTACTTCATGTGCGCCGCATCGGTCGCCGATATCGTAAACCACCACATGGCTACTTACGGCACTCTTGACAATCTCGCCGATAAGGTCGCAATCCAGATTAACGATACCCATCCGACCCTCGCAATCCCCGAGCTGATGAGAATTCTCCTCGACGATTGCGGCTATTCGTGGGACGATGCCTATAAGATTGTGTCCGGTTGCTTCGCTTATACCAACCACACCGTCATGGCGGAAGCTCTTGAGAAGTGGGACAGCGACCTCTTGAAGACCGTTATTCCGAGAGTTTACTCCATCATCGTTGAGATAAACAACCGCTATTGCGCCGAGCTCTGGGAGAAGTATCACGACCATGAGAAGGTAACTTCCATGTCCATCATCCAGAACAACAAGGTTCACATGGCTAAGCTCTGTGTTGCGGTCTGCCACCATGTCAACGGCGTTTCCCAGATTCACTCGGAAATCATCAAGCGCGACGTCTTCGCAAACGAGTACGAGAACACTCCCGAGAAGTTCACAAACGTCACAAACGGTATCGCATACCGCAGATGGCTCTATCAGTCGAACCCCGAGCTCTGCAAGCTTCTTGACGACACCATCGGCAAGGGCTACCTTAAGGACGCAAACCAGCTCAAGAAGTTCGAGAAGTATGCGGATGACCCGGAGGTTCTCCAGCGTCTCGCCGAGGTCAAGAAGAAGAACAAGCAGGCATTCGCCAAGAAGATTAAGGCGGAGACCGGCGTTGTCATCAACCCCGACACCCTCTTCGATGTTCAGATCAAGAGACTTCACGAATACAAGAGACAGCACCTCAATGCTCTCAACATCGTTTCCGAGTATAACAGGCTCCTTGAGAACCCCGACCTCGACGTTCAGCCGAAGACCTATATCTTCGCGGCAAAGGCGGCTCCCGGCTATTATCTCGCAAAGCAGATTATAAAGCTCATCTGGTCTCTCGGCGAAGAGATCAAGAAGAACCCGAAGATCAACGAGAAGCTTTCCGTTGTCTTCCTCGAGAATTATAACGTAACCCTCTCCGAGCTCCTCATGCCCGCATCCGAGGTTTCCGAGCAGATTTCACTCGCCGGAACGGAAGCGAGCGGAACCGGCAACATGAAGTTCATGCTTAACGGCGCCGTAACCCTCGGCACCAAGGACGGAGCCAACATCGAAATCGGCGAGGCTGCGGGACAGGACAACATAATCAACTTCGGTATGACCGTTGAAGAGGTCGAGAACCTCAAGCGTCAGGGCTATCGTCCCGAACAGCTCTATAATTGCGACCCCGTTATCAAGGCGGCAGTCGACAAGATTGCAAACGGCATCAACGGCAACAGATTTGACGATGTTGTATCCTCCTACAAGCACTCCGACCCCTACATGGTTCTTGCGGACTTCGAGTCCTATAGAAGCGCTCAGGCAGAGGTTTCGAAGATTTATCAGGATACTCTCAAGTGGCAGAGAATGTCTCTCATGAACATCGCGAACGCCGGCAGATTCTCCGCCGACCGCTCGGTTGATGAGTATGCAAAGAATATCTGGGGATTTTCGAAGTAAAGCGAAATTTTCACCTTTTCACTATTGCATTTTATCTTGAGACATGTTATAATCTTTTAAAATGCTATTTCTATCGGATTGGAGGGCAAAAGATGACTGTTGTCAATATAATCAGCGGAATCATACTGCTTCTTTGCAGTATTGCTATAGTTCTTATCATTATGTTTACAGACACCGACAGTGCGAGAATGAGCTCTGCCATCAGCGGAGGAAGCGATTCCTTCTACGGCAGAAACATGAAGAACACTCGTGAGGCAAGACTTAATCTCGTCACCAAGATTGTCGTAGGACTTCTTTATGTGGTCTGCATCGTTGTAAATATTATAGCGCGCTTCGCAGGTTGAGTCGAATTCGACCGAAATTGATTTGACGTTGCCGCTCGACCGGTTTTTCTATGTCGGGCGGCAGTTTGTTTAGGAGGCTCTTATGAAGAAGAAACCCATTATCGCAAGAATATTCGTAATACTGATAGTCGTGTTCCTGTTGGCGGCGATTGTTTATTCGTCGCTCTACACCCTGTTTATCTGATATGGTCGTCATCGGTAACGACTGGGATGAGGTAATCGGCGGCGAGTTCGAGAAGGACTACTACCTCGAGCTCCGCGATTTTCTCAAGACGGAGTATTCAAGTAACACTGTCTATCCCGACATGTATCACATATACACGGCGCTCAAGCTCACGCCCTATAGCTCTGTCAAGGTGGTAATTTTCGGGCAGGACCCCTATCACGAGCCCGGGCAGGCGCATGGGCTCTGCTTTTCCGTGCAGGATGGGACAGCTCTGCCGCCGTCCCTGAAGAACATCTATAAGGAGCTCGAAACCGACCTCGGCATCCCTCCGGCAAAAACGGGGGATCTGACCTCGTGGGCGAAGCAGGGCGTGCTCCTCTTGAACACGGTGCTCACCGTCCGTCGTGGGCAGGCGAATTCCCATAAGGGCAAAGGCTGGGAAATTCTCACGGACGAGATTATAAGAAAGCTCAACGATCGCGAAAGTCCGATAGTTTTCATCCTCTGGGGCGCGAACGCAAGGAGCAAGAAGGCTCTTATCACGAGCCCTCAACACCTGATTATAGAATCCGCCCACCCAAGCCCGCTTTCGGCGTTCAACGGCTTCTTCGGCTCAAGACCGTTTTCAAGGACGAACCAGTTCTTAGCGGAGAACGGCGAGGCGCCGATTAATTGGCAGGTGGGAGAAACGCATAGTTGATATGAGATAAGGAGGTCCCAATGTCTCAACAGAACGAAAACGAAAAAGACAAGATTTTAAGTGAGGACGGCGAGCAGGTTGAGACGGTTCCGGAGGGCGAGGTTCACCCTTCCGAGATGCCGGACAAGCCCAAGACCGACGTGATGCTCTATCTTGACGAGGAGGTCAAGGCTCGCGAGGAGGCGTCGAAGGGGGACAGAGCGGCTCGGGCTCAGCACGAGAAGGAGCTCCAGGAGAAGAAAATCGAGCTCACCAAGCTCAAGATGGGCGTTATCGAGGAGTCGGACACCATAAAGGAAGTCCATGAAGAGACACCCGAGCTTACGCTGGGTGAAAAGCTTGACAACATCTGGTACCGTTCGAAGTGGATAATTATCCTCGTCGTTTTCTGCATAGCGGCAGGCGGGTATATCATCTACTCCCAGGTGACGAGCGAGAAGGCGGACATGACCGTCCTCGTCGTTATGGAAAACAATTCCCTCTATGCGAGAACCGAGAAGGTCGAGGAGTTCCTTGAGCAGTATTGCGACGACCTCGACGGCAACGGCTATGTCCACGTTCTGGTCTATAATATCGTTCTCAGCGACCTTGAGGACGTCACTTCCTCCACCTCTGCGCAGGCTCAGATAATGACCCAGCTCATGACCGGCGACAATATCATGATTATTTCCGACGGCACCACGGAGTTTGAGGTTCACGACTTCACCCAGGACGAGGGATATGACGATGACTGCATGACCGAATACGGAATCAGGCTCAGCTGTGCCCTGACACGCGAAGAGCTCAGGTGGGAAGCGATGCCGGACGAGCTTTATATCGGCATGCGTCAGCCGCAGGAACTCAGTGGCACGAAATTGGAGAAAATGCAGGAGAATTTCGACGAATTACTTCCGATGTTTGATCGGCTTTATGAGGCAATTTGTGAGAGCGAGCCCTGATTTCAAAATCCGAAAAATTTTTTGAAAAAAGGGCTTGACAAATCGCCCAAGCCGATATATAATATACAAGTCGCTTCGAGATAGGAGCGAATCGCTTCCAGTGGAAGCGAAGACAGATGGGAGCATAGCTCAGCTGGGAGAGCATCTGCCCTACAAGCAGGGGGTCATAGGTTCGAGCCCTATTGTTCCCACCATCTGTGGCCCGGTAGTTCAGTTGGTTAGAACGCTAGCCTGTCACGCTAGAGGTCACCGGTTCGAGCCCGGTTCGGGTCGCCATTCTCTTTTTTCGGGGAAGCGATGCCTCTGTAGCTCAGTTGGTAGAGCAGGGGACTGAAAATCCCCGTGTCATTGG
>JAJQFI010000013.1 GCA_021201235.1 Oscillospiraceae bacterium | reverse complement strand
TCACTACTGATGGAGCGATAGAACAATTTCAAACCTCTGGCAAAAACTACGGGACTTATGCTAGTGAAGATGCTGCCCGTCTTGCTACGCGTCAGTTGGTGATGACTAACGACGCGATGAACACCAAGGACAAGCAGCGGGTTCTTGCGCGCCTCAAGGAGGGTAGGGCAAAGAAAGAGGTTGCTGATAAAGGCCAGCAGTATCAGATGCAAACCGTTGCAGAAGACCAGATGTTGGCTATGGCAAGGGGCGCTGAAATCCCTGAAGGACAGCAGCTAGATGAAGCATATTTTGTGGCGGCATATGGTGATACCGTTACTGCACGGAAGAAATATGAGGAGTACAAGCAGCATATCGATGCTCAACCGTTTATAGCTGGCCATGCCAAGCTCTACATGTCTCCCTACGATATGCGTGAGCAACTTCGTCAATACGAGGAAGGCCATAAAGATACGCATGGTGAGGGGGTGGTGAAGCTGGTTGAAACAGATATTGAGAAGCGTGAGAAGGCGTTAAAGAATGACCCTGCACAGTACATGCTGGACAACTTCCCTGGTGCACGGGAATTGTTCGGTGCTGCCACATCCGGTGGTGGCGGCGAACAGGCAATAAACGAGTTTATTAAGCTGCGGGATGCTTTTAATGAGCAATATCGGCAGTCCAATACCGATATATACACCAGCCTATTCCCGAAAACGTATATCCAGTCGCAGTGCCTCGCCATCACCAGCGGCGATACGCCGGAAGCGAGAGTACAAACTCTCCGTAATATTAAAGACACTCTTGGTCCTCGCGGTTGGGAAGCATTTAAGCAGCAAGCGCGGGCGGAAGGCCATATTCCATCTGGCATTGACCCATTGCTCGAACTTGACCCGAATGACCCTGAACAGCTTCGTGCCCTCTCTATCTGCATGAATGCCAATTTTGACAAAACGTGGCGGAGGGACGCCGAGGCTGTACTGGAAACGAAGAAGGCGGAAATAGACCAGGCAGTTCAAGCTGCATTTAATCCGTTTAGAAATAGTATCACCCTCGCTGGTGCGCCGTATGCTGCTGAACTCCAGCGTGTTGGCCGCGACCTGGCACTTGGTTATATGCTCGAGGGCAGTTCTTCGAAAGAAGCAGCAGAGAAGGCGTACAAGATGCTGGTCGAGAGTAATTGCCAGATGATAGACGTAGGCGGCCAAGGTACTATTCGCGTACCGCGCACAGTCTATGAAGCATATCCCACAATTAAAGATGGCCTAACTCAACTAACACAGAACCTTCTTTCCGGCGAAGAAAACTCACTTATCCATCCGGATGATGTAGCTGTTATCCAAAATGCTCGCCAGCGAAACTACTGGGGCCTTGGCCGCGATACGCTATCGAAGAACCTCCGGATGGTAACGGCACAAGGCGAAAATGGTGTAGTGCTCCTGGATACCACTACCGGTAGAGTCCTTCGCGGTACTGATGGGATGCCACTTACGTATACGTGGGAAGACCTGAATGAATTTGCGCTATCTGGTGAATATAATAAGCAGGTATCTACAGCAGAGACATTACTCCGTGGCGCAAACTATAAAGGCGCTAGTTTCGACCGGTGGTATGAGCAAAATGAAGCATTACTCCCCAATAAGGACGCGGCTCGAGAGGCGTGGAATAATTACCAAAAGGAACGGAATACGCCCAAGGAAGTGCGGGTTGATGACCAACCCAAAATTACCCGCGACGAGGAGATGGAAACACAAGCACGGCGTCTCTTTACTGGTCTGGAAAGCCTTGGGTTTAATCCTTCAGAAATCACAAGGGAGCAATTTGACGAAGTCGTCCGCTACAGCAGTTTCTCATTGCCTGGCGAATGGTTACATGGCGGCATGCGCAATAGAAACAGAACCCGCGTGAGCGATGAAGATATCGAGGCGATGTGGAGTAAACGCGATGTAATCATCAAGGAACTCGATGCACAACGCGAGGCACGATATAATGAAGCGGCCGCCCGTGAAGCCGAGGAGCAGCGCATTGCTGCCAATAATACACGCGAGTATGTGGATTATAGCAAACGGGAGTTTAAGCAGGATTATAAGGAATGGGTGGAAACACAGATGCGGCATGGCGCAACATTTGATAAGGCTACAAGTGAAATCCGGTTCCGGGAATTTGTCGAATACCATATGCCAGAGACTAAGGTACATAACGAGATTGGGTATCATCCAACGCCTGATGACAGAGAGTTGCTCCATAAAGAACTTACCGCCGACCTGAGCGCAGACATGATTCAAAAAGATGCGCTACCGCGTATGGATTATGAGGAATCAGGTGGAGGGGGCGCGCTTACAGTTACTGCCGATAGGAGGCAAGTAGAAAAAACCCACAACAACCTCGTTAAGATACTAACAAGCGATATATCTATTGCTCGCAAAAAGCAGGCTATCCGTCTACTGGAAGGCTTTAAAGATATAAGTGATGACCGATTGGACAAGTATATCGTCGACTTCAAAAAGGTTAACAGAATTAAATAATGCCATACATTCCAGTTAGCTACAACCCCAACCCTATTTACCCTGAGAACGAAGGTAATCCCTTCGCGACTACGCCAACTCCGCAACCGTCAACGCTTTGGGAAAATGTAAAAGCCAGCTTTGACGAGGGCATCCGCATGGGTGCTCCATCGAGCGTATACTATGGTATAAATACTTCTTTAGCTGGTAATGACTGGGGATCTAAACGATTGTCAGCTGATGAAGTGACCGAGCAATTAGACAAACGTGGGCTTACCGGCCATCTGGCTATTAAAAACTACGGCTATACACAAAAGCAATTCGATATCCTTTGCGAACAAAAAGAACGTGAACTCCAAAATCAAGACATCTTAGCTCGTAATAACAGCTATTTTACCGGCGCGATAAATTTTGGCACCCGCATCGTAGCAGGATTAACTGACCCCACCAACCATATCCCTGTTGGATTAATTGGTAATGCTAAATATCTTAAAACCCTCCAGAGTGCAGGTGGGTTCTGGTCCCGCAATGCCGCCCGCGTTGCTATGTCGGCGGTTAACGCCGCCCCGGGAAATATAATAACCGAAAGTATTGTCGCGCCGATACAGGCTGGTGTACTACAGGCCAACTATGGAGTAGAGGACTACTTCGCCAATATTGGCATTGGTTCGATTGCTGGCGGTATTCTTGGCGCGACTACCGGCAGACTTGGCCTTATATCCGAACTTCGCAATTCATGGTCAGGCACCCGTCAGCCATGGCAAATTGCCATGCCTACCGACCGGACAATCCAACTCCGCGACAACTGGGCAAATCGGCAGGCCGAGGCGATGCTCCGCGCCAATCCAACGCTTAACGAAACGGCCGTCAGGCAGAACGCGCAGGCCACGGCCGCTGTGTTTGACGCGTATGCCCGCACACTGGCATATGATACCAAAGCCCGGGTTGAAGACATCTATGCGCGGTATACTCCTGAGTTCCGTGCTGGTTCCCTTCGTGGCCTTGATGAGTCCGGCATGGATATGGAGTTCGCCCCCCGTGATATCCTCGCCGGTCATCACATAGGAGAAACATCGACTCCTGAAAGCATCCGTGTAGCGAACGCAGCGACAGCTCCGGAAACAATCGATTACCGTATTGGCGCGGACGGGAATATAACCGAGGGCGTACCGCAAGCTGACCCGAATCGGTATCAGATGATAACGGAGGCAATTAATGAGGAGGGGCAGTACCCGCGGGCGAACCAGATAAAGAATGATATTCGTGCAGAAATTGGTGCGAGCAAAGACGACAAAATTTTCATCCACCGCAAACCAGGTGAGGAATACTACACCGTTTACCGTGGCGACAAAAATACCAGGGGGTATACGTCGGCGGAGGAAGTAGCTGGACTTAAAGTGGCTGCGGTTGATGACTCGCTTGAGCTCCAGAACCGTGAAAAGCAATATGCACTGTTTCGTGATACACAGCCCGATACCTCGGTCCCCGAACAGCTTACTGTCCGGAGGTACGCCGAAGCGAATAAAATATCGGTGGCCGAAGCTGCCCGTCGGCTCGAGGCTGAAGGCTATGCTGTCCCTCGTGGAGAAGCACAGGCTAACGGACGACGCGGCAGAGTCAAGACCACAGAGCCAATCACTGGCAAGGTAACACCGGAGACCCGCGTTAACGTCAACCGTGCGGTAGCGAATGCGACAGAGGCGCTCTCTACTGAGCTTCCGGTGTCGCGTGAGGCCCTTGATGTATCCGGCCGTATACTGGATATTGCCAATGAAAGACTCGGCAGAGCTATTGATGCGGCTGTACGAAGTGCCACGCCTGATGTCGTTCATTTAGCCAATGAGATTGTCCGTACCGGTGAAGTAAATCTCAATGCTCCTGAGTTGGCGCGGACAGTACAAACGGCAGGCGAACTGATTACTACTGTTGCAAATGAAGTCGGTGCCGCTTCCAATGCTGTTGGTACCCAAGTGGTCCGCGCCGCGAATGAAGTGCTACCACGACTGGAAGCGGCGGTCAATGACGCAACCCGCGTCACTGGCGGCACTCCTCTCATTGCTACAGCAGCAGAAGCTGTGCAGCAACCCCAAAGCATCCGCGCCCGCACTCGCTGGAATCCTGACGGCAAGGCTGTTGTGGATTTCTTCCAGACAACCGACCTCACATCTGCTCCACACGAAATGTTCCACATCTTCCGGCGCATGGTGGCCGATGCTGCCGAGGCTGAAGGCGCGGCAGGAAATGTCAAATCCCAATGGGATGCCATCCGCGACTTTGTCGGGGCCAAGGAAGGCTCGCCCTTCTCTGTAGAAATGGAAGAGAAATTTGCCCGCGCTGGTGAACGGTATCTCTTGAATGGTGAAGCTCCCAATCCAAAGTTAAATGACGTATTTACCCGTATGCGCCAATGGTTCCTCGAAGTGTACGGGAATGCCAATGAAGCTGGCCTAAAAATCAGCCCTGAAATGCGGCGTACATTTGACGATATGCTTCGCCTGCCTCCGGAAGCAGTTGAAGATGGGTTGCGGTACTCATTGGAAGAACTCCAGATTCGTAATCCTGCCACAGAGGCAGGTGATGTGTACGACCATACAAGCGAAGCTGGCGATGATATAACCGAAACCATCAAACAGGATGTGGTTGACGCGGACTATCAGAACGCGATAGTCCGTGCTGGTGAGGCCGGAACCGCTGAACTTGATGCAGAGCTTGCCCCGCTCCGTACTGAGTTGCAACGACTTGCCGCCGAGCCGGAGGTAACACGGACCATCGCCGATGGTATTATAGCGGGACGTAGTCTTGACGAAATCAGTATGGACTTGGTCGATGGCGTCTGGACACCAGAGCAGATTAATGAGCTTTATCAAGCTGTGTTAAATGGGCACCAAAAGGGGTTGAGCCTACAGGATATTCTTACTAAACTCCAGCAGGCCACAGACCAGAAGGTGCGCGAAAACCTGCTCCAGCAACGCGCTACAATTCTCAATAAACGTGCCCGTGATGCCGCACAGGAAAGAATATTCACCAACTTCCGAGGCCAAGAGGCTGAAGGCGTCGCGTCCTTGTTGGCTGGTAGCAACCTCCTTCGCGAGGAAGGCCGCCTGACTGCCGATGCGCTTGCGTCAGCCAAACGCAATCGGTACATCTCCGGCCTTGTGGCTGACATTGAAAAGCTGCCCAAGACAACGCAACGGATGTTTTTGGAGGACGCGTGCGAACTCGACCTTGCCCGTGCACTATGGAGTATAGATAATCCACGCGGCAGTTACAATGGCCCGTCCGAGGTTATGGATATTGCTAAAGCAATCCATAAATGGCAGGAGATTGCCCGTACAGGAGCCAATGATGCTGGTGCGTATATTGGTAAACTGGACGGGTATATTATCCACCAAACTCATAATATGGACAGGATACGTGAGGCTGGCTCCCAAACATGGCGAGATGATATAGCATCACTCCTTGACTGGAGCAGGACAGCGGATGGACGGTATGAAGCTGATATCGATGGCCGTGAACGGTTCCTCACCGGCGCGTACATGGACCTTTCTACCGGATACCACACCCACGTCGACGGTACACGCGAACCTATTTTAATGCGTGGTACCGTTATTGGTTCGACAGCATCAGGCGTCAGTCAGCCGCGCACACTCCATTTTAAGGACGCTGACTCGTGGTATCAGTACAACCAAAAGTACGGCAACTCATCCATTCGCGAATCGGTAGCGAGTAATCTCGACCATCTTGCCAATGCGACTGGCATGATGCAGATACTTGGCCCAAGCCCGCATGCCAATCTGAAGCGGATTGTTGATGTAACGCTTGACCGGCTACGGAGTGAGGGCAGGGTAGAGGAAATGGATAAGCTCGAAGGTAGTTATAAAAACGGGTTTATCCATAATTGCCTGATGGAGCTGGATGGCTCGATGAGTCGTAGCGCCAACCCGCGAGTGTCAAAACCATTCCAAGCAGCGCGTGACCTTTTATCCATGGCTCAACTGGGTTCCAGTTTGTTTAGTCAATTTGCTGACCTGCCTAACGCTGCAGCAGAAATGCGCTATCAAGGCCATGATTATTTTAAAAACCTGTTTTCCGAAATGACCAATATGGGCAAGTATTGGGGCAACAACTCCCAAGAGATGAAGCAGATGTGGGCTGGGCTTGGCGCATATGCCGATGATGTTCTCCGTGAGCACCAGTCGCGCTGGCGAATCGAAGACTCGGCGTCTCGTGGTATAATGCATAAAATTGAGAACGAGTTCTATAGACTGGCTATGATGGAACACTGGGACCAGACGCACCGTAAAGGTGTAGCAACCAAGATGGCATATCATCTTGCCCAAGATAGCGTCAAATCATGGAATGATTTAAAGCCACAGATGCGCCGAGTATTTAGTCTTGCTGGCATTGATGCTGACCGGTGGGAAGTAATCCGTCATGCCGACAAAATAACCGTGGATGGGAATACCTATCTTTCACCAGAGGGCGTCCGCAATCTCCCTGATGGCATTATAGCTCAATACCTTAATGCACGCGGTCAAAGTTCTACGCCAGTCGACATTCGTATGGCGCGGAATGACATAGCCGACAGGCTGTCAAGTTGGTTTTGGGATAGAAACACCTATGCGGTCATTTCGCCAGATGTCCGTACCCGTGCTATTATGCGACAAGGCCAACAGGCAGGCACGCCTGTTGGTGAGTTTTTACGAAGTGTAGGCCAGTTTAAATCCTTCACCATTTCCGAGATGCAGCGCACCTATGCCCGTGAAATTTATGGCTATGGCGAAGATACATTTTTTGGGGGATTGCGCCAGCGGTTCAGTTCCTTCTCTGGTGAAGGTGGATTTATGCCAATGGTTAATATGATGGCTATTAGCACACTATACGGCATGTTTTCCCTACAGTCTAAAGAGCTTGCCAAAGGCAGAACCCTCCGTGATATGCGCGACCCCAAGACATGGATAGCCGCATATGCGCAAAGCGGCGGCGCGGGAATTTACGGCGACTTTATCTTTGGTGAACGTTCGCGCTTCGGCGGCGGGCCGCTCACTACCGCCCTTGGGCCGCTTGTTAGCAGCGCGGACGACCTCCTCGATATCCTACAAGGTATTCGCGACGGCGATGATGTATCATCTAAACTAGCCTCCTTTGCATGGCGTCACACACCTGGCAACAATTTGTGGTTTATGCGGGCGGCGATGAATCAACTTGTTATGTATCGTATCCAGGAAGCTTTGAACCCTGGCTACCTGACTCGTATGGAAAAGCGGGTAGGTAAGCAAAATGACCAGAATTTCCTGATTCGCCCGTCGTGGAATCCATGGACAGACAACTGGGATTGGGATACAATCCAAGGCAGAAATTACCGGCAAGCACAATGAGGGAGCAACCTATGCCGTACAAATTTACCCAACACGAAACTATATATCAGCCATACAAAACAACCAAGGATGAGGTTGATGATGAGGTTGAGGAGAAGCTCAGCGAACCGCCGGAAGGTGATAAAGGCGACCCCGACGGCGGCTCCGACGGCGGCTCCGGCGGCGGCTCCGGCGGCGACCCCGACGGCGACCCCGACGGCGACCCTGAGCCGGAACCTGAATCCGACCCTGCCGCAACCGAGACACCCGTGGGCGAAGAGATGCATAATAAAGACAATGATACGGGAGAGCAAGAAGTCAATGAAGTACGTGCCACCAAAAC
>JAJQFI010000006.1 GCA_021201235.1 Oscillospiraceae bacterium | reverse complement strand
AGGAAACGGTCAATATTGATGAACCGATTGAGGATACAAACTCAGATACGGAAGATGATGTCTTCTGACATCGCACCGAACTGAATAGACACCAAAAGGCGACTGACCGTAAAGGTTGGTCGCCTTTGCTTTGCCCGTCTGCAAAATAATTCACTCTTTACGAAAACTTTTTTAAAAAAGCCGTTGACATCTCACTCATTTTATGGTAATATAACCATACTGAAAGTAGTTATACAGCCCCGACGGATCACCGTCTCATCGCCGGGAGGTACTGCATAGCAGCACCTGAATAACCTCCCCAAAACAAATTTGCTTTGGAGATTTTTTATATCTTCCTCCAGAGCAGTCAGACCAATCTCCGACCGCTTTGAAGGGTTTTTATTTGCAAAAACGCTTTAATGAGCTGATGTGTGGAAGGGCGATTATATCTGCTTTGGCAAAGGAGTTTAACCATTTACGCAAAGGAGGAAATCAATGAACAAACT
Source organism: Oscillospiraceae bacterium (assembly GCA_021201235.1). Classification (GTDB taxonomy): domain Bacteria; phylum Bacillota; class Clostridia; order Oscillospirales; family Ruminococcaceae; genus Faeciplasma. The sequence continues at coordinate 50,315 of JAJQFI010000006.1, read as the reverse complement.
ACTGAAAAAGACAGCATGCCTGCTGTTGGCAATTACGATGTGCATAGGAACCATCCCGACGACCATTATCGGTGATGATTCTTTTTCGTCTGTAATTGTTTCTTCATCTGTGGAGGATGAAGCCGACAGCAACGAAACCTATTCCGATAACGGAACAACAGAAGCAGACACATCAACAGATGACAGCACAACGGCAGATGCCGGCATATCCACAGACGATAATTCGCTCACAAACAGCAATGAATTAACAGATGATAACACGATAGCAGAAGAGAATACAGCTCTTCTCACAAATTCACTTCTTGCGGTATCTGCTGACGATTACAGCAATATTTCCGGTATAGTCGGAATACCGGTTAATCTGACCGGCTCCGCAAATATCACCCTGCAGGTTACTGTAAACGGTCAGGTCGTTGACCCAAACACGGCTTATGAACGCGATACCGTTTATACATTTACATTTTCCTATGATTTCCATGATGGCTATGATCCGACCGTAAACCAGAATACCGTCTACTATGAACTGCCCGATTCTGTTCTCGGCGAAATTCAGGAGGGAACCCACAAGCTGTATAACAGCAGGGACGGAAGTGAAATCGGCTCCTACGTTATACAGAACGGCGTCGTCTATCTGATTTTTGACACGACATGGCTTGCCACGAACAGCGACATAACGGGAACCTTTGCCTTCAGTGCGGCTCTTGATTCCTCCGCTACGGACGGACAGACCGAGGTTGTTATCCAGTTTGAGGGTGTTACCGAGATAACCATCAAGCTTGAAGACGGCGAAGTAGACGGCTCCAAGAGCTATGTCATAAATGACGACGGCACCATCACATTCACCATCAATCTCAGTATAACCGGAACGGCGGCGGAGAACTTCGTTCTGACCGACACTCTCGGAAGCAATCTTCAGTTCACCGGCTCGTTCTATCTTGACGGCACCGACGTTTCAAACAGCTTCTCGGTCAATGGCAGTGTTGCGACCGGAAGCCTCGGAACTCTGGCGATAGGAAATCACACCATTATCTATACCGTCAATGTCGTCGACACCGACAATCTGTCCGACACAACAAACAACGCGACCTGGTCGTGGAACGGCGGAAGCGGCGGTATTGATGAAACGACAACCGTTACCTTCCAGAAGTCCCAGCTTTCAAAGTCCGGAAACGTCAGCAAGCTGGACGACGGATCGCTCCTCATAGTCTGGACAGTCTGGGTCACTCCCGACCAGTTCTCGACAGTATTCGGAGTTACCGTTACCGACACTCCCGCCGCAGGGCAGACCTTTACCGGTGACATAACCGTTTCAAGAGGCTACTGGCCGGATGTCTACACGGGCTCCGTTTCGAGCCATGTCAATTCGAGCGGACAGCTTGTCTATACCTTCCCGGACAGCTTCACCTATGGCAAGGACACCTATGACGACAGCACCGACAAGGGCGAAGCCTACAGAATAATCTACTACACGACAGTAGCGGCGGACGATGTTCCCGACACTACAACCAAGTATACCAACAGCATCACCGACGACGACGGCAACACCGACACCGGCGAAGCCACCTATTATCCCACATCGACGCCGACGCTTAGTCCCGACATCGTGAGCAAATCGGGAACCGGCAAAGCGTTGGGAACCCCGACCGCAAGCTTCACAATCACAATCGACCCGACACAGTACTCCGGCGTTGACGACATGATTCTCAACGATATGCTCACCGACAGCTACAGCGGCGCCTATGTCCAGAGCTCGCTTAAAGTAACCGGCGCCTCGGGCAAGACCTATGTCGCCGGCACCGATTATTCGGTCACATGGAGCAACGACAATCGCGGCTTCACGATTGACTTTGCAATCACTCTGACCGAAATCGTTTATATCACCTATGACGTAACGTATCAGTATCAGAACGGAAGCGAGTATATCTATGCCACCAATACCGTAGCCTCTGAGTACGAGATTGAGGGCAGCTCCTATAACGAGGGCGACAGCTCGTCCGTTACCATTGCCGAGCTTATCAACAAGACCGGTACCGTCAACGAAAACGTTGCTACATGGACGATAGTGCTCAACAAAAATGAGTGGGGCAACCCGAATGCAAACCTGGCAGGGAAGACCTACTATGTAACCGACACCCTGCCCGACGGCATGAGCTATGTTGACGGCTCGGCTACCTATACCATTACCGGTTACAACGACATGCTCTTCAGCAATAAGAGCATCACTCCTTCCATAAGCGGCAATGTTCTTACATTCACTATTGACGACCTGTCCGATCCGGATTCATCCTACGGTTGGTCGCATATCACCATCACCTATCAGACCAAGATCACCAACATGGTTGATGACGACGGCGACGGCAAGGTATCGTTCACCAACAGCGCCCAGTGGGGCGATGGAACCGAAATCTACGGCGACGACAAAGCGACTGTTGAGGTCGACGAAATCATCCTTAGCAAGCATGCCGCAGTTGCATCCGGCGGCGTAAATCAGCTCGAATACAGCATCTATGTCAACCAGACGGCTGATGACCTTGTATCGGGCGACATGGTTGTGCTTTCGGACACCCTGAGCGCAAACGCCTCGTTCATCCTTGACAGCATCACCGTGGTCGATATGAGCGGCAATGCCATCGGGTTCACCTCGTCCTATACTCTCAATCAGGACGGAACCTCGACCATCTCCCTCACAGTTCCCGACGAGCTCGCGATGATTGTCACCTATAAGGTCTACGTCACCGGAAACGACGGCGAGACTGTGTCGGTACAGAACGTTGCAACACTGAGCGGCAAGGATTCCACCTCGGACAGCACCTCGACCGATATTGAGATTGAGGTTCCCGAAGCCTATGCAACCGGACACAACGGAAGCCTGACGATAAACAAGATTGATGCAAACGACGTGAGCCACGCTGTTCCCGGAGCAACCTTCGATTTGTACGTCTATGACCTCAGCACAAACACCTGGTCATATTCCGCAACAGAAGAGACCGATACAAGCGGCTCGCTGACCTTTGGCAAGAAGGACGACGGCACCTCTGCACTCTTCACGAACACCCTCTACTATTATGTGGAGACATATGCTCCCGAAGGCTACAAGCTTGATGAGACCAAGTACTACTTCATCATCAGGGACGACACGGGATATGATACCTATGTGAGCGCCATTTCGGCTTATGGTTATACCGAATTCGCCGCATACCCCTATAACGGAAGCAAGACGGTTTACATTTCCAACGAAGCCGCCGCGGGAAGCCTTGCGATAAGCAAGACCGTTTCAAACGTCGACAGCGACACGACGGAGTTCACCTTCACCATAACGATGGCTTCTGCCGCCGACAACAGCTATACTGCGATAAAGGGCTCGTCAGTTACCAGCGTCGATTTCAACTCGAGCGGCGTTGCAACCGTGACCTTAAAGGACGACGAGACGATAACCATCTCGGGTCTTCCCGCAAACGCAAGCTATACAGTGACTGAGGCAACCCTTTCGGGCTATACCCTCGTTTCCTACAGCGGCAATACAGGCACCATCACCCAGGACAAGACCGTCTCGGCAAGCTTCACAAACAGGCTTGAAACAACCGAGATAACCGTCAACAAGGTCTGGGACGACAACGAAAATCAGGACGGAATCCGCCCGACAAGCGTTGTGGTCACCCTCTATAAGGGAGGTCAGCCGACTGCCAATACTCTGACGCTTACAGCCGCAGGCGGCTGGACGGAAACCTTCTCGGGTCTTCCCAAGTACGAAAACGGCAAGCTTATTGAGTACGAAGTGGTTGAAACAGCGGTTACAGGCTACACCTCCAAGTCGGAATCGAACACTGACGAGACCGTTTTCACCATCACCAACACCCATACGCCCGAAACCATCAGCTTCGAGTTCAGTAAGGTCTGGGACGACGCGAATAATCAGGACGGCATCCGCCCCGGAACTGTCACCATCACCCTTTACTGCAACGGCGCCACCACCGGCAAATCGGTAATCCTGAGCGAATCCAACAGCTGGTCGGGCTCATTTGAAGACCTGCCGCTTTACACCTCGGGCAAGGCGAATGTATACACCCTTGTTGAAACCGACGTGACCGGCTATAGCTGGAAGGTTTCCTCGTGGGTTCAGACCGGCAACGGAGTTTACACCGCCGTCATCACCAACACCCACACTCCCGAAACCGTCGACATCAGCGGCACGAAGACATGGAACGACGCAAGCGACCAGGACGGCATCCGCCCGAGCTCGATTACAGTCAACCTCATCGCTGACGGCACCACCGTTGTCGACACCCTGACCGTGACTCCGGGTTCCGGTGGCAACTGGACCTACAGCTTCACAGGTCTTGACAAGTACAAGGACGGCAACCTGATAACCTACACCGTTGAGGAAGAAGCCGTTGCGGATTATACAACGACCTACAGCGGCTACAATATCATCAACACCCATACTCCCGAGGAAACCGAGATTACCGTAAAGAAGGTATGGGAGGACAATAACGATCAGGACGGCAAGCGACCGCTCTATGTCGAGGTTGAGCTTTATGCGAACGGTTCGTATTACGACACCATCAGCCTTAACATCGGCAACAGCTGGGAGAAGACAATCACCGGTCTTCCAAAGTATGAAAGCGGCAAGCTGATTGAATACACCATCAAGGAAATCACCGTTGACGGCTATACATGCGTTATCACCGGCAACGCTTCGAGCGGCTATGTCATCACCAACACCCATACACCCGAGGTTACAGAGGTAAGCGTGACCAAGGTCTGGGACGACACCGGCTATGAGACCGAGCGAGATTCATATGTTGTGACTCTCACGGGCGTTGCAAACGGCGTCACCGTTTATACCGATTCACAGACGATAACCTCTGTCGATAATAACTACACCTACACATGGACAAATCTTGACAAGTACAGCGGCGGCTATCTCATAACCTATCTCGTTGACGAGACGACTGTTCCCGATAACTATGTCAAGGCTGTCGTCCAGAACTCGACCTATGAGTTCACGGTAACCAACACCTATGCACCCGATTACACAAGCGTTACAGTGGTCAAGTACTGGGTGGACGGCGGAGACCAGGATGGTTTGCGTGCCGACTACGAAATAACACTGTACAAGACTGTCGACGGTGTCACTGAAAAAGTCGATTCCGTGACTCTTTCCAAGACCGACAGAACCTATACATGGACTAATCTTCCCAAGACCGAAAACGGCAAGGATATAGTCTACACGGTTGAAGAGACCGGAATCCCGTCAGGATACACCCCTGAAATTACAGGCAGTGCTGACACCGAGATTGTAATCACCAACTCCCACACTGTGGAAGACACAGAAGTAACCGTCACCAAGGTCTGGAATGATGCGAACAATCAGGACGGCATCCGCCCGACAAGAGTTGTAATCCAGCTTCTTGCGAATGGAAGCGTTTACAGAGAGGTCGGCTTGACCGGAGACTCCACCGCCGACAGCTGGACGTATACCTTTGATAATCTGCCCGTTTATTCCGGCGGAAAAAAGATAACCTATTCGGTCAAGGAGATAACCGCTATTGCAGGTTACACGACCTCCTATTTGGGCTTGACCGTCACCAATACCCACACTCCCGCAACTGTTGAAATCAGCGGCACCAAGACGTGGGACGACGCAAACAATCAGGACGGCATCCGCCCGACCGAGATAACCGTCAACCTTCTTAAGGGCGGCACGGTTATCGACACGGTGACCGTTGCCCCGGATGTGAACGGCGACTGGAGCTACAGCTTCGGCGAGTTCCCGAAGTATGAAAACGGCACTCTTATCCAGTACACAGTTGAGGAAATGGCTGTCAGTGGCTACACCGCAACATATCAGGGCTATGACATCACAAACACCCACATTCCCGAGACAACCTCGGTAAGCGGCAGAAAGAGCTGACGAGACAGCAATAATCAGTATGATACCCGCCCCGCATCGATAACCATCAACCTTCTGGCAGGCGGCACAAAGATTGACAGCGTGACCGTTTCGGCAAGCGATAACTGGGCATACAGCTTTGACAATCTTGATAAGTATAAGGACGGTAACTTAATCGAATATACTATCGAGAAAGAAGATGTAACCGGCTATACTGCAACTGTCAGCGGCTACAACGTAATCAACACCCTTGAAACGACAAGCGTCACCGCCGTCAAGTACTGGAACGACAACGGCAATCAGGACGGAAAGCGCGCAGAGTATGCGGTGACAATCACCGGCACAGCCGCAGGAGCTACCGTCTATACCGACACCCGGACCCTCTCAGCCGAGACCACAGGCTACACATGGAACAGCCTTCCGAAGTACTATTACGATGCGAGCAGTAACGCCGAGATTGAAATAATATACACTGTTGAGGAGACAACGGTCCCCGACGGCTACACGGCGACCTGCTCGACCGACGCAAACACCGGAGTCATCACCATCACTAACACCCACACGCCGGAGACGACAAGCGTAAGCGTGACCAAGGTCTGGGATGACTCAAGCGACAAGGACAACATCCGCCCCGACAGCGTCACCATAACGCTTCTTGCGGACGGCGCCGAGGTCGGGACAGCCGAACTCAGCGAGAGCAACAGCTGGACATACGAGTGGACGGGACTTGCGAAGTACTCGAGTGGAACGGAGATTGTATACACCGTTGAAGAGCAGACCGTGCCGAGCGGATACACAGCGGAAATTTCGGGCGACGCTTCGAGCGGGTTCACCGTTACGAACACCCACACCCCGAGCGAAGGACCGAGGCAGACCTATACGAATCTGATAGTCAGAAAGATCTGGGTTGACGAGGACGATGCTGACGGATTGAGACCTTCAAGCGTAACCGTTGCGCTCTATCAGAACGGAGTGGCAACCGGCAGGACGGTCACCCTTTCCGAGACCAACAACTGGACGGCGAGCTTCACAAATCTCCCTGTCCGCAACGGAAGCCTTGCATACAGCTATACCGTTGTTGAGGTTGACGTTCCCGACGGATACTCTTCATTCATAAGAAGCACCGGTGACTGGTCGTATACAGTGACCAACACTCATATCCCTGAAGACACTCTTGACGAGCCGGAAGAGGATACAAACACCGAAACGGAGGATGACGAGGCGCCCTCGGAGCCCTCCGAGCCGGAAAGCAACCCGATAACCGGACTGGCACTTTCCGTTCTCCCGATGGTGATTGCCGCACTTGCGGCGACGGCTTCGAAGAGAAGGTAACATAATAAAACCCAAAGGCGACTGACTGTCAAAAGTTGGTCGCCTTTGTTTTGCTCATTTTCACCCTTCCCACCCCCAACCCCAGTTGACAATCCCGCCTTGATATGCTACAATTTTAGCATACAGCAGGGGGACCGGATGGATTTGTGTGTTTATCTTGGAATCTCTTTCGGTTCGCCGGAAGAGATTTTTGTTTTGCGAAAATTCAGGAAGAAAGACTATGAAATCAAGGAAAATCTTATCTTTAATTATTGCAGTTGTAATGGCGGTTCAGCTCATGCCGGTGCCTCTGTCCGCAAGCTACAACGGTGAGGACGCGCTGAGCGGCGTCAATCTCGAGGCATACCGGAAGCTGAAGGCGGCGATAAAAAATATTGCCGACGGCACGGTATCGTCGACGGTTGTCACAATAGAGGTCAGCTGTGACACAACTTCTCTGGGCGTAGCCCGGATTATCGATGACAGAACCATGGAAAATGCGGCAAATGCTTTTGCGGAAACGCTCGACTTAAATCTGATTATCAGTTATCTTATCTATGATTGTCCTTACGAGTTTTACTGGATTGATAAGAGAGCTGAAGCATATGCGGAAGAGGAGTTTTCCGGTTGGGACACGGAGCTGATTGCCACGATTACGGTGACATTGCCGGTAGCGACCGATTATCAGTCGGGAGGTTCGTCCACCACCGTCGACTCGACGAAGATTTCCGCGGCGCAGACAGCCGCAAAATATGCACAGTCGATCGTAAAGAAATATGCGAGCTGCTCCGACGAGGAAAAGCTCACAGCGTTTAAGGACACCATCTGCTCCCTGGTCTCATATGACAGCGACCATTCGGACGCAGACTATGGCGACATCTGGCAGCTCGTCTATGTCTTCGATCAGGACACCTCGACTAATGTCGTCTGCGAGGGCTATTCAAAGGCGTTCAAGTATCTCTGCGACCTTGCGGGCATCGACTGCATCACGGTCAGCGGCACAGTGACAGGAGGCACCGGCGACGGGACTCACATGTGGAATATTGTCTGCCTCGACGGCGTCAACTATCTTGTTGATGTCACCAACAGCGACGCCGGCACTGTCGGTCAGAACGGAGGGCTCTTCATGGTTTGCGCAAGCGATGCCGACTCGAGCGATTCCTCCGGCTATACTTTCGTTACCAAATCAAAAACCGTCACCTATACCTACGACAGCGTGACATTGTCGCTGTACCCGTCAAGCTATCTGACTCTCGAGACCTCCAACAAGACTACCGAGGAGACAGTCGAGGAGGTGCACACTCATACTTTGACCAAAACCAAGGCAAAAAGCGCCACATGCACAACGAAGGGCAACATCGACTATTGGTACTGCTCTGGCTGTGACACCTATTTCAGCGACGAGGACGCCACGACCGAAATTTTGCTCAGCGATACTGTTATAGAAGCGACCGGTCATAGCTATGAAGAGATTGTAACAGAACCAACCTGCACCGAGGGTGGGTACACAACCCATGTATGCTCCAACTGCGGCGACACCTATACCGACAGCGAAACGGAAGCTACCGGTCACAACTATGAGGAAACCGTAACAGAACCGACCTGCACCGAGGGCGGATATACCGTTCATACCTGTTCAGTCTGCGGCGACAGCTACATTGACAGCGAGACGGAGGCTCTCGGACACACATATTCCGGCAGTGTGCCTGTCTTAGTCGGAGCTGATAACTACAGAACCGCCACGGTTGTCACAGCATGCCTGACCTGCGGCGAAGAGACTTCCGTTCTTGCCTCTCAATATCTGGACGAGCCCCTGAGATTGATTATCCAAGCGGTTTTAAGGATGACGTCGGAGTTCCTGCTGTAGATGCGCTTGATGTATGAAACCGGCATTTGTTCATAAAAGGTTCATAATTTTTTTCTCAAAGCGGTTGCATTTTTTTGTATAATCAGTTACAATATGAATAAACCCGAGTGGCACTATGATGTCACAATCATTCGGGAAAGATTTTGTATGATAAAACTTAAGAAAGGCATGGTGTATTTAAATGGATGCATTCAGAATGGACGGAAAGGTAGCATTGGTTGCAGGCGCAAGCTCAGGAATGGGTGCCGGCACAGCCAAGATTCTCGCTGAGGCAGGGGCAAAGGTCTTTATCCTTGCGAGACGGGAAAGCAAGCTGGCAAATGTTCAGAAGGAAATAACGAGCAATGGTGGCATCTGCGAATATATGGTTTGTGATACTTCCAGCGAAGAGAATTGCAAGAACGCTGTTGATGCGTGCGTAAAGGCTTTTGGTCGTGTGGACGCATTGGTTTACTGTGCAGGCATAGAAGGAAGCTCAACACTGTATTCTCCTGTCGAAGAGCAATTTGAAGCAGACAATCTTCACAACGTTATGAGCGTTAATTTCGATGGAATCTACTATATGATAAAGTATGTTTATCCTGAGATGGTGAAGGTCGGCGGAGGTTCAATCGTTGATATTTCCTCTGTTGCGGCTATAAGATCAGGCATGAGCTCCGTAGCGTATGCTTCTTCCAAGGGCGCAATGTGGAGCATGGTTAAGACTCTTGCCAGAATGGTTGGTCCCCAGAAGATTCGTGTCAACTCCATCCTGCCCGGAATGGTCGAGACAGAAATGACACAGGACTATGTCAAGGATCCGGCTTTCCTTGAGCAGTTTATTCCCAATATTGCCCTGCGTGATTCCGGAAAGGTTGACGATATCGGAAACACTGTTTTGTTCCTTGTTTCTGATGCTTCCAGATACATTACAGGACAGGACATCGTCGTTGACGGCGGTATGACCTGCTGAACAACTCCATATAATCACAAAAAAGCGACCTCACCCATCCCGGGTGAAGCCGCTTTTATTATGCCTGTTTTCGGTCAGACCTCGATAAACGCCGCCGTCTTTGCGGGGACGGTTATTTTTTTGCCCTGCTGGGTGACCTTCCCGCCGAAGGAGTAGACTTTCTCGCCGAGCGCATAGTCGCACTCAAAGCCGGTCTCCCTGTCCGCGGGGTTCAGAATGACCAGGATTTTCTCGTCCCCAAATCCACTGCTCCGGAGGTAGGCGAGGGGATAGGCGCCCTTTTCGGCATAGACGAATTCGATTTCGCCCTTGTTCATAAGGGCAGGGTGGGACTGGCGGATTTCTATCAGCCGCTTTATCTCACTTCGGAGTGAGCTTTCGTCCGACATCTGCGCCTTTGCGGTCGGGCGGTCTTTGCTCTCATCGAGCTTTATGTAGAGCTTCTCCCTCGGGGCAGAGCTGAAGCCGGCGTTGGTGGTGTCGTCCCACTGCATCGGGGAGCGAGAGCCGGTTCTCGAGAAGCCGCCCTCGACGGACGTGAGCCCCTCGACATATCTCATCCCGATTTCGTCGCCGTAATAGATGAACGGCGCGCCGGGCATGGACAGGAGGAACGCAAACGCGATTTTCAGATTGTCGCCGTGGATTGAGCGGGCGAGCCTGTCCATGTCGTGATTTCCGGAGGGGATGCAGATAAGCCCCTTGCGCTCCGACTTCTCGTAGTTCTCTTTATACTTCGCCACAAATTCCGAGACGTCGCCCTTGCCTCTGTCCGAGAAGAACGGCTCCTCACAGCGGAAGAGGTCGTTATAGTGCGAGGGTCCGAAGTGGAGAAGGAAGTCCATGTGGAAGCCGCCCTGCAGGCTCTTGTCCGGCTCTCCCCATTCGGAAATTATGGCGGCATCGGGGAATTCTTCGTCCAAGAATTCGCGGATGTTCTGCCAGAGGGCGATTGTGCCCTTCGAGTCCTCGTCCTGCTTGACGAGCGACCCCGCCATGTCGACCCGGAAGCCGTCGCACCCCATCCCGAGCCAGAAGCGCATGATGTCTTTCAATGCTTCCCGGGTTGCGATTGCACCGGGACTGTCTATACTCTGTTGCCACGGACGGTCGGGCTTGTAGTAGCCATAGTTAAGAGCGGGCTGGTGGGAGAAGAAGTTGACGACGCAGTTTCCGTCGCGGCTGGCAATTCCACTGAGGTAGCCACAGCCAACCGGTGCCTCCCAGACGCTGTCAGTCCAGATATATCGGTCGGTGAATTCGTTTTTCTCCGCCTTCATCGACTCCTTGAACCACTTGTGCTCGACGGAGGTGTGCCCGGGAACGAGGTCAAGAAGAATGTGCATATCGCGTTTGTGAACCTCGCCGAAAAGCCGCTTCAGATCTTCTTTTGTGCCGTATCTCGGTGCGGCTTTACAGTAGTCGGACACGTCATACCCCGCATCGCCGAAGGGCGATTCAAAGCAGGGATTCATCCATATGGCGTTGCACCCAAGCTCCTTGATGTAGTCGAGCTTCGAGATGATTCCCTCGAAGTCCCCGATTCCGTCGCCGTTCGAATCGCAGAAGGACTGCGGATAGATTTCATAAAAGATAGCATTGTCGAGCCAACCCGGCTGGCGCCGGATAGGCTGGTTTGTTGTAGGCATAGTTTGGTCTCCTTTCTACATGGTCTTAAATCAGATTACTCGGAATGAATGAGTTGTTTTCGTCAATCGGCATCGGCTCTTCGTACATGCAGATTATGCCGCCGGCGCCTCGGTTCAGTGATGCCCTGTCAAGAACGTCGTATTTCTTGACCTCGCGGCGGTCTGGCGAGGCGCTTTTTTTGATTTCGAGTGGATGGATGACGTTGTTCTCCTCGACAAAAACGTCGATTTCCTTCAGGTTTGAGTCGCGGTAATAGGTGATGTTTGCCTTCGACTTCGCATAGGCATAGTTCCTGACAAGCTCCATAACGACGTAATTCTCATAGAAATGCCCGCTTGCCGCACCGTTCCGAAGAGTGTCGGGTGTGAGCCACATCGACAGATAGGTGCAGAGCCCCGTGTCGCAGAAATAGAGCTTCGGTGTCTTCGAGAGACGCTTGAGCGCATTGTTTGAGTACGGCTCCAAGAGATAGACGATGTGCAAGCCCTCAAGAACGCTGAGCCACTGCTTTGCCGTCGACGGAGAAATATCAGCCGCTTCCGCCAGAGTTCTGTAGTTGACCTGCTCGGAAACGAGCGAAGCGCATCCCGAAAGAAATCTCCGGAATTTTACCGAGTCGGTGATTCCTCCTGCTTCGGTCACGTCCCGCATGAGATAGGTGTCGATATAGGAATTGAAATACTCCTGCCTGAGCTCGCCGTCAACGCCCTGAACCTGCGGCATTCCGCCCTCCCAGATGCTCTCGAACACTTTGATTACGTCGTTTTTGGGAAGCTGACGTTGTCTGCTCCTGAGTGCGTCGAACGAGAAATCAAGCTCGTCGTCAAAGATAACGCCCGATTTTTCTCTTTCGGAGAGGCTGTATAACTCCAATATCCCGATTCTTCCGGCAAGGGTTTCACGGACGTTTTTCATCATCTCGAACTGCTCCGAACCTGTAAGCCAGATAAGCCCCTTTTCGTCGCTCTCGTCGCAGATTATTTTTATCTGCTCGAACAGCTCCGGCGCTTTCTGAACTTCGTCTATGAGTACGGGCGGCTTGTAGGTCTGGAAGAACAAGACCGGGTCGGACTTGGCGAGCTCCCTCGCCATGGAGTTGTCAAGGGTGACATAGGTTCTGTCTTCCGAAGCCAGATGCCTGAGCATAGTTGTTTTTCCGACCTGTCGGGCACCGGTCACAAGAATGACTTTGAAGAAGTCATTGAGCCGTAGGAATTTTCGCTCAAGTTCTCGCTGAATATATGCCATGTTATACCTCCAAATTTATGAAAATCGGTGATGAATCATATTTTATCATAAATTTTCGCTTCCGTCAAGAGACAAAAAAAACATGAAAAGCATCGGAGCACCGATGCTTTTTTTTGCCTTCCGGCTTCAGCCGAAAGTCTCCCATATATCCCACCTTGTCCCCTCGGTTGTCGTTGACTTTCTTTTTCCGTTGTGGTAAAATAACTCTGAATATCGAATTTTGTCGATTGTGGTTAAATTATACGACACTGATTCGGAAAGTGTCGGGCAACTGCCCGAAGGGACATTTTTTGGAGGAGTAAGGTTGACAGATACAGTTTCAAAAGAGAAGGCTCTGCTTCTCGGCATCGATGTCGGGTCGACGACGGTCAAGGTCGTCGTGAAAAATCCCGATTCGGATGAGGTTTTGTTTTCAAGATATTTAAGGCACAATGCCCGTCAGCGTGAGACGGCAATCGGGCTATTAAGAGAAGTCTCGGAAAGATTCCCGGGCGTTAAGTTCCGTTCAGCCGTTTGCGGCTCGGGCGGAAAGCCGGTCGCAGAGGCGGCGGGGATTCAGTTTATACAGGAGGTCGTCGCGAACGCCGCGGCGGTCAAGAAGCTCTATCCCGACGTCCGCACGGCAGTCGAGCTCGGCGGTCAGGACGCAAAGGTCGTCTTCTTCCGCAAGGACGAGCACACCGGCGAACTGATGACCTCCGACATGCGAATGAACGGAAGCTGTGCCGGCGGCACGGGCGCATTCATCGACGAGATTGCAAAGCTTCTTGGCGTCAAGACCGAGGAGTTCGAAGCGCTTGCCGAAAAGGGCACGACCGTTTTCGACATCTCGGGTCGGTGCGGAGTTTTCGCAAAGACCGACATCCAGCCGCTACTGATACAGGGCGCAAAGCGTGAAGACATCGCGCTTTCATCCTTCCACGCCATCGCGAAGCAGACCATCGGCGGGCTTTCGCAGGGGCTCGAGCTCAAAGCCCCGATAATCTTCGAGGGCGGACCGCTTACATTCAACCCAACGCTCATAAAAGTTTTCGCCGAGAGGCTTAATCTTTCGGAATCTGATATAGTAATCCCCGAGTACCCGGAGACCATTGTCGCCTACGGCACGGCAATCGCCGCCGAGAGGCTTTCGGGAGACGAAGCATACACCGCCGACGAGCTTATCGCAAGGCTCGAAGCGGCCAAGGACGATGTAAACGGCAGTGAATCCGCGCCACCGTTCTTTAAGAGTGAAGCCGACAGGGAAGAGTTTGAAGCGAGGCATATGGCGGAGCTTCGGGAACTCGAAGAGCCCATCACCGAAAACGGCGTTCTGAAAGTTTATATCGGCATCGACTCGGGAAGCACCACCTCGAAGCTTGTCCTTATGGACGAGCACGAGCGAATTGTCGACCGGTTCTACTCGAACAACAACGGCGAGCCGCTTCGGGTCATCTGCAAGGGGCTTTCGGACCTCGAGGACAAATACGCCGAGCAGGGCATCAAGCTCGAGGTCCTCGGCGTTGGCACCACCGGCTACGGCGAACAGCTCTTCGCAAGCGCATTCAACGCCGATTATCACATCGTCGAGACGGTCGCCCATTCGCAGGGGTGCCTCAAGTACTTCCCCGACACCGATTTTCTTCTTGACATCGGCGGTCAGGACATGAAGGCTATCTGGATGAAAAACGGCGTCATCACGAACATGACGCTTAACGAGGCTTGCTCCTCCGGCTGTGGGTCGTTCCTCGAGAACTTTGCCTCCTCCTTGGGGATAAAAGTTGAGGACATCGCCGAATCGGCTTTCCGCTCGGAGCACCCCGCACACCTTGGGAGCCGGTGCACCGTCTTCATGAACAGCACCATCATTAACGAACAGCGCAACGGCAAGCTCCCCGACGACATCATGGCGGGTCTCTGCCGGTCGATTATAGAGAATGTATTCACAAAAGTAGTCAGAATCTCGAACACGGATGAATTGGGAAGCCGAGTTGTCGTTCAGGGCGGAACTTTCCGGAATTTTGCGGTTCTGAAAGCCTTGGAAGACTATTTAGGCAAGAACGTAACCCTTTCGCCCTATCCCGGCGAGATGGGAGCCGTCGGCGCGGCTATTCTCACAAGGCGCAAGATGAAAGGCAAAACGAAATTTATCGGTCTTGATGCCGTCAGAGGCTTCGATTACACCACCGAGACGGGCGTAGCCTGCCCGCATTGCGCAAATCACTGCAAGCGCACCATTACGAGATTTTCATCGGGAAGGGCATGGGTCACCGGCAATCGTTGCGAGCGCGGCGCTGAGCTTGAAGGCTCAGAACCACTCGAGAAGCCGAAGAAGGCGCCCGATCTGTACATAGAGCGCGAAAAGCTACTCTTCAAAGACTACGACGTGACACCCGTCTGCGAAGAAAAGAACGTCACCGTCGGGCTCCCGAGAGTCCTCGAATTCTGGGACAGCATGCCCTTCTGGAGCACATTCTTCAAAGCACTCGGCTATAAAGTCAGATTCTCCTCGCCGAGCTCGAGGGGAATGTATGAAAGCGGCATCTCGTTCGTCGCTTCGGACACAATCTGCTTCCCGGCGAAGCTTGCCCACGGGCACATCGCTGACCTCGCCAAGAAGGGCGTAGACCGCATCTTCATGCCCTATGTCATGCACATGCCGCCGGAAGGCGTCGATAAGCAGAGCCCGTACGTCTGCTCAGTCGTTCAGGGCTACCCGATGGTCGTGAAGAACTCGCAGAATCCCGCCGAGCGCTATGGCGTCGTGTTCGACACGCCGATTTTCCACTGGTTCTCGGAGAAGAACCGCCACACGCAGATTTGCGAATATGCCGTCAAGGAGCTCGGAGCTTCAGAAAAAGAAGCCGAGCAGGCTTTCACTCAGGCTGAATCGGCGATAAAGCTCTTCAGAAAGACGCTTACCGACAGGGCGACAGAAATCATTGCAGACGTTAAGAAAGAGGGCAAGTTCGCCGTTGTCTTAGCGGGCAGACCCTACCACACCGACAGATTTATAAGCCACGACATCTCGAAGAAGTTCACCGAGAAGGGCGTAGCGGTTCTGACTGCGGACAGCCTGCCGGGCTTGAACGAAGTCGACCTGCACAACACCCGTGCCGAAATCACCAACGATTTCCACACCCGCATGCTCGCCTCGGCGGTCATCGCCGCCCGGGAGCCGGAGCTCGAATATGTCCAGCTCGTGAGCTTCGGTTGCGGGCACGACGCGATTCTCTCGGACGAGATCATCCGCATCATGACCACCACGAGCGACAAGCCGCCGCTGATTTTGAAGATCGACGAAAGCGACGCCTCGGGCTCTCTCGGCATCAGGGTTCAGTCGTTCATCGAGACGGTCGAAATCCGCAGGAATCTGGGGCTTGACAACCCGCCGAAGCCTTTGCCTGAACCGAGCCCCGCGAAGTTCTATAAAAAAGACAAGAAAATCCGCACGCTTCTGATTCCGAATATATCCGAAGAGGTCTCGATTCTGCTCCAGGCAATCTGCGAAAAAGAGGGCTTCATGGTCAAGACCATCCCCATCGGCGGACCGAACGAAATCGCCCTCGGAAAGAAGTATGTCCACAACGACATCTGCTTCCCCTGCCAGATGGTAATCGGCGAGCTCATAGGCGAGCTCCAGAAGGGCAACTACAAGCAGGATGAGGTTGCGGTCGGCATGGTCAAGTTCCAGTGCGACTGCCGTATGTCCCACTATGCCGGGCTCCTGAGAAAGGGCTTGGACAGCGCAGGCTTCACCGAAGTGCCGATTCTCACGACCGACGGCGGCGACTCGAAAGACATGCACCCGGGAGTGTTCCTCCTCGGAGTAAGCGCAGTCCTCGAAGCTGTCTGGGTGTTCGAGATGATGGACATCCTCACGGACATCGCCCGCAAGATTCGCCCCTATGAAATCAATCCCGGCGAGACCGATAGGGTCTATATGGCTTGCATCAACAAGCTTGCCGACGGCATCAAAAAAAGCATAAAGGAAGCCCGAAAAGCCTTCTCCGAGACCATCGACGACATGGCGAAGATTCCCTATGACAGGACGAATCTTAAGCCAAGAGTATTCGTCACCGGCGAGCTACTTGTTACATACCACCCCGGCTCGAACTTCCATATTGAGCGATATCTCGAGTCGAACGGCATGGAAGCCGTCTTCCCGAGGGTCACCGACCAGTTAAGAAAGGACTTCCTCGCGACGATGAGCGAGATAAGCGATTACAAGGCAAACATCTTCCCCTATCCGTTCGCCGTTGATTTCCTCTTCAACTACGTTCAGGACAAGCTCGAAAAAGTCGCCGTGAAGCATCCGCTCTACGAAAAAGTCCTCTCGCCGAACAAGCTTTATGATTCGGTAAGCGACATCATCCCGAAGACCCTCAGCTGTGGCGAAGGCTGGCTGATGGCGGCGGAGATTGACCACTACGCCGAAAAGGGCGTGAAGTCGTTCATCATCCTTCAGCCCTTCGGCTGTCTCCCGAACCACATCTGCGGCAGGGGCGTCATCAAGAGCCTGAAGGATAAGCACCCGGATATCTCAATTCTCCCACTGGATTTGGACCCGGATACGAGTCTTGCGAATGTGGAGAATAGACTACAAATGTTAATAATGAACAATGGGTAAAGCATTTCTCCCGCAAATCTTTGTCCAAAATTCACCGTTGAAATTTTAGCTTTAGTGTGTTATTCTTAATACAGTGGCAAAGGCGTCCAAGGTTTCTTGGGCGTCTTTTTGCATTTTTTAGAATTGAGATGAATGCTATGAACACACCCGTTGCCAACACCCGTGAGATAAACGAGCTTCTTGCCCGGTATGGCGTCAAGTTCGGAATCTATAAAAACGGCGTCTTCAAGGAACAGCTCTTCCCGTTCGACGCCATCCCCAGAATCATCACTAAGTCCGACTTCGCAGATATGGAGAAGGGACTTATCCAACGTGTCGACGCTCTGAATTTGTTTTTGAAGGATATCTACTCCGAGAAGAAGATTATTAAGGACGGAGTAATCCCCGCAGACTTTGTCTACATATCAAAGGGCTATCTGCCGCAGTGCGAGGGAGTGACTCCCGCCCACGGTGTCTACAGCCATATTTCCGGCATTGATCTGGTGCAAGCCAAAGATGGCACTTGGTATATTCTTGAGGACAATTTGCGTATTCCTTCGGGCGCTTCCTACCCGCTTATCGCAAGGAAGCTCTGCCGCATGACCAGCCCGGATGTCTTCCACGATGTGTCCGTAGTCGATAACAGAAATTACGCCTCGCTCCTGAAGGACACGATGGACAGCGTCAACTGCGGCGGCATCAACGTTATTCTGACCCCTGGGCACTATAACGCCGCTTATTTCGAGCATTCCTATCTGGCGGAGAGAACCGGCGCGGTGCTCGTTCAGAACAGCGACCTCTTTGTCGAGAACAATATTCTATACATGCGCGACTATCAGGGCGGCAGAACCCGTGTCGGCACGGTCTACAGAAGAATTTCGGATGAATACCTCGACCCGATGACCTTCGTGCTCGAATCCTTAATCGGTGTGCCGCACATCATGGACGCCTACAGAGCCGGAAA
Source organism: Oscillospiraceae bacterium (assembly GCA_021201235.1). Classification (GTDB taxonomy): domain Bacteria; phylum Bacillota; class Clostridia; order Oscillospirales; family Ruminococcaceae; genus Faeciplasma. The sequence goes on along the minus strand of JAJQFI010000006.1, from coordinate 31,842 downwards.
CGTCGCCATCATGAACGCACCCGGCAACGGCGTTGCGGACGACAAGGGCATCTATTACTTCGTCCCGAAGATGATTAAATATTACCTCGGCGAAGAGCCGATTTTGAAGAACGCCCCGACCTATTTGCCCTATTACGAGGAGGACAGAAAGTATGTCCTCGACCATCTTGAGACTTTGGTTGTCAAAGATGTCTCAGAAGCCGGTGGCTACGGAGCAGTCTTCGGTCGGGACATGACCAAGGAACAGCTCAGCAACTGGCGGACGCTTATCACCGAGCAGTCAAGGCGCTTCATAGCTCAGGAAGTAATCGACTTCATCGACCTCGACATCTTAAGCGACGACGGCACGACGGTTCCCCGTAAAGCCGACTTGCGTGCTTTCGTGCTTTCGGGCGAGACCACCAAGGTCTGGACGAGCGGCTTGACGAGGTTCTCACGAAATCCCGATTCGTTCGTCGTAAATTCATCTCAAGGAGGAGGCTTTAAAGACACATGGGTACTATCACAAGATTAAACGGTTCCAATTTATATTGGCTCGGAAGATACACCGAGCGTGTCTTCACGACCCTTAATTCGTTCTTCAATTATTTCGACCTGATGATAGATGTCGATAAGGAATCATACAAGAACTATCTTGAAAAAATCGGTGCGCCGAACATCTACACAGACGACAGCGACTTTTTCGACAGGTATCTTTTCGACAAGACCGACCCAAACTCCCTCCGCTCGAATCTTGAGCGGGCTATGGACAACGGAATCGTTCTCCGTGAGGCTATTAAGTCTTCTTCGCTTTCATACTTACAGCTTGCGCTGAACAAGTTCAAATCCGTAAGAGGCACCCGCAAAGTGCGCTATGACCTTCTCCCCGTAAGAGACGATTTATACGCCTTCTGGGAAAGCGCCGAGGACAATATGGGGGACCTTGAGGGGCGGGATCTGATTTATATCGGCAAGGCGGTCGAGCGTCTCGATTTGTTTGTCAGATTGTCATATAAGGACGAAGATATACGGAGAGTATTTAATTATCTCACGGGGCTCGTGCATCCCTATGAAAACGTCTATAACCACGTTCTGAACGTTGAGGCATACGAGAGCCTTGAGAAGCTGTTGACCCGTGGAAAGGGAATCGAGAGCTGTCGGCTCGAGGCACTGTCGCTCATTTCGAGACTTGTTGAGGTGAAAACTGATGAAGAAGCTGACATTTGAATACAGCACCGAGTTTGATTTCGCAAGCCCGATAAGCTCCCACTGCTTCACGCTCCGTTGCCTGCCGTTTTCGGACGACCGGCAGATTATCAGCGAGCCGAAATACACTATTCAGCCTGTCGGAGGGGTTATCTGGAACTCGCGCGACAGCTTCGGCAACTCGCTCCTCTGCGGCAGAATCGAAAAGCCGCATGATAAATTCTCATTCTCGGTAAAAGGCACGGCGTCCATCACCTCGAGCTATACCGTTTCCGGCAAGGCTCCGGTCATGTATGCCTATCAGTCGCCTCTGACGCATCCCGGCGAGGCTCTTACGGCGTTTTACGAAGCGCATCAGCCGACCGAATCGAACGTGCTGTACAGGGCTCTTTCGCTCGCCGACAGCCTTTATGAATACATGACTTATGAGAAGGGCGTCACCGATGTGCATACAACGGCAGAAGAAGCCTTAACTCTCGGCAAGGGCGTCTGCCAGGACTATGCCCACATCATGCTTGCGCTCTGCCGCATGGGCGGAATCCCCTACAGATATGTCGCCGGGCTTGCCTGCGACGAGGGCGAAACCCACGCATGGGTCGAGGTGAACGACGGCTCCCGCTGGTACGGGCTCGACCCCGTCAACAACTGCCTCATCAGCACCCACTACCTCAAGCTCTGCCACGGCAGGGACTACGCCGACTGCCCGATTGAATCGGGGTGCTATGTGGGGATAACTGAGTCGACACAGACGGTGAAATCACAAATTGTACAGTAGAAGGGAAAACAACCTATGATAGAAACCATCGCCCAAGCTTCGCTTGCGGTTAATGAAAACCTCGTTATCCGCAAAAACCGAATTTCGAATATGGCACGCTCCACGAAAAGAAAGAAGCGTGCTTGTATTGTCACGGGAACCCACGGCGACGAGCTGGAGGGTCAGCTTGTCTGCGCCAGACTTGCGGACATATTGACAAAAGGCGCATCAAATCTTGAGGGCATCGTCGACATTTATCCGGCGCTGAACCCCCTCGGCGTCGACTCCATTCAGAGGGGCATGCCGATGTTTGACCTTGATATGAACAGAATCTTCCCCGGCACCCCCGACGGCACCATGGCGGAGCATATCGCTTATGACATCGTGAACGACATCAAGGGCGCCGACATCTGCATCGACATCCACGCAAGTAATATTTACTTAAGAGAGATACCGCAGGTGCGTATTAATGAGATTACGGCTGATGAATTAGTCCCGTATGCCGAAATGCTCGGGACCGACTTTATCTGGGTTCACAGCTCGGCGACCGTTCTTGAATCGACGCTTGCCTACAGCTTAAACTCAATCGGCACGAAAACCCTCGTCGTCGAGATGGGTGTCGGCATGAGGATTACAAAAGAATACTGTGACCAGCTTGTTGCGGGAATCCTGAATTTACTGGGGAGCATCGGCATCTGGACAGGCGAGACCGAGCCGGTCCGCAAGCCCATCCTTTCGACCGACCACGAGGTTTCGTTCGTCAACTCCTCCGCCGCCGGAATCTTCGTCCCCTGCGTCGAGCACTGGGTAGATATAAAGAAAGGCGACCATATCGGCGACGTTCTCGACCCGACAACCGGGCATGTCGAGGAATACGTCACATCTCCCTGCGACGGGCGAATCTTCACGCTTCGTGAATATCCCGTCGTCTACGGCGGCTCGCTTATTGCAAGAATTCTGGGAGGTGTTCACAATGCGTAAAGAGACCATCTATTCGATAACATCCCCCTATCGTGAACCGATGGACATCATCGGCTACCGCTTCGGCGGCGGCGAAAAGGCACTCTGCATCGTAGGCTCTATGCGAGGCAATGAGGTTCAGCAGATGTATGTCGCATCTCAGCTTGTTCAGAAGTTCAAGCGCCTCGAAAAAGAGGGCAAAATCGCCCCGAACCACGAGATTTTAATCATCCCGTGCGTCAACTACTATTCGATGAACATCGGCAAGCGGTTCTGGACGATGGACAACACCGACATCAACCGCATGTTCCCCGGCTACGATATGGGCGAAACCACCCAGAGAATCGCCGACGGGCTCTTCGAGGAAATCCAAGGGTATAAATTCGGCATCCAGTTTGCAAGCTTCTATCAGCAGGGCGACTTCCTGTCGCACGTCAAGCTGATGGAGACCGGGTTTACCGACCACGGCTATATGACCGATTTCGGACTGCCTTATGCTTTCATCCGTACTCCGAGACCCTACGACACCACGACGCTTAACTACAACTGGCAGATTTGGGAGACCAAGGCTTTCTCACTCTACACAAACGCCACAGACCAGATTGACCTGCCGTCGGCGAAGATTGCGATTGACGCTGTTCTCAGATTTGCTAACAAGAACGGCATCACCACTCAGAAAATCCCCGGCGGAAGCCTGACCGAGATTATCTCCGAATCGGAGCTCATTCAGCTCCACTCGACCAAGGCGGGAATATATCGCCCCTATGTGGAAACGGGTGACTCCTTCGAGAGGGGACAACTCCTCTGCGAAATCCTTGACCCGCTCGAGGGCAACGTCGTCGAACGCATCACCGCCCCTTCGGATGGCATCGTGTTCTTCAGATATAATCGCCCGCTTGTGTTTGCGGAAGCGGTTCTGTATAAAATTATCAAGGCTTGACTTTCGCCTTACAATCTGTTATACTTGAAGTAACTTTCGGATTGAGGAGGAGTCGGCGTTATGGGAGCTTCTTTAGGGGCAGTTGGAATAAAGTCTGTCTACCTTAATGAGGAAAAGCGCCTTTTTGCCGAGGAGTATCTGTGTTCCTGCGGCTTTATGCCCGACTCTATGTCGTCTTTTCCTGAAAACTATATAATCGTCCCGGGTCTTTGCGATGTACATGTGCATTTCAGAGAGCCGGGCTTTTCATATAAAGAAACTATTCGCTCGGGCTCCCTTGCGGCGAAAAACGGGGGATATACGACCGTCTGCACCATGCCTAACCTGAATCCCGTTCCCGACAGCCTTGAAAATCTTCGCGTTCAGCTTGATATCATAGAGAAAGACGCCGCGGTGCGTGTGATTCCCTACGGCGCTATTACAGTCGGTGAGCTTGGGAAAGAGCTTTCGGATATGGATTCGATGAGCCCCTATGTCTGCGCCTTTTCGGATGACGGGCACGGCGTGCAGGAGTTTGACATGATGGAAGCGGCAATGCTCAAGGCAAAATCTCTCGGCAAGATAATCGCCGCCCACTGCGAGGACAACTCGCTTCTTAACGGCGGCTACATACACGATGGAGTTTATTGTAAAACCCGCAACCATAGGGGAATTTCAAGCGAGAGCGAATATAAGCAGATTGAGCGGGATATAGCCCTTGCCGAGAAGACGGGCGCCAAATATCACGTCTGCCACATCTCGACAAAAGAAAGCGTCGCCCTGATTCGTGACGCAAAAAAGCGCGGCGTCGACATTAGCTGTGAGACAGGACCGCACTATCTTGTCCTCTGCGACGAAGATCTCGAGAAAGACGGGCGCTTCAAGATGAACCCGCCGCTCCGCTCAAAAGCCGACCAGGAGGCGCTGATAGAGGGAATCATCGACGGCTCCATCGACATGATAGCGACCGACCACGCGCCGCACTCCCTCGAGGAGAAATCCCGGGGGCTCGAAATGAGCGCCATGGGAATAGTCGGGCTCGAGACAGCTTTCCCGGTTCTCTATACCGGGCTCGTGAAGAAGGGCATCATCACCCTTGAAAAGCTCGTCGAGCTGATGTCGATAAACCCAAGAAAACGCTTCGGCATCGAAGAAGACCCCGGCTTTGCGGTATTTGAAATAGCGACGCCCTACGCCATCAATCCCGATGAATTCAAGACAATGGGACGGGCTACGCCGTTTGCGGGACGGACGGTTTATGGAAAATGTATAACAACTGAAAGGATAAAAATATGACCGACAACATCTACAAAATTCTCGAAAACGAAAAGATTGCCAAGGGGACATATCGCATGATTCTCGGCGGCGACGTGAGTGGGATTAAGAACTGCGGGCAGTTCGTCAATATCAGGCTCGAGGGGTTCTACCTCCGCAGACCGATTTCCGTCTGCGATTATGACGACAGCACCATGACCCTGATTTACAAGACCGTCGGAAACGGCACCGAGTTTATGAGTACCCTTTCCGAGGGTTACGAGCTCGATATTCTCGTCGGGCTCGGAAACGGCTTTGACGTCTCGAAGAGCGGCGAGACTCCGCTTCTTGTCGGCGGGGGAGTTGGCTTGCCGCCGATGTATAACCTCTGCAAGAAGCTTGTAGCCGAGGGCAAAAAGCCTACTGTGGTTTTGGGGTTCAAGACCGTCGATGAAGTCTTCTATGAAGAGGAATTTACGGCACTCGGCGCGAACGTCGTTGTCGTCACCGAGGACGGCACGAAGGGCGAAAAGGGAATGGTTACGGATGTGATTCCGAGCCTTGATTACTCCTACTTCTACGCCTGCGGACCGATGGCGATGCTCAAGGCTATGGCTAAGGTTATGAAATACGAGGGCGAATACAGCTTTGAGCAGAGAATGGGCTGCGGCTTCGGAGCGTGCATGGGATGCTCCTGCAAGACGAAGAACGGCTTCAAGAGAATCTGCCGCGAAGGACCCGTTCTTTCGAGCGAAGAAATCATCTGGGAGGAAATGTGATGGCTGATAACAGATTAAAAACGACACTCTGCGGAATAGAGCTTGACAACCCGGTTATCCCGACAAGCGGAACCTTCGGCTATGGCTGGGAGTTTGCAGAGCTCTACGATATAAACATGCTCGGAACGTTCTCGTTCAAGGGCACGACAATAGAAGAAAGATTCGGCAACCCGACGCCGAGAATCGCCGAGACGACCTCGGGAATCGTCAACTCAATCGGGCTCCAGAACCCGGGCGTTGACAAGGTAATCTCCGAAGAACTCCCGAAGCTCAGAAAGTGCTTCCACAAGAAGGTCATGGCGAACGTCAGCGACTTTTGCCTTGATGATTATGTCAGGGCGATTGAAAAGCTTGACAAGTCGGACGTTAGTGACATGATAGGCTGGTTCGAGGTCAACATCAGCTGCCCGAACATCTCCTGCGGCGGCATGAGCATCGGCACCGACCCGAAGGCTTCCTATGAGACCATCAAGGCTGTCCGTGAAATCACAAATAAGCCGATTATCGCCAAATTAACCCCGAATGTTACAGACATCGTCCCGGTTGCAAAGGCTTGCGAAGAGGGCGGAGCGGACGGCTTGAGCCTTATAAACTGCCTCTTCGGTATGAGAATAGATTTGAGGACTAAGAAGCCGATTATCGCCAACAAGATGGGCGGATATTCGGGACCGGCTACCTATCCGATAGCCCTTCGATTGGTATATCAGTGCTACGATGCCGTGAACATCCCGATTGTCGGAATCGGCGGAGTTGCGAGCGCTGACAACGTCATCGAAATGATGCTTGCCGGTGCGACTGCAGTAGGCGTCGGCGCCATGAACCTCGTCGACCCAATGATTTGCAAGAAGATTATTGAGGATTTGCCGGCGGCTATGGACAAGTACGGAATCGACGGTTTATCAGACATCATAGGAGGAGCACACAATGGGTAAGGACGTTATAATCGCCTGCGATTTCCCTTCGAAGGAGAAGACGCTTGAATTCTTAAGCAAGTTCGAAAATGAGAAGCCTTTTGTCAAGATTGGCATGGAGCTTTTCTATGCCGAGGGTCCCGACATCGTCCGTGAAATCAAGGCGCGTGGACACAAGATTTTCCTTGATTTGAAGCTCCACGACATCCCTAATACAGTAAAATCCGCTATGAAGGTACTTAGCTCGCTCGATGTCGATATGGTCAACGTCCACGCGGCTGGCACAAGCGCAATGATGAAGGCGGCACTCGAGGGCTTGACCCGTGCGGACGGCATCCGCCCGAAGCTCATCGCCGTCACACAGCTTACATCTACGGACGATAAGGCTTTGCATGAAGAGCTTCTTATAGACAGGCTGATGACCGAGACGGTTCTCTCGTATGCCGAAAACGCAAGAAACAGCGGCTTGGACGGCGTTGTCTGCTCGCCCCACGAGGCGGGATTTATCCACAAGGCTCTCGGAAAAGACTTCCTCACCGTCACCCCGGGCGTCAGATTCGCCGACGGCTCGAATGACGACCAGAAGCGGGTTATGACTCCTGCACACGCAAAAGAGGTCGGATCTGACTACATCGTGGTCGGCAGACCGATTACGCAGGCGGAGGACCCGGTGGCGGCATATCAGCGTTGCGTCAACGATTTTGTGGGAGATTAACATGGAACAATACAAACACGATTTTATAGAATTTCTGGAGTCCACCGGAGTGCTCAAATTCGGCGATTTTACCGCGAAGAGCGGCAGGAAGATTCCCTATTTCATCAACGCCGGCGAGATAAAGACCGGTGAGGAGATTTCGAAACTCGGCGAGTTTTATGCCAAGACCTATCTTGAGAAGCTGGGCGACAAGAAAACCGTCCTCTACGGTCCCGCATACAAGGGCATCCCGATTGCGGTTTCGGCTTCTGTGGCGCTTGCGGGGAAGGGGCTTGATTTGCCGTTCTTCTTCAACCGTAAAGAGGCGAAGGACCACGGCGAGGGCGGAACCATCGTCGGTTATAAGCCTCAGCCCGGTGAAGAGGTCGTAATCGTCGAGGACGTCATCACCGCAGGGACTGCAATAAGAGAGAGCATGGAGATTCTTTCGAAGATTGAGGGAATCAAGGTTGCGGCTGTCATAATCATGGTCGACAGAGGCGAGAAGGGCAAGACCGAAGCGAGCGCAATGTCTGAAATCGAGTCGGAATTCGGCTTCCCGGTCTATTCGGTCGTCGATGTCTACGATATTATCGAGTATCTCGAAGAGAATCCCGAAAACGAGGAGAACGTAGAGAGAATAAAGAACTATCTCAAGATTAACGGAGCGAAAAGATGAGGCATCTTATCAACATCCTGGATTTGTCCACGGCTGAAATCGACAAGCTTATAGAGGTTGCGGACGATATTATATTGCACCCCGCCGACTATGGCGACGTCTGCCACAGTAAAATTCTTGCGACCCTCTTTTATGAGCCGTCGACGAGAACAAGGCTGAGCTTTGAGTCGGCTATGCTGTCACTCGGCGGCGAAGTCCTCGGCTTCTCGGAGCAGTCGTCGAGCTCTGCGGCAAAGGGCGAAAGCGTCGCCGACACGGCGGTTATGGTCAGCGGCTATTCGGATATAATAGCCATGCGTCACCCGAAGGAGGGCGCCCCGATTGTCGCCGCAATGCACTCGAGCGTCCCGGTTATAAATGCCGGCGACGGCGGGCACTATCACCCGACGCAGACGCTGACAGACCTGATGACCATCCGTCACGAGATGGGTAGGTTTGACAACCTGACAGTGGGCTTGTGCGGGGATTTGCGCTTCGGCAGAACGGTGCACTCTTTGATATCCGCTATGTCGAGATACATGGGCATAAAGTTCGTTCTCATATCGCCCGAGGAGCTCCGACTCCCGTACTTCGTCAAGGGCAAGTACATTATTGATAAAGGCTTGGAGTACTGCGAGAGCAAGTCGCTCGAGGAAGTAATCGGCGAGCTCGACATTCTGTACATGACAAGAATACAAAAAGAGCGTTTTGTCAGCGAGGACGAGTATTTCAGGCTCAAGGATTCGTATATCCTGACGCCCGAGAAGATGGCGCTCGCAAAGAAGGACATGATTGTTCTTCACCCGCTTCCGAGAGTAAACGAGATTTCGGTCGCCGTCGACGACGACCCGAGAGCGTGCTACTTCAAGCAAGCCCGCAACGGCAGATACATCCGCATGGCACTTATAATGAAGCTTCTCGGGCTCATCGAAAACGACGTAAACGAGCCGCAGGAGCAGGGCGAGGAAATCATCACCGACAAATTCACCTGCCGCAACTCGAGGTGCATAACCTCAACCGAGCAGGAGCTCCCGCAGGCGTTCAAGCTGACGGATAAAGAAAACAACATCTGGCGGTGCAAATATTGCGAGACCAGAGCGGAGTAATGGAGGTAAAGAGATGAAAAAAGTTGCAATCATAATGGGCAGTGACAGCGATTTGCCGGTTGTTGAAAAGGCGGTTGCGGTCCTTAAAGAGTTAGAGATTCCCTACGAGGCGCATGTTTATTCGGCGCATCGTACACCCAACGAGGCGAGGGATTTCGCCATGAATGCCGAAAAGAACGGCTTCGGGGTTATCATTTCCGTTGCCGGAATGGCGGCGCATCTCGGAGGAGTTATTGCCGCAAACACCACGCTCCCGGTCATCGGCATTCCCTGCAAGTCGAGCGTTCTTGACGGCATGGATGCACTTCTGTCGACGGTCATGATGCCGAGCGGAATCCCGGTTGCTACGGTTGCAATCGGAGGCGGCGCAAATGCGGCTTTATTGGCGGCTGAGATGCTTGCGCTTTCGGACGAGGAACTCTCCGCAAAACTGAAAGCCAAGAGAGAAGCCGACAGAAAGAAAGTACTTGAGAAAGACGAAAAAGTTTCGCAGGAATTGGCGAACAGATAAAATAAATATATACAGGAGGGAACCTATGGGCGGATTTTTCGGAGCTATAGGAAACGAGTACGCACTTGAAGACGTGTTTTACGGAACCGACTACCACTCGCACCTTGGAACCAAGAGCGGAGGCATAGCGGCATATGATCCCGGAAAAGGTCTTCAGAGAAGCATTCACCACATCGGGAATTCACCTTTTCGGACGAAGTTCGAGCATGTTTTCAGCGAGATGAAGGGCACATCGGCAATCGGTTGCATCAACGACAGCGACCCTCAGCCGCTTCTCATCCGCTCGAGGCTCGGGACATATGCCATCTGCATCGTCGGAATCATCAACAACATCGACGACATCATGGACAAATACTTCGACCACACCGGCGGGCAGTTCAACGCCATGACCGGCGGCAAGATAAACTCAACCGAGCTGATTGCGGCTCTAATAAACCAGAAATCGAGTTTTGAAGAGGGCATTGCTTTCGCCCAGAGCGAAATCGAGGGAACGGCTTCGATACTTATCTTAAAAGACGGCGGCAATATAATCGCCGCAAGAGATAAATACGGAAGACTCCCGGTTTCCATCGGGCAGAACCCGCACGGCTTCTGCGTAAGCTTCGAGGACTTCGCCTATATGAAGCTCGGTTATACCACCGTCAGGGAACTCGGTCCCGGGGAGATAGTCGAGCTGACTTCGGGCGGCGTGAACGTCCTGAAGGCTCCCGAGAAGAAAAAGAGAATCTGTGCGTTCCTGTGGTCCTATTACGGCTACCCGACCTCTTCGTATGAGGGAGTCAACGTCGAGATGATGAGGTACCGCAACGGCGAAATCATGGCTGATAACGATCGCGAAAGCGGCAAGCTCCCCGACATCGACTATGTCGGAGGAGTGCCCGACTCTGGAACGCCGCACGCCATCGGCTATGCCCGTGAAAGCGGCGTGCCGTTCGCAAGACCGTTTATAAAATACACCCCGACCTGGCCCCGAAGCTTCATGCCGGCGGAGCAGTCGGAAAGAAACACCGTCGCAAAGATGAAGCAGATTCCCGTTCACGAGCTTATAAGAGGCAAGGATTTGCTCTTTGTCGACGATTCGATAGTCCGAGGCACACAGCTCCGCGAAACGGTCGAGTTCCTCTATGCCAACGGCGCCAAGAGCGTCCACATGCGCTCCGCTTGCCCACCGATTATGTACGGCTGCAAGTATCTTGCGTTCTCGCGCTCGACGAGCGACATGGAGCTCATAACACGCTCGACGATAATGGAGCTTGAAGGCGAGGAGGGCTTCAACCACCTCGAAGAATACAGCGACCCGACGACGGAAAGAGGCAAGAGCTTCCGCCAAGCCGTCTGCGACAAGCTTCACTTCTCAACCCTCGAATTCCAGACGTTGGATGGGTTGTGTGAGGCTATAGGCATCGACCGTGAAGATATATGTACATACTGCTGGAATGGGTGCGAATAAATGTAGGGGCGGATATCATCCGCCCCTACAAGAAATAATTTTGAATGGAGAGATATTGATGAACGACTTATCACGTTCCGAAAGCTACGCTGCGGCGGGGGTTGACATTACCGCCGGTTACAAGGCTGTTGAGCTTATGAAAAAGCATATCGCAAGAACCGTTACCGAGGGGGTTTGCTCCGGCATCGGCGACTTCGGCGGGCTCTTTGAGCTCAATACCGAGGGGATGAAGCACCCGGTCTTGGTCAGCGGCACCGACGGCGTCGGCACAAAACTGAAGATTGCATTCCTTATGGACAAGCACGACACGGTCGGCATCGACTGCGTCGCGATGTGCGTCAACGACATCATCTGCTGTGGCGCGAAGCCGCTCTTCTTCCTTGATTATATCGCCTGCGGCAAGAATTATCCCGAGAAGATTGCGGATATCGTCGGCGGCATCTGCGACGGCTGTGTCCAGTCGGATGCGGCTCTTATCGGCGGCGAAACCGCAGAGATGCCCGGCTTCTACAAGGCTTATGAATACGACCTTGCCGGCTTTGCGGTCGGAATCGTCGATAAGGAGAAGATTATAGACCATTCGACAATGCAGGAAGGCGACGTCATCATCGCTCTTCCCTCGAGCGGCGTTCATTCGAACGGCTTCTCGCTCGTAAGAAAGGTTCTTAACGTCGAGACCGCCGACATCAAGACCCCTCTTGAGGAGCTTGGCGGCAAGTCGATCGGCGAAACCCTTCTGACTCCCACAAAGATTTATGTCAAGCCGGTTCTCAAGCTCCTTGAGAGCGTCAAGGTCAAGGGCATTTCCCATATCACCGGCGGCGGCTTCTATGAAAATATCCCGAGGAGCATCCCCGACGGCTACTGCGCCCTGATTGAAAAGTCAGCGGTCAAGGTGCCCCCGATATTCGATCTCATCGCCGAAAAGGGCAGAATCTCCGAGAGAGACATGTTCAACACTTTCAACATGGGCGTCGGAATGAGCATTGTTGTTTCGAAGGAGGACGAGGGCGAAGCGCTCAGGATTCTTCATGCCGAGGGCGAGGAAGCCTATGTAATCGGCAAGATTGTCAAGTCCGACAGAAAGATTGAGGTAGTCTGAGATGTCGGAAAAGACTAAAATAGCGGTTCTCGTTTCCGGCGGTGGAACGAACCTGCAGGCGCTTATCGATGCGCAGGGCTCGGTCATCAAGAGCGGCGAGATTGTGATAGTAATCGCAAGCAACAGGGAAGCTTATGCTCTCGAGCGGGCGAAGAAAGCCGGAATCCCGGGCGTTGCTGTCCCGAAAAAAGAGATGACGCAGGAAGCGTTCGAGGCGAGAATAATCGAGCTCTTGGATGAAACCGGAGCCGAAGTGATTATATTAGCGGGATTTTTGAGCATTCTTTCGGAGGATTTCACCAAGAGATACCCCCGAAGAATCATCAACATCCACCCGTCGCTGATACCGTCCTTCTGCGGGCAGGGCTATTATGGGCTGAAGGTTCACGAGGCAGCACTTGCACGGGGCGTCAAGGTCACGGGCGCCACCGTTCATTTCGTCAACGAGATTCCCGACGGCGGGGAGATTATTCTCCAGAAAGCCGTTTATATAAATCCGGACGACACGCCGGAATCGTTACAGCTTCGGGTCATGCAGGAAGCGGAATGGAAGCTTCTCCCCGAGGCGGCTGAGCTTGTTTCAAAAGAGATTATGGAAAGCAAGGAGTGCAAATGATGGATAAAAATATCGGAGATATTTACGAGAAGAAATCAATCTATGACCGTATTAATGGCAACCCCTATGTAGGAAGAGGCATCTGCGTCGGTCTTACGGAGGACGGCAAAAACGCGGCTTATGCCTATTTCATCATGGGAAGAAGCAGTAACAGCCGTAACCGAATTTTCACCCTCAAGGGCGACACGCTCTATACCGAGCCTTTCGATGCGTCCCTGGTCGAGGACCCGAGCCTCATCATTTATGCGGCTGTAAGAAGCATCGAAAATAGTGTAATCGTCACGAACGGCGACCAGACCGACACCATCTATGACGGCTTGAAAGAGGGCAAGAGCTTTTCGGAAGCCCTCGAGTCAAGAGAGTTCGAGCCGGACGCCCCGAACTGGACGCCGAGAATCAGCGCAGTTTTGCAGTTCGGAGATAGATACTCCTATCAGATGAGTATACTTAAGAGCATTGACGCCGAAGGGTCCGACTGCGCAAGATATACATATTCATATCCCGCAAAGCCGGGGCTCGGACACTTCATCCACACCTACGTTACAGACGGCAACCCGATCCCGACATTCCAGGGCGAGCCGGAGAGAATCAGCGTGCCCGACAGCATAGACGAGTTTGCGGACAGCATCTGGGAAGGCTTGAACGAGGACAACAAGATTTCGCTTTATGTCGAATACATAAACCTTGAAACCGGCAGGAGCGAGTACAGGCTTATAAACAAGAACGAGAAATAAGAGAGGAGACCAACATCATGAAAGAATTTGAACTCAAATACGGTTGCAACCCGAACCAGAAGCCGTCGAAGATATTCATGCACGACGGGTCAGACCTGCCTATCGAAATCTTGAACGGCAGACCGGGATATATCAATTTCTTGGACGCATTCAATTCGTGGCAGTTAGTCAAAGAGCTCAAGGAAGCTCTCGGACTCCCTGCGGCGGCATCCTTCAAGCATGTCAGCCCGACGAGTGCGGCGGTCGGTCTTCCGCTTCCTGAAAAGCTAAAGAAGGCTTGCTTTGTCGACGACATCGAGGGCTTGGACGAGTCTCCGCTCGCATGCGCCTATGCAAGAGCAAGAGGAACAGACAGAATGTGCTCGTTCGGCGACTGGGTCGCACTTTCGGATGTCTGCGACGTGAAGACCGCTTTGCTTGTAAAGCGCGAGGTCTCCGACGGAATCATCGCTCCCGGCTATGAAGACGAAGCTCTCGAGATTCTCAAGTCGAAGAAGAAGGGGAACTACAACATAGTTAAAATTGACCCCGACTACGTTCCCGACCCGATTGAGCACAAGCAGGTTTATGGCATCACCTTTGAGCAGGGGAGAAACAACTTTGAAATCAATCGCGAGCTCCTCTCGAACATCGTGACGGAAAACAAAGACCTCCCCGATGATGCGGCAAGAGACCTGATTATCTCGCTTATCACGCTTAAGTATACACAATCGAACTCCGTCTGCTATGCCTATGACGGACAGGCTATCGGCGTCGGTGCGGGACAGCAGTCGAGAATTCACTGCACGAGATTGGCAGGAGGAAAAGCCGATACATGGTTCCTCCGTCAGCATGACAAGGTTCTGAACCTCCCGTTCAAAGATACCCTCGGCAGACCCGACCGTGACAACGTTATCGACGGATATATCAACAAGAACGAAGAGGACGTCACCGCCGACGGCGTATGGGAAAGATACTTCACCGAGAAGCCCGAGCCTCTTACTGATGCCGAAGCGAGAGAATACCTCGACAGCATCACAGGCGTAAGCTGTGGCTCCGATGCCTTCTTCCCCTTCGACGACAACATCGAAAGAGCGCATCGTAGCGGCGTCATGTACGTCGCCGAGCCCGGCGGCTCCATCCGCGACGACGTCTGCATCGAGAGGTGCAACAAATACGGAATGGTTATGGCGTTTACCGGCATGCGCCTCTTCCATCACTGATTTATTTGGGAGGAATAAGATATGAATCTATTAGTCGTCGGCTCCGGTGGACGTGAGCATGCGGTTATCAAAAAGCTACTTGAAAATAAAGATGTCGAGAAGATTTACGCTTTGCCGGGTAACGGCGGAATCGCCGCTGATGCGGAGTGCGTCAACATTTCGGCTACCGATATCGACGGAATTGTGAAGTTTGCTACGGAAAACAAGATTGATTACGCCGTTGTCACTCCCGATGACCCGCTTGTTCTCGGGTGCGTCGATGCGCTGAACGAGGCGGGGATTCCCTGCTTCGGTCCCGCGAAGAACGCCGCTATTATCGAGGGCAGTAAGGTCTTTTCGAAGAACCTGATGAAGAAATACGGCATCCCGACAGCAAAGTATGAAGTATTTGACGATGCGGAGAAGGCTCTCGAGTATCTCGAAACCGCACCGATTCCGACGGTCGTAAAAGCCGACGGCTTGGCTCTTGGCAAGGGAGCGCTCGTCTGCATGACACGCGAAGAGACAATCGACGCCGTCAAGACCATCATGATTGACAAGAAGTTCGGCGCAAGCGGAAACGAGATTGTCGTCGAGGAGTTCCTCACGGGTCCCGAGGTCTCGGTTCTCTCGTTCACAGACGGCAAGGTCGTGAAGCCGATGGTTTCGTCTATGGACCACAAGCGCGCCGGCGACGGCGACACGGGGCTCAACACCGGCGGCATGGGCACAATCGCCCCGAACCCCTACTATACCGAAGAAGTGGCGGCTGAGTGCATGGAAAAGATTTTCCTCCCGACCATCGACGCCATGAATAAAGAGGGGAGAACCTTCAAGGGCTGCCTTTACTTCGGACTTATGCTCACTCCGGATGGTCCGAAGGTCATCGAGTATAACTGCCGCTTCGGCGACCCGGAGACCCAGGTCGTCCTGCCACTCTTGAAGAGCGATTTGCTCACGATTATGCAGGCTTGCACAAACGGCACTCTTTCGGAGACCGAGGTCGAATTTTCTCAGGGAAGCGCCTGCTGTGTCGTAATGGCGTCGAAGGGCTATCCCGTCGCATATGAGAAGGGCTATGAAATCACCATCCCCGAGGATGTTGCACCGAATGTGTATGTAGCCGGTGCCGCTCTAAAAGGCGGCAAGCTCGTGACCTCAGGAGGAAGAGTCTTGGGAGTTACTGCGACAGCTGACACCCTTCCCGAGGCGATTGAAAAAGCATATAAGCTGACCGAAAAGATTCACTTTGACAATCAGTATATGAGGAAAGATATAGGAAAAAGAGCTTTGGAGGCAAGAAAGTAATGGTATATCGAGTATATTCCGAAAAAAGAAAAGAGCTTGCGGCGGAGGCTAAGGGGCTTCTGGACGAGGCGAGGACGCTTCTTGGCATAGAAGGTCTTCGGAACGTCCGGCTCATAAACCGCTATGACGCCGAGAACATCACGCCGGAGCTGTTCGAGTACGCAAAGAAGACGGTCTTTTCCGAGCCTCAGCTTGATATAGTCTCGGACGAAATCGACACCGAGGGAGCTTACGTTTTTGCTGTCGAGTATCTCCCCGGTCAGTTCGACCAGAGAGCCGATTCCGCTTCGCAGTGCATCCAGATTATCTCTCAGGGCGAGCGTCCGCTCATCAGAACCGCAAAGATTTATTGCCTCTACGGCGATATTTCGGATGAAGATATTGCGAAAATCAAGAAATATGTTATAAACCCCGTTGAGGCGAGGGAGGCAAGCCTTGATAAGCCCGAGACCCTCAACTTAAATTACGACATCCCGACCGAGGTCAAGACGCTCGTCGGCTTCAACGAGCTTGACGAAAAGGGGCTTGACGAGTTCGTAAAGAGCTACGGGCTCGCGATGGATGATGACGATATCGCTTTCTGTCAGAGCTATTTCCGCTCGGAGAAGCGCGACCCGACTCTGACGGAAATCAGGATGATTGATACATATTGGTCGGATCACTGCCGTCACACCACTTTCCTGACTGTCATCGACAACGTAGAATTTGAAGATAAGCTTTTGCAGGACGCCTATGACGAGTACATAAAGACCCGTGAATTCCTCGGCAGAACCAAGCCCGTTTGCCTTATGGATATTGCGACCTTGGCGGTCAAGTATCTAAGAAAAACCGGCAAGCTCACGCATCTTGACGAATCGGAAGAAATCAACGCTTGCACCGTCAAGATGAATATCGACGTTGACGGAAAGAGCGAGCCCTGGCTTCTTCTCTTCAAGAATGAAACCCACAATCACCCGACCGAGATTGAGCCTTTCGGCGGTGCGGCAACCTGCATCGGCGGAGCTATCAGAGACCCGCTTTCGGGGCGTGCCTATGTTTATGGCGCTATGAGAGTTACCGGCGCCGCCGACCCGACCGTTCCCGTCAGCGAGACCATCAAGGGCAAGCTCCCCCAGCGTAAAATCGTCACGACTGCCGCCGCGGGATATTCGTCCTATGGCAACCAGATTGGCTTGGCGACCGGCATCGTCGACGAAATCTATCACCCCGGCTATGCCGCGAAGAGAATGGAAATCGGCGCAGTAATCGCCGCCACTCCCGAGGAGAACGTAAGAAGAGAAGTCCCCCAGCCGGGAGATATCGTGATACTTTTGGGAGGCAGTACCGGACGCGACGGTTGCGGAGGCGCAACGGGCTCATCAAAATCACATACACTCACTTCCCTTGAAACCTGCGGCGCGGAGGTCCAGAAGGGCAACGCCCCCGAGGAAAGAAAGCTCCAGAGGCTGTTCAGAAACCGCGAAGCATCCCTCATGATAAAGAGGTGCAACGACTTCGGCGCAGGCGGCGTTTCGGTCGCAATCGGCGAGCTTGCCGACGGCTTGGAAATCGACCTGAATGCAGTCCCGAAGAAATACGAAGGACTCGACGGCACAGAGCTTGCAATCAGCGAATCTCAGGAGAGAATGGCGGTTGTAATCGAGCCGGAAAACTTAGAGAGATTCCTCGAGATTGCACATTCCGAGAACCTGCAGGCTTGCAAGGTTGCGGAGGTAAAGGCTGAGCCGAGGCTCGTCATGAACTGGAACGGCAAGTCGATTGTCAACCTCAGCCGTGAGTTTCTCAACTCGAACGGTGCCGAGAAGCATATCGATGCCGCACCGGCTAAGCTTCAGGATTATAAGAAGACTGTCACCGGCGATTTCAGAGAGAATTATCTCAAGCTTGCGGGAGATTTGAATATTTGCTCGAAGAGAGGTCTTTCGGAGAGATTCGACTCGACCATCGGTGCAGGAACAGTTCTCATGCCCTTTGGCGGCAAGAATCAGCTCACGCCTATTCAGGCGATGGTGCAGAAGGTCTCCGTCGAGAAAAAGCACACCGACACCTGCTCGCTCATGGCATACGGCTACAACCCCTATATCACCGAGAAGTCGCCCTATCACGGCGCATATCTCGCCGTTATCGAATCCGTCTCGAAGCTCGTCGCAACGGGCGCGAAGTTCGACGACGAAGAGGTTTATCTTACATTCCAGGAGTACTTTGAGCACCCGAACAAAGATCCGAAGCGCTGGGGCAAGCCGTTGGCGGCTCTCCTCGGCGCATTCAAGGCACAGCTTGAGCTTAAGATAGGCGCTATCGGCGGCAAGGATTCGATGAGCGGAACCTTCGAGGACATCGACGTTCCCCCGACGCTCGTCTCGTTCGCAGTCACCACTTCCAAAACCGACAATATAATCAGCCCGGAATTTAAAGAAGCCGGACATAAAGTATACTTTATCAAGCCCGACTATGACGAGAATAATCTGCCAATTACAAGTTCGCTTCTTGAGGTCTACGCAAAAGTTACCGAGTGGATGAGAGCCGGCAAGATAGCGGCGGCATACACCCCGACCGCCGGCGGCATTGCCGAAGCAATCTTCAAGATGGGCATCGGCAACGGAATCGGCTTCAAGTTCGCTTCGACTCCCGACATCTTCGGCTATAACTACGGCGCATTTATCCTCGAAGCCACTGAGGACTTGGACGCCGAGCTTCTCGGTGAGATCACCGAAGAAGAGGCTATTACCTACGGCGATGAGACAATCACTCTTGCAGAGCTCTCAAAGCCTTATGAGAATAAGCTTGAATCGGTTTATGCGTGCAATATTGGAAACCCCTCAGGCTCGCTTTGCTCGCCAGCTCCCCTTTCAGGGGAGCCTATGAGTGCTCCTGTACAAGCTTCTGATGGAGCAGAAAAAGCCTCCCCTGAAAGGGGAGGGGGACCGGCGATAGCCGGTGGAGGGGTTTCCCCGAAGGTTCTTATCCCCGCATTCCCTGGAACCAACTGCGAGTGCGACTCGGCGAAAGCCTTCGCCGATGCGGGTGCTGAACCCGAAATCTTAGTTATCAACAATCTTTCGGCGGAGGGCATCTCAAGAAGCGTTAAAACATTTGCCGAAAAATTGAAGTCTGCGCAGATGGTCTTCATCCCCGGAGGCTTCTCGGGCGGCGACGAACCGGAGGGAAGCGGCAAGTTCATCACTGCATTCTTCCGCAATGCCGAAATCAAGGACGGCGTTCATGATTTGCTCGACAACAGAGGCGGACTCATGGCGGGAATCTGCAACGGCTTCCAGGCGTTAATCAAGCTCGGACTTCTGCCGTACGGCAAGATTATCGACACCGACGAGAACTGCCCGACTTTGACGTTTAACGTCATCAACCGCCACCAGTCGAAGATTGTTCGGACAAGAATTGCCTCGAACAAGTCTCCGTGGCTTTCACTCATGAACGTCGGCGACATCGTGAACGTCCCCATCTCCCACGGCGAGGGCAGATTCCTCGCAAGCGAGGAGCTTATAAGGGAGCTTGCCGCGAACGGACAGATTGCCACGCAGTATGTAGATTTGGGTGGAAACCCCTCGATGGACGTAAGATACAACCCGAACGGCTCGCTCTTTGCGGTCGAGGGTATCACTTCGCCCGACGGCAGGGTCTTCGGCAAGATGGGACACTCGGAAAGAACCGGCTCCGGGCTCTACAAAAACGTCCCCGGCAACTACGACATCCACATGTTCGAAGCCGCAGTGAACTATTTCAAGAAAAACTGAGTGAATTTTTATTCAAAAGGGTTGCATAATTATGCAAGTAGTGATATAATAGGGCGGTGTTCAAGATGTAGGGGCGGATATTATCCGCCCGAACCTGACATCGCGACGAAATAACGGGCGGATGATATCCGCCCCTACAATAAATCATTGGAGGCTCACAATATGAGTATAAAAAAAGAAAACATCAAAAAAATCGTTCTCGCCTATTCTGGCGGACTTGACACATCCATCATCATCCCGTGGCTCAAGGAGAATTACAATAACCCCGAGATTATCGCTGTTTCGGCTAATGTCGGACAGGGAACTGAGCTCGACGGGCTCGAGGAGAAGGCTCTCAAGACCGGCGCTTCGAAGCTCTATATCGAGGACCTGACCGAAGAATTCCTCACCGATTTCGTCTTCCCCTGCGTTCAGGCTGGTGCGAAGTATGAGGAATATCTCCTCGGCACCGCTTTTGCACGTCCTCCGATAGCTCGCAGAATCGCCGAAATCGCAATCAAGGAAGGTGCAGACGCCATCTGCCACGGTTGCACCGGCAAGGGCAACGACCAGGTTCGTTTCGAAGTTGCTATCAAGGCTTTCGCTCCCGATATTCCGATTATCGCTCCTTGGAGAGAGTGGGACATCAAGTCCCGCGACGAGGAAATCGACTATGCCGAGGCGCACAACGTTCCCCTCAAGATTAACCGTGAGACCAATTACTCCAAAGATAAGAATCTCTGGCATCTTTCCCACGAAGGTCTCGACCTTGAAGACCCGGCAAACGAGCCGCAGTACAACAAGCCCGGCTTCCTCGAGATGGGCGTTTCGCCCGAAATGGCTCCCGATGAGCCTACTTATGTAAAGCTTCACTTCGAGCAGGGCGTTCCGACCGCTGTTAATGGCGTAGAGATGACCGCTACCGAGCTCGTTACAGAGCTCAACAAGCTTGGCGGTGCGAACGGCATCGGACTTCTTGACATCGTCGAGAACCGCCTTGTCGGCATGAAGAGCAGAGGCGTTTACGAGACCCCCGGCGGCGCTATCCTCTACCACGCTCATGAAACCCTCGAGACCATCACCCTTGACAAAGAAACCGCTCACTACAAGTCTCTCGTAGCTCAGAAGCTTGCGGAGCTCGTATATAACGCTCAGTGGTTCACTCCTCTTACCGAGGCAATTCTGGCATTCGTAAAGTCGACGCAGAAGACCGTCACCGGCGACGTCACCCTGAAGCTCTATAAGGGCAACATCATCAACGCAGGCGTAACCTCGCCTTACTCCCTCTACGACCCCGAAATCGCTACATTCGACGAGGACGAGGTCTACGACCAGAAGGACGCCGGCGGCTTCATCAACCTCTACGGTCTCCCGACCAAGGTTTACGCGAAGATGAAAGCGAAGAATGGTCTGAAATAATTTCAAATATCTGTAAGGGCGGACAGAATATCCGCCCAAACGATTTATTGGAGGTTTTGCAATGGCAAAAATGTGGGCAGGTCGAACTAGCGGCGACACAAGCACCCTCGCCGACGACTTCAACTCGTCTATTCACTTCGACAGCCGGATGTATCGCGAGGATATCACCGGCAGTATGGCTCATGCTTCTATGCTTGGGGCGACGGGGATTATCTCGGAGGACGAAGCGAATCAGCTTATCGACGGTCTCTCGGAGATTTTATCCGACATCGACTCGGGAAAGCTCAAAATCAACCCCGATTGCGAGGATATCCATATGTTCGTCGAGGAGGTGCTGACCTCCCGCTTGGGCGATGTCGGAAAGAAGCTTCATACTGCAAGAAGCCGTAACGACCAGGTGGCGCTCGATACGAGAATGTACACACGCTCAGAAATTGGCTTGATTCAGGAAAAGCTTATCGATTTGTGCGACGCTGTTGTCGCAAAAGCCGAAGAATACAAGGACTACGTCATGCCCGGCTATACTCATCTCCAGAGAGCGCAACCCATCACCTTCGGGCATCAGCTGATGTGCTATGTCGAGATGCTGGGAAGAGACATCTCGAGGCTCGAGGACGCAAAAGCCCGGGTCAACGTTTCGCCGATTGGAAGCTGCGCGCTGGCGGGTACTACATATCAGACCGACAGGGGATATGAGGCAAGAAAATTAGGCTTTGACTCGGTTTGCAGAAACAGCATCGACGGCGTTTCGGACAGGGATTTCGTCTGCGAGACCCTCTCGGATTTGTCCATCATCATGATGCACCTCTCGAGATTTTCCGAGGAAATAGTTCTCTGGTCGAGCTGGGAGTTCAAATTCGTCGAGCTCTCGGACAGCTTCACCACCGGCTCGTCAATCATGCCGCAAAAGAAAAACCCCGACATGGCGGAGCTTGTTCGTGGCAAAACCGGAAGAGTTTATGGCGATCTGATTACTATTCTCACCGTACTCAAGGGCTTGCCGTTGGCATACAACAAAGATATGCAAGAAGATAAAGAGTGTCTCTTCGACGGAATCGACACTGTCAAGATGTGCCTCGATGTCTTCACCGGAATGGTTGAGACGATGAAGGCGAACCGCGAAAACATGATGACTGCGGCGCAGAAGGGCTTCATCAACGCCACCGACCTGGCGGACTATCTCGTCAGAAAGGGCTTGCCGTTCAGAAGCGCATATAAGATAAGCGGCAGAATCGTCGCGAAGTGTATCGAGACAGGCAAAGTTTTGGAGACGATGACTCTCGAAGAATATAGGGAATTCAGCGACTTATTTGATAGCAATTTGTACGCTGAAATCGACCTCAAGACCTGCGTCGACAAGAGAATCAGCGAGGGCGGAACCTCGATAAGCTCCGTCGAGAAGCAGATTGCCGATGCAAAAGAAAGAATAAGTAATCTTAAGAAGGGATTTGAACAGAAATGAATCTTTACGGACGGGATTTTCTGAAGCTTCTTGACTTCACTCCCGATGAAATAGAAGGGCTTATCGAGCTTGCGGCGACCCTCAAGGCGAAGAAAAAGGCGGGAGTTGCGCACAAGCTCTGCGAGGGCAAGAACGTTGCCCTCATCTTTGAGAAGACGAGTACCCGCACCCGTTGCTCATTCGAGGTTGCCGCTCACGATTTGGGTATGGGTTGCACATACCTTGACCCGTCGGGCTCACAGATTGGCAAGAAGGAAAGCATCGCCGACACGGCAAGAGTCTTAAGCTCGATGTTCGACGGAATCGAATACCGCGGCTACGGGCAGGAAATTGTCGAGGAGCTCGCGAAGTATTCCGACGTTCCCGTCTGGAATGGGCTTACGAACGAGTTCCACCCGACGCAGATTCTTGCCGACTTCCTCACGATAAAAGAAATCTACGGGCACCTGAAGGGCATCAACTTCCTCTATATGGGCGATGCCCGCTACAACATGGGCAACTCGCTTATGGTCGGTTGTGCAAAGATGGGTCTGAACTTCACCGCCTGCGCTCCCGCAAAATACTTCCCGAACGCAGAGCTCGTAAAGACTTGCGAAGAGCTCGCGAAAGAGAGCGGCGGAAGCATCACTCTGACCGAAGACCCCGCCGAAGCCGCCAAGGGACAGAACGTCGTTTATACCGACGTGTGGGTCTCGATGGGCGAGCCGGACGAGGTCTGGGCTGAAAGAATCGCCGACCTCAGTCCCTATCAGGTAAACTCAAAGCTCATGAACGCCACCGACAACGCCGTATTCATGCACTGTCTGCCGTCCTTCCACGATTTGAAGACCACCACCGGCAAGCTGATAAACGAGAAGTTCGGCATCGACTGCATGGAGGTCACCGACGAGGTCTTCGAAAGCCCGAAGTCCGCTGTCTTCCAGGAAGCGGAGAATCGCATGCACACCATCAAGGCGGTTATGGCTTCTACACTGACAAGGGTATAATTGACGGCTACAAATATGAAAGACTTTCTTATATCAATCTTCCGCAAGCCGCACATGGCTCGGCGGGTTATTCTCTGCGTCGTGGCGGTCACGATGATGGGCTTTTGCGTGTCGTGGCTGAACCTTCTTGCGTGGGGCACCGACCCTTGCTCGGTCGTGAATCTCGCCATGGCGGAAATCCTCGGCATGAGCTTCGGGAGCTGGCAGGCGCTTATCAACTGCGTTCTCTTCGTCTTCGTTTTCTGGAAGGGGAGGGAGAACATCGGCATCGGAACCGTCTGCAACATGTTCATCGTCGGCTATGCCTGCGATTTCATGACGTGGCTTCGGACACTTCTTTTGCCCGACTTCGCGTTCACGACGATGCCCGAGAAGATTGTCGCCTGCGTGGTGATTCTCTGCATATTCGTCTTCTCGGTTGCGGTCTACACCTCGGTCGGACTCGGCGCGTCGCCCTATGATTCGATTCCCGAAATCATCTTCAAGGCGCAGAAAAAGCTCCCGTTCAGAGTCGTCAGAATCCTCTGGGACGGCGGCTATGCCGTTCTCGGATATCTCATCGGCGGCACGGTCGGAATCGTGACGGTTCTGATGGCTCTTACGATAGGACCCATGGCGGAAGCCGTTCGCAAGCGCATCGGCAGGTTTATTGAGTAAAGCACTCTTCGAGTGCCTCAAGAGTCTTGAGCTCTCTTATCAGATAGTTATAACGGGACTCAAGCGCCGCACGGTCATAGATAAGTGCGTCCATCAGGTCGCTGTCGGTCGTCTCGTTAAAACAGCTCTCCGTAATTTCCATAGCATCAGAAATCTCCTTGATATCGGCTTCGATAGCAAGGAGTTTTTGTTTTCGTGATTTTTTGTTCAGCTTTTCGACAAATTTCGACATTGCAAAATCCTCCATATGTGTTGGTACAACATATGAAGGAGCAAATTTATATAGAACAAAAAGTAGGGGCGGATATTATCCGCCCGCTATTGTGTCTTTACAATCAGTTTACACCAAACTTATACACCGTAACGTGATGATACTTCTCGCCAGCCTTCAAAATCGGCTTCTCGAAGTTGTCGAACTTCATGGCGTTCGGGTAGAACTGGGTTTCGAGGCAGAGACCGTCGCGCTTCTCAATCGGCTTGCCGTTCTTGCCGTAGGGGGCTGTGCCGTCGAGGAAGTTGCCGGAATAGAACTGCATGCCGGGAGTGTCGGACCATACTTCCATCGTGCGTCCGGTGTTAGCCGCCTTGAGGGTCGCCATATGGCGGAAGCCCTCGCCGTCCGGGCACCAGTTGTGGTCGTAGCCGCCCGCAAAGACGAGCTGCTCGTGCTTCTGGTTGATTCTCTCGCCGATGACGTGGAAGTCGGTGAAGTCGAGCGGCGTGCCCTCAACCTTTGCGACATAGCCGGTGGGGAGACACTCGGAATTGCCGACAGTGAAGTGGGTGGCGTTGATCTTGAGGGAGTGCTTCTCGATGGAGCCTGTGCCCTGACCGTCAAGGTTGAAGTAGCAGTGGTTCGTCAGATTGCAGATGGTGTCGCTCTCGGCTACCGCGTTGTAGTCGATTTTAAGTGCACAGTCGTCATCGAAGGAGTACTTGACGGTGACGTGAAGTGCTCCGGGGAAGCCCTCTTCACCGTCGGGGGAGGTGTACTTAAGAACAAGCTTCTCGCCGTCAACGGATGCGTCCCAGATTTTCTTGTTGAAGCCTTCGAAGCCGCCGTGAAGGTTGTTTCTGCCGTCGTTCTTGCCGAGGGTATAGGTCTTTCTGCCGAGCTTGAACTTTGCGTCCTCGATTCTGTTGCCGTGGCGACCGATGAGTGCGCCGATGTACTTGTCCTGATTCTCATAGCCGGAAATGTCGTCATATCCGAGAGCTACGTCGGCAATATAGCCGTTCTTGTCCGGGACGTTTATCGAGCGGATAGCTCCGCCGTAGGTGATGATTTCGACATAGGCGCCGATGGAGTTTTTGAGCTCATAGAGCGAGATAGCCTCGCCTGTCGAGAGGCATCCGAAGTCTCTTCTTGTTACAGTTGTCATAGGTTTTCAAGTCCTTTCAAAAAATTTTTTGAAAAATATTTTTCTCGGGTGCAATAATTGCGCCACTCAATTTGTATTATAAGTGTAACACCTTTTCGGACGAATTGCAACCTCGGAAATGTGATTCCGGGTCGAAAAATTAATTTTTACCCTGTGAAAATTAATAATTCGAGGTTTACAACGGGACAAAAAGATGTTATAATGTACTCGGTAACCTGTGGGAACTAGATGAACTGCGTTTATCTATTCTCAAGGGGAAATCAAAAAAATTTTTGAAAAAAGGAGTGTCATAAAAATGACCAAAAGAATTTTAGCTATAGTCACTGCTTTGGTAATGGCAGTTTCTATGCTCAGTGTTGTTGCGGTTGCAGCAGAAGACGACTTAGGTCTTACAATCTCTGCTTCGAACAACAAAGTGTCTTATGGCTGGACTTATAGTGGAACTACCACGGTTGATTACTACTATTATTCCGTCTATAACACTACCACAGGTTCATATCTTGTTTCCAGAACAAAGGCAACTTCAGCTTTATCTGGTCAGGGCAAGGCTATCACCGCTTCGGGTACTTACGTACTCACTGTTGAGGCTTACTCTTCATCGAGCAGTTCACCCGTTGCAACTGATTCAAAGTCCGTTGTTGCTACCTACACTGATTCAAGCTCGAACGCAGATGGAACTGTTACCGTATCAGGCAACACCTCTTCGACTGTATCGTTCACAACGAATAGCAAGTATGCAAGCTACGTTGTCAACTATACCACAACGAGCGGTACTACTAACTCTGTTGTTGTGACATCCAGCCCGTACACCATTTCTTCTGTTGCTTACTCTTCGCTGAGGTCTGTAACCGTAATAGGCTACACTCTTGCAGGCGGAACAGGAACTGCAACTACAATCGGTACTTGGACCAACAGAACAACGAATACCTCGAGTGGAATTACTGCAGATGGTATGAC
Source organism: Oscillospiraceae bacterium (assembly GCA_021201235.1). Lineage (GTDB taxonomy): Bacteria > Bacillota > Clostridia > Oscillospirales > Ruminococcaceae > Faeciplasma. Next base: position 5,126 of record JAJQFI010000006.1, on the reverse strand, counting down.
TGTTACTAACTCGGGTTATAGCTCTACATACAGTGCTTACATTTACAGCTTCTCTTGGACTTCTACCGGTGCTGCTTCGTATAAGATTACTTATACTTCCAATGGTGCAGGTTCTGGATCACAGACATTAGGCTCGACCGTGACGTCCTATTCAGCTTATCTTGTTGCTGGTTATACTTACTATGTAACGTTGTATGGTTACACAGGAACGAGTGCGACGGGAACAGCTACAAAAATCGGAACTGCAACAATCGTTTCTGGCTCGAACTCTTCTGGTACGGGGACTACTAATGGAGTCTACTATACAAACAATGGTACAAACTCCTATGGATTGTATTCTTATACTGCCACTTGGAGTGCTTATTCGAGCTCTACCGTTGGCTATTATGTATATGTCAACGAAAATTATTATGGAAAGACTACTTCTACTTATTATCAGATAACAGGTTTGAGTTTAGGAACAAGTTACAGTGTTGTAGTTTATGCCTACAATTCATCAGGGACAATTTTAGGAACTGTTGGCTCTTGTACATTTACTGCGGGTGGAACATCTGCATCTGGAACTGCTACCTCTACCATAACTGCCACCTATCTGAAAACCGATAGTAATGGTCTTACCTACAGAATTAGTTGGAACTCGGTTTCAAATGCTACATATTATGTAGTAACTGTAGGTAGCAAAACGGGTTATGTTTCTTCCTCTTATAGTTATTACGACGTTACTGGTCTCACAAGTGGAACTACTTATGCTGTAAGTGTTGTAGCATATAATGTAAGTAGTGGGACGTTGACTTCATTGGGTACGGTCGGAACTACTTTATTTAAGGCAAGTGGCACTTCCACGACAACTGGAACTACTACAAGTGGCGAAAATTGTACTGTTGTCTCTGGAACGTCTTCTATGACTGTTACTTGGAATTCAGTTTCTGGTGCTACTGCCTATGTCCTTACTTATTTTGCGGACAACGAAAAGGGAGTCAGTACAACTACAACTACAACAAGCGCAACAATTCCTGTAGCTAATACTTCAACTTGTACTCTCTATGTCGTAGCTTACAACTCATATGGAACTTCTCTCGGAGTTTGCGCCTTGGCAAACATTGCGGCAACAACCTCATCTTCAAACTCTTCTGGTTCCTCTTCCAACACCAGCTCCTCTTCCGACAGTGACGCTTCCGTCTACCCGACTTCCTTCAAGGCTACTTCGGGCAACAGCGGAAAGATCACCCTTTCCTGGACTGCGGCTGACGATGCTACTTCCTACACCGTTTACTGGAAGAGATCCTCTAACTCCACCTGGAAGAAGGCAGGAACCGTCAAGAAGACCGCTGTTACCATCACGGGTCTTAACGACGGCACAAGCTATGACTTCTATGTAGTAGCTAATACCGGCTACAGCTCCGGCACCGCTACCATCACCTGCTCGACAAAGACCTCTACCGTCACCGCTACCGATCCCGTAGCAAGCACGGCAACTCTTTCGAGCCTGACATCCGTAACAAGCTCCGCAACCGGTTCGATAACCGTTTCATGGACTGCCGTTTCCGGCGCAACCAGCTATAAGGTTTATGTTGCCGAGGGTTCAAGCTCCACCTACAAGTGCAAGGCTACCGTAACAAGCGGCACCTCGACCACAATCACCGGTCTTACATCCGGCACAACCTACAAGGTAAGAGTTGTAGCGGTTCCTTATCAGACTGACCTTTCAACCGACCTCAAGGCTTGCAGCTACATGTCTGTTACCGTCAAGTAAAAAGTTACGCGCAATCGATTAAAGCAGGAGAGAGCCGGCTTCGTGCCGGCTTTTCTCTTGACACGCCATGTTAAAACAGTTGTATAAAATGATGTTTTTTGTCAGAGTGTCTTGTAATCGGGAACGAATTCGTGTATAATAACAGGAATGAGCGTTGCTCATTCCTGCGGAAGATTTGCCTTCGGCAAACTTCCACCATGACCCATCCGCAGGGGGTTCAAAAAAATTTTTTAATTTCGGTTGAAACAAAATCGGGTTTTTCGGACACTATTTATACAGAAGCACCTCGATGAAGAGGCTGTGTGGATAGTGGTAATATAATATCTTACAGCGAATCGAGGTGAGACTGATATATGAAATCCGACTTCAAGGAGCTTGTGACCCGTGCAAGGCGGGGCGATGCTTCTGCGTTCGGCGAGCTTTATTCCGCCATTTATAAAGACCTTTATTACTACGCACTGTGTAACCTTAACAATGCGGACGATGCGGCGGATGCCGTGAGCGACGCGGTTCTGGATGCCTTCACGGGGATTAAGAATCTCAAGAACGAAGAGGCTTTCCAGGGTTGGATGGTCAAAATCCTGACCGCAAAAATCAAGCGAAAACAGGCGGAATATATCAGTCAGCGAGAGTATATAAGCTCCACCACCTCGGACTATGAAGACGCCGAAGAGGGCGAGATGAACGACATCCCCGTCAACGAAGCGAAGTACGAGGGAATCGAGCTACTCGAGCACATCGAGGGACTGAGTCACAACGAAAAGATTTGCTTCACGCTTAACGCCATCTACGGCTACACGAGCGACGAGGTGAGCAAAATCACCGAGATAAACAACGCCACCGTGCGAACGTATATCGCGAGAGCTAAGCAGAAGCTAAGGAAAGCACTATCTGATTAGTGTAGGGGTGGATATTATCCGCCCGTCAAATAGAAATCGCACAAAATTAATTTCAATAGAAAGGAGTGTCGGGATGGCTAATAAGAACAGTGTTTACTGGGAAATGATGCAGAATATTTCCGTGCCGGAAAGACTTGAGCCGGACAATATCGTTGCGTTTCTGGAAGCCCATCAGATGGAAACAGCTCGGGCTGAGTCTAAGAGTTCTGAGCTTAGGTCTGAGATAACCGTTACTGCAAACGAAGTCCCGACCTCTGTCGACTCTATCGATACAACCGAAAAGGCGAATAAGAAGCCTGAAAAGAAGCAGATTACAGTCAGCTCTTCTTCAAAGCGCACAAGAATCTATCGCACCGTCGCATCGCTTGCGGCATGTGCGGCGCTCGTTCTCGGATGCGTGAGATACTTTGATCTCGGCGAGGTCGAGACTGTCGAGACCGACTCGAAGGGCTCAACCTATGCTTCCGACTATGACGAAATCCACAAGACCTTCAAGAAATATTATGCCGACGACGAGGATAAAGTAACCCTTGATTCCGCAATCGCCGAGATTGAAAATTCTTACAACGAAAACGGCTCCGAGAGCACAAGCGACTCGGACAGCACCGTTGATTTGGGCACCGAGACCGACGCTTCCGTAGCCACGGCTACCGAGCCGGAGGCTACAAGCCCGACCGAGGAGGAAGCCTCCGAAAGCGTCGAGACAACCGACAGCGAGCCGGACGTAACCCTGAGCGAGGGAGTAAGGCTCCCGACAATCGCCGAGGGCGAGCTCGACGACAACTATCTTATCTGCAACGACATTATCTACATCAAGGACGGAAGCACCGTCAAGGTCATCCTTTCCGACTGCGGCACGCTCGAGTATATCGGCGACGCCGTCCCCGAGAACGGTCTTTTCGAGACGAGAGTGCTCGAGGAAATCTATGCCGTCGATTCAAGACTCATCGCGGTCTACTCGGTAACGACCGAGGAGCCGGTTTCAATTCAGGCGAATGCGACGACCGAAGAATCGCTTGTTGAGGGGATCCTTTCCTCCGTATATTCGGACGACGGGAACACCGTCACGAGCTACTCAGCCGAGGTCGTTGTCTATGACATCTCGACTGACGGAAGCATCACTACATCCTCTGTGGTCTCGTTCAGCGGAAGCTATCTCGAATCCGTCTTCGATAACGGCTATGTCTACGTCGTCACAAGCTATGATGAATACCATAATACGCTTCTCACGGGCGACAATCTTGACAGCTATGTCCCGAGCTACACCGTAAATGGCGAAAAGCTCTATATAGAAGCGACAAACATCCTTATCCCCGAAACCTTCTCGACGCTTGATTACACCGTCGTCGGAGGAATTGCGGCGGCGCTCCCGTCGTGCCCCGTTTCCGTTCAGGCGGTTCTCGGCTCTGAGGGCAAGGTGGTCGTTTCGGAGGATGCGGTCTATGTCTTCGGCTACACCGGAACGGAGGAGACCTCCGTTGAAAAGCTCACCCTTTCGGGCGGAGCGGCGACCTTCAGCTATTCCGCAACCATCGAGGGCGTTGCCCTTACCGGCGGAATAAGCCTTAATGGCGACGTTCTTCTTGTTGCGACGTTGAGAAGCGGCGAGAACGGGTATATAACAGCCGTCTATGCTTTCGACGAAAACCTGAATCTCCTCTCGGAGGCTGATTTCCCGTCGGCTTATCAGACGGTGACCTTCGACGGCATGAAGGTGATTATCGGAAATGGGGACGACACCAAGGTGGCGGACTTCTCCGACCCGTCGAATCCTGCTATTATCGAGAGTAACGACAGCGTCGACCTGACGCTCGGGCTTCAATCCTTCGGCGACGGCTATATCACCCTTACCGAGGACGACAACGGAATGCTGATGCTCGCATATCTCAAGACAGACAGCATCGGCGAGTTGGCTGTTTCTGCGGAGACGATGATTTCCTCCGAGGACTGCGACAGTCCGGCTCTCAGCGACAACAGAATTCTCTATCTGGATGCCGCAAACGGTCTTGTCGGTGTTCCGTATAAATACTTCGACGGCTTCGATTATTGTTGCACCTATGCGATCTATAAGCTTGGCGACACGGGCTTCACCTTTGTCGGAACGGTCGAGACCCACGAGGTCGACAGCGCATTCGAGTTTGGAAGAGCTGAGCTCTCGAACGGAATCCTCTATGTCATGAGCGACGGCAGAGTTTATGCGCTCTCGGTCGGCTCGAGCTCCGTCTCGATAATCGGCTCGGCGGATCTGATCGAGTCGAGCTATTCGGGGCACACCACCTGGTAAATTCATTTTTCTCTGATAAATTTTCAACGCAGGGTTAGCAAGTGCCCTGCGTTGAGCTTTTTAAAAAAATATTTCAAAAAACGCTTGACATTTGAGCCCCGATATGTTATCATACCATACGTTGTTGAGTGCTTGCTGGTGTAGCTCAGTTGGTAGAGCAGCTGATTTGTAATCAGCAGGTCGGGGGTTC
>JAJQFI010000014.1 GCA_021201235.1 Oscillospiraceae bacterium | reverse complement strand
GATTTGAACTAACTTTATTCTAACACATTTCGTATTGTACGTCAATACTTTAAAGCTATAAAGTGCAAATTTACGAATAAAAAATTTCTTGAGTAGCTTTTCAGAAGTGGTTTGAAATTTGTGTTGATGAGGGAAAGTTTTTAAAAAGTAAGATTCGCCCGGTAATACAAAAACCTCAAAAGCTGTTTTTGATTACGGACACTCTTGATGGGAATTGTGATTTCTCCTTCCCTCGATTTATTGGTTCCCATTAAAATGATCACAGCGGCGGTGCCGGGTGTCGGTGACAAATGTCTTCTTGGCGGAAGGCTCACTGTCACTAATGAAATAGTTGCAGAGTTCCCCGACATTTGAGAGGAGATGAAGAAGACAAACTTACTGCTTAATAATATTGCAAACAACATCAATCAGATTGCAAAGCATTTCAACACCGGAGGTCTGCGCTCTCAGGCTGTCACTGCAGAATTGGAGAAGGCTCTCGATGCTGTTTTGCAAATTCATTTCGATGTGGCAAAGAATGGTGGATGAGGTGCACCGGAAATGTAGGGTGAAGTATAAGGACAGAAAGTGAAGACGAAGAAAAAAGCAGAGGTTTTTGCCTCTGCTTTTCACGTTTATATTCCGGCTGTCAACGACACGCCGCTGTTCCCATTTTAATGGGAACCAATTAGTTGAGGGCATGGGAAACCGAAATTCCCATCAAGATTTGCCTGCCGAAAATAGCTCATTTCGAGTTATTGTCTGACGTAGGCGTATCTGGCTCTTACTTCTTCAAAAACTTTTTGAGAGAAAAATTCAAAACACCTTGTCTGGGTGTCTGGCTTTTCTGTGTTAGTGAGGGAACAAAAACAGTCTCCTGAAACTTCAGCAGAAAGGATACTACTCATTGAGCCGACGCAAGAAACTGATTAACAACTCCGGCATTCCGCAGAGAGAAATAGAAATTATCGCACGGTGCATCTATCCGGATATCGTAGCTTTTTTCGAAAGCGAGGAAGGGCAACGGGAATTTGCTGAATGGAAAGCTATGTGCGAGAAAGAAAATACAGAAGCCAAAACAGGCAAGGTAGCATCCTGAACTACCTCGCCTGCTTTTCTACTCCAAAATACTCCCTCACAAGCTCCTTACCGCCCTGTTTCTGAACGGTGCCGCCTTCAATCAGGACAGCTTTGTCGCAGAGGGCTTCGGCACAGCGGACGTCGTGGGTCACGGTAATCATGGTGCAACCTGTTTGCCGGTGAAGCTCATTCAAAAGCTCGACCAATTCCTTGAGTCCATGATGATAGTCCTGTCCTACGGTTGGTTCATCCAGAAGAAGCACCTTAGGCTGTGTTGCCGCAATCGCCGCGATAGACACCCTGCGCTTCTGCCCTTCGGAGAGCGACTGGGGATGCCGGTTCCGAAGATGCGAAATCGAGAATCGCTCCAATATTTCCTCGGCATATTTGTCGGAAACCGCACCGAATCTCACTTCCTGATACACTGTCGGCATGAATAGCTGATAATTCGGATTCTGATAAACCACTCCGACTGACTGAAACCACTTTTTGTCCGGCTTGAAATGTCGGTCAAAGCGAGCGTCAAGTGTCTGCACTATCTTCCCGCCGGTTGGGCGATTCAGTCGGGCAATGAGCCGCAGAAGTGTTGTTTTTCCGCAACCGTTCTCTCCCAGAATGACCGTTCTTGCACCTTTTGGCGCAGAGAAAGTGACATCTCTGAGTATTTCGCGACCACCGGCGCTATAGGATATATGCTCCAAAGAAAACAGGTTTTCCTGCGATTGGTATTCGGGAAGTGTGTCTTTGATCTTTTGTGTATTTGTATTCAGATATTCTCGTTTGTCCTCAATCTTGCGAACTTTTCCTTCTTCCATTGTCCACAACGAATCCGCATACGGAAGCACCATATCCGCACGATGCTCCACTACAATCACGGCATAGCCATGTCTCACCAGATTCCTGAGCAGTTCCATCAGCTCCCGCCCGCCGGTCTGATCCAAATTAGCAAGCGGCTCGTCAAGAACAAGCACCTTCTGACCCATAGCCAATGTTGAAGCTGTCACGAGCCGTTGCTTCTGACCGCCCGAAAGGGTGCGGGTCTGCCAATTTTTGTCAAGCTCCATCATCGTGCACACCGTGTCAATCTGACTGGCGATTTTCTCCTCGGACAGACCGATATTTTCCAAGCCAAAGGCGATTTCATCCTCAACACGTTTATGTACAATCTGGGCTTCGGGGTTCTGAAGGACAATCCCGACCTTCCGGCAGATTTCATCCGTTCCAAGGTTCAGGGTGGATTCTCCGTTCACAGATACCTGACCTGTGAGATTTCCCGCAGTTATATTTGGGATAATTCCGCTGAGGATTGAAAGCAATGTGCTTTTTCCGCAACCGGATGGACCGTTTAAAAGTGTTACTTCGCCATGCTCCGCCGTAAATGAGACGTGATTCAGCACCTGCTTCTCCCCATCATAGGAGAATGAGACATTCTGTAGCTCGACAGCTCTCATACAATCACCGCCATTCCGATAATTCCCGCAATAATGCCTGTTATATAAACGGCATCTTTCACACGAAAACTCTGCAAATGATAGATGGAATAATCGCTTCCGTTAAGCGTGAAGCCTCTTGTCTCCACGCTAAGAGACAAGGTGTCGGAAATATTGACAAGCCTTGTAATCAGAGGAATCAGAAATGCCCTATAGAGAATCTGCGGGCTTTAGATGCTTCCCGCTCCTCGTGTCACCATTGCTTCCCGTACACGTCGAATCTCCAATGTAAGTAGCGGGACGAATGAAAGAGCAATCAGCATTCCGAGCGTAACCGCACGGGGCATATGCAAGGAAGACAAGCATCTCGTCATCTGCACGGGGGTTATGCTCATTCCGGGGACGACTGCCAGAAACACCGCCGCCATGCGGTTCATCATGCTCATAGCAGACATACCGTCACCGGAAGCAAGATAGGTGATTCCCGCAAAAATTCCGCCCAACACAAGCATCGGAAGAAGCACTTTCATGCAAGCACGATAGCATCCAAACAGCATCAGCCATACGAAAAACCACACAAGAAGAACCGGACACCAGATATTCTTCGCAAAAATCAGTCCAGACAATAGAATCACTACTGCTGACAGGATTCCCGTGAGCGGATAAAGAATGTTCTTGTCGCCGCTCATTTCTTCATGACTCCGGATTTTTTAAGCTCTTTGGAGATACGGACGCCCAAAAACGAGCCGAGACAGCAAAGCGCAACCACTGCTATTGACATCAGAGCCGTCACCCACCAGATTGAACTGACATAGGAAAGAACCGTTCCGCCCATTATCTGATACCATACATACATAAACGGCAGCGACAACGGGAAATATACGGCGCAAGCCACAAAGCAAGCCGCATCTTTCTCGTAGCTTCTGAAAATCAGCAATGACACTCCCTCGGCAATCAAGGCGCAGAAAAGCAGGCATACAAACATCACCGTGTTCATAAACAGCAGTACCACTCCGCTGAATACGGACATGAATACAAGCGAAAACGGCTTTCTTACCTTTGCAAGACCGATAGCGGGGAACATGGAAAATTGCAATCCCAAGCCTATCTGGATGATTCCGAACAGAGGAATATGCAAAAGAAGCGGCATGAACGCACTGGTAACCAGTATAACCGCAGACATTACAGCAAGAAATACTATGTCTTTTATCTGGTACCCCAAAAAGCTCTTTTTCTCTTTTGTTGCTTTCTTCTCGACCGGAGCTTCCGGCTGAGTGTTTTCAAGAAGTGTTTCGGTTAAATCATTTTGTTTCATTTTGCAGTTTCACCTTTCAATCTGTTTTTTTCTTTCTTTGTTTCTATAACATGACGCATTGCGGCGCCTCAGCTCATCCTTCCTTGCTCCACAGAATAGACCGTGTCGGCGATTCGCATGGTGGACTGACGATGAGAGACAAGAACTATGGTCTTGTCCTCCTGTTCTTCCTTGAGCGAACGCAGAATGACCGCTTCGTTCAGGCTGTCAAGGTTGCTCGTCGGTTCATCCATCAGAACGAAAGGAGCATCGTGCAGGAATGTACGGGCGAGTCCCAGCCTCTGTCTTTCGCCGCCGGAAAGGGTGTCGCCAAGCTCGCCAACCGGAGTGTCATAACCGTTCGGCAGGGTCATGATAAAATCGTGGACGGAGGCTTTTTTGCAGGCTGTTTCTATTTCTTCATCGGTAGCGTCCAGCTTTGCGATGCGAAGATTGTTGCGGATACTGTCGTGGAACAGGTGAGTTTCCTGAGTTACGAAACTTTCCATATCTCTTAGATTTGCCGTGTTGACGGAATTTATATCCGTGCCGGAAACGGTTATCTTTCCTTGGTCGGTATTCCAGAAGCGCATAAGAAGCTTGAGAAGCGTTGATTTTCCGCTTCCGCTTCTGCCTGTGATGCCAATAATACGATGCTCCGGAAACTCAGTGGAAATGTCCTTGAGGATAATTTCATCTCCATGGGAGTGTTCGTAAGAGAAGGTGACGTTTTCCGCCTTTGCGCCACTGAACGAAATATCGGGCTGACCGGAAATCTCTTCGGTTGCGGGAGTTTCATCAAGAATATCAAGCACACGATTTCCCGCCGCAAAGGTGTTCTGAAGCGTACTGCCCAAACCTGCCAGTGCTACAACAGGTCCGAAGGACGAGAACAAAGCGATGGTGGGAATCAGCACACCAATAAAATCAACCTGCCCCTGCTTGTAGAGAGACGAAGAACACAGGAGCATCGCAAGGTCACAAAGGAGTATGACGGTATTCGTGATTGCGCCGTTAAGCCCCGCATTCCGCTTCATCTTTTTCTCGGTCTTGGCAAGCTTATCGGTGTGTTCATTCATCATTCCTAAGCGCTTTGAGCCTTCATTATACTGAATTGTTTCGGATAAACCACGCATACTGTCAAGCACAAATCCCGAAAGCTCGCCCGAATCGGTTCTGAATTTCATGCCCGTGTCTCCGCTGAGCTTGGAAACTATCAGCGGGATAACAATGCCGACCACAAGATAAGCTCCGAGTGCCAGAAGTCCCAATGTCCAATGGAATGAGCCTATGAACAGGCAAAGAATTATCGTGAACAGAAAAGCGATTGCCGCCGGCGAAATGGTGTGGGCATAAAACACCTCAAGAAGCTCGATGTCGGAGGTGATGACCGAAATCAGGTCGCCCTTGTCACGTCCGTCAAGCTTTGCGGGGCAGAGCTTGCGCAAGGCACGGAAAACCTTGTCACGAATCAGTGCCAGAAGCTTGAAAGCGATAAAGTGATTGCAAGCCTGTTCTCCGTAGCGAAGCCCTGCACGAAGAACTGCAAACAGGATCACGCACGCAAAGATGCCTGCGAGCGAAAAAGGCGTATCAAGCCCCAATATTTCCAGGACGGCATATCCGCCGAAAATTGTTATGAATGTGGCGCAAAGATTCCCGATTAATCCCATCAGGATGGCAAGAATCATAAACCCGACGAGCGGCTTGACCAATCCAATAAGTCTTAACATTACCGTAAATCCGCTTCTTCTTTTCATCTTGCCGCACCATCCTTTCCGTAATTCTCAAGGCTCTGCTGTGCCTGCCATAGCTCAGCATAACGACCGCCACTCTTAAGGAGTTCTTCATGAGTTCCTTGTTCCGCTATATTGCCGCTTTCCATGACATAAATACGGTCGGAATCAACCACATTCATGAGACGGTGGGAAATAAGAATAACTGTCTTGCGCTTTGCCAGAGTGTGAATCTCACGCATGATGTCGTTTTCGCTTTCCACATCTATATTGGAAGTGGCTTCATCAAAGATATAAACCGGGCTGTCGTGGAGCAAAGCTCTTGCCAGCGCCAGACGCTGACGCTGACCGCCGGAAAGGTTGCCGCCCTGCTCGGTAAGCTTTGTGTCGAGACCGGCTTCGCTCTTGAGAAATCCGGCTAAGTTGACCTGCTCCAGTACATTTCAGAGCTTTCCGTCGTCCGCTTTGGGAGAACCCATCAGAAGATTATCCCGCACGGTGCCTTTGAAGAGATAGCTCTGATGACTGATGTATGTAATATTCTCCATCAGGCTCGCTTCGTTTATGTCCCTCAGCTCTATTTCGCCCACGGTAACGCTTCCGAGATAGTCACGGTTTCTGCCCATAAGGATTGATGCGACCGTGGATTTTCCGCAACCCGATTTTCCGACAACGGACACAAAGCTTCCCTTTGGAAACTCCATATTGATTCCGTGGAGGACTTCACGTTCCGGTTCATAGGAGAAGCTCAGATTTTTGCAGACAATAGAGGTGTTTTCGGGGCAGGTGGCAGTCTTCTGCTCCGTTTCGGGCAAATCCAAGAGATGAAAAATCTTGTCGCTCGCCGCCATGCCGTTCATCGCCACATGGAAGTAAGAACCCAACTGCCTCATCGGCAGAAAGAAATCCGCACTGAGAAGGATAATAAGCAAGCAACCGCTCAGCCCTACATGACCTGCCGCATATTGGGTGGTCGCCATGATGATTCCGAGCGCCGCTCCGCCATAGGCGATAAAGTCCATGATGGTGATGGAGTTCAACTGCATCGTCAGAACCTTCATCGTGATACGGCGGAATTTCTCCGCTTCCTCGTTCATTTCTTGCTGTTTGAAATCGTCCGCCTGATAGATTTTCAGGGTGACGAGACCCTGCAGGTTTTCAAGAAATGTATCGCCGAGTGCGGTGTACTGTCCCCAGTATTTGCTCAGAAGCTTCTTTGCCCAAGTCTGCACTGCCGCAATGGCGACAGGAATCAGCGGAACGCACACCAGAAGAACTATTGCCGAAGGAACGTTCACAAAGCACAGGTACATAAACAACGTGAGCGGTGCCAGCATGGCATAGAAGAACTGCGGCAGATATGCGCCGAAATAGGTTTCAAGCTGATCCACGCCCTCAACAGCCACCTGAACCACCTCAGAGGTCTTGACCTGCTCGTTATATGACGCACCAAGGCGCAGAAGCTTCTGATAAATCCGCTCCCGAAGCGTTCTTTTGACGGCTTTTGAGGAAAGAAAGCTCATCCTCGATGCTCCGTTGGTACAGACAAATCGCACCAGAATGGCAATCAAAACAATAACGGCGGTAACCTGAACCGTCTGCCCGTCGCCGTTGAAAAGCGAGCTGAGAAACTTCGTGATTCCCGTCATCATAGCAATGTTGGCTAAAAGCGAAATCCACTGGAAAATCACATTCCCCGCTATGTACTTTTTGCTCCCGACGACCGCACCAATCAGCCGTTTGTCAATCATCATATCATAAAAACTTCCTTTCAATAAGGTATAAAACTCGCCACGAGTTAGTTTCTGCTAACTCAGTATTATATACCAATCTTAGTAGGTTGTCAAGCGATGGAGGGGATTTTGTTGTCTTTACATTATGCTGTATGGCTGTTCCTCCGGAATTCGGTCGGTGTCAGCCCAAGTGTGTTGTGAAACATCGCGGTAAATTTGGACTGACTCTCAAATCCGACTCTGTTTGCAATATCCGATATGGGAAGACTCGTTTCTCCAAGAAGCCTTTTTGCTTCCTCAATTCGCTTTTCTTTCAGGTATTCGGAAATGTTCTGTCCGTAAACTGCTCGGAAATAATTCTTCAGGCTGGTCGCACTTATGCCCATGTCTTTCGCAATATTGGCAATAGTTTCTCTGTTCATCAAATCGGATGTGAGAAGATGTTCCGCCTGTCTTGCCATATTCACCTGACTTTTTGACAGCGCACCCTCATAGCCGGAGCGAAGCTCGACTGCTCCGGCGGTAAGCATTCTCAATATGTAAAAAGTATGCAACCGTAGGAGGCTCAAGTCAAGAATCCCTTTCTCATAGAGCATCAGGATGTCATTTATCGTGTTTTTGAACAGATTAACATTTTCGACAATCACCGTTGTATGCGAATTTTGCAAACAGATATGAAGCATCTGCTCAATATCTATTTTGAAGAAAGACAGAAGCTCCTCGTTTTTCAGTGCCTCGCGCAAGATGAAAATCTCGATACCCAAGTAGCTGTTGACGGGGTATTCAAAGGAACGTTCCGCCTGCTCGTTACTAATCATCAACTCCCCGGCTCGCAGGTAGATATATTTTCCGTTTGACGAATAAAGTCCGCAGGTACCGTTGGCGGCATAATTGGCAATGCAGATGCAGTCGTCTGTTCTATCAGTTGTCATTTTGGGCAAAACGCTTGCATTTACCTCATTGAACGCAAAAAGAATTCTCGGAAAAATTTCATACAGAACGAATTTTCCGGCATCTTTCAGCGTGATTTCAGCTTTTAAGCCATCTTTTTTGATAATATACTTTTCCATAACTTTTATTTTAGCATGCCCAGTTAGCATTGTCAAACTAAAAATGACATTTGGAGCAAAAATGCTATATGACCATAGAGAATCATGAAAAATGACTGTATACTGTTCGTAAAAAACATAAGGAGGAGCAGATGATATGAAGTTATCAGAAGCCACCGAGGGACAGACATACACTCTGACAAGTGCCGGAAACGATCCCCATTTCACAAGACGAGCCGGTTCTATGGGGCTCGTTCCGGATACGGAAATAAGAATTATCCGAAATCAGGCGAAAATGCCGGTTCTCTTATTCGCCAGAGACACGCTCATAGCGGTAAATCAAAAGGATGCGGCAGGAATCGAGGTGGAACCGAATGTATAAGATTGCACTTTTAGGACAGCCCAACTCGGGTAAATCCACACTCTTTAACGCCTTGACCGGTTCTCACCAACACGTCGGAAACTGGCCGGGTAAGACCGTGGAACGTTGTGAGGGTTCCTACAAACATCAGGGAGAAACAATCTCCGTTGTCGATCTTCCGGGCAGTTATTCCTTGACAGCGGACTCGGAGGAAGAAAAAATCACCCGTGACTTTATTACACAGGGTGATGCAGACCTGATTTTAGTGATGGCAGACAGCTCTCAGCTTTCACGCAGTCTGTATATGCTTGCGGATTTTTCAAAGCTTGGCGCGCCCGCCGTTCTGATTCTCAACATGGAAGATGTCGCAAAGGCGCAGGGAAAACAGGTGAATGCGAAGCTGTTGGAAGAACGTCTCGGAATTCCTGTAATCTCGTTTGTAGCCGCAGACCTGAAGCGGTATGACAAGTTGAAAGACATTATCCACAGTGCTTTGCCGTCTGTGCCGAAGCTCAAAGTCGAAAAGTGCAAGAACGGGCAGGAGTTTTCATGGATCAAGGGAATCCTGTCGGGTGTTGTAAAAGAAACACAAAAGTCTTACACCTTGAGCAGATTTGACCGCTTGGCAACCGGACGGATTTCCGGCAAAATAATCGCCTGCGGCGCAATGCTTCTGGCATTTGCGTGTTCCATGATTGTCGCCATGCCTCTTATGGGAATCGGCGCAATGATTCCGCAGATTTTCACTCCGCTTTTGCAAAATGCGATGGATGCTCTTGATGTATATCCGTTCATCGCCAGCATCATCAGCGTTCTGATTCCAAACACCATATATTTCGCATTTTCCATGTCCGGATTTGTTTTCGGTGTCAACTTTGTGTTTGCATTTTTAGAGGACATCGGCTACATAGCACGAGTTAGAGTACCTTACATAAAGAACGATAAGAACAAACAGCAAATGACAGCAGATTTACCTACAACGCACAGCATACAGTTGAGCATAAATTCAGCAATGTTATGCAAAAACAAATAAAGAACCGATTGCTCTCAATTTGAAAGCAATCGGTTCTTTTTCAGAGACAAATCAGTCTATAACGACTCCGTCCTCAATCTTTATAACCACGTCCGCCTTTGCGGCGATTTCCGGGTCATGCGTTACCATAATCAGTGTCTGTCCGAATTGCTGAGCGCAGTCTCTAAGAAGCTGAATTGTCGTCTCGCCGTTCTTCTTGTCGAGGTTTCCCGTCGGCTCGTCGGCAAAGATGAGCTGAGGCTTTGCAAGGACGGAGCGCGCAATCGCAACTCTCTGTTGCTCGCCTCCCGAAAGCTCGGTCGGGTATTTCTTGAGCTTGTCGGCAATTCCCAGAAGCTTGGTGACGTTCTGCAAGAGCTCCGGGTCAGGTTTCTTGTTGTCAAGTTTCATCGGCATGCAGATGTTGGTTAAGACGGTGTACTCATCTAGGAGATTGAACTGTTGGAAGACAAAGCCCATATGCCTTCTTCTGAACTCCGCCATTTTCGCATCGGGATAGGAATAGAGATCCTCATCGCCGAGGTAGATATTGTCTGATGTCGGCTCGTCAAGACCGCCCAAAATGTGCAGAAGCGTCGACTTGCCCGAGCCGCTTCGCCCGATGATGGTGTAGAAAAGCCCTTCCTCGAACTCAGCGCTCACGCCGTTCAGTGCGTGGGTTTCGCCCGATTCCGCTTTGTAGGTTTTGTAAATGTCCTTTGCTTTTAATACTGTACTCATAGTTTTTTCTCCTTTACCTGTCTTCTCGGCAATGCTCAGTCATTGCGTAGCATTTCCATGATTGTATACTTGTTTATACTCAGCTTCGAGCCGAGGCAAATCAGGAATGTGATGAGCAACGTGATTCCAAGAATTTCGAGCATCATCTCGTTTGTCAAGCCGTAGCTGTTGAGGTCTTCGATGAGCCATCCTATGACAGTTTTTG
>JAJQFI010000016.1:253420-363174 GCA_021201235.1 Oscillospiraceae bacterium | reverse complement strand
CCGCTCCGGGCAGACGAGGGTAACCGTGAGGTGCAAACTGGCAAAAGCCAGCTGATGAAATAGTGCAAAAATAAAAAGGCTCGCAATGAGCCTTTTATTTTTTACTTTCGTGGGTTACCACCCAAGCCACTCTCTTATAAACTCCGCCAGTGCTTCCGCAGACTTCTCTTGAGTAACCTCGCTCGGGTGCCAGTCGGCGCCGTAGCCATCTGAGGCGCTTTGCACGTCAAACTCGAAGCTCGTGACTTTATCATCGCCGGTTTCGGTGACATATTCGCTGACGGCTTCCTCAACCATCGGATAGAGCTCGTTGCCCATGATTCCGAGAGCGCAGATGATGTAGGCGTCGGGGTTGTCGTCGCGAACCGTCTTGATGAATTCAACATAGGCGGTCTTGTATTCAGCCTGCTTGTCCGCGTCGCTTCCGGTGTAGCTGTAGTCGTTCGTTCCGAGATTTATGACAACCAAATCAACGGGATTATTCTTGAAGTCCCACTCAACCGAGTCGGGAGTGACGCCGCCGACGGTTCCCGAACCGGAGCCAAAGCACTCGTAGAACTGCGACATAACGCCCCACGACTGAATCGCTCCGTCGGAGGTGTAGCCGGAGATGATTCCGTGACCGCTCTTCGAAACAAGGCTGTAGTCGGCATCCAAGAGCTGAGCCGTCAGATAGGCATAGGACTTCGAAGCGTTCTCGGTCCTCGTCGAGAAGGAAGAGTTCTGATCCTCTGCATCAACGCCGTAGCCGCAGGTGATTGAGTCGCCGATGAATTCGATAGTGCGCTCTTTATCCTCAGTCGGCTTGATTGCGCCGTAAGCCTCAACCTCGATAGAGCCGATGACGCAGGTCGAGTTCCCGGTTTCCGAGAGCTTGATAATCTTTATAGTGCAGTCCTGAGCCTCTTCGCTCTCGAATACTGTGAAGCTCGTCGACTCGTCCATCAGCATTTCATCGACGATCAGTTCATCATTCACATAAATAGCTACTCTCGGGACGCTGTTCCAGTCCTCAGAGTTAATGGTGTCATCGCCAAGAAGGGTGATGGTCGCCTTTGTACCGTTGAACGAGAATTCCGCACCCGAGCCGGAATAGGCAAGCCAGAGCCCGTTGTCGGTTTCTTCTGTTCTTCCTAACTTCTTTACATATTTATCTGTCGGCAAAAAGCTGTTCACACTGAGCACATCCTCGTCAATTTCAATTTCGTTTTCACTGCTTCCGCAACCGGTCAGCCCCACAGTCAGCATCAGCACGCTGAGAAGTATTGCAATAACACGCTTCACCATTTATTAAAATGCACCCTGCTTTCTTCGTAAGTTATCTTGTCGTCGTCTTTCGTTTCGTCGGGATAACCGAGAGCAATTACCGACAGGGGAACAATCTTGTCGGGAAGCTTCATAAGCTCTTTGACGTTCTCAACCTTATCTTCCTGCGGATATGTTCCGAGCCAGACGGCGCCCAAGCCCATACCGTTTGCGGCAAGTATAATATTCTGAGTGGCGATGGATGCGTCCTCAATCCAGTAGTCGGGGGCTCTTGAGAATGCCCTGTCAAGGTCTCCGCAGACGATAATCGCCGCGGCGGCGTCGGGGAGCATCCCTGCGGCTCTGCCGTTGCAGTGGGAAAGCTCGGTTAAGAGCTCCTTGTCGTCAACCACGATAAAAGCCCAGTCCCGGGCGTTTACGCATGTGGGACCCGCCATTCCGCACTCGAGGAGCTTGTGCATCGTCTCGTCGTCGATTTTTTTGTCAGTGTACTTTCTTATGCTTCTTCTTTTAAGAATGTTTTCAACTGCTTCCATTTTGATTACTTCCTGTTCGTAAATTTATGCTCATTTTCCGAGCATCGACTTCAGTCTTCTCATAGCCTCTTCGGTGTTCTCGTGAGTTGAGAAAGATGTGAGCCTCAGGTAGCCCTTGCCGTTCTTGCCGAAGCCTTCGCCGGACGTGCCGACGACGTTCGCCTCTTCAAGGAGCTTGTCAAAGAATTCCCACGAGCCGAGCCCATCGGGGCATCTAAGCCAGATATAAGGCGAATTCTTGCCGCCGAAGTATTTGATGCCGCATTCGTCAAGAGCCGCCATCATAATCTTCGCGTTCTCCTGATAGTAGGCGATGTTTTCCCTGACGCCCTTCTGCCCCTCGGAAGTGAAGACCGCATTCGCACCGCACTGGACGATATAGGAAACGCCGTTGAACTTGGTCGACTGGCGTCTCAGCCAGAGCTTGTTCATATCCTCGTCGAAATCGAGAGTCTTCGGGACTATTGTATAACCGCAACGGGTACCCGTGAAGCCCGCAGTCTTTGAGAGCGAGCAGATTTCGATAACGCACTTCTTTGCGCCCTCAACCTCATAAGCCGTATGTGGCACGTCGGGGTCGGTGATAAACGCTTCATACGCAGAATCCAAGAGTATTACAGCGTTCTTCGAGAGTGCATAGTCAACCCATTCCTTGAGCTGAGCCCTTGTGTATGCCGCACCTGTCGGGTTGTTCGGCGAGCAGAGATAAATTATGTCCGCTTCGACCGCGTAATCTGGCATCGGAAGGAAGTTGTTGCCCTCGGTCGCATCGGCATAGACAATCTTTCTGCCGGCAAGTATATTCGTGTCAACATAAACGGGATAAACAGGGTCGGTAACGAGAACCGTGTTGTCGCTGTCGAAGAGGTCCAAGATATTGCCGAGGTCTGTCTTTGCACCCTCGGAAACAAATACTTCCTCGGTCTCAAGGTCAACTCCGAAGCCTCTGTAATATCCGACAATGCTCTCGCAGAGGAAATCATAGCCCCTGTATTCGCCGTAGCCCTTGAAGGTCTCCTTGACTCCCATCTCCGAAACCGCCTTGTGCATGGCGTCGGTAACAGCCTCACAAAGGGGCAGGGTAACATCGCCGATACCCATCTTGATAATCTTCGCTTCGGGATGCTCCTTCGAATATTTCGCAGTCCTCTCAGCAACCTCCGCAAAGAGATAATTCTGCTCTATCTTATAAAAATTCTTATTAGCTTTCATCTGAATCCTCCTATTTGATTTCGCCGTCGAATGCAAACTCCGCTCCGCCACGCATCTTTATGTCGTAGTCCTCCGAGCAGGTTATGAATAAATCGCCGCCCAAGAGCTTGACCGTAATCTCTTCGCCGGCTTTGCAGATTCCGTTCCTGACAGCCGCCGCGACGCTTGCGCAGGCTCCCGTGCCGCAGGCAAGGGTCTCGCCACTTCCTCGCTCCCAGACACGCATCTCGAGAGTGTGCGAATCTATGACTCTGATAAACTCGGTGTTGACACGCTCGGGAAAAATTTCGTTGTTCTCGAAAAGCACGCCGATTTTCGCAAGTTCCAGGCTCTTCACTTCATCCACAAACGTGACGCAGTGCGGATTTCCCATAGAAACGCATGTAACCCGATATTCTTTGCCGCCGACTTCGAGCGGCTCATTGATAACTTCGTTTTTATCTGACACAACGGGAATCAGGAGAGCCCTGAACTCCGCTTTGCCCATGTCAACGCAGACGCTTTCGACTTTGCCGTCCTTAACGTCAAGATTCAGCGTCTTGATTCCGGCAAGGGTTTCGAGCGTGACGGTCGTTTTGTCGGTCAAGCCCTTTTCATAGACATATTTTCCTATGCACCTCGAGGCGTTGCCGCACATCTTGCCTTCGCTTCCGTCGGTGTTGAACATTCGCATCCTGAAATCGGCAACCTCCGAAGGCATAATAAGCACGATTCCATCGCCCCCGACCGAGAAATGCCGGTCGGATAGCTTAATCGACAGTGCCTCCGGGTCGTCAATCTTTTCCTCGAAGCAGTTGAAATAGATATAATCGTTTCCCGCTCCGTGCATCTTAGTAAATTTCATACTTTGTCCTTTCAAAGGTCGCAAGCCGTCAGATCTTCAAGGGTTTCGCGTCTTACAGCCAGATAATTATTTTCGCCGTCAACCATAACAACCGGCGGTCTTGCTATGCGATTATAGTTCGACGCCATCGAGTAGTTGTAGGCACCTGTTGTGAGAACCGCAACAATGTCGCCCCTCTGGATGCTCTCGGGAAACATGACATCCGGCTGGACGATATCTCCCGACTCACAGCATCTGCCTACCAAGTCACACTTCAATGTTTTCTCTTCACTTGCTTTGTTCGCAGTCAGAACCGTGTAGGCTAAATGATAAAGCGCATATCTCGGGTTGTCGGTCATGCCGCCGTCGATGGAAACGTAGTTCTTATATCCCGTAATTCTCTTGACGGTGCCGACGGTATAAAGCGTCATTCCCGCATCGGCAACAATGCTTCTTCCGGGCTCTAATCTCAGAGAGGGGAGAGCAATGCCGAGCTTCTCACATTCAGCTTTTATAAACTCAGAAACTTCTTTGATGTTATCTCTGATACTGATAACCGGCTGTGACTCGACGTATCTAACACCATATCCGCCGCCGAGGTCAAGTATTTCGGTGACGTAGCCGTACTTCTCGTTCATCAGCTTGCAGAAGCCGAGCATAATCTCGGCACTTCTTACAAATGTGCTCGAATCGAACACCATCGACCCGACATGGCAATGGAAGCCGGAAAGCCTGATGTTCGGCTTCGTGAGGGTGTATTTCGCAATCTCCTCCGCCTGACCTGTTTCGATAGCGGTTCCGAACTTCGAATCGACTTTGCCAGTCGCCACTTCGTCGTATGTATGAGGGTCGATGCCGGGGGTGAGTCTCAATAGAATCTTCTGAGTGACGCCCTTTTTACCGGCAATCTCGGAAATAGCATCGACTTCCTCGACATTGTCGCAGACAAAATAGCCGACACCGGCGTCTATTGCATATTCGATATCGCTGTCGGTCTTGTTGTTCCCCTGGAAGCAGGCTTTTTCGAGAGGGAATCCCGCAAATCTCGCTGTGTGGATTTCTCCGACCGAGACCAGATCCGCTCCCAAGCCTTCTTCGTTTATAATCTTGTAAATCGCCTTGAAGCAACACGCCTTTCCGGCATAGATAGCTTCCGAGCCGTTGCCAAAGAACTCGTCAAGAGCTTCCTTGTATTCACGGCAGTTCCGGCGGATTCTCCCTTCATCCATGAGATAAAGGGGAGTGCCGTATTTTTTTGCAAGCGAAGGCGCGCTTTGCTCCGAGAAGTAAAGCTCGCCGTCGCGGATAGTAACGTTATCGGTCAGAACCGTTTCCATAAATCATATAATCCCTTCGTTTTTCATAATTCCAAGCATCTTGTCAAGGTGCTCTTTTTCCATGGGTGTAAGCGGAAGCCTCAGTTCGTTTTCGCAAAGCCCCATAGCCGCCATCGCCGCCTTTGCGGGAATCGGGTTGACCTCGCAGAAGAGAGCGTCTATAAGCGGAAGGTACTTGAGCTGAAGCTCTCTTGAACCCGCAACGTCTCCCTCGAAGAACTTCGTGCAGATTTCGTTCGTCTCATGCGGCAGAACGTTCGAAAGAACCGAGATAACTCCCGAGCCGCCGAGGGAAAGAATCGGGACAATCTGGTTGTCGTTGCCCGAGTAGATATCAAGCTTGTCGCCGGCAAGAGCCGCAAGCTCCGCTACCTGAGAAATGTCTCCCGAAGCCTCTTTGATTGCGACGATGTTGTCAATCTCAGCAAGCCGTGCCGCAGTTGCGGGCTTGATATTGCATCCCGTTCTTGACGGAACATTATAGAGGATGCAGGGTGCGCCGCAGGATTCGGCAATGAGCTTGAAGCTCTGATAAAGTCCTTCCTGAGTTGCCTTGTTGTAGTAGGGCGAAACGAGGAGAAGCGCGTCCGCTCCCGCCTGAGTTGCGAATCTTGAGAGCTCGACGGCATAAGCCGTGTCGTTCGAGCCGGTTCCGGCAATTACGGGAACGCGGTGGTTGACCTTCTCGACGGTGAATTCGATTATTTTCTTGTGCTCCTCATCGGTAAGGGTCGAGCCCTCGCCGGTGGTTCCCGCTACGACCAGAGCCGCAATGCCTCCGGAAATCTGCTGTTCGAGAATTCTTTCGTAGCTTTCATAGTCGACAGCTCCGTCCTTGAACGGAGTGATAAGAGCGGTTGCCGCTCCCTTGAATACAGTGTGCTTCATGATGATAACCTCTTATTGTTTATTTTGAGTTAGATTTGGATTACAAAACAAAAAGACAGCCGCAAAGAGCAGCTGCCGCCGATTCATTATAAGCGCGTACAGCCGCGCAGTATGAAACGTCGATAGCTCTCCGCACTTTTGGTGCGACAGCAAAACGGATATTAACCGCATTGCCGGATCACTTTTTTGCCGTAAAGCGTCCTCGGCAGTAGTCCCTTTCGCAAATGCCGACCCCGGCGGTCAACATGGCATCGCTACTCTTGGCATACCGCGCCTCTACCTCTTTTATATTATAAGCAGAGCGTGCCAAAATGTCAATAGTTATCTCATGCTGATTCAAAATTTATTTCGAAAAAAGGCGGTGCGCCCGATTCCGAAAAGAACCAAAGCGCACCATGGTGAGAGATGGAGATGGCAATTTTAATCTGACACATGTGTCAATCTGACGTATGCGTCAGTGCCGCTTCCGCAATAGAGTAGAAGCAGGGCTTGACCGAGAGGTCTCTGCCGAAGAGCAGGGAAGCGTTTCTTCTTATCTTCGGGGTTGAGTTGAGCCACGAGTTCTCATCGTCTGTGCCCCAGAAGATGATTGTGTCGATGATTCCCTCATCCGCAAAGTCAAGGAACATGTCGATAAGCTCGGCATACTTTTCAGCCTGCTGTTCAAACTCTTCGTCCGACCAGACGTAATATCCGCCGTCGGAATTCGAGCCGATGAACATGTCCATGTCAAGCTCGGTAATTGTGATGCGGAAGTTTCCTGCATACTCGGGGAAGTACTCGTCATAGAGGTCCGAAAGGCTTGCGATAAGCTCAAGATTTTCTCTGTAGGTCTCAACGTCACAGTCAAGCTCAATATGGGACTGGAAGCCGACGCCGTCGATTCTTACGCCCTTTTCGAACATTCTGAGAACGAGGTCATACATCTGCTGGCACTTAGCCGAGGACCACTCCATGTTGTAGTCGTTAATCATGAGGACTGCATCCTCGTTAGCGGCTCTTGCGGCTTCAAATGCAATCTGGATATAGTCGTCCGAATAGCCGTCGCCGTCAAGGTCACCGATGATATAAGACCAATATGAGCTGTCGTTGATGCCTCTTACGCCCGTTCCCGAGTCGTTAAGAACTTCGTTGCAGACGTCCCAGATGTCGATAGTGTCGGCATATCTTGAGACGACAGTGGTGATATATTCAGTCATTCTCTCGATGAGCTGGTCGCTCGTAGCAAGAGTGCCGTTTGCAAGGCAGTCTTCAAGTGAGCTCTCGTCTGAGGGGTCAGCCTTGAACCACCAGTCGGGAACCTGCGAGTGCCATACGAGAGTATGTCCACGGAGGGTGGCATCGGTGAGCTGTCCGAACTCGACAAATGCGTCCGCATCGTCAAAGTTATATTCGCCCTCGGAAGGGTTGACGTGGTCGGGCTTAAGCTCGTTGCCGAGAGTGTAAACTCTGTAGTGCTTTAAGATGCTCTTGGTGATGTCATCCTCGAGGTCGACGATCTGGTCGGACGTGAACGCAACGCCGATGTTGCAGAGCCCTTCGAAGTACTTATAAAGTGCCGGAAGCTCATAGTCGGCGGCATAGAGGGTCTCGGTTTCGAGATCATAGAGCTCATCAAGAGTGTAGGTGAGCGATTGGTCGGTAAGCTCCGTAAGGTAATCGACCTCAGCCTCTTCTCCGCAGGAGACAAGCGAGAGCATCATACAAGCCGAAAGAACAATCGCAAGGATTCGTTTGAATGAAGTTTTCATAATATGTATTCCTTTCACAAGTTTGTGATGAAATCATTATATCACACTTCACGGAAGAATGGAATATGAAAATAAAAATTTTTTCTAAAGCAAAGCCGGCACCCTCGGGGAGGATGCCGCTTTGCTTTTATGTGGAAGGAAAGGTGATGGCTGATTATTGGTCTCCGCTGTTGAACAGCGGCTCGAGTACGTCTCTGTACTCTTCAAGTATTTCGAGCAAGTAGGTGTCCCAGTGCCTTGCGTCCTGCTCGGTGTTGCCGAAGACGTAGTCCTCCTGACCGTAGTCGATGACGTCGAAGCCGGGCATTGCCTTGCTTGCGCCTGCTGTTCTGTAGGCTACAGCATCTGCAAGACTGAACGAAACCGTTCCGTCGTCGTTAAGCGTAACCCAAGAGCTGAGGTCGGTACCGGTTGCCGATTCGGAACTGCCGTTAGTGGTCTGCGCTTCGGCTTCGGCTTTTTCGGTAGTTACGCCGCTTACATACTCGCCGTACATCTCATCGACGTAGAGCGCAAACGATTCGCCGAGGATTTCCGACGGAACATGTCCGCCGTCCCACTGCCATTCGATATTGCAGTCGATTCCTGCGTTGAGCATTGCAATCTGCAAATTAAGGGAGTTGAACATCGAGATGTCGCCCTCGGAAGCACCGCAGAGGATTCTGACCCAGGTCGGGTTTTCGGTGTCATCATCGCCGATGTAGTTAAGAGGATTATAGAGAAAAACGATGTTGTTTCCGTATTCGTCGCCCTCAAGTATTGATGCGATATCTGTCTCGTAAGCCTCAAGCATTTCGTCGTAAGTCGAGTAGTTCGCCGAGTCCCGACTGCCGGAGGCAGACTGTGTGGTTCCCGCATCGGGAGTGCCTACGACCATGGAGTCGCCCGAGCCCTCGGTGCCGACTTCGGTGGTGTCGATATCAATATCGCTGATTTCACCGCCGGGGAGATTTCCGCCCGCAATGTCGCCGATTTCACCGTCAGGCAAATCGTCTTCGGAAATTTCTCCGGAGATGTCTCCTCTACCGCCTGTCATTTCGCCTCTGCCTGTTTCATTGTCCGAATGGTCAAAGTCAAGTGCTCCGTTCATTCCGCTGGGAAGGTTGCCGGTAGCCATTCCGGTCGAGCTCGATTTCGAGTATCTGCCCTCGATGAAAGCTTCTGCCTTGTCTTGGGTGGTCATCGCCGCAACTTCTTCGTCCGAAAGGGCATTGCCGTCCTCGTCGAACCAGGTCCAGTCGTCGGCATAGTCTAAGTTTTCAAGATACCACTGCAAATTCTCGGTGAACTCAGCAAGGTACAAATCGAGATAAGTTCCGTGATAGCCGTTTGTCTCGGGATATTCTTCAAGATCACATTCGATCGTAAGGGCGATTGTAGAATTGAGCTCTCCGTCGCCGTCAAGGTCAAAGCCGACTGCGCTTTCCTCTACGGTGAGGTTCTGCTCGTTGATATATTCCATATAAGCTTCCGAGAGATAAGCCGCCAGTTGCTTCTGGAATGAGCTTCCGAAGTCATATGTGGTGTCCATATAGTACTCGAAAGCAAGGGTCATGTCGGCTTCGTAAAGCGAAGTGATCGCACTGTAGGCGATACAGCCCCAGGCGCCGTCCGAAAGAGAAACCTCTTCGCCGTCAATGGTGACAGTAGTCGTGTAGGTTCCGTCGTCACAGAGATAGCATCCGACTGCTCCGACCTCCTCCTGATATGGATAGAAGTCCGGATTGTTCGAGGTTGCCGCAAACATCGTGGCATGTGCTCCGCCGCCGGAACCGCCGGTCGAAACGAGGTAATCTACGCTTCCGGGAAGGTTGCCGAGGAGAATGTTGTACTTGACGAACCTTGCCGCCGCCTTCTGGTCTGCGAGACAGGAAGGAGCGTCGCCGGTATAGTAGGTGTTGCCGTCCTCGTCGGTGACGGTGTCCTGCTTGCCTCTGTTGCCACAAGCTACGTTGATATAGCCCTCTTCAGCATAGGTTGAGGAAGCAAGCGTGTTCGTCGCATTGCCATATCCCGCCGCACCTGTATTGAGGATAACGGGAGCGGTGCTCGCCGTATATACCTGTCCGTTTGTGCTCGTGATTTCAGCATCATAGTCGATAACGAGAGTGCCGTTTACCGGCTCTGAATAGTTTTCAGCCGTTATGTCGGCTGTGCCGTCGCCGTCGGTGTCGATACCGGTCACATAAGCCGCCGGAACGCAGACCGAAACACCCTCTTCGTCCTCAATCTCGGGATAGGCAACAGCCGAAACGATGGACATAACCCACGAGTTCGTCTGATAGGTCCAGGTGTAGTCGGTGTTGTTCGCAAGATTCAGGGTATATTCGATGTATTCTTTATCAGACACAATAGTAGCCTCCGATGAAGTCTCCGCAGTCTCTGTTTCTGCATTGTTTTCGGTTGCTTCTGTCTCGGCGGTGGATTCGGTTGAATCGCTACCGCACCCGACAAGCGTCAGTAGCATGCAAAGGCAGGTTACAATGGAGATCAGTTTTTTAATTCTGATATTCATTATATCATCCTTTCGGTAATAAGTAAACTTTAATATTATATTTTGCCTCATGAAGCTTAAATGAAACTTAAGAACTGTGTGAAAATTGGGTGAAAAGCAGAAAACACCTGCGTTGTTTTCTGCATAAGAAAATCGCCTGCAAGAGCAAGCGATTTTCTTTTAGTATAGGAGAATTATCGGGGTTTATTCTTCTGTGTCTTCAGATTCCGCAGATTCTTCCGAATCGGTGTCTTCGGCGACCTCGTCTTCTGTCGACTCATCGTCAGTGGATTCCTCTTCACTGTCCGTGTCGGTCGCTACAGCGTCTTCGGACTCTTCGGATTCAGTATCCTCGGATTCTTCGGCTTCTGTATCGTCGGCAGATTCCTCATCTTCGGTAGCTTCTGCATCCTCTGATTCGGTATCTTCCGCGGTGCCGTCATCAGTGGATTCTTCGTCCTCGGTGGATTCATCCTCGACCGTAACGTCGTCTTCGGTTTCCTCTGCTTCTGTTTCAGCTGTGGTCGCCGCTGTGGTGGTTTCGGCTTCGTCGTCTGTGTCGTCATCCGCCGAAGTGCATCCGACCAACATCACCATAAGCGACAGGCTCATGAGTATTGCTAAAAATCTTTTGAGTTTCATATTAGCGTTCCTCCTTAGGAAGTTTATGCGTAGATTATAGCGTCGGATTTTTAAAATCTCATTATGCAAAGAGGAAAGAGAGGTGAAACGTTCGGGCAAGGATTTGAAGATTTGTGGATAACGAGGTTCGGATTTGTACACATTTCTCAAATTATGTGAAACGAAAACGGATTTGCTGATTTAAAGCAACAAATTCTCAAAAACCCCTTGACAAACGTCGTCGGGTCGTATATAATCATAAAAGATGAACGGAAAGCCGTTTAAATGAACTATTTACGGAGAGTTGCACGATGTCAAAACAAACTGTTGGCTCCGCCAATGTTTTCTGCTTTGCATATTATTATTACTTTACCATGCGCTAATCCCCAAAGGTAAAGTGATTTGTGTTGCAACAAAAAGTTTTGTTTATCAGCTGCACAGGTTACTTGTGCAGCTTTTTTGTGAAACTGCTAAAGTTCCCGGCAGACTTCTTTCCGACAAAAAGAAAGGACAATTATTATGGTAGTAGCATTAAAGAAGAACGTATCAGAAGAAAAGCGCAATCAGCTTATCGAATGGCTTGGCGGAATGGGCATAAAGGTTCATATTTCCGAGGGCGAGTACACAACGGTCCTCGGTCTCATCGGCGACACCACCAAGGTCGACAAGGATTTGATAGAGAGCTTTGACATAGTCGATTCCGTCACCAGAGTCACCGAGGCTTTCAAGTGCTGTAACCGCAAATTCCACCCCGACGATACCATCATAGATGTAAAGGGCGTCAAAATCGGCGGCGGCAACTTCTGCATGATAGCCGGTCCTTGCTCTGTCGAAAGCGAAGACCAGATTGTCGCGGTCGCCAAGGCTGTCAAGGCGGCGGGCGCAAACATGCTAAGAGGCGGCGCCTTCAAGCCGAGAACCTCGCCCTATGACTTCCAAGGTCTCCACGCTCGGGGCTTGGAGCTTTTAAAGATTGCCCGTGAGGAAACAGGACTTCCCATTGTAACCGAAATCATGAGCACCAACGACCTTGATCTGTTCGAGGACGTCGATGTTTTGCAGGTCGGCGCAAGAAATATGCAGAACTTCGAAATGCTCAAGGAGCTCGGCAAGACCGACAAGCCGATTTTACTCAAGCGTGGTCTTGCAAATACCCTCAAGGAGCTTCTCATGAGCGCCGAGTACATTATGGCTTCCGGCAACGAGAAGGTCATCCTCTGCGAAAGAGGAATCAGAACCTACAGCGACTACACGAGAAACACGATGGACATCTCGGCAATCCCGATGCTCCACGAGCTTTCGCATCTTCCCGTAATTGCCGACCCGAGTCACGCAACAGGCATGGCAAGACTCGTTCCGCCTATGGCAATGGCGGCAACAGCGGCAGGAGCCGACGGACTTATTATCGAGGTTCATAACGACCCGATACACGCTCTTTGCGACGGCGCACAGTCGCTTCGTCCCGAAGAGTTCGAGAAATTATCCAGTAAAATCACTGCTGTCAGGGAGGCTGCTCTCGGATGATTGCCGGAATCGTGGGCTTGGGGCTTATAGGAGCCTCATTTGCCAAGGCTTATAAAGCTGAAGGGCACACCGTCCTCGGCTGGAATAGAAGTAAATCCGCTCTTGATTACCTCAAGCTTGCGGGTGACGTCGATGACGAGCTGACTATGGATAATCTCTCAGAGTGCGACATAGTTTTGATATCCGTCTATCCCGACGCCTGCATAGAGTATCTTGAGAAAGCCGCACCCTATTTCGGCTCAAAGCCGGTTGTAATCGACTGTTGCGGCACCAAGCGCAAGGTTACCGAGGTCGGCTTTAAGCTTGCCGATGAATACGGCTTCACCTTTGTCGGCGGTCATCCTATGGCAGGAACGCATAATTCCGGCTATAAGTACGCCAGAGCCGATATGTACAAGGGCGCACCGATGGTGCTCGTCCCGAACGGCGAGCCGAGCATCAAGCTTTTAAGCCACACAAAGGAGCTCTTGAAGCCTGCGGGATTCGGAAGCATCTCCGTGACGACTGCCGAAAAGCACGACGAGATGATTGCTTTCACCTCCCAGCTTGCCCACGTTGTTTCGAACGCATATATCAAGAGTCCCACGGCTCGCGAGCACAAGGGCTTCTCGGCGGGAAGCTACAAGGACATGACCAGAGTCGCCTGGCTCAATCCCGAAATGTGGGCGGAGCTGTTCCTCGAAAACGGCGACAATCTTATAAAAGAGCTTGATATTCTGGTCGAAAACCTTGACCAGTATCGCACGGCAATCCGTGAAAACAATAAAGAAGAGCTTGTCAGGCTCCTCGACGACGGCAGAAAGATAAAAGCGGAGGTAGACGGAAGATGAGTGTTGTAAATGTTACGGCATCCCGAAGTTACGATGTAACCGTTTCGGACGGTATACTCGACAAATGCGGTGAGTTCTGCAAGCCCCTTGTCAAGGGCAAAACCGCCGTCATCGTCTCGGATGACAACGTCTTTCCTCTCTATGGCAAGAGGGTCACAAAGAGTCTCGAGAACGAGGGCTTCGTCGTGAAGGAATTCGTCGTCCCGCACGGCGAGCGCTCGAAGAGTCTGAGCTCATATATCAATCTCCTCGAATTCCTCTTTGAAAGCGACGTCACAAGAAGCGATTTGCTTGTCGCTCTCGGCGGCGGAGTGGTAGGGGACCTCTGCGGCTTTGCGGCGGCAACCTATCAGCGCGGAGTGCAGTTCGTCCAGATTCCGACAACCCTTCTTGCGATGGTCGACTCCTCCGTCGGCGGAAAGACCGCGGTAAACCTCGAGAACGGCAAGAATCAGGTCGGCTCCTTCTATCAGCCGTCGGCGGTCATCTGTGACCCGAAAACCCTCTCGACACTTCCCGAGGAAGAGTACCTCTGCGGCTGTGCTGAAGTTATAAAGTATGCTGTTCTTTTCAGCGAGGAGTTCTTCTCCGAGCTTGAGGAGACCCCTGCCAAGGATCAGCTTGAAAACGTAATCACCACCTGCGTCACCATGAAGCGCGACATCGTCAAAGCCGACGAGTTCGACACCGGTGAGAGAATGCTCCTTAATCTCGGGCACACCGTCGGTCACGCAGTCGAGGGCTTGAGCGGCTTCCAGACCCTTCACGGTCAGGCTGTCGCCATCGGTCTTGCGACCATCTCGCGCTCTGCCGCCAAGTACGGCTATCTGAGCGAAGCTGACTGCAACAGAATTATTTCGCTTCTTGATAAGTACGGTCTCCCTACAGAGACTGAATACACTATTGATGATATGTACACACTCGCTGTTTCGGATAAGAAATCTTCGGGCGACGCTATCACCATAATAGTCCCCCGCAAAATCGGGCATTGCGAGCGCATGAAGTTCCCGAAATCTCAGCTTAAGGATTGGCTTTGATATGACAAGAGAACTCATCCCCGGCGAGAGAACCGGCACGGTTTTAATCCCTGCTTCCAAATCTCAGGCGCACAGAGCCGTTATTTTGGCGGCTCTCGGCAATCATGATGTCGAAATCACCTGTAAAGGCATTTCCAATGACATCATCGCCACCGCCGACTGCATGAACTCCGCCGGCGCGAATATAGAGATTCAGGACAACAAAATACATGTCTCGCCGGTCGGGAAGACTCAGCACTCAGACACTTTCGAGTGCAGAGAAAGCGGCTCGACGCTTCGGTTCCTGATTCCCGTTTTCGGGGCTTTGGGAGTTGGGGGCGAGTTTATCCCGAAGGGTAGGCTTATCGACCGCCCGCTGAGTCCTCTGGACGAAGTACTCACTGCTCACGGCGTGAGCATTTCGAAGACCGAAACCACAATCCGGGTTTCCGGCAAGCTCACCTCGGGCGAATACGAAATCCCCGGGGACGTTTCCTCACAGTACATAACGGGGCTTCTTCTGGCATTGCCGCTTCTTGAAGGGGATTCGATCCTTAGGGTGACGGGAGTGCTCCAGTCAAAGGGCTATATTACCATGACCGAAGAGCTTCTTCGGAAGTCGGGCATCGAATACACCCGCACCGGCGACACCTACTATATAAAAGGCTCTCAGAAGCCCGACTTGGGCTCAAGCTTCACCGTCGAGGGCGACTATTCCAATGCGGCGTTCTATCTCTGCATGGGTGCGCTTTCTGATGAGGGAGTCACGGTTACCGGCTTGAACCCAGATTCAACCCAAGGCGATAAGGCGGCAATCGCAGTTCTCAAAGAAATGGGCGCAGATATCTCGACAGACGGCAACTCGGTGACCGTAAAGAAGGGAAGTCTTAAGGGCGTCACTATTGACGCTTCCCAGATTCCCGACCTGATTCCGACACTCTGCGTCGTGGCGTCCGTCTGCGAGGGCAAAACAAGAGTCATCAACGCCGAATGCCTCAGAATCAAAGAATCGGACAGAATCGCCTCGACCTGCGCACTTATAAACAATCTCGGAGGCAATGCCAAAGAGCTCCCCGACGGTATAGTTATCACCGGCGTCAGAAATCTCACCGGCGGCACGGTCGACAGCTGTAACGACCACCGAATCGCAATGAGTGCGGCGGTTGCAAGCTGTGCCTCAACCGGTAAAGTAACAGTGCTTGACAGCATGTGCGTAAGAAAGTCCTATCCCGACTTCTGGGAGGACTTCTCAACACTTAAGATGAAATCATAGATAAGGACGGTGCAAGATGGCAAGCAGTATCGGCAGTAACATCAGGCTCACCATATTCGGGCAGTCCCACTCGGCGGCTATCGGAATGACCCTCGAGGGGCTCCCCACGGGAATAAAAATCGACTTTGACAAGCTTGAAGCTTTCACATCCCGCCGCGCTCCCGGTAAGAATGCCTATTCAACAGCCCGCAAGGAAGCCGACAAACCGGAATTCGTTTCGGGGCTTCGCGACGGCGTTACCTGCGGCGCACCGCTCACGGCAATTATAAGAAACACCGACACCCGCTCGAATGATTACAGCGAGCTTAAAATTTTGCCAAGACCCGGTCACGCAGATTATACTGCATCCGTCAAATACGGCGGCTTTCAGGATTATGCCGGCGGCGGGCACTTCTCGGGCAGACTCACAGCACCGTTGTGTGTTGCCGGGGGAATAGTCCTCCAGATTCTCAAAAGCTTGGGCATCACCGTTATTTCCCGGATCGCATCAATCGGCGACGTTTCCGATGAAGGCGAGCTCCTTGAATCGACAGCCGATAAACCTTTCCCGACGGTAAGCGACGAGAGCGCCGTTGAAATGCAGGAGTGCATAGCATCCGCCAAGAGCGAGGGAGACTCGGTCGGCGGAGTGGTCGAGTGTAAAGTCATGGGGCTTCCCGTAGGACTCGGTGACCCGATGTTTGACGGAATGGAAAACAGGATTGCAAACATCGTCTTCGGAATTCCGGCGGTAAAGGGAATAGAATTCGGAATCGGCTTCGAGGCGTCAAAGCTCCGTGGCAGTCAGAACAACGACCCGTTTGAAATCAAGGACGGCAAAATCGTGACAACCACCAATAACTGTGGAGGAATCCTCGGCGGCATCACAACCGGAATGCCACTTACGTTCAGAGCCGCATTCAAGCCGACGCCGTCAATCTCCCGGAAACAGCACTCGGTAAGGCTCGATTCCATGACGGAGGGCGAGCTTGTCGTAAAGGGTCGCCACGACCCCTGCATAGTACCTCGTGCGGTTCCGTGCGTTGAAGCCGCCGCCGCAATCGCCGTTTACGACGCTTATCTCGAATATAAGAAATATTTATAATATATATAATAACAGACACGAAAGGACATGACATATGGCTATTGTAGATGAAACCGAGAAGATTACCCCCGATACTGCCGACGGCAGAAAGGTCTATCGCAACAAGATTGATGAAATTGACAACGAAATAGTCAGGCTTTTCGGCGAGAGAATGGAGACCGCCGCAGGTTTGGCATCCTTCAAGAAGGAGCACAGCCTTCCTGTCCTCGATATCCGTCGTGAACGCGAAAAGATTCAGGACGTCGTCGACAAGACCCCCGACGAGCTCAAGGAATACACCGAGCTTCTTTATTCGTTTATCTTGGAGCTCAGCCGCGGCTATCAGAACCGACTTGTCGGCAACGGAAGCGAATTAAGCGCAAAAATTTCCTCGGCAATAGAGAACACCCCCAAGCTTTTCCCCGAGCGTGCCGTAGTCGCATGTCAGGGCGTCGAGGGCGCATACTCCTCAATAGCGGCAGGAAAGCTCTTCAAGTCACCGAATGTCATGTACTTCTCGACCTTCGATGCCGTCTTTACCGCAATCGAGAAGGGCTTCTGCAAGTACGGCGTAATCCCTCTTGAAAACAGCACCGCCGGCTCGGTCAACTCCGTATATGACCTCATGACCAAGCACAGCTTCAATATCGTCCGCAGTATCAGACTGAAGGTTGAGCATAATCTCCTTGCAAAGCGCGGCACAAAGCTCGAAGACATCACCGAGATTTACTCCCATCAGCAGGCGATAACCCAGTGCGCAGAGTTTCTCTCGACCCTCAAGGGTGTAAAGGTAATTCCTTGCGAGAACACCGCCATCGCCGCCAAGATGGTTGCAGAGTCGGATAGAAACGATATCGCAACCCTCTCCTCGAGCGAGTGCCGGAAGCTCTATGGTCTCGAATGCCTCAAGTCCGCAGTTCAGGACAACGACAACAATTACACAAGATTCATCTGCATCTCGAAGGACCTTGAAATCTATCCCGGTGCCGACAGAACCAGCCTTATGTGCGTCCTCGAGGATAAGCCCGGTTCGCTTTATAAGCTTCTTTCAAGGCTCTATGCCTTCGGAATCAACCTTAGTAAGCTTGAGAGCCGCCCGATTCCCAACAAGGATTTCGAGTTCATGTTCTATTTCGACCTCGACACCTCCGTCTATTCTCCTCAGTTCCTGCAACTGATGAGCGAGCTCGGAGATATTTGCAGTGAATATAACTACTTGGGCAGCTACAGAGAGGTAATATAAAGTGTCATTGAAATGCGGTCTCTTGGGTGAAACTTTGGGACATAGCTATTCCCCGAGAATTCACGCTTATTTGGGCGACTATGAGTATCGCCTCTATGAGGTCCCCAAGGATAAAGTCGAAGATTTCATCCTTCATGGCGACTGGGACGGGCTTAACGTCACGATACCGTATAAAAAGGTCGCCGCATCCCTCTGCGACGAGCTTTCGGATATTGCTCGTAGCCTCGGAAGCGTCAACACCCTTGTCAAGCGCGACGGCAGAATCTATGGCTTCAACACCGACTATTACGGCTTCAGAAGCATGGTCCTCGAAACCGGCATCCAGATTTCCGGCAAAAAAGCCCTTGTCTTGGGCACCGGCGGCACCGGCGTGACCGTCAAGAAAGTCTTATCCGAAATGGGTGCCGAAGTAATCCCGATAAGCCGCTCGGGCGAAGACAACTACGACAACATCGAAAAGCATTCGGATGCTGTCCTCATAGTAAACGCAACCCCCGTCGGCATGTACCCGAAAAACGGCGCTTCGCCCTTGGATTTGACAAGAATCAAGTCCTGCGAATGCGTTCTGGATGTAATCTACAACCCGATGAGAACCGTATTAATTCTGCAAGCCGAAGCTCTCGGGCTCAAGTACAAGAGCGGGCTCCACATGCTCGTGGCGCAGGCGAAATACAGCTCCGAGCGGTTTCAGAACAAAGAAATTAGTGACGATTCGGTTACATTTATCGAAAAATCGTTGACAAAAGAGCTCGAAAACATTATATTAATAGGTATGCCCGGCAGTGGTAAATCGGTCGTAGCTCAGGCTCTCGGGCAGAGGCTACATAGGCAGGTTATCGAAACCGATGCGGAAATCGTGAAGAATGCCGGAATGAGCATTCCAGAAATATTCGAGCGCTCCGGCGAAGAAGAATTCAGAAGGCTCGAGACCGCCGAGATGCAAGCCTCCGGCAAGCTCTCAGAACGAATCATCTCCACCGGCGGCGGAGTTGTCACGAGGGAAGAAAACTATAACCTTCTTCACCAGAACGGCGTCATCGTTTGGCTCGAGCGTGACACCAATAAGCTCCCGACCGACGGCAGACCCATTTCCCAGAAGTCGGATCTATCGGAGCTTTACGAAAAGCGCAAGCCCATGTATGAGCGCTTCGCGGACATAAAGTTCGATAACAACGGAACGGTTGCGGAAACCGTCGACAGGATTATAAAAGAAATCGAGGGCATGGTATAATGAAAATACTCGTAATAAACGGTCCGAACCTGAACATGCTCGGAATCAGGGAGCCCGGAATCTACGGCTCCGAGACCTACGCCTCGCTTGTAAAGCTGATATCCGAATATTGCGACAGTAAGGGAATAGAAGTGGATTTCTTCCAGTCGAATCATGAAGGCGCAATCGTCGACAGAATTCAGGAAGCCTATGGAGTTTTCGACGGAATTGTCATAAATCCCGCGGCTTATACCCACACAAGCGTTGCAATCTTGGATGCACTCAAGGCTGTTTCGATTCCTGCTGTAGAAGTACATATTTCGGCTGTAAACGAACGTGAAGACTTCCGCCAGATTTCCTATGCCGGCAAGGCGTGCGTAAAGACCTACATGGGACTCGGCTTCAACGGTTATATCGAAGCTGTAAAATTCTTAGAGAATTATCTCGCGGAGAAGCAATAAATTTTTCATAACTAAAGGAGCAACCAAATGGCACTAAGACTTGTAATCGACTCGGCATCAGACATCACTGTTGAAGAAGCTAAAGAACACGGCTGGTATCTCATTCCCCTGACCGTCACAATCGGCGGCACGGAGTACAGAGACGGCGTTGACATCACCCCCGACAGATTCTATGACATGCTCGTCGAGTCAGACGACCTTCCCCACACATCTCAGCTCACACCGGCAGATTATGAAAAAGCTTTTGAAGAAGTTACCGCTGATGGCGACACGCCGTTTGTCATCACACTTTCATCAAAGCTTTCCGGAACCTATCAGTCCGCCTGTATAGCGGCAGGCGCCTGCAACCCGAAGCCAATTGTAGTGGATAGCCTGAGCGCGGCATTAGGCGAAGCAGTATTTATAAGATACGCAGATTCTCTTATCAGAGACGGTATGGGTGCAGAAGAGTTAGAGAAAACCCTCAATGAAGTAAGACATAAGATAAGAATCTTAGCGCTTTTGGACACTCTTGAATACTTAAGAAAAGGCGGCAGAATCTCGGCGGCAGTCGAGCTTGCCGGGAGCCTTCTCCAGATAAAGCCGGTTATCGGCGTTGTTGAAGGCGAAGTCGTGATGGTCGGCAAGGCGAGAGGTTCGAAGAAGGGAAATAATCTCCTGAACGAGCTTATCAACAAGGGCAACGGCATCGACTTCTCAAAGCCCTATTCATTGGCGTACACCGGCAACAGCAGAGGGTACCTCGACAAATATGTCGAGGATTCAAGAAGCCTCTGGGAGTCTGAAACGAGTGAGCTTCCCGTCATGAGAATAGGCGCCACAATCGGCACCCATATCGGTCCGGGTGCAATAGGAGTAGTTTTCTTCGAAAAGTAGTTTTTCTCTTAGAAGTGAGGTAACCATGAAAGAGATCGAGACCACTATAGCAAGCAATATAATAGAATTGAGAACCCGAGCGGGGATGACCCAGCTTGAGCTTGCCGAAAAGCTCAACTATTCCGACAAGTCCGTCTCCAAGTGGGAAAGGGCTGAGGCTCTGCCGGATGTAATAGTCCTCCGCAATATCGCCGATATCTTCGGCGTGACGGTTGACTATCTCGTTCGCCCTCACGACCCGGAGGAGAAGATAAGCATCCTCGATTCCGTCAAGACCATCATCCAATATCAGATTATAATGGCAATCACTTCTGTCGGAATTATGACGGTTGCAACGATTCTCTTCATCATCTTCTGGTTGAGGGGCTTGATATATTGGCAGGTGTTTGTTTTTGCTCTGCCGGTTCTTTTTACGGCGCTGTTGGTCCTCAACTCAATCTGGCATGATGGCAAATACAACTTTGTAATAGTTTCGCTTCTGGTCCTGAGTATAGTCGCAACCTTGTATGTCGTCTTCCTTAAGCACAACTGGTGGCAGTTATTCTTAATAGAGATTCCCGCAGAGGCACTGATAGTACTGAGCTTCCGACTGTTTCATGTGAACCATAAAAAAGACGAATCGAAGTAATAATTATGGCGGTAGAATTCCTTGATTTGGGACTCTACCGCTTTATTTTTAAGAGTAGAGACGATTTTTTCGGGTACCGGTTGAAATTTTCAAGCCAAAGTGGTATTATAATCTGCGAGCAAAAATCCCATAAGACTATAAGGAGACAATATAAATGATAAGACTTTTCACCGATACCTCCGCAAATCTGAGCCCCGCGGTTCTTAAGGAGCATAATGTTGAGCTTGTACATTTTCACTATAGCATAAATGACGAGGTTATAGAGTATAACACCCTCGAAGGCTTCGACGGCAAGTCGTTCTATAAAGCCATGCGCAAGGGCGCAGACATCAAGACCTCGATGGTAAATATCGTCGACTATATGAAGGCTTTCGAGCCCGCACTTCAAAACGGCGACGACGTCCTCTATGTCGGAATGGCAGGGGGAATAAGTGGAGCGATTGCATCCGCCAAAATCGCCGCAAGCGAGCTTCAGGAGTCATACCCCGAGCGCTCGATAGTTGTTTTCGATTCGTATGCCGCCTCTTTGGGCGAGGGAATGCACGTCCTCGACGCCGCTGAACTCATCGAGAAGGGCGAGAGAATCGACGTTGTCGTCAACGAGCTCTATAATCGTCGTGAAAAGCTTTGCCAGTATTTCACCGTCGATGACATGAAGTATCTCAAGAAGGGCGGAAGAGTTTCGGGGGCAGTTTCATTCGCCGGCTCGTTCCTCAATGTCAAGCCGATTCTGATGGGCGACAACACCGGTCACATCGTCTTCAACGGTGTTGCACGGGGAGAGAAGAGGGCAATCGCCACTCTTGCCGACAAGTATCAGAAGCTCTGTTCGGATATGTCCCTTGACATAAGCATCGCACACGCCGACAACGAAGCGGGAGCGATGACACTTCTCGATCAGTTAAAAGCAATCGGCTTCACCGGCAATGCCATGATAGAGCAGTACGAGCCCGTAACCGGCGGTCATGCCGGACCGGGAACAATAGCATTGTTCTTCAGAGGGATTCATAAGTGAATCCCGTGGTATTACACAAATAATAATTATTGCATCAAAAATCCGCTAAAGCAAAGCTTGAGATTACTTCGAGCTTTGCTTTATTATTTTTAGCAGGACTCCGGAAAACCGTTCCAATGTTATTTCCTCATCAAGTGAAAACGGCGGCATGCTGTTATTATACGGTACAGTCGCTCCGTATTGTTCCCACTCTGTGTTTAACAGCAACTCGCATTTTTTGTTCGCGTACTCGCTCGTAAAACTATACGTTTGCGGCATATCGCTAAAATTGAAAATTGCTATCAGCTCCTCTTTGCTGCTTTTTCGACTTATGACATATACGCATTTATCCTCTTGATGGCAATCAATCCACGAGAAACCCTCTTCTTTATAGTCTCATTCGGACAATGCAGGATGGGAAAGGTAAATATGATTTAAATCGTTCATAAATCGGTAAAAGCTGTCGTGAATCGGATATTTTCGCAAGTCCCAATCCTGCTCACGCTTTTCGTCCCATTCTCGGAGCTGTCCGATTTCGTTGCCCATAAAATTCAGCTTCTTGCCCGGATGTACAAGCATATACAAATACATCGCTCTTGCCTGCGGAAATTTATCCTCGTATTGACCGTTCATCTTCTGTAGAATAGTTGCTTTGCCGTGTACAACCTCATCATGCGAATACGGCAACAGATAATTTTCGCTGTGAAAATACATTATCGAAAACGTCAATTTGTGGTAATTCTCCGAACGTGCACAAGGCGGAAGTTGGAAATATTCAAGAGTATCATGCATCCAACCCATATCCCATTTGTAATCAAACCCAAGTCCGTCATGTTCGACAGGATGCGTAACGCCCGGATAATTAGTCGAATCCTCGGCGATTAGCATATAACCCTTGTGACTTGTCTTTAAGCCTGAATTCATAACCTTTATAAACTCAAGCGCGTTGCCGTTGATACCTCGTCTTTCATCGCCCTGCCAATAAATGATACGACTGATAGCATCCATTCGAAGTCCGTCAAAATGATAGTACGACATCCAATAATTTGCCGCCGACTGTAAAAAGCTCCTGACCTCGCCGCGCGAATGCATAAAATTATAGCTACCCCATTCGCTTACACCGACGGCTGTATTAGGATATTCATACAGCGCGCTTCCGTTATACCTTTCCAGTGCATAGCTATCCACAGCAAAGTGAACGGGTACAAAATCAAGGATTACACCGATTTCGTTTTGATGTAAAATATCAATCATTTTTATCAGATCCGTCGGACTGCCGTATCGGCTTGTCGGTGCAAAGAAGCCTGTCGCTTGATAGCCCCAGCTCTCATCATTCGGATATTCGCAAATCGGAAGAAGTTCTGTATAATTGTATCCGCTTTTCTTTAAGTACGGCACCAATTGCTCGGCAATTTCGGTATATGAAAGCCACTCTCCGTCACTGCCGGTATGCCATGAACCGAGGTGCATTTCATAAATATTCAAAGGCTTGTCAATACAGTTACTGCGGGATTTCATCCACTTACTGTCATTGAACGTGTATGCCGATAAATCACAAATTACGGATTTATGATTCGGTCGAAGCTCCGACTGAAGTCCATACGGGTCACAATGGTCGTGATAGCCGTCGCTTTTAAAATATATTCGGTATTCATACGATTGTCCCGCTTGCGCCTCAGGAACGCGTATTTCATAAAAATTCCCGTCATATATGCTGTTCATGGCAAGCTCCACATCGTCAAGCAGTAAACCAACGCCTTTTACGTCAGGCGCAAACGTGCGGAAAACAACACCGTCGTTATCTATATGCGCTCCGAGATATTCATGCGCGTCAAAGCTTTTTCCTGTGTAAAAATCATACATATCCATAATCACAATGACCTCCGTATATTACTTGACAACAGTCTGATAATTTACTATAATACAATTATAGCATAGGGCATTTTTAAGTTCTATCGTCAATTCTTGATTATAGTACAGTAATAGACGAAAAAGAAAAACAGTCAAGGAGCTTTATCATGGATTTGCGCGAACAAAAGACAATAAGAAGCATAAGAAACGCGTTTTTGGAGCTACGCCGAAAGAAGCCGCTTGAGCGGATAACCATCAAAGAGCTTGCCGAAAAAGCGGAAATCAGCAAGGCAACATTTTATCTGCATTATAAGGATATTTACGACTTATCAGAACAGTTGCAAGATGAAGTTATCAAAAGCATTTTTAAGGGTCTGGCACATCCCGAATACTGTTTGAAAAATTGCGCTGTATTTACGGAGGAGCTGTTTTATTCGTTTTATTCACAGCAGAGCTTGATAGAAATTTTGTTTTCGGGAACACAGTCCGCCGTTTTGTTGGTACGGCTTGAAGATGAATTGATGGAATGTGTAAAAAGACAAAATCCCAATATTAGCAATTTAGAAAAAATGATGCTGACCTATACGATTAACGGAGCATATATGGTGTATCAGAAGTATTGTAAGACGCTCCCATCGGAAGAGGTTGTGTCGTTCATAGGTAAAGCATCGGAAGTGGTTGTGGGTATTAAATAAAATACAGCGGCAGAGGTTCAGCCTTTGCCGCTTTTTCGTTTTCAGGCGATATTTAACATAGATTTAACATAACAGTGCTTTCAGACTTAACACTAACTGCGTTATATTAGAGCCATGGACGGCAAAAGTCCGTCTCACTTGTATTATCTGAAAGGATGTTATTTGAAATGAAAAAAGCAAGAATATTTGCGCTTATTATGTGCCTCGTATTGGCACTCGGTTGCTTCACCGCCTGCGGCGAGACCGAAGCTCAGTCGGTTTCCACCGACGGTTCCACCTCAATGGAGAAGGTCATGGGTTACTTCATGGAAGCCTTCATGGAGGAGAACGAAAACATCACCGTTACTTACAATCCCACCGGTTCCGGCTCCGGAATTCAGGCTGTAATCGACGGCACCTGCGACATCGGTCTTGCAAGCCGTAACCTGAAGGACAACGAGCTCGAGACCTGCGACCAGACCGTTGTTGCAATCGACGGCATCGCAGTAATCGTAAACACCTCTAACACCGTATCCGACCTCACAATCGCTCAGATCGCTTCCATCTTCACCGGCGAAATCACCAACTGGAGCGAAGTAGGCGGCGAGGACCTTCCTATCGTCTGCATCGGACGTGAGGCTTCCTCCGGCACCCGTGACGGCTTCGAGTCCATCACCGGAACTGCTAATGCTTGCGTCTACTCTCAGGAGCTCACCTCCACCGGTGACGTTGTAAGTGCCGTTTCCTCCAACCCGAATGCTATCGGATATGTATCCCTCGCTTCCGTAAACGACACCGTAAGTGCAATCTCCGTTGAGGGAGTATT
This sequence comes from Oscillospiraceae bacterium, assembly GCA_021201235.1. GTDB lineage: Bacteria > Bacillota > Clostridia > Oscillospirales > Ruminococcaceae > Faeciplasma. Next base: position 337,777 of record JAJQFI010000016.1, on the reverse strand, counting down.
CCCGACCAGTGCTACAGTCCTTGATGGCTCGTATGCAATCCAGAGAAACTTCATCTTCGTAACCAAGAAGGACACTGCTCTCTCGGATGCCGCTCAGGCATTCTATGACTTCTGCACCAGCTCCGCTGTAAATGAGTATGTAGAAGCCGCAGGTTGCGTACCTGTAAACTGATTCAGATAGTTTCAAAACCCGATATATGCTTTCATCTTCGAGAAGTGCTCTTGCCTCGGGCACTTCTCGGGGAGAACGGCAAACAAAGCTACAAAAGGATACTTAAGAATGGATAAAGTAAAAAAGACAACACACGCCCTTGATAGGATAATGAACGCTATATTCATAATCTGTGGCTTTTTAGCTGTTGCACTTGTAGTAGTAATAACAGTATATCTTATTGTATCAGGCATACCGGCAATAAAGGAAATAGGAGTCTTCAAATTCCTCTTCGGAACCGTCTGGAAGTCAACAGGCGAAAACCCCTCCTACGGAATCCTCCCGTTCATCTTAACGAGCGTCTTTGGAACCTTCGGAGCAATGCTCATCGGTTTTCCTCTCGGACTCTTATGTGCGGTGTGCATAGCAAAGATGTCCGGTAAACGTTTCTCCGGAATCATGCGGTCGATAGTCGACCTGATGAGCGGAATCCCGTCAGTAGTGTTCGGACTCGCCGGAATGATTTATGTGGTTCCCGCAGTCAGAGAAATGTTCAACCTTCCCGACGGAGCAAATCTCTTCTCCGCAATGGTGGTCCTGATTATAATGATTCTCCCGTCGGTAATTTCGATGTCCGAAACGGCAATAAGAGCAGTTCCCAAGGAGTATGAAGAAGCGTCTTTGGCACTCGGTGCCAACAAAACCGAAACCATCTTCAATGTCACAATCCCAGCTGCAAAGAGCGGAATACTCGCATCCCTGGTAATGGGAACAGGCCGTGCTATAGGCGAAGCAACAGCTGTAATGATGGTAGCAGGAAACGTCGCGAATATGCCAGGCCTCTTCAAGAGTGTAAGATTCTTAACAACGGCTATAGTAAGCGAGATGGCCTACTCCTCAGGACTTCAGCGCCAGGCACTCTTCAGCATCGCATTAGTACTCTTCGTGTTCATCATGATAGTAAACTTGATCCTCAATCTTGTGGTCAAGCGCAAGAAGGATAAATAACTTATGAAAGATTTGAAAAAGAGCTCAGGGATTTCAACCTCCCGAAAAGTCAAGACAGCAATTCTCAAGGTGCTGGTCTATTTCTCAGCAGCAGTAATCGTAGCTGCAGTGCTGTTTGTAGTAGTGGTAATAGTAGTAAGAGGACTCCCGAATATAAGCTGGGAATTCCTCTCAAACGGCGTCAGCTACTTAAAGGGCATCACGGGAATCCTCCCGAATATACTTAACACCATCTACGTGGTTGTGATGACCCTCGTAATCGTTCTCCCTGTAGGAACGGGAGCAGCGATATACTTAAATGAATATGCAAAAAACAAGAAAGCAGTAGCGGTAATCGAATTCGCAACCGAAACCCTTGCCGGTATCCCTTCAATCATCTATGGCCTCGTCGGTATGCTCATCTTCGTCCAGACCTTCAAGCTGAAAACGAGCCTGTTGGCTGGATCTCTCACGCTCGTGATCATGACTCTTCCGACAATAGTCAGAACTGTTCAGGAGAGTTTAAAGACCGTCCCGGACAGCTACCGTGAAGGTTCTTTGGCACTCGGTTCTGGAAAATGGCACATGGTCCGTACTGTTGTCCTGCCCTCAGCTATAGACGGTATCGTCACCGGCTGTATACTTTCAGTAGGCCGTATCGTCGGTGAGAGTGCTGCGCTTCTCTTCACAGCAGGTATGGCGGACGTCATCTACACGCCTTTTGAGGCTATAACCCCGAACCACGCCGGTTCAACTCTTGCGGTTGCACTTTATGTCTACGCCAAGGAGCGCGCAGATTCCGGAACGGCGTTTGCAATCGCGTTCATACTGCTTATTCTTACACTTATAATAAACACAGCCGCAAAGATTGCCGGCAAGAAGCTAAAGAGGAGGACGGAGAATGAAGGCTGAGATTGATATAACAAGGGTCGAAAACGACGACAAAGAAATAAGAGAAGTTCAGAATACGGAGACTCTTTCCGACGGCGAAACCCTCATTGATGTCGAGCACATGAATCTCTGGTATGGTGAAAATCACGCAATCAAGGACGTAAGCCTTGCAATCCCGCAGAACCGCATAACCGCATTGATAGGACCTTCGGGTTGCGGTAAATCGACGTTTTTAAAGTCCCTCAACCGTATGAACGACCTGGTTGAAGGCGTAAAGATAGAAGGTAAGCTCACACTTGCCGGTGTAGACATATACAAAGACATAGATGTGTCGGTTCTCAGAAGACGTGTCGGCATGGTCTTCCAGAAGCCGAATCCCTTCCCGATGAGCATCTATGACAACGTCGCCTATGGCTTGAGGGTTCAGGGTGTCAGATCCCGCGTTCAGCTTGACGAAGCGGTTGAGCGTTCGCTCCGACAGGCGGCAATCTGGGACGAGTGCAAGGACAGATTAAAGAAGAGCGCCTTGGGACTTTCCGGCGGACAGCAACAGCGTCTTTGCATCGCAAGAACAATAGCGGTCGAACCCGAGGTAGTACTCATGGATGAACCGACTTCGGCTCTTGACCCGATTTCAACTTCAAAAATAGAAGAGCTCGCGTTGGAGCTCCGCAAGAATTACACAATCGTAATAGTAACACACAATATGCAACAGGCGGCGAGAATTGCCGACAAGACGGCGTTCTTCCTCTTGGGCGAGCTGGTCGAATACGGCGACACAAACAAGATGTTCTCCTCGCCTTCTGACGACCGCACAGAAGCATACATAACGGGGAGGTTCGGATGATGAGAGAAAATCTTTCAAGACAGCTTGAACTTTTGAATAATGAGCTTATAGAAATGGGTGCCCTCTGCGAGGACGCAATCGCATCTGCTGTAAAATATCTTTCGACGGCTGACAATAAGCTTTTGGATAATGCCGCCGAGGCGGAGAGACAGATTGACCGTCAGGAGCGCGAAATCGAAGACCTTTGCATGAAGCTCATAATCCGTGAGCAACCGGTTGCAACCGATCTGCGTGTCATTTCTTCCGCACTCCGTATGACCTCCGACATGGAAAGAATCGGCGATCAGGCATATGACATTTCCGATGTCGCAAAGAACATTGCGCCTCTCAAGGTCGGCGGGGAAATCCAGATTTACGACATGGCGGAAGCAACCGTCAGAATGGTAACCGAAAGCGTCAACTCGTTCGTAACAAAAGACGTAGCCGCCGCAAAAGCAGTTATCGCCATGGACGACGTTGTCGACAGGCTTTTCGACGCCGTCAAGAACGAGCTTATCGCCGCAATCGAGAGTAAGAACGGCACAGGCGAGCTCTATATAGATTTACTCATGATTGCAAAATACTTCGAGAGAATCGGCGACCACGCTGTCAATATAGCCGAATGGGTTATCTATTCCGTCAGTGGTGAACACAAACAAAGACCTCAAGCCTGAGAAGTGTTACTATTGCAAGACGGCTTGAATCGTGATATAATAGCCGTGTAAACTGTCTAAGGAGTGATGGTCTTGGCAAGGATTTATCTGGTCGAGGATGACGACAATATAAGAAAGCTCATTTGCTACGCACTTTCAAAAGAAGGTCACGACATAGTCGGCTTCCCGACTCCCGCAGAGTTCTGAGATGAATATCGGCAGGAGAAGCCGGAGCTTTTGCTCCTTGACATAATGCTCCCTGAGGAGGACGGACTTTCGATTTTAAAGAAGGTCAGAGCCGAGTCGGACACGCCTGTTATAATGCTTACAGCAAAGGGCTCGGAATTTGACAAGGTGACCGGTCTTGACCTTGGAGCCGACGACTACATCACAAAGCCCTTCGGCATGACCGAGCTTTCCTCCCGTGTCCGTGCAGTCCTCCGCAGAAGCGGCAAGGCGATTGACAAGTCGACCGAATATAATGTCGGAAACGTACACCTCGATTCCGAAAAGCACACTGTCAGGGTCGGCGACGAGCCGGTGTCTCTTTCCTTCAAGGAGTACAGCATCCTTCTGATGCTCTTGCAGGCGAACGGCAAGGTTGTCGGCAGGGAAGAACTCCTTAACCACATCTGGGGCGAGTACTACGGCGAGTCGAGAACCCTTGACGTCCACATAAGGACGCTTCGCCAGAAGTTAGGCGAAGCGGGAAGCCTTATCCAGACAGTAAAAAAAGTCGGTTACAGAATAGGTGAATAAAAATTGAGCACACTCAGTAAAAAAATATTTCATTCGGTAATTTTGGTGGCACTATTGGTGCTGATTGCCTGCATCGCCCTTATTATGGGCGTACTCTTCGACTACTTCGAAACGAGCCTCGAATCTCAGCTTCAGGAAAAGGCGGAGTATATCGCTTACGTCGTCAACCAAGAGGGAATAGAGCTTATCGAAGGCTATGGCGACGAGGAATCGAGAATCAGCGTCATCGCCTCCGACGGAACGGTTATCTATGATTCTGCCGCCGATGCGGAAACCCTCGAAAACCACTCTGACCGCGAGGAGATAATCGAAGCTATTGCGACCGGAACCGGTTCGAACACCCGTTACTCCGAAACGCTCACCGAAAAGACAATCTATTATGCGATTCTTCTGGATGACGGAAGCGTCCTTCGTGTCGCGGCAACGCAGTATACGGTTGTGACTGTTCTTCTTGGGCTTGTAAGACCGATACTCGTTGTCCTCGCGATTGCGCTTGTTCTCTCGCTTCTTCTTTCGCTCAGAGCTTCGAAGTCGATAGTCGAGCCGATTAATAATCTCAATCTCGACTCTCCCGAAAAGAACGAAACCTACGAGGAGCTTACGCCTCTTCTCAACAAGCTTTCGGCTCAGAGAAGGACGATAGCGGAGCAGATAAAGAGTGCCGAAAAACAGCAGTCGGAGTTCCGACTCATAACCGAAAACATGAGCGAGGGCTTCCTCGTCATCGACAAGGATCTCTGCATCTTAACATACAACAGCGCGGCTCTGAGCCTTCTCGGACTCAGCACTCCCGTTACAGGAAGCGTCCTCCGATACAACCGTACAAAGGGGTTAAGAACCGCCATCGAGTCTGCGCTTTCCGGTGAGAAAGCCGAGAGCTCGATGGAGGTATCCGGACGGTGCTATAGCCTGATTGCAAGCCCTGTATACGAAGAAGACGCCGTAATCGGCGCGGTAATCATAATCCTCGACGTGACCGAAAGTCATGAGAGGGAACAACTGAGACGCGAATTTACCTCGAACGTCTCCCACGAGTTGAAAACGCCGCTCACTTCGATCTCCGGCTTTGCCGAGATGCTGATGGCGGGTGATGTGCCGGCTGAACTCTTGAAGGACTTTTCGAAGTCCATCTATGACGAAGCACAGCGGCTGATAGCGCTTATTGGCGACATAATCAAGCTGAGTGAACTTGATGAAGGCAATGTCGGAGGGCTCGACCGCAAAGATGTTGATCTTCTGACCCTTTCCGAAAGCGTTAGACAGCGTCTTTTGCAGGAAGCAGAAAAGAAGGGTGTCGAGCTCACCGTCGAGGGCGAGAGCGCACACGTCAACGGAATTCTCAGAATCCTGGACGAGATGATATATAACCTCGCCGACAACGCCATCAAGTATAACCACCAGGGCGGCAAGGCGACAATTAGCGTTAAGAATGCCGCCGACAGCGTCGTTCTCAAGGTCAGCGACACCGGTTGCGGAATACCTCAGTCCGAAACGGACAGAGTCTTCGAACGGTTCTACCGTGTCGACAAGAGCCGTTCCGGCGAAGTTCCGGGCACAGGTCTCGGTCTTTCGATAGTCAAGCACGGCGCCATCTATCACGACGCAAAAATCACCCTTGACAGTAAAGAAAACGTCGGAACCACGATAACAATCGAGTTCCCGAAAGTAAGTCAGTAACGCCAAAAGCCTTTTCATAAGTAGTGTGTGATAACGCTCTTGATAGAATTCATAGTTCTATCAGGAGCGTTTACTTTGTATGATTTAATTTTCGGAGACAGGCACGCTATCCATATAACAACAGTCTGGACAAAGGTCGATTTTGTTTTCCCAGACGACGCTACTGTCGACGTTCGGGTCAATATCCCAGGAAATGCTTCTGCTATCATCCAAGTAGACCCTTTTGAATGTCTCTCTGTCAGAAAGTGCGCTGAATGCGTTGCCACCTAAAATCAGAGCTTTTACATCCAAAAGTCGTCTCTCGCCGTTGTCAAAGAGTATGGTCAAAGTATAGTCGTCATTTGCCGAGACATCGGAAATCTGCCTTCTTCCCGCCGCAAAATACTCTGCGGCTTTCCTGTCAAAGCCTTTGGACAGATAGTATTCAACACTCCCAGACATAATCTCACCTCTCTAGTACTTACTATATCATATTTGTGGCGCTATATCAAGATAGTTTTTTATTTGATGGACAAAGATTGCCTTTTGTCGATAAAAAGTTGCTTTATGTCAAATAATGTGCTATAATTGATGTCAATAAGGGGTGATATTATGGAAGGTAACGATGCGGCAAAAAAAGTCGTTCCTGTTTCGAATAAAAAATCAAAAGAATCCGGTCATTCAATCACTCGCGGAGGCATAGCCGGCGTTCTGGTTCTCACTCTCTTGCTTCTCTATCTTGCGGGAGTGAGGGCGTTCGGTCTGCCGATTCCGTTCCTTGACGAAAATGTGGCGATAATGTCGCTGGTGCGGCTTGCGCTGTTCGTCCCAATTTTGTTTCTGGGGAAGGAAATCTATATCTGCGGCTTCGGAAGGCTCGTAAAATTCAATCCGAACATCGACAGCCTTGCGGCGATTGCGACAACTCTCGCGACGGCGACTTCTTTCTACTCCCTCGTAATGGTAATAATCAGTCGCGAGGAATACGCCGACAGAATCCACTTCGAAGCCTGCGCCGTGATAATACTTTTCATGATGTGGGCTGAGTATCTCGAGGAGAAGCTGAACAAGTCAAAGGGTTCGACCGCCGACAAGCTTCAGGAGCTTTTCCCGAAGAACGTTACTGTCGTAAGAAACAATGTTGAATATACTGTCTCCGTCTCGGAGATTTCCGAGGGCGACACGATTCTCATCCAGCCCGGGCAGAGCTTCCCCTGCGACGGCTCGGTTCTTTCTGGAAGAGCCGGCGTCGACGAAAGCCTCTTCACCGGAGAGACAATCCCGGTTGAGAAAACGGTTGATGACAGGATTTTTGCGGGGACCGTATGCCGGAGTGGATTTATAACAATCCGAGCGGAAGTTCTCGGTGATGCGTCGAACCTCGGCAAGATGATAATCGCCGCCCGTAATGCCGAGGCGGTCAAGAGCACCGATTCGAAGGTCTATACTCACCTCCAGAGAGACGAGAGGGTTTATTCCTTGTGCGTCGTCGGAGTGTCGGTTCTGGTCTTCTTTATCTGGCTGATGGCTTCGGGCGATTTCGCAAGGTCTCTTGAGGTCCTTGAGAGAATGCTCCTCACGTCCTGCCCATGTGCGGTTGGGTTTGCAATCCCGTTTGCCGTGAATGCCGCCGTTTCCCGTGGCGAGCGTGAAGGCGTTGTTTATAAGAGCCCTTCTGCGCTCGAAAAGATTGAGTCTATCAACACCGTCGTCATGGACAAGACCGGCGTCATCACCGTCGGCAAGCCTTTTGTCACCGACGTTATCCCGTTCGGCGCCGACGCCGTTGAGGTCGTCATGATAGCCGCTTCTCTTGAGTCCCACTCAACCCATCCGATTGCTTCGGCGGTTTTAGACTATGCCAAGAAGAACGACATCGAGCCGCTTGATTGCGACGTTTTCGAGTCGGTCGAGGGCTTCGGAGTCAAGGGTGTTATAGAGGAGGATTCCGTTTCCGTCGGAAGAGCGGACGCCGTTTTTATAGACGAATTTGAGGGCTACGCCGCCGTCTGCCAGCATTTAAGCGACGATGGCAAGACGATAGCCGCCGTCACCAGGAACGGCACACCGATAGGTGCAATCGCGTTTCAGGACAAGCTCAAGCCGACGAGCAAAGCGGGGGTCGAACGTCTCGCCAAGCTCGGAATCCGCACAATAATGGTCACCGGCGACAGCCAAGGCACCGGCAAATCGGTCGCCGAGGAAATCGGGGTTTACGACCACGCCGAAAACGTCTCGCCGTCAAAGAAGGCTGAGATGATTCGAAAGCTTAGATATGGCGGAAGAACCGTCGCGATGATAGGGGACAGCTCCAACGACGCTCTCGCCCTTGCTGCCGCCGATGTCGGAATTTCGATGAAGGACGGCTCGGACGTTGCCCTCGAAGCCTCCGATATAGTTCTTCTCAAGAATGACCTTCGTGATGCTTCCGTTGCCGTCAGGATCTCGTCGGAAACGAAGAAGACCATCTCCTCGAACTTCCTCTTCGGAATGATATTCAATGCCGTAACGATCCCGATAATGGCTTTCTCACCGTTCATAATCTCAAACCCGACGATAGACGCGTTCATCTGCCTTGTCTGCCTCGCCGTCTCCACCGTCGCCGTCCTCTTCAACAGCGTCAGAATCAAAAAGATGGACCTGACCCTGCCGAAGGACTGACTGAAGATATAATAAACCCCTTCCGATTTGTTGGAAGGGGTTGTTTTTGTGTCAGATTTTCTTATACCTTACCTGCCTGAACGCTATCCCGTCATCCTCGCCCTCGACCGCAATCTCAGCCTGATACTTCGTCTTGTCGAATTCCGGGAAGAAAGCGTCCGCTTCGGGACATTCGGCATCTATTTCGGTGAGGACAAGCTCATCGGCGAGCTCTAATGCTTGCGAGTACACCTGAGCGCCGCCGATTACACAGCAATCACTATTGCAAAGCTCAAGGGCTTCCTCAAGCGAGCCTGCAATTTCAACGCCGTCAATTTTAAGGCTCTTGTCTCTTGTAATTACTATATTTCTTCTCTTCGGGAGCGGTCTGCCGATCGAAAGGTATGTAAGCCGCCCCATTACAACCGTCCGTCCGAGGGTTTCGGCTCTGAAAAGCTTCATGTCGGTCGGAAGGTGCCAGATGAGCGAATTATTTCGCCCGAGCTCCCGGTTTTTCCCGACAGCCGCAACAATCTTAATCATATGCTTGTCTCCTCACTGCGCAATCGGGAAGGAAATCTTCCCCATGTGCCGATAATCCACGAGCTTGACGTCAAGGCAATCCGCCGAGTTGTCGAACTTATAGAAATCGTCGACCTCGGGGTTAAGCCAGAGCTTCGGGGCGGGGTATCCTCCACCGTTTTCGTCATAGCGCCGGATTTGCTCGTCGATGCCGGAAATCTGATTGACATAGATGTGCGCATCCTTTATGGACCAGTCGAGCGTTCCGGGCTTGAGTCCCGTGACCTGCGCCAGCATGCAGAGAAGCACCGAATACTGTGTCACATTGAAGGGGAGTCCCAAAGGCACGTCACAGCTTCTCTGATGAACCCATGCGTTGAGTTTTCCGTCCGTGACATCCCACTCACTGCTCCAAACGCAGGAGGGGAGAACCGCTGTCTCAAGATAGTCGTTCTGCCACAGCGACATAACCATTCTTCTGTCGGTTCTATTGTACTTGAGCTTATTTATGAGCTCGTCAATGAGCCCGAATTTATGGACAATCCAACCGTAGGCTGTGCCGATGGTGTGCGCCCATTCCTTGCCGAATTCTTTTCTGATTTCTTTTTTTATAAGCCCGCCGTTTCCATCCGGAACCATCTGAGTGGCGGTCCAGAAGCCGTCTTCGTCAATTTCCCATTCGTTCCAGATGTTGACCCGTCTTTCCTGAAGCCACCTCACGTCGTTCGACTGCGCCTGATAAATCCAGAGCATTTCGATCACCGCCTGACGGATAAAAAGCTGCTTTGTTGTAAGAACAGGGAACTCCTCGCCGATATCGAGTGAAAAATGCCACGAAGGAATCTTCACCGAGTTGAAGCCCGTGCGGTTTTCGACCTCGATGCCGTCCTGTCTTATTTTCTTCAAAAGGCGGACGTATTCATCGTCCCACTTTGACATAGCACACACCTCTCATTCTATAACTATTATAACACACATGTCAAGCCTTCGCAAAAAACGCCGTCAAACGGCGTAGAATCACGGCGGAAAGCTAATAATTTTTTTCATTTTGTGCAAATTGCCTCTGGAATTTTGGACTGAAATGTGCTATAATTAACTCATAGTAATTGAAATACAGACAGTAAAGAGGTAGTAAAGATGTTTTGTGTGAATGATTACGTTGTTTATGGCAACGAAGGCGTTTGCAGGGTTGAAGACATCGGCAAGCCCTCGATATCGGGGCTGGATAAGCAGAAGGAGTATTACACTCTCGTGCCCTTCTACAGAAAGGGCAAAATTTACACACCGACCGATTCAACCATTCTTATGCGTAAGGTCATATCAAAGGAAAATGCCGAGGCGCTGATTTCAAGAATAACAGAGATAAGCCCCGTTCTTGACGTCCCAAGGGATTCGAAGCTCGCGATGGAGTTCTATAAGTCCCTTGTCAAGACTCACGAATGCGAAAAGCTCATCAGCATTATCAAGCATGTCTTCGAGAAGCAGAAGGAGCTTGTCGCCGAGAAGAAAAACGTTCCGGCTGTCGACCTTCGGTACATGAAGATTGCTGAGGATATGCTCTACGGCGAGCTCGGCTTCGCCCTGAACATCAAACCTGCCGATGTCAGAGGATATATAATTCGCAGTTGCGAGATGGAAAATTGAACTGATTCAAAATAAAAAGCCCTATGGGGCTTTTTATTTTACTTATTACTTATGATACCTGATTCCCGCATTAATCGTCAACGCTCTATAAATCTGCTCACTGAGCACTACTCTTGCGAGCTGATGAGGAAGTGTCATCCTTGACATCAAAATTCTCAGTTTGCAGGATTTCTTGACGCTGTCCGAAAGCCCGAAGGAACTGCCGATGAAGAAGTTGATGTTTGAGAATCCGTTCACTCCGGCGGAGGCGATTTCGCTTGCAAGCTCCTCGCTCGAGATGAGCTTGCCTTCAACACACATGGCGATGTTATATGCGCCCTTCTTCTCGAGATACGGTTGCATGAGTTTTGCCTCATTCTCGAGTCCCGAGAAAATCTCCGCATCGGAAGGATTATCGGAAAGCCTTGACTCGGGGAGCTCCACAATCTCAAAATGAGCGAATCGGGAAATTCTCTTCGAATATTCCGCTATAGCATCCCGCCAGTAGCTCTCCTTCAGCTTCCCGACGGCGATAATGGATATGTTCATCAGAAGGTCACCGCCATTCCGCTTGTTTCGACAGGCGCTATGTACAGAAGATAATCCCGGTTTCGCGTGAACTCGTCTCCGAGCTCCCGTATAAGTGAATTTTCGGCAATCTGCGGGGTGTTGTTTTCGCGGCTCAGGTGCCCCAGAACTATCTTTGTGAGCCCGTTTTCTATGAGGCTGTGGAGCTCTTTTGCGCTCGCGCTGTTCGAAAGATGCCCGTCCGGCGAGGCGATTCTTTGCTTCAAGGCGAACGGGTAGGGACCGTTCCGGAGAAGATTCTCGTCGTAGTTTGATTCTAAGAATACGAGATCCGCAAGCCTTAGGTTCTCGTCGACCTCTTTTGTGACGTGCCCGAGGTCGGTGCAGTAGACGCAGGTCTTGCCGTCCGGCATTTCAATCTTATATCCGACGCTTTCGATGGCATCGTGCGGCGTCTTGAACGACTTAATCGCAAAATCCCCGACGACAATCTCCTCGCCGACCTCCTGCTGACAGCATCCACGGCTCAGATGTCCGTGGTCGATGAGCCATCTCATCGTCTTCGCAGAAGCATAGACGGGGATGTCATAGTGCTTGTTGAAGACCTTGAGAGCCGCAATGTGGTCGGTGTGGTCGTGGGTTATGAAGACGGCCTTCACCGCTTCTACGGGGATGTCGTTCTGCAGCAGTGCCTGAGTGAGCTTCCTACAGCTCAAGCCGGCATCTATGAGAATCCCTTCGCTCGGATTTCCAATAAAGCAGGAATTTCCCGAGCTTGACGAAAACAGCGGATATATTCTTGACAACGTGACACGTCCCTTTCTGAATCTGGGCAAAACAAACCCTGCGTAAATCCCGCAAAGGAGATACGCAGGAGAATTATTATCTGTGGTATTTATCAGCCGGTTCTCTTTACGGTGTCGTATTCTCTGACTCTGACTATGTCGGCACCGAGCCCCATGAGCTTGTCCTCGATGTTCTCATAGCCTCTCTCGATGTGGTAGATGTTCTCGACGACTGTTGTTCCGTTCGCTATGAGACCTGCGATTACGAGCGCGATTCCGGCACGTAGGTCGGGTGCTCTTACGGCGGCTCCGTTCAGCTCGGAAACGCCCTGAATGACGGCTGTGGTGCCCTCGACGGTGATGTCTGCGCCCATTCTTCTCAGCTCATTTGCATATCTGAACCGGTTGTCGAAGATGTCGTCCGTTACGACGCTTGTCCCTTCGGCAATCGTGAGAAGAGTCGAGAACTGCGGTTGCATATCGGTCGGGAAACCGGGGTGGGGAAGGGTCTTGAGTGTAGTTTTGAGAAGCGGACCATCGACATAAACATGAACGCATTCGTCATATTCTTCAACCGTCGCGCCGACTTTTCGGAGTTTTGCAGTGATTGATTCAAGGTGCTTCGGGATTACGTTCTTGACCCACACGTCGCCCTTTGTGGCGGCGGCGGCAACCATATAGGTTCCGGCTTCAATCTGGTCGGGGATTACGGAATAGGTGATACCCTTGAGGTAGTCGACGCCTCTTATCTTTATAACGTCGGTGCCTGCGCCCATGATGTCGGCTCCCATGGAGTTCAGGAAGTTGGCAAGGTCGACAATGTGCGGTTCTTTATTCGCATTCTCTATGACGGTCAAGCCTTTTGCCTTGACGGCGGCGCAAATCGCGTTGATGGTTCCGCCAACGGTGTGCTTGTCAAAGTAAATCTGGTTTCCGATAAGCTCGTCAGCGCGAAGCCTTACGATTCCGCCTTCAAGCGAATATTCGGCACCGAGGGCATTGAACGCCTTGATGTGCTGGTCAATCGGTCTGTCGCCGAGGTCACATCCGCCGGGGAGCGGAACGTCGGCTTTCTTGAATCTGCCCAAGAGCGTTCCCATAAAGTAGCTCGAAGCTCTGATAGATCTGGCGAGCTCATAGGGGACGACCGGATCACTGATTCCTCTTGTGTCTATTCTTATGGTGTTTTTGTCGATGATTTTGATGCTTGCGCCCATCTCATAAAGGATTTTGACGCAGATTCCGATGTCGCCGATTTCGGGGACATTCTCAAGTGTAACGGGCTCGTCGCAAAGGATTGTTGCGGCAACAATGGCTACTGCGGCATTCTTTGCGCCGCTGATATAGACGTCGCCCTTAAGGGGCTTTCCGCCGTTGATAACTAATTTTTCTTCCATATATGTTTATCTCCTGAGAGCAAATAAGCTAACGCAAATAAGCTAAAGCAATAAGCTGAAAATTCGGGTTCGGGAGCGGCTCAAAAAAAGCTGTAAAGCCGTTCCGCTTTCTCAATCCATTATATTGTATCACACTTCGAAAGAAATTACAATTACAATTTTGTTACAATTTCAGCCCTGATTTGTACATATTGCACAAAGGAAAATACGAAAACAAATCCCGAAAGATTTTCTCTTCACGATTGACAATAAGCGCTTTTACGGGTATAATTAAAGGTAACATTTTACTTTCGGAGGACTATGTAATGACAACTGCGATAGATCAGAAGAAAACCTTTATGGGAATAGAATTCGGCTCCACCCGAATTAAGGCAATTTTAACCGGCACCCACGGCGAAGTGCTTGCATCCGGCGCTCACGACTGGGAAAACCGTCTCGAAAACGGCATCTGGACATATTCTCTTCAGGATATCCACACCGGTTTGCAGGACTGCTACGCCTCGCTGGCAAGCGATTTTGAGTCGAAGTACGGCGAGCCTCTCACCACGATGGGTGCAATGGGCTTCAGTGCGATGATGCACGGCTATATGGCTTTCGACAAGTCGGGAAAGCTCCTCGTTCCGTTCAGAACATGGCGCAACACCATCACCGCTCAGGCGGCAGGGGAGCTTTCCGAGCTTTTCGGCTTCAATATCCCCGAGCGTTGGTCGATAGCTCATCTTTATCAGGTAATTCTCAATGGCGAGGAGCACGTCAAGGACATCTCATATGTCCTCACTCTCGCCGGATATATCCACTATATGCTGACAGGGAACAGAGTTCTCGGCGTCGGCGAAGCTTCGGGAATGTTCCCAATAGATTCGAACACCGGTAAGTTCGATGCCGGAATGGTCGCGAAGTTCGACGAGCTTGTCAAGCCCTATGGCTTCTCATGGACACTTTCCGAGATTTTCCCCGACATTCTCATGGCGGGAGAAAACGCGGGAGCCCTCACTCCCGAGGGGGCGAAATTCCTCGACCCGACCGGCAAGCTTCAGCCCGGAATTCCTCTTTGCCCTCCCGAGGGCGATGCAGGCACCGGAATGGCGGCGACAAACAGCGTGAGAGTGAAGACCGGTAACGTTTCGGCAGGAACATCGGTATTTGCGATGGTTGTCCTTGACAAGCCCCTTTCGAAGTATTATCCCGAGATTGACATGGTCACGACTCCCGACGGCAAGCCGGTTGCGATGGTTCACTGCAACAACTGCTCCTCCGACCTTGACGCTTGGATGAAGATTTTCATGGAGTTCGCCAATCTTTCCGGTCACCCGATGAGAAAGCCCGACCTCTATGACCTGCTTCTCACTCATGCGATGACGGGCGACCCCGATTGCGGCGGCGTCTGCTCCTGCAACTACTTCTCGGGAGAGAGTATCACCAAGCTTGACGAGGGTAGACCGCTCCTCGTGAGGGTCCCCGACGGCAATTTCACACTTGCAAATTTAATCAGAAACAATCTGTTTTCAGCTTTGGCAACTTTAAAAATAGGTCTCGATATTCTGGCGGCTGAAAAGGTGGAAATCGATCGGATTACAGGTCACGGTGGCTACTTCAAGACAAAGGGCGTCGGGCAGAAGCTCCTTGCGGCTGCGATGAACACCCCCGTTTCCGTAATGGAGACAGCCGGCGAAGGCGGTGCATGGGGAATGGCGCTTCTGGCGCAGTATATGGCTCTTAAGTCCGAAGGCGAAGCTCTTGCTGATTATCTCGAGAATAACATCTTCTGCGGCGACAACATGAAGTCCACGACAGAGGCGCCCTCCGAAAGTGATATCGAAGGCTTCAATAGCTATATGAAGAGATACGAGAGCATGCTCCCCGCTGAGAGAGCGGCAGTAGAAAACTATAGGTAAACCCATTCAAATTGCGAAAGGAGTTACAATGAAAAACAAATGGCTGTTTTATGCCACGGCGTTCTTCTCGGGACTGTCGGTAATGGCGATAGAGCTCGGCGCACAGAGGCTTCTGGCCCCCTATTTCTCATCGAGTCAGATTGTCTGGACGATAGTCATCGGTACCATAATGATTGCGATGGCGATAGGAAACGTCCTCGGCGGGAAGATGGCGGACAAGCACAACAACCCTGACTATCTTTTCGGTTGGCTTTTCGGCGCGGCAACGTGGACGATGCTCATCCCTCTTGTCGGAAAGTTCATCATCGCCGGAGTTGCCTTGGTGCTTGCGATGTTCGTGACGACGAACTACCTCATCGTCGCGGCGTTCGTCTCCTGCATAATCGTCTTCGTTTTCCCGCTTCTGGTTCTCGGAATGGTAACCCCGAACCTCGTCAAATATGCAACCTCGAGCCTTGAGGAGAGCGGCAGAACTGTTGGACGCATTGAAGCCTGCAACACCATCGGCTCAATAATCGGCACCTTCCTGCCCACATTCGTGACAATCCCGAACATCGGCACTGCGATGACCTTCGTCCTGTTTGCGAGCATTCTCTACATCGTCTGCATCGTCTACTGGATTATGAAAAAGAAGCGCTTCGTTGGCAAAGGAATCGCGATGGTAGTGGTGTTTGCGCTGGGAATTCTCTCGAACAATATCGGCGTCGCTTTCTGGGAGACGGATATCCTCTATGAGGGCGAATCAATCTATAACTATCTAAGAGTTGAGGAGGACGAGGACTCGATTTACCTGTCGACAAACGTCCTCTTCGGCGTTCAGTCTGTCAAGATGAAGACAACCGGTCTCACGGGAATGTACTATGACTACGCACTCGCCGCGCCCGTAATGGCAGGAGCCGCAGAAAATGAAGACACTTCTGTGCTTATTTTAGGACTCGGCACCGGAACATTCGCCACTCAGTGTGAATACTATTTCGGAATAACAGACATCGACGGTGTCGAGATCGACCAGAAGATTATAGATTTGGCATATGAATATTTCGACCTTTCCGACTGCGTCACGACCTACACTCAGGACGGCAGAGCCTACATCAACCTTACCAATGAGACCTATGACGTGATTATGGTCGACGCCTATCAGGACATAACAATCCCGTTCCAAATGTCGAGCGTTGAGTTCTTCGAGGAGGTCGCCGAGCACCTTAACGACGGAGGAGTAATGGTCGTCAATATGAACATGTACTCGACAAGCGACGAAGACAGTATCAACGACTATCTCTGCGGAACGATAAAGTCGGTTTTCGATAGCGTCTACACCGTCGCGACAAGCGGCTCGAACCTCGTTCTTTTCGCCTCGAACAGCTATGATTGCTATGACCAGCTCGGTGCGAGCCTTGACTCCCTTGACGGAACGGTCAATACCTTCATGACCAGAGTTTACAATCGCATGACCGAAGTCGAACCCAGCGATTTAATCCTGACCGACGATAAAGCCCCGGTCGAGCTCCTCGGCATGCAGGTTCTCGACGAGATGATTTCATCCGAACTCGAATCCCTGAAAAGGATGATGCAGGACATGAGCGTCTCGGAGCTGTATCAGTATCTGATAGCGTGACCGAAGTCAACGATATCGGAACAGAATCACTCGTACATATGGAAATAAAACCGCCCCGATCCATCATCGAGGCGGTATTTGTATTATTTCACAATCAATTTTTCTTCTGCACCAGAACCTTGAGCCCCTTCTCCCTGACCTCAATCACCGACTCGGTGTATTCTCCGCCCTTTTCGCCGTCAACCGTCCAGGCAATCGGCGTCTTGCACTTAAGAGTGAGCTTCGATGTCTTGAACCCGTCCATATACTCGTTATCGAAATCAAGCTTCATGACCGAAGCTATGATGTGGTTGAGCTCTGCGGTGTTTTTGGGATTTTTGATGAGCAGAACCTCGAACTTTCCGTCGTCAAGGCGGATGTCGTCGACGCCCCGAATCTTCATCCCGCCGACATGAACGGTGTTTAAGATAAGCCCGAGGAGATAGTCGCCCTTGCCGCTTCTTTCCTCCGATTCGAATGTGAGTTTATAGGAAGTCATCGCCGGAAGGGAAGCCAGGCCCTCCAAAATATATGCGCTGAATCCAAGCTGATTCTTTGCGTTCTGGGGCGTGCTGTAGGAGACCTCGGCAAGCGTCCCGAAAGCCGCAACATAGGTGAAATATCTGCCGTTTAAGCTCCCCACGTCGCAGACGAAGGGCACGCCTTCTATAGCCGTCTTCGCCGCATCGAGCGTCCTCGTCGGAATCCTGACCGACTTCGAGAAATCGTTCGTCGACCCGCAGGGGATATAGCCGAAGCTGCTCCGGTAATCGGCACGGATGAATCCATTGACGGCTTCGTTCAGAGTCCCGTCGCCGCCGGCAATCACGATTCTGTCGTATCCGGCGTTGCAATTTTCGGAGACCGTCTCAAGACAGTCGAGCCGTCTCTGCGTCGGGTGGACGGTGACCTCATATCCACCTTTTGTGAAGGTGTCGACGATGTCCGAAAGCTTTTTCGCAATCGTTTTCGTCCCCGAGTTGGGGTTATATACGAGTAACAGCCGCTTCTCGTTCATGTGATTCGCCTCCTATTTTCGATAGTAGGAATAGTGCGCCGTGACAAAGCGCTTTTCGCCGGTGTAGTCGTCATAGCCGACTATTTCAACGTCGTTTCCGCTCAGTAGCTCGCCCATGGTTGCGCCCTTGATACGGCATCTGAAGACCTCGTGCGCTTCGCACATGACGACGATAACATCGCTGAGGATGATAATCCCGCCGTTCTTCCCAAGAACCTTTTCCTGTCCGTCAATCCTCTCGACGGCGTATTGGATCGACTTGCCGTTGAATTTCGCCAGGTCTTTCCGTGAGAGAGTGTACTTGTCTTTCTTCTTGAAGAGTCCCATCTCTCAGCCTCCCGCCAGCGTGATGAGCTTGTCGATTTCGCGCTTGAGCCGTGCTATCGGAAGCCCCATGACGTTGTAATAGTCGCCCCTGATGCCCTTTATAAAGAGCGCTCCGCCGTCTTGAACTCCATAGGAGCCGGCTTTGTCGAGAGGCTTGAATTCGGTTATGTAATTCCTGATTTCGCTGTCCGAGAGGGGATAGAACTCGACATCCGTCTCCTGCGAGAAGGAAAGCGTCCTGCCCTTGTAGCAAATGCAGACGCCGCTGACGACGGTGTGCGTTCTCCCGGAAAGTGTCCCGAGCATGTCGTAAGCGTTCGCCTCGTCCTTCGGCTTTCCGAAGATAACACCATCGAGGATTACAACCGTGTCGCATCCGACGACCATCTCGTCGGGATGAGTCTTTGCGACGCTCATAGCCTTCCTGACCGCCAGAATTTCCGGGACCGAATAGGGTTCGGTCTCTTTTGGAAGCACTTCATCGCAGTCGGGCGAGATAACCTCGAAATCTTTGGTGATGAACGCAAAAAGCTCATGTCTTCTCGGCGAACTTGATGCCAATATGTATTTTATAGCCATACAGATTCCTCCATAGTACAATCTGAGTCTATTGTAGCACAAAAAAGCGTGAAAATCAACTTGACAGCCTTACTCAATTAATGTAAAATGGAAGAGTTAGAAATTAAAATAGGGGTTTTATATGGATTTAGTTATAGATGTAGTTTTGGACGCACTCATAGACACGGCGAAAATGCTTCCGTTTCTGTTCGGTGCGTACCTGCTGATAGAGTTTTTAGAGCACAAGGCGAGCGATAAGCTTGCAAATTCTCTTCGCAGGATGGGACCGTTCGGACCGATAGGCGGAGCGATAATCGGCTGTGTGCCGCAATGCGGATTTTCCGTTGCTGTGACGAATCTTTTCTCTGGGAGGCTCGTGAGCCTCGGCACTCTGATGGCGGTCTACATCGCCACGAGCGACGAAGCAATCCCGATTCTATTGTCCGGTGGAAACGCCGCCGATGTCGGAAGACTTATACTTGCAAAGCTGATAATAGCGATTCTTGCGGGGCTTCTTATAGACACAATACTCCGATTCTTCCACCGAAAAGGCAACGAGGAAGAGGAGCCGTTCAGCGATCTGTGCGAAGGTTGCGGCTGTGAGGAGCACGGAGTGGTTTATTCCGCCGCAAAGCACACTGTCCAGATTTTCATATTCTTATTCATAACGTCGCTTGTCTTGGGCTTCGCAATCGAGCTCCTCGGAGAGGACAGGCTCGGAAGCATTTTAATGACCGACAGCATCTTCCAGCCGTTTCTGGCGGCTCTTATAGGGCTCATCCCGAACTGCGCCGCATCGGTGCTTCTGACCAATTTGTATGCCGCAGGAGGTCTTTCCTTCGGCTCGGTAGTCGCGGGGCTCTCGACCGGAGCGGGTCTCGGAATCGTGGTTCTCTTCAAGACCAACAAGAGACTCAAGGAAAACATAGCAATCTTTCTGCTTCTGTACCTGATAGGTGCATTCAGCGGAATGATAATAAATCTTGTAATGTAAAATAGGAGGTTCACAATGGACGAACAGCTTAACAGTGAAGAGATAGAATTCAGGTATGACACCCAGCTCCTCATCGACGGAGAGAATCTTGACGAGGACGAAATCGACGACTACTTTGTCGAGCATTTCAAGGGCGACTGCCTCTTGGCATACGGCGACGAGGAGACCATCAAGATTCACTACCACACAAACGAGCCTTGGAAGGTTCTCGAATATTGCTCCACTCTCGGAGAAATCTATGACATAGTTGTCGAGGACATGGTTCGTCAGGCGAAAGGCTTGAAGGGATGATAAAATCAAAGCGCAGTGCACCGGTCAAGATGCACTGCGTATTTGTAGAGCCCGATTATTTCACAGGCTCGATATAGGAAATCGGGTCAATTCATGTGCCCTCGTATTTGAGAGCAAAGTGCAGATGCGATTCAAGATCCGATTCTATATCCGCCGTATTGCCGACCGTTCCTATAACCGTGCCGGATGCCACTTTATCGCCGACACTTACGGAAATGTCATCCCCCAAGCCGCAATAGTAGCCGATAACCGTGTCGCCGTGGTCGATGACGACGCAGTTGCCCCAAAGGGTGTCGTTATAGATGTCGGTAACGGTTCCCGAGGTCATCGACTTGACCGCTGTGCCTTCCGTGGCTGAGATGTCGATGCCGTCATGGGTCTTCCAGACGCTCCCCGTCATCTTCACAAGCTCTCCCCACGAGTATTCTGTCAGGATTTCTCCCGACACCGGTAGCATCTTCGCCTCCTCATAGAAAAGTGTCTCAAGCTCTTCGGTGATGTCGGCGGCGGTCACTTCCGAAGCGTCGTCATCTTCGATTATCGCTTCCTCCGATTTTACGGCGTCGGTCACAATCGAGTCGACCGTCTCGTAGTCGTCAAGGTCGGGGAGCTCAAGTGCGTCGCTCACATCGGGGATAAGTGTCTCCGTGAGAGACCCCACTGCCGTCCGGTAACCGACAGCCGTCGCCACGCCGACCGCCAGAATCCCCACGCAAAGAGCAATGTACACCCCGCTCGATTTAAGACTCTTCTTGACTTTATCATTCATACTGAATTTGCACTCGCTTTCTGCCCGTTCGGGCGTTCTTTAAAGCTAAGTATTAACAGATTTTTTGGAAATATACATGGAGGACATACATGGACAATTCAACTCTTTGCTACATCGAAAAAGACGACGCTTACCTCATGATGCACCGTGTCAAGAAGAAAAACGACATGAACCACGACAAGTGGATTGGCATCGGCGGGCATTTCGAGTTCGGCGAGTCGCCCTATGACTGCGTCATCCGCGAAGCCTACGAAGAAACCGGCGTCAATCTTATAAATCCCCGTTACCGTGGCATTGTCACTTTTGTAACGGATGATACTTACACCGAGCAAATGCACCTCTTCACCTGCACCGACTACGAGGGCAAATTAAGCCTTGATTGCAATGAGGGCGACCTCGAATGGGTGAAAAAATCGGAAATAAAAAACCTCCCCATCTGGGAAGGCGATAAAATCTTTTTCAAGCTCTTAGACAGCGACGAGCCCTTCTTTTCGCTGAAGCTCAGGTATGAAGGGGATAGGTTAGCAGAGGCAATATTAAACGGACAAAAGTAGGGGCGGATATCATCCGCCCGCTTTTTTATGTCCGAAAACTTAAATCTCAATCGTAACCGAAGTCGACCCAGCAGGGCAGGAAACAGCCTTGTCTGTGCCACTAATCTTGACAGTAAAGTCGCAATCGCACTTGTCATAGCTGACAGTTACAGTGTTGCCGGAGCGTGTCGCTGTGATTTCAGTAACCTTGACAGCGTCCTTGTCGTAAACGACTGCCGAAGCGGTCTTGCCGTCGTCGAGCTCGTAGATAACGACTTCGGCATTGCGCATGTAGTCATACTCGAAATCTCTCTTGAAGTCGCCCCAGACGATGATGGAGTTGGGCTTCGCAAGGACAGGCATCCTGAAGTAGTTCATGGTCTCGCGGTGCCACTTTTCGCCCTCGTAGACCTCGCCGGTGATGACATCAGTCCACTTTCCTGCGGGGAGATACCAGAGCGCCTCACTTCTGTCGTTCATAATCGGAGCGCAGAGGAGGTTGTCGCCGAGCATATACTGCATGTCAAGAGTTCTGCAGGTCGGGTCGTCGGCATAGTCCATAACCATCGCTCTCATCATCGGAACGCCCTTCTGATGCGTCTTGACAGCCTGAGAGAAGATGTAAGGCATCAGCTTGCCCTTTAATTTTGTGAAGAAGCCGAGGACATCGCAGGCCTCATCGTCAAAGAGCCACGGAACTCTGTAGGAGCTGTTTCCGTGAAGTCTCGAGTGGGTCGAGAGAAGTCCGAAAGCACACCAACGCTTGTAGATGTCGGAAGTTGCAGTCTGCTCAAAGCCTGAGATATCGTGTGAGAAGAATCCGAAACCGGAGAGTGAAAGTGAAAGTCCGCCTCTGAGGGTCTCAGCCATCGAGCTGTACTCAGCCGAGCAGTCGCCGCCCCAGTGAACAGGGAACTGCTGTGAGCCGACGGTTGCGCTTCTTGCAAAGAGGCAAGCCTTGTTCTCGCCGTAGTAATCTTTAAGAACGTTGAAGACGGTCTTGTTGTAAAGATAAGTGTAGTAGTTGTGCATCTTGATCGGGTCTGCACCGTTGTAGTAAACGCACTCGGTTGGGATTCTCTCACCGAAGTCGGTCTTGAAGCAGTCAACACCCATCTCGCAGAGGGCACGAAGCTTCGAAGCATACCACTCGCAAGCCTCGGGATTCGTGAAGTCGACGATAGCCATTCCCGGCTGCCACATGTCGCACTGGAATACCGAGCCGTCCGGGTTCAGGATGAAGTAATCGTTCTCGACGCCCTCGTCAAAGAGCTTCGAACGCTGGGAGATATAGGGGTTGATCCATACGCAGGTCTTGAGTCCCTTGTCGTCGTGAAGACGCTTGAGCATTGCCGGCGGGTCGGGGAACTGCTTCAAATCCCACTCGAAGTTGCACCACTCGTATTCCTTCATCCAGAAGCAGTCGAAGTGGAAAACAGACAGCGGGATATCTCTCTCAGCCATGCCGTCAATAAACGATGTAATAGTAGCCTCGTCATACTGAGTTGTGAACGAGGTTGTAAGCCAGAGACCGAAGGTATAAGCCGGAGGAAGTGCCGGCTTGCCGGTGAGGGTGGTGTAGTTAGAAAGAACCTCCTCAAGGTTTTCGCCGCCGATTACAAAGTATTCAAGGCTCTCGCCGGGGATGGTGATGGAGACTTTCGAAACGGTATCGGAAGCGACTTCAAACGAAACGTTATCCGAAGAATTTACGAACACGCCGTAGCTGTTCGAAGAAACATAGAACGGAATCGACTTGTATGACTGATCCGAGCAGGTTCCGCCGTCGGAGTTCCAGACCTGAACAGTCTGACCGTTCTTTATAAACGGGGTGAACTTCTCGCCGAAGCCATAGACATACTCTCCGACATCGAGCGTGAGCTGTTCGCGGATATAGGACGTGTGCGGATCTGCGGGATAGGTCCAGAATGTGTCGTCAACGTGCGTCTGGAGCCTCTTCTCGGCGCGGCTGTTCTGCTCGGTGATGTAGCTCAATGCTCTGTAGCTTCCGCCTGTCAGGTGCTTGTCGCCGTAGTAATACTCGATTCCCCAGTTTTCTTTGTTGATGACGACTTTGGTGTTGCCACTTGTAATAGTGGCGCACTTCTCGCCGTTTTCGACCACGGGCTTATAGCCTGTGTCCTCGTTAAGCTCGAATTTAGGAGAATCATCGAGGGTTCCCTTGTAGTGGACAACCGAGACTTTGATAACGTTCTCCATAGTGGAGGTGATTTCAAGCTCGAGTGTAGGTCCTCCGAGGGTCTGCCCTCTGTTCCAGATTTTAGCATTCGTAGCCAAGATTTTGACGCCGTTCGGGATTTCGTCAACCTCATAAGCCTGATTGGCGTAGTTGACCGAATACCCGACCTGATTAAGCCAATATCCGTCTGCAAATTTCATTTGTTGCATCTTCCTTTCCTGATAAATGATTATATTTTGGTGTTATTCTATCGAGAGAAATTCTTCGGGGATGTAGCTCAGGACTTTGTCGATAGTGTCCTGAGTGAATCCCGAACAGCCGTGTGACGACAGCAGGTCGTCGGTATAAGTCGCATACGGCTCGATGTGAATATTCGAGTAGTTATAGCCGCACTGGGTGATAATCGGAATCGCCTTGACGTTCTCGATGGTCACTTCTCCGGTGTCCATATTTTTTGTAATCTCTAATTTGCCTAAAATTTCGACCATCGCAAGCGGGTCAGCCATGGCGGAGACGAGGCTCCCGAGCCCGTAGAAGACGAATGCCTGTCCGCCGTCGGGCTTGTCTATGTATTCCATAGTCTCGACGGTGTGCGCCTGTGTTCCGATGATGAGGTCTGCGCCCCATTCAACGAGGTTCGGCGTGAAGGTCTTCTGAAGTGTTGACAGCTCGTTCGATACCTCCGTGCCGTAGTGAACCGACACAACCACAACATCCGCAATGCTGTCGGCATACCGGACCTGCTCTTCAATCAGATCCATATTCGCATCTGTGATTCTTATAATCCAGCACTCGGTGTCGGACGGGAGATAAAGCCCGTTTGTGTGCTCGGTGTAGCCTAAGAAAGCAAAAGTAATCCCGTTAATCTCGGTGGTGCGGATATTATTCATATCCTCTTCGCTCTCGTAAGCCCCGTAGCAGATGACGCCGTCCTGCTCCTTCCAGAAGTTTAATGTAGCAAGAAGCCCCGTTTCGCCTCTGTCAAGAACGTGATTATTGCAAATCGAAATGACGTTGAACCCGAGGTCCACCATCTTTCTTCCCAGGTCTCCCGGGAAGCAGAAATTCGGGTAATCGCTCGGCTCGAGCTCGTCAGTGACAATGGTCTCCTGATTCAGGATTGCAAGGTCGACGTCCTCGAGGTAGCTCTCTATCTTCTCATAAACATAGTCGAAGTCATACCCGTCCTCGTCGCCGTTAGCCTTCGCTCTTCTGTGTGCCTGATTGTAGATGGAAGAGTGTATAAGGTTGTCTCCGGCGCAGAGAAGCGTTACAGTCCTTATGTCCGGCTCCGGTTCTTCTGTCGTGACGGTTGTCGACTCGGTTGTGACGGTGGTCGGTTCGGTAGTCGCTTCTGTCGCTACGGTCGTAGCTTCCGTCACTTCGGAAGTCGTTTCCGACGGGTCGCTTTCAACCAACTGTGTGCATCCGACGGCGGTCATCATAAGCATGCCCGCCATCAGTGTCGCAAAAATTCTTTTCAGCATTTCAGTTCAGATACTCTTTGAGAGCAGCTCTGACCGCACCGGTGCCCGAAATTTCTTTCAGGAATATCTCGGTAATCTTCTTCGAAAGACCGTTTTTGACGAGGTCTGTTCCGAAAATCTCGGAATTCGAGAGGATGCTGTCAAGCTTGTCGCCTACGGTTTCCGGCTTGCCGAGCTCGATTCCTGAAAGCATAGATTTCAGTTCGTCCTTGAGCGGGTCGTTTGAAATCTCCATAGCCTCGCCGTTGTCGTCAACGCCCAAGAGGTATCTGAGCCATCCCGCAATCGCAAGGGGAACGGCAACGAGCTTGTCGACGTTTCCGTTAGCCTCATAGCTCTTGATGGTCTCGCCGAAGCGGATTCCAACCTTCTGAGAGGTATCTGTAGCGATTCTCTGCGGAGCGTCCGGCATGAACGGGTTCGGGAGTCTTTCGTTGATGACCTCGTCGATAAACGCCTTTGGCGAGAGGATTCCCGGGTCGGTAACAACCGGCAAGCCCTCATCATATCCGAGCTTTCTTACGAGCTTGACGAGATCCTCATCCTTCATCTCTTCGCAGATAAGGGTATATCCGAGCAAGCACCCGTAAACAGCAAGGGCAGTGTGCAGAGGATTCAGACATGTAGTGACCTTCATTCTCTCGACGTTGTTTACAGTGTCCCTGTCTGTCATGTAAACTCCGGCTTTTTCAAGCGGAGGGCGCGAATTCGGGAAGCTGTCCTCGATAACGAGGTACTGCGGCTTCTCGGCGTTGACAAACGGCGCGATAAATGTCTTCTTCGAGGTGACAATGGGGGACATCTCCTCGAGCCCGGCATCGGTAAGAATTGCTTCCACTTTCTCAGAAGGACGGGGAGTGATTTTGTCAATCATGCTCCACGGGAACCCGACAACTCTCTCGTCGTTAAGATAGTCGACGAAGCCCTTATCGGCGAATCCGTTCTCAACCCAGCCGTTCGCAATGGTCATAACAGAAGACTTGAGCTTCTCGCCGTTATGCGAGCAGTTGTCCATGCTTACGAGCGCAATGGGGAGCTTTCCGGCTTTATATCTTTCGAGCATCAGCCCGGTTACAAAGCTCATAGCGTGCCGAGCGTGCTTCGGACCTTCTGTGATATCAGCAGTCACAAGGGGAGTGAGCTCGCCCTGAGTGTTCCTGACGGCATAGCCCTTCTCGGTGATTGTAAAGCTTATCATCTGGAGTGACGGGCTCTTCGCTATCTCATAGAACCGAGCCATCTCGGTTTCATCGGTGACATCAGCCTTCAAAGCCTCGCAGACGGAGGCGATAACCTCGCTTTCGACCGAGTCATCGGGCAATAGACTTGCGCTTACGGTCAGGTTGTCGTGAGCCTTGAAGATATTGTCGATAATCTCGTAGTCGAAAGTATCGGCGGCGATAATTCCCGTTTCGGAAAGACCGTTGTCAAGGAGATTCTGCTGCAAGCTCGCAATGAATCCTCTGAAAATGTTTCCGGCGCCGAAGTGGAGCCAGACAGGTTTTTTATGCGTGTTCTCGGTTACTTTTTCCACGTCATACTTAGGGAGCTTTATCTCTCCCCAAGCTTCTGTATTCTTAAGCGAATCCAAACAGAGCTTCATTATTTATTGCACTCCTTCTTACTCTTGTCAATAGCCTCCCAGAGACCATTGAGGTAGCAAACGCCCAACGCTCTGTCATAGAGACCATAGCCCGGTCTGCCGGTCTCTCCCCAGATCATCCTTCCGTGGTCGGGGCGGATGTAGGTGTCGGGGCAGACTTCATAAATCGCCTTCATAATCTCGTACATGTCAAGCTCGCCGTCGGATGAAAGATGACTCGTCTCGCAGAATCTGCGATCGGACCCCAAGTGCTTTATGTTTCTAACGTGCATACAGCCAATCTTGCCCATCTCGCCGAAGTGGCGGATGATGGAAACGACATCGTTTTCGGTGTTCGAGCCCAAGGAACCGGTGCAGAGGCAAAGGGTGTTGCAGGGACTGTCAACAAGACCGACAATCTTATCGTAGCCCTCCTGAGTGTGGGCAAGTCTCGGAAGACCGAAAATTTTCCATCCCGGGTCGTCCGGATGGCAAGCCATAACAACTCCGCACTCCTCACAGGTCGGGATAATTCCCTCAAGGAAGTACTTATAGTTTGCAAGAAGCTGTTCTTCGTCAACGCTCTCATACTGCTTAAGAACTTTTTCGAGGTCCGCAAGCCTTTCCGGCTCCCAACCGGGAAGGGTGAAGCCGTTCGAACCTTCGGAGGTTTTCCGGACTATCTCGATGGGAGTCATGCTTCCAAGCTCTTCTTCGTCGTAATACATGCTTGTCGAGCCGTCGGGATTGGGCTTAGCAAGGTCGGTTCTCAGCCAGTCAAGAACAGGCATGAAGTTATAGACGATGCACTTGACACCGTATTTTGCAAGGTTGCGAATTGTGATGCAGTAGTTCTTGATGTACTTGTCCCTTGTGGGAAGCCCGAGCTTGATGCCCTCGTGGACGTTTACGCTCTCGATAACCTCGCACTCAAGCCCTGCGGCATGAACCTCGTCGATATAAGTCTTGATTTCCTCCTCGGTCCAGACCTCGCCGGCGGCTTTGTAGTCGAGGACTCCCATAAGTCCGCTTACGTTCGGAATCTGACGAATCTGCGAAAGGGTAACGCTGTCGCTGTCGTGACCGAACCATCTGAATGTCATTTTCAATATAACCACAGCCTTTCAAATGTATATAGAGTCCGTCTGCGGATTTTTGGCACGCAAGCGAAAACTCAGTATTTCACAAGATAATAATAACATTTTGCGTGATTCTTTTCAAGACCTTTTTAAGTATTGCATAGACTTTTTTTGAATTTGAATTCGGGATTATTGACAATTATCCCGCAAGCAATTATAATTAAGCTGTAATAAAATTTCAAAGGAGCGGATAAAGCGATGTCTTATCAAGCTATTGCAGATAAAATTTATAATCTCGGAATCCTCCCCGTAATCGCGATTGAGGACCCGGACAGGGCTGTTCCTCTTGCAAAGGCTCTTTGTGACGGCGGTCTTCCGGCGGCTGAAATCACCTTCAGAACCGCCTGTGCCAAGGAAGCCATCATGAGAATCAGAAAAGAACTCCCCGAAATGCTCGTAGGAGCGGGAACAGTTCTTACAAAGGAGCAGGTCGACGATGCCCTCGATGCAGGAGTAGAATTCATAGTCACTCCCGGCTTCAACCCCGAAATCGTTAAGTACGCACTCTCGAAGGGTGCAGTCATAATGCCCGGAACCGCAACTCCCGGCGAAATGGAGCAGGCTATGAGCATGGGTCTCGATATCGTCAAGTTCTTCCCGGCAGAGCAGAACGGCGGTCTCGCCAAGCTTAAGGCTGTTTCGGCACCTTATCAGAAGCTAAGATTCATCCCGACAGGCGGCGTAAATGCCACAAACTTGGTCGATTATATCAAGTTCAACAAGATAATCGCCTGCGGCGGCACTTGGATGGTCAAGAAGGATCTTATCGATGCCGGAAACTGGGCTGAAATTACCCGTCTTACGAAAGAAGCCGTTCACGCAATGCTCGGTCTCGAGTTTGCCCACATGGGAATCAACTGCGACGCTCCAGAGGAAGCGCTCAAGGCAGCGTCGCTTCTTGAGACAATGTTCGGCTTCGGCTATAACGAGGGCAATTCCTCCGTTTTCACGGCCGATAAGAAGATTGAAATCTGCAAGACCCCGAAGCCAGGAAAGTACGGTCACATCGCAATCGCAACCAATTCGACCGCAAGGGCAGTTGCATACTTCAAGTCAAAGGGCTACGAATTTGCGGACGAGTCCACAATCCCGACAGGTGCGGTATATTTCAAGGACGAATTCATGGGCTTCGCAATTCATCTCGTACAGAAAAAGTAATATAGGAGGACGCAGTAATGGGAAATAAAGCGGTAACCTTCGGCGAAATTATGCTCAGGCTCAACCCGGAGGGATATTTAAGATTTTTGCAGGCTAACACCTATGAGGCAACCTTCGGCGGCGGAGAGGCAAACGTTGCGGTATCTCTTGCCAACTACGGCGTAGACGCTTCGTTTGTAACCAAGCTCCCGAAGCATGAAATAGGTCAGGCGGCGGTAAACGAGCTTCGTCGCTACGGCGTTGACACTTCGGATATCATCAGGGGCGGCGACAGAGTCGGAATCTACTTTGCCGAGAAGGGTGCATCTCAAAGACCTTCCAAGGTCATCTATGACAGAGCCTACAGCGCGATTTCTCTTGCAAAGAGGGAAGAGTTCGACTGGGACAAGATTTTTGAAGGCGCCAAGTGGTTCCACTTCACCGGCATCACTCCGGCTCTCGGCAGCGAGCTTCCCGAAATCTGCCTCGACGCAGTCAAGGCGGCTCACGCAAAGGGCGTAACCGTCAGCTGTGATCTGAATTACAGAAAGAAGCTCTGGACAAGAGATCAGGCTCGTGAGTGTATGAGTAAGATTGTTCCTTACGTCGACGTCTGCATCTCGAACGAGGAGGACGCCAAGGACGTTTTCGGAATCGAAGCCGAGAACACCGACATCGACTCCGGCAAGCTCAATCACGAGGGCTATATCAGCGTCGCCCGTCAGCTCCACGAAAGATTCGGTTGCAGTCATGTTGCAATCACTCTTCGCTCCTCAATCTCCGCGAACGATAACGACTGGGCGGGCATGCTCTACACAGGCGACAACGCCTACTTCTCGAAGCAGTACCACATGCACATCGTCGACCGTGTTGGCGGCGGCGACAGCTTCGGCGGCGGACTTATCTATTCTTTGATGAACGGCTACGAGCCCCAGAAGGCAATCGATTTCGCTGTTGCGGCTTCCTGCTTGAAGCACTCCATCGAGCACGACTTCAACCTCTGCTCGGTAGCGGAGGTTGAATCCCTCGCCGGCGGCAACGCTTCCGGAAGAGTTCAGAGATAAGAAAATACAGGCGTAAATAAAAGCCCGGACAAGGATTGTTTCCTTGCCCGGGCTTTTTTGAGGTATCTGAATATGGAGGAGAGTTAATTTCTTACTGAAGTATAGTAAAACCGCCCGGATGAACTAACAGGAAGTGAGGGTGAAAAAACGCTGGTGAAAATGTAGAAGACGTTCATCCGGACGGGTTTTACCCGTGATTAAGTTTGGGTGCCACCGTTTGTGTTGCCACCCATGTCGCCGCCTCGACCGCCTCCGCCGCCGAAGCCTCCTTGGTTGCCGCCCATGTCGCCAATGTTGCCTCCCATATCTCCGTCGGGAGCTGAACCTGAATCGGGAACAGTCATGCCGCTGTCAAAGTTGTCGTTGCCGCCTCTGCCGCCACCCATGTTGCCGCCGGTCATTCCGCCCATGCCTGTGGTTTCGCTGTAGATAAGGCTTGAGAGGGTAACTGAAGTGCTCGAACTGCCGTAGGTGACTGTATAGGTCGAGCCGGTAGTGAGCGAAGGACAGCTTATCAGGATGCAGGAATAAGAAGAACTGCATGTGTATGAGACAAGCACGTTGCCGCTTGAATCTTTAAGAGTAATGGTGTCGCCGGAGGAGCCGCTTGCCGAGAGAAGCATCGAGCCCTGGGTCGAATTCGAGCCGAAGTTCTCCTGCATTCCCGAAGCACCGACAGCTATGAGCGTTCCGCCGGTAATCGTCGCCGAGCTCTCCCAGTCAACGGGAGCATCGGCACTCGTTGTGGGACCTGAGACATAAAGCTCGCCGCCCGACATTGTAAATGTTCCGTTCGAGTCGAGTCCGTCGCCGCTCGCCTTGACATAGATGACGCCGCCGGAAATCGTAATACTTGAGGATGAACTGCTCGAGGAGAACGAGTCTCCGCCGAAGCCGCCGAATCCCCCGAAGCCGCTCGAGTCGCCGCCGCCTGCGGCATTGATGCCGTCGTCGCTCGAAACGAGGTCTATATTTCCGCCCGAGATGTCGACCGTCGTGCCCTCCAAGCCCTCATAGCTCTGAGTGATTGTGATAGTTCCACCTGAAATGGTGAGTGCTTCGTCTGCGTGCATTCCGTCGTCGCCGGTCGCAATGTCAAATGTGCCGCCTGAGATGGTAACGTCGCCGTTCGAATGGACGCCGTCGTCCTCGGAATCTATGTTGAAGGTGCCGCCCGAAACGGTGACCGATGAGCCGCCCTTCAGACCCTTGGTGCTCGACGAGTCATCCGAGCTTGAACCCGAACTCCAACCGTCCCAACTGAAGGCTCCGCCCGAGGTGTAAGAAGTCGAAACCTCTCCCGCACCGTCGGCTGTGGTGATGTCGAAATCGCCGTCTTCAATCTGGAGATATGTTGCCGCACTGATTCCGTCGCCGTCGGCGTT
Source organism: Oscillospiraceae bacterium (assembly GCA_021201235.1). Lineage (GTDB taxonomy): Bacteria > Bacillota > Clostridia > Oscillospirales > Ruminococcaceae > Faeciplasma. Next base: position 306,386 of record JAJQFI010000016.1, on the reverse strand, counting down.
TATCGTGAAGTTGCCGCCCGAGATGTAGACGAACCCGATTGTGGTATCGTCCGAATCCTCGGCGTGGATTCCGTCTTTTGCGGATGTTATGGTGTAATTGCCCTTGGCAATTCTCACGCTTTCTCCCGCAGAGAGACCGTGCCCGCCGGCTGTAATCCTGGCGGATGACAGGAAAGTGATTTGAAGAGTAGTGTCCGCATGGATTCCGTCATCTTCGGCATCTATAGTGAACGTTCCACCTGAAATTGTGATGCTTCCGTCCGAGTGCAACGCATCGTCCGCCGAATCAACAGTTAGGGTGCCATCTGTAACTTTTATTGAGCTTACGGCTTTGATGCCCTTGAGGCTTGTATTCGAGGTCGAAAGCCCCGCATCAATGGTGATGTTGCCGCCCTCGATGGTGACATATGTCGCCGCGCTGATTCCGTCATCGTCAGCCGAAATCCTGAGCGTTCCGCCGGAGATATAGACAAATCCGATAGTAGTGTCCTCGGAGCTTTCCGAGTGGATTCCGTCCTTCGAGGAATTTATTGTAATTGTGCCGTCGGCGATTCTCACGCTCTCGGAAGCCGAGAGTCCGTGGCTGTCGGAGTCGATACTTATTGTCGAATCGGTGATAATGACAGCCAGATCCGCCACGATGCCCTCGTCGACAGAATCAATCGTGAAGCTGCCGTCGTTTATGGTGATATTATTCGACGCGCTTATTCCGTCGTCGGAAGCCGTGATATCAAAGGTTCCGCCGGTGATATAGATATAGCCGAGGGATGTATCGTCCGAATTCTCCGAATGGATTCCGTCCTTGCCGGATGATATTGTGAAGGTTCCACCCGCAATCTTGACACAGTCTTTTCCGCTCAAGCCGTGGCTTGCGGAAGTAATCTTGTAGGTTCCGCTCGTGATGACCAGGTCGTCTTTCGAGACGATTCCGTGACCAGCATCAGCAGTTATCGTAAGAGTGCCCGAGCCGTTCAAGGTTAAGTCGTCCTTTGAATAGATGACCGCATCAATGCTGTTCTCGTCGATATCAACGTAGCTTCCGCCGTTTGCAAGGGTGTTCGAGGTCCCCGAGGCGGTCGTGATATAAACCTTGTCGGCGTTAAGAACGTATATAGCCGCTGAGGTTTTGCTCGTGATTGAAACGCCGTTCAGGACAATCTGAATATCGTCCTTGCTGTCGGCGTCGACAATAATCATGCCGTCGTCGAGGGTTCCGCTTACAATATAGGTTCCTTCATCGGTGATTGTAACGGTGCTTCCCGAAATTGTGACCGACGAAGAATCGCTCGAAGCCGACGTTCCCGAAAGGGTAATGGTGTCACTCGTTTCTTCGTCATAGCCGATTTCGTAATCCTCGTCGCTGAACAGCTCGCCTGAGTCCGAAGCGGCAGTGTCCGCAAACATCATCTCGGGGTCAGCTTCGACAATCTCCGAATCGACTATCTCAAGGAACATCTCGCTCGAGTCGATGGTCACAAGGGGATTGTCGGTGCTTGAAGCGCTCGACGAGCATCCCGCAAGACACGTAGTAAGCAATGCCACCACAGTCATAAGCGACAAAATTCTCTTTATCCTGTGATTCATATTTCTTTTCTCCTATCCAAACCCGAAAGTGTTGGGATCAGAGCTCCGCAACCTGAGTTTCCTGCTTCGAGATGGAAATCTCAAGGTTGCCGTTGCGGCAACGGAGCTGGTCGATAAATTCTTTTTCCTTTGAGGGGTCTCTTAAGACAATGTCATAAGTAAGACGATAAAGGCTTCCCATGTTGGTGGTCTTGACGTGAGTGAGCTCATGCTCGGAGGTGTGCTCCTTCATGAGGTCGTCGAAAACTCCCGTATAGTCGAGGTCTTCGGGGATAGTGATGTGAATAGTCTTGTATTTAGCGGCTCTCTTCTTCACGCCGAAGTCAAGAGTCGAATAGAGCATGCTTACAGCTCCGAAGAGAACGGCGCACAGGAATCCGAAGCCTATATAGCCCATTCCGACGACAAGTCCGGTGCCCATCGCGAGAAAGATTGCAAGGATTTCTTTTGCTGTTCCCGCGGCGGAACGGAATCTCACGAGGCTGAAAGCTCCCGCAACCGCAACCGCAGTGCCGATATTGCCGTTTACCATCATTATAACAACGCATACAACAGCCGGCAAAAGCGCGATTGTCGCAACAAAGCTCTTTGTATATCTGGTCTTGTACATATAGCACAACGCCAGAATCAGTCCTATTAAAAGTGCGGAAACCACGCAGGCCAAAAAGTCTGAAACAGCGATAGTTGAAGTGGTGTCAGAATCGAAAATTCCTTTGAAAAGATTGTCAAGCATAAAGACGTCCTCCGGTTGTTACTTGTATTGTGTTGACGGGTGCCGTGTGGCTCAGGCTGTGCTCCTCGAACATCTTGCGATAAGCCGTGCCGTATTTCGAGAAGGATGTTTTGAAGATTCCAAGTCTGTTGAGCTCGTGACTCATCCAAAGCGGATATCCGCCCGAGGTCTTAATTTCCATAAGTGTCATGCCGTCTTCCAGCAGTGAGAGCCCATAGGCGTCGCTTTCTAAAGAGAAGTCGTCCTGACGGCAGAGAATGTTTTCGTCAAACGTGACTCTGAAATCCGAGCCGTCGTCCGAATAATACGCTTCTCTCTCGTAAGAGATAAACATCGCCGGTCTTAAGTCGCCGTAGTAGCTTCTGAAATATTCAATCTCGTCCGCAATCTGCGAGTGAACGGGAAGGGGAATACCATGCAGTAAACAGAGTGTCGCTTCGCCTGCGGGCATCTCGAGCCTTCTCTTATAGACGACCGACTTGTATTTCTTCTTGAGCTCCACGAAAGCGGGGTCCTCGGGACCGACCTTCTTATAGCTCCGAAGTCTTAACTTTTCTTTATAGGTAGGGCTCTCGAGTGAGTGCCTTATGAGGCGGTAGTTTTCGGTATCGAAGTATATATTTCTGATTGTCGTTCTTCCGTACTTGTCGAGCTCCATATAAGGTCGCATGGTCTCTTTTATTGCGTACTTCTGGGCGCGGGTCAGCATATACTTGACTTCATATCGCTTGAACGTGGCTTGATAGTCCATTTTGGTCCTCCTTAAGATTTCAGGGTGCTTGCGAATTCTAAATCATAAATGGGGGGATCCCCGGGCACATCCGCTATTTGGATTCCGAAAGGAGTTCAGAAAGGGTACGAATGGCGGATGTACCTCAGGGATTATCTAAAGTATACTTTACATTCCTTAAGTCTGCCTTAAATAAAAGTGAAAACAAGGTTAAAGTTTTATGAAGGGAATGTGACTGTAATCAAGAGCGATTTCTCGTCCGTGGTCGAGGCGGAAATCTTTCCCTTGTGGGCGGTGACGATAGCCGCGGCAATCGAAAGCCCCAAGCCATAGCCGCCTGTCTGCGAGTTGCGGCTTTCATCCGTCCGATAGAATCTGTCAAATAGATGCGGCAGGCTTTCCTTCGGCATATAAGGGCAGGTGTTGAACACCGACAGTCGGATTGAGCCCCTCTGCTGTTCGAGGGTAAGACTTATGGTGCCGTTCTCGTCCGAATATTTCATTGCGTTGTCAAGAAGTACCGCAAGAAGCCTTCTTATCGCCTTTTCGTCGCCGCAGAGGCTTATCATCGGCTGAACGGAGCCGGAAAGATTCTTGCCTTGGGTCTTAGCAAGAGACCGGTATTCTTCAAGGGTCTCCTCGACAATGTCCGAAAGAGGGAAGTCAATCATCTGATACTGCGGCTCCGGCTCTTCCATCCTTGACAGCGTTATAAGACTGTTTGTCATGTCCGTAAGCCTTGCAACCTGATTCCGGATGTCGGTTATCCACTCGTTCTCGCCGATGTCCATTTCCAATACTTCGGCATCGGCACCGATAACCGTCAGGGGAGTCTTGAGGTCGTGCCCTGCGTCGGTGATGAATCTGCGCTGTTTCTCATAGTTTTCCCAGAAAGGCTTGACAATTCTTCCCGAAAGGAAAATAAGCAATATAAGCACCATCACAAGTCCCGCAACCGAAATTCCGAGGCTCGCCGTGATAACCGTTCTGAAGGTCGAGAGGTTTCTTGCACAGTCAAGGAATACAACCGTCGTTTCGGTTTCGCCTATGTTCACGAGATATCTGTAGTCGTCCATAAAGCCTTTTGTAGAGCTCTTTTCGAGAACACTCTCGGCATATTCGACGGCGGCTGAGCTGTCAACGGCGGCAATCTTGCCGGTGTTCACGGAAACGAGGTTTCCCGAACGGTTGTTGAAGGTAACAGTGAAGTATCTTGTCTCATATTCGAGCTCGGGAGATTCGAGGATGTCATTCTGATGTCTGTTGGTGTCCGGCGATAAAAGATTATCTCCCGGAAGATCATCTATCCTTTCAGGAAAGCTTCCGCCGTTGTCCGCCAAAAGTGCCAAAACTGCATCCGCATCGTCGATAATTCCGCGATAGGTGGAATATGTGATAACTCCGACAACAACCGAAAGAACCACAATAAGAGAAAGCATAGTCGCTCCGATGAGCTTGAGGCGTAGATTATTAATCATCGGGAATCTCCTCCAAAGAGTAGCCTGCGTTTCTGACAGCCTTGATCTGGATGTTCGCCTTCAGGGCGTCAAGCTTCTTTCGCAGGTAGGAGATATAAACCCAGACGACGTTTATCTCCGATTCGCTGTCGTAGCCCCAGATTTTCTCTAAGAATCTCTCGGAGGGGATAAAGGTGTGCGGGTTGTTCATAAGGAATTCGAGCATCTGAAACTCTTTGTTGGCAAGTCGCAGGCTTCCCGAGGGAGTAGAAAGCTCAAAAGTCGCTCTGTCCAGAGTTGCGTTTCCGAATTTTATCTGTGAGCTCTGATGTTGGGTCGAGGTCCTTGTCATCGCCCTGATTCGTGCCAGAAGCTCCTACGAATTGAACGGCTTCGTAAGGTAGTCGTTCGCCCCGAGGTCGAGCCCCGCAACCTTGTCGCTCACCTCCGAGCGGGCTGTGAGCATAAGAACGGGAATTTGGTTTCCTTTTGCCCTCATTTCTTTAAGGACGGTGAACCCGTCGACCTTCGGCATCATTATGTCGAGTATTACCCCGTCATAGTTGTCCGCCTCGAGATAGTCGAGCGCTTCCTGCCCGTCATAAACGGCATCGACCGAGTAGTTGTTTCGTTCCAGAATAGCGACCAGTGCTTTCGATAAAGCCTTTTCGTCCTCCGCAAGAAGAAGTCTCATATCCTGTCCTCCCTTATTTACTGTTACTATTATAATACCATTCCAACTTAAAATCTACCTTAAATTTCGGTGAATATCAGAAAAAACAGAAGAAAATTCAAGGACCGAAGCCCAAAAAAGACTTCGGTCCAGATGATTTCAATTCAGTCAGGATATAATCTCGTACTGTCCCGCGGCGGTTTCCTTCATTGCGTATTCCGAAACGGACAGGACTCTCACCTTGAGCGGATTTTTCCCGAGGTTAATCTCGATGATGTCGCCGACCTTCACTTCATAGGAAGCCCTTGCCGGCTTGCCGTTCGCTACGATTCTTCCCGCATCGCAGGCTTCGTTGGCAACGGTTCTCCGCTTTATAAGGCGGCTGACCTTCAGGTATTTGTCAAGTCTCATATAATCTCTCCCTTTTTAATCTCAAAAAACAAAGCCGACCGAAGTCGGCTTTTGTCTTTCGTTATAAAATCAAACGGACTCCTTAAGAGCCTTGCCGGGCTTGAAAGCGGGAACCTTTCTTGCGGGAATCTGAATCTTCTCGCCGGTTCTGGGGTTGATGCCCTCTTTAGCCTGACGCTCTCTTACTTCAAATGTGCCGAAACCGATAAGGGAAACCTTCTCGCCCTCGGAAAGAGCCTCTGTGATTGCGGCAACTACAGCCGATACAGCCTTCTCGGAATCCTTCTTGGAAAGACCGGACTTATCCGCAACCTTGCTTACTAATTCAACTTTTGTCATGATAACTTCCTCCGTAATTATTTCGCCATGGCAAATACGATATCCATAAGCCGTATTTGCACTCGCAAATGCGTCGGCATACACCGACAACTTAATACACCTATCTTACACTGATTTTTTTAAAAATACAAGAGTTTTATTCAAAAATTTGCGTTCGAATTCGATTTTTGTGGGTTATGTCCAATAATTCGACCATCAAAATGTAGGTTATTACAGCAAATATAACAGAAATCAAGAGGGAAATTGTCAAGGATAAATATGTTATTGCATATCTGTAGACATAAGTCGAGGAAATGCAGGCAATAGCGCCCAGAATTGTCGGTATGGCGACCGAGTAGAGAAGCTTCGGCTTAGTGCCCGTGAGCCTATAAAGAACCACTACGGAGGCTATGCACATCGCCGAATATGACACTACCGTTGCCATTGCCGCCCCCCGAAAGCCCATATCTGCTGTTCGGGATAAAAATCATGTTTAAGGCAAGCTTTAAAATCGCTCCTCCGAGATTAATTTTGAGCGGAATATCCGTCCTCCCGAGTGCCTGTAGCATAGAGCAGGCGGAGCTAAGGACCGTCATAAACGCCGTCGACGTTGACAGTATCGCCAGCGGCATCCACGAAACTGACACCTCCGCTGTTCTCGTAGGGAAGATAAGCCCGAGAATCTGTTTCGAATAGAGGCAGAGCCCTATCCCCGCAGGAATCGAAATATAGAGCGACAGGGAAATTACTCTTCTTATTTCTTTTGAAACCGCTTCTTTGTTCCCTCTGGCGTTGTTCTCGGAAACCGACGGGAATGCGCTCCTCCCGAAAACGGCGCAAAGTGACGGTGCAAGCGTGAATATCGACATCGAAAGCCCGGTGAACGACCCGTAAAGAAAGCTCGGCAGGTCTTTCAGGCTCACACCGCTCTCAATCACGGCGGCATACTCGGTCGTATAGAGCTCTGGATTATTTCTGAGGCTGTTTCCTATCAGCATAACAATAGTTGACAAATCTATCATATTAAGAAGGCTCGAAACCACCGACGCAAGCGAAATCGGTGCGCAAAGCTTCACAAGCCGCCTGATGATTTCCTTCTGCTCGGCTCTTTCTGGTCTCTCGCAGATGACACTCCTGTCTCTGCGGAATCTCCCAAAGATGCAAAGGCTCAGCATTCCCGCCAGATCCGCCGCCGCAGTCCCCAATACAGCGGCACAGGCTATAACCGGTAAAGCGATTTCAATAGCTTCGGATTCGGTTGAGCAGTACACCCCGAAAACTGCTTCTCCCGTCTCAAACAGTCCCAAAGCATAGCTCTTCACCGCCATCGACAGCCCGAGTCCGACTGCAAGCTTCACAACCGCGTCGACCGTCTGCGACACCGACGACGGCGTCATGTCCCCGAGCCCTTCGTAGTATCCCCGAAGAATCGCCGTTATCGTCCCAAGGAACACACAAGGTGAAATAGCCATAATCGACAGCTTCGCCTCGGGAATTCCGATAAGTCTTTCTGCGATGAAACCCGAAAACAGCAGGGGAATGAGCGTTAAAACAAGCCAGATTGCCCCGAAGAATATGACGGAAAGCCGCCTTATAAGAAGCATTCTTCGCCTGTTTCCGAATGCCGAGCTCTCTGAGACCATCTGCGCCACGGCTATGGACAAGCTTCCGGCACACAGAGAATACAGCGGCATGAATACGGCATAAGCTCCCGAATAGTAGCCCATGCCGGTGCCGCCCAAGAGGTTTGTAAGCGGAATTTTTAAAAGAAGCCCTGCCGCCCTTGAGATAACGACAGAGATTAAAAGCACCATAGACCCTGCAAGCGCAGTTTTCTTTCTTGCCGTAAAATAACACCCTTTCCCTGAATAATCTTTGTACAAGTTTATTTCGGGGAAGGGTGAGTTATTCGTTATTCAGTCTTTTTCGGCTTTTTCAGATACGGTATGTACAGAATCGTGATTACAGCCGCCGCCGCAACCACAATCGCCAGGAAATAAAGCCGCCACTGATTTATGTCGGTAAATGTCATCATCCAGTCCTGACTGCCGGTGACAAAGTAGTTTGTTGCAAAATCCACGCTTATAAGCTCGCCGTCGATATATGTTGGTGAAGCGCAGAGCGAGTTTATATAGATGGACGAGAACCCGATGGCATAGAATAGTCCCATTGTCGTCGCATACTGCCTTCTTTCGAGCTCAACCTGTTTTGACATAGGAATATACACGCCCAGAGTTATAAGCATCGTGTGATACAGGAAGAACTGATACCCAAGTGGATGTGTAAACGCTTGGTCGGAGGTGATGCTGAAGGTGAATATCGTAGGGAGAGCTATTGTTCCGATTGCCCCAGCGAGACACGTCGGGTACATGTACCCCAAAACCGTCTTCCTGAGCTTCTCGTTGCTCGTAAGCCTTGCAATGAAGATAAATATTATCTGTATCGAGCAGAGATTGAAGGGAAGCTGGTTCAGTTCCAGGTATGGAGTCATCATCGACCCGTCGCTCGACGGGACAAGCTTCATCATACTCAGCACTTTTGTCACTTCCGAAAGTACGCATATGACACAGCATACTGTCAGAACATCTTTGATTGCCGGCTTCTTCTTTGCAAGATACACAAGTGCCGCTGTAACCAGGACACAGCATATTCCTATCCATATAAAGTGATTGAGTGAAAACATTTGCGATGGATTCCTTTCAGTATTGCGACAAAAGGGGTTACAGCGTGTATTGGTTCGGGTCTTCGAGGTCCTTTGCAAAGGGTCCTGCGGCAGGAAGCGTCTTCGTGCGGTACTTCGAAAGCTCCTTAGCCTTCTCTTCGGTGACGATAACAGCCGAGTCGATACAGCTTCCTTTAGCCTTGAGAGTCATTGCCTGAACGCCGATGGTGTTTTTCGTCGCCTTCGGGAGAATCATGCCGGTGTTGAAGAGAATCGCTCTGCCGTTCGAAGAGCGGAGCATAACATCCGCACCTTCGCCGACATCAAGCATTTCGACAAGCTCCTCTTTATCAGAGTAAGCATTCTGGAGCATCTTTCTGTTGATCTTCGTCTGATAGGATTCAAGCGGCACCTTTGCGACCTTGCCGTTCTTGTAGACAAACAGCAGGCATCCCGAGTAGTTCTGTGTTACCGCCATCCTGACGACAGTCTCGCCCTCCGAGAACTTGAGCGTAACGGGAATATAGTCTCCGAGCAAGCTTGCCTTCGAGTCGCTGAACTGCGCCACCTTCGTCTTGTAGACGTTGTGGAAATTCGTGAAGAAGAGAAGCTCAGCGGAATTCGTCGTGTCGAACTCCTGCATCATGACGTCGTTCTCCTTCACCTTCTGCTCACCTGACATCCGGAGCGACTGCGGAGTTATCTTCTTGAAGTAGCCTTCGCGGGTCAGGAACACTCTGCAAGGATAATCAGCGACGGTCTTCTCCTCCTTCGGGAGCGGTTCGTCGGAAACATAGATAATCTCTGTCCTTCTCGGCTGACCGTACTTCTCGGCAACTCGCTTGAGCTCGTCTATTATGATGAGTTTTACTTTTCTTTCAGAGCCCAAGATTCCGTTCAGTTCGTCGATTTCAGCCTTCAACTGCTCGACATCCGCCAAGCGGTTTAAGATAAATTCGCGGTTCAGGTGCCGGAGCTTTATCTCCGCGACATACTCCGCCTGAATCTCATCAATCGAGAATCCAATCATAAGGTTCGGGACAACGTCCGACTCCTCCTCGGTCTCCCTTACAATCTTTATTGCCTTGTCGATGTCAAGAAGTATCTTCTCAAGACCTTCGAGTAAATGCAGTCTTTCGTTCTTTTTCTTTAAATCAAATGCGGTCCTTCTCTTGACGCATTCAACACGGAACTTGATCCATTCTCTTATGATGTCGTTGACTCCCAAAACCTTCGGATAGCCGTTTACAAGGATGTTGAAGTTCGCCGAGTAGTTGTCCTGCAGGGGAGTCTTCGCATAGAGCTTCTTCATGAGAAGGTCGGGATCGGTTCCACGCTTGACGTCTATAGCAATCTTCAAGCCGTCGAGGTCGGTTTCGTCTCGGATATAGGTGATTTCCTTCATTCCGTTCTTGGCGAGGTCTATGACCTTTTCGATGATGGCCTCAACCGTCGTGGTCGGCGGAATTTCGGCAATCTCTATGCAACCGGCTTCTTTATCGAATGTATACTTTGCTCTGACTTTTACAGAGCCTCTGCCGGTGTCGAAAATCTGCCGTAGCTTGTCCGGCTCGTTTATCATATATCCTCCGCCGGGGAAGTCGGGACCCTTCATCACTTCGAGGGCATCAAAATCGGGGTCACGGATTATATTAATCGTCGCCTCGCAGAGCTCACGCAAGTTAAACGGGCAGACCGAGCTCGCCATCGAAACGCCGATACCGACGTTTGAGTTTACGAGTATTGACGGGAAGGTGACCGGCAGAAGCTCCGGCTCGAGCATGGTGTTGTCATAGTTCGGGACGAAGTTGACGGTGTCCTTGTCAATATCCCCGAAAAGCTCGTTGCAGATGGGCTCAAGCTTTGCCTCGGTGTATCTCGGAGCCGCAAAAGCCATGTCGCTCGAATACGCCTTGCCGAAGTTTCCCTTCGAATCAATATATGGGTGCAGAAGCGCCTCGTTGCCACGGGCAAGTCTGACCATCGTCTCGTATATTGCCTGGTCGCCGTGGGGGTTCAGCTTCATCGTCTGACCGACAATGTTCGCCGATTTCGTTCTCGGACCTGTCAGAAGCCCCATCTTATACATTGTATAAAGAAGCTTGCGGTGGGAGGGCTTGAAGCCGTCGATTTCGGGGAAAGCTCTCGAAACGATAACACTCATCGCATAGGGCATATAGTTCTTTTCAAGCGTGACGGTTATCGGCTCGTCAACAACTGTTCCTGCTCCGCTGATATAGGCATCACGCTGTCTTTCCGTAAGCTTGACCGGCTTGTCCTCGGTCGGCTTTTTCTTCCTAGGCATATTTTCTCCCTCCCTCAGCTGATGTCCGCCATCTCAAGATAGTCGTGACCGTTATTATTTATGAATTCTTTTCTTGCGGGCAGGTTGTCTCCGAGGAGCATATCAAACATAAACTTTGTGTGCTCCGCTTCGTCGGGCGAAACCTGAATAAGCCGCCTCGTTTCCGGGTTCATAGTGGTCAGTGACATCATGTCCGGCTCGTTTTCACCAAGTCCTTTTGAGCGCTGAATGGTGAACTTCTTGTCGCCAATAATGTTCATGATTTCGGCTCTTTCGTTCTCATCGTAGGCAAAATAGGTTCTGTCTTTTGTATTGATTTCGTAAAGCGGTGACTCTGCAATGAACACATATCCCTTCTCGATAAGGGTGGGGCAGAGGGTGTAAATCATCGTGAGGACAAGGGTTCGAATCTGGAAGCCGTCATAGTCGGCATCGGTGCAGATGATGACCTTGCTCCATCTGAGATTGTTTAAATTGAACGAAGATAAATCTTTATTCTTCGCGCTCTTTATCTCAACGCCACAGCCGAGAACTTTCATGAGGTCGGTTATAATCTCGCTCTCGAAAATCTTGTTGTAGCTTGCCTTGAGGCAATTAAGAATCTTGCCTCGGATAGGTATAACCGCCTGAAACTCGGCGTTTCTTGCGAGCTTTACGGAACCGAGCGCCGAATCGCCCTCCACGATATAGAGCTCACGGCGGGAGATGTCCTTCGTTCTGCAATCGACGAACTTTTTGACCATGTTCGCCATGTCAAGCTTTTCGGCGTAGAGCTTCTTTGTATTGATTCTCGTCTTCTCGGCGCTCTCACGCGAGTGCTTGTTTATGAGTACCTGATCGCAAATCTTCTGCGCATCGTCCGGCTTCTCGATAAAGTAGACCTCAAGCTGGTGCTTCAGGAAAGCTACCGCCGCATCATATATGAATCTGTTGTTGATAGCTTTCTTGGTCTGATTCTCGTATGAGGTCTGCGTCGAGAAGGAGCTCGAAACCATGACAAGGCAGTCCTCGATGTCGGTGAACTGAATCTTCGCCTCGTTCTTGAGGTACTTGTTGTTACTTTTAAGATAAGTGTCGATATAGGATGTGAACGCCTGCCGGACAGCCTTCTCGGTCGAGCCGCCGTATTCAAGGAAGCTCGAATTGTGGAAGTATTCCGCCTGCTTTACGGTTTTCGAGAAAACAAAGGCAAAGTTGTACTTGACCTTGTATTCGTTCATGTCCTCTCTGTCCTTGCCTTTTCGCTCGGCACTCCAAAGCTGGGGAGTGGTCAGCGCCTCATCCCCGACAATCTCGGTGACATAATCGAGGATTCCGTTCTCATAGAGATATTCCTCCTCCGAGAAACCGCCCTCTTCGTCCTGATATCTCAGCACAAAGGTGATTCCCGGGTTGACGATAGACTGCTTCTTCAGCACATCGGTGAAATACTCTTTTTCGATGGCGATGTCGGTGAAAACATCGAGGTCCGGCTTCCATCTTGTCTTGGTGCCGGTCTTTCTGGTGGAGACCTTCTCTTTCTTAAGCCCTCCGACGTTTTCGCCCTTCTCGAAATGCAGATTATACTTATATCCGTCTCTTAAGACCTCGACGTCCATATATTCCGAGGAATACTGCGTCGCGCAGGCGCCCAGACCGTTCAAGCCGAGGGAGTATTCATAGTTTTCGCCGGAGACGTTGTCGTATTTACCGCCGGCATAGAGCTCGCAATAGACAAGCTCCCAGTTATAGCGGTTCTCGCTCTTGTTGAAATCGACTGGACAGCCTCTGCCCATGTCCTCAACCTCAATCGAGAAGTCATTATATCTGGTGACGGTGATTTTCGAGCCGTAGCCCTCTCTCGCTTCGTCTATCGAGTTTGAAATTATCTCAAAAACAGAATGCTTACAGCCCTCCAGCCCATCCGAGCCGAAGATAACCGCCGGTCTTTTTCTGACCCTGTCCGCTCCCTTCAAAGAGCGTATCGCTTCGTTTCCATAATCCTTCTTAGGCATTATATCCCTCCGCAAATGTTGCCGCAAATCTTGCGTTGAATCAGCATATTGAACACTATATATTGTTATTATAGCACAACGGTTTTTAAAGTGCAATACTTAATTTAGCGCAAAAAAAGCCTCCCCTGAAAGGGGAGGGGGACCGGCGAAGCCGGTGAAGGGGTTTATGCTATAATCTCAATCTTCGCCAGCACGCCATATTCCACCGTCAGTGTTACAGTTCCGTAGTCGCTGTTAATGGTGATGACGCAGTCGTCGGCAAGGTTTTCGTCGGTTACCGCTACCGATGAAGTCGAGAGCTTTTCCTTGACCTCGTCGAGCGTGTCGCCGACGGCTATGCCTCTGAATTTGATGTCGAGGGAACAACCGGAGCTCGTAATCTCAATCTCGGTAACTCCGCCCGTAAACGGTGTTTCAGACGAGAATCTAAGGTGTCCGCCGACGAACAGAACGGATGAAATTCCGGTTCTTGTCGTGGTTCCGGTCATCGAGCCCGAGTAGAGCTCGCCGAGACGCACGGCGGATGCCTCATCGTTCAGCCAGATGGTCTCACCTGCGGCGGTCAGGTCGAAGTAGCTTGTCGATGAACCCGCATTGATGCTGAGCGTTGCCTTGGCGTCGCTCGAGGTCTCCGTTTCCTCTTCGGAGCTACTGTTGTCGGCAAAGGTGCTGTAGCTGACCAAGCCCATGCTGTACTGAGAAATCTTCTCGAGGTCTGCGATGTTATAGCCCTCGCCGGTCACCTTACGTCTGATGTATCTCGTCAGCTCTCTTGCGGACGCCTTGTGGACGTAGATTGCCGAGTTGTTCGAGGTTGTCGTGTAATACTCCTCTTCGCTCGGGAGGATTCCCATATCGGTGCTACCCGGGTTGACGTTCCCATAAACTCTGTGGTAGACGATGTCGACGCCGTTCAGGGTGTAAGCGTCATAGATAAGCTCATCCACAACCGTTATGCACCCGTTATCACCGAGCATCAGCGAAACGATAAGCTCGTCCCCGACCTCATAAGTCGGCATGCCCTTGACCTGTTTGTCTTCCGTACCTTTTATCCAGACATAGATGTCTATGTCGCAGGAAACAGCATTCAGGTAGTCATAGGTTATGGTTGCACTGTAGAGTGTGTAATCGTCGCCGGAAGGCGAGGGGACACCCGATGAGCTCGGCGTGCCGGTAATCGTAATCCACACGAGGCTTACGCCGATGGTTTCCGATTCGTCACCCATCTGGTTATAGAGCACATCATAGAAGCTCGATGCGGTTCCATATTCGGAAGTGCCTAAGCCTCCGTACAAGGTAGCCGTGTTCGAAGCGCTTGTGTTGCTTCCGCCAAGGACGTAGTCCTCGGTGTTGTATTCTCCGTCGTAGTCGTCGGGAGTGTAGCTGCTTGCGGGGTTCGCAGAGGTTACGGAAGAGCTGAGCGAAGTGTCTTCAACAGGGTCTTCGACCGCTTCGTCGGATTCCTCCTCATATTCGGCGTCAATCTCTTCCGAATCGGCATTAGTGTCTTCAACCCACAACTCATCGTCTTCCCATATTTCGGTGGTGTCGGTATCTTCCACGGGATCATCTTCCCAATCCGTATCCGTGTCGTACAATTCCATCATTTCCTCATTCGCGGAATCTGAGCTTCTTGTGCTCGTCGAGAAGACGCTCGACATAATCGACGCTCCGCCGACGATGGATACTGCCGCCACAACGCATGCCACAATCGCAACGTAACGGTAGATCTTCATCTGCTTGTAGATTTTGTCCGATTTCGATTCCTGAATCTCGGGAGTCTTTTCTTCTTCAGCTTCAGTCGCCTTGTCAAGTCCCGCCTCGGCAATGCACTGCTCTTTAAGCTTCGCCTTGAAATCTTCACTGAGAGTAAGGCGGCTTAATTCACTTTTATAGTCATCAGATAATTTCATTATCGCCAAACTCTCCTTTCAGCATTTCGCTAAGTTTCTTTCTTCCGCGCATGAGAAGAGAAAGCACCGTATTCTGATTGGTACCTGTAATCTCGGCAATCTCCTTGGTGGGGTACCCCTCGAAGTAGTAGAGGTAGATAGGTGTCCGGTATTTCTCCGGAAGCTCTCTCACCGCGCTTAAAACTGAACCCTCATGAGCATATTCGTCTGTCGCGGGAATCGTCTCGGACAACTCGACGCTCGGATGAGTGTAGGCTTTTCTGTTGTAGTTTTTGCACATGTTGATTGTTACCCTCAGAAGCCACGCCTTCTCGTGTTCCTCCGATTCGAAATCGGGGAGTGAGCGGCATAGCTTCAGAAATACCTCCTGCACGATATCCTCGGCATAGTGGGTATCGGATAGCGCGTGGAACGCCGTCCTGTATACCATGTCCGAATATTTATCAATCACGGAGGCTATGTAGGCATTTACATCCTTCTTAGCCATGATTTTTCCTCTTACCGCATCTGAATCCCTGCGGCAAAGAACTCCTTTCACACATATGTAATCGCGCTCCTGAATCATACTTTCACTACTAATACACATCAGAGCGGCGGATTATTGCATCCATACAAAATATTTTATCAGAAATTTTCGAAAAGTAAACCCATTTTCTTCGAATAGCCGAGATTTTTTCTTCTAAAAGCAGTTTTAACACGCGAATATCGCCGCGAATTTCGCAAAAAACGGTGAAATTAAAACTTTTTTCGCCCTATAGTATTGACAAAATCCAAAAAATATGAGATAATATCTATGAGTAACTTCAAATCCGAGGGATGTGAAACTTTTGAATAAAGTTTTAATCGACGGGCACTATGGTGCCGTAAGTCTTAATATAAATGCAATGCTGAGCGGCAGGGACGACCTCGAAGTAATCCACCTTGAGGACAGAACCAAGTTCACTGAGGAGCAGAGGCTGAATCTTCTGAACACTGCGGATATAGTCATCCTCTGCCAGTCAACGAAAACCGTTACCGAAACGGTGCCTCTCATTCAGAATCCCGCAACCAAGGTGCTTGACACGTCAAACGCCTACAGATTGTCGCCCCAGTGGGCATACGGTCTTCCGGAGCTTTCGCCCGACCACCGCAAAAAGATATCTCAGTCCCGCTATACCGCCCTCCCGAACCCGATGGCGACCGGTGCGGCTTTGCTTCTTGCGCCCCTTGTCAAGGCAAAAATCATGCCGCCCTACCATCCTCTGATGATAAATTCTGTCATCGGCTATACCAACGGCGGCTCGAATATGATAGCTATGTACGAGAGCTCAAGCCGTCCCTACGGCTTCTCCTCGGCTCGCATGTATGCCCTCGAGCAGACAATGATGCTCCAGAAGGAGCTTATGCACGCCTGCGGACTTTCCTATAAGCCCGCAATCAGCCCGATTATCGACGATTACCCGAGCGGAGCATTAGTAACCGTGCCCTTGCACCTGAGAACCCTTGCAAAGCGTCTCCATTCCCGTCAGGTCTGGGACTATATCTCAAGAGCTTACGAGCACGAGCCGCTTATTGATGTCATGAATTTCGAGACCTCGATTCAGGATCTGGACGGATTCCTTGAAGCAAACGGCATGGCGGGCTCGAACAAGATGCAGATTTTCGTCTTCGGCGACAACGACATCTGTCTACTGGCGGCGAGGTACGACAACCTCGGCAAGGGCGGAGCCGGCGCGGCGGTTCAGTGCATGAACCTGATGCTCGGAATAGATGAATTGACAGGAGTACTGTAAAACAAGTTTTATGATAGAGAATAATCAGGAAAAACCAAGAGTAATATTAGTATCGGTTGACACCGGCGAGTTTGACGCAGAGCGCAGTATGGAAGAGCTCTGCGCTCTTTGTGATACCGCCGGAGCGGAGGTCGTCGCGACAGTTATCCAGAAAAGACCGTCTATAGAGGGCGCAACCTGCATAGGCTCAGGAAGGCTTGCCGAGCTCGCCGAACAGTGCGAAGCCCTCGAGATAGACCAGCTTATTTTTGACCGTGAGCTCACCGCCACACAGATAAGAAACATCGAAGACGCAACCGATACTTTTACGATAGACCGCACAATGCTTATTCTTGACATCTTCGCCCAGCGTGCCACCACCCGCGAGGGCAAGCTGCAGGTCAAGCTTGCACAGAACAAATACCGCCTGACAAGGCTTGCTGGAATGGGCATAAAGCTCTCCCGTCTCGGCGGAGGAATCGGCACCCGGGGCCCCGGCGAAACCAAGTTAGAAACCGACCGCCGTCATATCCGTTCCCGAATCTCGGCTCTCGAAAAAGACCTGAAAGAAGTCGAACAGCGCCGCGACATAACCCGCAAACGCCGCAAGAAGGACGGTGTTCTCACCGCCGCCATCGTTGGCTATACCAACGCCGGCAAGTCGACGCTTCTTAACGCCCTGACCGATGCGGGAGTCCTCTCGGAAGACAAACTTTTCGCCACCCTCGAGACGACCTCCCGGGCAATACTCTTACCCGACGGCAGAAGCGTGACCCTCATCGACACGGTCGGGCTCATTTCGAGGCTCCCTCATCAGCTCGTCGAAGCCTTCAAGTCGACCCTCGAGGAAGCCGCCAGCGCCGATTTGCTCATACATCTTATAGATGCTTCGAGCGAGTATTACGAGGAAGAAAAGCATGTTACAGAAGAATTGTTGCACGACCTCGGCTGTGACGGAATCCCGACCCTGACGGTGCTTAATAAGTGCGATTTGATTCCTGAAATATCCGTCACCGACGATTCAATCATCCGGATTTCGGCGAAAAACTCAGAAGGTCTTGATTCTCTTCTTGAGGGCATCGCAAAAGCCCTGCCCGAAACGGCAAGACGGATGAACCTTCTTCTCCCATACACTGAAGCCGGACTTCTTTCGGAGATAAGAAAAGACGGCACCGTCTATTCGGAGGAATACACCCCCGAGGGCATAAAAGCCGATGTGCTTGTGGATATCAAGCTATGTAATATTGCAGAAAACTATAGAGTGGACAGTTAATAGCTGTCCACTTTTGAATATTTCGGAATTTCCTGCTTAACATATTACCAAAACCTGAAAGGAACTATGTTATGCAGATAATTATACTTGCGGGAGGAGAGGGGATGCGTCTCCGACCGCTTACTTTCGATACTCCTAAGCCCCTCGTGCGTGTTCTCGGAATCCCGGCAATCGAGCGTTTGACGGCACTTCTTTTCCGAAGCGGCTTCAAGGAGGCAACAATCGCCGACTTCTATCTTGCCGATAAGCTTGAGGAGACCCTCGGCAGCTTTTCGAACGGCATCAAGCTGAATTACGTCCGTGAAGACGTGCCGCTCGGCACCGCCGGCTGTGTCCAAAAGGCGTGGAACGGCGACGACATGATGGTCCTGAGCGGCGACGGTGTCTGTGAGTTCAACCTCCAGAAAATCGTCGACTTCCACGAGCGAAACGACGCCGACGTGACCATCGTCTCCCACGAGGTGAGTGACCCAAGAGAATATGGTCTTGTGACAGCCGATGAAACCGGCAGGGTTATCGGCTTCTCCGAGAAGCCCGCCTACGACTCCTGCCTTACAGACCTCGCCAATACGGGAGCATATATTATTTCAAAAGATATAATCTCCCGAATCCCCGAAAACGAGAAGGTCGATTTTGCCTCGGACGTTTTTCCGGAGGTCTTGGCATCGGGCGGCAGGATTTTCACCATTCCCGAAACGGGAATCTGGTTCGACATCGGCGATATCTCCTCACTTCTCACATGCCAGACGGTGCTCCTTGATGAGGAAGACAAAGATTATCTGATTTTCGAGGGTGCATCGGTCGGCAATGGGACGACTGTAACCGGTGGCAGTGTCATTGAGCAGGGCGCAACCGTAGGTCGCAACTGCCGCATTCAGTCCTCACTCGTGATGAACGGCTCCTCGATGGGCGATGGCTGTGAGCTTAATAAATGCGTCATCTGCGAGGACGTGACTGTCGGCAGGGGAGTGCGCTTCGGCGAGCTCTCGGCGGTCGGAAGCGGAAGCGTGATCGGCTCGGCTGTGACGATAGACCCGGGCGTGAAAATAGCCCCAAACTCGAAAATCCCCGCCGGAATCAGGGCAAGACGAGATGTGACGCCATCCGGCTATAAGCTCCTTGAGATGGGCGAGGGCGGTCGTGCCGACGGAATAGAGCTCACAACCGAAAACCTCCTGTTCCTGGGCAAAGCTATCGCCAGAGCATTCAATCAAGAGAGCATCACGGTCGGCTACTCATGCGATAGCGTAAGCATGTTCGAGGCACTGTCTCTCGGGCTCCGCTCCTGCGGCACGGCGGTATACTATCTTAATAATGCCGCTTTCGGCGAGACTGTTTTCGCGGCAAGAAGGCTGAAAACCCGATATTGCGCCTATATTTCGGGCGGCAACGTCCGGATTTTCCGAAGCGGCAACTGCGAGCTTGCCCGTTCCGAGGAGCGTAAGCTCTGCGAAAAGTACAATCGCGGCGAGCTTGGCGATACCGTAACCGCCCCGATAGTCAACGCCGATGCCGAGAGGAAGCTATATTTAAATGTATTGCGAGAAACTCTTCCAAAGCATTTTGCCGGAAGCGTTCAGATTTCTTCAAAAGACCCTCGGGAAAAAGAGATTTTCTCGGAAGCCGTGCAGAATCTCGATTGGTCGGAAGGCGAGAGGCTGAAATTTACGACGGGCAAGAGCATAGAAGATACCGTTTGTGAGTTTCCGAGCGCAAAGCTGACCTATGAGCAGTTGCTTCTTTTGTCCTGCCGTTCGCATTATTACGATGGTGAAAAAGTCGTCCTGCCCGAGCGTGCGCCGCTTGTCTGCGACGAATATGCAAAAGAATCGGATTGCGAGGTATTTCGTCTTTCTCCGCCCGACGACGGCGAGCTTTCGATGTTCTCTCTTGACCCACTGTTTCTGATAGCTGAGGCGGTTGGATATCTCACTAAAAGGGAAATATCTGCATCTGTTGCACTCTCCGAGCTCCCGGATATCTGTTACTACCGCAAGACCGCACGGATGGGCAAAGGACTGCCAAAGCTGTTGCACCGTGAATTTGCCACAAACCGCCGAGGCTCTGACATCATCGTCGAATCCTCCGGCGCAAGGGCGTATGTCCGACCCCTGAAAAGCGGCAAAGAGCTCCGGATGTATGTCGAATCGGTGTCACAGGAGGCGGCGACCGCAATTTGTGATGATATAATATCACGACTTCGGGCACATCAATCTTGACATTTACGAAGATTTGTAGTATTATATCAGATATATTTGTATTTTCATCATGGAATCTTATGCGCGGGCGAGGCGATGCTGAGCCGAAACCCGTGTTACATATTAAATATAACCTTAAAATAAAAATTTTTTGAGAAAGGAAATTCATGTCAACAACTGAAGAAAAGAAGATCAAGTCACCAAGAAAAAGCCGCTCCAAGTCAGAAGCAAACGTGACGAGGGACAGTGCGCTCGATGCCGCAATAGCCGCGGCAATATCCGCACCGAAGCCCCCGAAGAAGGCGGCACAGTACCAGAAGTCAAGAGGTGTTCAGACCTCAAGAAAAAGCCAGAAATCACAATCAAGCAAGAAATCAAAATCACAGAAAACCGAATCACGCGAAACAAAACCAGCACAGACACAACCAACAGCACAGCAGGCTCCGAAGCCTGTCCCGATAGTAAGCAACGCCGTAGCTACGAATTCCAAAACACCGCTCAAGATAATTCCTCTCGGCGGTCTCGGCGAAATCGGCGAGAATATGACCCTCGTCGAATACGGAAACGATATCGTAATCATCGACTGCGGAATGACCTTCCCCGACAGCGAGATGCCCGGCGTCGACATGGTCATCCCGGATTTCACCTATGTCGAAAAGAATGCCGACAGAGTAAGAGGCGTATTGGTAACCCACGGCCACGAGGACCACATCGGCGGAATCCCGTATCTGCTCAAGAAGTTAAACGTGCCGGTCTATGCCACAAGGCTCACAATCGGGCTTATCGAGAACAAGCTAAAGGAGCATAATCTCGGGAAATCCATGCTCCACGTTGTCACTCCGTCTGACAAGGTTCAGCTCGGCGTATTTACTGCCGAATTCATAAAGGTCAACCACTCTATTCCCGATGCCGTTGCAATAGCTCTTCACACTCCCGCAGGGACAGTTGTCCATATGGGCGACTTCAAGGTCGACTACACCCCCATCGAGGGCGGAATCATAGACCTCCCGAGGTTCGCGCGGCTCGGCGACGAGGGCGTGTTGGCTCTCATGAGCGACTCGACCAACTCCGAGCGTCGCGGCTTCACTCCGAGTGAGAGAACCGTCGGCGAGAGCTTCGAAAAGCTCTTCAACAAAGCCGGCGACAAGAGAATCATCATAGCGACCTTCTCGTCGAACATCCACCGTGTCCAGCAGATTATCAACTGCGCCGCAAAGCACAACCGCAAGGTTGCCGTCTTCGGCAGAAGTATGATAAATGTTATCGGTCTCGCAACCGAGCTCGGCTATCTCAAGGCACCTGCGGGCGTCATGATAGACATCGCCGATATGCACAACTACTCAGACGGTGAAATCGTTTTAATCACGACGGGCAGTCAGGGCGAACCGATGAGCGCTTTAACGAGAATGGCAACCAACGACCATCGTCAGGTGAGCATCACTTCAAACGACTTTATCATAATCTCAGCCAGACCTATTCCCGGCAACGAAAAGTTTGTCGGCAGGGTTGTAAATCAGCTCCTGAAGCTCGGCGCAGAGGTCGTATACGAAGAGATGTATGAGGTTCACGTTTCCGGACACGCATGTCAGGAGGAGCAGAAGCTCATCATAAGCCTTGTCAGACCGAAGTATTTCATCCCCGTTCACGGCGAATATAAGCATCTTACACGTCACGCCGAGACCGCACGCGAAATCGGCATCCCCGATAAGAATATTCTCATCGCCGATGTTGGTAACGTAATCGAGCTTTCAAAGAACGGTATGAAGGTCAATGGCAGTGTTCCCGCCGGCAAGGTCATGGTCGACGGCTTGGGCGTCGGCGACGTCGGTGCGGCTGTTCTCAAGGACAGAAAGCGCCTTGCCGAGGACGGAGTTATCTCCGTAAGCGCCACTATCGACAAGATTGACCGCAAACTTCTCTCAGGACCCGAGATTGTCTCGAAGGGCTTTGTATACGAAAAAACCAACGAGGAGCTCTTTGCGGAAGTGAAGAAGAAAGCTCATCAGGTGCTCCAACAGGAGCTTTCGACCAGGCACGATTATACAGCCGTCAAGAACAAGGTTCGCGACGAAATCAGCGACTTCGTCTTCTCCAAGACCAAGCGCAGACCTACAATCATAGTAACCGTTCTGGACATTTAAAATATTGCTTTTCAGTTCAAAATCATCCTGAGTGAGGTGGGATATTATGAAAAAACGCTTTTCGTGGGTGCTGACAGTCACACTGCTTCTCCTCGGAATAACGTCACTGGCGCTCTGCGTCGTGCTGTTTGCCGACGGAAGAACCGCAATGTGCGTTGCCGCCGGAATGGTGCTCCTTTGTGCACTTGTTATGTTCATAGTGATTATAATCATGAACAAGGATATCGCAAAGTATGTCACCAAAATGGATAAGTCCGTCGAGGCTATAAACCGCGAGGCTTTCTATGATTTCCCCGAGCCGATTATCATAACCGACAGCGATGACAAGATTGTCTGGTACAATAAGCGCTTCGAGGAGAAATTCTTCGAGGACGACAAGGCATATGGAATGCCGCTTACGAATCTTGTCGGCAATAACGTTGCGAAAATCTATTCCGACACCGGTGCCTGCGTAAGAATTTTCGAAAGATATTATAACGTCTATGCTAAGAAGTCGGACACCGGTCCTTTGTCGATAATAAGGCTTTCGGATGTCACCGACAGAGTTCTTCTTGAAGAGGAATACAACGCCCAGAAAAAGACGGTGCTCATAATGACCGTCGACAACTATGACGACGCCTTCCAGAACTCGAAGGAAAGCGACAAGGCAAGCGTTCAGGCTCAGATAGAGCAGATTTTTGAGCAGTTCATCGAGCACACAAACGGCGTGCTCCACAAAATCTCCAACGACCGCTTCTTTGCGGTAATAGAAGAAAGACATCTAAAGAAAATCATCGAGGGCAAGTTTGATATCCTTGACGAAATCCGCTCGATTCAGCTCGGCGGTCGTCCCTGCGTCACGCTTTCAATCGGCGTCGGCAGGGGAGCCAAGACTCTCGCCGAGAGCGAGGTCTACGCCAAGCAGGCACTTGATATGTGCTTGGGAAGAGGCGGCGACCAGGCGGCTGTCAAGACGGAAAGCGGCTTCGAGTTCTTCGGCGGCATTTCAAAGGCGGTCGAGAAGTCGAACAGAGTCCGCTCGAGAATTATCGCGACGGCGTTAAGAGAGCTTGCCGAAAGCTGTGGCACGGTTTACCTCATGGGTCATAACCTTGCCGACTTCGACGCCGTCGGTTCCTGCATAGGTCTTTGCGGGGCGCTCCGAAGCGTCGGCAAGCAGGCTTATGTCGTTGTCGACCCGGAAAAGAACCTTGCAAAGAAGCTTATAGATTACATATCCGCAAGCGGAGAGGGCGACTATTTCAAGTCCTGCGAGCAGGCGGTCGGTGAAATCGCCGACGATTCGCTTCTCATAATCTGCGACACCCATAACCCGAATTTCCTTGACTCGAAGGAGCTCTACGAAAAGGCGAAGACGGTTGTCGTCATCGACCACCACAGAAAGATGGTCAACTTCATCGACAACTCGGTCATCTTCTTCCATGAGCCGTTTGCTTCGAGCGCATGCGAAATGGCGACCGAGCTCGTCCAGTATTTCGGAGTCGATTGCAGAATTTCCGTCGCCGATGCCGAGGCGCTTCTCTCGGGCATTAACCTTGACACCAAGAACTTTGTAATGCGTGCCGGCACCCGCACATTCGAAGCGGCGGCATATCTTAAAAAGCTTGGAGCCGACACAGTCACCGTCAAGGGCTTCTTCAGCGACAGCCTCGAGACCTATCGCGAAAGAAGCAAGCTTATCCAGGCGGCTGAGCTCTTCCACGGCTGTGCTATCGCCACAACCGACTCGGAAAAGCCGGAGCTTATCCTTGCGGCGGCTCAGGCGGCTGATGAACTCCTCGAAATCAATGGCGTAAAGGCATCGTTTGTCGTTTATCGGCTCGATGGTCAATGCCGTGTTTCGGCGAGATCCCTCGGTTCCTTCAACGTTCAGCTCATCATGGAATCCGTGGGCGGCGGCGGTCACCAGACGATGGCGGGCGCACAGCTTGACCTCTCCATTGAAGAAACGGTAGACAAAATCAAGTCCGCAATAGAGGACTTTATAATAGCATAATTCGCAATATAATTGCGAGGAAGGAAAACCGCTATGAAAGTAATTCTTTTAAAAGACGTAAAGGGCTCCGGTAAAGCCGGAACGGTTCTTGAAGTGGCAGACGGCTACGCAAGGAACTATCTTATCGTCAAGGGTCTCGCAATCGAGGCTACAGCAAAGAACATAAACGACCTCGAGGGCAAGAAGGCATCAGCCCAGTATAAGCTCGACACCGCTAAAGCCGAAGCGGAAGCGGCGGCAAAAGCCATCAACGGTGGAAAGATTGTCATCAAATCCAAAGCCGGTCAGAACGGCAAGCTCTTCGGCTCGGTTACCACAAGCATCATCAGCGACAAGATAAAAGAGCAGTTCGGCGCAACGATTGACAAAAAGAAGATTTCCCTTAATGGCGACATCAAGGCTTATGGCGACTATGACGTCGAAATCAAGATGACTCAGGGAGTAAACGCAAAGCTCACCGTCAGCGTGGTACCAGAGGACTAAAAGTCCTCGTGGACTGAAACTAAGCCGGAACAAAAATAATCAGCAAAGGAGGGAACAGCATGCCTGTAAATAACCTGACAGCCGCCGACCTGGGCGGAAGAGAGCTTCCGTATAACCTTGAAGCCGAGCAGACGGTTCTGGGCGCACTTCTTCTTAATCCCGACGCTCTGCCGATTGCTATAGCTCACCTGAAGCCCGAAAGCTTCTATCGTGACCAGCACAGGGAGCTCTATTCGATAATACTTCGGATGTTCTCAAACGGTCAGCGCTCGGACATCATCACCGTCATGAACGAAGCCGTCAACGAGAAGGTCTTTGAGACCCCCGAAATGGCGAAGGTCTATCTCAAGGGCATCATGGACAGCGTTCCCTCAACCTCGAATATCGAGTCATACTGCAAGATTGTCGAGGATAAATATCTTACACGTTCTCTTATCAACGCATCGCGTGAGATTCTCGATACAGCAATGGACGGCTCTGAGGATTCAAAAACTCTTCTTGACATGGCGGAGCAGAAAATCTATGAAATCCGTCAGGGAAGGGAAGTCGAAGGACTGACCAGACTCAGCGATATCGTCGTCTCCGCTTATGACCATATCCAGAAGCTTTCCGGCGACGATAAGGATTTATACAAGGGCTTGAGCAGTGGTTTTTCGCTTCTTGACAGCTACATATCCGGTCTTAACAAGTCTGATCTGATAATAGTTGCGGCTCGCCCGGGTATGGGTAAATCCGCATTTGCCTTCAACATTGCCGCGAACGTTGCCAAAAGAAACCCCGACAAGGCAATCTGTGCGTTTTCTCTTGAAATGAGCAAGGAACAGCTCGGTATAAGAATGTTGAGCTCCGAAGCTCTCGTTCCGAATACCAACTTAACATCCGGAAAGCTCACCCCCGAGGACTGGATTAAGCTTGCGCAGGCGGCGGAATCCCTCTCGAAGATGAATATCTATATCGACGACACCGCCGGCGTGACCGTCCCACAGATTAAGGCGAAGCTACGCCGGGTCAAGAATCTCGGGCTTGTCATCATCGACTATCTCCAGCTGATGGAATCGACCGGCAACCACGCCAGCCGTGTAAATGAGGTCTCGGAAATCACGAGGCAAATAAAGCTCATGGCAAAGGAGCTCGACGTTCCGGTCATGCTTCTGTCACAGCTTAATCGTTCCGTAGAAGCAAGACAGGACCACCGTCCGCTTCCCTCCGATCTTCGTGAGTCCGGCTCAATCGAGCAGGATGCAGACATCATTCTCTTCATCTACCGCGAGGGCGTTTATAACAAGGAAGAGGAAAATCAGGCGGCAACCGAGTGCATAATCGGCAAGAACCGTCACGGCGGCACCGGCACGGTTCCCCTTGCCTTCATCGGCGAATACACATTATTCAGAAGCACCACACGGGAAAACGGCGATGCTTGATCTCGTTTCGGATACAATAAGAAAATACAATATGCTTTCTGACGGCGAGCGGGTCTTGGTCGCTCTTTCCGGAGGAGCCGACAGCGTTTCGCTTCTTCTTGCTCTCAGGGAGCTCGGCTATTCTGTTTTCGCAGTCCATGTGAACCACCATCTAAGAGGCAAAGAGAGTGACAGAGACGAAGCTTTTTGCAGAGATTTATGCGAAAGGCTCGGTGTCACGCTCTATGTTGAGCATGTTGATGTGAGAAGCTACTGCGAAGAATCCGGCAAATCGGTTGAAGAAGCCGCAAGAGTTTTACGCTACGAAGCGCTTAACAAGCATGCCGGAGATTGTAAAATCGCTACCGCCCACAACCTGGACGACTGCTTCGAGACGACGCTTTTCAATCTTGTCAGAGGTTGCGGCATAGGTGGCCTTACGGGAATTCCTCCCGTCAGGGACAATATAATTCGACCGCTAATAGGCACCTCAAGGGCGGAAATTCTTGAGTTCTTGGAATCAAGAGGCGAGACTTTCGTTACAGACAGCACTAATCTCGAAGACGACTGCTCACGAAATATAATCAGGCTTAATGTAATTCCCGAGCTCGAGAGAATCAATCCGTCGCTTCTTAAGACCTATAAATCGAGCCTTGAGAATTTCGAAAGTGCGGAGAATTATATTGACAGCGAAGCCGAAAAGCTTCTTGAGGGCTCGGAATATGCTTTTCCCAAGGATTGCGACGACTTTGTCTTGGCAACAGCTTTGGGCAAAATCCTGCGCAAGAACGGCGTTGAACCCTTAAAGCAAAAAATCGATGAGCTTAAAAGCTTGGTTAAAACCGGCGGCAAGGTAAATCTGAAAAAAGGCGTTTACGCCGTCTGTAAAAACGGAAGGCTTGAAATCATGGGTGAACGGGAGTCTGCTCCCGAGCCGCTTCGACTGTCCGACACCGGCTGTTACAGTTGGGGGACGGCAGTAATAGAATTCACGGAGATTTCACAATTTGATATATCGACTTATAACAAAAGAAGTTTAAAATGGCTGATGGATAAAGATAGGATTACTGGCGGTCTTACCGTCAGGAGCTATCGGGGATCCGAAAAAATAAAACTATCAGGAAATGGCTTCACATCCACGGTCAAAAAGCTTCTCGCCGATGTTCCCGCAGGGAATCGCCAGCTCGTTCCGATAATTTCGGACGATCTGGGTGCGGTTTTCGTAACGGGTCACGGTGTTTCCGAAAGGGTTTCATGCGGGGAACACACTACCACCGCTTTGAAAATAAACGTAAGAGAAAAATTTGACAAAAGGGATGATTGACATGGAATATTCAGATAATATTGAGGTCATGATTACGAAGGAAGAGATAGCCGAAGCTGTCAAAAAGCTTGGTGCGAAAATCTCCGAGGACTACAAAGACAAGGAAATCGAGCTTGTCGGCGTTCTCAAAGGCTCGTTTGTATTCATGGCAGACCTGATAAGAGCTATCGACCTGCCCATAACGCTTGATTTCATCAGTGCCAAGAGCTATGTTGGAACCCAGTCGGTTGGAGCAGTCAAAGTATATATGGACACCGAGCTTGACGTGGCGGGGAAGAGCATTCTTCTTGTAGAGGATATCCTTGACACCGGAAGAACCTTGAGCGTTCTCAAGGAAACCATGCTTGCCCGTGGTGCCAAGGATGTCAAAATAGCCGCCTTCATGGATAAGCCATCCCGCAGAACGATAGAAATAACGGCAGACTATTGTTGCTTTACAATAGAAGACAGATTTGTAGTCGGCTACGGTCTTGACTACGACGAGCAGTACAGAAACCTTGATTACATCGGAGAGGTGATTGTCTGAACTGCCGCCAAATTCCAACAAGAAATGAGGAGTAACATTTGAATTTGCGAAATAACCGTTCAAGAGGCTTGATTGCGTACTTCATATTTGCCGCAGTAATCCTTTTGATTATGATAGTAGCTTTCCAGAGCATGATGTCGACAGGGGAGACCTATTCCTATTCGGAGATAATGTCCTACTTCGATAACTACGAGGTCAGCTATTTCTCCCTTAATCTCGGCTCCGGCAAGCTCGAAATGACGCTCGATTCGGGAGAGCAGATAACCTACGACGTTCCAAGCGTAAATGCTTTTTATAACGAGCTCTTCAGCGAAGGAAACAACTATCGCGACGAGTACAATGCAACCCATTCGACCCCTCTTGAGTACGATCTGGTTGCCGCAACCGACAGCTCCTTCTGGCTGAATCTTATCCCGACGCTTCTTATGATTGGCGTGATGATATTCCTTGTGATATCAATGTCAAGAAGCATCTCGTCGGCGGGCAGAATCGGCTCGGTCGGCAAGGCTAACGTCAAGGTCGAAAACGGTGGTCAGACAAAGGTAACCTTCGATGATGTTGCCGGAGCGGACGAAGAAAAGGCTGAGCTCCAGGAAATCGTCGAGCTCTTGAAGGACCCAAAGAAATATCAGGATATCGGCGCAAAGATTCCAAAGGGTGTCCTTCTTGTTGGACCTCCCGGTAACGGTAAAACCCTTCTTGCCAAGGCTGTTGCAGGCGAAGCGGGAGTTCCGTTCTTCTCGATTTCCGGTTCCGACTTCCTTGAGCTTTATGTCGGTGTCGGTGCCGCAAGAGTAAGAGACCTCTTCGACCAGGCGAAGAAAGCCGCTCCCTCCATTATCTTCATAGATGAGATTGATGCGGTCGGTCGCCGTAGAGGCACAGGTCTCGGCGGCGGTCACGACGAACGTGAGCAGACCCTTAACCAGCTCCTCGTTGAGATGGACGGTTTCGAGGACAACTCAAACGTCATCGTCATGGCGGCTACCAACCGTAAGGATGTATTGGATCCCGCGCTCCTGAGACCCGGACGTTTCGACAGGCAGGTTTATGTAAACTATCCTGACATCAAGGGAAGAGAGGCAATCCTCAAGGTTCACTCGAAGAACAAGCCTCTTGCTCCCGATGTTGACCTCCATACGGTAGCGGCGGCTACTGTCGGATTCACCGGCGCAGATTTGGCAAACCTCGTAAACGAGGCGGCACTTTTGGCGGTTAAGTCCGGAAGAAAGGCTATCACCGCTCAGGATCTGAACGACGCTTCCATAAAAGTAATTGCCGGTCCCGAGAAGAAGTCCAAAGTCGTCACCGAAAACGACAAGAAGATTACGGCTTACCACGAATCGGGGCACGCCATCTGCCACTACTATTGCCCGACTCAGGATAAGGTTCAGGAAATCTCGATTATCCCTCGTGGTCAGGCAGGCGGCTACACAATGGCTCTTCCCGACCATGACAAGGCATACGCCACCAGAAAGGAAATGGGCGAGGAGATTATAACTCTTCTCGGAGGCAGAGCCGCCGAAAAGGTTGTCCTCAACGACATCTCAACCGGTGCCTCGAACGACCTCGAGCGTGCAACAAGCATAGCCCGTAGCATGGTCACCCAGTACGGCTTCAGCGACAAGATTGGTCCCGTTGTATACGGCAGAGACGATGACGAAGTCTTCCTCGGTCGTGACTACAACTCGAACAAGGCTTATTCCGAGGTTATCGCAAGTGAAATCGACGAGGAAGTACGCTCCATTATCCATGGCGCATATGACAAAGCACAGTCAATACTCACTGAGCACATCGCCCAGCTTCACACCGTTGCAGGCTATCTCTACGAGCACGAAAAGGTCACCGGCGAGCAGTTCATGCAGCTTATGCAGGGCATCAATCCCGACGACCCGACACCTGCACTTACCGATGGCATAGCTCCCGAGCCCGCGCCGGCACAGTAATCGAAATACACCAAAGCCCGTCTTCATGATGAAGAGGGGCTTTTTTGTCGAAAAATTTTCAAATTAGTATTGACAAGATACCGAAACGTGTTATACAATAATAGTCGAAAAATATGCTTATTGGAGAAAGTATCATGAATCTTACCTACGGAATTTCAGACAAGCCGAAATTCGGTCAGCTCATCGTCTTCGCTTTGCAGCAGCTTCTGGCTATCCTTGCCGCCACTATCGCAGTCCCTGCTATTGTTGGCAACGGTATGTCCCAGTCGGCTGCTCTTTTTGGTGCAGGCGTCGGCACAATCGTCTATCTCTTATTCACCAAATTCAAAAGCCCTGTATTCGTTGGATCGTCGTTTGCGTTCATCGGCTCTATGACAGCCGCATTCGCAGGCGGCGTTTCTATGTCAGTAGGTTATTTGGGTTTAATCATCGGTGCAGTAATGGCAGGACTTGTCTATGTTGTCCTTGCAATCATCGTCAAGTTTGCAGGCGTCGGATGGATTTCAAAGCTCATGCCGGCAGTCGTAATCGGTCCGACGGTTTCGATTATCGGACTCTCGCTTGCGGGAAATGCGGTAAGCGACGCCCTTGACGCTACATACGACATGAACCTTCACAGCACCATCTGCCTCATCTGTGCTCTTGTTACACTCTTCGCAGTAGTAATCAGCTCGGTTTACAGCAAGAAGATGGCGAAGCTCATCCCGTTCATCATCGGTATCGCCTGCGGCTATGTTGTTGCGGCAATCTTCACCCTCATCGGAACTGCTACCGGCAACGAACAGCTCCTCATCATCGACTTCTCGCAGTTTTCCAACATGCAGTGGTACCCCGACTTCACCTTCCTCAAGGCTTTCAGCGGAAGCTATGACTTCGGCGAAGTGGGAAGCATCGGAGCATATCTTGGAACAATAGCAGTAGCCTATGTCCCTGTAGCCTTGGTAGTATTCGCCGAGCATATCGCCGACCACAAGAATCTTTCCTCAATCATCGGTCAGGACCTCCTCGAGGACCCGGGTCTTTCGAGAACCCTTCTCGGCGACGGTGTCGGCTCAATGGTTGGCGCAATCTTCGGCGGTTGCCCCAACACCACATACGGCGAAAGCGTCGGCTGTGTTGCAATCACCGGCAACGCTTCCGTAATCACCATCTTCACAACCGCAATCATCGCGATGGCAATTTCCTTCTTCGCCCCGTTCGTAACGCTTCTTGCGACCATTCCTTCCTGCGTAATGGGCGGCGTCTGCATCACCCTTTACGGCTTCATCGCTGTATCCGGTCTTAAGATGATTCAGTCGGTCGACTTCAATGATAACCGAAACGTCTTCACCGTTTCAGTAATCTTAATCTGCGGTATCGGCGGAATGGAGCTCACCTTCGGCTCTGTCACCATCACCAGCATCGCCTGCGCTCTTATCTTAGGAATTATCGTAAATCTTGTACTTTCCAAGAAGAGCAAAAAAACAGATAAATCTGACAAGTAAGCACAAAAACAGCATAAACAAAGAGAGGAACCGGTTTTTCGGTTCCTCTCATTTATATAATGGGCAAGTGGGCTGTGCCCGTAGCAGGCGAGATAATCAAGCGATTATCTGATTTCGAGCTTCTTTGTCTCGGGCTTTACCTCCTGAATCTTCGGCATTGTGAGCTTCAGAACTCCGTCGGTAAACTCTGCGTCGATGTTCTCGGTGTCAATTCCGGTGGTGTCAAAGCTTCTCTGATAAGAGCCGTACGAACGCTCACAGCGGACGTAGTTGCCCTTCTTGTCCTTCTCCTCATACTCCGAATGTCTCTTGGCAGTGATGGTCAGGACGTTGTCGGTAAGCTCGAGGTTGATGTCCTCCTTCTTTACTCCGGGCAGGTCAGCTTCGAGAATATAGTGGTCATCCACTTCCTTGATGTCGGTGGAGAAAGCTGCTCTCGATACGGGAGTCTCCCCAAAGAACGCCTTTTCCATTTCGTCGATCTCTCTGAACGGATCGAAAACCGATACATTTCTTCTTACATAAGGTACTAACATAATAAATTCCTCCTAAAAAATCTTTCTATTATTTTGCGGCTGTTTCCTGAGTTTATTCTCAGAGCCGTTGCTTTTTATTTTTGTCCCCGGGAGCTCTCGTTCCCTTCAACGATTATTAGTATAGACCCCATATGTGACGATATGATGTCGAAACAGTTATGATATAGTGAAAATTAGCAGTCAAATTGGCTAAGTGCTAACACTCGGATTTTTACAGTGCTAAAAATCGCTTTTCCCGGGTCTTGCAATCAGCCTCGAAATGTGCTATTATAAGAAGTTAGAAAAGTATTTATATCACGCAAAGAACAGGGAGTATCTTATTAAATGACAACAGTTGAAAGACAGTATTTAACCGGCGAGAGAGCTTTGTTTATGAGCAGAGACCTCGCCATCAAGGACACTATATTTAATGACGGCGAATCGCCGCTCAAGGAATCAAGAAACATCACCCTTGACGGTTGCATGTTCAAGTGGAAATATCCGCTTTGGTACTGCAAGGACATCGAAGCCCGGAATTGCGTCTGGTTCGATATGGCAAGAGCCGGAGTATGGTATACGGATAACATCTCCGTCAGCGATTCGGCAATCGAAGCCCATAAAAATTTCCGGAGATGCAATAATCTGAGCCTTAAGAACGTCAGCTTCTCGAACGCTGAGGAAACCCTTTGGGCATGCAACCGGGTGACCCTCGATAACGTTACCGCAAAAGGCGACTATTTCGCAATGAATTGCGACGGGATGGACGTGGACGGCTTGACACTCTATGGCAACTATTCTTTTGACGGTGCCAAGAACGTGAATATCCGCAATTCGAAGCTTCTCTCAAAGGACGCCTTCTGGAACGGCGACAACGTCACCGTCACAAACTGCTTCATCTCGGGCGAATACCTCGGCTGGAACGCAAAGAATCTCACACTTGTTGACTGCACTATTGAGAGCTTGCAGGGGCTTTGCTACATAGAGAATTTAAAAATGGTGAACTGCAAACTCATCAATACGACGCTGGCGTTTGAGTATTCGACCGTCGACGCCGAAATTAACGGCGGGGTTGACAGCGTCATAAACCCGACCTCCGGCAGGATAAAAGCTGACCACATCGACACACTCATCCTCGAGAAGGACAAGATTGACCCTTCGAAGACAAAGATTATCGTCAATAACAAATAGGAGACAAGAAACATGAACACTGAGTATGATTTCAACAGGATAACCGACCGCCGTAATTCCGACTCCGTCAAGTGGGACGTCGGCGAGAATGAGCTCCCCATGTGGATAGCCGACATGGATTTTCCGACCGCTCCTTCTATTATCGAAGCTATAAAGACCCGTGCCGCACATGGAATCTATGGCTATAGCGAGGTTCCGGATGAATGGTACGACGCCTATATAAACTGGTGGAAGTCCCGCCACGACTTTGAAATCAACAAGGACTGGATTGTTTATTGTGCCGGTGCCATTCCGGCAATCTCGAGCTCTGTCAGAAAACTCAGCTCCCCAGCCGAAAAGGTTCTCATCCAGTCGCCGGTTTACAACATGTTCTATAACTCTACTCTGAATAACGGCAGAGTTATCATCGACAGCCCTCTCGGCTATAAGAAGGAAACAGGGGAGTTCTATATCGACTTCGAGGACCTCGAGAAAAAGCTCTCCGACCCGCAAACTACTTTAATGATTCTTTGCAATCCCCACAACCCCGTCGGCAGAATCTGGACGAAGGACGAGCTTGCGAAGATAGGGGAGCTCTGCTACAAGCACCACGTCACTGTCATCTCAGACGAAATCCACTGCGACATCGTCGAGCCCGGGAAGCATTATATCCCCTTCGCGGCGGCATCGGATATTTGCAGAGATATAAGCGTCACATGCGTAGCACCCACAAAGTGCTTCAACATCGCCGGAATCCAGACCTCCGCGATAATCATCCCGAACGAGGGCATAAGAAACCGTGTTGTCCGTGCCATCAACACCGATGAAGTTGCCGAGCCGAACACGTTCTCCGTGACAGCCGCCGTTGCCGCATTCAACGAAGGCGGACAGTGGCTTGACGACCTGATGGTCTATATCGACCAAAACCGCAAATATTGCGAGGACTATGTTGAAAAGAATATCTCCGACATCAAGCTCATCAAAGCCGATTCGACATACCTTCTCTGGGTCGACTGCTCGGATGTTACGGAGGATTCGCTTGATCTTGAGAAGTTCATTCGAGAGAAAACCGGACTCTATGTCTGCGCCGGAACAATGTACGGCGGCAGTGGCAAATACTTCTTGAGAATCAATATCGCCTGCCCGAAGGCTCTTGTAGAGGACGGCATGGCACGACTGAAAGCAGGAATCGAACAGTATAAGAACAGATAGACAGGTTGAGAGGAGAAATCAAGATGGCAAAGAACACCGAAGAAGCCGTTTCGAATGCAGAAGAATTCCACTTAGCGGACTTGCTGTATCCGTCGGCAGAGAAAAAGCAGGAACACATGAAGAGGGGAGCGGACCTCTCGAAGCTTCCGCAGGACTATGTCAGAGACCTTGAGCTTGAGACATTGTCGCGCCTGATCTGTCCCGAGAATTCGCTCAACGCAATGAAGGTTTTCACCCAGCTTTCTACTGACGAAGAGACGCTTAACTACCGCCTTGACATCTTGGAGGATTTCTTAAACGTCCCCTCACTTGAAGCAATCCTCTATGAGAACGTCCACAAGCTCTATATAAACGAGCATGTCAACATCCAGAAGCTCGGTCTCGCCGACAGCTTCTATGCGCTGAATACCCGCTTCAACTCGCTTAAGACCTATATCGAGTGCATCACCAAGTGCCATGAGTTCTGCTCGAAGTATCGCGACTCCTTCAAGTCGAAGGCTCTCTGTGAGGTCGCCGACTACTTTGCCTCGGTCTATAACTCCGACTATTTCGCCGAAGTCAAGAAGGAGACCGACGAGTGCCTCGCAATCCTTGCAAAGGGTGTCAAGAGCGTCACCGTCGGCATCAACTTCGACGATATGATGCGCCCTGTTGAGGCGATGCTTTTAAGCGTCTCGACCGATTCGATAAAGAAAAAGAGCCGCTTTGATTGGCTTTTCAAGCATCTTGACGGCGAGGGCACCCGTGCCATCGGGAGAACCCACTCCCTCTATAACGAAAACGGCGGCACCAACGACCTTGAAGCGCCCTTGTTCCGAGAGCTCAGAGAGGTCAACAGCGAATACATCACCCATCTTGACCGTGCAGTGAGGGCATATTTCAAGAAGAGCACTGAGGACATCCTGACGTTTGAAAGTCAGCTCAGCTTCTACATCGGCGCCAAAAAGCTCATCGAAGCCGTCAAGGCAAGAGGTCTCGACATGGTCAGACCCAAGTATCTCCCGATGGAGGAGAGAAAGCTTGACGCCAAGGGCACCTTCGATATTTCATTCTATGTCCAGATGGTTTCGGAAGACCCGATGAGCAAGCTCGACAATAAGATTATCACGAACGACTGCACTATGGACTCGGACGGCAGATTCTTCGTCCTGACCGGCGCCAACAACGGCGGCAAGACCACCTATACCCGTGCCATCGGCATTATTCAGGTCTTCGCACAGGCGGGACTCTATGTCCCTTGCACCCACTGCGAGATAAGCCCAGTCGACTATATCTACACCCACTTCCCGAAGGAAGAGGAGGTCGGACTCAACACTTCCCGATTCACTCAGGAGTGCAAGCAGTTTAAGGTCACGCTCGACAACTGCACCTCTCACAGCCTCCTTCTTCTGAACGAATCCATCCAGTCGACCACCCCGACCGAGTGCGTCTACATCGCGACGGAGCTTGTGAAGTGCTTCCGTTGCATCGGCGTTCGCGGCATCTACGCCACGCACCTTCTGGAGCTCGCAAGAAGCCTTGACAAGATTAACGCTGAGGTCGAGGGCGACACCAAGCTTGTGAGCATAGTAACAACTGTCGACACGACTGCCGACAACCGCCGTCTATATAAGATAACCCGAGCCGAGCCCCAGGAATTCGGCTACGCGAGAAGCATCTACGAAAAATTCGGCGTCTCCTTCGAAGAGGTTCAAAAACGTCAGCAATCCCAGCAATAATCCAAAAGCCCGAGCAATCGGGCTTTAATTATTAAGAAATCTCCTGAAATCTTAATCTCTTCGAGTATGGCGCTTTAAGCTTATTTGTGCTATAATGTAATCGAAAAATAATTATCGGGGGAATCAATATGAACGAAGCTTCCAAATCAATTCTGAAAAAGTCAATACTTCTGCTTTTAGTGATTGCGATTGGGATAACAGCCGTTTGTGCGGCTCTTTCCTATGACGAAATCGAGGAGATTTCAGCGCTTGAGCAGGTTGTCGACGGCATGAACTATCTTCAGTCACAGAAAACCGTTATGAAAAGCGGCGAGAGCATCGAGCTCTTGTGCAGTTACAGCCTCGAACCTATTTCCGAGGAGGACAACGTCTATATCCTCAGGCTTAGTCTCTATCAGAGCGATACTGCGAGCCCCTACGATATCAAGAATATCAAGGCAAGCATTCAGCTCCCCGAAGGCACCATTTCCCGCATGGCGTATAATTCCGACGGCTCGGAAGTCTCAAAGTCTGACATCACTTATAGCGACGGCTGTGAAGTCGTGAGATGTTCCGGCGAAAACAGCATAGGTGCCGAAATCCTCCTGACCGGTGAAGTCGGCACCCGCCTTGACGTGGTCGTCAGCTACGACATCATCGGTAGTGGCAGAAGGATGTTGATGAGGTTCACAGATGAAATCGCTACATTCAAACTTAATATGTAGTTTTTAAAAAATTTTTTCATTACGATGCAATAATTCGCCTCTCTGATGTGTATTACATATAAAAGCAATTCAAATTGCAAAAATCAAGGAGGAAATTGTATGAAAAAATTATTGGCAACCGTTTTGGCTGTGGTTTTGATGGCGGTGGTTTGTGCTTTGCCGGTCTGCGCTTATGGCAGTGAAGCCGCGACGCTTGGTGAGCTTCTTTCGGAGTATGACTACACCGCCGAGGGCTTGAGCTTTGAAATCAGCACCTCGTTCCACGAGAACGTCAACAGCAGTTTATATTATGACATCAGAAGCGATAACGCCGAGGCTCAGCTTGAGGGAACTTATTATCCCGTTGCGGATATTTCGGCGGTGATTGAGATACTCTCGGAGGATTCCGATTCCGTCTTTGAGGACGTTTACTACCGCGACGATAACGGCGACGTTTCCGTCGTCGAGCAGTCGGAGGACTATTACTCTTGGGGTCGCGAAAGGGTGCTCATAAGAACTGCCGACGGCTCTTTGCCGAGGCTCATAATCTTCCTCGATTCCTCGGGCGACTCCTGCCTCTTCTGCTGGGAGACCGGCAAGGGCTGTAAGCTCTCCGACGGCGCATATGACAAGGTTGTCGAGGCTTTGGGCATCGCAAATCTCTCGGAAGAGGACGCAGTAACCTACACATACTATCCTCTCCCCGACGGTCTGGACGAAGATATTGTAGAAGATGTAAACCTCAGCACCGATGACGATGACTGGGGCAGTCCGAGCTATGACGAGAATGGCGAGCCGATGGATATCGCCACCGAGGAGACCGACGAGCCTCTTCTGGTAGAGGACTACTACGATGACGAGGAGGAAACCAACCCCACCACCGGTGCATTTTTACTGCTTTCGATACCGGTTATGGCGCTTGGAGCAGTCTTTGCCACCAAAAAGCACAAGTAAGCATTGCTGAAAGAAAAAGGAGAAATCAAAATCCCGCCCACTGAGCATGGACGGGATTTTTAATGCAGATTTTACGTTACAGGAGCTTGATGCCGGCTTTTTCGGCGGTTTCGAGGGTGTCTTTGTCCCAGATTGAAACCTGCACTTCGCCGATGTGGGCTTTGCCGAGGAGGAGCATGCAGAGTCTTGACTGACCGATACCGCCGCCGATGGTGAGGGGGAGCTCATCGTTTAAAAGCATCTTGTGGAACTGTAGTCCCGAGCGCCATTCGCAACCGGCTTTCTTGAGCTGAGCCTTGAGGGACTCGGCGTCTACTCTTATTCCCATCGACGAGAGCTCGAACGCACAGCCAAGGGTTTCGTTCCACATGAGGATGTCGCCGTTCAGGCTCCAGTCGTCATAGTCGGGGGCTCTGCCGTCGTGCTTTGTGCCGGACTTGAGCAGGTCGCCGATGCCGATGATGAAGGCGGTTTTGTGGAGCTTCAGATACTCATTTTCGCGCTCTTTCGGAGTGAGGTCGGGATACATGTCCTCAAGCTCCTGAGCCGTCACAAACGAGACGTTTCTTGAAAGACGGCATCGAACATTGGGGTAGACTTTAGTCACGATTTCAGATGTGTCCACAACACAGTCGACAATCTTCTGGACAATGCCCTTGAGGAAATCAAGGTTTCTGTCCTCGCGGGTGATGATTCGCTCCCAGTCCCACTGGTCGACATAGACTGAGTGGAGATTGTCGAGCTCCTCGTCCCGCCTGATGGCGT
This sequence comes from Oscillospiraceae bacterium, assembly GCA_021201235.1. Lineage (GTDB taxonomy): Bacteria > Bacillota > Clostridia > Oscillospirales > Ruminococcaceae > Faeciplasma. The sequence continues at coordinate 268,070 of JAJQFI010000016.1, read as the reverse complement.
TCATGTCGGTATAGATGCCCTCGCCCTCGTGGAAGCCGTATTCCTTCAAGGCGAGCCTCTTCCACTTTGCAAGCGAATGGACAACCTCGGCGTTCTCGCCGGTCTCCTTGATTTCGAATGAAACCGGTCTCTCGACACCGTTAAGATCGTCGTTCAAGCCCCGCATGTTATCGACAAACAGGGGAGCGGAGGCACGCTTTAAGTTAAGCGCCTGGCAAAGGCTGATTTCGAAGCTCCGCTTGATAAGCCCGATTGCCGTCTGCGTCTCGTAGGGCGTGAGACTGCTTGTGTAACCTTCCGGAACAATAAATTTACTCATATCCAAAATCCTTTCTAAAGACCGACCGGCTCAAATCCGCCGTCAGTCAGAATGTACACTTCCTTGAATCCGCATTTTTTGATGAGCTCTGCCGCCGCATCGAACCCATAAAGAAGCTTCGAGCAGTCGTGGCAGTCGGACGAGATGATAACCCTGCCGTTCTTCTCTCTGATTCGCCTGAGGCATTTTTCGGATGGGTAGGGAACCGCCCGATACCCTCTTGCCATCGCACCGGTGTTCACCTCAAACAGAGCATCTGTCTTCAGGAGCCCGTCAAGAGCCGCCATCTCGGCATCTATAAACCTTCGATTTTCGCTGTCGTCCATCCCGGAGAAAAGAGTAATAAGATCGAAGTGCCCAATAATCCGGCAGTCGGTCATCTTAACTACATTGCTTTCAAGCTCAAAATAAGCCTCGCAAAGCCTCGTCATATCGCTGCCGAAATACTTCTCGCAGGTGTTCTTGAGCCTGTCCTTCGACCAGTCGACCGCTTCGTATTCCTCGCCGATTTTCAGGTAGTGAACCGACCCGATTTTGTAGTCATATTCACCCTCAAGCCCCGAAATTTCGGTGAAGCAATCCCGTTCGACGCCCAAATATATCTTGATTTTGTCTTGATATTTTACTTTCAGGGCATTGATGCAGTCGATATATCCTCGCTCATCCCGCATCCCGTCAACCTTCGGATTCCCGGTGAAGCTGTGTGACGAGAACCCGAGAGAGCTCATTCCGAGCCTCAGTGCTTCTTTTACAACATCTTCCGGTTCGTCCTTGCCGTCGCAAAAGGTGCAGTGAGTGTGGAGATTCTGCTTGGGAATCATACCATCTTCTCCTGCTTGACCTTCTTGTCGACGACGAGGCTGTCCTTGACGTGTCTGCTTGCAAGCTCGTCCCAGATGTCGTCAAGGCTGATGCCCGATTCCGCCATCAGAACGAACAGATGGTATATTAGGTCGGAAATCTCATAAACGGTCTCCTTTTTGTCCTCAGCCTTTCCGGCGATTATGACTTCGGTGCACTCCTCGCCGACTTTTTTCAGAATCTTGTCAAGTCCCTTCTCAAAGAGATAGGTGGTGTAGGAGCCCTCCTTCGGGCTGTCCTTTCTCCCCGAAATCTGGTCGTAAAGCTCCTGATAGCTGAAATCCATAAGAGTCTCCGACTGATAGACCTTGTCGTTGAAGCAGCTGTCTGTGCCCATGTGGCAGGCAGGACCGTCCTTCTCAACAGTAACGACAAGCGCGTCCCTGTCGCAGTCTGCGGTGATGCTCACTATATGCTGATAGTGGCCGCTCGTCTCGCCCTTGAGCCAGAGCTCCTGACGTGAACGTGACCAGAAGCAGGTGAGCCCTTTTTCCATAGAAATCTCAAGACTTTCTTTGTTCATATATGCCAGAGTCAGCACTTTGCCCGACTTAGCGTCAACCACAATCGCGGGAATAAGACCCTTTTCGTCAAATTTAAGTTCGTCTATATTAAGCATTTTATCACCTATATTCTCATATTGATGCCGTTTTCGGCAAGATATTTCTTAAGATCTCTTATATCAATCGTTCCGAAGTGGAAGACAGAAGCCGCAAGCCCTGCGTCGACTTTGTCGAGTGTCTTGAAGAGCTCGAGGAAGTCCTCCTTCTTTCCGGCTCCTCCCGAAGCGATAACGGGAATGCTCACGGCGTCCGAAACCGCCTTAAGCATCTCGAGGTCGAAGCCGTCCTTGACTCCGTCCGTGTCGATTGAGTTGAGGACTATCTCTCCGGCACCGAGGCTTTCGCCATACTTCGCCCACTCGACAGCGTCGAGCTCGGTTCTGACTCGGTTGCCTTTGGTGAAGACGGTGAAGCCGCTTTCAGTTCTCTTTGCGTCGATGCTAAGAACCACGCACTGCGAGCCGTAAAGCTCCGCCGCCTCGCGGATAAGCTCCGGGTTCGCAATAGCCCCCGAGTTGACGCTCACCTTGTCGGCGCCGCACTTTAAAGCCATGTCGAAGTCGTCTATTGAGTTGATTCCTCCGCCGACTGTAAGGGGGATAAACACATTTTCGGCAGTCCGCCTCAGCACATCCCAGATAAGCCTTCTTCCGTCGCTCGAAGCCGTGATGTCATAGAAGACGAGCTCGTCGGCTCCCGAACCGGAGTAGAATTCCGCCAGAGAAACCGGGTCGGACACATCCGCCAGTCCCTCGAACTTCGTTCCTTTAACAACCCTGCCGTTCTTGACGTCCAAGCAGGGGATAATTCTTTTCGTAATCATCTTGCCGCCTCAATCGCCTTTCCTATATCAATCATTCCCGTGTAATACGCTTTTCCGATGATAGCCCCGGAAACTCCGGCACTCTTGAGCTCCGTAATCTCTTCGAGAGCCGTAACTCCTCCGGAAGCAATTATTTCAACAGTGGGGAAGTCCCGGCAGAGCTTTTCGTAAAGGGCGATGTTCGTGCCCTTGAGAGCTCCGTCCTTCGAGATATCAGTGCAGATAACGGTTCTGACCCCGATAGCCTCCATATTGGTCATGAAATCGGAGATTGTGATTCCGCTGTCCGAAAGCCAGCCCGAAATCCTGACGCTTCCGTCAAGGATATCGGCACCTACAGCAATCCTGTCACTGTAACATGAAACAGCTTTACAAAGGAAGTCTCTGTCTGTCACAGCCGCAGTGCCGATTATAACTCTGCTGAGCCCGCTCGACAGATATTTCTCGACCGTTTCAATCGAGCGGATTCCTCCGCCGACTTCGACAAATATGCCGGTTTTTCTCGCAATTTCGGAGATGATGCCGAGGTTCGGCATATCTCCGTTCTTAGCACCGTCCAAGTCGACGATGTGCAAGAACTCGGCACCGAGCTCCTTTAATCTCATAGCCGCCTCGACCGGGTCGCCATAGTCGGTCTTCTCCGAATAGTTGCCCTTGTAAAGGCGGACAGCCTTACCGCCGAGGATGTCAACAGCGGGATAAATCTTCATACTAAAACCTCACTAACTCAGCTCACAGAAAGCCTTCAGGATTTTAAGCCCCTTTTCGCCGCTCTTTTCCGGGTGGAACTGGCAACCGTAGACATTGTCCTTCCACACGGTCGCCGTCACCGTCTTCGAATACTCCGTAACAGCCGTAGTGTCTTTCTCGCACTTGGTCGCATAGAAGGAATGCACAAAGTAAACGTGGTCACCTTGTTCACTATATTTGAATATCGGGCACTCAGGCTTGAGTATCCGAAGAGCATTCCACCCGATGTGCGGAATCTTGAGGCTTTCGTCGACGTACCCCTTGAGCGGCACAACCTTGCCCGGGATAAGCCCGAGACCTTTGTGGACGCCGTATTCGTAGCTCTCGTCAAAGAGTAATTGCATTCCGAGGCAGATGCCCATCAGCGGCTTGCCGTTTCCGGTCTCTTCTTTAATCAAGTCCGCAAGCCCCGATTCGCGAAGCTTGTTCGCCGCACCCTCAAAGGCTCCCACACCGGGGAGAATGAGCCGCTCGGCGTTCTTAATCTTTTCGACATCGGCTGTAATCTCTGCATTCTCGCCGATTTTTCGAAGCCCCATCGACAGGGAAAAGAGATTCCCGACGCCATAGTCAATAATAACAGTTCCCAATTCAGATTACTCCCTTTGTTGACGGCACCGCACCTTTAGCACTCGGGTCTATGGACACCGCCGTTTTTAAACTTTTCGCAAGGCACTTGAACGTGCACTCTATAATATGGTGGCTGTTTCTGCCGTCAAGCTGACGGATGTGAAGAGTCAGCCCTGCGCTTCTTGCTAGAGCCGCCATGAATTCCTCGCAAAGCTCCGTGTCGAAATCCCCGACCTTCTGGGTTGGGATGTCAAGATTGCAGGCAAGATACGCTCTCCCCGAAATGTCCACGGAAGTTAAGACAAGAGCCTCATCCATCGGGATAACGGCATAGCCGTAGCGGGTGATGCCCGCCATGTCGCGGAGCGCTTCCTTCAGAGCCAGTCCCAGGCAGATGCCGGTATCCTCAACAGTGTGGTGATAGTCGACAAGCGTGTCGCCTTTACAGCTTACTTTCAGGCAGAAGCCCGAGTGCTTGGCAAAAAGCGTCAGCATATGGTCAAGAAATCCGCAACCGGTGTCGATTTCAGAGCTTCCGGGAGCATCCAGATTCAGATATAGCTTGATATCCGTCTCGGCGGTCTTTCTCTCAATAACAGCTTCTCTCATGACTTACCTCCGTTTAATATTTTTTTAAGCGTATTTACAAGCACAAGCATATCTTCCGGGGTGCCGACGCTGATTCTTAACCAGTCGTTTGTCCGCCTACCTGTGAAGTGTCTGACAAGTATTCCTGCCTCACGGAGCCTTTCGGAAAGCTCCGAAGCCGGAACACCCGGATGCCTGCAAAATACAAAATTCGTCTTCGAATCGGTGAGCTCGAATCCGAGCTCTTTCAGCTTTTCAGCAGTTCTGCCTCTCGTCTCAGCAACCAGCTTGCAGTTGTTACGATAGTACTCGATGTCCTTAATTGTCGCAACTCCCGCCGCAAGAGCGGTTCTGTTGACCGAATAGGGATTGAGCGTATATTTCAGCGTTTCAAGCTCGGTAATTCTTTGTTCGTTCGCGATCGCATAGCCGAGCCTTGCGCCTGCCAAAGACATCGACTTCGAGTATGTTCTCGAAACGATAAGATTCGGGTACTTTCTGACAAGCCCGACACAGCTTTCGGCGCCGAACTCGACATAAGCCTCATCAATGAGAACCACGCAATTTGGGCTTTCTTTGCAAATCTTTTCGATTTCGTCAACGCCGATGGCAATTCCCGTCGGCGCATTCGGATTCGCAATCACGATAAGCCCACTATCAAGTCCACAGTATCGGTTGATATCAATCATGAAATCACTTTCAAGTGCAAAGTGCTTTGCCTTGACACCAAATAGTCCACTCAGAACGTCGTAGAACCCGTATGTAACATCTGGATAGCAAGCCGACTTCTCGTCGTGCGCATATGCCATGAAACTGAGACTCAGAACCTCATCCGAGCCGTTTGTCGGGAGGATATTCCCGGGTTCGAGCCCGAGGCTTTCGGCGAGCGCCGCTCTCAGGTCCCTGCAGGCGGGGTCGGGATAGAGCTGTAGGCTTCTTCCCGAATCCTCAACCGCTTTCAATACCGCCTCCGACGGCGGGTAGGGCGATTCGTTCGTGTTGAGCTTGATGTATTTCTTGTCTCTCGGCTGTTCACCGGGAACGTAAGGCTCAACATCTTTGTATTTTGAAATCAGAAAGCTGTTCATATAAACATAAACTCCCGTTATATTTCTTCAAATCTTATAAGTGCGCTCTTGGCGTGTGCCTGCAAGCCCTCTTTTTCTGCGAAATAGGCGACGTCGCCATACACTTTTTCGAAAGCTTCTTTGGTGTAATAGGTGAACTGCGACTTCTTGACGAAGTCGTCGACCGAAAGGGGAGAGGAAAACCTCGCCGAGCCATTGGTCGGGAGCGTGTGGTTTGCGCCGCTGAGGTAGTCGCCGAGAGCTTCCGGGCAGTACCTTCCCATGAAGATTGAGCCGGCGTTTTTGACTTTATCCAGGATGTCAAACGGATTGTCAAGGCAAAGCTCGATGTGCTCGGGAGCTATCAGGTTCGCGACCTCTATTGCCTCGGAAATATCTTTCGTCACGATGATTTTGCCGTTGCTTTCAATAGAAGCCCTTGCGATTTCCTCTCTCGGGAGCTTCGAAAGCTGTACTTCTATCTCAGCCTGAACCGCATTTGCAAGTTCGCTTGAATCCGTAACCAGAACGGCGCTTGCAAGCTTGTCGTGCTCGGCTTGTGAGAGCAAATCCGCCGCAACAAACCGGGGATTGCTCTTGTCGTCGGCAACTACAAGAATATCGCTTGGACCTGCAATCATGTCGATAGCGACCTCGCCGTAAACCTGACGCTTCGCCTCTGCGACGAATGCGTTTCCGGGGCCGACAATCTTGTCGACTCTCGGAATGCTCTCAGTGCCGTATGCCAAAGCCGCAACAGCCTGAGCTCCGCCGACCTTGTATATTCTGTCGATGCCGGCAATCTTAGCGGCGGCAAGGATATATTTGTTGATGCCACCGTCCTTCGACGGGGGAGTGACCATGACTATCTCACCGCAACCCGCAAGCTTTGCGGGGACGGCGTCCATAAGAACCGTCGACGGATAAGCCGCAGTGCCTCCGGGGACATAGAGCCCCACTTTCGCAAAAGGGATAATCTTTTGCCCGCAAACGATTCCGTCCTTCTCGGAAACGACGAACGAGCTCCTTAACTGGTGCTTGTGAAAGTCGCGGATATTATCTGCCGCTTCATTAAGAATTCTTACGAATTCCGGCTCAACAGACCCATAAGCCGCTTCAATCTCTTCGTCCGAAATTCTGAAATCTTCAATCTCGGTTTTGTCGAACTTGAGAGAGTATTCTTTCAAAGCCTTGTCGCCGTTTTCCTTGACGTTCGCGATAATCTCCGAAACGGTATCAGCCACTGATTGCGCATCAACCGGCTTTTTAAATATCTCATCGCTTGCTTCCGAATAATTATAAATCTTCATCATACTTATGTCTACCCCTTTGCCTCAATAATTTCCGAAATTTTCGACACGATTCCCGAAATTTCGTCCGATTTGAACTTCGCCGCCGACTTGTTTAAGATAAGCCTTGCGGATATTTCAAATATCGTCTCGAACACCTCGAGGTCGTTTTCCCGTAATGTGTCTCCCGTCTCGACTATATCAACTATTACGTCCGAAAGCCCGAGTATCGGTGCCAGCTCAATCGAACCGTTCAGCTTGATAACGTCGATTCTGCGCGATTGTCTTTCGTAATATTCCGATGCGATAGTCGGGAACTTCGTCGCAACCGAGAGCGTTCTGTTCGGATTGTCCCGGAAGTCCTTCTTTGCGGCAACACACATCCTGCATTTGCCCATCCCGAGGTCCAGTACTTCATAGACATCGGGAGACGATTCCACGAGAATGTCCTTCCCGACGATTCCGATATCGGCGGCGCCTCGCTCGACGTAAATAGCCACGTCCGACGGCTTCACCAAGAAGAACCGGACTCCCGACTCGGGGAGCTCCAGAACCAGTTTCCTCGAGCTGAATCCGATGTCTCCGCCGGGGATAATTCCCGACTCCTGAAACAGCTTTATTGCCTTTTCGCCCAAGCGCCCCTTGGGCAGTGCTATACTAATCATGCAAACTCAATGCCTCTCGTTAAAATAGATTATCTCGCCGAAACGTGCTCTTTTCGGAATTTCATCGAGCACCCGAACCCGTTTGCCGTTTTCGGAAAGCTCTTTTGCACGCTTCGCCACCTCTGCGGCGTCGTCCTCTTCTGAATATACAAGCGCGATGTCGGCATCAAGCAAATCCCTCGCATCAAGTATCCTCTCGAGCGATTCGACATTCAGTGCAAATCCGATTGCTCCCTTGTTCTTGCCGATACGCTTGAGGAGCGGGTCGTACCTTCCTCCGCTCAAAACCTTCTCGGGGATTCCTTCGATGAAGCCCTGAAAGACGATTCCGTTATAGTAGCTCATGTCCTGAACAACCGAGAAATCAAACCGGAGGCTTGCGAATATTTTGCTTTCCCTGAGAACTCCCGTAACTCTTTCGAGCTCCCGAAGTCCCTCTTCGGCGGGAGTGCCGACGCAAATCTCTTTAAGGGAGGGGAGAACCTTGTCCGGCGAGCCCGACAAATCCGCAAGATCAATAAGCCTTTCTTTGGCTTCGTCGCTTGCCAGAACACCCGACAAGAGACTTTCAATTCCGTGAAGATTCTTCGAGCCTATGAGCCTCGTGAGCTCTTTTCTTTGGGATTCCGAAACGGGGAGATTGTCTATAAGCCCCGTCACGATTCCCATATGCGAAATGTCGAGTATGTATTTCCTTCCGAACAGCCCGAGGCTCTCGGCGGCAAGGCTTACGACCTCGCAGGTGTTGTATAAATCTATGTTTCCGATGCACTCGAGCCCCGACTGGAGGATTTCTTTCAGCCTGTGCGAATCGTGCGAAACGCGGCAGACGTTCTCGTCGTAATAAAGCTTTTCAGTCACGTTGTCCCGCTCCGTTCTCGATCGGATTATCGACATCGTCACGTCCGGCTTCAGCGCCATCAGGCGTCCTTCGGTATCAGTAAATGTGATAATCGCTTCGCCGCCGAGAAAGTCCTTGTTCTGTGCATATATATCGTATTCTTCAAAGCCGTTCATCTTGTAGCCCTGATAGCCCCTGCTTTCATAGAGGCTCCGAAGCTTCAGAACCGCTTCTTCATCTGTTCTAAGAGAGCTTATTGTGCTCACTCGTCCTTCATCCTTTCGATTACCGTTTTATAGCCGTCCTCGCCGTACATAAGACAGCGGTTGACACGGCTTATCGTGGTGGTGCTCGCACCGGTCCTGTTTACAATGTCCGAATAGACGAGCCCGTCGTCAAGGAGCATTGCAACCTCGAAACGCTGACTCATATCCTTAAGCTCCTTCACGGTGCACAAATCGTCGAAAAAGCGCTTGCATTCTTCCACGTCTTCAAGCTTGAGTATTGCTTCAAAAAGCCTTAAGATGTTTTCTTCATATGTATCCACACGGGATGTATCCATACTGGATGTAGCCATACGGGGCACACTCCTTTTTGTTATCGTGCTATCATGTTACCATGTTAGCACAATAAAGTCAAGTGGTATTTTTACCGAAATTTTTCCCGTAACAAGCCTGTGATTTGTGCCGAAAGTCGGCAGTTCTCCTGCAATCCGAAGAAATCTGCACCACTTCGACCGATTCGGGTATTGACAGAAGCGATAAAACTGTGATATTATTAACAAAACCGATTTTTTAAACAGGAGGGAATATAATGTTTTGTTCAAAATGCGGCACCAAGAATCCCGACAACGCAAATTTCTGTCAGGGTTGCGGCTCACCGCTTAATAATCCGTCTCAGGATACAAGCGCAAGCGGATACGCAGGCGGATACGCATACACACATCAATCCGCACCGTCTCCGAATCCAAATACTACCGTCTATAGCGAACCGAGCCCCGAGTCTCCGCTTGCGGCACTCAGAAAAGTAGCTTCATCCGGCTTATTCAGATTTACGGCGTTTGCTTTCTGCTCTTTGATACTCTCGAATATTCTTGCGATGTTCGACACGAGCTATTTCTGGGGGATATACACCGAGATATTCAACAACATCGACCCGGATATGGTAAGCGAAGCGTCAAGGTTTTTGGGGAGCTTCAGCTTGGTCACTGCAATCTTCTCTCAGCTTCCGAATATCCTAATAGCTGTCGGTCTGTGGATGACCTATGCCACCGCCGCCAGCAAGAAGGGCGAACGCTTCAACACCGCCGGTCTCACCATGATAAAGGTTATCTATGTCATAGAACTTGTCCTGATGTGCATACTTCTTGCGCTTATGATGGTAGTGATGCTTATCGCCACCCTCAGCACCGATAACTCGTCCGATGCGATGATAGTTTTCTTGGGAGTACTGTTTTTGGATGTATTTTTCGGCGTCATCATCTTCTGGCTCGCTATGATAATAAAGAGCCTGAACGCCGCCAAGAAAGCGTCAACTGAGGATCACGGTAAGCATATCGGCAGGAACGCCTCGGCGTTCGTCGGCGTCGTCTGCTTCATCGGCGGTGCGATAAACGTCATCTCCGCCATAACAAGCATCTTCATCCCTTCGATAACAGCCTTCTGCAACTGCGCCATCGGAGCGGCAGTCCAGATTTGCTTCGGAGTCCTGATATTCAGATTCCGCGGCGAAATGAAGAAGCTGAAATAATATCTCAAAAAATCGGGCAACAGCGCCATTTTAGCAATGTTGCCTTTATTTTTTTGACTTTATCAGATAGTCTCAACCTTGATGAGGTTGGTATTTCCCGAGCGCCCGTTGGTCATGCCGCCGGTGACGACAATCTTGTCGCCTCTTTCGAGATTGAATACCTTGAGAGAAGTATTCTTTGCAGTGTAGAAGAGAACGTCGGTCGATTCGTAGGTGTCGCACATATAGGGAGTTACGCCCCACGAGAGAGCAAGCTTATAGCAGGTCTTGACGTTGGTTGTAAGTCCCAGAATGTCAACAGGGCATCTGAATCTCGAAACCATTCGAACAGTCGAGCCGGAAAGCGAGCAGACAGCAATAGCCTTGGCGTTTACGTCAACAGCCATGCCGCATGTAGCGTGGGAGATAGCGTCGACGGTGTTCTGAATCTTGAATTCCGAGGTTCTGAAGAGCTTGGTGTAGTCGATGCTCTTTTCGGTGGTCTCGGCAATCTTTGCCATGGTCTGAAGCGCCAGAACGGGGTATTTGCCTGCGGCGGTCTCGCCGGAGAGCATGATTGCGCTTGTGCCGTCGTAAACGGCGTTGGCAACATCCGAGGTTTCGGCTCTTGTGGGACGGGGATTATGAATCATCGATTCGAGCATTTCAGTAGCTGTGATGACACGCTTTCCGAGGAGTCTGCACTTTGTGATGAGCTGTTTCTGGATAGCCGGGAGCTTCTCGAAGGCAATCTCTACGCCCATGTCGCCTCTGCCAATCATGATGCCGTCAGCAACCTCGCAGATTTCCTCGATGTTGTCGATGCCCGCCTGATTCTCAATCTTTGCGATGAGGTCGATGTCTCCGCCGCCGTTGGCGTCAAGGAGAGTCTTGATATCGACCATATCCTGCTTGCAGAAAACGAAGGAGCAGGCGACAAAATCAACGCCGTTCTCAATACCGAAGAGCAAATCCGACTTGTCCTGTTCGCTTAAATACTCCTGTTTCAGAAGCTTGGTCGGGAAGCTCATCGACTTGTTGTTTGAGAGCTCGCCGCCCTCGTTTACGACCGTATAAACGTTGGTGTCGTCAACCGATGTGACGGTGAATTTGAGCAGACCGTTATTAAGTAAGATTATATCTCCTTCTTCAAGGTCGTGAGCCAAGCCTTTATAGTTTACGGTGACCCTTTCCTGATTTCCGACAACGTCTTCTGTTGTGAAGGTGAACTTGTCGCTCTCATTAAGAGTAATCTTTCCGTTCTCAAAAGAACGGATTCTGTATTCGGGACCCTTGGTGTCGAGCATGATCGCGACCGGCAGGTCAAGCTCGTCGCGAAGCTTCTTGATAAGGTTTATTTTTTCGAGATGGTCTTCGTGAGTTCCGTGGAAGAAGTTGAGCCGGGCGACGTTCATCCCCGAGAGCATCATTTCCCGAAGTGTATTTTCATCACTGCAAGCGGGACCTATGGTACAGATGATTTTTGTCTTTCTCATAATGTATTCCTCCGATTTGTCTTGTAGTAATTGTCAAGAGTAATAAGTCTTCAAAAGCCTTGAAGACTTGTTATTCCCGGCAACCTGAAGTGTGCCCGCATAGGAAACCCATGCGGGCACAAGAGTTAAATCAGGCGAAAGGATTCTCGGTCGGGTAGGGAAGAGAAGCAGGCTGATTGTAGGCAATGTCCTCGATGCCGAGATACTTCATAACCTCGAACATGAGCTTGCCGCAATGGCTGAACGCAACCGCACCGTGGTGAGGATATCTCTTCTGGATGAGAACGTGGCGATAGAATCTGCCCATCTCCGGGATTGCGAAGATTGCGATGCCGCCGAACGAACGGGTGGCGACAGGGAGAATCTCACCCTCTGCGATGTAAGCATGGAGCTTGCCGTCGCTGTCGCACTGAAGCCTGTAGAAGGTGATGTCGGAAGCGGCGATGTCGCCCTCGAGGGTTCCTCTTGTGAAGTCGGGGTCGCTTCCCTCAGGTTCAAGAGTTCTGTGCTGGATGAGCTGATACTTGACGGCTCTGTCGTCGCACATCTTGCAGGAAGGAGTATTGCCGCAGTGGAAGCCCATGAACGTGTCGGTGAGCTTGTAGCCGAGGTCGGCAATCTTGTCCTCGTCATATATGTACTGAGGAACGCTGTTGTTGATGTCAAGAAGAGTAACGGTGTCGCCGGTGAGGCAGATGCCGATATACTCGGAGAGAGCGCCGTAGATATCAACCTCGCAGGAAACGGGGATGCCTTTTGAGCAGAGACGGCTGTTTACATAGCAGGGCTCAAAGCCGAACTGACTCGGGAAAGCAGGCCAGCACTTGTCTGCGAATGCAACATACTGTCTTGAACCCTTGTGGTTCTCAGCCCAGTCAAGAAGAGTGAGCTCGAACTGAGCCATTCTTTCATTAAGGTCGGGATAATACTTGCCTTCGCCCATCTCAGCCGCCATTTCGGCGCAGACACCGGGGATTCTCGGATCTCCTGCATGCTCCTTGTAGGAAACGAGAAGGTCGAGCTCGCTGTTCTCTTCAATCTCAACGCCCAGCTCATAAAGACCGTTGATGGGAGCGTTGCAGGCGAAGAAGTCCTGCGGACGGGGACCGAAGGTGATAATCTTGAGGTTCTTAAGACCCAAGACTACTCTTGCAATCGGAACGAACTCGGCAATCATCTTTGTGATGTCCTCAGCGGTTCCGACGGGATACTCGGGAATGTAGCCATTGAGCTTGCGAAGACCGAGATTATAGGAGCAGTTGAGCATGCCGCAATAAGCATCGCCTCTGCCGTTAATCATGTCTCCGTCGCCCTCAGCGGCGGCAACGAACATGCAAGGACCGTCAAAGTTCTTTGCAATAAGGGTTTCGGGAGTCTCGGGACCGAAGTTACCAAGGAATACAACGAGTGCGTTGCATCCTGCCGCCTTGACGTCCTCGACAGCCTTAAGCATATCGAGCTCGTTCTCGACGGTTACGGGACACTCATAAAGGTCCTGATTTTTTGCCTTGCACTCGGCGGCGATTGCGGCGCGTCTCTTTTCGGAAAGCTGAATCGGGAAGCAGTCACGCGATACGGCAACAATACCGAGCTTTACAACAGGAATGTTTATCATACTATACCTCCAAATAAATATTTTCATTCTTTACTTCCGTATAAAACGGACAACAAAGAACGTGTATGCAATCATGCACCTATATTATATAATAAATCCGCACTCTTTTCAACTGTTTTCTTGAGAAAATGAGTGAAAAATGTTTGTATAGTCGCAGAAAAATCCCCTCCACTCCGGGAGAGGGATTTTTTCGGCATTTGCGTATATGCGACTGTATCAATCATCAATAAGTTCTTCGGTCGCAACCTGTGCGCCGTATATAGCCACGACATTATCCGGATTTACTTCGCGATTCATTATCCCTCTGATGTAATCTGGTATATCCTCCTCGGCGATTTCATAAGACCCGCTGTCGTCGGCTACGAGTCTATAGGCGGCAGTAGTGATGATAAAGAATCCGCCTGAAATGTCATCAAAGTATACGAACAGCGCCGGATTTTCTGGCGAAGTCTCGAGATAGTTCATGACATCGGAAATCTGGTCTTTTCCCATCTGAAAGCTGTATTTGTCAGTCTCGCTGTTGTACGAGCTTATAGCCATGGCGACAGCCGTGTCGCCATACATGAGAGGAAAGTAAAATAAATCATAGTATTCTTTTGTGGTTCCGTTATAGGCTCTGAAAGCTGATGCTACGCTTGCACCTACGGATTCTTCTTCGGTGAATCCCAACGTTACAAGACTTCCTGGTACTTGGTTTGCAAGATGGAAAAGGGCGCGATTTATAGCTTCCTCCGGAATTTCGGCAGTCTCGACATAAATTGCACTTTCACTCACATTATCGGGGTCGACAATGTTGACAACAAACGGACTTTCGCCATCGTAAACTACTTCGCCTTCTATGGTGCCAACTACATCTTCTTCCCCTTCTTCGAAAACATCCTCGACTGGTTCCTCTTCTTCCTCGAAAACGTCCTCAACTGGCTCTTCCTCTTCCTCAAAAACATCTTCTACCAACTCCACATCATCCACGATGGGATCTTCCGCCTCGATATCTTCGACATCTTCGATAACGTCTTCTACAGCGTCTTCGACCGGGTCCTCGGGGTTCGGCTCGACGATTGTGCAGGCGCAGAGGGTCAGGGCGAGAGCTATTGCCTCCTTGAGTATATTTCTATACTACTAAAACACATCAGGGCGGCAAATTATTGCACTCTCCAAAAAATTTTTAAAAAACTTTTTCGTCAAAATCCGCCGTTGACAAATTCCAATCCAAGTGCTATAATAATCCCTGCGGGAATTCCCACGGGCAAGAGCAGGGAATGCACCTGTGGTGGAATTGGCAGACACGATAGATTTAGGTTCTATTGCTTTCGCGTGCAGGTTCAAGTCCTGTCAGGTGCACCATTTCTCCCGCCACAACATAATCGCAGATGTAGTTCAGTGGCAGAACATCAGCTTCCCAAGCTGAATATGCGGGTTCGATTCCCGTCATCTGCTCCAAAGGAAAAAGTCGACCTTGTGTCGACTTTTTCCTT
>JAJQFI010000016.1:0-253320 GCA_021201235.1 Oscillospiraceae bacterium | reverse complement strand
GTTTAGTTCGCCGCAGGCGAACTTATGGGTTCAGATTCCCGTCATCTGCTCCAAAGGAAAAAGTCGACCTTGTGTCGACTTTTTCCTTTGGAATAGTTGACAGTTGCGAGAGCTCGTGGCAAGTTGCGGCAACGCCGCAACTTGTTTAGTTCGCCGCAGGCGAACTTATGGGTTCAGATTCCCGTCATCTGCTCCAAAAAACGTCCCAGCCATGTGGTTGGGACTTTTTTGTCGCTATGATGGTTGTGATTTAGGCTCCCCTACGCTTAGGGGAGCTGGCGCCGAAGGCGACTGAGAGGTGCGCGACCAACGGGAGCGCGTTCGCCGCAGGCAACCTGATGGGTTCAGATTCCCGTCATCTGCTTATGTCAGTCAATCTTGCGCTACGGGAATATTGGTATATCCGATTTGGATATACGCCACATTGTCAATGTCAACCGTCGCTGACCAGACGTATCTCAATGTTATAACAGGCTGACCAAGTACCGATTCGGTCGTTCCTCCCTCGACAGGCTTGATTATAGTGCCGTCATTCATGACGATATATATCGAATCGAAACCACCATCATAGTCGATGTCTATGTAGTATTTGTCAACACCGAAAGTGTCGGGGAGAATAGCGGTATCGTTGTCATAGGTGATATACATTCCGCCTTCCTGAAGAGAAATGTCGGTTACGTCACGGGTGATTAAATCGTAGTATATTTCGTTTATCACACCATCTGTTGCAAATTCTTGTGCCCAGTCCATGTATCTCATACTGACACTGACAGTTACCGACTCGCCTTCGGGGATAACTTCGATGGTTTCGCCCGGAACTCTATCAACGGTAAAGTCGATTGAGCAAATCTCAGTGTGTTCTTCACCCTTGGTTATTTTCAGAGTAACATCCAGTTCTGTGGCATCAGGGTCGCCGATATAGTCATATGTTGTGTGGGCAACGTAGTAGGTAGCACCGTCACTATGAACGCCATCATAGGATAAACCGCCTGTAGAGAAGTCTATGAACGAGCCGTACATCTTTGCACCGTATCCTTCAAGAGGATACTTTTCATCACTGCCCTCGACCTTGAGAAGCACATTTATCCTGAAATCAGTCACTGTTGCGGATTCTACTGTGATTGTCAGTTCGTCTGTGCTCTCAGTTGTGCCGACGTATTACTCCGACTCCAGCATATCCTCGTAAACTTCGTCGCTGATTTCTCTGCCGGTAATAATCTCCTGCTCTAATTTGAGACTTTCGGCGATGCCCTCATGTGCAACGAGGATTCCAGCGCCCATCATGAGGACAGAAACAGCCGCAATCACCGCCGCAATGAGCAGTTTTGTGTGCCTGATTTTATGCCCCGTGGGCTGATATTCCGCCGCTTCCGCAAGATACTTCTCATCCACCATATCAATGGCTGTGGAAAGCTTTTCTACATTTTTGTTCATTCAAAAAATCTCCTTTCGCTTAAGTAGCTTTTCAGCTTTTTCCGGATTCTTACCAGCCTTACCGAGACTGTCTTTTCCGTCAGTCCGGTGAGTTTTCCTATGTCCTTCAGGCTGTCCGAGAACCAGTAGCGCCTTAGGAAGATGACCCGGTTTTCAGCCGAGAGCGTTTCAAGGAAGCTGTCGACCGCACTTGATAGCTCTTTGAAGTCAAGCTCCGCCTCGACGCTTGAGCTTCCGGGGAGGCACTCCTCGAGCTCGTCAAGTGCCACCTGATAGAAGCTGTCTCTCTTCTGAGCGCTTCTGTTTCTCAGGATGTTCAAAGACCGATTCTTCGCGATTTTAAGAACATAGCCGAGTAGGTTCTCCGGCTTTTCGGGAGGAACCTGGTTCCAGACCGCCAGATATGTATCGTTGACTGCCTCGGCGGCATCCTCCTCGCTCCCTAAAACGTTTTTGGAAACGCTTCTGCAGAGACTGCCGTATTTCCGGTCAAGTTCGTCTATAGCCGACTCCGACCGCTCGAAAAACAGCCCGATAATCTTCTCGTCATCCATATTAATTCCTCCTTTCACTATTACAGTACCCGAATTTTTGCGGATACTACGCCCCGGGGAAAGATTTTTTGAAAAAAGTGCCTCCCGTTTCATGTGGGAGGCATTTAAGTTTAAAGAGCAATCTGCTTGTTCACGGCAACCGTGCCGTCGTCAATGTGCGAAATCCTGAAAATGATGTGGTTCGCCCGGTCTTTATAGATAGTGTCGAGGAGCTCTCCCGCAAATTCACGGGTTCCGGCATCGAGCGCATTCTCGAGCTCGTCAAGGATTATGACCGATGAGCCCTGCCATCTTAGGATAAGATTAATCAGCATAAGCTTCTTTCTCTGCCCGCCCGAAAGGTTCTTGCCGCCCATTTCGATGTCGGGGAGATCTTCGGGGAGGTCAACCTTCTTAAGCAAGCTCGAAAAGTCGCCGTCTGAAAGCTCAACCCCGGTAATCTCTTCGATATAGTTCTTTGCGCTGTCGTTAAGGAGAATCTCGTCCTGACTGATGTAGAGAATGTGCTTGTAAAGGCTCTCCCGCCTTATATCCTCGGCAGGCATCCCGTTCACAAGGAGCTCGCCGTCGGTGGGCTTCAGAAGATTCACGAGCAGCTTGACATAGGTTGACTTTCCGCTTCCGTTAGCGCCCGACAACCTGACGATGTCGCCCTTTTCGAACACCTGCGACTGATTCTTAATGACATAATCGTCGTCGCCGTTATATGAAAACGAGACGTTCTTAAGCTCGATTTTGTCGATGCCCGAAATTTCTTTGTCGCCGTCCTCCT
The DNA here is from genome assembly GCA_021201235.1 of Oscillospiraceae bacterium. GTDB lineage: Bacteria > Bacillota > Clostridia > Oscillospirales > Ruminococcaceae > Faeciplasma. The sequence goes on along the minus strand of JAJQFI010000016.1, from coordinate 250,560 downwards.
GCTTAGTCTCAAAAATCCTATTTACGTTTCCGAATGCCGGCGCCATCCGCATAACCATATAGACAGCCGTCTCAAGATTCGAGCTGTAGGAAATAATCTTCTGCGTTGCGAAGAGGAAGAACGCGAGGCTCCCGGCGTCGCTCCCGTTCACGGTCATGCTTAGGAATGCCGCAACGCCGAGATATATTAACTGATAGTAATTTGTGCTGAGTGTATTCAGCCCGACCATGACGGCATCGGCATCGAGCGAGGCATTTATGAATCCCCAGAGGCTCTTCTTCTGCCGCTCTACAAAGTAGTCTCCAAGCGAATGAGTTTTGACAAGCTCGATAGAATCGACGAAGTCATTGAGCTCGTTGTGGTCTGCCTTCATCATCTGATTCACCCCGGCTGAACGTTTCATAATCAGCCTTCTTGAGAACCACGAAATCGCAAACCCGATAATCGCCGCCACGAGTAGAAACACCGCCAAACTTGCGTTTACAAACGCCGAAACTATCAGGAAAGATATAAGCAATACTAAATTTAAGAGTATATACCCGATATAATTCCCGACAATTCGGAACACGTCAAGGACATCCGAATAGAAAATGTGCTTCAGCTTGTCCTTGCCGATTGAGATGAGCGATTGATAGTCCGCCTTCTCAACGGCTCTGTACATGTCCGTCCGCATCGCTTCTAAGAACGCCCCGCCGAGCCTGCCCTGCGCCCGGTATTTTCCTATCGAGAGCAGGCAATCAAGCAAGAGAAGCAGGAGAAATCCCCCGAGCGCCAACAAAAGAAACGCCATCGTCCCTCTGATTTCCGCTTCCGAAATAATCCTGCTCATAAGTACCGTAAGGGTTGCCTCAAGCGCCGTTATCGCCAATACATAAACGATAACCGCCGCAAACTGCTTTTTAGCACTAGGCAGATATTTTCTGATGGTTTCAAATACGGTTTTCATGGTTGTCACTCCTTACAAAGGTCGCTTATTTTTTAAAAATATTATAATCTTCTTGACATTTCGACAAAAAGTATTTAGAATATAAGTAAGTACAAATGGAACATAGGTTGATGCGCATGTGCTATCAAATTAAGTATACTTCATGTGATAATAAATGTCAAACACTATAAGCACAGTTTTCACGCCTACACTTCTTTTTTTGCAAATTAAATTTTGTGAGGGGAATTTAAATGTATACATCGCATGAGATAGTACAGCGCATATACAAGCGGTTAGAAGAAATAGGAATGTCCAAAACAGAGTTCTCACAAAAGAGCGGTGTATCTTTCGCTTCGCTCTCTCAATGGAACACAGGGCAGAGATTCCCGTCTCTCAGAAATTTAAATCGAGTTGCTGAGTGCCTTAACATGAGCGTGGAAGAGCTAACAAATGGCAGTCAATCAACCGCTTCCAATGTGCAAATAGTTAAAGAACCAGAAAAAGCCCCGCAAGATGTGCTTGCAGGGCTGAGGGACGACCAGAAAGTAGTTGTTGAAGAGGTCATAGAGTATATACGAGGATTTGACGGCAAACAATGCCACGAGTTCTACAATATGCTTGAATCGGTTATGAAATTGTCGGGTAATAAATAGGAGGGATTGATATGCAGAACACTAAGCAGAAGTTGGTTTATGGGTTCTTTGTTGTATTTATCGTTGCAATTCTTATATTGTCAGTATTAGTAGTTGCGTTTTCAGGAGGCTCAAGCGCTGAGAAAGAATTAAGAGCAAAACAGGAGTACATGGATTCGTGTACAGAAGTCACCCGTGCAAAATTGTTGCACAACACATCGACTTATCTTTATCAGAAAGTAAAGATAACAGGAACGGTTATTGAGTACGGCAGAAGCAAGTCCGACAGCTCCGATGTTGTCATGGAAATATACCCATATGGAGCGGCTTCCGACGACCGCATTTACGGGCTTTTTACCGTCAGCAGTAGCACTTTGTCCGGCATAAAACAAGGTGACGAGATAACGCTTTACGGCGTATATGTCGGTGAAGAAGAATATAACGTTAGCGACGGCTATTACACTTCCGCACCAATAAGAAACCTTCTCGGTTCTGATTCTCCGAACATCGAGATAAAATATTTCACATACACGCACAAATAAAAGCGGGAGGATTAGTCCTTCCCGTTGTCAGAATCATAGTTGTCTTTTATCCATTGAAGAACATATCTTACTTGTTCCTCGGATAGAGATTTCACCATGTCAATTAGCATCAAACATAGTGTAGCATATATTATTACTTTTGCTAATAACAAATTTAAACATTTTAGTGATGCTTAAACGACCGTTTTGGTAAGCGGTCGTTATTTTATTGGCGATTTCCAAAAAACTCCGGCACGAAGCACTCGTCGGAAGAGCTTCTCTCCTGCGAGTACCCCTCAAACCCGAGCTCCCGGGCATAATCAAGTACGCTGTTATATTCAAACGTCGACACACGACGGTTGATTTTTCTGAATCTCTCCTCGGTCGTCGCCCGATACATCGGCACATACTGGCACATCAGGCTTAAAAGTATCTCATCCGGTTTGAAATTCTCCCGAAGAGCCTTAAGTACCGCCATTGAATCCTTCCGAAGGGTAGGGAGCACCATGTGACGGACTATCACGCCTTTTAAAAGCTTGCCGTTTTCATCGAATTTGGGCTTGCCGACCTGCTTTTGCATCTCTCTGACAGCCGAAATCGCCGTTTCGAAATAACCATCGGGACAGCCGGAGAACTCTTTCGCATACTCATCCGAAAAGTACTTCACATCCGGCAGATAGATATCGACATAGCCCTCAAGCGCCTTGATGGTCTCGACGCTTTCGAATCCTCCGCAGTTATAAACTACGGGAATATGAAGCTTATCCCGAACCATACCGAGTGCCTCAATAATCGACGGCACAAACGGCGTCGGACTGACGAGGTTTATATTCTCAGCACCCTCATCCTGAAGCTTAAGAAAAATCTCCGCAAGTTCATCCGTAGAGACAGTATAGCCCTTGCCCTCGTGCGAAATCTCGTGATTCTGGCAGAAACAGCACCGAAGGGTACAGCCGGAGAAGAAGACCGCTCCCGAACCGTTGCCAATGGAAATACACGGCTCTTCCCAAAGGTGGAGAGCTGCTCTTGCAATTCTTATCTTGTCGCTCTGCCCGCAGAAGCCAACGGCTTCCTGCCGATTTACCCGGCACCGTCTCGGGCAAAGCTCGCATTTTTCGTAACCAATCATAAAACAGTCACTTCTTCTGATGAAACAGGTTCGTAAACTCCTATGGTCGGATATTCCTTGATAAGCCTTCCGACGTGCTCTGCCACTCTCCTATACTCAAAAAGCCCGTAAACGCAGGAGCCGCTTCCGGTCATGAGGCTGTCTGAAGCGCCTAGCCTGACAATCTCTTCTTTAAGCCACATAATCTCCGGATTCGCTACTGCCTTTTCCAGATCGTTCGAGAGAAGCCCGTGGAAACTCTTGCTGTTTACAACGGCTTCAGATGAATGACCATATGGAAGCTTCTTTTCGTCAAACAGCCGGTAAGCCTCCGGAGTAGAAATCCCGAAGTCAGGCTTCATAAGAAGCACATACCCAGTCAAACCGTTTTCAATTGGCGTTATTATCTCGCCCATGCCTTCGCAAAGCGCACATCCACCAGTCACGAGAAACGGCACATCAGCACCAACTTTTGCGGCAAGCTTGCGGAGCTTATCATAGCCAAGATTCGCATCATAAAGCCTGTTCAGAAGCCTCAGGACTGTTGCGGCATCGGAAGAGCCGCCGCCCAAGCCCGCCTGAGAGGGGATATTCTTCTTAATATGTATATCGACGCCGTCACGAGATCCAATATGCTCCAAGAACACTCTTGCCGCCTTGTGGCAGGTGTTTTTTTCGTCAAGAGGCATGCCCTCGGCAAAAGCTCCACCGCCACTAAAAAGCCGAATTTCGCCGACTTGGTTCTTCTCAACCGAAATCTCGTCATAGAGCGAAATCGTCTGCATGACGGAAGCTATAGAATGGTAGCCGTTCTCAAGAATCCCTGTGATATCGAGAGTGAGATTTATCTTGGCGAAGGCTTTAGCTTTAAGCATTTCCGCTCCTCAGTTCTTCAAGAAACTCTTTTATCCTCGAAATCGCTTCCATCAGGTGTCGGAGGGAATAGGCATAGGAAACCCTTATGTAGCCCTCGCCGCAATCTCCGAAAGCATTTCCCGGGATCACCGCAACGCGCTTGCTGCGAAGAAGCTTGTCGCAGAACTCATCGCTCGTCATTCCTGTCGACTTGATGGAAGGAAAGACATAGAACGCACCCTCGGGAGTGAAGCAGTCGAGCCCGAGCTCGTTGAAAGCATTCACGAGATATCTTCTTCTTATATCGTATTCCGAAACCATGTGCTTAACGTCGTTTTCGGAGTTCGTCAGAGCCTCGATGGCGGCATACTGGCTTATGGTCGGGGAGGACATGATTCCGAACTGGTGAATCTTCAAAGCCTGCATGGTAATCTCATGCGGGGCGCACATATATCCGAGTCTCCAACCGGTCATCGCAAATGCTTTAGAGAATCCGTTTACATAGATTGTTCTTTCCTTCATGCCCTCAAGCGAGATGATGGAAAAGTGCTTCTTGCCATAGGTGAGCTCGCTGTAGATTTCATCCGTCAGAACGGCAATATTCGTGTCCTTCAATACTTCCGCAATCTTCTCGAGATCCTCTTTTTCCATAATAGCCCCCGTCGGGTTGTTCGGATAGGGGAGAATAAGAAGCTTGGTTTTCGGGGTAATAGCCGCCTTGAGCTCGTCAGCTGTCAATTTGAAATTATCCTCGGCTTTCGTTTCTATAATTACGGGCTTGCCACCTGTGAGCTCGACAATCGGCTTGTAGCATACAAACGAAGGCTCGGAGATGATGACCTCGTCGCCCTGCTCGACAATCGCACGGATAGTCAGGTCGATAGCCTCCGAGCCGCCGACGGTGACGATAATCTCGCTTGCCGGGTCGTAGCTGATGCCGGTGTGCTTCTCGGTGTATTCACTGATGGCTTTCCTTAAGTTCATCAGTCCAGCGTTGGCAGTGTAGAAGGTCTTGCCACGCTCAAGAGCAACGATAGCTTCGCGCCTTATCTGCCACGGAGTGTGGAAGTCCGGCTCGCCGACGCCGAGGGAAATAACGTCGTCCATCGTGGAGGCGACGTCAAAATACTTTCTTATGCCGGACGGCTTAATCTCAGCGGCAGTCTTGCCGATGAGCTTTTCGTAGTCCATCAGTCTTGCCCTCTTTCGTCGCGCTCAAAATCAGCAAGGAGTATGCCGTTCTCCTTATACTTCTGCAAGAAGAAATGTGTGGAAGTGGAGACGACTCCGTCGATGGTCGCAAGCCTCTGCGCCACGAAGTTCGAAACGTCCCTTATATTCTTGCATCTGACGGTTACGGCAAGGTCATAGCCTCCGGACATGAGGGAAACGCTCTCGACCTCTTCGTATTGCGAGATATATCCCGCAATTTCGTCGTAACCGACCTGAGCCTTCGGAGTTACGGAAAGCTCGATATATGCCGAAACGCTGTCCTTGTTGACGATGTCGTCTTCCATAATGGTGGAATAACCCTTTATAACGCCGGTTCTTTCGAGCTCCGCTATATCCTTTGCGACCTCTTCTTCTGTTCTGCCGAGGAGAGTAGCAAGTTCCTTGTTCGAAAGACGTGCGTTTGTTTTAAGTAAACTTAATAGCTTAGTCATAGTATCACTGCCTTTGCAAAAATTAATATACAGATATCAGTTTATCATATTGTAATGGATAAGTCAATCATGCACCACACGAAAAAGCGGATAAAAACGGCGATTTTATCTCAAAAGTCCTTGACAACAATGTTTGCACGGTGTATAATAATGAACTTGTGAGGCTTACATCTCAACTACTACGAAAGGAGCGGGAACAATGCGTTTTGACAATCTGTATGCTTACAGTCAGCATGATTACAAGTCAATACATCTACGGATACAATCAAGTACCGGAAAAGTGCAATCCCGATTCCTTGAAGACCGATGCTACGGCTTTAGCGGATGAATAAGTGCCTTCGATACTTTATGGTATCGAGGGCTGTTTTATTATAGATTGGCTTAACAAGTATGTCTGTTATTGGACATTCAGGATATAACAGGAAGGTAATTTTATGAAGCATTTTGACGCATTGCCCGAGCTTGTCGCAGACGAGCTCTATAAGCGTGGCGTCAATACTGAAAAGCTTCTCTATTGCGTAAAGGCTGACCTGGACGGCGAGGGAAAATATTTCGACGTCTATGTCACTTTCGACGACAAGGAGCTCTACATAATCAGCGGCTATGAGGAGTACAAGTAGGCTACTTCGAAGGAGAAGCTTGCGGAGAAGATGCGCGGCGTCCCCGGCATTAAGAAGTTCTTCAAGGCTTCCCCGATAAGGGAGATGGTCTCATACCGTGTGGAGGATTTCAAGGAATACGAAATCGCAAAGATTAAGAATATGTATGTCGACCGCCACCAGAACACCGCAAGGCTTGTTATCGGCATGCTCCGTGAAGGCAAAGTCGAAGATTTCTCCGAAATGCCTCATGGCGGACATCACGGACACCCGCCGATGGGCTCTCGTCCCGATAACGGACCTCCTCCCGGTGGACCCGGTGGACCGGGCGGACCTCCTCCCGAAGGCGGCTTCGGCGGACCGAGCTTCGGTTGGTCTCCGAGCGAGTATGAGCACGACCGCGAGAATATCTTGATTGCAAGATTCTCAATCGGCTACTGCGAGAAGTTCGAGCGCTTCTGCGAGAGACTCAATATGACCCACAGGCACGAGGAGATAGACGACACCCTTCTTGACCAGAAGAACACCGTCTGCCCGATATGCCATCAGCCCTATCCGAACCCCAACCGTCCTGTATGCCCACGTTGCGTCGACAAACGCTCGATATTCATGAAGCTCATGGGGCTGTTCAAGGATTTCAAGGTTGAGATTACGTTTATAATGCTGTCAATACTTTTGTCGAACGTCATGGCGATAATCACGCCATGGTTCAGCTCAAAGATGCTCTATGACGACGTTCTGAGCGAAACCGGAAGGTTCTACGGTCAGGTTCTCCTGATAGTATTACTCATGCTCTTCACAAACATCTTAAGCAAGCTGACGGGTCTTTTCTCGGGAATCGTAACGGCTAAGGTTGTTCCTCATGTAACGCATACTCTTCGCTCGAAGATTTACGCCTCGATGAACAATCTGTCGCTCCAGTTCTTCACGAGCAAGCAAACCGGTTCTCTTATGTCGAGAGTCGACCGTGACAGCAACAATGTCTACAGCTTCTTTGTTGATATCGTTCCTTACGGAATTGCAAATATCGTAAAGATTGTCGGCATCGGTGCCATCATGATGATGCTCAGCCCGATTCTGACGGTCGGACTTATACTCCTTTTGTTCGTCCTTCTCTTCGCCGACAACTACCTTTATAAGAAGCAGAGAAAGCTCTATCGTAAGCTTGACGTTGCAATGAGAAGCCTCAACTCGGTTCTTTCGGATGTTATGAACGGTCAGCGAGTAGTAAAATCCTTCGCAAAAGAGCAGAAGGAACGCGACCGCTACAGAAAAAAGAACCAGGACGCCTACGAGGTCAACGAGCGAATCAATAACAAGATTACCAACACCAATCCGCTTGTCTGGGGCTGTTATAACCTGTTCAGCATCGGGCTCTTCTGCCTCGGTTGCTTCCTCATTGTCATGCAGGTCGAGGTCGGCGGAACAGTGTTTACTTATGGTGTACTGACCGGACTTATCTCCTACACCGGCATGCTCTATGACCCTATCGACTTCTTCATGTGGATAGGCGACAGGTGGGCTCGGTGCGTCGATGCGGCTTCGAGAATGTTTGAAATCCTCGAGTCAAAGCCGACCGTCGTCGAAGACCCGAACCCCGTTCGGCTCGAACACCTTGACGGCGATATCGAATTCAGAAACGTCTTCTTCGAGTACGAAGCAGGACACAGAATCCTTAAGAATGTTTCCTTCAAGGTTACAGCCGGTCACATGTTTGGCATCGTCGGCAAGACCGGAGCGGGCAAGTCCACTATTATAAATCTTATGGCAAGGCTTTATGACGTCACTTCAGGTGAGATTCTTATAAACGGCGTGCCTATAAAGAAGATAGCGACCGAGGATTTGCGCCGTTGCATAGGAATCGTTTCCCAGGAAACCTATATCTTCGTCGGCTCCGTTGCGGATAATATCCGCTACGCCCGACCCAACGCCACCATGGAAGAGGTCATCGAGGCGGCGAAGTCGGCAAACGCCCATGAGTTCATCACGAAGCTTCCCGACGGCTACAACACCAAAATCGGCTCTGGCGGAGTGACTCTCTCAGGCGGCGAGAAGCAGAGAATTTCGATAGCCCGTGCCATAATCCAAGACCCCGATATTCTTATCCTTGATGAGGCTACAGCCTCGATGGATACAAGAACCGAGCGCAAGATTCAGGTTGCAATCGACAGCCTGAAAGAGGGAAGAACGATTATATCAATCGCCCACAGACTCTCGACTCTTCGCGACGCCGATATGCTCTGTGTCATAGAAAACGGTGAGGTCAAGGAAATGGGAACACACGACAAGCTCATCCGCGAAAAGGGCAAATACTTCGAGCTCTATAAGCTCCAAGCCGACGCCCTCAAGTTCATCGAAGACTGAGAAAGGAAATATGAAAAATGGCTAACAATACAGAATATGTCCCCGAAAAGTTCGAAGTGGACAGATTGGAGCTTTTGGATTGCTCAAAGCTCGACTTTTACCGCGACGATGCGGGGTTCATCTCACTTAAATATGAGGGACAGGAGTATTTCAACGTCAGGCTTACAAGGCTGATGCCGTTCTACTCCGCCACCACCTACATAAGCGTCGCCTATGATAACGAAGATAAGGAATTCAAGGAAATCGGCGTAATCAAGGACATGAAGGAGCTATCAAGCGAGCAGTACAAGCTCGTCGACGAGTATCTTGAATACAAATACTTCATGCCCGAGATAACGAAGGTTTATTCCATCAAGGACAACTCCCGTGGCTTCATCTTCGTCGACATCGACACCACCGCCGGAAGAAAGACCATCTGCATCCGCGACTGGTACTCAAACTTCCGCATGTTCACTGACAAGTATCTTTATGCCAACGACGTCGACGGCAACAAATACTGCTGTAACGACATAAATAAGCTTGACAAGAAGAGCTTGTCTGTTCTCGAGATTTATATCTAAAAGGGGGATTTTATACGAACCTGTTAATCTCCGCACCGGAAGGGAAGAGTCTTGACGACTTCGTTTTCTCCCTTCCCTTTAACCTGTATGACAAGGCTCAGAAGGTCGATGGGCATATCTGCGTCACCCACGAGGATATATTCGTCTATATCGGCTCCGAAATTAAGGAGAGCTTTCCGATAAAGAAATATGAAGAGTATGCCTGCGAACAGCTTGTCGGATGCTCGATGATGGTCGCCCGTCACGACGACATCGACGACAAGTGCATCTGCTCCTTCACTCAGGACAACTTCATCGCCTTTGCCGAGCTTTGCAAGCTTCTGAATCACTACATCACGACCGGTGATTTCATCGAGAAGAGCACCATCGACGAGCCGAAGTGCCCGAAATGCGGGCTTCCGCTCGACGGCTACACCGAGTGCCCCTACTGCGCTTCAAAGGTCAAGGTTTTCATGAAGATTTTCAAGAGCATCGGTCCTTACAAAAAGGCTTTCGGAATAGCAATCCTCTGCACAATTATCACCGAAATCATCGAGGTTATAAAGCCCTACATAAACCGCCTTCTCGTAGACAACTATGTCATTCCCGTACAGGAGGGGACTCAGTCTGCAAGTGATTTCAGCATGAGCGGCTTCGCGCTTCTCTGTGCGTCTCTCTTTGTGACGGTTATAATCACGACAATACTTGACCGCATCAACCTCAAGAACAGCTATTATGTTTCTTTGAACTTGGGTCAGGATCTCCGGCAGGACGTTTTCGACAAGACACTAGATCTCTCGATGTCCTCCGTTTCCAAGAAGACTGCAGGTGAGCTTATCTCCCGTGTCTCAAACGACGCGAACAAAATCCAGAACTTCATCACCGATAACGGCAAGAACGCCGTCGTCAGGGTTCTGTCGCTCGTCATCGTCGCGATAATCCTGTTCGTCATGAACTGGCGGCTTGCCCTGATGGTTGTGCTCCCGCTTCCGTTCGTTGTTATTCTTGTCAAGAAAATCGGCAACATAATGCACACCTATTTCAGCCGTTCGTGGCGGTTCTCAAATGCTCATTCAAGGCTTCTTCATGACACCCTGAACGGCATCCGTGTTGTCAAGTCCTGCGGAACCGAGAAAAACGAAGCCGAGAAATACGAAAAGGCTTCCGGAGCATGGGCAAAAGCCGCTTCCAAGGCGGAGGTCGTCTGGAATCTTCTGAACCCAATCTCCGACCTTATTCTTGTAATCGGTAACTACTTCGTCGTCTTCTTCGGCGCAAAAATGGTCTTGGGACTCATGCCCCAGTGGGGATCTATGACCCTCGGCGAGCTCACCCAGTTCACCTCATACGTCAGCATGCTCTACACTCCGCTTCGTTGGCTCATGCAGTTGCCGAAGTCGATAGCAGACGTTTCCGTCAGCGCCTCGAAGGTCTTCGAAATCTTAGAGGAGGAGACCGACGTCCGCGACAGCTCCGAATGTGTCGACCTCGATATCAAGGGTGACATCGAATTCGACCATGTCTACTTCGGTTATAAGGTATATAACCCCGTTCTCAAGGATATCAACTGCAAGCTCGAAAAGGGCAAGATGTACGGCATTGTAGGACATTCCGGCGTCGGAAAGTCCACTATGATAAACTTGATTCTGAGACTTTACGACGTAACCCAAGGCGAAATCAGAATTGACGGCGTCAACATCAAGGACATCTCCCAGCAGAGCCTTCGCTCGCAGGTCGGCGTCGTTCTGCAGGAGACCTACCTCTTTGAGGGCAGCGTCCTCGACAACATCACCTATGCCAAGCCTGACGCCACTTTTGAAGAGGTTGTTCAGGCGGCAAAGGTTGCTCATGCCCATGAGTTCATAACAAAGCTCCCCGACGGCTACAACACCCGTGTCGGAAGCAAGGGCTACACCCGAACGCCAGAGAATAGCGATTGCCCGAGCGATTCTCCACGACCCGAAGATTATAATCCTTGACGAAGCAACCGCCTCACTCGACACCGAGACCGAGCGCCAGATTCAGGAGGGCTTGAACGAGCTCCGCAAGGGCAGAACGACGATAGCGATAGCCCACCGCCTCTCGACCCTTTCCCATGCCGACCAGCTTATCGTCCTTAACAAGGGCAGACTCGCCGAAATGGGCACCCACGACGAGCTGATGCACAAGCAAGGCGTCTACTACTCCCTCGTCATGGCACAGAGACAGACAACGAAGATGAAGAAGGCGAGTGTCACTACACCCGCCACCGCTTCTCAGACTGTTTGATTAAAAAACACCGCTTATTCCGAAATGCGTCCTTGCGTTTTAGGGATGAGCGGTGTATAATATATGTGTGAGTTTAAAAAGGAGGTTTTCTCATGAGTACGATTGAACAGACCGTTTCCATGATGCAGGCTATGTCGGAAGAAAGCCGTGTGAAGGTTCTTGACTATGTCAAGCTCATTTATACCGTTGATGCTACGCCGAACCCGTATATTCCGCTCTCGTCAGATGAGATTTTGGCTGAATTAGCCGTCGGGCGTGAGCAAAACGACTCCGGAATGGGAATCCCGTTTGATGAGGCAATGAGGGAGATAGGCGTCGAAAATGGATACGTTTAAAGTTATTATTTCTCCTGAAGCAAAATCTCAACTAAGTGACTATGTTTGCTATATTCGTACGGTTCTGCTAAACGATGTTGCAGCTAAAAGCGTTTATGATGATGCAATAGAAACCGGTAAGAGGCTTTCTGTTGTCGCCGGAAGTCTGGCGTATTGCAAGGATGAAAGGTTGAAAAGTCACGGATATAAAGCAATTTATTTTAGAAATCATCAGTATGTCATGATATATCGAACCATTGGACAGGTTGCATATGTGGACGGCATTTTTTATTTGCGACAGGATTATGAGAATCTGTTTGCAATAAATCAGGATCTTTGATTGGAGCCAAGCATATGCCAATAATAAAAGTCACCACCCTTGACGACCCCGACCTCAAAATCTACACCAGCCTCACCCAAGCCCAGCTTCGCAATCGCTTGGAGCTCGAAAAGGGCATATTCATTGTCGAAAGCCCGAAGGTTATCGGGACGGCTCTTGACTGCGGATATGAGCCCCTGTCGATGCTCACCGAGGAGCGGCATATAAACGGCGACGCAAGGGAAGTGATCGCCAGAAGTGGCGATATTCCCGTCTATACAGCCGACCGTGAACTTCTGAGCAGTCTCACCGGCTACGAGCTCACCCGTGGCGTACTGTGCGCCTTCCGGAGACCCTTGCCGAAAACTCCCGAAGAAGTGACAAAGAACGCTTCAAGAATCGCCGTCCTTGAGGACATCGCCGACTCGACAAACATCGGCGCAATCTTCCGCTCGGCGGCGGCTCTGGGAATAGATGCGGTTCTGATAACCCCATCCTGCTGTGACCCTCTTTGCAGAAGAGCGATAAGAGTCAGTATGGGGACGGTGTTCCAGGTTCCTTGGGCACAGATTGGCGAAGACTTCGCCGATTGGCACAGTCACGGCGCAGAGCTCCTGAGAAACCTCGGCTTCAAATCCGCCGCCATGGCGCTCTCGGACGATTCAATCAGCGTCGATAACCCCATTCTGAAGTCCGAGCCGAAGCTCGCGCTTGTCTTAGGAACCGAGGGCGACGGTCTTGCCAAGCACACAATAGCAAGCTGTGATTACACCGTCAAAATCCCGATGCAGAACGGCGTCGATTCGCTTAACGTAGCGTCAGCGGCGGCACTTGCATTCTGGGAAACAAGACCAAAGAACAAATAAAAAAGTCCCACAAGCCGAGGATTTCAGCCTGTGGGATTTTTATTGTCAGTTCAAGAGATACGCCGCCACGAACACTGCGGGCGAGTTCCAATATATCGTGACTTCGTTTACGGAGTAGAGATCCTGGACGTCCGCAAAGCTCTTCATCGGCGGTGTGCCCTTCGGAATGTACTTTTCGGCAATCCCTTCAACCGGTCAGCGGTTCGCTCCACCGCTCACAAATCCGGGGATGCACTCGTCGATTCCGTCCGCCGCCGCAGGACGTAGATGCGGATGCCCGATAGCCCTTTCGCCGTTACCGGAAACATAGCTCATCCCGACGGCATTCACACCCATCAGGACGTCAAACTGCCTCTTGGCATAGACGCCGAACTCATGGGCGCCGCATAGCGTATCGCACACGGCAAAAATCATCCCGTGCTTCATGAGCCCCATATTGCTGCCCCAGCCGTAGTCCCGCTCGTCCATCGCCGCCATATAGCCGCTACGGTCGGCGAGCCACCTGAGCCGTTGTGCCTGACTTATAAACATGGATTTGAACGCCTTGGCGAGCTTGTCGTTTTCGGAAGCTCTTCCGCTTGTGAGATATGCAAGAGCCCCGAGCCCTCCGATAGACCCGACACCGAACTCGGTTCTTGGGAAGTCGTAAACAAGAAGCTCTTTCGCTTTTTCAAGATACTTTTCGTCTCCCGTCGCCGCAAACATCTCTGAATAAGCCCAGAAGCGGTTGTCCTTGTCGCCGCCCTCGCCGTAGTCGCCCGTTCCGCAACCCTCGGGGTTCCGGAAACCTATAAACTGTGGATTCTCGTCGAGCCACTCAAGCGAAAGCTTCGCCGCATCAAGCAATTTTTCAGCATATCTAGCGTCAAATTCTTTATAAACCCGATATCCAAGCACACAGACCGCCGCCAGATCGGCAGTTGCCATCGACGATATCGGCAGGAGATAGAGCGTTCCCGTGTCCTTTTCCGGCATCACAAACCGTGCATGCTGAGCGGTCGAGACCTTGTGGTAAACCGCACCGTCCGACTTCTGCATCTTCATCAGCCAGTCGAGCTCATACTTCACTTCCAACAAGAAATCCGGCATCCCGTTTCCGCTTTCGGGAATATTCAGGTCGAGACTTTTAAGCGCGTTTGGATAAAGAATATAGGCATACAGAAGCTGTGCCGCCGCACACGCTCCCGGCGCGTAATCCCCGGCATCGTGCCACCCGCCCGAAACGTCTTTCTTAACGGTATGGTCAAACCATTCTGATGCCGGAGAAGTGTGGCAAGCCCCATGTGTGAACTTTTTCGCATTTTCCGGCTTCAGTTCGCATCCGCACCTGAAATAATAGTATGCACGAACTAAATCACGAAGCGTCTTGTCAAGTGCATGTTCGCCGATTCTGAACGGCGGGGAAGCCGCATCTCCCGCAACAACCCTGTATTCGCCGTCGGCTTTAAGCCCCGAAAAATCAGCCTTGCAGACCGTATCTCCCGAGTTCTCATCAAACCCGAACCTTGTGCATTTGCCTTCGAAAGCGACGTTGCCGTCGGCGTCAATCACTTTGAAAGTCTCCGCCTGAAAGGGGAGAACGGCGATTTTCTCACTTTCCGGGAGATATCCCGCCTGATTTATGTGAATAGTATTCATAGCGTTACCTACTTATAAGCGTAATTTTAAGCTTATAATAGCCGATAGCAAGCCAAATGTCAATGAGCATTTTTTGCAGGACTTGTTTGAGTTTTCTCGGAAACGCATTAAAAAAATAATGCCTGTTTTGAGCTTCGCTGAGGTATCTAAAAATCTTACATAAAAATTTTTCTAAAATACCTTGACAGACAAGGTAACATGTGATATAATGTAAGCAGAAAGAGTAAAGGAGGCGGATAAATTGTCGGTAGCATCTGAACTTATAAGAGGGCGAGTTAATGCCGTAATCCTTGCGAACCTAATGCAGGGCGACAGCTACGGTTACGAAATCAACAAGAGCATATTAAGAAAATCGTCCGGGATGTACGAGCTGAACGAAGCCACGCTCTACACCGCTTTCAAAAAGCTCCTCGACAGCGGCTATATCACTTCATACTGGGGCGACAGCGAAACAGGAGCCAGAAGGAAATACTACCACATAACCCCGCTCGGCAGGGAAGCGTATTATCGGATGACCGACGAGTGGGTCGAAGCCAAAAACATCATGGATAAAATCTTGTCCGTCAGCGGAGAGGGTTTCGAAAAAGACGAGGAGGCACAGCTATGAGAGATAAAATTGAAGCGTATATAGAAGAGCTCTTTTGGAAAGCTCCAAACACTCCGCAGACCCGGGACCTGAAGGAAGAAATCCTCGGCAACACGCTCGAAAAATACGAAGATTTGCTTGCCGGCGGCATGGATGAAGATTCTGCTTACCGCTCCGCAATATCCGGCATCGGTGATGTCGACGAGCTTATAGAAGAATATTCGGAAGACAGCGGAGAATTGATAAAAGTTGAATCAGCGGTTTCGAAGCCCGACCCGATAGTATCGAGCTATTCCGAGAAAAAGTCAATCCCGGATGAGGTTTCGGAAAAGTACTCAAAGCTTCGTTGGACTTATGTCATAGCGGGCATCGTCCTCTACTTCATAGGCATAATCTTCCCGGCGGAATTCGAAGAGCTCGAAATCGGCAGGATAGAGATTGAATCCTTCGGAGTATCAGTCTTTCTCGTTTTAGCCGCAATCGCAACCGGTCTCATAATCTACAGCACCTGCTTCAAAAAGCTTGCCGAGTTCTACGGTAATCCCGAGAAAGAGGAGAGTACCAGGCAAAGGGCTAAATTCCTGGCGGTCGGCGTCGGTCTTGTGATATCCTGCCTCGTTCCCGTGGCAATCTGCAGTGATTTGCAAGACGAGCTCAGAATCGACTGGCTTTTGAGCCTCGGAGTCATCATGATGCTTGTGATGCTGGTGGCGGCAGTCGGGGCATTCATCTGCCGGGCTTACGTCGGGAAGCCGATTGAAATCGAAACCTATCAGAAGGAAAAAGCCGAATCGGAAAAAGCAAACAATCCCGCAACTTCGGCTGAAAAGCTCGTGAAAATAATAATGTGGTGCCTCATCCTTGCGATATACATCGTGATAAGTATAATCACCGGCGCATGGACTGTCACATGGGTAATATTCCTGATAGGTGCGGCATTAACCTACGTTCTGGACGCAATATTCGAACTCTATAACTCAAAGAAATGAAAGGAGCACTAACATGACTAACAAAACCAACTCTATCATCAAAATAATCGCCGGAGCTGTAGCCGCAGTACTTCTTTTGGGAATACTCGTAGTACTCATCCAGATAAACGCGAGCCTCAAGGCTCAGGACACCACGGCGAACATCACAGATGAAGTCGATGTAGCGGATTCTTACGATGAAGAAAGCGCAAACGGCGACACCGATGAACCCGCAGTAACCACAGCGGCAAATGCGGAAACTCCCGAGGTCACCACCACTACAGCGGCAACCACTGCAGAGCCTGAAACTACCACCGAAGCCACAACATCAGCGGCGGCAACCACTACAACAGCCCAGACCACCACAGCCGCAACCACAACCACAGCACCCACTACATCAAATGCAACTTCATCTTCAAACAGCAACTATTCATCCGCAACCGGCGACTTCATGATGGACACCTCCGGCATCACCGACATCGAAATCGACTGGTATTCGGGAAGCGTAACTGTCATCCCGTATAGCGGTACCACTATTCAGGTAAGCGAGACCAGCTCATCAACAATCAGCTCTTCCAATGTTCTCTACTACACCGTCAATAAATACGGCGAGCTCAAGATTAACTTCAATTCAGGCAAGAACTTCTCCTCTGCGGGGATTTCGAAAGACCTGACAGTCTATATTCCGACAAGCATGAGCCTTGATGAGCTCTCTATCGAAGCAACCTCGGCGGACATAGTAATCTCCGACGCACAGGGAACTCTTACTATCAGAGATTTAAGTGTCGAGACCACCTCCGGTAATTCCACCATAAAGGGCATCACCGCCACCGAAATGAGCGCAGACGCCACCTCCGGTGCAATCTCTATCAGCTCATGCACTATCTCTCAGGAGCTTGATATCGAAATCACTTCCGGCAGTGCAACAATAGCCCTTCCGTCCGGCACCGGTTACACTCTTGAGTATGAAACCACCTCCGGCACTGTCACTGCAAGCGGTAGCTCTCTCAAGGGCGAAGGCAGAACCACCGTCGGCACCGGCAATTTAAAGATAGATGTCGAAACCACCTCCGGCAACATCACCATCACAAACTGATTGGAAAAGTTTATGTAGTCCCTTCGGAATCCGAGGGGACTTTATTTTGTCCGAAAATTTCTCATACCCGAAACTTTGCTATTGTAATTTCCCGAAAAATCTGCTATCATAGTATAAGTGAAATTGTGCTGTCAGCCCTTTGCGTTTTTTCGGAAGGAATCTTAGCTATGAAAAAAAGAATTTTTGCCGTTCTGACATCCGCCGTACTCGTGTGCTCTCTTCTCTGCGCCTGCGGAGACGAAGCAACCGTCGATGATGAAATCTATATCCCCATCAACACCGGCTCTGTCAACTATAACACCGCCGATGCCTATGTCGGAACGATTCTGGAGACCGTTACCCTCGACGGCACCGTCGATACGCCCTACTATACCAATCTTTCCTTCTCGCTTGTCGGCGGAACCATCACCGAGTTCAACGTCCATGAAGACCAGACGGTCAGCGAGGGCGACGTTCTTGTCCGCCTGAGCTCAGACGAGCTTGACGACGAGATTGAAGTGCAGAAGGTTGTTCTTGATTCTGCGCAATCCACCTATGATGCTCTCGTAGCCGCCGGCGATGAGGACGAAGCCGCACTTGCGGCGATTGACCTCGCTATCGAGCAGGCTAATTACGACAACCTCGTCAAGCGCCTCGACTATCTCATGATAACCGCTCCCTGCGACGGCAAGATAACTTCCGTCGGCAACTACTGGGTCGGCGCAACCGTCTCAGCAAACTCTACAGTCTGCACTATTGTGGATTCTTCAAAAGTATATCTCACCGTAACCGATTCAAGAAGCGAGCTTTCAAACGTCAGCTTTGGTACGAAAGTAGATATAGCGCAGGGAACCCTCGTGGTAACCACCGGCAAAGTTATCGACACCATAACGACAACTTCATACGACCGTTTCAGTGGCGAATCAAACACCATCACAAGCTATGTTATACAGCCCGACGAGGACGTCGATTTCGAGGACTTCGGAACAATTCAGGTCACCTTCACGACCCTAAGAAGAGATGACGCAGTAATCGTCCCGACCGATGCGGTCTTTGAAACCTCGGACGGCTATGCCGTGAACGTCCTGATATCGGGAACCAAAGTCCAGATGGAGGTCACCATCGGCATTATTTCCGGCGACAAAACCGAGATTCTTTCCGGACTCGACGGCACTGAGACTATAATTCTGTAAACAGGGGAGAAGTATGGCAAAGCTTTATTTCCGCTACGGTGCGATGGGCAGTTCGAAAACCGCCAACGCCCTTATGGTAGCGTATAACTATTATGAAAGGGGCAAGCGCGCTCTCCTCGTCAAGCCGAAGCTTGACAATCGCGACGGCGAGGGCGTGATGGCATCCCGAATCGGTCTCAATCAGAAGTGCGATTTCGTCGAAAATCTTGCGGCTATGCCCGAGGATGAAATCAAGTCTTACGATTGCGTCATCGTCGACGAAGCCCAGTTCTGCACAAAAGAGCAGGTCGAGCTATTCGTCCATATCGTTGATGATCTGGAAGTTCCGGTAATCTGCTATGGACTCCGGACCGACTTCCAGAGAAATCTCTTCCCGGGGAGCATGTGGCTTCTTGCGTGGGCTGATGTCATCGAGGAGATAAAGACCGTTTGCTGGTGCGGAAAAGCCGCAACCTGCAACGCCAGGTTTAACGAGCACGGCATGGTCACAGAAGGCGACCAGGTAGTTCTCGGCGCAAATGATAATTATATCGCTCTCTGCCGCAAGCATCACAGAGAGAAAAAACTTAAACCATAAATACTTACCGGGCGGACACATATCCGCCCGTTCTTATAACAGACATAAAATCATAAACCGGAGGAATCAACATGCCCTATTCTATCAGCATTTCCGATTATCCCGCACAGCTTCGCGTCCACCAAAAAAATCTCTTTTCGATTGAAATCCCCGACGGCAGAACTCACCCCGACTCGGGCGCAATACTTCCTCTCCCCGAAATAGAAGGGGATTTTTCCGGAATCGGCAGGCTCATATCCGAAATGTTCGAATACTCAAAGCATGATAATGGCTTTGAACTTCGCCTCAGGCTCTACGAAAACGAGCACATCCATGGCTTGGGCGAGGACAATGACAAAGAGTTTGGTGCACTCGACCGCAGAGGAACAATCCGAGACATGGTCACGGGTCAGAGGATAAGCAATAACTCTGTTACCGCCGACTATCCGATTCCGTTCATCGTCAGCAGTCGCGGCTATGGAATCTATCTTGACAACACATCAAATCTCACAGTCGACATCGGGTGCACCGTCACTGATAAGCTGATTATCACAGCTCCCGACGGAGCCTGCAAGATTTATCTGATTCTCGGCGAGAATATTCCCGAGGTAGTCTGCAAGTTTTCTGAAATCACCGGTCGTCCCAAGCTCCCGCCGCTGTGGGTCCTCGGTTACATGCAGAGCAAGTGCTCCTTCTGGAACTGGGAGGAGGTTGACGACGTTATCGCCACATATAAGCGTCTCGGAATTCCTCTCGATTCAATCGTCTTCGACTTCGATTGGGCGCAGTATTTCAATAACTACAAGTGGGCGGACAGATGGGAAGGCAAGAGCCCCGAGAAGATAAAGGGTTACCTCGAGAATGACGGAATCCATTTCATGGCTTCGAACTCCGGACCGATGCTCAAGAGCGACAGCGACACTTTCGAAAGCGCAAAAGAAGCCGGAATTTTAGCTTACGATATAGAAGGAAATCCCGTTATTTGCGGGCACTACAGCGGTCAGCTTATGGATTTCACCAATCCAGATATTGAGGCGTGGCTTTCTCCTCAGATTAAGCGCATCATGGACGATGGCATCGAGGGTTGGTGGCTCGACCTCACCGAGCCGGAAGGCGATGCAGAAAACACCGCCTATCACGCCGGCAGTCGTTCGGAAATTCACAATATATTCAGTAACTCCGTCACCAAGACCTACCATAATATCGCCAAGTCTCATTCGCCGAACAAGCGCAGTTTCGTCCTGACAAGAACCGGCACGGCGGGCATCCAGCGCGAGCCCACGACCCTCTGGACGGGCGACATTTATTCGGAATACGGCACTCTTCGGGCGCATGTTCCTGAAGCTCTCAATACCCAGATGAGCGGCATATCAATGTGGACATGCGACACAGGCGGCTTCATCTCGCCGACGAATAACGACGACTGCCCGTATAATCTCTACCATAACGATAAGACCGAGCACGCCGAGCTCTATGAAAGATGGATGCAGTTCGGTTGCTTCACGCCGATTTTCCGCTCTCACCACGCCGGTGGCGAAGCAGTGCCGTTCAGATACAACAAGCTCACCTTTGACGGCATGAGCCACTATATCAAGCTCCGTTATCGCCTGATTCCGTATGTATATTCTCTCTACTATGAGAACTACCTGACCGGCACGCCGATTATGCGCCCGCTCTTCTGGCACTATCCGGACGACGAGAAAGCCTATACAATCACCGACGAGTATCTCTTTGGCGAGAACATGCTGATAGCTCCGGTTATCGAGCCGCAGAAGAACAAGCGCACCGTTTACCTTCCCGAAGGCAAGTGGTACGATTTCGATTACGGCTATGTCTACGAAGGCGGCAGGGAATACGAGGTTTATGCTCCGCAGAACCGCATTCCTGTTTTCGTGAAAGCAGGTGCAGTTATCCCGATGACTGACGACATCATGAATACAAGGGAGCTCGATTTCGGCAGGCTTGAAGCCGAGGTTTATCCCTCCGGCAGGTCGACGGCAAAAATCTATGCCGATGATGGCATAACCGAAAATTACCTTTCCGGTGAATACACCGTCACCGAAATCACATGCGAGGAGGCAGTTGACAGCCTTAGAATCAGCCTTAGCCCGGATAACGACAAGTTCCCGCTTCGCGAGTTCATCGCCCATATCCACATGCCGAAGGCTCCCGCGGATATCCGCCTCAACGGCGAAGGCGTAAATTGGGTGAACCGTTACACTTCAGTCACTCTGAGCGAAAACAGCACCGCCTATTTCGATGAGTTCAACCGGATTTTGCATGTGAAGATGTATCTCGAGGCGGGCGATAACACTCTTGAAATTTCGCTCGACCCGAGTAAAAGCTATGCCGATTTCAAACCCTTTTCGGAGGACAATCTTTCAGATAAACTCCCACATAGCTATGGGTCGTATGTCTTCGAAATTTAGGGAAATCTTTGACATAAATTTTACTTTTCGCTCTTAAAAACAGTCGCAAAGTATGCTATACTGTTAGCACGAACAAACTAAAAGTTTGTCAAAAGAAAATATATCTCAAAGGAGACATGGGAAATGAAAAATTATTTTGACCTCACCGGCAACGTCGCTATAGTTACCGGTTGCTCAACAGGACTCGGTGTCCAGATGGCTAAGGCTCTTGCCAATCAGGGATGCAATATCGTCGTTCTGGCTCGCAGACAGAAGCTCATCGACGAAGTAGCCGCTGATCTCACCAAGGAATACGGTGTAGAGACTTTGGCTGTCGCTTGCGACATCACTTCTACCGAGCAGGTTCAGGCTGCTGTAAAGGCTGCAATGGACAAGTTCGGACGCATCGACATCCTTATCAACAATGCAGGCACCGGCGGAGTTGCTCCCGCTGAGGACATCACAGACGAAGTTCTCCTGAACGAAATCAATATCGACCTCGTCGGAACCTTCAAGATGGCTCGTGAAGTTGCCAAGAACGCAATGATTCCCGCAGGCTATGGCAGAATCATCAACATCGCTTCCATGTACGGTCTCGTAGGAAACAAGATTGCTCCTGCGGCTCCCTATCATGCGGCTAAGGGCGGCGTTGTAAACCTTACAAGAGCTCTCGCTTGCGAGTGGGGCGACAAGGGCATCACCGTCAACACCATCTGCCCCGGCTACTTCGAGACTCCTCTTACCAAGGAGACCCTCCAGAGCGAATTCTTCCAGAACTACGCTCACACCATGATTCCCGAAGCGCGTTACGGCGTTGATGGCGAGCTTGACACTGCCGCAATCTTCTTCGCTTCTCCCGCTTCCACCTATGTCAACGGTGCAGTTCTTCCCGTCGACGGCGGCTACACTTCTCTTTGATTTTTCGCAAAGAAATACAAAACCCTCCCGTGGGCTTTCCTGCGGGAGGGATTTTTCATATAGATATCGTAATATCAGCAAGCTCCAGTGCTTCTCTGTCATGTGCCGAATAGATAACGGGAATAGAAAGGTTTCGTATGAACTCCATAATCCTGTGCACTCTTTCGGGGTCAATTCCTGTGAACGGCTCGTCGAGCAGGATTAACTTTTTTTCGAAGACTTCCGCAAATGCGAGGCACCTCGCAAGAGAAACTCTTCGCTTCATGCCTCCCGATAGCTTGTCAATCGCAGTGTGCGCCTCGGCTTCAAGCTCAACGGCTTCGAGATATTTTGCAACATCGGTATTCTTTGGAAGCACCGCCTCAAGCTGTCCCGAAACATTGAGGCAGGGGAGAAGCCTGTTCTCCTGAAACATGACAGCGATGTCTTCGGGCTTCGGAGCTTCAAGAGTGCCGCTCTGCGGCTTTTCGAGCCCGGCAATGAGCCGGAGAAGCGTCGTCTTTCCGCGACCGGATTCCCCGGAAATCGCGGTGATGCCGCTGTCGGGCAGGTCGAGCGAGAAGCTCTCGAAAACTGGCTTTTCGCTGTAGCAAAATGTAAGATTCTCAATTTTCAGGACTGTCACCGGCTTTCTTGTCTCTCAGAATGAGAAAAATGAGCTTTTCGAGTATCAGTGAAAGAAGCACAACCGTTATCGTCCACGCAAAAAGCGACGGCGTCTCGAGGTAAATCTTCGAATAGTAGACCTGTGAGCCGACGGCGTTCTTCGGAAGGCAAAGCACCTCCGCCGCAACTCCCGATTTCCACGCCAGCCCGACGCAGTTGCGGATTCCGCCGATGAGATTCGGCTTCACCGACGGCAGATATATCCGTCTGATTTTCGCCGTCCAACTCATACCGTAGCAATCCGCCATCTCAAGAAGCTGTGGGTCGACAGACCTGATGCCGACCGTGACGCTTTCCCACATGACCGGCATAACCATCAGCCCGGAAATAACAGCCGGAACTGCACCTTTTCTCACCCAGAGGAGAACCAAGATTATAAAGCTCGCCACGGGAATTGCCCTGATGACCCGAAGGGCAGGGGAGACTATCATGTCGACTATCGAGAATCTACAGGTTAAAGCCGCCAAGATAATTCCAAGCAAACCGCCTATGAATGCCCCAACAAAAATCCTGAGTAAGCTCATCCCTGCGGCAATCCAGAAATCGGATGTGACAACAAGCTCGCAGAACCGCTTCAGAACTGCAATCGGTGTGGGGATCAGAAGCTCCTGCCCGACGACCGTGGCGGCAATCTGCCAGACCAAAAGCCAGAAGACGGTCGGGAGGAGTATTCTTAAAACCCGATTATTTCGCAAAGTAGAAGTCTTCATCGGGGATAGCTCCGCCTATGGACGAGGCGTTAGCATTGTAAAGTACAGTATAATAGGGCTCAATAGTGGTTCTTATCTCATCGCCGGTGATACAGCAAAGGTTACAGTCGGGGATAGCCTTCTGGGCAACAGCCGCTTTCGCAACGATTCCATAGGTTTCGCAGAGCTCTGCGGCATGCTCGACATTAGCCTGTACGTTTTCAATCGACTCGGCGTACTCCTCAAGAAACGCCTCAACCGCTTCTGGATTCTCTTCGGCAAATTCGGTTCTTACGACGATACATCCCATCGTGAGCTCGCCTTCGTCGGTTACATTGTTCCACTCCTCGGTCAGGTCAAGAGCGATTCTCAGGTCGGAATTCTGGATCATAACGCTTGTGACAGCGGGAACGGGGAGCATGCAGATTTCAGCCTCGCCCGTTGCCATCAGTGTGACAAGTGCGTCCGAATCCATAAACTCGATAGTCACGTCATTTTCCGGGTCGATGCCGTTCTGGGTGAGGATATAGTCAAGGACATATTCGGGGTTTGCACCCTGACCGGTGGCATAGATGGTCTTGCCCCGAAGGTCTTCAACGCTCTGGATTGAGTCGCCGTTCTCGAGGATATAGAGCACGCCGTAGGTGTTGAGAGCGCAAATCTGGATAGCTCCGTCGGTCTTGTTGTAAAGATTCGCCGCAACGTTCGTGGCAACAGCCGCAATGTCATATTCACCGCTTGTGAGACCGGCGACAACGTCGTCGTTCGCTGAGCTGACGGTGAAGTTATATGTGTTGGTGGTTTCGCCGGCATCGTTTGCTTCCATAAGGTAAACGGCGCCGATTCCGGTGGGACCGGACAGAACAGCGATATTGATCTCAGTTCCGACCTCCTCGCTTGAACACCCGCAGAGGGCAAGAGCAAGCATAAGTGCGGTTACAAGTGCGATAATTTTCTTGAATTTAGTCATGACGATTTCCTTTCTTTATGGCTGAGACAATTTTTCGGGGTCTAAGATTTCAACGCCGTTCCTGTCTTTTCGGATGACTCCCGCTTCCTCAAGCTTTGCAAGCTCACGGTAGAGCGAAGCCCTCCCGATTCCAAGCCTACCGGCAATTTCGGAGAAGTTACAGCCGCTGACATATCCTCTGTCGTCGGCGTTCTTCAGGAGAAACCTTGCAAGTCTTTTTTCACTGCTGATTTCTCCTAAGGTGTCGACCTTCTCGGACAGGAACCGAATCCGGGCAGAAAGATACCGGATATAGTTCATCCTGATTCTCTCGTCGCGGTTGATGAGCGTCAAGACTGATTCCTGACTGAAGTAGAGCACCGTTGCGGCGGTTTTCGCCGTAAGGGTAGAGGCGTATTCCGGCTCGTTATTGAAGAGCGCCGCCGCCCCGAAGAGGCTCCCTCGCGACAGCTCGCTCACCGAAAGCCTGCCCTTTGTAACGGCAATCCTCCCGGAAAGCACAACTCCCAAGACCCTCTCGAACTTCTCCGGCGAAAAGATAACTTCGCCCTTCGGGTAGCTTCTCTCATCGCAGGAAAACTCACGAGTAATCTCAAGAATCTCCTCATCAGAAACTCCCTCAAAAAGAAAAGTCGAGCTTAAGATATCCGCAATCTTCTTCCCAGTCAAAAAAATCACCCCGTTTTTGTCTCAAATGATACAAATACGAGGTGATTATATCACATAGCTTTCGCTATGTCAAGATTTATTTCCTATAGAACTCAGCCTGTTTATCAAACATCTCTGTATAGATGCCTTTTCTGGCATAGAGATCATCGTGCGTGCCGTACTCTTCGACATGCCCGTTCTCGAACACAGCAACCTTATCGGCTAACTGAACCGCCGAAAGTCTGTGGGTGATAAGAACAGCGCACTTGTCGGTGATGATGTTGTGGAACTGGGTGTAAATCTCATATTCCGCATTCGGGTCGAGCGCGGCAGTAGGCTCATCAAGGATATAGATGTCCCTGTCGCTGTAGACAGCCCTTGCAATCGAGATTCTCTGGAGCTCGCCGCCGGAGGGGTTGACTCCGTCCTCGTCAACCCACTTGTCGATAGCGGAATCGTAGCCGTGCGGAAGCTTCCTGACAAAATCGGTAAGCCCGATTCTTTCGCAGACGTTGTCAAGCTTTGCCTCGTCAACATCTTTATCGAGCGCGATATTCTTCGAGAGCGGCAGATAGAACTTTTCGAAGTCCTGGAACGCCGCCGAGAACATATTCTGATACTCCCTGTAATCATACTCGTTGATGTTCACGCCATCAAGGAGAATTTCGCCCTCAGTGGGGAAGTACAGTCTCGAAAGAAGCTTGATGAAGGTTGACTTGCCCGAGCCGTTCTCTCCGACGATGCAGAGTCTCTCGTCGCCACGGATGGTGAGATTCATGTTCTTAAGAGCATAGTTCTCGCTTCCCGGATACTTGAACGAGACATTCCTGAACTCGATAGTTGAGTTTTTCCCGAAGCTCGGCATACGGGTGCCGGAGGACTGCTGTTTCTGCGAAAGCTCGAAGAATTTCTTATACTCCTCGACCTCCATGCAGAGCCTCGACAGGCTCAGATAAGAATTAACGATGCTTCCGATGTTGCTTGAGAACTGATTTGCCGCACTGATATAGATGGACATAGTACCGATAGCCATCCTGCCCAGGAGCACCGAGATAATCGAGTACCCATAGATAACTCCGTCCTTGACGATGTTGACAATCGCTTGCAGGACTGTGGTCTTGCTCCAGTTGACAGTCTTCTCGTGCTCAAGAGCGTTTCCTGTTTTCATGACGTTCCGGAGATTGCCAAGTAGCATGTCGCTGATGTCAAAGAGTCTTATCTCCTTAGCATAGTTCGGGTTTTCAAGCTGATAGCTCGCGCCCCAGTAAACTCTCCAATAATGATCCTGCTTCAAAGCTGTTTCGTGATTCTTG
The DNA here is from genome assembly GCA_021201235.1 of Oscillospiraceae bacterium. Classification (GTDB taxonomy): domain Bacteria; phylum Bacillota; class Clostridia; order Oscillospirales; family Ruminococcaceae; genus Faeciplasma. The sequence goes on along the minus strand of JAJQFI010000016.1, from coordinate 223,958 downwards.
ACATTCAGTCTCTTTGTGAGAATCGAGTTTAAGAGCACGATGACGAGGATGAACACAACCATCAGCGGATTTATGTAGGCGACTACCGACAGAATGACTACAAAGCTTATGACAGAAGAAAGAATCGAGTTCAGGCAGTCGACGACTCCAAAAACGTCATCCTGAGCTCTTGAGGCACGACTCCTTATGTCGAGAACCTTCGGCGATTCGAAGTATTCATAATCAATGTGACAGCTGTAGTCGTCAAACGCTACTTCCGCATCGGTAAACAGCTCATGTCTGTGATTATCTGCGATAGTCGTAATCAGTGCATTCGCGGAATTCTGCACAAACGGCGTTGCCACTAAGGTTGCCGCCAGAATGACCACGGTTCTGATTTCTCCTGCCATCAGGTAGTTGATGATGAAGCCGGGGAGGAGGGTGTAGGACACGAGCGCCGCCGCATTTACGACCGACTTGAGAAGCGTCAGCATGATATAGGGCAGGGCTCTGATACCGCCGATGATATTAACAAGGGCGTAGCGGGTGAGGTTTGCGGTTTTTCTGAGTTCGTTAAAAAATTTCATTTCGAATTAGTCCTTTCATAAACAGATTCCCGAGTTGACAGCTTGCGTTCACTTGGCAAACCACCATAAGACCTGTTTTTAAGGGGGCTAATCACACATCATTCGGGATAGCTAATGGTGAGAAGCACCCGGATGTGTTTTCGAAGAAGACGAACTTGTTCTGATTAATACTGCTTTTTTCATTAAAAAGACTCCTTTCAGTTTTCGCTCGGCTGAAAAATTTCAACCGTCACCTAAATAGTGTCAATTTTCGGGCAAAAAGTTTCACCGAAAGAAAAATTTTTACAGTAAGAGTGAATTTGTGTATTATTGGCGACAATAAAAACCGCATAACTGCGTATACAGCTATGCGGCTCGTTTGTTATGCCCTGTCAACGGGTACAAACTTGATTTCCATTCTCATTCCAAGCCCTTCTGCAAGCCTTTGAAGTGTTTTCAGGGAAGGGTTGCCCTTGCCTTGCTCAAGCTTACTGATGTCGCTTTGATTTATGCCGGTTCTCTTTGAAAGCTCCTGCTGTGTGATGCCTGAAACGCTACGGGCTTTTATCAAGGCTCTCTTAATTTCAAACTCTGATTCAAGAGCGTCATACTCCGCTTTGATTTCGGGGTCTTCAAGCTGTTCGGCTAAAAAGTCTTTGTAGTTTGTATATTCACTCATTTCAGATTCTCCTCTCTGTCTAAAAAATCTGCACGGTATTTCTTGGCTCGTTCAATTACATTTGCCGGTGTTTTCTGCGTTTTCTTCACAAAGCCATTTGTCAGTACTGCTTTGTCTCCGATGTAGAAGAAATACAAAACTCTTGAGATGTCACTGCCTTGTTTTATTCTGAGTTCAAAAATTCCATCTCCGAGGGATTTTGAATCAGGCTCTCTCAGCATGTGCCCGAATTCCGAAAGAAGGTCGATGCTTCGGTAAACCCTCGCTCGCATTTTCGGCTCCAAGTTTGATATAAACTCCTTCACCGGTTCTTCGCCGTCTGTTGTCTTGTAGAATATTATGTCCATCCGTCCTGCCATCCTCGCTTATTTGTTTTATCCCATATCATTATATCATCTGTCGTCCAATCTGTCAACCTATCTTTTACAAATTATTTCGTCAATTTGCAGTACTGCCCTTGCAAATATTTAAAAATAGTGTTATAATATTTGTCGAAATGTTTGTATGAAAGGAAGCGTGATAGCTTGTCAAGACTTGCACTAATGACTGAAAGTCGTGCGGAGACGGTTGTCGAGGGCATTTATAAGGACATGGAGCGGCGTATTGCCGCAAGTTCTTCGGATGTCTGTCCCGTCGACCTGACACTGGCTTTTTTAAGAATGTGCCACGCCCAGACCTGTGGCAAGTGCGTACCATGCAGAGTGGGACTTGCACAGTTGGGTAATTTATTGGAGGATGTCCTCAACGGAAGGGGAGACGACTCCACTCTTTCAAAAATCGAGAAACTGGCACATGTAATCGCCGAATCGGCTGACTGTGCCATAGGATTCGAGGCGGCAAAGATGGTTCTTAAAGGACTCGACGGTTTCCGCGAGGACTACATATCCCATATCGAGAAGCACCACTGCTTCGCCGGAACTCCGATGAGCATTCCTTGCGTCGGCAACTGCCCCGCAGGTGTCGACATCCCGGGCTATATCGCTCTCGTAGGCGAGGGAAGATATGCCGATGCCGTCAAGCTCATCAGAAAGGACAACCCGTTCCCGACCGCTTGTGCCCTTATTTGCGAGCATCCCTGTGAAACAAGATGCCGCAGGACCCTTCTTGATGCGCCTGTCAATATCCGTGGCTTAAAGCGTGCGGCTGTTGAGGGAGCAGGGGTTGTTCCCGCACCCGAGTGCGCTCCGTCCACAGGAAAGCGCGTTGCAATCGTCGGCGGCGGACCCTCTGGTCTTTCATGTGCTTATTATCTTCAGCTTATGGGTCACCAGTGCACCGTTTTCGAGGCGCACTCGAAGCTCGGCGGAATGCTTATCTATGGCATCCCCGCATACAGACTTCCCCGTGAGCGGCTCCAGAGCGATATCGACTGCATCCTCTCGACCGGCGTTGAGGTCAAGCTCAACACAAAGGTCGGCGAGGGCGAATACACAATGGAAAAGCTCCGCGAGGAGTATGATGCCGTATATATCGCAATCGGCGCACACACCGACAAGAAGGTCGGAATCGAGGGCGAGGACGCCGAGGGCGTCTGGTCTGCGGTTTCCTTCCTTGGCGGAATCGGCGACGGAAATATCCCTGACCTCACCGGCAAGAAGGTCTGCGTAATCGGTGGCGGCAATGTCGCCATGGACTGCACACGTTCCGCTATCAGATGCGGTGCCGAAAGCGTTTCAATCGTCTATCGTCGCCGTAAGGAGGACATGACAGCTCTTCCCGAAGAAGTCGACGGTGCAATCGCAGAAGGTGCAATCATGGTTGACCTCCACGCTCCTCTCAAGATAGAGACCGATGAAGAAGGCAAGGTTGCGGCTCTCTGGGCTACTCCCTATATGCCCGGTCTCATAAAGGGCGGCAGAATGAATCCTTCTCCTTCGGGACTCGAGGACAAGAGAATCCCCTGCGACGTAGTTCTCGTTGCAATCGGACAGGGAATCGACTTCTATAAGCTCGAATCCTCCGGAATCCCGGTTGTCAGAGGCGTCATCAAGGGCGACGACTGGACAGAGGTCGAGAATGCTCCCGGCGTATTTGCCGGAGGCGACTGCGTAACCGGTCCTAAGACAGCTATAAGAGCTATCGCTGCCGGAAAGGTTGCCGCCGCAAATATCGACTACTACCTCGGTTATAACCATACGATCACCACCGACGTCGAAATTCCCGACCCGAATCTTACAGATCGTCCGTACTGCGGCAGAATCAACATGTCCGAGCGTGAGCCCGGTGAGCGCAGAAACGACTTCGAGCTGATGGAAATCAAGATGACCGAAAAGGAATCAATGCAGGAAGCATCAAGATGCCTCCGTTGCGACCACTTCGGTTGCGGAATCTTCAAGGGAGGGAGAAAGAAACAGTGGTAAACGTAACAATCAACAACACCCCCGTTCAGGTTGAGGAAGGAACGTCGATACTTGATGCCGCCAAGGTTGCCGGCATCAATATCCCCACACTCTGCTTCCTCAAGGGCATAAACGAAATCGGTGCCTGCCGTGCCTGCATCGTCGAGGTCGAGGGAATCGACCACCTCGTAACCGCCTGCGACAACGTCGTCAGCGAGGGCATGGTAATCCATACAGATACAACAAGAGTAAGAGAAGCAAGGAAGACCAACATCGAGCTCCTTCTTTCACAGCACAGAGTCAACTGTCCTTCCTGCTTCCGTAACAATAACTGCCAGCTCCAGAACGTCGCTTCGACTCTCCGTATAAGCGATTCTCTCAGCTTCAAGACCGAATATCCCGAAGACAAGTGGAACGACAAGCTCCCAATAATCCGTGATGAGAGCAAGTGCATCAAGTGCTATCGTTGCGTTTCCGTCTGCCAGAAGGTTCAGTCCCTCGGAATCTGGGACATGGTCGGAACCGGCGCCCACACAACCGTCGGCGTTTCCAACCACCGCAGTCTCGAGGAAGCCGATTGCGCTTTCTGCGGTCAGTGTATCACTCATTGCCCGACTAACGCGCTTCACACCCGTGACGACACGGAAGCCATCATCGGCGTAAACGGCGTAATGGACGACAAGGACAAGATTACAGTCGTTCAGGTTGCACCTGCCGTAAGAGCCGCATGGGGCGAGGAGTTCGGACTTTCTCCCGAAGTCGCCACAGAAAAGCGTCTTGCCGCGGCATTGAGACGCGTCGGATTTGACTATGTCTTCGACACCAACTTCTCCGCCGACCTCACCATCATGGAGGAGGGCACCGAGTTCCTTGAGAGAATCAAGCACCCGGAGGGCAAGAAGTTCCCGATGTTCACATCCTGCTGTCCCGGTTGGGTCAGGTTCTTAAAGAGCCAGTACCCCGACATGGTCGACCAACTTTCAACCGCAAAATCTCCTCAGCAGATGTTCGGCGCAGTCACCAAGTCCTACTTTGCAGAGAAGCTTGGCGTTGCCCCCGAAAACATCGTCTGCGTCTCTATCATGCCGTGCACCGCAAAGAAGGCGGAGCTCGACATCCCGAGCATCAACGATGCCGCAGAGGGTTGCAAGGACGTTGACTTCTCGCTCACTACCCGTGAGATGTGCCGCATGATTAAGGCTGACCAGATTGACGTTGCGGCTCTTCCCGAGGAAGATTTCGATTCACCTCTCGGAACCGGCACCGGTGCCGCAGTTATCTTCGGAACCACCGGCGGCGTTATGGAAGCGGCTCTCAGAACCTGCTACTATATCCTCACAGGCGAGAACCCGAACGCTGACAAGACATTCAAGGCGGTTCGTGCTCTCGGAAGCAACAAGCCCTGGACAGAGGCTGAATATAACGTAGCCGGAATCACCGTTAAGGCGGCGGTCGTAAATGGTCTCGGAAACGCCCGCAGACTCATCCGTGCCATCCGTCGTGGCGAGGTTGAATACCAGTTCGTCGAAGTCATGGCGTGCCCGGGTGGATGCGTCGGAGGCGGCGGACAGCCGATTCACTATAACGAAGAGCGTGCCGCTGAACGTGGACAAGTTCTCTATAACTACGACAGTGCCAACACCCTCCGCTTCTCCCACGAGAACCCTGAAATCAAGGCAATCTATGCCGATTACCTCGGCGAGCCCTGCGGAGAAAAGTCGCACCACCTTCTTCATACCGACCACCACGCTTGGGATATGCCCGAAGCCTCGGTCTATGACGAAGACGTTGTTCACTGACTCATACAAGCATAAAAAATTCCCGTGTTACTTAAAAGTAGCACGGGATTTATTTTTATTAAGTTCAGAGCGTATCCGGCGGAATCCTCTTGTTGTCGGGGTCCTGATCGGTTGTACTTTTGCCGGAATTCTTATCGGCGTATAAGTAACGATACTCGGCAGGCGAAATCTTCTCCTGTCTCTTGAAGACGGCGCAGAAGTAACTGCAATCGTTGTAGCCGACGGCCTTGGAGATGCTGTTGATGGAAAGCTTCGTGTCCATGAGAAGGTTCTTCGCCTCGAAAATTCTCTTCTTTGTCAGGTGCTCGAACGGTCTCATATTGAGCGTTTCGCGGAAGATGCGGCAGATATACTGCGGAGAAAGGTTGACGACCTTCGCCATGTCGTTAAGCGTAATGTCCTTCATGTAGTTCTGGTCGATATAGTCCATGATGAGCTTGATCTGATCCATGCGGTGATTCTCCCTCGGAGAAGCAGGGCAGGAGATGACCTTGTTGAGCTCGATAAGGAAGGAATAGATGAGCGAAGAATTGTGATGCCCCGAGTGAATTTTTGTCGAGTGGATGGTCTTGAGCATCTTCTCCCAGATTCTTTCTACGGAAGAAAGGTCGCCGGTTCTGAAAACAACAGGCTTTGAGAGTCCAAGACTTTCAAGAATCGGCTCGCAAGCGGCACCAGAGAAGAAAACCCAGTGAGTTTCCCAGTCAACGCCTTCCTTTGCGAGATAATCGTGAGGATAGTGAGCGGGAAGGAAGAATCCGGAGTTTTCGGGAATTCTATATTCCTCGCCGTCGATTGTGAGGACGCCCTCACCCTTGGCTGTATATATAACCTGATTGTAAACATGTCCGGTAGGTCTGACGCAATGCCTTTCGGGGTCTGTCGAGCCGACACCCGTCACATAAAGCGGCAAATTGACCTCGTCACCTAATAGTGCAAAATAAAATTCCTGCAATGCTTATACCTCCAAATGCAAATTCATATTTTTGATCGTAACATATAGGATATCACTATTTTCGACAAAAGTCAATACGTTTTCATGGACTTTTTTCAGAAAAAACTTTGTCTAACCCCGCAAAACAAGCCATTTTATAAATTGGTTCAGCCTTAGGTTGAAATGTGAAAATATTGTATTACGTCATTCCTGAATTTCAACCCATCTGTCCATAAGCTCGCTGAGTTCGTTTTTTCTGTCATCAAGAGACTGGCACAGCTCGGTCATCTTCTGATAGTCTGCGGCGATTTCGGGAGTGCAGATAAGCTCTTCCGTGTCGGCAATTTCCTTCTCAAGATTCGCAATGCTCTTCTCCAAATCCGCAAGCTCCTGCTTCTTTCTAACGTCCTCTGCACGCTGGGATTTGGTTCTGTATTGCTTCTTTTCAGCCGGAGCGGGTGAGGGGACAGCCGCTTTTTCCTCTTCTGCCTTTTCAAGCTCCCGAGCTTTCAGATAATCGTCATAGTTGCCCTTGTATTCATAAGCCTTGCCGTCACGGATTTCGACAATCCTGTCGGCAATCCTGTCGAGCATGTGCTGTTTCGACTTCGCCGCCTTTGCGCTCGTAGCGCTGACACGGTTCTTGTCGATGAAGAATTGAAGCTCTTTTATCTTTTCCTGCTCGGCTTCGTAGAGCTTTTCCTGCCGGAGGTTGTCCTCCCGCTTCTGCTTGACATAAAAGCTGTAATTTCCGCTGTATGATTTGAGCCTGCCGTCCTCAATCTCACAGATTCTTGTGCAGACTTTGTCCAAGAAATATCTGTTATGCGAAACTACAAAAATCGCGCCTTTGTAATCGAGCAAATAATCCTCGAGCCATGTCATTGTGTCTAAGTCAAGATGGTTCGTCGGCTCGTCGAGTATAAGAAGCGACGGCGACTCCAAAAGTAGCTTAGCAAGTGACAGCCTTGTTCTTTCGCCGCCCGAAAGGAAATTGACCGACCTCGATAAATCCAGCCCCGAAAATCCCATGCCGTTTAAGACCGTTTTAATCTTCACGTCGATAAGATAGCCCTCGTTGTTCTCGAAGTGCGTGCTGATGCTCGAGTATTCGGCTTCGGCTTTTTCTCGCTCACTATCCGAAAGACTGCCGGAAAGCGCATTCTCGAGCTCTGCCATTCTCTCGTGCTCCCGGTCGAGCTCCGCAAACGGCTTCCGCATTTCTTCCGAAACAGAGCATTCCGCTGAAAGCCCGACGCCTTGCTCGAGGTATCCTATGCGGCAGTTGCCGGAAAAGCTCATCCTGCCGTCGTTTTCGGGCGACGGGTCATAGCCAAGGTTTCCCGTGATGATTGAAAGAAGGGTAGTCTTTCCGCAACCGTTCCGACCGACAAGACCGATTCGCTCGCCCTCGTTTATCGTGAAATTGATATCCCGAAGAAGCGGCTCGCCGTTAAAGTATTTCCATATTTTTTCAAGAGAGCAAAGCATATTTTTACCTCTGTATTTTTGATGAATTTTTGACTTTCAGTACTAAAGAATCGACTTGCATAGCGCGCTCAAAAGTGATAAATTGATACTTGTAAAACATTTACTCGGAATTCAACAATATATTTTGGTGTTTCCCCGTTCAAAAGAGAAAGCAAGGCAGTCCCAAAAGGGCTGCTTTGCTTTTTGTCTTGGTTTCGTTCATTCGGCTGACTTTTCGCCTTCGTCTTCCTTAGCCTTTTTCACCGGATTCATGAACGATTCGCGGTACTGTGTCGGCGGCATGCCCTCGAGCTCCTTGAACCGTCTGTTGAAGCTCCTGACGCTCGAAAATCCGCATTCATAAGCAATCTCCGACATCGGCTTGAGCGTGGAAATGAGCATCGTCTTCGCCATCGCGATTCTCTTGGTGCCTATGTAGTGGTTCAGGGTCATGTTGAAGTTCTTCGAGAAGACGCTCGAAACATAGCAGGGGACAATATTGAGAGCCTTCGCAATGCTCTTGAGAGACAGGTCGGAGGTGATGTTCTCGTCGACATACGCGAGCAACCTTCTGCAGACCTGATAGCTCGAGAGCCTGTCCTCTCTTTCCTCGAACTCGCCGCCCGAGTAAGCCGGCATCATTCCCGAAAGAAGCACCGACAGAAGTCCCTTCACGACCATTTTACCGACGTTATAGCTGTGGGAAAACTCGAGTAAATACGGAATCTGTGCCAGGGCAAAAGCCGGGCATCTTTCCTTGTCGAGAATTACGAACGGCGTCTTTGTGCTCTCAAAGAACGACATGAAATCGAGAAGAAAGTCGGTCCCGAAAATAAACGTGCTCGTCGAGCCGGAAACTGTATATTCCATCGTGTGAATGGTGTGCGGGCAGATAAGAATCCCGTTGCCTGCGCCGATGGTAAGCTCCCTGCCGTCGACCAAGAACCTGACCTCTCCGCTTTCGACTATGTCAAGCTCAACCTGACTGTGAAGGTGTCCGTTTGTGCGCACATTTTCGCTACAGTAAGCGAAGATGCCGTATTTTGCGACCTGTTCGTTCCATTCCTCATACTTAAAATCCGCTGTGTCCTTCATAATATAATCGCTCCTTATTACGGAATCAAATCAAGCTCCATTATAGCATACTTGCTTCCGACTTTCAAGTGAGCTCGCCAAAATAATTTTAATATTCGTCCAATTCTTTTGGAAGAATCTTCGCTTACTCCATCCCAAAATACTTAGCGGCGTTCTTATAGCTTATGCCCTCGATGATACCCTTCAGAGCCTTCTCGTCGTTCGGGTATTCTCCGCTTTCGACCCAGTCGCCGACTATGTCGCAGAGGATTCTTCTGAAATACTCGTGACGGGTGTAGGACAGGAAGCTTCTTGAGTCGGTGAGCATTCCGACGAAGTTGCCTAGGAGCGACAGGCTTGCCAGAGAGCGCATGTGGGCGTCCATGCCTACCTTCGAGTCCTGGAACCACCAAGCCGCACCGTGTTGAATCTTGCCGGCGGCTTCGGTGCCCTGGAAGCTTCCGATGATGGTGTCAATCATCGCGTTGTCGCCCGGATTGAGGGAATAAACGATAGTCTTCGGGAGCTTATTGTTCAAATCAAGAGCATTCAGGAACCCCGCAAGCTCTTTTGAGTTGTCCTTCGTAAGAATGCAGTCGAAGCCGGTGTCGGCACCGATGGAATTGAAGAGTCGGGTGTTAGCGCTTCTCTGAACCCCGAAGTGGAGCTGCATGACGATATTCTTCTCGGCATACTGCTCGCCTAAGTAGAGAAGAATAGCGGTCTTGTACTTGTCAGCCTCTTCCATAGTCGCCTTTCCGCCGTTCATGACTTTTTCGAAAATAGCCTCTACTTCGTCATCTGTGGCGGGGGAGTAGACCATATAGTCGATTCCGTGGTCTGTGGCAAGGCAACCGTGGGCGATAAAGTGGTCTAATCTCAGCCCCAGAGCCTTCTTGACGTCTTCGACAGTCTTTATGTCAACTCCCGAAGCCTCGGCAAGGGCATGGATATATTCGCAGAAGCCCGCTTTTTCGATGTTGACTGCTTTGTCGGGACGGAACGACGGGCAGACCTTTGTTTCAAAGTTACTGTCAGCCGCAATCTTCTCGTGCCACTCAAGGCTGTCAATCGGGTCGTCGGTGGTGCCAATCATCTTAACGTTCGAGCGGGAGATAATCCCTCTTGCGCTCATCTCGGGCTCTTTAAGCTTCTCGTTGCAGAGCTTGTAGACTTCAGGAGCGGTCTCGGCGTTGAGAATACCGTCATAGCCGAAGTAACGCTTCAGCTCAAGGTGTGTCCAGTGATACATCGGGTTGCCGATAGCCTTCGGAAGAGCCTCGGCGAATCTTAAGAACTTTGTGTAATCGTCTGCATCGCCGGTGATTTCACTTTCGGGAATGCCGTTCGAGCGAATCATACGCCATTTATAGTGGTCGCCGCCGAGCCATATCTCGGTTATGCTGTCAAAACGCTTATCCTCGTAAATCTCCTTGGGGCTGATGTGGCAGTGATAGTCGATAATCGGCATATTTTCAGCGTAAGTGTGATAAAGATGCTTCGCCGTTTCGGAATGAAGCATGAAATCCTCGTTCATGAATGTATACATATAGGAAATCCTCCGTATCTTTTTTAGATTATTATACAACAACGTTTGCGCTCTTTCAATAGTCGTGAACAAAAAATAGTAGACAAAACCCGGGAAATGCTTTATAATTGAGAATAGAAACGGGGGATTAAACATGGCAGAAAATATTCACGCGGGGCACCGCCAGAGGCTCAAGGACATCTTCGCTTCCGACGGCATAACCGCCCTTACAGACGCAAGAGCTCTTGAGATGCTTTTATTCTACGTCATTCCGAGGTCCGACACCTATCCGCTTGCGTGCCGGCTTGTCGATACATTCGGAAGTCTTCGTTCCGTTCTTTCGGCAACGCCCGAGGAGCTTCGCGAGGTCAACGGCTTCGGCGACAGCGCGGTTTTGTTCCTTGACTTTGTCCATCAGCTTTGCGAGCGCCTTGCCGAGGACGAAATGCGCCAGTACCAGACTCCCGAGGAGATGAAATATAATTCGCCCGACGACCTGTGCAGATACTTCCGCGACAAGCTTTCCCGCTGTCCTGTCGAGCAGGCGTGGCTCGTCTGCTTCGATGATGAGATGTACTTAAGACATGCCTATCTTCTGGGAGAGGGGAGCGCCACCAAGGTTGTTTTCAATCCTCAGAACATCATAAAGTTCGTCAAAGATTCCGGCTGCAAAGTTTGCGCCATCGGGCATAATCACCCGGTGGATATCAGCAAGCCCTCCGACCTTGACAGAGCTTCAACCATACAGCTAAAAGCGATGCTCAAGCAGGAGGGGATAACCCTCATGGAGCACGTCGTTGTCGGCAACGACGGCACATCCTGCATCATTGCCGAGGAAATCGAGCAGATGCTCCGCTGAAATACCTTTTAAGCCCCAAGCCCGAGCCTTTCGGGCTTCTTTTTTTCGGAAAAATACGAAAAACTAAAAATTTAGTATTGACAATCTCATACTAATAGTGTAGAATATAAGCGTAGAGCATACTACAACTTTAGAATAAATCGAAGGAGAAATTACTATGATCAAACTTACCGACGCCGAGCTCAAGGTTATGAACGTCATCTGGCATGACGGCGACTGCTCCGCCAAGCATATTGCAGATGTTCTTGCTGAAACTGTCGGCTGGCATGTCAACACCACCTATACCATCATCCACAAGTGCATCGAAAAGGGCGCTATCGAGCGAGAAGACCCGAAGTTCATCTGCCACGCCAGAATTTCGAAGGAAGAGGCTCAGGCTGACATGACCGAGGACCTCGTAAATAAGCTCTACGACGGCTCGAAGAACAGCCTCTTTGCGGCACTCTTGGGAAAAGACACCCTCAGCGACGAACAAATCGCAAAGCTCCGCCGGATTGTCGCGGAAATGGAGTAAGCAGTGACTCTCACTCTTCTTGAAATGACCCTGTCGGGCGGGATAATGATTCTTCTCGTCCTTCTCACCCGTGTGATATTTCTTAATCGTCTTCCGAAAACCGCATTTATTGTAATGTGGGCGGTGGTGCTTCTTCGCCTTCTGATTCCCGTCAGCTTCGTGGGGCTTTTCAGCTCAACCGAGGTCGACGCTTCCGCAGTTGAGAGCATCTTCGTCGAAGAGACCGCAGAAGCTTCTCCGAACATTACAACGACTAAAGAGTCCTATACCTTCGAGGATGTCGCCGCCATCGCCGAAGCATCGAAGCAGGCAAGCGTCTTCCGCATAGTCTGGCTCACCGGTGCAATAATTTGCGCCATAGTCCTCGCAACGCTGTACATACTCAATATCCGTCGTTTCAACAAATCCGAGAATCTGGAAAGCGATTTTATCTCCGCATTTCAAAGCTCCAACAAGCTAAGGCGCACCGTTACGGTCAAGCTAAGTGACAAGACCACCACGCCCCTGACCTATGGTATACTTCACCCGGTGATTCTATTGCCGGCAAGCATGGACTTGAGCGACGAGAAACAACTCCGCTATGTCCTCCTGCACGAATACATCCACATCCGCAAGCTTGACAATCTCCTCAAGGGCATCTCGAGCGCGGCGGTGTGCATCCATTGGTTCAACCCACTTGTGTGGGTTATGAACAGATTTCTCTCGAGAGATATTGAGCTTAGGTGCGATGAAGCACTTCTGAAGCAGTGCCAAGGCGACTGCAGAGCCGATTATGCCCTCACTCTTATTGACCTTGAAGACAAGCGCCGCGGTTATGCTTTCGGAACTGCCTTCGCAAAAGAGCCCTTCGAGGAGCGCGTTACTGCGATTATGAAGTTCAAGCCCGCTTCTGTCTGTAGCATAGCGATTGCCGCAGTCCTGATTACAGTAATAGTCGCCCTTGCCTTCACAGGACAGATAGGCACTAAAACTCCCTCTGACGAAATAACCAATGCGGAAATAGTCTCGCTTCTTGACGACTATTTCGACTGGGTATACTTCGCGAAGTTCTCGGCTCCAAATGTCGACCAGACTGACAGTTATACTGTAGCAGGAACGACCTATTACCGTGTTCTGGACGAAGAATTCGACACTTGGGGAGAAATAGTGTATTACGCCTGTTCTATTTTCTGCGGAGAGATGTCGGCATATGAAGACAGCGGCGAATGGTCGGGCTATCTTGATGTCGACGGCGTCGCCTATAACCGCAACACCGTCAGCCCGAACGGCGACTATCCCTACACCGACGAATACACCTACGAAATTCTTAAGAACGCCGACGGTAGAGCCCTCATCAGCATCGACAACCCGAGTCTGACAGGGGAGAACTCCTTCCACAGCGTCCTGACCTTCTCGCTAACAGAGAACGGCTGGCGCATCGGCGACGACTACTAAAAGAAAGAAGGAATCATTATGAAGAAACTGTTTTGCATCCTCTTGTGCCTCACCCTGCTCCTGACCCTCTGCTCCTGCGGAGCAACTGAAGAAGTTATCGACGACGAAGAAGTAATCGTCGAAGACGGCACCATCACCGACGAAGAGATAGTCGCCCTTATAGATGGTGATATCCAGATTGGCAAATATCTTTCAGTTGAACCTCCGACTTACGACTGGGAAAATTCGATAGACGGTAAATACGATTGGTTTCCTGTCGTTAAGGAAGGCTTTGAAACCTGGGATGAATGGGAAGCATATATCTACTCTGTTTATAGCGGCGAAAAAGCTGAATATGCCCTCAGTGATGAATCATACGCTGATATTGATGGCAAGCTATATTGCACCGGTTTTGCGGGAGCCTACGTTCTGACTGATGACTATGTCTATGAAGTCTTGGAAAATGCAGACGGCACAGCAAAAGTCAAAATCACAAACCCTGATGTCTGGGGAAAATCCGCAAGGGAATATACCCTCGTTATGACCCTCACCGACGACGGCTGGCGTGTTAGTAGTCAAGAATAAAGGAGAAAAAATTTATGGCAACCCTACTTGAAATGACCCTGACTGGCGGTGTGCTGATACTTTTAGTCCTGCTCCTGCGGGCAATCTTCCTGAACCGCCTGCCGAAAACGGCGTTTATCGTCATGTGGGCGGTGGTGCTCCTGCGGCTATTGGTCCCCGTGAGCTTTTTCGGGACGACTGCGGCTGAGACTGCCTCCGAAGCTCCCGAAGTTTATACTCTCGAAGCTGTTACACCCACGGAAGAGACCGAAGTCAGGGAAGTTATAACCCTCAACAGCTATAACCCCTCAACCGAGCCCACAGCCGAGACCGCCGAGCGGGCAGACCTATTCGGCATCATCTGGCTTATCGGAGCGGTCGTCTGCGCCGTTGTGCTTGTGCTCTCGTATATCCTGAGCATCCGCCGCTTCAACCGTTCCGAGAACTTGGAATCAGATTTTATCTCCGCATTTCAGAGCTCGAATAAGCTTCGCCGAACGGTAACTGTCAAGCTAAGCGATAAGACCACAACGCCCCTGACCTACGGCATAATTCACTCCGTAATTCTCTTGCCGATGAGCATGGACTTGTCCGACCAAAAGCAACTGAAATACGTCCTCATGCACGAATACATCCACATCCGCAAGCTTGACAACCTGCTGAAAGGCATCTCGAGTGCGGCGGTGTGCATCCACTGGTTCAATCCCCTTGTGTGGGTGATGAATAAATTTTTATCGAGAGATATCGAGCTACGGTGCGATGAAGCCTTGCTTCGCCAGTGTTCCGGAGACTGCCGGGCAGACTACGCGTTGACGCTCATAGACCTCGAAGACCAAAGAAGAGGCTACGCTCCCGCCACCACGGCGTTTGCGATGCGAACCTCAGAAGAAAGGATAGTGGCGATAATGAAATATCGAAAACTCACGCCGTCATCAGTACTGGCAATGATACTCTGCATAACTCTTCTCTGCACGGCGCTCGTCGGTTGTGGAGCAGTAAGCACCACGGAGCAGACAACCGAAGCATCGACAACAACAGAAGCAACAACAGAAACCGAAGTTGAAGAAACTGCCGATGATGAGGCAAATATCACCGATATCGGCGAAAGTTCGGCGCTGAAAATCTCAATTAATAACCTCATTTCTACACGAACTGATGACAGCGAATTCAGCGGCATCGAGCACACCGATACATTGCCTGATGGCATGTACTTCTCGGATGGCGTACTTTATAACGCCGACGGCAACAATGTCGGAAAGCTCAAAGATGGCGACGAGTGTATGGTAATCGACGGCACCGGACAGGCGGCGGAAGGCTATGAGTTTATTATAGTTGACATTGAAGTGTCCGCTTCCGATGCGCAGGAAATCGAAGATAGTACGGATGAATCCACAGTTTTGTCTTCTGAGGAACCATCCGAGGAGAGTGAAACCGAGAATAGCTATACCTTCTATCTTGACAGCTATACTTCCTACTACCCGATATATGAGACTATTTCGATGACGAAATATTATTCTAATTCAGGTGAAACTGTTTCAGATTCTGAAAGCGCAGAGGTAGATGTTGATACGGAAGGAGTCACATATTCGTTGCATACATATGTCGCTTCCGATCACGACACCGTTAATATCAGTATGATATACCTTGTGCCCGAAGATGAAGAAGATGTATATCTGCTTCTCAGATGATTTCTATATGTCAATCCGCACAATTTGAGACTTTTAAAAAGCCTGAATCCCGTTGATTTTCACAAAGTTGCGATTTTTCTTGAAAAATCGTGTAACCTTTCGGCTTAAAAAAGCGTCTTTAATAGTGAAAGCCCCCAAAAGGAGAAATATATCTTATACCGCAGGTTCCGGCATGGGGCGACCCGTGCCGGAACGTACCTCTTAAACTGATACTTCCTTCACGTTTTGCCACCCACCACCGCCCACCCGGGCGGACGGCTCGGGCGGCTTTTTTGCGCTTGCAAAAGCGCATCTCAGTAACATCATTTCACCTTGTCTCATACTATAAACAGAGGCTCGCCTTTGGGTGGGCTTCAATAAGAATAAGGAGATACAAGATGAAACTTACGAATATACTCAGCGCAACCGATAGCTGTGACGCTTCCGACAGCCCGTCTCTTGACTGCAAACAGCCGACGACGTCTTTGCCCGCAAGCACGCCCATCGGAATGCTCTATGTGCCTTATCAGTCCTGGCAGAAGGTCTATGAGCCGCAGGTCGGACTGCCTCGGGGCACCATCTTTGAAGAGCTTGACAAGCCGTTTATAGGGGAGAGAACGATATGAGTAATACTAATCCTTTGAAGTATGTACAGCAGTACTCGTTCGCAGTCTTGGAGGCACAGCTTTTCCTCGACTCTCATCCGAACTGCGCCGATGCTCTTGCATACTACAACAAGTACAAGAAGCTTTATGAAGAAGCAAAAGCCGACTACGAGGCTACCTATGGACCTCTGACCGCCGATTCGAGTGCGAACGACGAATGCTGGCAGTGGGTCAAGGCTCCGTGGCCTTGGGAACTTTCCGCAAACGAGGAGGTGTGAGATATGTGGCAATATGAAAAGAAACTGCAATATCCCGTCAAGATAGCGAACCCCGACCCTGCGGCGGCGAAGATAATCATTTCGCAGTTCGGCGGACCGGACGGCGAGCTCAACGCCTCGATGCGCTATCTCTCCCAAAGGTACACCGCACCCTGCCCTGAGGTCAAGGCAATCCTCAATGACATCGGCACTGAGGAGCTTGGCCACATGAAGATGATCTGCGCCATCATCTATCAGCTCACCAAGAACCTCACCCCGAAGGAAATCAAGGAGTCCGGCTTCGACACCTACTTCGTCGACCACACGACCGGGCTATATCCGATAGCCGCTTCCGGAACGCCCTTCTCGGCGGAGCTCTTCCAGTCGACCGGCGACCCGATTGCCAACCTGTCTGAAGACCTGGCGGCTGAGCAGAAGGCTCGCCTGACCTATGACAATATCTTAAGGCTCGTCGACGACCCTGATGTAAGAGATGTAATCAAGTTCCTCCGTCAGCGTGAGATAGTCCACTTCCAACGCTTCGGCGAAGCGATGCGCCTCGTGACCGACCAGCTTGATTCGAAAAACTTCTACGCCTTCAACCCGAGCTTCGACAAGTAAACTTTTCGCACGAAATCCCTGCCATACACGATGGGGATTTTTCTTTTCGACAGACTTCTTGCTTACCATAAGCTAAAATTGTTCCGACCAAATGAAAGGAAGTTTTAGTATGAAGCTCATGGAATCAGTAAAAGCCGTCCCGAAAACGAATATAATCAAAGTCGCAAAGCCAATTCTCAGCTTTCTTGCGGGAGCCGTTCTCGCAGGCTCGGAGGTTTTGGGAGAAGACTCGGTGCTATGCGCCGCATTGATTGCCGCCCTGCCGCCCGTCTGCGGCTTCTCTGCACTGTTGGGAACGTTGATAACTGCGATATTCACGGAAATCACGGCAGGCAAGGTGGCATCTCTCACTTCTGCGATAATCGTCCTTCTGACCCGATTACTCTTTGAAGGGACAAGCCGCAGGCGTTATCCGATCATAGTCTCAATAGTTGCGGCAGTGTCATATCTCGGCTGTGCTGTATTCGCAGGTGCCACTGCGGAAGCAAGCTTTGCCTACTACATAAGAATCATCTCAGTCGGCGCAGTACTTTGCACCTGTACATATCTCACGACAACCGTTTTCAAATCCGGTGTCCGAGCAGCAACCAAGCCCCAACTTCTTGCACTCTTCGCCTTCGCTGTGGTGATAGCCTCATCCTACCACCTCGGCGAGATACTGAGCTTTCTTGTCTGCGTTATTTGTGTGTACAAGCTCACCCGCAAGAATGAAGATCTCTCGCCAGCCGCCCGTTCTGCATCCTTAAGACTCAGCTTTCTCGGGAGCGCCCTCACACGTTTTCCAAAGTTCGTGACACCGGGGTCGAGCGAACACGACTTCGAAAACATGGTTGAGCTCCTCGCGCTCACGGAAGGCGACCTCGGAAAATCGCTTGCGCCTGAGAAGACAAACTCGAAAGTCTCCCGTTTGTCCGAAATCCTTTCGAAAAGAATCTCTGCCGAAGTTACGGCTGTCCCGATTCCCGACGGTGCCGTCGAGCTCTACTTTCCGAAAAGCGCACGGATATCCGAAAACGCCATTATTTCAGCCGCCGAAAAAGCCGGGATGGGGAGCGACGTCGAGCTTTTCAGAAGTGAGAATAAAAGCCATATCCGCTACACTCTCACTCCCAAGCCCAAGTGGCACTTCGACACCGGAATCTGCCAGATGTCCGCAAGCTCGAAAGAGCTTGGCAACGGCATCTGCGGCGACTGCGCCGAAGTCTGGAATCATGGAGTCTACAGCTATCTCATCCTCTCCGACGGCATGGGCACCGGAAGCAACGCGAGAACCGTTGCAAAAAACCTTATCAGAGCTTTCAAGAACCTAACCGAGGCGGGCTACTCCCTCGAATCGTCGCTCCGTCTTTCGTCCGAATATGTCCGCTCCTGTCAGCCGGACGAGTCCTTTGCGACTCTCGATATACTCTCGGCGAACCTTATGACCGGCGAGGTGAACGTAATAAAATGTGGGGCGGGGAAGAGCTATATTCTCCGTGACGGCGGCATCACTCCGATACCGCAGGGCGGCTATCCGATAGGAATCCTCGAGGAAATCAGCCTCACGAGCACCCGCATAGCTCCGTCGGATGAGCTTTCGATCCTCATGATGACCGACGGCGCAGACGGCTTGGGAATAGAGAAGCTGGCGGAGCTTTCACTTGATTCCGCCAACCTGTCAACCGATGATCTGGCGGCTCTGGTGGTAAGCGAAGCACACAAAAGTCAGAAAGAAAATTATTGCGACGATATTACAGTAGCCTCAATCAGAATATTAAAAATACGATAAAATCTTTTGTAAAGTTTGCACAAAAAAAACCGTTGAAAAATGTTAAAAACGTCAAATTGGTCTAAACTCCTTGCAATATCCGTCAAAGCTTGGTATAATGAATCCATAAGCGAGTAAACGGAATTAGTGCCGTCTCGCTGAATGCAAAAATATTAGTTTTCCACAACTTTTTCACTTTAAGAAAGAAGGGGTATAGATATGAACAGCGTTAAACAGGCGGAGATGGTCTATGACGTGGATGCTGCAGTCGCAAGCTTCCTTGACGGCAAAAACTACGATTGCGCCGACTTCTTGGGCGCACACAAAAGGGACGAAGGCGGCTATATTTTCCGTGTCTGGGCTCCTCGCGCCAAGCGTGTCTCGCTCGTTGGTGACTTTAACGGATGGGATGAAAATGTCAACCCGTGCCACAAAATCACCGGCGGCATCTGGGAATGCACGGCGCAGGCACTCGATACATATTCGACCTATAAGTATTTTGTCGAAGGCGCAGACGGTTCAAGAAGAATGAAAGCCGACCCTTATGGCGTCCACATGGAAACGCCTCCGGGAACAGCAACGAAGATTTTCGATATCGGTGACTACAAGTGGGGCGACACCGCTTGGATGAACAAGCGCAAGCGCTCAACTCCCTACGACAAGCCGATGAACATTTATGAAGTCAAACTCGGCTCGTGGAAGAAATATCCCGACGGCAACGTCTACAGCTACGAAAAAGCGGCGGATGAGCTCATCCCTTATCTGAAAGAGATGAACTATACTCACATCGAGTTTATGCCGCTTACCGAGTATCCTTATGAGGGCTCGTGGGGCTATCAGGTTATGGGCTACTTCGCTCCAACCTCCCGCTTTGGCACTCCCGAGGGCTTCATGAAGATGATTGAAAAATTCCATCAGGCGGGAATCGCCGTTATCCTTGACTGGGTTCCGGCTCATTTCCCGAAGGACGGCGCAGGACTCTTTGAGTTCGACGGCTCGCCCTGCTATGAATATGCCGACCCCCTCAAGATGGAGCACAAGGCTTGGGGAACAAGAGTCTTCGACTTCGGTCGTCCTGAGGTCCGCTCCTTCCTGATTTCAAGCGCCCTCTTCTGGCTTGAAAAGTATCATGTCGACGGTCTGAGAGTCGATGCGGTTGCGTCGATGCTCTATCTCGACTATGACAGACAGGGCGGCGAGTGGAGACCAAATAAGTTCGGCGGACACGAGAATCTCGAAGCAGCGGAATTTCTGCAGATGCTCAATACCGCAGTCTTCTCAAGATGCCCGAACGCCATAATGATTGCCGAAGAGTCGACAGCCTGGGCAAACGTCACAAAGCCGGTCGATATGAACGGCTTGGGCTTCAACTTCAAGTGGAACATGGGCTGGATGAACGACATGATGCACTATATGTCCCTCGACCCATATTTCCGCAAGTTCAACCACGACAAGCTCACGTTCTCGTTCTTCTATGCGTTTTCCGAGAACTTTATCTTGCCGATTTCGCATGACGAGGTCGTCCACGGCAAGCACTCACTTGTCGACAAGATGCCGGGTGATTCCGACTCAAAGCTTGCAAACGACAGAGCGTTCTTAGGATATATGATGGCTCACCCCGGCAAGAAGCTTCTCTTCATGGGAAGCGAGTTTGCGCAGTTCCGCGAGTGGGACTACTCCAATGAGCTCGAGTGGTTCATGCCCGAGAAGTTCGAGGCTCACCGTGATTTCCAAAGCTATGTTAAGAATCTGAATCAATTCTATCTTGATAACCCGCCGATGTGGCAGGAGGATTACTCGTGGAAGGGCTTCAGCTGGATTTCGGCTGACGACAACGAGCAGAGCGTAATCGTGTTCAGAAGAATCGACAAGGCGGGGAAGGAAATTGTGGTCGTCTGCAACTTCGTTCCCGTCGAGAGAAAGGGCTATCGCTTCGGCGTACCCTACAGAGGAACCTACACCGAGGTTATGAACTCGGCATCAAAGAACGGTTCTCCCTATCTTAACGGCACCGTCAAGTCGGAAAATATTCCGTCCCACGGAATGGAGCAGTCGATAGCCGTCGATATCCCTCCGATGTCGGTAATGTATTTCAAAGTCAGAAAATACGGTGGCAGAAAAGCCACCAAGGCGATAGAGGAACAGTCGCCGGAGAATGCTGACAAAAAATAGAGCGTTTTCAATCAAAATCTGAAAGGAAGAGTGTAATGTACAACAAAAAAGAATGCGTTGCGATGCTTTTGGCAGGCGGACAGGGATCAAGACTGTACGCACTGACAAAGAACGTAGCCAAGCCCGCCGTACCCTATGGAGGCAAGTACAGAATCATCGATTTCCCGCTGTCAAACTGTGTCAATTCCGGTATCGACACAGTGGGTGTTCTGACCCAGTATCAGCCGCTCGTTCTGAACGACTATATCGGCAACGGACAGGCATGGAACCTTGACCGAATCCACGGAGGCATGCATATCCTGCCGCCCTATCAATCAAGCTCCGGTGCACAGTGGTATGAAGGCACAGCCAATGCCATCTACCAGAACCTGTCGTTTATCGACAGATACGATCCCGAGTATGTCGTAATCCTTTCGGGCGACCACATCTATAAGATGGATTACTCGAAAATGCTCAATTTCCACAAGGAAAAGAACGCCGTCTGCACAATCGCAGTACTCGACGTTGAATATGAGGAGGCATCCCGCTTCGGAATCATGTCGGTCGACGAGGACAACGCAATCACCAAGTTCGTGGAAAAGCCCAAGGTTCCCGAGAGTACGCTCGCATCCATGGGTATCTACATATTCTCATATCCGACCCTCAAGAAGTACCTGACCGAAAACGAGATGGACGAAACCGCCACCAAGGACTTCGGCAAGAACATCATTCCCGCACTCCTTGAGAACAAGGAAAGGCTTTATGCCTATAGATTCGAGGACTACTGGAAGGATGTCGGAACGATAGACAGCCTTTGGGAAGCAAATATGGACCTTCTCAGCCCGACCGTGTCTCTCGACCTCTATGACCCGAGCTGGAAGATTTACTCGAACAACGACTCCCGTGCACCTCATATTATTGGCAAGAACGCAAAGATTCAGAATTCAATGGTAACCACCGGCTGTGTTATCGACGGTGCGGTTGAGTTCTCAATGATTTCCGGCGGCGTCACCATCGAAGAGGGCGCAGTCGTAACCGATTCGATTCTCATGCCCGGCGCAACCGTTAAGAAGGGCGCAATAGTCGAGTATTCGATTGTCGGCGAGTCAAGTGTTATCGAGTCGGGTGCGCATATCGGCGCAAGACCCGAAACGGTAGAGAACAAGG
Organism: Oscillospiraceae bacterium; assembly: GCA_021201235.1. Classification (GTDB taxonomy): domain Bacteria; phylum Bacillota; class Clostridia; order Oscillospirales; family Ruminococcaceae; genus Faeciplasma. The sequence goes on along the minus strand of JAJQFI010000016.1, from coordinate 202,025 downwards.
ACGAGTGGGGCGTAGCGGTCGTCGGTCATGACGTAACCGTAAGCTCGGGCTCCGTTGTCAAGCCCAAAGAGATAATCTCTGCCGATATGTAAGGAGGAAGCCGAAATGAGCTATAATATGACAAATGTATTGGGCATTATCTTCGCAAATTCCCATGATGAGGCTTTGCCCGAGCTTGCATCAAACCGCACGATGGCATCCGTGCCCTTCGGCGGAAGATTCCGTCTTATCGACTTCCAGCTTTCGAGCATGGTCAATTCCGGAATGTCGACCGTCGGAATCATCACAAAGTCAAACTATGAGTCGCTTCTTGACCATATCGGTTCGGCAAGATATTGGGACCTCGCCCGTTCCTACGGCGGTCTTACAATCCTTCCGCCTTACGGAAATATCGACTCCGGCTTGTATGTCGGAAAGCTTGAAGCTTTAAGAGGCACTCTCGGCTACATCAAGAAGACCGGCTGTGAGTATGTAATACTCGCCGACGGCAACGTCGTTCTCAATGCCGATTACTCGAAGATTATCGAAGAGCATATCGAAACCGGTGCCGACATCACCTGTGTTGCCTCCACCGGCAACTATTCCGCTTCCGAAACCGCCGACGCCGTCGCTTTCGAGACAGATGCCACCGGCAGAGTCAAGGAGACAATCCTTAACGCCGCCAAGGCAGGAAAGTACACCTTGGGTCTTAATATCAACATACTTTCGACAGCACTCTTGGAGAGCCTCGTTATGGATCTTACGCCGAGAGGAAAGAACGTATTCGATCGTGACGTTTTGCAGGCTAAGGCTGGCAAGCTTAACATCCGTGTTCACGAATATACCGGCTACTACAGCAGAATCCACGATTTCGAAAGCTACTTCACCGAGAACATGAAGCTCCTCGACCCCGATAACCTCGGCAAGCTCATCCTGAAGAAGAGACCCATCTACACCAAGGTTCGCGACGACGCACCTTCGAAGTACGGTCTTGACAGCTCGGTCAACAATTCTCTCGTTGCCGACGGCTGTATTATCGACGGTGTTGTCGAGGATTCAATCCTCTTCAGAGGCGTAAAGGTTGCCAAGGGCGCAGTTGTCAAGAACTGCATCCTCATGCAGGACACCTCAATTGGAAAATCAACCATCATCTCCAACATCATTACCGATAAGGACGTTGTAATCGGCGACGAGCTCAGAATCTCATCCGCTGTCGGAAGTCCTCTCTATATCGGCAAGAAGCGTGTTCTTTGATTAACCTCGAAGGGAAGTGTGATTCAGTGAAAATTCTATACTGTGCAAGTGAAGCGCTCCCATATATGGCATCCGGCGGTCTCGCCGATGTTGCGGGCTCGCTTCCCAAGGCACTTTGCGAAGCGGGACAGGACTGCAGAGTGGTTCTTCCTCTCTACGGCACCATCAAGCAGGAGCTTCGTGACAGCCTCGAGTATGTGACAAACTTCTTCGTCCCCGTATCGTGGAGAAGCCAGTATTGCGGCGTCTTCAAGGGCGTTTCCTCGGGAGTTACATATTATCTTCTTGATAACGAGTACTACTTCAAACGTGGCACAATCTACGGTCATTATGACGATGCAGAAAGATTCGCATTCTTCACAAGAGCGATTCTTGAGCTCATCAAGCATATCGACTTCAAGCCGGATATCCTCAACTGCAACGACTGGCAGACAGCTTTGACTCCCGTTTACTACAATCTCTTCTATAAAGGCGAAGAGGGGATGGGCAATATCAAGACGGTGTTCACCATCCACAATATCCAGTATCAGGGCAAGTACGGCATGGAGCTCTGCTCCGACCTCCTCGGAATCCCCGATTATGCAAGAGGAATCCTTGAGTATGACAACTGCTGTAACTTCATGAAGGGCGCATTCGAAGTTTCGGACAAGATTACAACCGTTTCCCCGACCTATGCGTGGGAAATCCTCAACCCCTACTTCTCGCATGGTCTCGACCCCGTTCTCTGGAGCAAGCAGTACAAGCTTACCGGCTTCCTGAACGGAATCGACCAGGATGTCTATAACCCCGAAACCGACCCGGCGCTTGCGGCTAACTACAGCGTAAACGATAAGTCCGGCAAGGCTGTCTGCAAGAAGTCGGTTCTTGAGGAATTCGGTCTTCCCGACGGCAAGGAGCCTGTAATGGGTATCGTCACAAGACTCGTCTCCCACAAGGGCGTCGACCTCATAAAGAGAGTTTTCGAGGACATGGTTCACCTCGGCTACAAGTTCGTAATTCTCGGCTCAGGCGAGAAGCAGTATGAAGACTTCTTCCGTGAGATGGCATACAGATATCCCGACAGAGTGGGAGTCAAGATCGGCTTCATCCCGGATGTTGCACACAGAATTTATGCCGGTGCCGATATGTTCCTGATGCCGTCCCAGAGCGAGCCTTGCGGCTTGGCTCAGATGGTAGCTCTTCGCTACGGAACCATCCCGATAGTCCGTGAAACCGGAGGACTGAAGGACTCTATCGTCGACTGCGGCGGTCCCGGCGGCAACGGATTTACATTCAAGACCTACAACGCTCACGACATGCTCGACGCAACGGTTCGCGCAAGAGCCTATTACGATCAGAGAATGCAGTGGGGTAAGCTCACTTCTCACGCAATGCGTGAAGATTTCAGCTGGGCTCGTTCGGCTGAGCTTTACATGGGTCTCTACAGAGAGCTTGTTGGCGACATTTAAGCTAAAACCTATAATAAAATCCTCACCAATCGGTGGGGATTTTGTTGCATATGACCACAGCTTTGAAATAACAGTTGCAAACTGTGTGAAAAGGTGATAAAATAGTGTTGAAATCCGCCGAGCCTCGGCGGGGAAGGGAATATCGAGCAAAATGAAAATTACTGTTGCGGGATGCGGAAAAATCGAAATGGAGATTGTTGCGGCATTGGCGGCTGAGGGTCACGACGTCGTTACGGTCGATATTGATGCAGACGTAATAAACCTTATAACCAACGTCCACGATGTCATGGGCGTTATCGGTAACGCTTCCGATTATGAAACCCTTGTCGAGGCGAACGTCGAGAAAGCCGACATATTCGTCGCCTGCATGGATTCCGATGAGCAGAACATGCTTGCATGCTTTCTTGCAAAGAAGATGGGCGCCGAGGACACCATCGCCCGTATCAGAAACCCCGAGTATAACGACAACAGCCTTGGTTTCTTAAGAAAGAATCTTGAGCTTTCGCTTGCACTCAATCCCGAGCTCCTGACGGCTCAGGAAATGTATAATATTCTGAAGTTCCCTTCGGCGGTCAGAATCGAAAGCTTTTCAAAGAGAAATCTCGAAATGATTGAAATAATCATCCCGCAGGGCAGCGAGCTCGGCGGAATGAATCTTATAAAGATGCGTGAAAAATATAATGCCAACTTCCTCGTCTGCTGTGTCCAGAGAAGCGGAAGCGTCTATATCCCCGGCGGTGCATTCGAGCTTAAGGCAGGGGATAAAATCGGCATCACGGCATCTCTTCCCGAAATGTCGAAGCTACTTAAGATGCTCGGCGTTCTTAAGAAAAAGGCAAAGCACACGATGATTCTCGGCGGAAGCAAAATTGCTTTCTATCTTGCCGCACTGATAAACTGAAGCGGCGGTTATGCCAAGATTATAGATAAAAACAAGGCTCGTTGCGAAGAGCTCGCCGGAATTCTTCCGAACACGTCGATTATCTACGGCGATGGCATGCAACAGGAGCTCCTCCTTGAGGAGGGAATCGAAAGCTCCGATGCGTTCGTCTCGCTCACCGGCTTTGACGAAGAGAACATCCTGACGGCGATTTTTGCATCTATGCAGAATGTCCCGAAGGTAATCGCCAAGGTCAATAGAGACGAGCTTGTCGAGATGGCGACCAAGATAGGCGTCGAGTGTGTAGTTTCACCGAAGGACATAACCTCATCCGTAGTCGTAAAATACGCCAGAGCCCTCGAGAACAGCGTCGGCTCATCCGTCGAAACGCTCTATAAGCTGATGGACGGCAAGGTCGAAGCCCTCGAGTTTTTGGTGAATTCCGAATCAAAGCTCACCGGAATCCCACTTAAGAGCCTCGAGCTCAAGAAGAGAATCCTTATTGCCGGTATCATGCGTGGCAGAAAGACGATAATCCCGTCCGGCAACGACGTGATATCCGTCGGCGACAGAGTAGTGGTCATCTCCGGAAATTTGGGTCTTGGAGATTTAGTAGATATTTTAGCATAGTTTGATTGGGCACAATATGGCTCCCCTTGATAAGGGGAGCTGTCAGCGAAGCTGACTGAGAGGTTCTTCCCCGGGAGAGGTTTTATATGAATCGCAGAATGGTTTTCTATGTAGCGGGACAGATGGTTTTGGTGGAAGCAGTTTTAATGCTTCTGCCTCTTATTGTTTCCGCAATCTATATGGAAACATGCGCTTTCACATTTATAGCGTCAATACTCATAGCTCTCGTCCTCGGCGGGGCTATGGTTCTTATTTTCAAGCCGTCGAATAAGGTTATCTATTCAAAAGAGGGCTTCATAATAACGGCTCTTTCCTGGGTATTGCTTTCTCTGGTCGGTTGTCTTCCGTTCGTGATCAGCGGGGAAATTCCGAATTTCGTCGACGCTTTCTTCGAAACGGTCAGCGGCTTCACAACGACCGGTGCATCAATTCTCACGAGCTACGACGGCATGAGCCACGGCATCATGTTCTGGCGAAGCTTTACCCACTGGGTCGGCGGCATGGGAGTTCTGGTCCTGGTAATGGCGGTATCTCCCACATCGACAGACCGCTCCATGCACATCCTCCGTGCCGAAATGCCCGGACCGATTGTCGGAAAGCTCGTTCCCCGTGTCCGTCAGACGGCAAAGATTTTGTATCTTATATATGTCGGGCTTACGGTTCTTGAAATAGGCTTCCTCAGCCTCGGTGGCTTAAGCCTCTATGAAAGCTGTATCTATGCCTTCGGCAGTGCCGGTACCGGCGGCTTCGGCATCATGTCCGACAGCCTTGCAAGCTACAGCCCGTATATCCAGTGGGTAATCACTATTTTCCTCGTCCTCTTCGCAACGAACTTCAATGTCTATTTCCTCCTGCTTATGCGCAAGTTCAAGGCGGCATTCAAATCTGAAGAGCTCTGGACATACTTCGGCATAATCATAGTTGCGATTACAGTGGTTTCCATCTCCATATATCCTTTGTATGATGGTCTGGGCGAGACCATAAGAACGGCGGCGTTTCAGGTAATGTCGATTCTTTCGACCACCGGCTTTGCGACGGCTGATTTCAATCTCTGGTCGCCCGTGGCAAAGGCTGTGCTCTTGGTTCTCATGCTTATAGGCGGCTGTGCAGGCTCCACTGCAGGCGGACTCAAGATTTCCCGAGTCGTAACCCTCTTCAAATCCGTCAAGCGTGAGCTCTACAGGATGATTCACCCGCACTCGGTCGGAGCCGTAAAATTGGACGGCAAAACACTCGACGACGGCACCATCAAGGGCATCGGCATCTACTTCTCACTGTATGTCTTCATCATGATAGCGGCGTTTCTTGCTATTTCGTTTGAACCACTGAGCTTTGAGGCAAAAGCGTCCTCTGTCATCGCCTGCTTCAACAATATCGGTCCCGGCTTTGCTGAGGTGGGACCTATGGGTAGCTATGCCGGTTATTCAGCCTTCTCGAAAATCGTTTTATCTATAACTATGCTTTTAGGCAGACTTGAAATATATCCTCTTCTCTTCATCCTGATGCCTTCGCTCTGGAAGAGAAAGAGCAACGCATAATAAACCAACCGGAGACAATATGACCAGAGATCTTTCAAACCCAACCGTAATAAAAGAAATCCTCAGCCGCCACGGCTTCACCTTCTCGAAAAGATTAGGGCAGAACTTTCTTATCGACCCGACCGTCTGCCCCAGAATCGCGGAGGCGGGGAATGCCCGTGAAGGATATGGCATAATCGAAATCGGTGCCGGAATGGGTGTCCTGACGGTTGAGCTATCGAAGCGTGCCGACAAAGTTGTCGCTATCGAGGTCGACCATCGCCTTATCGAGGTTCTGCATGAAACCCTTGCGGATTGCCATAATGTAAAAGTAATCGAAGCCGATGTTTTGAAGCTCGATTTAAACAAGCTGATAGAAGACGAATTTCAGGGGCTCAAAGTTGCCGCCTGTTCGAACTTGCCGTACTATATCACCTCGCCGATTCTGATGAAGCTTTTCGAGTCGAGACTTCCGATAGAATCCATAACCGCTCTCGTCCAGAAAGAGGCGGGCGTCCGTCTATGTGCGCCTGTCGGAACCCGTGAAGCGGGAGCCGTAACGGTCGCGGCAAGCTATTATTCCGAGGGCAAGGTTCTCTTTAACGTTTCAAGAGGCTGTTTCATGCCGAGCCCGAACGTCGATAGCTGTGTTGTCAGATTCAACATGCGAAAGACTCTTCCGGAAGTTAAGAGCGAGGATTTCTTCTTCAGAATGGTCAGAGGCATGTTCACCCAGAGAAGAAAAACCACTCTCAACGCTATCTGCGGCTCTCTCGGGATGGATAAGGCAATCGTCTCGGAAGTAATGAACGAAGCGGGGATAGCCCTCAATTCAAGACCCGAACAGCTCAGCATGGACGAGCTTATAGCTCTTTCAGATGCGTTATACAGATAAAAAAACAGCCGACCCCAAAAAGGTCGACTGATTTTGATTTTGCATGTTTTGCGTGTATTAAGCTCTGGTTACTTTTCCGGATCTTAAGCACCTCGAGCAGACATACATATGGCAGGGAGTACCGTTCTTGATAGCCTTTACTCTCATGATGTTCGGCTTCCAAGTTCTGTTGGTGCTTCTCATAGAGTGAGATACCTTATTTCCGAAAGTAACACCCTTACCGCAAATTTCACACTTTGCCATTGGGCTGCACCTCCTTCTTCAAGCTTCTGAGAGAGCCACAAGACGTGCCGACTCAATCAGCGTAGTTATAGTCATAATTCAACGTCATCTATCATATCAAATTTCCGCGACAAATGCAAGTGTTTTTTGAAATATTTTTTTCGTAGCCGCAAAAACCGACCGATTTGTTGTCCGAATGTGTCAAAACTCTTAAATTTTCACGCCGAAAGCATTAATGTGGGCAAAGATTACTTGAAATTTTCACATAAATGGTGTATGATTAGACTGCGTGAATTTTGACGACCGCAAAATAACGAAAAGGAGCCAGATCAGGTGTCAATACTCTCTTACCTTAACGACCCTCAGCAGCTTATAATTCTTGTCGGAATCAGACTGCTTATCATATTTACAATTCTCCCTGTCCACGAATATGCCCATGCCTATGCCGCCCACAAGATGGGCGACGAAACCGCATATATGAACGGCAGAATGACGCTGAACCCGTTGTCACATCTCGATATTTTCGGCGCAATCTTTCTTCTGCTTTTTGGCTTCGGTTGGGCAAAGCCGGTTCCCGTCAATCCGAGAAACTTCCGTGATTACAAAAAGGGAACCGCTATAACAGCCGCCGCAGGACCTCTTTCAAACCTTCTATGCGCCGCAATAGGAATGTTCTTCTTAAGAATCATAAATTACATTCCCGTTTGCATTGCAATTACCGAGACGACCTATAATATTCTTTATTACGTCTTCCTTGCGGTTTACTATTTCGTAACTGTGAATCTTTCGCTCGCGATATTCAACCTGATTCCTATCCCGCCTCTTGACGGTTCCCGGATTCTGAGTGCATACGCCCCATATAAAGTCAATGCGTGGCTTGCAAGATATCAGAGATATATCTACATCGGTTTTTTGATTTTGCTCTTCTTGGGAGTTCTTTCAACACCAATGAACTGGCTTATAAACATCTTCTATAAGGGACTTTACTACCTCTTCTTCTGGGTAGAACTGATTATGAAAGCGATATTTTAACATATGGGAACGGCTGTAGCAGGCAAAAGCGATGTTGTATACAGGCTCGAAGGCTTTGAGGGACCGCTTGATTTACTTCTCTTCCTCATTTCAAAGCACAAGCTGAGCATCGCCGATATCGAGATTTCGGCACTCCTTGACCAGTATCTTGACTATATCGACGGCATCGAAGATTATGATTTTGAATATGCCGGAGATTTTCTCGAGATGGCGGCAAGGCTCATCTTAATAAAAACTCTCTATCTGCTCCCGAAGCACGAAGAGGCGATTGAGCTCAAACAGGAACTTGAGGGCAAGCTGACCCAGTATTCCGTCTGCAAACAGGCGGCGGAGAAGCTGTCAGTGCTATATGTCGGCGACAAGGTCTTCGCAAGCGAGCCGACGCTCCCCGAGCTTCCGAAAACCTATGTCGGGCACTGTGACCCGCAGGCACTTCTGAATGCCTACATCGGCATTTTCGACAAGAAGATGCGTGAGCGACCGGTTGAAGCATCCGTCTTCAAACCGCTTGTATCTCACCGTGTCGTGTCTGTCTCGACGGGCATAGTTTCCGTCCTGAAGAGGCTCTACAAGTCAGGAACCTGCCCGGTGTCGGTTCTGCTCGACGGAATCGACGGAAAATCGGAAAAGATAGCGGCGTTCTTAGCGGTTCTGGAGCTCGCCAAGTCGGGCAGAGTGAGCCTTAATGACGACAACACCGAAATAACTCTCAACAGGAGGAAGCATGAAAGTGGAATGTAACGAAAAGCTCTCGGCGCTCGAAGCGATATTATTCGCCTTGGGCGAGCCGGTGGAGGACGAAAAGCTTGCTTTGTCCGCAGGAATAGAGCAGAGCGAGCTCGACAGCTTCATAAATCTTCTCAACGACAGATATTCCGAGTCGGGCTCGGCTCTTGAAGTGATAAAGTTAGATTCTTCAAGGCAACTCGTGACGAAGAAAGAATTTGCGCCCTACATCTCTGCGGCTGTCCGCTCGAAGAGAAGCTCTGCACTGTCTCAGGCGGCTCTCGAGGTTCTGACTATTGTTGCCTATAACCAGCCTGTCACCCGTAGTTTTATCGATGATGTAAGAGGAGTAGACAGCTCCGGAGTTGTCAATAATCTTCTTGAAAAAGAGCTTATCGCCGAAGCTGGACGTCTCGACATTCCCGGAAAGCCGGTTCTTTTCAAGACGACGGAGAATTTCCTCCGATGCTTCGGAATCTCAAACCTGGGCGAGCTTCCGCCTTTGCCGTCGGACGAAGGGCAGATAAGCATAGATGAAATCGAGAACGAGCAAGCAGAATAATCGACTGGAGGCGAAGTGCTATAGTAATATTTCTTACGATATTGAAAATCATAGGCATAGTGCTTCTTACTCTGCTTTTACTGATTTTCATACTCACACTGTTTTCAATCAGGGTTTACGTCAGCTTCGACAAAAAAAGTGTCAGGCTCTCGGTCAAGTATCTTTGGCTGAAGGTTTATAGCCTCGACACTTCTGAAAAGAAGGAGAATGACAAGCCGAAAGAGGAGTCGGAGACTGTTGGGGACAAGCCTGAGCCCAAACCAGCCCCTGAAAAGCCCGAAATCGTAATAAGTGAGATTTCGGAGGTTCCGGAGGAGCCAAAGCCTGAGCTTGAACCCGAACCGGAGAAACCTGCGGAGAAGCAGGAAGAGTACGAAGAGGATAAGAAATCGGGCAGTTCTCTTCTTGACAAGTGGAACGTAATAAAAGTTTATCTTCCGAAGGTCAAAACGGCACTCAAAAAGCTTCTGAAGCTCATCAAAATCAATGATTTGGAGCTTCACCTGACCGTCGGCGGCGAGGATGCCGCTACAGCCGGAACGAATTTCGGCAAAATCAACGCTGTTTTCTATAACGCGCTTGCTTTGATATGCTGTCTTTTCAGTGTGAAAATCAAGAAAACCGAAATCAAGTGCGATTATGAAAATAAAACCTTCGATGCAGAGGGAAGCCTTCTCGTAAAGGCAAGAGTCCTGTCTATATTGGCGTTAGCCGTGTATATACTTATAAACTACCTTAAAGTAAAATCAGCTCTCGACAAGCTCCCGAAAGCCGAGCCCGAGAGTAATTCCGAGAAAGAAGGATTAACATGAACGAAAAGAAAAGCAATCTTGAAGGTCTCGTCCAGACTGCAATCGAGAAAATCAAGGAGGTCGTCGACGTCGACACCGTTGTCGGAAGCCCGATAACCGTCCCGAACGGAACCACGATTATCCCCGTTTCCAAGGTCTCGGTCGGCTTCGGCTCCGGCGGCTCGGATATTCCCGCCAAGAGCGAAAAGGACCTCTTTGGCGGTGGAATGGGCGGCGGAGTAACCGTTACACCTCTTGCATTCATCACAATCGCTCCCGACGGCTCCACAAAGCTCCTTCAGCTCACCGTCAACGCCCCCAAGGAGAATGCGGCACTCGCCACAATCCCTGACGTTATCGACAAGGTCGTCAGCTTCTTAGACAAGCATAATAAGATGGAAGTTGTTTACGAAGACACCAACGAAGATGAGGAAACGGGCGAATAAAACGAGCCCCTTGTCCACAAACTAATCGTACTCAAATAGTTGCTTTCGCAACCGGAAAGGAATACGAAAAAGTTTATGGATAAATATACAATCAAGCGGGTTGCCGTCTGTATGGTATGTCTTGTTGTGATGGCATCCTGCATCTGCATAAGGTCGCGTAGCGCCTCGTCACAGGCGAGTTCAAGTGTCCTGTCGGCATCCGTCCGCTCCGAGCCCCAGATTGCGGCAAGGGCGGCGGTGGTTGTCGAGTATGAAACCGGCAGAGTTCTCTATGAGAAAAACGCCGATCTTGAGCTCCCGATGGCAAGCACAACGAAGATAATGACAACTCTTCTGACACTCGAGTCGGGCGACATCGACGATTGGTTCACGGTCGACAGCGAGGCAATCAAGGTCGAGGGCTCGTCGATGGGGTTAAGTGAGGGCAAGGTAGTCACAAAGCGGATACTCTCGTATGGCATGATGCTTCCGAGCGGCAACGATGCCGCAAATGCCGCCGCAGTGGCGGTCGCGGGGAGCATTGAAGACTTTGTCGACCTTATGAACGAAAAAGCCGAAAATTTCGGGCTGATGAATACCCACTTTGTCACGCCATCGGGACTTGATGACTATACCGACGAGCATTATTCAACCGCTCTCGACATGGCGAATCTGACGAGGCTTGCTCTTTCAAATGAAACATTCAGAGAAATCTGCGGGACTAAGTCCATCTGCCTTGAGTTCGGCGACGGCGAGAGCTTCTGGCTTTCAAATTCGAATAAGCTCCTGAGCTCCTGCGACGGCGTTATAGGCGTGAAGACAGGCTTTACCGATAAGGCGGGAAGATGCCTTGTTTCCGCATGCGAGCGTGACGGGGTAACGCTTATCTGCGTGACCTTAAGCGACCCAAATGACTGGTACGACCACACAAACCTTTATGATTACTGCTTCTCGATGGTAGGAGCAGTAACGCATATCGGCTGAAATATACAAAAATATGACGGTGATATAATGACGGAAAGAATACAGAAAATCATCTCCGACTGCGGAGTCACCTCCCGAAGGAAAGCGGAGGCAATGATTTCCGAGGGCAGGGTCAAGGTGAACGGCAGACCCTGCAAGCTTGGCGACAAAGCAGACCCGAGAAAGGATATAATCAGCATAGACGGCATCAATCTTCCCACAGACGAGAAGAAAAATAACGTCTATATCATGCTGAATAAGCCCCGAGGCTATGTCACGACGATGAGCGACGACAGGGGCAGAAGATGCGTGACAGAACTTCTTGAGGGCGTTGAAGAAAGAGTATATCCCATCGGCAGGCTCGACATGAATTCCGAAGGGCTTCTTCTCTTCACAAACGACGGTGCGATGGCAAACGCCATCATGCACCCGAGCTGTCACATTTCAAAAACATATCGGGTAACAGTCAGACCGGACATCACCGAGGAACAGCTTGTTGAGCTCTCTGAGGGCGTAGTCCTCGATGACGGCAAGAAAACTCTTCCCGCAACAGTTCTCGTGCTCACGAAGGAAGAGGGCAGGGTGGTCCTCCAGATAACCATCCGTGAGGGCAGAAACCGCCAGATAAGGCGCATGTGCAACGCAGTGGGGCTCGAGGTCGCAAGACTCAAGAGAACCGCTGTCGGACCTATAAAGCTTGGAATGCTGAAGCCGGGCGACTATCGGGAGTTGACACCGGCGGAGCTTACGGCATTAAGAAATGCTATTCAAAAGGGAAGCGCGTCTTCCCAAAATAATAAATATCGAGGCAAGAAAAAATGAACAACGTAAATTACACAATGCTTTTTGACTATTACGAGCTGACAATGGGCAACGGCTACTTCGAAAAAGGGCTGATGGACAGGGTCTGCTATTTCGATCTCTTCTATCGTAGAGTTCCCGGCGACGGCGGCTATGTCATCGCGGCTGGACTTGAGCAGGCAATCGACTACATAAAGAACCTGCACTTTGACGATAAGGATATCGAATATCTCAGATCCAAGAACCAGTTTTCCGAAGACTTTTTGGAGTACTTGAAGAGCTTCAAGTTCACTGGCGATGTCTGGGCGGTTCCCGAGGGCACTGTGGTATTCCCGAACGAGCCGATAATGACAATCAGGGCTCCCGCAATTCAGGCTCAGCTTCTTGAGACGTTTTTGCTCCTCACAATCAACCACCAGTCGCTCATCGCCACCAAGGCTAACAGAATTGTTCGTGCCGCCGAGGGCAGAGTTATAGCCGAGTTCGGCTCACGCAGGGCTCACGGTCCCGATGCGGCAGTCCTCGGAGCAAGAGCCGCATACATCGGCGGAGCGGCGGCAACGGCATGCGCTCTTACGGACGAAGAGTTCGGCGTCCCGGCAACCGGAACCATGGCTCACTCGTGGGTTCAGATGTTTGACACCGAGTACGATGCCTTCAAGGCTTATTGCGAGGTCTATCCCGACAACGCAACGCTTCTTGTAGATACCTATAACGTTCTCAAGAGCGGCGTCCCGAACGCAATCAAGGCTTTTGATGAAGTTCTCAAGCCCCTCGGCAAGCGTCCCAAGGGCATAAGAATCGACTCAGGAGATATAACCTATCTTTCCCAGAAAGTGAGAAAGATGCTCGATGATGCCGGATATCCCGACTGCAAGATTACGGCTTCGAACTCCCTTGATGAATATCTCATCCGTGATATGCTTTTGCAGGGAGCGAAGGTCGATTCCTTCGGCGTCGGCGAAAGACTCATCACCTCGAAGCCTTCGTCCGTCCTTGACGGCGTATATAAGCTCGTCGCATTTGAAGACGAGAACGGCAACATCATCCCGAAGATAAAGATTTCCGAGAATGTCCAGAAGATTACGACTCCTCACTTCAAGAAGCTCTATCGCCTCTATGACAACGAAAACGGCAAGGCGATTGCGGACTATCTCTGCCTGCATGATGAGACGGTCAACGACATGGAGCCGCTCGAAATCTTCGATCCCGACTACACATGGAAGCGCAGAACCCTTGAGAACTATACAGCCCGTGAGCTTCTTGTACCAATCTTCAAAAACGGCGAGTGCGTTTACAACATGCCGACTTTAAGCGAGAGCAGAAACCACTGCATCCGCGAAATCGCCACAATGTGGGATTCGGTACTTCGTTTCGAGAACCCGCATGTACACTATGTCGACCTTTCGCAGAAGCTCTGGGATATCAAGCAGGAGCTTCTTAACGAGCACTCGCACCACTTCGCAAAATGAGAAAGACAGCTTTCAACGTCGCATTCGGCGGGATAGTTTCGGCACTCTGCCTTGTACTTGAATTTTCGGTCGGATTTCTTCCGATATTTCTGTATGTTTTCCCGATGATATGCTCAATACTCATGTATATCCTCTATACCGAATGCGGCTTGAAAACGAGCCTTTGCGCTTATGTCGGGGTATCTATCCTTTCACTGTTCATGTGCCCCGACAAGGAAGCGGCGATGATGTATGTCATGTTCTTCGGCTACTATCCGATACTTCGGGTCTACATACAGAGGCTAAAGCCGAAGGTGCTGAAAACTCTTCTAAAGTTCGCGACCTTCAATATTGCAATGATTCTTGCATATCTCATCATAATCTTCGTCTTCGGCATCACGGAAACGGATATGATTGGGGAGCTTTCGTGGTTCTGGATTCTGTTGCTGGCAGTAGGTAATGTTGTATTTGCGATGTTCGATATACTCCTTGACCGGCTTCTCTATATCTATGAGAAGAAGCTGAGGCACAAGCTTTTCGGACACGGAAAACGGCGGTAGGATTTTCTATGAAAAACATCTTTCAAAACAAAAAGGCAATCAAAATTGCGGCTGTTGTCATACTCGTCATAGTTATGGTGGGTCTGACAATAGCCGGAATCCCGCTTGTCAAATTGCTTTCAACCGACGAGGGCAGGGAAGCCCTTCAGGCTATAGTTGACCGCAATGTCGTCCTGGGCGTTATTGTTTACCTTCTTTTGCAGATGCTCCAGGTCGTCGTCGCCCTCATCCCGGGCGGAGTTATCCAGATCCTCGGCGGAGTCCTCTTCGGAAACTTCTGGGGAACGGTTCTCTGCTTTTTGGGAGTGTTCTTAGGCTCAGTTGTTGTATTCATGACCGTGAGAAAATTCGGCATGCCGGTGGTTGAAGCCTTCGTCGACGGCAAGGGCATCAAGCGGTTCGAATTCTTAAACGACGATAAGAAGCTTGAGGCGACCGTCTTTATCCTCTTCCTGATTCCGGGCATGCCCAAGGACGCTCTGACCTATATCGTGCCACTCACGAAGATAAAGCCGTCCCGGTTCTTCTTCCTCTCGATGCTCGCAAGGACTCCTGCGATAATTCTCTCGACTGTTTTCGGTGCAAGCCTTAGCGACGGCAACCTTATCGCGGCGATTATATTGTTCGCAGTTGTGGCGGTTCTGGGACTGGTGGGGATAATCTTCAAGGACAAAATAATCGACAAGCTCAGGCGCAAAAAAAGAAGACGTCTGAATTTGAAAAAGTCCCGAAGAAAACGCTTGACATTTGCCTTTTCTTATGCTATAATATCGTTCGTTGCTGAGAAGTGAGTTCCCGGCGACGGATAACCTGCGGGTGTAGTTCAATGGTAGAATTCCAGCCTTCCAAGCTGGTTGCGTGGGTTCGATTCCCATCACCCGCTCCATTTTTATGCGTCCTTAGCTCAGCTGGATAGAGCAACTGCCTTCTAAGCCGTAGGCCACAGGTTCGAATCCTGTAGGACGCGCCATGAAAAAAGCACCTGAATAGGTGCTTTTTTCATGCGCGTCCGTGGATGCAGCCACAAAGTCGAACGCCGAAAGGCGTTTTTTTGTTGGCGCGTCCTGTGGATGCGCGTCCGTGGACGCAGACATATAACTCCTCCATGTCAAACCATTTTGACACCGAAAAATCCCGAAAGTAAAGACAAATTGATAGACAAAGTCCCGAAAATCGCTTATAATAAGCCTATAGAAAGGGAGTGCTCGCATGGACATCGGTACAAAAATCAAAAACGCAAGACTGGCGGCGGGACTTACTCAGGAGCAAGCGGCGGGAGCCCTTGGCGTCAGCAGGCAGACCGTCTCAAACTGGGAGAACGGGAAAACCTACCCCGACATAATAAGTGTTGTCAAAATGAGTGACCTCTATCACGTCACCCTCGACCATCTTTTAAAGGAGGAATCTCCTGTGACTGAATACCTCGAATACCTCGAAGAAAGCACCGACACCGTAAAAAGCAAGCGTAATATCGGCAAGCTCATAATCATCGCAACATGCTTGGTGATTTACGCAATCGCAATGATACTCTTCTGGTGCATAATCAGCGGTTCGGATGCTATGGGATACTATCTGATTGTTATCGGTCTTGTCCTGCCAGTCACTACTTTCGTGCTCTCCATTCTCATCGGCATAAACGACTATTGGGGCAGGTGGAAATGGTTGTCGGCAGTCATCTTCGGCATCATGTACACCCTCGCCGAATACGCCACCTTCAAGCTCGCCAACACCATCGCATTCGGCAACTTCAATCTCCCGAACTTGACATTGTGGCTCATCGGTGCTATAATCTCCCTCGCCGGTCTCGGAATCGGGACTTTGGTCAGAAGACACATAAGAAAGAAGAGAATGAAATGCACGAACCCTTGAATATCGAGCTCCGGGACACCGAGTGGGAATACACCTACACCGACCACGACAGAAATATTGCCCGGGCAATAGTCTTTGACGATGAGGGCAAATTCTATTTCGTGAAGACGAGCCGTGACGATGCCTTTGGTAAGTGCTCATACATAGAAACCTCTGGCGGAGGAGTGGAGCAGGGAGAAGACCTCGAAGAGGCAATCAAGCGTGAACTGAGCGAAGAGCTCGGCGTGACTGTTGAGATAGTCTGTAAGCTCGGCACAGTCAGCGACTACTATAACCTCATCCACCGCCACAATATCAATAATTACTTTCTCTGCAAGATAACCTCTTTCGGCGAAAAGCATCTCATGCCCGACGAGATAAACGATTTTCATCTCACTACCGCAAAGCTCACTTTTGATGAAGCGGTATGCGAGTATGAGAAAGCCGAAGAACACCAGCTCGGAAGGCTTGTCTCGGCAAGGGAACTCCCGATTCTCAGGTATGCCAAAGAAATAATGGACGAATTAGCATAAAAAATCAGCCGGCACAAACCGGCTGATTTATTTTATGTGGGATTAAAGGGTTTCGACGCTGTCGAGCTCTTCGCATTCGTCAAGCTGTTTCTTCGAGCCGACGATGCAGATGCCGCCGTCGCAGATGACTTTATCTACGTTGTATGAAAGCTCCGTGAGCTTCTCGGGTGTTGCACCGATGAGTTCGTGGTACTTCTCATTGACACGCTCGGGAGTAATGCCCGTGAAGTATCTGTTGTCGGAGATAACGCCCTTCGTGCTCGGAGTGGTGAGTTGGAACATGTCAGAAACACTTCCGATGATGAAGCCTGTGAGGTCGTCGTTATTCTTCAGGAAGTCTCTTAAGAACTCGCCGCTCTTCTTGAAGTAGCCAAGCGAACGGTTTGCGCTCGGGTCACGATAGGAGTGGCAGGTGATATATCCCGAATCCCTTACGACGAAGCCGGTGCCGTATGCGCCGCCCTGAACTCTGATGACGTTCCAGAGGTAGCCATATGTCAGGATTCTTGCCGCAACGCTGTATTCTCCGGTGACCTTCTCGCCGAGATCCGTAACACTGCTTCCCATAGCCGCAAAGGCGATTTCAGTGGGAACCGCAATGCCCTCTTTCTTGATGCCGAACGGCTTCAAGTCTGCCTTGCCGTCGGGCTTTCCGACAGCGGGGAGGGTGGAGCTGACGCAGTCAACAACTGTCTTAGCGGCATTTGCCATCTCACCGGTGATGCTCACAATGGCTCTATCGGAGCCGAGAACCTTATTCTTGACGCTTTCAAGAGCAGAGAGAAGTGACTTGCTCTCGCTTTCAAACTCGCCGAGGGTCTTGTAGTAGCTGATACCGGAGGTGTACTCGCCGACAACGCCTGCGGGTGAAATCTGAGCGTTGACTCTGCCCAAAGCCACCGAGTTTCCTCTCATAAGAATGCTCTGGAAGACGTCGGTCTTCTCCTGCCTGAGAATCTCCATAACGGAGGTCTCATTATCGAGCTTGGTTTCCGAAAGAATCTCGCAGACGAGCTTCGTAGCGTTTTCAAGCTTTGTCTCAAGAGCCGAGAAGGAAACGACAAACTTGACGTCATAATTGTCGGCAGACGGATAAGCCGAAACCTTCGCACCGAAGCTTCCGCAATAGAAATTAAGAAGCGTCTGGAGCTTTTCGGCTGAGTGTGACTTGGTGTCGAGCTTTCCGAGTAACGAGCAAAGAAGCGAAGCCGCAGAGAGCTCTTTTTCGCTGAGGTCGGTAGCATCGAAATAGAGATTTGTATAGACGATTCCGGAAGTATTCAGCTTGTGCAAAAGCACCTTCATGCCACCGTTTTCAGCCTCTTCCATCGGGAACTTCTCAGGCTCATCGGGGAGATCCGAGAGCTTAAGCATCGGAAGCGTTGCCAGATTCTCAGGAGTGTCCTCACTGTGTTGCCAAGCCTCAAGTTTCTTCTGCTTTTCGATAAGAGTCTCGCGCTCTTCGGGAGTCCATGATTCTTCTTCTCTCTTAAGTCTTGCCTGTTCCTTTTCAGCGGTTGTTTCGGCATAGGTGTGCGAGGGCCTAAGGACAACCTTGCAGGTGTGCTTGTTGTCAAGGAGAACGTCTCGGATGAGCTGTTCGAAGTAGCCTTCGTCAGCCTTTTTCTTCAGATCCTCGAACATGTCGCCGACAACAAGCTTTGTTGCCGGGTCGCCGCCATAGAGCCATGTGTCAAGAGCGGTGAGCCCGAATACAAGACCCTTCGGTCCGTAGTTCTTCTCACGGAGCTTGAATTCAAGGTTCGCCATCGAGGACTCAAGCTGTTCGCGGTCAACGCCGTTATCGGCAATACCGGTAAGAGTGTCACGGACAAGCTTCTCGACCTTGTCTTTATTCTCATCCTTAAGATTTCTTATTTCAATAACTGCATAAGGCTGTAAAATTCCGTCGGAGATTCTGAATATAACGTCCTCGGCAAGACCTTCCGAGAGAATCGCTCTGCTCAAGGGCGAGTGGTTTGTTCCCGCAAGAACTTCCGCCAGAACATCCATAGCGATGAGCTTCTCGTATTCGTCGTAGGTTCCGATAACGTTGCCATAGGCGAGCCTTGTGTGACCTTCGAGTTCTTCGGAAGGCGAAAGACCATACTCATACTCGATAACGCCGCCGTCAATCGGCTTCTGCATATCTATCGGAGGAATCTCGGGAGCGGCATTGTAGTGACTGAGATACTCGTCGTCGATGATGCCGAGAGTCGTGTCGATGTCGACACTGCCGTCGATGAAGATATAGGAATTCGACGGGTCGTAATACTTCTTGTGGTTCGCTATGAACATCTCATAAGTGAGGTCGGGAATGCTCGCCGGTGCGCCGCCAGAATTGTGCTTATAGCAGTTGTCGGGGAAGAGCCCCTGCATGACAGCTTCTTCAAGAATGTCGTCCGGGTCGGAAGTCGCGCCCTTCATCTCGTTGAAGACAACGCCCTTATAGCTGACGGTGCCGTCCTCGGCAAATTCGTGGTGCCAGCCCTCCTGATAGAAAATTTCCGGCTTTGAGTAGATAAGCGGATGGAAAACGGCATCGAGATAAACCCTCATCAGATTGATGAAGTCCTGATTGTTCTTGCTCGAAACAGGATAGACCGTCTTGTCTGAGAAGGTCATGGCGTTGAGGAAGGTGTTCATCGAGTTTTTAAGAAGCTCGACAAACGGCTCCTTGACGGGGTAACGGTCGGAACCGTTGAGAACCGAGTGCTCAAGAATGTGGAACACACCGGTGTCGTTCTCCGGCAGGGTCTTGAAGGCGATGCCAAAGGTCTTGTTGTCGTCCTCGCGCTCAATCCAGATAAGTCGTGCGCCCGACTTAACGTGCTTCATTTCGTGGAGCTTCGCATCGATTTCGGAGAGCTCTCTGACTCTCGTTTCGGCAAAGCCGTGGAATAATTCTGACATTTATTAACCTCCTATATGTAATCGTTATTGTAGGCTTTAAAAATTTACCAATAACGATTATACACCTTTTCGTGTCTAAAAGCAAGCCGCGGCGGTCAAATAATTCGATTTTACAGTGGAAACTTTCGCTGATTTGTGCTATACTGTATTTAATTTCAGTGCGAAAGGGGGACAGGCATGTGACAGAATCCGAGAAAAAGCGATTTTCGGAGCTCTTGGAGAGACCTCGTGAAGAGCTTCTTGTGTCCGCAGGTGTCGGAACCCTTTCCGAAAAGTATCTCCACGCGGTCCTGAAATATTATCATGAGCCCGACCCCGACTATCACGAGGTGGGTATCGGCAAATTCACTGCTGACATCTGCCGCGACAAGGACATAATCGAAATCCAGACCCGGGCTCTGAAACGCCTTCGGGAAAAGCTTGAGTATTACATCTCCGAGGGCTATTATACCACCGTCGTCTATCCGATTCCACATAAAAAGTGGATTTCGTGGCTCGACCCGAAAACCGGTGAGCTCACCCCGAAACGCCGCTCTCCGAAAACAGGCACGGCTTTTGATTGCATCTATGAGCTCTACAATATAAAAGATTATCTCACGAGCGGCAAGGTGCAGGTGATTCTCGAGCTGATAGACGTTTGGGATATAAAGAACCAAGACGGCTACGGCAGAGGAAAAAAGCACCGTGCCACCCGCAACGACCGCATGCCGCTCGAGCTCTATGACGAGATTTTTTTAAGCGAGCCCTCCGACTATCGCATTTTCCTGCCGGAAGCTTTGCCGGATACATTCACTCGCAAGGACTATTCAAAGCTTACGAGGCTTGACGGCTTGGCACTTTACGGAGCACTCAAGATGCTTGAAGAGATGGGGCTCATCAATTTTAAGGGCAAAGAAGGCAACAAATTTATCTATACGAAGGGATGATAACATGACAATCCAACAACTTAAGTATGCAATCACAATTTCCGAAACCGGCTCTTTCAATAAGGCGGCTGAGGTTTTATACATCGCCCAACCGTCTCTGACAAGCTCGATGCAGGAGCTCGAGAAGGAGCTCGGCATCACTATTTTCTATCGCTCAGGCAGGGGAGTAAGCCTCACAAACGACGGCGCGGAGTTTCTTCCTTATGCCAGACAGCTCTATAACCAGTATGAATCCCTTATCGAGAAGTACGGCAATCAGAGCTATAAAAAGAAGTTCGGGGTTTCCACTCAGCATTATTCTTTCGCCGTAAAAGCCTTTGTCGAGCTCGTCAAGCACTACGACTCCGCAGAATACGAGTTCGCTATCCGTGAGACCAAGACGAGGGACGTTATCTCCGATGTCACCACCATGAAGAGTGAGATAGGAATCCTCTACTTATGTGACTTCAATCGCGCCGCAATCGGCAAGATTCTTAAGAGCAACAATCTCGAATTTCACCATCTCATCGAGTGCGCCCCTTATGTCTATCTCTGGAAGGGGCATCCTCTCGCAAAAAACGAGTCAATCGGCTTCGAGGAGCTTAAGAGCTATCCCTGCCTTTCCTTTGAGCAGGGCGACACCGGCTCCTTCTACTTTGCCGAGGAAATCCTCAGTACTTCGGAATATGCCTACACGATAAAAACCAATGACCGTGCAACCATGCTTAATTTAATGGTCGGCTTAAACGGTTATACCCTCTGTAGCGGCATAATCTGCGAAGAGCTCAACGGAAGCGACTATATGGCGATTCCGTTCAGAACCGAAGACGAATCGGGAAGCCGCATGGAGATAGGCTATATCACCAAGAAGAATATTCAGTTGAGCTCTGTCGGTCAGAGATATATTGATGAGATACAAAATTATCTCGGACAAAATCACGGTGGAAAATAAAATCCTATAGGTAAAATCTATAACCAACTATCAAAACGACGTATTGGACAAATCTGTCGGGAGGATGTAGAATAGGGAACATCAAAACCGAATTAACACAAGGTTAATTCGTATAGAAAGGAAATCACACACTATGAAAAATTTCAAGAGATTTATATCGCTTCTTTTGTGCGCAGTTCTCTCGCTCACACTTCTGACCGCTTGCGGCGACACCGATGACGTTATAACCATCGCAGTCCCGAACGACACCACCAACGAGGCAAGAGCACTTCTTCTTCTTGAAGAGCTCGGATACATAACCCTCAAGGATGGTGCGGGAATCACTGCAACCGTTGCCGACATCGAGGACAACCCCTACGGCATCGAGTTCAGCGAGGTTGAAGCCGCACAGCTCCCGAATGTTTTGCAGGACGTTGACTATGCAATCATCAACTCCAATTATGCAATTGAAGCCGGTCTCAACCCGGTTGAGGATTCTCTCGCAATCGAAGGCTCATCCTCCGCTTACGGCAACATCTTAGCAGTAAAGGAAGGCAACGAAGACACCGACAAGATCAAGGCTCTCAAGGCGGCTCTCGAAAGTCAGCAGGTTGCTGATTTCATCGCTTCAAGCTATGACGGAGCTGTTGTAAGCACCGTTGAAAACCCCGGCGACGGCTATGATGATACCGTCGATTACGACGCGCTTGCTGGTACCACCATCACCGTCGCCGCATCTCCTACTCCTCATGCTGAAATCCTTGCAGTAGCAAAGGAAATCCTCGCCGAGAAGGACATCACCCTCGACATCATCGAATTCACCGACTATGTTCAGCCGAACAACGTTGTTGAGAGCGGCGAAGTTGACGCCAACTACTTCCAGCACACTCCTTACCTCGACGACTTCAACGAGCAGAACGGCACTCACATCGTTTCCGTATCTGTCGTACACGTTGAGCCGATGGGTCTCTACGGTGGCAAGCAGGATTCTCTCGATGCCATCACTGAGTAATATCTATACCTAACTTAAACCCCAGAGAATACGCCGAAGAATACTCGGCGTATTTTCGGGTTGTATCTATTAATCCTATAAGGAGATAAAATGATAGAAATCAAGAATCTGTCGAAGACATTTACCACGAAATCGGGCGATGTCGAGGCACTCAAAAACATCTCCCTCACCATTCCCGACGGCGAAATCTACGGAATCATTGGCATGAGCGGTGCGGGAAAAAGCACCCTCGTCCGATGTATAAACATGCTCGAACGCCCGACCGAGGGAAGCGTCCTTATTGACGGCGTAAATCTCAGTGAGCTTTCCGAGGCTCAGCTCAGGCAGGAGCGCCAGAAGATAACGATGATTTTTCAGGATTTCAACCTTCTTATGCAACGTAATTGCCTGAAAAACGTCTGCTTTCCGCTTGAACTGGCGGGAGTGAAGAAGTCGGAAGCCGTCGCAAGAGCCACCGAGCTTCTTGATATCGTCGGTCTTGCCGACAAGGCCAAGAACTATCCCGCACAGCTTTCCGGCGGTCAGCAACAGCGTGTTGCAATCGCGAGAGCTTTGGCAACCCATCCGAAGATTCTTCTTTGCGATGAGGCTACGAGCGCCCTCGACCCCCAGACAACCCACTCGATTCTTTCGCTCATCCGCGACGTAAGGGACAAGCTCGGCTTAACGGTCATAGTCATAACCCACCAGATGAGCGTAGTTGAAGAAATCTGCGGCAGAGTCGCAATTCTCAACGGCGGAGAAGTCGCCGAGGAGGGACCCGTAAACGAGGTCTTCTCGGCTCCGAAGTCGGAAGCCGCCAAGCGTTTGGTTTACCCGGACAGCTATTCCGAGACTTTGGCTCCTACTCCCGGCGAGCACTTTATCCGTGTCGTCTATAACGGTGCAGAGGTCAGCAAGACGCCTCTTATTGCCCAGATGGCAATGGACAGAAACATCCCGGCAAGCATCCGTTCCGCTTCCACCCGAAGCATCGGCGGCAAAGCCTATGGCAATATGCTCTTAAGCGTCACCGG
This sequence comes from Oscillospiraceae bacterium, assembly GCA_021201235.1. Classification (GTDB taxonomy): domain Bacteria; phylum Bacillota; class Clostridia; order Oscillospirales; family Ruminococcaceae; genus Faeciplasma. Next base: position 178,731 of record JAJQFI010000016.1, on the reverse strand, counting down.
CGACGAAGCCCTTGCAAACGAAGCCATCAGCTACCTAAGAGAAATTCCCGACATTATCGCAGAGGAGGTAAGACCAAATGCTTGAATTTTTCAGCTCAGAGGAAGTCCAGAAGACTATTGAAATATTCGTCAACGAGTTCCCGATGGCAATCTGGGAGACGGTATATGTCACCGTCATTTCAACCTTCTTTGCGGTTCTGATCGGTCTGCCTCTCGGAGTAATCCTCGTGGCAGGGGACAAGAAGATTCTGAAAATCCCTTCCGGTTTCCTCCACGTCCTGAACGTAATAATAAATCTGTTGCGCTCAATCCCGTTTTTGATTCTTATGATAATGGTATTCCCGTTGACAAGACTGATTGTGGGAACTGTAGTAGGAACCGTCGCATCCATTGTTCCTCTCGTAATCGCCGCATTTCCGTTTATCGCAAGACTTGTTGAGACGAGCCTGAGGGAGCTCGACCCGAACATCATCGAAATGGCGCAGAGCATGGGTGCAAAACCGATTCAGATTATCATCAAAGTAATGATTCCCGAAAGCATCCCTTCACTTCTTTCAAATCTCACCACTGCGATGACCACAATCCTCGGCTATTCCGCAATGAGCGGCATCATCGGCGGCGGCGGTCTCGGCAAGATAGCCATCAACTACGGCTACTATCGTTATCGCTACTTGGTAATGCTGTTAGCCGTAATCTTCCTGATTCTTTTAGTTCAGATAATCCAGACGGTAGGTACACACCTTTCGACGAGACTTGACCGAAGACCAAGAGACAGGACATCATAATCAATTCGTAATTCGTAATTAACGGGCGGAGAAATCTGCCCGTTTTTTGTGCCCGAAAAATTTTTTCAAAAATCTGCATTTGCCTATTGACAACGTAACAATGTTATGTTACAATCTAATCGTAACATAACATTGTTACGAAAAAGCACCGTTTCATCCGAAGCCTTGGAAGCTTAAAGCCGCTTTTACCACTTGGCGGCTTAGGCTTCTCAGGTAATAAAGAGAGGTAGTGATATCTTGAGCGTTTTGATTTCCAAAAAAGAGCTTCTGAATAAGTACAACATCTCATACGGCACCCTTTACCGCTGGAAGCGGATGGGTCTTATCCCTGATGACTGGCTTGTCAAGAAGTCCACCTACACAGGGCAGGAGACATTCTTCGATGAGGAGCAAATCTGTGAGCGTATCGAGGCGATAATCGCCCGCAAGGATCAGGTTCCGCTTGAACAGATTGCGCGTGAGCTTCAGGGCAAAACCGAGCATGAGGCGAAGCTCATCATCAATTCAAAGCATTGGACAAAGGAGATAAATATATCCGATTTAGTTTCGGTCATCGTTAAGATAGGCGACGATGAGAGGGACCTGACGGAAATTATCTCAGGCAACAACACAGTAATAAATAAATCTCAGGAGAAATAATATAATGGCAGATTCAGTACGTATCAGTGGCGCCGGCAATGTCGGCGGAGGAGAGTATAAAAACATAAGCATAAGCGGTTCAGGCGAGGTGACATCAGATGTCAAGTGCCAGAGTCTCAAGAGTGCCGGCTCGGTGCATATTGCGGGTTCTGTAGAATGTTCAGGCGAATTCAAAATCGCTGGTTCTGGTCGGGTTGACGGCGACATAAAATGCGGAAGCTGTCATCTTGCCGGTTCCGCAAAAGTTAAAAGCATAGAAGCTAATGGAGAATTGTGGTTCGCAGGTTCAGTCATTGCAGACGGCAATGTTTCGGGCGAGAAAGTCACTATCGATGGTGTGGCAAACGTCAATGGGCTTATTAACGGCGACGAAATAAGAATCGCGTTTGATGGTGATGGTGTCAAAGCCAATGAAATCGGTGGTGGAACTATCAAAATAGCTCCCAAAAAAGAAAAGAAAGCATATTGGTTCGGCAAAAAGAAAATAAAGCGTTCAGAAATCGGCACTATCGAGGGCGATGAGATAAGACTTGAGCTTGTCAAGGCTGATGTAGTCCGTGGTGCTAATGTAACGATAGGCGACGGTTGTGAGATTGGAAAAGTTGAATACTCAGAAAGTCTTGAAATCTCCGAAAACGCTCATGTCGATCACCAAGTGAAAATCTGAGCTAAGCTTTTTATGCAAATCGCCCCAATGATGACTAACAAAACTCGCTTTCTTTCGTCTAAAGGGCGAAAATTCAAAAAAGCGTTGACAAAAAGATTTTTATGAGTATAATGTAACGCATAAGGCAAAGACGTCTTTGAGAACCCCGTATTGGGATGTTCCCAAGGACGCCTTTTTTGTTAATCGGGACCCGATGCAACCATCAGTATTGTATCCCGAAAATATCTAAAAGGAGCGTTTCATATGAAAAAGATACCCGAGTATTTTGGATGTATGGTATTTGATGACCGCGAGATGAAGGCAAGACTCTCGTCAAAGGTCTACAATTCCCTGAACAAGACCATCGTCGAGAATGCAAGACTTGACATTGAGGTCGCCGATGCCGTAGCGCAGGCAATGAAGGACTGGGCAGTTGAGAACGGTGCAACCCACTACACTCACTGGTTCCAGCCGCTGACCGGCATCACCGCCGAAAAGCACGACTCATTCATTTCTCCCGCACCCGACGGAGGGGTTTTGATGGAGTTTTCCGGCAAGGAGCTCATCAAAGGCGAGCCTGATGCTTCTTCCTTCCCGTCCGGTGGCTTGAGAGCTACGTTCGAGGCAAGAGGCTATACCGCTTGGGATCCTACTTCATACGCCTTCATCAAGGGCAAGACGCTCTGCATTCCGACTGCTTTCTGCTCCTACGGCGGCGAAGCACTCGACAAGAAGACACCTCTTCTGAGATCCATGCAGGCTCTCAACAAGCAGGCACTGAGAATCCTCAAGCTCTTCGGCAATGACGATGTAAAGTGCGTAAAGACCTCCGTCGGACCCGAGCAGGAATACTTCCTTATTGACAAGGAAATGTACAACAAGCGCAAGGACCTCATCTTCACCGGCAGAACCCTCTTCGGTGCACCGGCACCCAAGGGTCAGGAGCTCGACGACCACTACTTTGGAGTTATCAAGCCGAGAGTTGCCGCTTATATGGAAGACCTGAACGAGGAGCTCTGGAAGCTTGGAATCCTTGCAAAGACTGAACATAACGAGGTTGCACCCGCTCAGCATGAGCTCGCACCTGTTTACTCTACAACCAATATAGCAACCGATAACAACCAGCTCACAATGGAGATTATGCAGAAGGTTGCAGACAGACACGGTCTTGTTTGTCTCCTTCATGAGAAGCCTTTTGCTGGCGTCAACGGTTCCGGAAAGCACAACAACTGGTCGCTTGCAACCGATACCGGCGTCAACCTTCTCACTCCCGGCGAAACTCCTTATGAGAACGCTCAGTTCCTCCTCTTCCTTTGCGCTGTAATCAAGGCAGTCGATGATTATCAGGATCTCCTGAGACTTTCCGTAGCAACCGCCGGCAACGACCACAGACTCGGTGCCAACGAGGCTCCTCCGGCAGTCATCTCGATGTTCCTCGGCGACGAGCTCACCGCAGTCCTTGATGCTATCGAGAACGATACTCCTTATAACGGAACAGAGAAGACCGTCATGAAGCTTGGCGTACATGTACTTCCTAAGTTCTTCCGTGACACCACCGACCGTAACAGAACCTCACCGTTCGCTTTTACCGGCAATAAGTTCGAGTTCAGAATGCTCGGCTCTTCCAACAGTATCGCTTGTGCGAACATCATGCTCAACTCCGCAGTCGCTGAATCTCTCAAGATTTACGCTGACAGACTTGAGGGAGCAGAGGACTTCGAGACCACTCTCCACGAGATGATCAAGAAGACCATCAAGGATCACAAGAGAATCATCTTCAACGGCAACGGCTATGACGACGCCTGGATCAAGGAAGCTACCGAGGTAAGAGGACTTTCGAACCTCAAGACTACTCCCGATGCAATGCCGAAGCTTCTTGACGAGAAGAATGTGGATATGCTCACACGTCATAAGGTATATTCAAGACCTGAGCTCGAGTCCCGTTATGAGATTCTTCTTGAGAACTACCACAAGACCGTACATATCGAGGCCGAGACCATGCTCAACATGGCTCGTAAAGAGATTATGCCCGCAGTAAGCGCTTATGAGGCTGACCTTGCAAAGGCTTTGAATGCTAAGAAGACAGCCGCTCCCGATGCCGCTTGCGGATATGAGACAAAGCTTATCTCCAAGCTCGCAGATCTCGAAGACAAGATTGATGCGGCGGCGGATGCTCTCGAAGGGGCAGTTGCTGAGTACAAGAAGTTAGACGACGTCACCGAGGCGGCAATGTGCATCAAGGATTCTGTAATCCCGAAGATGGACACACTGAGAGCACCTTGTGATGAGGCGGAAACCGTAACCGCCAAGAGTTATTGGCCATTCCCGACCTACGGAGATCTTCTGTTCGGGGTGAGATAAATTATACTTTTCTTTGAAGGTAACGCCACAGGCTCGGATATACCCGTCTGAGCCTTAAGCGAAACCTAATTCAACAAGGAGGAAAGATTATGACAGTAGAATTTTGGTTTTTGATCGGAGCTGCTTTGGTATTCTGGATGCAGGCGGGCTTCGCGATGGTAGAAACCGGCTTTACGAGGGCAAAGAACGCCGGCAACATCATCATGAAGAACCTGATGGACTTCTGCATCGGCACCGTTGTATTCTCGCTTCTGGGCTACACGCTCATGATGGGCGAGGACACACTCTTCGGACTTATCGGACTTCCGAACATGGACTTGTGGACGAACTTTAAGGAATTTATCGCTTCGCCTGCTGACGGAAGCTTCACCGGAGCATCCACATTCGTATTCAACCTCGTTTTCTGTGCCACAACCGCAACCATCGTTTCGGGTGCCATGGCGGAGAGAACCAAGTTCTCGGCATACTGCATCTATTCGGCAGTAATTTCGTTATTCGTTTACCCGATTGAGGCACACTGGATTTGGGGCGGCGGCTGGCTTTCAAGCTTAGGCTTCCACGACTATGCAGGCTCCTGCGCTATTCATATGGTCGGCGGTATTGCCGCACTTGTTGGCGCAATCTTCCTCGGTCCCCGTATCGGCAAATATGTCAAGGACGAGAACGGCAAGGTTACCAAGGTAAACGCCATTCCCGGACACTCAATAACCCTCGGCGCGCTGGGCGTGTTCATTCTCTGGCTTGGTTGGTATGGATTCAACGGAGCGGCTGCAACTTCTGCATCCGAACTTTCCTCCATCTTCCTCACCACCACCATTGCACCCTCAGTGGCGACTGTTACGACCATGATATTCACATGGGTCAAGAACGGAAAGCCTGATGTCTCGATGTGTCTCAATGCCTCTCTGGCAGGACTCGTCGGAATCACGGCAGGATGTGATGCTCTCGATGCATTCGGTGCTGTAGTTGTGGGCGTTGTCTCCGGCTTCCTCGTTGTATTCGTAGTCGAGCTCCTCGACTTAAAGCTTCACATCGACGATCCCGTCGGCGCCGTAGGCGTACATATGGCAAACGGCGTATGGGGAACATTGGCTGTAGGACTTCTGGCGAACCCTGACGCTCCTGCGGGACTTTCGGGTCTCTTCTACACCGGTTCGTTCAAACAGTTCGGGCTCCAACTTCTCGGCGTTGTTTCAGTAGCCTTCTATGCCGTGGTTATGATGGTAATAACTTTTGCACTTATTAAAAAGTTCCACGGTTTAAGAGCTTCTGCGGAGGACGAAGTCGCCGGTCTCGATATCAGCGAGCATGGTCTTCCCAGCGCATATCCCGACTTTGTTCCTGCTGTCAGCAAGTATTCCTCATACGCTCCTGCCGACGGAATTGTGGCTGTAACATCCGATGTACCGGTTGCCGAAGCTATCCCTGTCAAGAAGGTTCCCACATTTGCGGAGGACGGCGAGACGCCCAAGTTCACCAAGGTCGAGATTATCTGCAAGGAGTCGAAGTTTGATGAGCTCAAGCACGCTATGATGAGCTTAGGAATCACCGGCATGACTGTTACCCACGTCTTGGGCTGTGGTCAGCAGGGTGGCAAGCCCGAGTACTATAGAGGCGTTGCCGTTGAGACCAACCTTCTCCCGAAGGTTCAGGTTGATATCGTAGTATCTAAGATTCCTGTTCGTCACGTCATCGAAACAGCAAAGAAGGTTCTTTACACCGGTCATATCGGCGACGGCAAGATATTCGTCTATGATGTTGAGAACGTCGTCAAGGTCAGAACCGGCGAGGAAGGCTTCGATGCCCTTCAGGACGTTGAATAAAAACTATCGCAATTTATCCCTGATATAATAAAATCCTAAAAGCGTTTGAACTCGGATATGCCCTGCGGCACACAGTTTCAAAGAGAGCTGCACACGGTTTTTACGAAACCGAGCTGAGAGTGCATAGATATGTGCCGCAGTGGTAACCCCGAGTAAGTTGCAATCTGAACGGATTCATAATCCCAGTAGGTGCGCCGTAGTCCCTGCGTTACAGGGAAGGGCTTTGGCTGAAGCCCGGAGGAAGATACAAGCCTTGACCAAGGTTTGTAGACTGAAAAGATAGGTGGCACCGCGAGTAACAGCACTTGCCCTATCGAATGCTGAAACAGTATAGGAGAGATGCACTTATGTGTTCGATTATGGGTTACTGCAAAAGCGGTGTCTCTTTTTCGGAGTTTAAAAAGGGGTTCGACAGGACAATTTCCCGTGGACCCGATGATTCAAGAATTATTGATACGGGCTCGGGGCTTCTCGGATTCCACCGCCTCGCCATTATGGGTCTTACGCCCGAGGGCATGCAACCGTTCGAATTGGACGGATCAAATGTTGTCTGCAACGGCGAGCTCTACGGCTTTGAGAAGCTCAAGGATGAGCTGATAGATCAAGGCTACAAATTCAAGAGTGGCTCTGACTGCGAGATAATTCTTCCGTTATATTTTGAATACGGAACCGACATGTTTTCAATGCTCGATGCCGAATTCGCAATGATTATCTTTGACGGCAGGACAAAAGAGTTCATCGCCGCCAGAGACCCAATCGGTATCCGTCCGCTTTATTATGGCTATGACCGTGATGATAAAATAGTTTTCGCAAGTGAACCGAAAAATCTCGTGCCCATATGCGAAAGAGTCATGCCCTTCCCGCCGGGGTGCTACTATAAGACAGGGGAGTTCATCAGCTACTGCGACATATCCAAGCCTGAGGGTGTTATAAAGGCTGACCTCGATGAGGTTTGCCAAAACATCCACGACAAATTAACAAAGGGGATCAAGAAGAGGCTTGTAGCAGATGCAAAGGTGGGCTTCCTCCTGTCGGGAGGGCTTGACTCGTCCTTTGTTTGCGCTGTCGCCCAGAGATACTCTGATAAGCCGATTCGCACCTTCGCCATCGGCATGAGTGAGGACGCAATCGACCTAAAGTATGCGAAGCAGGTTGCCGACTATATCCACAGCGACCACACGGAAGTCATCATCAACAAGGACATCGTCCTGAGTTCTCTTGAGACCGTTATTGAGATACTCGGCACCTACGACATAACAACAATCCGTGCTAGCATGGGCATGTACCTTCTCTGCAAGTGGATTCACGAGAACACCGATATCCGTGTCCTTCTCACCGGCGAGATTTCGGATGAGCTCTTCGGCTATAAGTATACCGACTTTGCTCCCGACGCTGAAGCCTTCCAGAAGGAAGCCGAGAAGCGTGTCCACGAGCTCCACATGTATGACGTTCTGAGAGCCGACAGGTGTATCTCCGTAAACTCTCTTGAGGCAAGAGTTCCGTTCGGCGACCTCGACTTCGTCAAGTATGTCATGGCGGTTGACCCGGAAATGAAGCTCAACACCTACGGCAAGGGCAAGTATCTTCTTCGCCACGCTTTCGAGGGCGACTATCTCCCGCACGACATCCTCTACCGCGAAAAAGCCGCATTCTCCGACGCCGTCGGTCACTCGATGGTCGACTATCTCAAGGAATACGCCGAGGAGACCTATTCGGATGAAGAGTTTGAAGCTCTCAGCTCCAAGTACACGTTTGCAAAGCCCTTCACGAAAGAGTCGCTTCTCTACCGTGAAATCTTCGAGAAGTACTACCCTGGCAACGCCGAAATGGTCGTAGACTTCTGGATGCCCAACAAGGAGTGGGAAGGCTGCAACGTCAACGACCCCTCCGCCCGAGTCCTCTCGAACTATGGCGCAAGTGGTGAGTAATAAGCATAAAAATACCGGCTCAGTGGAACCCCACCGAGCCGCTTTTTTATTCGTTGTAGTAAACAATCATCCCGCCAAGTTCCTCAAACGCTTCCTTGAAGGTGTCCAAACCAACGGCGGCTGAACTGCCGGTACTTGGGTCCCTGTACATAATGTTATTGGATTCGTCAAAGCCGTATATGACCACCGCATGTTCATATGCAGGCCATGTGACCGTCTCACCGGTATCATAGTCGAGCCATTCCTGCCGATATTCAATTCCTGCTTCGATGTTGATTGTGTACCAGGCGATAACGGGATTGCCGGATGAGATAATCTCCTTGATGTCGTCAAGGGTAGCACCTGTTTTGGCGATTGCACCGGTTTTGAACTCCTCGGCAGTCTCCCTGATAGGTTCGTTAAACACTCCGTAGGAATCCGAATACCTTGGGTCGCCGACAAATTGCCTTGCGGGGTTTGCTCCATAGCGCACGCCGTCTGCATCATACCAGGGAATAGGACCCTTCGGCAGAGCCTCAACCAATTCTTCCATTGTAGCATCGATGTTGTAATAGTTGAGCAGTATGTAAAGTGCAGTAACTTCACAACCTGTCGGATAGTCGGGATATTGGCTGTATTCAATAACGTCGTTGAGACATACATATGCTGTTTCATCGCTTTGAGTTTCAATGTACTCCTGCATATCTTCTTCGAGAGCCTCAAGCTCGCTCGTGTCTTCGCTTTCGGTTTCGTCATCTGAAATATCCAACTTATCTTTATGTGCGAAAGCATAAACTCCTGCGATCATCAAAGCAAGAACCATAAATATTGCAAACAGTCGGTCGTATCTTATTCTTCTTTTTCTTTTCCTTTTCCTTTTCTTTGGCATTTTTTCATCCCTCATAATAAACAATCATCCCGCCCAGTTCCTCAAACGCCTCTTTGAAAGTATCCCATCCCATAGCATGAGAGCTTCCGGTGTTCGGGTCTTTATAGAGGACGTTGTTGTAGTCGTCGAAGCCGTAGATGACGACGGCGTGCTCATAGGCAGGCCAGCGGACGGTTTCTCCGGTTTCGTAGTCAATCCATTCACGGCGATACTGGATGCCGCCTTCGATGTTGGTGGTGTACCACGCTTCAACCGGGTTGCCGTTTGCGATAATCTCCTTGATGTCTTCAAGAGTCGCGCCGCTCTTGGCAATGGCACCCGACTTGAACTGCTCGGCGGTTTCCCTTATCGGCTCGTTGAATACGCCGTATGAGCTCGAATCTCTTGGGTCGCCGAAAAACTCCCGCTCGGGGTTAGCTCCGTAAAGAACGCCGTCGACCTCGTATGGTGTCGGACCCTTCGGCAGGGCTTCGACTATCTCCTCCATAGTCACATCAACGCCGTAGTATTGCAGAAGTATGTAAAGCGATGCGCTTTCACACCCGGTCGGGTAGTCGGGATGCTGATTGTAGTCTATAACGTCGAGATATATCATATTCTGCGGCTTCGTATTCTCGTAGATATACACTCCCGCCAAGATAACTACGACAAGTATAAATAAATTCCTGAGTAGATGTTTTTTCTTAACTGTTGCCATAGGTCTCATCTCCATTAATATAATTTTAACGCCGATTAAGCCTCAAGTCAACAGTTCAATTCTTAAGATTTTATTAAGATTTCGCCTGAATATAAAAATGCCCCGCACTCGGCAGGGCATTAATCTTATTCTTCTTTGATAATTATATCATACTCGGTAGTCTCTTCCGTAGTTTCGTTTTCACCTTCGCTTTCAGAGGTGATAAGCTCAAAATCAACGAACGTAATCCGCATGTAGTTTTCGTCGTCGCTATCGCCGAGCTCCAGGATTTGCGGGATTCCGGTTTTAGAGAACGTCAGCGTATAGACGGTGCCGTTCGTCTCTCCGGAGCAGTAGTCGGACTCCGTGCCCTCGGTGACGTCAAGCTCAAGCGGCACAAGCTTGTCGAATGACTTTGTCACGAGCGCCACAACCGAGCCGACAGGGAACTTTGAGCTGTCAAAGGTGAAGTTCAGCCCCTTGAAGGAAATGGTCGTTTCCTCTCCCTTGACGTCAAAGATAAGTCCGCTGACTATGGCAGGGGAGGTGAGCTCAATATTCCACCAACCGTCGCTCCAACGAGTCAGGAGCATTTCATAAATGGTGTCGTCAAAGTCGACCTCAGCGGTCGCCGTGAAGGCGGTCGGAAGCGATTTCTCGTTTGTCACGACCGACTTAAGCGAGCATCCGCTCAGCCCCATCACCAGAATTACCGATAAAAATACTACAGTTATTTTTCTTAGATTTTGCCTCAAACTCAATCAAGCCCTCTCGAAGTTCTTGAAAAGCTCAGGCAGATAGGAAATAATGTCGCTTGCAAGCATCCCTGTTCTTGATAGCCGCTTCGAGACCTCCTCGCAGGAAGCTCCCATGGCGTATGCTCCGAGTATTCCGGCGGTAACGGGGGATTTCCCCTGAGCCGTGAACGAAGCGATGAGCCCCGCCAGCAAGTCTCCGCTCCCGCCTTTTGAAAGCCCGTTGTTTCCGAACATCGTGACATACGATTCTTCCGAATTGACAATCAAAGTCGAGCAGGATTTCGAGACGACGGTCACGCCATAGTCCTTAGCCAGTCTCTTAGCAATAGCATAGCGGTCTTTGACGGCGGTCCTTGTGTCGACCCCGGCGAGCCTTGAAAGCTCCGCAGGGTGGGGCGTCAGGATGACATCTGTCTTTGCTTTTCTAAGGCATTCTATGCTTCTTGAGACAAGGTTTATGCCATCGGCGTCTATAATTATGGGACAATTTGCATTTTCGATAACAGCTTCGAGGACAGCCATTGTGCTCTCGGATTGCCCGAGCCCACAGCCGATTAAAACAGCATCGGAAGCCTTGAGTAATTCAAGAATTCCCTCAAGCTCATGCCCGGTGGGCTTAATGAACCCGTCCTCATCCGAATGGCAGGGGAACAGGGTGCACTCCATGACGTTCGAAGCAAGCGAAATCGCCGACCGCTCCGTCGTGCAGACACTCAGAAGCCCGACGCCGGAACGAAGAGCCGACATGGTCGAAATAGCCGCCGCTCCGGGGTATCTGTCCGAACCTACTATCGAAAGAAGTCTTCCGAAAGTGCCCTTATGGGAGTTCACGGGACGGCTCCCGATATTCTCACGCACCAAAGCCTCGGCGACATACTTATCGACAACTTTAATATCCCCGACGTCAGGTTCCAAAACGGCAGAGATGTGGACATTATTTTCTTGTGCGGCAAGCTCGGCGTTGTATAGGGCTTCCCATGAAATTGTTGAGGTAGTGTTCATAATTCAGTATGCGATAACAATCGCGGTCGCTACGGTGTCGGTGTGGGTGATGCTGACGGTGAACTGCGTGTCTCCCGCCAGTTCAGCCGCCTTGCCGGTAAGCTCTATGTAGGGAGCACCTAAATCATCTCTTAAAACAGAAACTTCCTTCAGTTTGAATCCTCTTATGCCTGTTCCCAAAGACTTCGAAAACGCCTCTTTTGCGGCGAAGTTTCCGGCAATCGTCTGGGGGTTCATCTTCTTTTTAGCAAACATCGCAAGCTCGCTTTCCGAGAAGATTCTCTCAAGAAATGTCGGAATCCCGATGCTTTTCTCAATCCGTGAGATGTCTATGCAATCAATTCCTACCTTCATGACAGCCTCGGAAGATAGACGGAAATCATCTGAAGGGTTTTCTCATCGGGTGTGAAATAGAGGAAGACCTTGCCGCTTTGTGGGTCGCTGAATTCGATTGTGTAAACATCGCCCTCGTCGCCCTCAACGCTATAGGCAACAGCATCGCCCTGATCTTTTCTTGAATGATAGAAGCCGGTGGCGTCCCTCAGATCAAAGCTGCAAAGAGATTTTCTCTTCTTTCGATCAACAATCTTGTCGACAGAGATATTGGTTCCGGCAACGCAATATTCATACTCAACGTTGAGCCTGCCGATGAGATAATACCCAAGATAGATTATGCCCACAGCCAGAAGGATTCCCAACACAAGCCCGACAAGAAAATATACACTGGTGAATATGTTTATCATAAGTAACAGCACTGCCAGCCCCAATACAAACGAGAGGATGGTAATCAGATACTGTTTTGTTCTGTCCGATTTTGTGAATGGTCTTGAAACCAACTGCTCTCTTATAGTTTCCATAGTTTATAGTCCTTTCAAATTATGCCGCCGTTCACCGAGATAACCTGTCCCGTGATGAATCCGGCTTTATCGCTCGCTAAAAATGCTATCGTTTTTCCCACGTCCGATGGCTTGCCAATCCGGAGCAGGGGAGTCTCCTCGCATAGCTCGCTTATTGTTTCGTCGGTAAGCTCTGAGTTCATGTCAGTATCTATAACCCCTGGTGAAACGCAGTTAACCCTGATTCCACTTGGACCCAGCTCCTTCGCAAGAGCCTTGGTGAACCCGATAATTCCTGCCTTGCAGGCGGAGTACACAACTTCACACGAGGCTCCGACCTCGCCCCACATCGAGGCGATATTTATAATCACGCCGTCGTGCCGTCTGATCATATCGGGCACTGCGCGCTTGGTGCAAAGCATCGCTCCCAGGAGGTTCACGTCGCTTAAATTCCTGATTTCCTCGTCGCTCATGTCCTGCAACAGCCCGATATAAGCCACACCTGCGTTATTCACGAGCACCGAGATCTCGCCCAAGGATGAGTGGATATCCGAAAACATCTTATCAAGTGCGTCCGAATCCGAAATATCGGCTTGAAAAGCCTGTGCAACTCCGCCGAAGCCTTGTATCTCTTCGCAAACTTTCTCAGCCGCTTCGCTGTTTGATTTATAATTCACAGCCACGGCATATCCGAGCTTTGCAAGCTCCACGGACGCCGCTGCACCGATGCCTCTTGAGCCACCTGTAATAAGAGCTACCTTCATCCAATCACCTCTTCATATTATTATAACGTATTTACTCACGGTTTGCAAGTATGAAAAACGGCGCAACATTGCACCGCTTGAGGTTGCTATTCAAGATAGTAGATAACCACCGAATATGTGTCGAAATCGTTCTGCCAGTAGGCATAGATAGACGCGTTTTCCAAAGAGGGAATCCCGAGATCTTTGCCGAGAGGAACCGCCGCCTCCGCTCTTAGGTCTCCCGAGGCTGTTTCGCTTTCGATAATCGCTTTCAGTTCTTCGATTGTCTCGGCATACAGACCTTGTGTGAAGAAATAGACGCAGTCTTCCGAATCCGCTACGGGAGTGGAATCCATATCCCATACATGGTCGATAGCCATAACGCCGTCGGTCACCATGAAATAGGTGTGAAACGCTCTTCTTCCTTCATAATCGGGGACAAAGTCGTCCCATGTGCAGTCGACGTGATACCACTTGTCATCAATGCAGACCATATTCCATGCGTGGTCCTCGCCGTCTGAGGAGCCGCTGACGATTATCGACTCAATTCCGAGCATGTCCATCATGAGCTGAAATGTGGTCGTGTAACCCATGCAGATTGCTTCGCCATAGATAAGCGCGCCGAACGGTGTGCTTGAATCCGATTTTGCAGAGCCGATGAGGTTGAGCTCGTCGAGGTCGTAGGTGACGTGTGTCGTGATATAGTCATGAGCCGCCAGGATAATCTCGTAGTCGCTCATCCCGTCGGTGTAGAATACGGTTATAGCGTCCGAAGCCGCCTGTAAAATAAGCAGGTCATCGCTTGAAAGTGCGCTCGTATCGCCGGTTTTATAGGCTTCGACAACAGCGGTGTTGTCATAAATTCCGGATTCGCTTTCCGACTTTTCCGTGCTCTCTTCCGGCTCTTCTTCGGTCTCTTCCGAAGAGTAGGTGTAACTCGCCACGTCGGTGGTGACGCCCGCAAAAGCGTTTTCTTCTCCGCAGGATGTGAATATCGAGAGTGAGACAGCCGAGACGAGCAGTATTGCAATAATTCTTTTCATAATTTTATGCAATCGTTATGCCGGTATAGTAGTGGTGCAGAATCTGGTCGAAGCTGTACCCTGCATAGATGGCATAAAGATTTGCTCCTTCCTGAGACATTCCGACTCCGTGACCGTAGCCGTAGGTGACGAAGGTGAACACACCGTTCGAATAGCTGACGGTAAAGCAAGCCGAGCGGATATTCAGAATGTAGGTTCTGAATACATACGCTGTCAGAGTCCTTTCCGTTCCCGAAACGACAGCTGTCGTGTGACCGTCAATCGCTATATTTCCGACATATCCGCCGTCGGTATAACTGAGAATCTGAATCCAGTTTTCGTAATTGTCCGAAAGAGTGATGTTTGTTTTCGATTCAATCTTCTTCTTAAGCTCTTCCGCGGTGTAGGTGGTGACTCTTCCGTAGTTGTCGGTGTCAAGGAAATCATATTCACTCACGACCGACTGGAGATACTCTCTGTCTCCGTCCCAGACGTTTTCGCTTGAGCAGGTGACACCTGCGGTAGCGGCACAGTAAACCGACAGGATATATTCGCCGTCATAGTACATAGCCAGTCCGTCGACAGCCTCTACGCATTGGATAACCTTGTCGGGTACACCTGATTTAAGGGGAACAGAAGCATATTCGCCCTTCGCCTCATAATACTTGATGTAGGTGTAGACGGCGATCGCCTGAGCCTTTATCGTCTCTTCCTCCATTGAGGTTCCGACTTCACTGTAGGTTACCTGACATACGATGTCAAAGGCGTTGTCGGTGACGTATCTTCCCGAGCTACTGTCATATACGGTGACGATGTCGTCCTTGTAGCTCTTGCCGTTATTCAGATTGTCGTTTGCATAACTGCTTGTAGAGCCCGAAGAAACATACCAGATATTGCTTGATGAGTCGCTGTCGGTGGATTCCTCGTCTTCGTCAACATCGACATCCTCGTCAAGGTCAACATCTTCGTCGATATCAATGTCTTCCTCCGTGGTGGTTTCCTCGGTTGTGGTAGTGACCGTAGTGGTTGCCGCTGTTGTAGTTGTGGTAGTACCGGCTGTCGTGGCTGATGTTTCCTCGGGAGCCGTTGTCGTGGTGACCTCGGTTGTTTCGGAAACCGTTGTAACTGCGGTTACCTCTGTTGTTACCGGCGCAAATATCTCGTATGAGTCTATGTCCGCTTTCTGTATCTGGGAGTCGTAGTATTTGACGACTTCTGCGACTTCTTCCGTCAAGTTTTCGGCTTCAGCCACGTCTTCCGCTTCATCTGACAGCGCCGAAGCGGAATCGCTGTCGAACGTTATGTCGTTTAAGACTGTGCTCTCAGCCAGGACTCTTATATAGTTCAAAGCGGCGGAATAAACGAGTACCAAGCTAAGTATGATTATGACCCGTTTAAGAGTAAATCTTTTCTTCAAAGCGTCAGCTCCTTTCTGTCAAAGATTCTTGCCAATAATTTCCGTGTTTATTCAGGATCAATAGTTGTAGCTTACGCTGTCCGGCTTGTGTCTTGAAGAGTTCTTCTCATATGTATAGCCGGAAATATCCTCGCCGTCACGAACCTTTCTGGCAACGACAACCCAGCGGGAATCATCGAAGTCATAAGCGCATGTAGAGAGGGTCAGGAACTCATCGCCATACTCACATTCGATATTGCTTGTGTAGTAGGTTCTGAGCATGATGTTTTCATAGAAGTAGTTGTAATCTTCTTCCGAATCGAAATTGCGGCACTTGTAGTATTCGAATAGTGGCTCGCTGTCCTGCCACTCATAAATGCCGATAAGGAAGCAGGCGACGATGACATACTCGTTTTCTTCCCAGAGTGTGTCGAAATTGATGACGTAGTTGTTCTGAACGACGCTTACACCGTCTTTATAGTCGAGCAGATGACGGAAGAATGTGCCGTTCGCCATGCTGTGCCCATAAAGAGTGATGTTGTCCGCGTGGCTCGTGGCGGTTATCGGAACCTTATAGTCTGCATAAATACAGCCGGCGAAGGACTTTGTCCGCTCAAACGAAAGCTCAAGATATTCCGAATTGTCGTCCGCCTGAACGACGGGGTAATCTATGTACGGGTCTCCGCTCGAATCGGTCAGTGTCGGGATGCAAATCCAACCAACGAAGTCGTCGTTAGTCTCATAGTACTCAACGTATTTTTCGAGCATTTCGGGCTCGGGCTCCGGCTCGGTGGTAGCCTCCGTAGTGGTTGTCGGAACGGTGGTGACCTCGGTGACAGCGGTGGTTGTCCCTTCGGTGACCTCCGGCTCTTCAATCTGCTTTGAGCACCCTGTAAAGATGCTGATTGCCATCACTGCGGCAAGAAAAAGTGCTGTCTTGTTGATTGGTTTTGCCTGATTCATTCAATTATACTCCTTATGGGTTGTGATTTATTCGTCGTCTTCCGTGTAATATTGATAGTCCGGTCCGTCGTCATCCGGCACGCTCATGCCATATGCAATGTAGTAAGCCGCCGGCATTCTGGCGTTCGGATTTGATTTGTAGGTGTAAACGCTCGGGTCTTCGCCGTCGTGAAGCTTTCTCACAACAATTACGCAACGCAAATCCGAAATCTCGTAGGAGCAGGTGGAGAGGGTGATATACTCATCATCCATCGTGCACTCGATATCGATGGTGTAGTAGTTGCGATAGAGGATATTCTGATACCAATAGTCGAAATCCTCGATTGTATCGAAATCGTATATTGTGTGATAAGCAAACAGGGGATTGTCGTCCTGATAATCGTAGATGCCGATTATGAAGCAGGCAACCACGATGTACTGGCTCTCTTCATACAAAGTTGAGAAGGTGATAACCCTGTTGTTGGAAACAGTCGAAATGCTTTCTTTATAGTCCAGCAGGTGCCTGAAATATGTTCCGCTCGCCATGCTGTGCCCGTAGATGATGATGTTCTGCGAATTGCCTTCTGCGGTGATTTCCTCGTTATAGTCGACGAAGAGTGCGCCGTAGGTTGCCTCACTTCCGAAAACATCGTGGGTGAGATAATAGTCGTTGTCGGTCGTCTGCATGACAGGGTAGTCTATATATGCGTTTCCGTCGCTGTCGGTCAGCGTGTCGATTGAAAGCCAGCCTACAACGTCCGGGTTTATATCGTATATAGCCTCAAAGCTCGAAAGCATCCCCTCAGGGTACTTCGAGACGGTGGCTGTGGTGTCGCTGTCGGTGCTCGTATCGTCTGTGACGTCAACAGTCACGTCCGAGGTCAGGGTGTCATCGGTACTCTCGGTCTCTTCAGTGGTGTCGGAAGAGTGATAGAGGTTTGAAAGATACTCCTGATTCTCATACATGTCGCTTGTTCCGAACTCATAGACATAGACGGTATAGCCGCAATAAATAAGCGCACAGACTGAGCCTAAGTACACGACTTTTCTTATTATTTCTTTAATGCTGTCGCCCTTCCACGGAAGAAGCTCTTTGATTCTTCCCTTGAAGGAACGGTCCCGTTCCTGCGCTTCGGCAGGGCGAACCTCGTTGAGCATTGACATTATAATTCGATTCTCCTTTTAAGAGACGTGCCCGGATAAGCTATTTCAGAATTTCAACAGCCGTTTCGAGCGAATACAGAACAGCCATAAGGCGGTTTCTGAGCCTTACATCCACGTCTGCCGCAGGCTCGCTTAAGGCAAGATTTTCGGTGATTTCTTTGTCTTTTGTAACGACGGAAACATATATGGTCCCGACGGGTTGCTCTTTTGTGCCGCCGGTCGGTCCCGCAATTCCGGTTATCCCGACTCCGACGTCCGCTCCGTACTTCAGAAGGACGCCTTTCGCCATCGCAAGGGCAACTTCCTTTGAAACAACGCCATATTCGGTGATTAAGTTCATAGGGATGCCAAGCAGCTCCGACTTGATTCTCTCCGAATAGGTTATAAGCCCGCATTCGAACATCTCGGAGGCTCCCGAAACGGAAGTGATAGCGCTCGCTAGCATTCCGCCCGTACAGCTTTCCGCCGTAGCGACATGAAGCTTGTTCGCAATATAATATTGTACTACATTTTGTGCCGCTTTGTCAATATATGTCGGAATTTCGGCAGGGTTAAGCCCGGAAATTCGTCTTAATTCACATGAAAGCATACTCTTTTCGCCTAAAAAATCGTACTCAATATATGGCTTGTAGGTTTCAACTGTGATGCCCTCGACCGCTTCCTCAATCAGCGGTTCAAAGTCAAAAGCGTTCTGCGCCTCTTCAACATCTTTAAGAACCGGCTTGGTCTTCGGATGCTTCGGAGTGAAGATTGTGCAACAGTCCTCATAGGGTTCTATCGAAATATCGAAGGTGTCTGCTTTGTAAGCCCTGTCGATAATCTCCTGTTTGTCAAGCCCGATACAGGGGCGGAAGACCGGCATCCTGCAAACGGCGTCGGTTGTGACCATAGCGGCGGTCGTCTGTGAGGCAACCTGACCGATGCTCTCGCCGGTAACAAGCGCCTGATACTCGTACTTTTCGGCAACTCTCTGCGCTATCTCCATCATGATCCTTCGCATAATGATAGTGAAAAGCTCCTCGGGGCAGTTGTCTCTGATAGCCTCCTGAATCTTCGTAAACGGCACGACGAACACCGACATGGTTCCGCAGTATTCCGTCATTTTGCAGGCAAGTCTCTTTACTTTTATGAGTGCTCTTTCGGATGTATAAGGCGGCGACTGGAAGTGGATTCCTCCGATAACGACGCCACGCTTCGCCATCATGATTCCCGCAATAGGGGAGTCAATCCCTCCCGAAAGAAGCAGTAATGCCCTTCCGGAGGTCCCGACCGGCAGTCCTCCTGCGGCGTCAATGTCGGGAAGATGGACATAAGCCGCTCTGTCCCTTATCTCGCATATAACAGTGAGCTCCGGGTTCTTTACGTCGACCTTGAGATGCGGGAACTTCTCAAGAATCATCCCGCCAAGCTCCGCCATAATCTGCATCGAGTTCATCGGGAAGCTCTTGTCCGAACGTTTCGCTATGACCTTGAAGGTTTTTGCTCCCATGAGCTCGTCCGACAGATTTTCTTCTACAGCCATGAATATGGCATCAAGGTTCTTCTCCGCCGGAATCGCCACGCAAATCTTTGAGAAGCCGTAGACTTTTCTTATCCTGTCAAAAGCCTCGTCAAAGTCGATGTCGTCGCTCTTTGGCTCGATGAACAGCGTCGACTGAATCTGCCGACATTCGAACTCACCGAGTGGCGCAAGCCTTCTTTTAACGTTTCTCATCAGTGTCTGCTCGAATGCCTGGCGGTTCAAGCCCTTCAGAACTATTTCGCCGTATTTGCACAGTATAATCTTCTGCATATTTTTACTTCCTTATTTTTGCAAGATTTTTCATGCCGTCAGATACGGCTTCCGCAAGAGTGTCGATGTCGTTTTCGCTCGTTTCGTAGGAAAAGCTCAGTCTTATGATGCTGTCAAGATACTTTTCCGGAACTCTGAACTTCGTCGGCACATCGCTCGTTTTTCCCTTGGAGCAGGCAGACCCGCTTGAAACGAGGATATTCTTTTCTTCGAGGAAATGAAGCATCGTCTCGCTCTTGATGTCCGGCGCAGCAATGCTTAATACATACGGACTGGCAGTCTCTTTTGAGAGAATCACAGCACCTATCCCTGAAAGCTTTTCTCTTGCGTAATTGTTGATTTCGGCGGCGTGATTATATCTTTCGGCAAGATTTACATTCAGAATTTCAATCGCCTTGCCGAAGGCGTAAATCATCGGCACCGGCTCTGTTCCCGAACGGATGCCCTTCTGCTGTCCGCCGCCGACCATCAGGGGACTCAGGCGGACGCCTTTTCTTATAAACATCGCTCCGATGCCCTTGGGAGCGTGAATCTTGTGTCCGCTCACTGTGATTATGTCGGCGTTCAGCTTCTTCTGCGAAAGCGGCAGCTTCTCGAACCCTTGAACACAGTCGCAGTGGGTGAGGCAGTCGGGATAACGCTTCTTGATTCTCTGGAACGCCTCACCAATCGGAAGCACATATCCGTTTTCATTATTGACAAGCATTGCGCTTATCAGGCAGGTATTTTCGTTGACGGCTTCCACGAGCGACTCAGCCGTAATCTCGCCATTCTCGTCGGGGCTGACGCGAACCACTTCGAAGCCCTTCTCTTCGAGCCTGTCGAAAGCTTTCTCGACCGAAGGGTGCTCGACGGTGGTCGTTACAACCCTTTTTTTGCGCTTACCGTAGGTCTCGGCGATTCCGAAGATAGCCGTGTTGTTGCCCTCGGTTGCACCTGAGGTGAATATAATCTCGCCCTGCTCGGAAGTAACTCCGAGAGCCGACATGATTTGCTTTTTCGAGTAAGCAATAAGCCGCTCCGCATCAATTCCCAAGCGGTGCAGGCTTGACGGATTTCCGTAAACCTCCGTCATCGCATATGCTGCCGCCTCGCTCACTTCATCCATTACCTTCGTAGTGGCGGCGTTGTCAAGATAAATACATCTGTTATCACTCATACTCATATGTAATACAATCTGAACCCCCAAATTATTGCATGGAGTCGCAAAAAATCCATAGCTTTTTGTATTATAACGCATCTTGCAAAAAAAATCAATTCCTGATGCTGAAGTTTCACAAAACCATCTACTTGTTGCTTGATTAATCCCGGGTGTTGTGCTAAAATCGTCATAAAGAACCCCGGAATGACTCTGGAAAGGAGGGAAGACATGCTCGGAATTTATATCCATGTTCCTTTTTGCCTCAGAAAGTGCCCATATTGCGCTTTCTATTCGGTAACCTACAGCGAAAGCCTCAAAGACGATTACGTCAACGCTATTGCGAGAAACATCCGCAGATATTCCGACATGCGTCTGCCGTGCGACACCGTCTATTTCGGCGGCGGAACTCCCTCGCTTCTGACTCCCGGAGACGTAAATACCGTTATGGAAGCAATCCGTTCGAGCTTCAACCTCTCTCCGTCAAGCGAAATCACCATGGAAGCGAATCCATGCTCGGTAACAGCGGACAGCCTTTCCGGCTACTACAGAGTGGGAGTAAATCGCCTTTCCTTCGGCGTGCAGTCTCTTAATGACAACGAGCTCAGAGCTCTCGGGAGGCTCCACGACGCAAAAACCGCCCTGAACGCAATAGACATGGCGCGAACAGCCGGCTTTGAAAACATCTCCTGCGACCTGATGATAGGCACGCCCTACCAGACTACAGACAGCCTTCTTAATTTCTGCTGGCAACTGACAAGCCTCAGCATCCCGCATATTTCCTCATATATGCTTAAAATTGAGGATGGCACGCCCTACGACTCAGACGAAATCCGTGAGTCGGTCGCCGATGACGATATCGTCTGCGATATGTACCTCGCCCTCTGCGACGAACTGAGGACGATGGGCTACGAACGCTACGAAATCTCGAACTTCGCGAAGAACGGGCTCCGCTCCCGTCACAACATGAAATACTGGACAGGCGAGGATTACCTCGGCTTCGGCTCCTCGGCGCACTCCTTCTCCCAAGGCAAACGCTTCTATGTCAATAGCGACCTGAAAGCCTATATCTCTTCCGAAGCTCAACCGGAGCTTATTGAGGACGCCGAACCCGACCGTCTCGAAGAATACATCATGCTTTCGCTTCGGCTGAGCGACGGCATGTCCCTCGAAAGAGTAAATGATCTCGGCGGCAACGCATACGCCGTAACCGAAAAAGCCAAGCCCTATGCCGATGCCGGATTCCTCAGCCTCACCGACAACCGCATCACCCTCACTGACAAGGGCGCACTCGTGTCGAACAGCATAATATTTGAGCTCTACTCCGCCGCAACAGGCGAGTGAATGAAATCCCTGCCGAAGTGGCGGGGATTTTTGTTTGCATGAGTACAACCAACAGTTGAATTAACGCAAAATCAGCTCCGTTGCGCTCAACCAACGATTGTGATATAATACAACCATCTCGAGATAACATGTGCATAAATGCACACGCACAAATGCGTAACATGAAAGGCGGCTACAATCATGACAATAGGCGAAAGGATTTCGGATTTAAGGCGAAACAGAGGACTCACTCAGGAACAGCTCGGCGACGCTGTCGGCGTTTCGGCGCAGGCTGTGAGCAAGTGGGAGAATGGCGGTACGCCTGATGTTATGCTCCTGCCGATTTTGGCGGACAAGCTCGGCGTCACCATCGACGAGCTCTTCGGCAGAAGTGCCCACGATTCAAAACCCATGTCAGACACCATAAAGGACTATCTTTCAAGTATTCCCGGCGACAAGCGGCTTTACGAGCTGTTTTCGCTCTCTCTGGCAATGTTTTCGGGACTTGAACCGATGGCAAACTTTATAGACGATGCCGACAAAACCGTCTTCCAGATTCGTCCGTCAGCCTATGCCAATGTGGGCTTCGGCGACGATATTTCATGGCTCCGCACAGTCGTTGCGGACGATAGCGGCATCATGCTTTCCGTCTTCGCAGAGGATTGCCCGATGACCTTGATTCTGCCGGAGCCTGAGTGCGGTTACAAGCATAATCTTGACACTGAGGAGGAATACACCAAGCTTTTTGCGGCACTCGGCAGAAAGAACGCCATGAAGGTGGTTCTCTGGCTCGCTTCGGGTGATTCCGTTGGTGGCAACTATATCCATGCTTCAACCGTTTCGCAGGGAGTAGGGATTTCTCAGGACGAAGCCGAAGAAATTCTTTCTGACCTCGAATCCGCCGGACTGTTAGGCGCAATGAACATTGGGTACGAATCAAAAACAATCTGGGCTTATTCTTTGAATGATTATTGCGGTCTCGTGCCGTTTCTACTTAGCCAGATGGATTTTGCTTCGTAACAGTGCCATGTACTGTGTCATCTGCAACCGCAAAAAGCCGTACCTCGAATTTAAGGAGACTTCACAATGAAAAATAAACTAAATTCCAAGAGTAAAGACTACTTTCGCTCATTCTACAAGGGTAATAAACTGCTATTCGTCGCAGTTTTGCTGATAACGCCATTTCTGACTGCCGCATATCTTTCAATAACCGTTCTTATAGGACAGCTCTTGGACATAATCACTGACGGAACCGAAGCCCAGCTTATCAGGGTAGCGCTTCTGATTCTTGTCGCAATAGCAGCTTACTTCATCCTTGGCGTTTTAGAGGGAAGACTGAAAGCCCGTTTCATCCAGAAAGCCGTCAGGAACTATCGCAATTTCTGCTATGGCAAGCTCACCGCAAAAGCAATTTCGGCGTTCTCGAAAGAAAACACCGGCAGATATTTGTCCGTTCTTACAAACGACGTAACCGCAATCGAGGACAAATATCTCGCCAATATCTTCGATGTCGTCTTTGACCTGTTTCTTTTCGTCGCAACGCTTTGCCTGCTGATGTATTATAGCCCTGTTCTGACGGTGGTTTCCATTGTTCTTTGCATACTTCCGCTCGTAGTCGCAATCTCGATGGGAGGGAAGATGGCTGAAAACGAAAAAGCCGTCAGTGAGCAGAACGAGAAGTTTGTCGGCTCGCTTCAGGATTTACTCCGAGGTTTCTCGGTAATCAAGAGCTTCAAGGCTGAATCGAGAGTTAAAACTGTATTTTCAAACGAGAACGAACAGCTTGAAGATAAGAAATTTTCTCGCCGCTGGTACCAAAGACTTATGTATGTCTCTGCATCTGCCGCATCGCTTTTCATGCAGTTGGGACTTTTTGCAGTCGCAACTTTTCTGGCACTCAGAGGCAACATTACCGTCGGTACGGTTCTCATATTCGCAAACGGTGCGAACTACCTCGTCAGTCCGATAAGGGAACTCCCTCAGCTCTTCGCTGGAATTAAATCCGCCAGAGCTCTTGTAGTAAAGATGTCCGAGGTCGCCGAGGAGAACGTCCGCAATGACGGCTTGAAGATAGAAGCTGACCTCAAAAATGAAATCGCCCTCAAAGACGTCTCTTTCGGCTATGGTGAGGACACTATCCTCAATGGCATCAGCCTGAATCTCAGGAAAGGCGGCAGATATGCCATTGTCGGAATGTCCGGAAGCGGTAAGTCGACGCTATTGAATCTCCTTATGGGCGCAAATTCAAATTACAGCGGCTCAATCACCATTGACGGCACCGAGCTCCGGGACATCAACGCCGACAGCCTTTATGATGTCATGAGCCTTATCGGTCAGGATGTCTTCTGCTTCAACGACACCATCAAGAATAATATAACCATGTTCGGCGATTTCCCCGAGAAAGATGCTAAGACAGCCGCCGAGCGTGCAGGTCTCGACAAGCTTATTTCAGAAAAGGGCTACGACTATATCTGCGGCGAAAACGGCAACGGTCTCTCCGGTGGTGAACGCCAGAGAATCTCGATTGCGAGATGTCTCCTCAAAGGCACTCCGGTTCTTCTCGTCGACGAAGCCACCGCCGCTCTCGACGCCGAAACCGCCAAGAGCGTCAATGAGTCTATACTTAATCTTGATGACGTCACCAGCGTAACAGTTACTCACAGGCTCGAAGAAAGCATCCTGAAGCTCTATGACGAAATCTTCGTCCTCCGTGAAGGCAGAATCGAAGAGCAGGGCGACTTCGCCTCCCTCATGCAGGAAAACGGACTGTTTTACTCTTTGTATACTCTTTCAAATACATAAAATGATAATTCGGTAGCAAAAAGCCCTTGCATGAAAATGCAGGGGCTTTAAAAGTTACAGGGCTGTTTTCTTCCAGAGTGTGCTCGAAGCTCTCAGCTTCTCCACTATCTCAGCAATCATCTCGACAATATAGTCGACATCTTCTATGGTGTTGTCTTCCGAAAGCGTAATCCTGAGCGCACCCTTCGCCCATTCGTCCGTCAGACCGATTGCCTTGAGAACATGCGACGGTTCGGTGTCACCCGTAGTGCAGGCAGAACCTGAAGATACGCAGATGCCTTTCATGTCAAGAAGCAGTGCGAGGCTTTCGCCCTCAATCCCATAGAACGAGATATTTGCATTTCCGGGAAGTCGGTTGCTTCTGTCGCCGTTGAGCCGTGTCTTCTCAATCCTAAGAAGCCCGTCGATGAGCCTTTCTCTGAGAGACAGAACATACTCCGAACGCTTCTGTATATTCGTAGTTGCATCCAAGATTGCCTGACGAAGTCCCATTATGTAGGGGACGTTCTCCGTTCCGGCGCGCTTGCCGACCTCCTGCTTCCCGCCGTGAATAAACGACGGCAGATTGATGCCCTTTCTGACAATCAGCGCCCCGATGCCCTTGGGAGCATGAATCTTGTGCCCCGAAAGGGAGAGCATGTCCACGCCCAGAGCCTTGAAATCAACGGGGATATTCCCGACAGCCTGCACCGCATCGGTGTGAATGAGGACGCCATATTCGTGGCAGATTTCCGCCATCTCGGAAACCTTCTGAATCGTCCCGATTTCGTTGTTCGCAAGCATGATGCTCACGACGGCAACGTCATTTCCGATAGCCTTCTTCAAATCCTCAGGCTCGATAATGCCGTTCTCGGGGCAGGGGAGATATGTAATCTCACAGCCCTTGGCTTTCAGATATTCGCATGTCTTCAATACCGCATGGTGTTCAAGCTTTGAGGTGATTATTCTTTTCTTGCCCGTGAGCTCAACAGCCGACTTGATCGCCCAGTTGTCCGCCTCGGTTCCGCAGGAGGTGAAGAACACCTCGCCCGGTTCGGCACCCAAGCACTTCGCAATATCCGCTCTTGCCTGTCTTATGGCTTTTGCGGAAGCGGTAGCGGGGGAGTAGAGCCCCGACGGATTCGCAAAGTTCTCCTGAAAATATGGCATCATCGCATTCAGAACGCTGTCCGAAACCCTTGTCGTCGCGGCGTTGTCGGCATAGATATATCGCTTATCCATTCTTGAGCCCTTCTTTCAGCTTGGTGTATGCTCCGACCGCCAGTCGGTCGCACCTTTCGTTTTCCGGGTGCCCGGCATGCCCCTTCACCCAGACGAATTTTATATCATGAATCCCATCTAACTCAAGAAGCTTCTCCCACAGGTCGGAATTGAGGGCGGGCTTTTTATCGGATTTAATCCAACCGTTCTTCTTCCACGACTTCGCCCAACCCTTTGTCATGCCGTTCACGAGATATTGCGAATCGGTCGTCAGAATAACCTTGCACGGCTCATTCAACGCTTCCAAGGCATAAACCGCCGCCGAAAGCTCCATGCGATTATTGGTTGTGGATTCCTCCGCGCCGCTCATCTCTTTTTTTATTCCTTTATAGTCGAGTATCGCGCCCCAACCGCCGGCTCCCGGATTCCCCGAGCAAGCTCCGTCGGTATATATCTTAACAGTTTTCAAATTGTCACCGCCATTTCATAAGAGCTATTGTACTCTAAATTATCCCCAAGTTCAAGTATTTTAAGAGAATTTCGTTGACATCAACCTCCCACAGGTATATAATTGAAACAGCTTAAATACTTCCGGGAGGTCAAAGAATGAATAATTATAAAGAAATAATGCGTCAGGAGTGCGAGGACAACCGCTTCACCGCCGGCGTGAATATGCTTGTCCTGCAAAACGGCAAGGAGCTTATCTACGAAGATTTCGGCTACAGGGACATGGAAAACAAGGTGCCGTTCTCGAGAGACACAATAATGCGCCTCTACTCAATGAGCAAGCCGATAACTGCCGCCGCAGTCATGATTTTAGCGGACAGGGGACTCCTTGACATCTCGAACTGTCTCTGCTGGTTCTTCCCGGGCTTCAACCCCGCCTATACCTATAAGGACGGCAAGCGCGTAAAGACTCAGAACGAGATTATGGTTAAAGATTTGCTGAACATGACCTCGGGAATCCCTTATCCCGGAGAGGGCATCGCCGAGCAACAGGTCTCGGAGGTCTTCTGGGAGCTCGGTCAGCGCATCGCCGGCGACAACCCGATGACGACTATGGAATTTGCAAGCAGAATCGCTGAGTGTGACCTCAGCTTTGATCCCGGTGAGAAGTTCATGTATGGTTCATCCGCCGATATCTTAGGCGCCGTAGTCGAGCTTATTTCCGGCATGAAATTCGGCGAATTCCTTGAAAAAGAGATTTTTGAGTCTCTCGGCATGATCGACACCGGCTTCTGGGTCCCGCCGGAGAAACAGCCGAGACTCTCGAAGATATACCGCACCAACTACGAAAAATGGTGCATAGAGGAAGAGGACAAGGACCGCAACCACCTCGGCATCAGATACTCGATGGTCAAGCCGCCTGAGTTCGAATCGGGCGGAGCGGGACTCGTCTCGACCCTCGACGATTACGCTAAGTTTGCCACCATGCTCCAGAACGGCGGCGAATACAACGGACACAGAATTCTCTCAAAAGCCGCCGTTAAATACATGACGTCCGCAAGCCTCATGCCTTGGCAACAGAAGGACCTAAGCGAGCACTGGGGCGGGCTCAGAGGTTACAGCTACGGCAACCTCATGCGCAACTGCGTCGACCCCGGTCAGGCTCTCATCTTCGCCGAAAAAGGCGAATACGGCTGGGACGGCTGGCTCGGACCCTACTTCTCAAACAGCCCCGAAAGCGGTCTGACAATCCTCATCGGCATGCAAAGAGTAGACTGCGGCACCTGCGGCTTGACCCGCAAGCTCATCAATGCTGTCAGAAGTGATTTGGATCTGTAATACAAGCAATAAAAAAGCACGGTGAGCCGAAACTCTGCCGTGCTTTTGTTATGTCCGAATTATTTTTCAAGCGTCCCGCTCGAAAGAGCTTTAAGATAAGCGTTTATGAACCCGTCAAGCTCTCCGTCCATGACCGCCTGAACGTTGCCGTTTTCGTAGCCGGTGCGGTGGTCTTTGACGAGGGTGTAGGGCATGAAGACGTAGGAACGAATCTGCGAGCCCCAGGCGATTTCCTTCTGGACGCCCTTGATGTCCTCGATTTTGGCGAGGTGCTCGCGCTCCTTGATTTCAACCAACTTCGCAACGAGCATCCTCATGGCGTAGTCGCGGTTCTGAACCTGACTTCTCTGGGTCTGGCAGGATGTTACAATTCCGGTGGGGATGTGCGTCAGTCTGACTGCCGAGCTCGTCTTGTTGATGTGCTGACCGCCTGCGCCGCTCGAGCGGAAGACGTCCATCTTGATGTCTTCGGGTCTGATCTCAACGCTCATGTCGTCGTTGATTTCCGGCATGACCTCGACTGCCGAGAAGGACGTGTGCCGGGCTCCCGCTGCATCAAACGGCGATATTCTGACAAGCCTATGAACTCCCGCCTCGCTCTTGAGGTATCCATAAGCATTTTCACCCTCAATAATGACCGAAGCACTCTTGATTCCCGCATCGGTGCCATCAAGTACGTCGAGAACCGACACTTTGTAACCGTGTGCCTCGCCCCAGCGGGTGTACATTCTGAGTAACATCTCCGTCCAGTCCTGAGCTTCGGTTCCTCCGGCTCCCGCATGGAAATTAAGAATTGCGTTCGAGTGGTCGTATTCGCCGGTAAGAAGGGTGGAGAGCGTCAGCTGATCTATCTTACTCTCAAACTCGTCAAGCTCCGATTCGATTTCCGTGAGAAGCTCCTCGTCGCCGTCCTCGGTGTACATTTCAATCATGGTCTCGATGTCGTCCGCCTGAGAGAAGAGTTTGCGGTCGTTCTCGACTGCATTCTCAAGCGATTTCGTCCTCTGCAGAATCTTCTGTGACTTCTCCATGTCGTCCCAGAAGCCGGGCTCTGCCGCCTTGTTGTGTAACTGTTCAATTTCTTCCTTTGCCGCCTCGATGTTGAGAGCCTTGTGGAGCTCCGAAAGCTTCGGGCGGTATTCGTTCAGCCTGCGGCTGAGTTCATCTATCAAAAGCATATTTTCCTCCGTGGTATTTTAGTATAATTTGTCCGTGCGCTATTGTATCATATCTTCGCACTTATTTCAAGGGATATTTCAACATTTCCCGCCGGCGCGGTTACCACAGAGTCTGGAAGTCGCCGTTAAGGAAGTTCACGGCGATGACTGAGCCGTCGCTTGAACCGGGATTTACCCAGACAAATACTCTCTGACTGTCATTTCCGCAGATAACGGCTTCAATCTCGCTCGAAAGCGCGATGTCGGTTACAATCTTGTCGTTTCCGTAGATGTCTTTGACATAGAGGTGATACCCGCTGTTGTCGCTGTACCCTGCGAAGACGTAATACTCGGCAATTCCGCCTATCTCATAAGCTGTGGTCTCATCTGAGTTAAAATCAAACGATATCGCAATCTCGCCGGTCGTTACGTCATAAGCATATATCGCTCCGCCTTCGCTCATGTATGCCGCCTCAACGGTCGCCCTGAAGAATGGGTTTGTAAACACGCAATCTCCGGAGCTGTAGAGTACGCTCGTCTCCGAAGATTCCAAATCATATCCGCAGAGCTCGGTAATCCCGGAATTGCCGGAGAGTATGTACAAAACGTCCGAATAAGGGCAGAGCTTGACGTAGTCAGCCTCCGCAAGCTCATAGACCGTCTCGCATTCTCCCGATTCGAGAGAATATGTCAGCACTTCTGCATTCGCTTCATCCGAAATACCGCAGACTATAAGCCAGCCCGAGTGCATGACATACTGCTTGCCGCTGAGATTCCCGGCTTCGGAAATCTCAAACTGCTTTACCTTGATGTTCTCGGAGACGGAATAAAGCGTGTTGTCGCTGATGGCATAAACCCTGCCGTCATAGTAGCCAAGATAGTCTATGCTTCCGAAACCTTCGCAATAGATTGCCGTTTCTTCCGTGTCGGTATAGTAGGTGAAGATATTTTCGCCGTCAGCATAGTAGTAAGCGTCGTCGCCATCCGCAATCTGGGGATAGCCCTCGCCATACTGGTCAAAGTCCATATTTGCGTCTGTGCTTATGTTGCTTGTCATCGAGCACCCGCAGAGCGACAGCCCGAGAACCATCGCCGTAATCATGATAAGTATATTTTTAATTTTCATTGTGTTTTCAAATCCTTGCTATAAAAAGTTGCGCTACATACCATTATAATCCGCTTTTGCGATAAAGTCAACTTGCAAATCGGGCGATAATGTATTATAATGGTTGCATCAATGAGATTGGGGGCTTCTGTGTGCCTTATTTATCCGATACTGAACTCATAAAGTCAATAAGAAAGGGAGATATCCGGGGAGTATATTTCTTCTGGGGCAAGGATGTCGCCTCGTCCGAAAGCATCGCAAAGAAGCTCTGCGACAAGCTCCTGCCGAAAGAGCAGAGAGACCTTAACTATCACTTTATAACCGGTGCGGACTTTTCGGCGTCCGAGCTTTCCGATATCGCCGAGGCACTGCCGGTATTCGCCGACAGAACCGTAACTCTCATCAATGACCTCAACGCCGACAATCTCAAAAAAGACGAGCAGGACACGCTTATGAAAGTCATCTCCGACCTCGACTCCGAAACCACTACATTCATCTTTTACACAACCGGTGTCGACCTCGCCGCCGGGAAGAAGGCATTGACTCCGAAAAACAAAAAGCTCTGCGACCATATTTCAAAGCTCGGCGGCATAGTCACCGAGTTTCAGCAGAAGAAGCCGAACGAGCTTGTAAATCATATTCAGTCCCGGCTCACCCCCGTCGGCTGTTTTATGTCCCCAAAGAATGCCGAATATCTCGCAAGCCTGCAGAACTGTAGCATCTTAATGATAGACAACGAGCTCGACAAGCTTTCGGCATATGCAGGCTCGGGCGAGATAACTAAAGAAATGATAGACCTTCTCGTCTCCGACCAGCTCGAAACGGATGCCTATAAGCTCTCCCGTGCCGTCCTGTCAGGGAAGGGAAGTGAAGCCTTCAAAACCCTTGACAAGCTGTATTCACGGCAAGCTGAGCCTATTGTGCTCCTGTCCGTGATTTCCGGCTCGTTCATGGATTTATACCGTGCCAAAACAGCAGTTATAGGCAACCGTTCACAGAGCGATGTTGTGAGTGACTTTGCATACCGAGGCAGGGAATTCGCTGTAAAAAACGCTTTCCGTGACTGCATGAATATTCCTCTCGAGAAGATTCGTTACGGCTTGGGAATTCTCTCTCTGTGCGATATCGACATGAAGTCGAAGCGCACCGACCCGAAGATTCTTCTTGAAGAAGCCATCAGCAAAATTCTCTCCTACAGGAGGTAAATATGCTCCACATAAATGGCGCAATAGTAGTCGAGGGCAAGTATGACAAGGCTAAAGTCGCACGCCTTGTCGACTGCCCGATAGTTGTTGTGAACGGCTTTGGGGTTTTCAAAGACAATGAGACGGTAAAGCTATTGAGATACTACTCCGAAAACGGCGGTCTCATAATCCTGACCGACAGCGACTCGGCGGGATTCCGAATTCGTGGGCACATAAAAGGCATCATCAAAAACGGCAACGTCCGCTGTGCCTACATTCCCGATATCTACGGCAAGGAAAAGCGTAAGCCTGCGCCGTCCGCCGAGGGTAAATTGGGTGTCGAAGGCATGCCCGACAGCGTGCTACTTGAAGTCTTGAAGCCATTTTCTGAAGAGCAGGAATCGTCAGGCAATCGCCTCGTCACAAAAATGGATTTCTATGAAGACGGCTTCACCGGTCGACCGGATTCTTCTTCACGTCGGGATGAGCTCAAGCACAGGCTTAATCTCCCAAAAAGGCTCAACGTAAATTCGCTCCTCGAGGCAATCAACCGCACCGTCGGCTGTGAAAAATACCGTGAAACAGCGGACGAAATTAACAAAGGACAGTAACCGAAAATGGTATTCTCAAGCGTAGAATTTCTTTTTTACTTTTTGCCGGTGGCAATTCTTCTCTGTTGCGCCGTACCGATGAAGTTCAAGAACCCCATGCTCGCACTCACGGGGCTTGTTTTCTATGCGTGGGGAGAGCCGGTTTATGTCGTCGTCCTGATAATAACCTCTATAATCAACTATGTCGCCGGTCTTCTGATGTCGAAGCTTCCGGGGAAGCGCAAGCTCGTCCTCGTTCTTTCGATAATCCTTGATTTGGCGATTCTTTTCATGTTCAAATACACATCTTTTGCAGTAACGACTATTAATTCTGTTTTCAGCCTGTTCATACCCGACCCGGGACTTCCACTACCGATAGGCATCTCGTTCTTCACATTCCAGAGCATGTCCTACACTATTGACGTCTATCGTGGCATAAGCAAGCCTCAGCACAATTTCGTCAGCTTCTTCGCCTATATCGCCATGTTCCCGCAGATAGTGGCGGGTCCCATCGTCAAGTATCAGGACGTTGAGGGACAGCTTAATCAGCGCACCGTAACCCTTTCGAAGTTCTCTGAGGGCGTGACAATCTTCGTTATCGGTCTTGCAAAGAAGGTTCTCCTTGCCAACAACATCGGCACCATCTGGTCACAGGTCAAGGCTGTGGACTATTCAGAAATGCCGGTGCTCACGGCGTGGGTCGGCATCATTTCCTTCACGTTCCAGATTTACTTCGACTTCTCCGGCTATTCGGACATGGCAATAGGCTTGGGCAAGATGCTCGGCTTTGACTTTATGGAGAACTTCAACCTCCCGTACCTCTCGAAATCCGTTTCCGAGTTCTGGCGCAGGTGGCACATCAGCCTCGGCTCGTGGTTCCGCGAATATGTCTATTTCCCCCTCGGCGGGAGCAGGGAAGGGACCTTCAAGACCGTCCGCAACCTCCTCATCGTCTGGCTTCTTACGGGACTCTGGCACGGCGCAAGCTGGAACTTCGTCCTCTGGGGCTTATGGTTCGGCGTGCTTATCGTCATCGAACACCTCGGCTTCTCGAAGATTCTTAAGAAGCTCCCGAAGCCGGTTTCCTGGCTCTACACCATGCTCGCCGTGGTCATCGGCTGGGTGTTCTTCGATACGGATTCCCTCGCCCTCGGTGTGCAGTACCTCGGCGCCATGTTCGGCGCGGGCGGAAGCTTCATCACCTCGCAGGCGACAGCGCTCCTCTCCGAGGCGGCAATACCGCTCGCATTCTGCCTCTTCTTCTCGTCGGGAGCGACGGGCAACTATATCTCCCGGCTCGGCGGCAAGGATTCGAAGGTAGTTATGGCTATCACCCCCGTCCTGACCGCCGCTCTTCTCATAGCCTGCACCGCTTATCTCGTCAACTCGAGCTACAATCCGTTCCTATACTTCAACTTCTGATGAAATGGAGGCGCAACTTACGATGAAAAAAGCTATACAAATCATCAATATCGTCGTTTTCCTCGGCTTCTTAATAGTCCTTGCCGTGGTTTCATTGGTTGTGCCCGAGGACGACTTCTCCGAAACGGAAAACCGCTACCTTGCGGACATGCCCGACTTCTCCGCCTCCGACTGGTTCTCGGGGGACTACGCAGAAGACCTGACCGACTGGATTGACGACCACTTCGCCATGCGCACAAAGTGGATTTCGCTTCACACAAGC
Source organism: Oscillospiraceae bacterium (assembly GCA_021201235.1). Lineage (GTDB taxonomy): Bacteria > Bacillota > Clostridia > Oscillospirales > Ruminococcaceae > Faeciplasma. The sequence continues at coordinate 145,382 of JAJQFI010000016.1, read as the reverse complement.
CTCGAGCTCTTCCAAGGGAGAAGCGAGGTCAACGGCATCTATATCGCCGACGACCGCCTCCTTGAGCTCACCGACGAAATCGACTATGACGTCGTCGACAATTCCCTCGAGGCTATATCGTATCTCAGCAACCTCTCCGACACCCCCGTTTATGTCATGATTGTTCCGACCGCCGCAGAAATCTATTCGGACGAGGTCGACTACACCGAGAAAAAAGTCAGTCAGCGGGAGCTCATCAGCTATGCCTACTCCTATCTCTCCGAGAACTCCTCCGCCGAGCCGATTGACGTCTACAGCGTCCTCTATTCCTCCCGCGAAGAGTACATCTACTACCGCACCGACCACCACTGGACCTCGACAGGGGCATATCTTGCCTACATCTCCGCCGCCGACGTCATGGGCTACACCACCTCGACGCTCGACAAGTTCGACGTCCGTTATGCCTCGCACAGCTTTTACGGCTCGCTCCACTCGAGCGTCCTCTATGACGGCATCGAAGCCGACACCATCGAGTTCTACCTGAGCAACGCCCGCACGGTTTCGAAAGTCTCCGCAGACGAAGAGGGGAACATCGTTTATTCAAGCGTCTTCGACGAAAGCTATCTCTCAAGAAAAGACAAATATCTCTGCTACCTCGGCGAGAACGTCGGAAAGACAGAAGTCGTCTCCGACGCGACCGGCGGCAAGCTCCTCGTCATCAAGGACTCCTATGCCAACTGCTTCGTCCCGTTCCTTGCCGAAAACTACTCCGACATCACCGTCCTTGACCTCCGCTACCTCACCAACCCCACCGCCTCCATCGGCGACCTCTCCGACTACGACGCCGTCCTCATCCTCTACAACGCCCAGAACTTCGCCGAGGACACGAATCTCCCGAAGCTCAAACTTGTTAGCGAAGCTAATTAGCGCAGGCTAATAAACAGATTTTTTCAAAAAAATTGCAAATCCGTCCAAAAACCGCTTGGCAAACATGCTTTTGTATGTTACAATAATTCCAACAACCACCCGAGCCAACCCCCATCCACCCAACAAAAGCTTCGTGCTTGGAGGCGACCCAGAACAATTCCTCCTTCACGAAAAGTAAGGAGGTATTTTTGTATGAAGAAGAAAAGATTATTAGCCATGATTTTGAGCCTATGCTTACTCGTGGGCACTATGGCAGGAATGACCTTGACGGCGTCTGCTGAAACTTGGGACGGCTCTGTAGCCACAGAGTTTGCAGGCGGTTCAGGAACTGAATCCGATCCATACCAGATAGCTACGGGAGCACAGCTTGCTTATTTTGCATCTCTGATTAACGGCTCATCAAACTCGACCTATTGTAGCAGTTACTATGTCCTGACTGCGGACATTGACCTCGGTGGTCGCAGTTGGACACCGATAGGTAATGGTGGCTCAAAATATTTCAAAGGCGTATTTGATGGTGCTGGGCACACCATATCTAATCTTTACGTGTCTACTACCGGCTTCGGCGGTTTGTTTGGAATGACGAGTGGTGCTACAATTAAAAGTGTAACTCTGTCAAATTGCAATATTACCGGTGCCATATACGCTGGTGGCATTGTCGGTTATTCCGATTCTTCTGTAGTTCGAGGCTGTACTGTTAGTGGAAGTGTTGCCTGCGTACAAAATTCAACAAGCGTATGCCGGGTTGGTGGCATTGTTGGAAATGGTAACAGTACTTCTATAATCGAATGCGTAAACAATGCTTCCGTAACAGCCTCCAATAGTGGTAGCGGTCAAATATGGATTGGCGGTTTAGCAGGATATATTTCAAGTGGAGCTATTAGTTCAAGCATTAACGCTGGCAATGTTACCATCTTAAGTTATAGTGGTAGTTTTGCCTATGCTGGTGGCTTAACGGGTGGAATGTCGAGCCTGACTGTCAGCAATTCCTACAATACTGGAAGCATAACTGCTGATTTATCATCAGCTTCAAGTGTATATGCAGGCGGATTGTTTGGTCAGACAGCCACCACAAGCACCATTACTAATTGCTATAATACAGGCTCAGTTACTGCTGTAGCTAAGACATTGGCTTTTGCTGGAGGACTTGTAGGTGATAATCAAGGCGGCGTTACGATCAGCTATACTTACAACGCTGGCAATGTTTCAGGCACAGCAGGCTCATCTGTGTCTGTTGGTGGTTTGGTTGGAAGTAATTATTCAAGCATAACGTATAGCCATAACGTTGGCACAGTTTCTGGCTCAGGTAACACAACAGCCTATGTCGGCGGGGTTGTTGGCAATGGTTCTAATTCAACAGGCTCGATAGGCGCAAATGTTTACTATCTATCTACATCTGCAAGTGTAGGAGTCGGTAGAGTGGGTTCAGGCAGTCCTGTTTCCAAGACCGCTGAAGAATTTGCTTCTGGCGAAGTGGCTTACTTGCTCAATGGCAGTATATCCGGAGGATCACCTTGGTATCAGACTATAGGTGCGGACAGCTATCCGATATTTGACAGCACTCATGGAACAGTTTATGCTTCCACTTCCTGCATTGGCACAGTGGCTTCCTATAATAATGTTGGCGCCTCAAGTTCGCATTCTAATCTCGTTTACTACGCGGCTAAAGCTCCTACTTGCGCCGAAGACGGTAATATTGAGTATTGGTACTGCTCTGACTGCGGAAAGTATTTCAGTGATTCTGCGGCTTCAGTGGAAATTACTGATACGACCACCATTGCAATTCCGGCGACGCGCAATCATACCTACGATACCGGCACTGTCACCAAAGAAGCAACTTGCACCGAAGACGGCGTGATAACTTATACTTGCACGGTTTGTGGCGACAGCTACACCGAAGTGATTCCGGCTACGGGGCATAGCTACGGCGAGCCTGTGTTCACTTGGGAGAGCGATTACAGTGGGGCGACGGCTACGTTTACCTGTGATAATGACAGCAGTCATACAGAGGTTTTGACGGCGACGGTTTCGAGCGTGACAACTGATGCCAAGTGCACCACTGATGGCAAGACGGTTTATACGGCTACGGTTACTTTTGAAAACACTGAGTACACAGCTACCCAGACGGTGGCGATTCAGGCTACGGGGCATACCACCGAAATCCAGAACGCCAAGGATGCTACTTGCGGCGAGGAAGGTTATACTGGTGATGAGGTCTGCACCGTCTGCGGGGAGACTATAACAGTCGGAACGGTAATAGCGGCGACGGGCAATCATACTTACGATGCCGGCACTGTTACCAAAGAAGCTACATGCACCGAAGAGGGTGAGATGACTTACACATGCACGGTATGTGGCGACAGTTACACCGAAGCGATTTTTGCAACCGGGCATAGCTACGGCACACCTGTTTTCACTTGGGAGAGCGATTACACCTGTACCGCCACATTTACTTGTGATAATGACAGCAAACATGTAGAGACGGTGGATTGTGATATTGCCACAAGGGTTGTAGATTCTTGTGTCACTGTTCAGGTCACATATTACACCGCATCGGTAACATTCAACGGAACTACTTACACTTGCGACGAGACAAAGTCGGCGGTGACGGGGGATAAGGTTGAGCATAACTTTACCGAGCATCACGAAGCAGTAGACCCGACTTGTACGGAATATGGTTATTATGAATACTGGTATTGCGATACCTGCAGTCGGTTCTATATAGAGGTCAACGGTGTCAAGCAGGAAACAAGCATCATAGTTATTGGCGCAACCGGTCACAGTATGACTCATGTCGAATCCAAGGATGCCACTTGCACCGAGGAAGGAAATATCGAGTATTGGCACTGTGCGAATTGCGACAAGTATTTCAGCGATGAGGACGGCAACAATGAAATTACCGATACGAGCACTATTACTATAGGGGCTCTGGGACATAATCTGACTCATGTCGGGGATGTTGCCGCCACTTGCACTGCTGATGGCAATACCGAATATTGGTACTGCGAGACTTGCAAGAAGTATTTCAGCGATGAGAACGCAACGACGGAAATCGACTTAGCCGATACGGTTGTAACGGCTTCGGGGCATACCTATGGCAAGCCTGTGTTCACCTGGAACGGCAACACTTGCACGGCGACGTTCACCTGCTCCTGCGGCGATACCCAGACGGTTGACGCAACGGTTACGTCAAAGAACTTCCTTGGGGTGGTCACCTATACGGCGAAGGTCGAGTTTGAAAACGAGACTTATACGGCGACCAAGACTGCCGGCAGAAGCCTGCTGACCATCATGGCGGATTACACCTCCGTAAATAACGCGATTTCGAAGGCTAATGCCCTGAATGCGAGCGACTATTCGAACTTTGCGGATGTCACGGCGGCGATAAATGCGGTGCAGTGGAACTTAAACGTTTTGAACCAGTCGACGGTCAACGGCTATGCCGAGGCAATAGAGACGGCGATAGCGAACCTCAAGGCGGTTGAGCTCACCGAGGAGACGGTCACCATCAACGAACCGATAGAGGACACCAACACCGAAACAGAACCGGACGACATCGAAGTTGATGACACCGATGAGGACCAGAACCCGACCACGGGAATCGCACTGGCAGTGCTTCCGATGGCGGTTGCCCTTGCGGCAACTGTGGCAAATAAGCGAGGGTAAACCCCTCAGTTGCCTTCGGCGACAGCTCCCCTTTCAGGGGAGCCTTTTTGCGCCTGTACAAACTTACGAGAGAATTCAAATAGCCTCACCTGAAAGGGGAGGGGGACCGGCGAAGCCGGTGGAGGGGTTTTCGCCGCAAACTTTTTTTACAAAACCCCTTGCAATCTCATAATTCCCGTGATATAATATTACCGCAATTCGCACGCATGGGTTTTGCTGTGGTTCCCGGGTTCCGGGTGAAGGCAAGGTAACCTGTGCGGAGGATTAAATTAAAAACCAAATTAGGAGGAACTACAATGTCAGTAGTATCAATGAAACAGCTTCTTGAAGCCGGTGTACATTTCGGTCACCAGACAAGAAGATGGAACCCGAAGATGGCTCCCTACATCTTCACAGAAAGAAACGGAATCTATATCATCGACCTTCAGAAGACAGTCAAGAAGCTCGATGAGGCTTACATGTTCTTGAGAGACGTATCCGCTAACGGCGGCGAGGTTCTCTTCGTAGGAACCAAGAAGCAGGCAGGCGATTCCATCAAGGAAGAGGCAACAAGAGCCGGTGCACACTATGTTAATGCCCGTTGGCTCGGCGGTATGATGACCAACTTCGAGACCATCAAGACCAGAATCGCCCGTCTCGAGCAGCTCCACAAGATGGAGACCGACGGCACCTTCGAGCTTCTCCCGAAGAAGGAAGTTGCAAAGCTCACTCTCGAAATCGAGAAGCTTGAGAAGTATCTCGGCGGTATCAAGACCATGGAGAAGCTTCCCGCAGCGCTCTTCATCGTTGACCCGAAGCGCGAGAAGATTGCCGTTTCCGAAGCAAGAAAGCTCGGTATTCCGATAGTTGCTATCGTAGATACCAACTGCAACCCCGACGAGGTTGATTATGTAATCCCCGGCAACGATGACGCTATAAGAGCTGTCAAGCTCATTTCCGGCGCAATGGCAGATGCCATCATCGAGGGCAGACAGGGCGAGGCTAATGCCGCCGCTGAGGAGGCAGAGGCTGACGCATCCGCTGAAGAAGCTCCCGCAGAGGAAGCTCCTGTAGAAGCATAATTTAGATATAACGATAGCAAGAAAGGAATCTTTACTATGGCTAATATAACCGCAAAGGACGTTGCATCTCTCAGAGAGAGAACCGGCGTCGGCATGATGGATTGCAAGAAGGCTCTCGTAGAGGCTGACGGCGATTTTGAGCAGGCAATAGTTATCTTAAGAGAAAAGGGTCTCGCATCTCAGGCCAAGAAGGCTGGCAGAGTTTCCGCCGAGGGATTGGTTGAGGCTTTCGTTGAGAATGGCGTCGGCGTAGTCGTCGAAGTCAACTCCGAGACCGACTTCGTTGCAAATACCGACCAGTTCAAGGCTTTCGTCAAGACCGTTGCCGAAACCATTATTGCCGAGAATCCCGCAGATGTCGAAGCCCTCAAGGCTTGCAAGGCTGTTGGCAGTGAAATGACCGTTCAGGAAGAGCTCCAGGAGCTCTTCTTAAAGATAAGAGAGAACATCCAGATCAGACGCTTCACCCGTCTCGAGGGCGACCTCGTTTCCTATGTTCACGGTGAAGGCAGAATCGGCGTTCTCGTCCAGCTCGACACCGACCTCGGCGACAAGGCTTATGCTTGTGGCAAGGACTGCGCTTTGCAGATTGCCGCTATGAGCCCCGCATACCTCGACAGAGCTTCCGTTCCCGCTGACGTTCTCGAAGGCGAGAAGAAGATTGTCATGGCTCAGATGGCTGAGGACCCGAAGATGGCAAATAAGCCCGAGGCTGTCCTTGCAAAGATTGCAGAGGGCAAGCTCGGCAAGTACTACACTGAGAACTGCCTCGTAGAGCAGGAGTTCGTCAAGGATAATGAGTACACCGTCGGCAAGTATGTCGAGAAGTGCGCCAAGGATCTCGGCGGCAAGATTGCAGTCAAGCAGTTCGTCCGTTATGAGAGAGGCGAGGGCATCGCCAAGAAGGAAGAGAACTTCGCTGAAGAAATCGCTTCCATGATTAAGTAATCAAAAATCTGTAGAAAGGGCTTGCTTTCGGGCAGGCTCTTTTTGTTATGTTGACTTTTAAGCCTGAGTGTTATAAAATGAATATGGACTATAAGAGGGGAGGCACCGATATGTATAAAATAGCAATCTGTGATGATTCGCAGGACATGACGAATCTTGTTCACAAACTCACGCAAAAATGGGCGACCGCCAGAGACCTGACAACCGAAATCAATATTTTCGATTCTTCTGAGGCTTTCTTGTTCTCGTATTCCGAGAGCAGAGATTATGACATACTTCTTCTGGACATAGAAATGGGCGGCATGGACGGGGTCAGTCTCGCAAAGAAGCTCCGTGAGGATAACCGCTATGTACAGATTGTACTCATCACCGGCTACTCAGATTATATCGCCGAGGGTTACGATGTCGATGCTCTGAATTATCTCATGAAGCCCTTGAAAGAAGAAAAGCTTTTTGAAGTTTTAGACAAAGCTGTCGTCAAAATCGCGCGAAGTGAACGTATGCTCACCCTCGAGCTTGCTGATGAGACCGTCAAAGTGCCCCTCATAGAAATAAAGTACCTTGAAGTCATCAAAAACTACGTCACCGTTCACGCCGACGATGATTACACGGTAAAAAAGACTTTAGGCGAATTTGAGAGTTTATTAGATGAAAACTTCTACCGCACCGGGCGCTCATATATCGTAAATCTCCGATACGTCCGCAAGGTCACCAAAACCGAAATCCATCTGAAAGACAATATCGTAATTCCATTGCCCCGCGGACAATATGAGCCGCTTAACAGAGCACTGATTCATAGAGTAGGGAAGGAGTGAACACTTTCGATGCCGAAGCTTTCAAAGAAAATGAACAGGAAAATAGATGCCTATCAGCAGGAACTCCTGAGGACCCACTATGCCGAGGTTGACAACATGTACAGGCAGATCCGGGGCTGGCGCCACGACTATCGCAATCATATCCAGATTCTCAAGACCCGTGTTATGTCCGGCGATATGGATTCCGTCATGGCATACTTGAACGAGCTTGAAACCGACCTCAACACCGTCGACACCGTCATTCACTCTGGCAACGCCATGTGCGACGCTATTTTAAACAGCAAGATCTCCCTCGCCAAGGCGGCAAAAATCCCCGTCAAAGCCGATGCCGAAATCCCCGTGAAGCTCTCGGTTTCCGATATAGACCTCTGCTCAATAGTCGGAAATCTCTTTGATAACGCCATTGAAGCTTCAAAGAAGCTCCCCGAAGACAAGCGCATGATTCGCGTCTATATGGCAGTCCGAGACAGTCAGTTTTACATCTCCTTCACCAATTTCACCGCCGACAAGAAGCGTTTAATTTTCGACACCACCAAAGGCGAAGGTCACGGCTTGGGGCTTGCCCGTATTGACTCTCTTGTCAAGAAGTACGGCGGCTATGTCTCCCGCAACAGCGAGGACGGAGCCTTTTCGACCGAAATTCTCCTCCCGCAATAGCAAAAATCTGCAATTCGTCCCCCACAGAGAGCGTTTCGTCCCCAAAACGTGCGCTCTTTAAAATTTCCGCTATAATAGAATCATGAAAGGCGGTGCTGAAAAATGACCGAAACAAAAGACAAAATTAAAGAAAAACCAAAGTACGGCATCTTAAGCTGTGTCTGGTTCATGATTAAATGCGCCTGGACCAACGGTGAGAAAAAGGTTGTAATCTTAGGACTCCTCTTCTCGCTCGTCGTGACAGGTCAGAGTGTTGCGGGACTTTATATCTCGCCTTCGATAATTGCAGTGCTCGAGCGAAACGGAACGGTGTCTGAGCTCCTCATCACGATAATCGGCTTCACACTGATTCTTGTGTTCCTCGCCATGGCAAGGCAATACATCGACACTAATATCCTCTACGGCAGGATAACAACCCGTTCGGAAATCATAAACCTCATCAACACAAAGTGTGCCGAAACCTCCTACCCGAATTTAGGCAACGAAAAGTTCCAGACGATTCTCAATAAAGCTTTGCCAACCACATACTCGAATTCTTCGGCTTGCGAGGCTATCTGGAAAACAATTTGCTCATTCTTAAGCAATCTCTTGGGACTCATCATCTATGCCGCAATACTCTCGACGGCAAACGTCTGGATACTCCTTCTTGTGACGGTGACCGCTCTCGTCGGCTATTTCATCACAAACAAGCTCAACAGCTACGGCTATAATCATCGTGAGGAAGAAGCGAAGATTGATGAGACTCTGAGCTATGTCCGCAAAACAGCCTCCGAAACGAGCTTTGCAAAGGATGTCCGAATCTTCGGCATCAAGAGCTGGTTCACCGAGCTTTACGACAAGCAGTGTCTCCTCCTTGAAGCCTTCCATCGCAAATGCGAGAACGTCTATATCTGGGGCAGAATCGCCGACCTCGTTCTGAGCTTCTTAAGAAACGCTGTAGCCTATGCCTACTTCATAGCACTCGTTCTGGACGGCTCAATCGACGTCTCGATGTTCATCCTCTACTTCTCAACCGTTGGCGGATTCACCGACTGGGTAACCGGAGTTTTGGGAGACCTCACCACCATGCACCGTCAGTGCCTGGAGCTTTCAAACGTCATCGAAATTATCAACTATCCCGAACAGTTCAAGTTTGAAGATGGCTCCGATGTTCCTGTTCCCGCTGACGAAAGATATGAGATAGTTCTTGACCATGTCTGGTTCAAGTATCCTTCTTCCGACAGCTACACTCTTGAAGACATCAACTTAACACTTCATGCAGGCGAAAAGCTCGCTGTGGTGGGACTTAACGGCGCAGGAAAGACGACCCTCGTCAAGCTCATCACCGGCATGGAAGACCCGACAGAGGGGAGAGTGCTCCTGAACGGCGTTGACATCCGTGAATTCAACCGCCGTGAATATTACAAGGTTTTCTCGGCTGTATTCCAGAACTGTGTCCTCTGGGCGGGCTCGGTCGCCGAAAACGTCGCCCAGACCGATCACGGCATCGACTATGATAAGGTTAATTCCTGCATAGAAAAGGCGGGACTTACCGAAATGGTGGCTAATTTCAAGGACGGTCTTGAGGAAAAGCTCAACCGTGAAGTCTACGAGGACGCCGTGAACCTCTCCGGCGGTCAGACACAGAGGCTGATGCTTGCCCGTGCTCTCTACAAAGACGCTCCCGTAATCGTCCTTGACGAGCCGACAGCGGCTCTTGACCCGATAGCCGAAGCCGACCTTTACAACAAGTATAATGACATGACCGCAGGGCGTTCCTCCGTTTATATCTCCCATCGTCTCGCTTCGACCAGATTCTGCGACAGAATCATCCTGATAGGCGGCCATAAGATTCTGGAAGAGGGAACACATGAGCAACTGCTTAAACAAGGCGGGAAATACGCAGAACTATTCGAAGTTCAGAGCAAATACTACAGGGAGGGTGACATCAATGAGTAAGAACAAGGACAAAATCACCTATCGCCGGATGGCATCCAAGACGATTCAGGGTATCAAAATCCTCTATAAAAACAGTCCCCACATGGTTATCTCGACTATAGTAAATTCCATCTGGACTGCTCTTAATCCCTACATCGGAATCTATATGTCGGCTCTCATCATAACAGAGCTCTCTGGAAACAGAGACAGAGACCGTCTCACAATGCTTGTTCTGGTAACACTTGCTCTGGCAGCAGCAGTTGCGCTCATAAGTGCATTCTTAGGTAAGTACAAAAACACCTATGGCGGCGGCTTAGCAAACTTCTACTGGGGAATGGGCAACTACACCAAGAAGCAGCTCGATATGGATTTCGCCGACGCCGACAACCAGAAGACAAAAGATATCTACTCAACAATCTACCAATATAACAGCAGCGGAGGTTGGGGACTTGTGTATCTTCTCAGCTGGGTTGAAGACCTCATCAAAGGCGTTTTCACAATCATAGGCGGTGTGGCTCTGACTGTAACTCTCTTTACAACGAGAGTTCCCGATGGCTCATCCCTTGCGTTTCTCAATAATCCTATCTGCATAATTCTTGTCGTTGCTGTAATGCTCGGCGTTACACTTTTAGCACCGATGTGTTCCAACAAAGCTTCAAGCTATTGGTCGAAAAATGTCGGTGACCACAACTTAGCCAACAGACTCGGCACTTACCACGCATTCTTAGGAACCGAAGAAAAGTATTCTCTCGACGTGAGAATGTACAATCAGCACAAGATGAGTAAGAAATACAACTGCGACAAAACGGGGATATTCCTGTCCGATGGCATGTTTGCTCACTTTGCACGAAGAGGAATGGGAGCCTTCAGCGCTCTCGGAAGCGGAATTGCGACAATGTTCTCAGGGCTTGCCTATGTCTATGTCTGCCTGAAAGCTCTCGGCGGTGCATTCGGAATCGGCTATGTCACACAGTATGTCGCCGCAATCACCAGTGTTTCAGGCGGTCTAACCCAGACCCTCTCAACTCTCGGTCAGCTCAAAGCCAACACTCCGTTCCTTGAAATGTCCCTTGAATATCTCGACATCCCTCACAGCATGTACAAGGGCTCCCTGACGGTAGAAAAGAGACTTGATAGGGATTACGAGATAGAATTCCGTGACGTGTCCTTCAAATACCCCGGAAGCGACAACTATGCTCTCAGGCATGTAAACGTCAAGTTCAGAGTCGGCGAACGCCTTGCAGTCGTCGGTGAGAACGGCTCCGGCAAGACAACATTCATACTCCTGCTTTGCCGTCTCTATGACCCGACCGAGGGTGAAATTCTCCTCAATGGCATCAACATCACGAAGTATAACTATCGTGAATACCTCGATATCTTCTCAGTAGTATTTCAGGATTTCAAGCTCCCTGCATTTAAATTGGGCGAGGTTGTTGCCTCGAGTATGACCTATGACGGCGACAAAGTCACCGACTGCCTCGTAAAAACCGGCTTCGGCGACAGGCTGAAGGAGCTTCCTTCCGGTCTCGAAACCACTCTTTATACCGAAGTAGAGCAGAACGGCGTAAACGTCTCCGGCGGCGAGGCTCAGAAGATAGCATTAGCTCGGGCATTGTACAAAGATTCTCCGTTCATAGTCCTTGACGAACCGACAGCCGCCCTCGACCCTATGGCGGAAGCGGAGATATACTCGAAGTTCAACGACATAGTAGGGGACAAGACCGCGATCTATATCAGCCATAGGCTTTCAAGCTGTCGCTTCTGTGACGAAATCGCAGTCTTCGACCACGGCTCCATCGTACAGAAGGAAAGCCACGACGAGCTTATCTCTGAAACCGGCAAGTACAGTGAACTCTGGAACGCACAGGCTCAGTATTACACAAAAGAAGAGCAGTAAGATAAGTCCCCGGGAATTATCTCGGGGGCTTTTTCATGCCAAAAATTGTCTTTCGGTGAAATACAATATAGCGAAATTGCCTCTTGATTTCAACGGTGCAATGTGCTATAATCGCCTTTGAATTTTGTGATTTTTGGGGGGGATTATATTGCTTTTCGGAAAGCACATAAATCGCTACTACATAAAATATGCCTATCTTTTATTAATCGGCATTGCCGCGCTGGTTCTCGTTGACTACCTACAGCTTGTCATTCCCGAGCTTTATCGTGATGTCATCAATGGTCTGAATCAGGGCTATGTCACTCTTGACGACGGCACAACGGCGGTGTTTGACATCGACTATCTTCTTGACGAAGTTTGCCTGCCGATGATAGGCATCATCGTCGGAATAGTCACCGGAAGATTTCTCTGGCGCGTCTGCTTCAACGGAAGCGGAAACAAGGTTGCGGCGGATTTGAGATTCCGTATGTTCGACCACTGCAAGGACCTTTCTCAGCAGTATTACCAGAAGAACAAGGTCGGCAATCTGATGTCGCTCTTCACAAACGACCTCGAAACCATCCGCGACTGCTATTCAAACGGAGTCCTGATGACCTGTGATGCCGCATTCCTTGGCATTCTTTCGTTCATAAAGATGCTCAGAATGAACGCGCTCATGTCGCTTCTTTGCATGATTCCGATAGCCCTTCTTTTCGGTGTCGGCTTGACGCTTATGCAGTACATGGAGAAGAAGTGGGAAGTCCGTCAGGAGGCATTCTCGAAGCTCTCCGATTTTTCTCAGGAAAGCTTTTCGGGAATCGCCGTAATCAAGGCGTTCGTAAAAGAGAGTAAAGAGCTCATGGCGTTCCGCAAGCTCAATAAAGAGAATGAGGACGCCAACGTCGAATACACCCGTCTTTCAACCCTTATGACGATTTTCGTAACCTTGCTTGTGGAATCCGTAATCTGCGTTATCCTGGGCTACGGAAGCTATCTTGTTTATAAGGGTACCTTCAACGCAGGACAGCTTGTCGAATTCATGGGCTACTTCAACTCAATCGTCTGGCCTGTAATGGCAGTCGCCGAGCTCATCAACATGCACTCTCAGGGCGCAGCGTCGCTTAAGAGAGTCAGCGAGCTCCTTGATGCCGAAGTCGATGTCAAAGACAGGGAAGATGTTACGGATATCGAAGATGTCAAGGGCGACATCGAATTCAGAGACCTTACATTCAGATACCCCGACGGCGAGTATGACGTCCTCAAGAATGCATCGTTTAAGATAAATGCCGGTGAAAGCGTCGGCGTAATCGGAAGAACCGGAGCAGGTAAGACCACCCTTGCCGACCTGATTTTAAGAATCTACAACGTCCCCGACGGCAAGATATTCGTCGACGGCAAGGATGTAAATTCAATCTCGATAGCATCTCTCAGAAAATACTGTGCCTATGTCCCGCAGGATAACTTCCTGTTCAGCGACACGATAGAGCACAATATCGAATTTGCAACCGATAATGTCAGCCATGAAAAAGCCGTTGAGGCAGCCAAGCTTTCTGCTGTCGACGACAATATCGTTGAATTTGCCGAAGGCTATGATACAGTCTTGGGCGAGCGTGGCGTGACCGTCTCCGGCGGACAGAAGCAGAGAATCTCGATTGCAAGAGCACTTATGAAGGATGCTTCTATTCTCATCCTGGATGACTCCGTTTCGGCGGTAGATATCGAAACCGAGAAGGAAATCCTTTCCGGTCTTAAGACTTCACGCAAGGGCAAGACAACGATTCTCATTGCCCACAGAGTCACCACCATCGAGCATATGGACAAGATTATCTTCATTGACGACGGAAATATACTTGCGGTCGGCAACCATGAAGAGCTCTACAAGAGCTGTCCGCAGTACAAGCTGACGGTCGATCTTCAGCGTCTTGAAAACGAAAGGGGTGTCGTAAATGCGTGAGTTTTATCCTCTTTTGGCGGTCGGCGCTGTAATCGGCGTTGTCTCAATCGTATTTATAGTCGCTTATCTCTCCGTCAAGGACAGAAAAGAAGCTATGGGCTTCGACAGAAACATGTCCGACGGTGAGATTCTCAAGAGACTCCTCAAGTATGCCAAGCCCTATCTGGGACAGTTCATCTTCGTTCTCTTTGTAATGCTGGTATCGGTTGCCTACGATATCATATCCCCGTTAATCATCGGCGAAATCGAGGACATGATAGTCGGCGACTTCGAGATGAATGAAATTTTCGCCTACATCGCAGTCTATGCAAGCATCCTCATTATCTCGATGATATGCACCTATGTTCAGGCTATAGTACTCCAGAAAATCGGTCAGAAGATACTTTCGGCGCTCCGTGAAGACCTCATGAAGCACATCGAGAGCCTGTCTCATGCACAACTTAATAACATCCCCGTCGGAAAGCTCGTAACCCGTGTTACAAACGACACCAACGCCATCTCGGTAATGTTCACGAACATTCTCGTAAACCTTATAAAGAACTTCTTCGTAATCGTCGGTGTTCTCGTTGCCATGCTGATGCTGAACTATCAGCTCACATTGATGGTTCTTTGCTTTGTGCCGTTTATTCTTCTCTTCACGGTTATATTCAGAAAGTTCTCCCGCCGTGCTTACAGACGTGTCAAGGACGGCACAACCGAAATAAACACGTTCATATCCGAGCATCTTTCCGGCATGAAGATTATCCAGATTTTCAACCGTGAGGACAGAAAGCTCGGCGAATTCCAAGAGCGCAACAAGAAGCTCGAGAAGGCACAGACTCAGCAGATATTCACGTTTGCGGTCTTCCGTCCTCTCGTCTATATGCTCTATGTCTCGTCTATACTTTGCCTCTTCTACCTCGGCGGCAGGGGATACATAAAGGAAACCGTTTTCCTGGGGCAGACTATCACCAGCGGTACCGTCGTATCCTTCTACATGTACATCTCAAAGTTCTATAACCCGATTCAGAATCTTGCCGAGCAGTTCAACTGGCTTCAGTCGGCATTCGCTTCCGCCGAGAAGATTTTCACCATCTTCGACATGGTTCCCGAAATTCAGGATGAGCCGGACGCCGTAGATTTCGAAACCTGCAAGGGCGATATCGAATTCAGAAATGTCTGGTTTGCCTATAATGAAGGCGAGTGGGTTTTGAAAGACGTTTCGTTCAAGGTCAATGCCGGCGAAACGGTTGCATTTGTCGGAGCAACCGGCTCCGGCAAGACGACGATACTTTCCCTCATCTGTCGTAACTACGATATCCAGAAGGGTCAGATTCTCATCGACGGTGTAGATATCAAGCACTACACTGTCTCAAGTCTCCGTCGACACTTCGGTCAGATGCTTCAGGACGTTTTCCTCTTCTCGGGTACTATCCGAAGCAACATAGTTCTTCGTGAAGACAGCTTCACCGATGAGGAGATAATGGACGTCTGCCGTTATGTCAATGCCGACAAGATAATTGAAAAGCTTGATAAGGGTCTCGACGAAGAGGTAAGGGAACGTGGCAACAACTTCTCTGCCGGTCAGAGACAGCTCCTTTCGTTTGCCCGGACCATCATCCACAAGCCCGAGGTCATGATTCTTGACGAAGCGACCGCCAATATCGACACCGAAACGGAAGTCCTTATTCAGGATTCGCTCGAAAAGATGATGAATATCGGAACGCTTCTCATAGTTGCGCACAGACTTTCGACCATCCGAAAAGCCGACAGGATTATCTATCTTTCTCACGGTGAAATACTCGAAAGCGGCACCCACGACGAGCTCATTGCACTCAAGGGTCACTATTACGAGCTCTATATGTTGCAGTTTGAAAAAGAAAACCTCTTACAAAATAATTGACGTGGACGAAGTAATGTGCTATAATTTTCGTTAGTTGTTGGCGGCTTGCCGCGGAACCCATGTCATGGAGGACATAAAATGAGTATTTTAGACGGAAATAACGAAACCTACGAAGTCAAAGAAAAATATGCCCCGACCGAGGACACCAAGCTGAAGCGGTTCCTCTCCGGCAAAACAATCTATATACTTCTGATTGCGGCTATCATATGCCTTGTTGCATTCCTGCCGACTGCGGCTACCATCGGAACTATCTATGGCAATGTCAAGACGGCAGAAAACGTTATATCCCTTTCGGACGTAACGCTGACATACGACCTTACCGACCAGTATGTAACCGGCAGTGCTTATAAGTTCCTGGCGCAAATCGGCTATATAGCCGCAACCGAGGATGCCGCAACCTATTACTACTATGTAATGTATCTCGATATCGACGGAGAACAGGTCGCAACTCTCGTTCAGGCTGACAAGCGCGGCGATGATGAGATTCAGGAGGTTATAGACGCCTATCTCAAATATGCCGCCGATCCGGATGCGGGCTATCAGGGCAGTATCGTTGAGATAACGGGACGCTTCAAGACAATGACCTCTTCCGAGGAGGAGCTCTTCACCGAAGGTCTTTCGGCGATGGGTCTGAGCGGCACGGCTCTTGGCTATACACTCAAGATTCAGGCTCTGCCCGAAGCCTCCGATACCATTCCTTATTGGTGCGTAGCTGTTCCTGCGGGAATCGGATTTGTCGTCTTCGCTGTTCTCACGATTTACGGCTTCATCCTTGACGACAAGAGAGAAAAAGCTCAGATGAGCCCATATCCTTATCAGAACCAGAAGAAAAAGAAAGCTAAGAAAGACAATAAAAAGAAATAAGCCATAATAAAAGGGACATCGCATAGTGCGGTGTCCCTTGCTTTTTTAGCGCAGATTATTTGGCTTCGATATACGCAAACTGCCATTCGTCAAACACGAAGCTCCCTCCGAAAACAAAGTATAAATCGTGTGTCCCTGAAACGGTCTTGTCAAGATTGCAGACAATCGTCTCAAAGTCGCTTCCGGTCTCAAACTGAACGCTTCCGACGACTTCACCATCCGTGGAATCAAGCCTTATTTCAATAATGCCTTTTCCTCTTACGGTAGCCGCAAAGGCATTGGCGCCGTTTCCGAAATCGACCGATGAAACTGCCGACCAGTCGCCGTCTGAGATATTTGTGATAAACGTCCTGTCTTCACTCGTGTAATATGTGATTCCCGCAGTAGTGACGGCAGTCTCTGCCTGATTGACATCAAAAGCGTCCAAGTCTTTGAGCTGGCTTACGCCCTCTCTTGTCATGGTGGCTGGGGAGATGGTGACCGTATCTTCGTCGACTTCAATAACATCAACCCCGATGCTCCTGTAACCGCTTGCGGATGAGCCCATATTGTCAAGGAGCATTACCGTCTGATATAGGATATAGTATGTGTCCCCGAACTTCTGGAGATGCGAGTGGTTGTTGCTGAACGAGAAGCCGTATTTCGACGGATTCGAAAGGTATTCGCCACCGTAAACCCAACTGTCCGGGTCAAGAGGATCGGTCGAAGTCATATAGACCATCGAGCAGGTGGTCGGAGCCTCCTCGTCTGAATCGTATGAATCCCATTTGTACCTGTCCTCATAGTTAGAACAGTAGGTCAATACATAGGTGCCGTTGATATAGTTCAGCTCGTTTGCCTCGAAGTGGTATACAGCGTTTACTTTTGTTATCTCGCTGTCGAGAGAAACCATGTCCTCGCCGAGCTTGACAATCCGGCAGTTGCCGGTGTACATTCCGTCCTCGTCGTCGTGCATAGCGCTCCCACCGCCGAATGCGAGCCATCCCACACCGTCATCGTCGATAACGACTCCCGGGTCAAAGCACCAGTAAACAGGGTCGTCGGCGAGTGCGCCTGTAGTCGGGCTTATCAGAGCCTCGCCGATAGGGTCTTCCCAAGGACCGGTGGGGGAGTCGGACTTGAGAACTCCTATGCCGCTTCCGCCGTTCGCAAAGTAGAGGAAGAATTCTGTCTTGCCGTTCGAAGTTTCTCTCGAAACAATCGACGGTGCCCAACTGCATCCCGCCCACGTCGCGATTTCTGTAACCTCGATAGTGCACTCATACGTCCAGCTCACCATGTCGTCAGTGGAGTAGCAGACAAGCGAACCGATTGAGCCGTAGGTGTTTTCGTCGTTTCCGGTGCCTGCATCATGCTGTTCGCTGTCGTTCGTGCCATAGACATAGAGCCTTCCGTTATACTCAACGGAGGTCGGGTCGGCAAAGAAGATGACCGATGAAATCGGGTTGTTTTCGCCGACATACTTGTTTGCTTCCGCCAACGTGTCACCGACGCTGTAGCCGAGCTCCTCGGTGTCGACAAGGTCTTTCGAGATAGTAAAGTCAGATGCTGTTGCACTGCCGCAACCGGTAAGTGTTGCGCCGAGAATAGTAGCTGTTGTCATAAGGCTGATTATCCTTTTCTTCATTTTGATGTTCCTTTCAAAAGGTGATAGTAAAATTATACTATATACTGAGCCAAAATTCAATGACCGATAGAAAGACGGATATTGATTTATCCTGATATTACGAGATCAAAATCTCGGGGAATAACAAAAAATCCCGGATTAAATCAATCCGGGATTTTTTCTGGTTGCGGGGGAAGGACTTGAACCAACGACCTCCGGGTTATGAGCCCGACGAGCTACCATCTGCTCTACCCCGCGATATATCACAAGGGGCTCTCGCCCCGAGTGCGTTATTTATGATAACACACCCAAGATGATTTGTCAAGGCTTTTTTGAAAAAACTTTCTTCCGGTTCCCAAAAAAATTTTCAAAACTCGCTCCAAACCCCTTTACAAATCGGAAATTTTGTGATAACATATATCAGTCTGTGCAGGAGAAATAATCTGTGCGGACAATACCGCAGACTCGGGTAGCGGATTCAGCCCCAAAGGGGAGAGATACCTGCCGCTGTCCATGCTGACGGAAGTAATTTTGAAAGAGGTATTACAAATGCTCAGAAAAGAAGAAAAAGCCGCAATTATTGAGGCTAACAGACTGTCCGAGAACGACACCGGCTCACCCGAGGTCCAGATTGCAATTCTCACCAAGAGAATCGCCGACCTCACCGAGCATCTCAAGGCGAACAAGAACGACCACCACTCAAGAAGAGGACTTCTCAAGATGGTAGGTAAGAGACGTAACCTTCTCAACTATCTCAAGAAGAAGGATGTCAACCGCTACCGCGAAATCGTTGAAAAGCTCGGCTTGAGAAAGTAAATCACGACTCATAGGGCAGTAGCGGCTTTCTCGAGCGGCTTACTGCCCTTTGAATAAGTCTTGAGAAAAATGAAATTGTATTGACAGGCGATGTTTTTTAGTAATAAGTTAAGCCCTTTGGAGTACAAAAGCCTTAACTTATTGCTAAAACATCCGCTTGAAAATATAAAAAACCTATTTTTAAGGAGGATATTACACTATGGCAATGTCAGAACTCAAGAAGTTTGACAAGTACAGAAAGTACGAAACCACATTCGCCGGACGCCCCCTCACCGTTGAGACAGGCAAGACCAGCGAATTAGCAAACGGCTCCTGCTGGGTCACCTACGGTGAGACCGTAGTCATGGCTAACGTAACCGCCTCGGTCAAGCCGAGAGACGGCATCGACTTCTTCCCGCTTTCCGTTGATTACGAGGAGAAGCTCTATTCGGTAGGAAGAATCCCCGGCTCCTTCACAAAGAGAGAAGGCAAGCCTTCCGAGAAGGCTATTCTTACATCAAGAATGGTTGACCGCCCGATTCGTCCTTTGTTCCCGAAGGACATGCGTAACGACGTAACCGTTGTAATGACCGTTATGTCGGTTGACCCCGATTGCTCGCCTGAAATCACCGGCATGCTCGCAACCTCAATCGCTCTTTCCATCTCGGATATTCCGTGGGCAGGACCGATTGCAGGTATCAGCGTGGGTCTTGTTGACGGAGAAATCGTCCTCAATCCGACTCTTGAACAGCGCTCAAGAAATCATCTTAACCTCACTGTTGCCGGAACCATGGAAAAAATCGTTATGATTGAAGCCGGCGCCGACGAGGTCGACGACGAGACTATGCTTAACGCCATCAAGACCGGACACAAGGAAATCCAGAAGATGGTTGCGTTCATCAACGAAATCAAGGCTGAAATCGGCAAGCCGAAGTTCGAGTTTGAGTCCATGGAAGTTGACCACGACCTCTTTGACGCTATCGAGGAGATGGCGGCTGAGGACGTAAAGGTCGCTCTTGACACCGACGACAAGAACGTTCGTGAAGCAAGACTCCAGCCCATCAAGGATGCCATCCACGAAAAGTATGACGAGCAGTATCCCGAGCAGATTGCAATGATTGACGAGTGCATCTATAAGCTCCAAAAGAAGATTGTCCGCAACTGGCTCTATGAGGGCAAGCGTGTCGACGGAAGAAGCCTCGACCAGATTCGTCCTCTGGCGGCTGAGGTTGGTCTTCTCCCGAGAGTTCACGGCTCCGGACTCTTCACCCGTGGGCAGACTCAGGTTCTCTCAATCGCAACTCTGGCTCCCGTAAGCGAGTGCCAGAAACTTGACGGGCTTGACGAAGAGACCGAGAAGAGATATATGCACCAGTACAACTTCCCGTCCTACTCGGTAGGCGAGACCAAGGCTTCCCGTGGACCCGGACGTCGTGAAATCGGTCACGGTGCTCTGGCTGAAAAGGCTCTCGTTCCGGTTCTTCCTTCCGTTGAGGAATTCCCGTATGCCATAAGAGTTGTTTCCGAGGTTCTTTCCTCCAACGGCTCCACTTCCCAGGGTTCCATCTGCGGCTCTACTCTGGCACTTATGGATGCCGGTGTTCCGATAAAGGCTCCCGTAGCCGGTATCTCCTGTGGTCTTATCACCAAGGAAGACGGCTCATTCGCTACTATGGTGGACATTCAGGGTCTTGAGGACTTCTTCGGCGATATGGACTTCAAGGTTGGCGGAACCCACAAGGGTATAACCGCTATTCAGGTAGATATCAAGGTTGACGGTCTTACTTACGAGATTATCGAGGAAGCATTCGCTAAGACTCACAAGGCAAGAGACTATATCCTTGATGAGATTATGGCAAAGGCTATCGACGCTCCGAGACCTCAGGTTTCGAAGTATGCTCCCAAGATGCTCACCACCAAGGTTCCCGTTGACAAGATTTGTGAAGTCATCGGCTCCGGCGGAAAGGTCATCCAGAAGATTTCCGCCGATTACGACGTCAAGATTGATATCAACGACGACGGCAACGTATTCGTCTCCGGTCTCGACCTTGACAAGGCAAAGGCGGCTATCTCCGTCATCAATACCATTGCCTTCGACCCCGAAATCGGCTCTATCTACAAGGGCAAGGTTGTAAGAATTATGAACTTCGGCGCATTTGTCGAGATTGCTCCCGGCAAGGACGGTCTTGTTCACATCTCCAAGCTTGATATGCAGAGAGTAAACAAGGTCGAGGACGTTGTTTCCATCGGCGATGAAATCCTCGTCAAGGTTATCGAAATCGACGATCAGGGCAGACTGAACCTCAGCCGCAAGGACGCACTTATCGACCTCGCCGCAAAGAGAGCTCAGAAGAAAGACTGATATTAAAATAATGCACAGTGCTTGGCGACAAGTGCTGTGCATTTTTCTTGATTTCAACGAAAAATCGGATTTTAAAATTTATGAGAATTCGGTGGTTGACAAGTGACGAAATAAGGGATATAATATACCTATCGAGTCACCAAATCGACATTTAAATTTCACCATGGTTTGAAGGCTTCCTTCAGAACCTGTATTATATCATCAGAAGAAGATAACAGTTGGCAGGGGACAGTTGTTTATACTTGCCGGTCCGATTTAACATATTCTTAACCGGACTGCAGTTGAGATTTAACCCCCAAAAGAGTATTATTGTGTCAATGACCGGTTTCCGGCATATGATAAAAATCAGTGGTGTATAAGAGGTGCTTGAATGAAAATTTCAATCCAAGGTCTAACCAAAAAGTATGGTGATTTTAAAGCTGTTGACAGCCTCACGCTTGACGTTGAGAGTGGCGAGCTGGTCGGTCTTCTGGGTCCGTCCGGTTGCGGCAAGTCAACAACGCTGTTTATGCTCTCCGGTCTTACCGACCCGACGGAGGGTACCATCCTGTTCGGCGATACCGATGTCACGAGAATCCCTCCGGAGGACAGAGAGATCGGTCTCGTATTCCAGAATTACGCCTTGTATCCCCACATGAGCGTACTCGACAACATAATGTTCCCCCTAATCAACCGAAAGGTTCCTAAGAAAGAGGCGAAGGAACGTGCAGAGGCAATGGCTAAAGTTGTCCACCTCGAAGGTCTTCTCGGACGTAAGCCGAAGGCTCTTTCCGGCGGTCAGCAGCAGAGAGTTGCGATAGCGCGTGCTTTGGTCAAGGAGCCTCAGGTTCTTTTATTGGACGAGCCTTTGTCGAATCTTGACGCCAAGCTGAGAGTGGAGACCCGTGAGGAAATCCGCCGTATTCAGCAGGAGGTCAAGATTACAACCATTTTCGTAACCCACGATCAGGAAGAAGCAATGAGTATTTCCGACCGTATCGCGGTTATGGATGCCGGTGTTTTACAGCAGTTCGAAAAGCCTCAGGATATGTATCTTAATCCTGTCAATACCTTCGTTGCGAACTTCCTTGGCACTCCTCAGATTAACATGTTCGACGGTGAAGTCACCGATAAGGGCGTCTTCCTCGGCGGCAATCTCCTGAGAGCAAGAGAAGATTTTGCGGACAAATCCAAGGAAATCCCGAACGGTACATATAAGATGGGCATCCGTCCCGAGCACTTTGAGCTCTGCGATGACGGTGTTCCCGCAACGGCTGACAGAGTTCTCATGACCGGTCGTGAGCTTCAGGTATTCTTCACCTTGGGTGAATCTCCGTTCAGACTTCTTACTCATTCCGACCAGAGACTTTCTCAGGGCAGTGAGTTCAATCTCAGAGTAAGAGCTTCCCAGCTTATGATCTTCAGCGAGGATAATCTGACACTCGCTAAGGTTTAAATAGGGGAGGGATAGTATGAAAGATTATTCGTCTCCCGTTTATACGGTCAGAAGAAAGCTGAGACCCTTTAAAGGCTTCCTGTATCTTCTCCCGTCAATCATCATTCTGTGCGTGTTCACGATTTATCCGCTCATAAAGACATTTATGATGAGCTTTATGGAGGACTACAATCTTGTCAACGGCACATACACGGCAATCAATCTTGAGAACTATAAGGAGCTCTTCTCTGATGCCACATTTCTGGCGGCTCTCAAGAACACAGGAATCTATGTAATATTCGTGGTTCCGATTTCCGTCGTTCTTTCGCTTATAATCGCAGTTTTCATCAATGACGTAGTAAGAGGAAAAGCAATCTTCCAGACCCTCTACTTCCTGCCTTATGTAACGAGTGTCATCGCTATCGGCTTGGTATGGAGATGGATGTTCAACTCCAACTACGGTCTTATCAACAGTATTCTCAATCTTTTCGGAATAGAATCTATTGAGTGGCTGAATTTGCCAAAATACGCCATGCCGGCGCTGATAATATTCAGTGTGTGGAAGAGTCTTGCGTTCAACATCCTGATTTTCCTCTCGGGTCTTCAGACAATTCCGCAGGATATCTATCGTGCGGCAAGAGTGGATTCGACTCCGAAGATGCGTGTATTCTTCAAGCTCACCGTTCCTCAGATGAGACCGATTATAGTATACGCATTCATGATGGGCTTTATAAGTGCTTTCAAGGTCTACAACGAGGTCTACTCTCTGTTCGGAGGAACCCGTGCGGGACCGGCAAACAGTGCAATCACGGTTGTTTACTACATTTACTCCAAGTTCTACAACAGTTATCGTTACGGTATTGCGGCGGCTGCGGCAGTCGTACTGTTCGTGATTATCTTCGTCTTCACTATGATTGAAAGATATGTCACGAGAGATAGGGATAAGGTGAAGAGCAAATGACAATGACTAAAGCCACTAAGAAAACTCATTCACAGCATATCAAGATGAAGCCGTCTGCGATAGTCACAAAGGTTGTCGAGTATGCGGTGCTTATCCTGGGAGCTGTATTCACACTTCTTCCGTTCCTGTACATGATTCTTTCGAGTCTCAAGACCTATCAGGAACTGAATGCGATTCCACCGGTGTTCTTCCCGTCAATTCCTCAGTGGTCGAACTATGTTGAGGCGTGGAACTCGGCACCGTTCGCAAGATATCTTCTGAACACAATCATCGTTGCGGTTTGCACAACAATCGGAGTGCTCATCACTTCAACACTTTCCGCGTTTGCATTCTCAAGACTTAACTTCCCCGGAAAGAATCTCGTGTTCTCCATCTTCATGGCAACGCTTATGATCCCCGGCGAAATGCTTGTCATCACCAACTACCAGACGGTAAGTAATTTGGGATGGATAGATTCCTACGCTTCCATGATTGTTCCTTATATCTCGAGCGTATTCTACATCTATCTTCTGAGCCAGTTCTTTGAGCAGGTTCCGAATGAACTTTACCTCGCGGCAAAGGTTGATAAGTGCAGTGATTTCAAGTTCATGACAAAGATAATGGTTCCGATGAACAAGAGCTGTCTGGCTTCCATCGCGATACTGAACTTCATCAGCTCGTGGAACGCCTTCCTCTGGCCCTTGCTCGTCACCAACGACCCGAATATGCGTGTCCTCTCAATCGGACTCGTAAGATTCCAGACCGAATCCGGCGCGGATTATCAGCTGACAATGGCGGCATCCTGCATGCTCGTAATGCCTGTTGTTATCCTCTTCCTGGTTCTCCGTAAGTACGTTCTCGAGGGCGTTGCTTTCAGCGGCGTTAAAGGCTGATAGCGCTTCCTCGTCTACGATATAAACCGATGCTCCCGGAATCCTATACCGTGGGCAGGAAAAATTCTTTAAGTTAGGAGAAAAAATCACATGAAAATGAAAAGAATTCTTTGCGTGCTTCTCTCTGCTATGATGCTTCTTTGCATGTTCACCGCTTGCGGCGACACCGCTACCGATGATACAAGCAATAGCAATAGCGACAGCGAGTCCAACAGCGATTCTGAGACTGCGACCCTCGTCGACAGTGCAGATATCGAAGCTTGCGAAATCGTATTCTGGCATGCAATGTCAAACGCTCAGGAAGCTGCTCTCACTGCTATCACCGATGAGTTCAACGCAACCAACGAGTGGGGAATCACCGTTACCCTCGTAAATCAGGGTGCCTACAATGACCTTTCCACCAAGCTCACCGCAAGTGCTGCATCCGACACTCTTCCTGACCTCTCACAGGCTTACAACAACTGGGTAACCTCTTACATCGACAAGATCATTCCTCTTGATGATTTCGTTGAGAGAGATTATGACGAAATGGATTACGAGGATATCCTCCAGTCCTATCGTGATGAGAACAGCGAGTTCGGCTTCATCAGCGGTATGCCCTTCAACAAGTCCACCTACCTCTACTTCTACAACAAGACCCTCTTCGATCAGCTCGGACTTTCCGCTCCTGAGACCTGGGACGACCTCATCAACATCGGTAAGACCTTCCAGGAAGAGCTCGGTATGGTTTCCCTCGGTTACGATGACCTTGCCGGTCTTATCGAAGCGACTCTTCTCCAGAACGGCGCTGAGTACATCAGCGAAGACGGTGCAGAGTTCGACACTGAGGAAGGTCTCGAGGCTATCACTTACCTCATGGATCTCTACAACAACGGCTATGCTCGTCTCGTAGGTGAGGATCTTTACTTCTCCGGACCTCTCGGCAACTGCCTCATCGGTGCTTATGTTGGTTCTTCCACCGGTGTTTCCTACATCACCATGAACGAAGGCTATGAGCTCGGCGTTTCCACTCTTCCCGGAAATGTTACCAACGCTGCTAACACCGCCGGCACCAACGTTATGATGTTCACCACCGATGCTAACAAGCAGGCTGCAGCTTGGGAATATCTCAAGTACCTCACCAACACTGAGAACACTGTATATTGGGCTATGGAAACCGGTTACATGCCTATCCGTACTTCCGGCTTCGAGTCTGAGGAATATCAGGCATACATGGAGACCAGCGAAGCTGCTCAGGCTTGCTACGCTCAGCAGGAAGCTTACTTCGCTTCTTCCAACTTCGACGGAAGCTATGATGTTCGTAACGACATCGGCACCAAGTTCGAGGAATTGGTTCTCTCGGGTGCTGACGGTCAGACCGCATATGATGAGCTTATCGCTCTTGTAAACGGAATTTTGCAGTAACTCTGTAATCGTCTACAATAACTATTAGCACGAAAGGGACTTGCCGCAAAAGGTGAGTCCCTTTTTGACCCCATACTTTATCTGAAAGATATTCATACTATGACTAAGATAACATTTTATAAAGGACTTAACGTAATCGGCGGAACATTTATCAAAGTAGAGACCGAAAAAGCTGTAATGATGTTCGACTTCGGCTTTACCGTCATGCGTGATATTGACAGCAATGTCAGACTCCGAGACGGTCATATTCCCGAAGACTTTGTAAGAATCGGTCGTCTTCCTGCCGCCGATGGAATTTATGAAAACAGCGTCGCATCAAAAATCGGATGCGTGCCATATGGCAAGACGGAAAAGCCTCATTTCTTTATCATCTCACACATGCACATCGACCACATGGGCGGTCTCGATATGCTTGACCCGTATATTCCGGTCTATATGAGTGAGGATTCCTTAAGACTCTATCGCAAGCTCTGCGCTCAGGGCGAATTTACATACCGTGCCCACAAGAACTGCGTCGGTATCCCTTATGGTGATAATTTCACGGTTGGGGATATCAAAGTGAATGTTCTTCCCATCGACCACGACTGCACGGGAGCAACCGGCTTCATCATCGAAACTCCCGACGGAAATATCGCCTATACCGGCGACTATCGTTTCCACGGTCTCAATCCCGAATATACGGAGGGCTTCGGCAAGACCTGCCACGAAGCCGGAATTGATATAATGATTACCGAAGGAACCAACGCAAGCTGGGAAGAGTTCGACATGCTCACTCTCGAAAAGCCCGTCGACGAGCCCAGAACCGAGTATACATTGATTTCGGAAGTCGATGAGATTCTTGAAGGCTCCTACAGCCTGATTATTATAAATCCCTACGAAAGAAACGTCGGCAGAATACACAATCTCTATAATCTATGCGTAAAGCACCAAAGGAAGCTTGTTCTCGACAATGCTCAAGCCGATTATCTCGGCGAATTCTATCCTGACGATAAGCTCTGCGTTTATTCAGAAACAGTAGGCGAAAGACCAGTTCCGGATGGAGCTGAGCTCATCTCGAGAGATGAAATCCTTGCAAATCCTAATGGCTATATGCTACAGCTTCCGTATCGCGATTCATATGAGCTGTTGGATCTCTCGGGCGTTGCCGAAGTATATCTCCACATGGACGGCTATCCCTTGGGAGATTACGACCCGTCATACCCGAAGATGCAGGCGCTTCTTGAAAAAGCCGGAATCGAGTATGTAAAACTCGGCTTGGGCGGTCACGCCAGCCCCTGGTGCCTCAAGCATATGATTGACACCGTCTCGCCAAAGTGCCTGATACCTATCCACAGCCAGCGACCCGAGAATGTCAATTCCAATAATGCGGGATGCCGCATACTCCCCACAGGGGGACAAACCATCTTTCTTGATAAAAAGGAGATTCGTCGATGATGCGAATTTTAGTTACAAATGATGACGGAATCAGCTCCGTAGGACTTATCGAACTTGCAGGAGCCGCAAAAGAGCTCGGCGAGGTCTGGGTCGTGGCACCCGCAACCCAGTGCTCCGCCATGTCTCAGAGAATCAGCGTTTTCGGAGATATGATTCTCAAACACGAAACCGATTTCCCTGTTGAGAGCGTAAAGGCATACTCCATTACAGGCACACCTGCCGACTGCGTCAAGGTTGCGCTTATGAATATAATGCCTGAGGCTCCCGATGTTGTATTCTCGGGAATCAACAACGGCTATAATGTCGGTATCGACATCATGTATTCCGGCACTATTGGTGCCACAAAGGAAGCCCTTGTCAGAGGCATTCCCGCAATCGCTTTTTCGAACAGTATGAACGGAGATTTTGAGGTCATCCGCGAAAAGCTCGTCCCCATTGCAAGGGATTTACTTACTCGTCCTATTGAGAAATACGAGCTCTGGAACGTCAATTTCCCGGGTTGCTCGCTTGATGAACTCAAGGGCATTCTTGAGGACAGACGCCCCGAGGGCAAGTCCTACTACACCACCGAGTTCGTTCCTTCCGAAAATCCCGACGGCACGATTACCCTCACCGTCACCGGCGACCCCTGCCTCGAAGCGGGAAAGGGAAGCGACACTCTTGCCGTTGTCAACAACTACATTTCGATCGGCAAGGTTCGCTCCGGCGTTCTTAAGGACGGCGTTTTCGAATGAAAACTCTTCTCCATATCTGTTGTGCGCCCTGTTCTCTTATGTGCATTGAGACCCTTCGGGCTGAGGACATCGACGTCACCGGCTTCTGGTACAACCCGAATATTCACCCCTACACCGAATATAAGGCTCGCCGTGACACTCTGATTTTGCACGCTCAGAACGTCAACATGCCCCTTGTGACCGTTGACGACTACGGGCTTCGTGAGTTCGTCCGCCTCGTCTATCCTGATTTGGAGGACAGGTGCGAGAAGTGCTATGACATCCGCCTTGACCGAGCGGCGAAGTACGCCGCCGAGAATGGTTTCGACAGCTTCTCAACCTCGCTTCTCATCAGTCCTTACCAGAAGCATGACCTCATCCGGGAGGTCGCCGAGAGAAAAGCCGAGAAGTACAATGTCGCCTTCCTCTATCGAGACTTCCGTCCCTATTTCCGTGAAGGGCAGAAGCTTGCCCGTGAAGCCGGCTACTACATGCAAAAATACTGTGGCTGTGTTTTCAGCGAGGAAGAGCGTTACCTCAGCAAGAAGAAAAAATAAAAAATTTTTTTATCTCCGTGCAATAATTTGCCGTTCTGATTTGTATTATAATCAGAACGGCAATTTTTATTGCAAAATTAAGGAGAAATTACAATGAAAAAATTACTCGCAATGCTTCTGGCAGGACTACTTCTCATCACTTCGATGTCAGTGATGGCTTGGGCGGACGATGACGAAGACTTCGATGATGTTCCGATTGACGGCGCAGACCCGGGACCGAGATTTTACTCGCTTAGTGAACTTATCGAGTACCGGAACTACCTGAGAGAAACCGATAAAGACCATGGCGTTTATTATGAGAGCTATGATTGTGTCGAGGGGCTTGAAGGCTTGTATCTTCCCGAAGGCTTAACCTTTGACGACATAACTGAGTTCATGTCAGGCACATATTTCTATTATGTGTATTTCAAGATTGACGACATAACGCTTGAGTTTACCTACTACTACAACACCGAAGCGGCTGAACGGATTGTTGTGGACACTCCGATAATGTATGCCAAGGGTGGAATGTATTCCGGAAAGGTTCTCGAATCAGCAAATGGAACTACAGTTTATTTTTGGAATTTTGCACCTACTCATAAGACCACAGTAAATGAAAATCTGAACTATCTGTGGTATCAGGACGGCTATTATTATAATTTAACACTTATGGGCTCTCACGACACAAGCGAAACTGGCTATGAAGAGCTCTATGGCGATGAGCTCCTGGCGATGAGCAACGCCGTTTATCATCCTTTCGGCGAAGCATATGGTCTCAGTGGTGAGGCTGTTGACGGGAAGGTCAAGCTCTCTTGGAACGAGATTGTCGAGGATTCGACTTACACCGTTTACTGGAAGCGTTCTACGTCCGATGAGTGGAAGGTTGCGGGGACTACTTCGAAGGAGAGAGTCAGCATCACCGGGCTTAAGTCGGGCATCAGCTATGACTTCAAGATTGAGGCGACCGGTGTTGAATCTGAAATCGTCACGGTGACCGCCGAATAATCAAAGAAAGATAAGAGGAGAAATTAAAAAATCCCGCCCGGAGTAATTCGGACGGGATTTTAATTCAACTCAGCTTTACAAGCTTGACTCCATGCGGATTCACGACTCCCGAAACCACGTCCTTGACGTCCTCGGTCGTCTTCTCCCAGATGTCATAAGCCTTTGTCGCACTTATGCCGATGGAATCTAAGGGGACGCTGATTCGGGCAGGCTTCTCGCCGGCATTGAAGAGGGCGAGGTAACAGCCGCTTCCGTCAACCCTCGGGGCGAACCATGTTATCGTCTCGCAACCGTCAACGTCCTTCCTCTCGAGCATGTGGGCACAGAAGGTCGTCTTCTCGATTTCGAGGAGCTCGCGGTTTGTGACAAGAGACAGAGTGAAGTCGTCGAACCCGTTCATCTCGCCGCCGATCATCAGGGGAGAGCGCACCATGCACCAGAGCGACATCATCGTCTTCTGCTCGTCACGGGTGAAGTTCGTGCGGTTTTCCTTCGAGTAAACCTGATTGATTGGACCTATCGGGAGCATGTCGCAGTCGGGAAAGTGCCCGGGTCCTGCGTGATTGCACCAAGCCTCTGCACGCTCGAACATCGCGTAAAGAAGCTCCCACTTGTCCCAGAAGTCGTCGGTGATGCGCCACATGTTGGCGTATTTTTTGAGGAACTCCGCCTGCGAAACCTTTGCCGGTCCCGGGGAGAGGCTCAGAACCATCTCTCTGCCGCTGTTCCTGATAGCGTCAGCGATGAGCATGATTTCGCCCTCGTTATCATTGTTGCGGCAGATGTCGTCGACCTTGACGAAGTCCACGCCCCACTCGGCATAGAGCCTGAAAATACTGTTGTAGTAGTCTGCGGCGCCCTTGACGGTGCTGTTCAGCCCGTACATATCCGGGTTCCACTCGCAGACGTCGTTGTATTCGGCAACCTGTCTGGCGGTGAACTCGCTTCCGAGAACCGGGCAATTTTCATGAACCGCCTGCCTCG
Organism: Oscillospiraceae bacterium; assembly: GCA_021201235.1. Lineage (GTDB taxonomy): Bacteria > Bacillota > Clostridia > Oscillospirales > Ruminococcaceae > Faeciplasma. The sequence goes on along the minus strand of JAJQFI010000016.1, from coordinate 114,750 downwards.
GGATTCCTCTCATAATGTGGATTCCGAATTTCAAGCCGAGGCTGTGGACATATTCGGCGAGCGGCGCAAAGCCCTTGCCGCCCTTCGCGGAAGGGAACCGGTTCTCCGCCGGCAAAAGTCTGCCGTATTCGTCCATAGCCAAATCCGCAAACGGGAGATACTCGTGCGTCGTGACCGTCGGCTGATACCACTCGATGTCGACGACTACATACTCCCAACCGTACTCCTTAAGATTCTTCGCCATATAATCGGCGTTCGTCTTAACCGTCTTCTCGTCAACCGCCGCGCCGTAGCAGTCCCAACTGTTCCACCCCATCGGCGGGTATTTTGCTGTAATCATAATATGCCTCCAAGTGAAAATGTCTTCGAAGCCATTATAAGTGATTTTTGAGAGCTTTTCAAGACTAATCTCGAATAGATTTTTCAAAAGTTAATTCCCCGACAACTCGACAATTTTCGTTGACAAAGCGCACAAAAAGTATTATAATTTAGCTGTTGTGTTTACATCTTGGTGTTTACATCTTGGTATACACGAAATTCAAAAGAAAGGGCTGTGAGCCGTGGCAGAAGCTAAAAAAGAAAAGAAACGCAGGGGAGACCGCAAGGACGCTTGGCTTGTCAGAGACGTCGATTCGATGCACTTCATCATGCCTTATAACATCCCGGGCAGAACCGCAAACGAAGCCGTCCTGAACGAGACTATTGATATTACCCCGATTGAGGAATATCTCGCAAAGAAAAATTACGAGGGGATTGAGTTCAAATACACCTTCTTCCACGTCATAACGGCCGCAATCGCGAAGACAATAGTTCTGCGCCCGAAGCTCAATTATTTCTTCTCGGGTCACAGACTCTGGGAGAAGAAGGACGTAAGTATTTCGTTCACCGCAAAGAAGAAGTTTGCAGATGACGGCGGCGAAGCGCTTGCAACCGTCAAGTTCGACAGAACGGGAACAATCCCCGTCGAACATGTCCACGACGAAATCCAGAAGTTCGTCACCCACATAAGAAAAGAGGGCAAGAATAACGACATCGGCGACATCATGGACTCTCTCCAGAAGCTCCCGAGATTCGTCTTCAAGATTGTCATCGCGGCTCTCAACTGGATGGAATATCACGGCTGTTACCCGTCCGTTCTCATGAACGGCGACCCGTACTATTCGAGCTGTTTTATCACGAACCTTGGTAGCATCAAGCTACACGCATCCTATCATCACCTTGCCGAGTGGGGAACCAATTCGCTTTTTCTCGTAATCGGCGAGAAAAAGCCGACCGTTTTCGCCAATGCTGACGGCACCATGGAGTTTCACAACGGAATCGATCTCGGTGTCACCATCGACGAGAGAATTGCCGACGGCTACTACTATTCGCAGTCTATAAAAATTATAAGACATCTTTTGGCTCATCCCGAGCTTTTGGAGCTTCCCATCGAAACTCCGGTTGAATTTTAAGGAGGAAAAATATGGCTACAGAAGTAAAAGCCCCATGGCTTAATAATTACGGAAATGTAAATTTCCATCTCTCATATTACGAGGGCTCAATGTGGGAGATGGTTCGCGACGCATCGCACAGATACCCCGACCTGATTGCATATCAGTTCATGGGAAATAAGGTAAAGTATCGCGATTTCGAGAAGCAGGTCTACATATGCGCCAAGGGTCTGAAATCAATCGGCATCAAGCCCGGGCAGAGAATCACCATCTGCATGCCCAACTGCCCTCAGGCTGTCATCATGTTCTACGCCATCAATGTTGTCGGCGCAATCGCCAACATGATTCACCCTCTCTCAAGTGAAAACGAAATCGCTTTCTTCATCAGTCACTCGAAGAGCGTCTGCACCCTGACTTTCGACATGTTCTATCCGAAGTTCGAGGAGATAATGAAGCACACTGAGGTCAAAAACCTCATCATTGCAAGCACCCGTGACGCTCTTGCATTCCCCGTAACTCTCGGCTACGACCTGACCGAAGCGAAGAAGATTAAGAAAATCCCGAAGGACGCGCCCGTAATCATCTGGAATGACTTCATGAAGCAGGGCAAGTCCTATGTCGGCGATTATATCGCACATGTCCAGAAGGAAGACCCGGCGGTAATCCTCTATAGCGGCGGAACCACCGGCACGACAAAGGGTATTCTTCTTTCGAACCTCAACTTCAACGCACTTTCCAAGCAGCTTATGGAAACCAACCCGATGGCACAGGTGGGTGACAAGATGCTCTCCGTAATGCCCATCTTCCACGGCTTCGGCTTGGGTGTCACCATCCACGCTATGCTCTCAAACGGCTGCAACTGCATTCTCGTTCCGAGATTCACGGCTGAAACCTACGCCAAGAACATCGTCAAGCACCGTTGCAACTTCATCGCCGGCGTGCCGACCCTCTATGAGGCACTTCTGAGACAGCCTTCGATGGACGGTGCAGACCTAAGTTGCCTCAAGGGCGTATTCTCCGGCGGAGATTCGCTCTCGGTTGAGCTCAAGAAGCGCTTCGATAAATTCTTAGCTGACCATGGCGCAACCATCAGCGTCCGTGAGGGCTACGGCACCACCGAGTGTGTTACGGCAAGCTGTCTGACACCGATTCACCTCTACAAAGAGGGTTCAATCGGTCAGCCGCTCCCCGATAACTACTACAAGATTGTTGATGTCGGCACGAATATTGAGGTTCCCTATGGCACCGACGGCGAAATCTGCATTTCGGGACCTACAGTCATGCTTGGCTATCTCGACCAGCCCGAGGAAACCGCAAATACATTAAGACTCCACGGCGACGGCAGAATCTGGCTTCACACCGGTGACCTCGGCTATATGGACGAGGAGGGCTTTATCTACTTCAAGCAGAGAATCAAGCGCATGATTATAACATCCGGCTACAACGTTTATCCTTCTCAGCTCGAGAATGTCCTTGACGGCTACGAAGCTGTTCAGATGAGCTGTGTTATCGGCGTTCCAGATCCGTACAAGATGCAGAAAATCAAGGCATTTATCATGCTCAAGCCCGGCTATGAACCGAACGAAACCACCAAGGGCTTGATAATGGCGTACTGCAAGAAGAACATCGCAAAGTACGCTATGCCTTATGATATCGAGTTCAGAGAAACTCTTCCGAAGACTCTTGTAGGAAAGGTAGCATATCGAATTCTCGAGCAGGAGGAGTACGAAAAGCTTGGCATCAAAAAGCCGGAAGAAAAAGAACTTGTAAAAGTATGATGAACAGTAGCAAGCTTTTTACGCCGTCCTACTTCGATAGCTTTCACTGTCTTATGGGAGCCTGCCCGGACAGCTGCTGTAAAGCCGGTTGGGAGATTCCCATAGATGACGGGACGATAGATAAGCTCAGAGCTTATCCGTCGCTCGAAATAGACAAGAATATCCGCACCGGTTCCGACGGCGATACGGTGCTTCGTGTAAACAATAATAATGCTTGCCCGTATCTCAATCCGGAAGGTCTATGCGAAATGTACATACAGTCCGGCATGATGGGCGACGTCTGCTCAAAGCACCCGAGATTTTACGAGGAGTATTACATAGGCGATGGGCTCGCTTTCACCGAAGCGGGCTTGTCCGTTTCCTGTCCCGAAGCGGCGAGAATCGTGCTTTCGGCAAGCAAATCCGATTATGAAGCACTTTATAAAGAGCAAACCGGCGACGAGCTTCTTGATTTCCTGCTCAAAGCGAGAGCAAAAGCCTTCGGATTAAGGCCTTCACAGCTTATTGCATACGGCGAGCTCCTGCAGGAGGAAATCGACTTCGGTAGCTTAGAGCTCCCGGAGGGAGAAATTCCCGACAGCGAGCCGATAGATGTCAAAAGCCTATGCGGATTTATTCTCGATAATACGGAAATCCTGACACCCGAGTAGTGGAAGCTTCTCAGAAACTGCGAACAGGGAAGTCACGAGCAGGAGAGCGAATCGCTCTTTGACTACCTCATATTCAGATTTTTCCTGAAGGCAGTCAATACCGAAGATATCCTGACCGAGTGCAAGCTAATTGTAGCCATATATGAGTTATGCAAATTAGGAGACAATTTCTCGGAAACTGTTCGCCTTGTTTCAAAAGAGCTCGAGCACGACGATATTAACCTGGATTTGCTTCGTGATTTCTTATCGGATTCTTGACTTTTGCCGGAAATGCTCTTATAATTATAGGTAAGAAATGTTTGAATTATAGGGAGTGGCACAATGAATAATATCAAAAAATTAGGCTTTGGGCTTATGAGATTGCCGATAATCGGCGACGACCATTCGAATATCGACCTTAAGCAGTTCAAGGCGATGGCTGACAAGTTCCTTGAGCGTGGCTTTACATACTTCGACACCGCCTATGTCTATCACAGCGGCAAGAGCGAGGTTGCTTTCAGAGAGGCGGTTGTAAAGCGTCACCCTCGTGACAGCTTCACCATCACGACGAAGCTTCCGCTGTTCTCAAAGCCGAACGAGGACGAGCGCGAAAACATCTTTAACGAGTCTATGACCCGTCTTGGAGTCGACTATCTCGATTATTACTGGCTCCATGCCGTCAACAAGGACATCTATGAGTATATCGAGAAAACCGACGCCTTCGGTTATATTCAGAGAAAGCGCGACGAGGGCAAAATCAGGCATATCGGCTTCTCCTTCCATGACAGTCCCGAAACTCTCGAGAAGATTTTAACCGAGCATCCCGAGGTTGAATATGTCCAGCTCCAAATCAACTATCTTGACTGGGAGGACGCCTGGGTAAGAAGCCGCCGTTGCTATGAAGTCGCGACAGCATTCGGTAAGCCCGTAATCGTAATGGAGCCCGTCAAGGGCGGAGCTTTGGCAAGACTTCCGAAGACTGCGGCGAAGATATTCGACGACTACGATGCCACGAAGTCTTATGCTTCATGGGCTGTCCGTTACTGCGCTTCTTTGCCGAATGTAATGATGGTATTGAGCGGAATGAGCGATATGCAGCAGGTAGAGGACAACACCTCTTACATGCAAAACTTCGAACCTCTTACCGATAAGGACTATGAAGTCATCGCAAAGGTCAGCGAGAATCTCAAGTTTGCAATTCCTTGCACCGCCTGCCGCTACTGCACCGACGGTTGCCCGATGAACATCCCGATTCCGGATTTGTTCGCACATTATAACGAGTATAAGCGCGATATCCGCAAGCTTGGCGAGATAAAGGATAAGTATGCTGAGACGGTAAAGAACACCGGCAAGGCGAGCGACTGCATCTCCTGTCGCCAGTGCACCGAGCACTGCCCTCAGAATCTCGACATCCCGACGCTTCTGAGTGAATGTGTATCGGAGCTCGAATAAAATAACATAAACTCTCTTTCTTTTCCAAAGTAAAGAGAGTTTTCTCTATGCGATTTTGAAGCGGATAATATTTTATTCTTTCGTAAGTTCCTATTGAAATGACCGCCCGAATACTGTAGAATGGATTCATAGAAGGGAGTGTTCATTATGACACACGAATATGAAAAAAAGCAAATCTGGCTCGACCATCCTGCACCCACAAAAGACGAGAAGGATTATAACGGCGAGGGCTGGAACCAAGCATACCCCATCGGCAACAGTCGCATCGGCGGAATGATTTACGGCGACCCGACTGACGACATTATTCAGCTCAACGAGGAGACCATCTGGAACCGTAAGGGCGTCAAAGAACGCTATAACCCCAAATCTGTCGGTTCCTACAAGAAAATCCGTGAGCTCCTCCTTGAGGGCAAAATCGGCGAGGCGACCGAGCTTGAAATCTCGAATATGTACCCTCATCCTCAGGACGAGAGCCACTATGATACCGCAGGCTTTCTGATGATAGGCTTCAACCACGATGGTTATTCCGACTACAAGAGAGTTCTGGATATTGCTAATGCCGTTTGCACCGTAACTTTCAGTTCGGAAAATCACTCTTTCGAGCGCGAGTATTTCGTCAGTGCACCCGATAACGTCCTTTGCATGCACGAAGCTTCGCCCGATGGCGGAAAAACCTCCATGAAGATTGATTTTTCCTGCCTTACAGCCGGTGATTTTGTGGAGTCTTCTCTTGACGAAAACGGCGTTTATCTCCACTACAGGGAGCGGGACGAAGGCTGCGACTACATCATCGCAATCACATGCGAAAACATCGGCGGAATGTCGAAGCTCACCGAAACCGAGCTTAATGTTTACGATGCTGACGAAGTCACGATGTATCTGACGATAAGAACCGACTTCCACGGCGAAGATCTCCATGCTTGGTGCTCGTCTGTTCTTGAAAACGCCGCAAGCCTCGGTTATCAGGCTATAAAAGCCCGCCATATCGAAGACTATAAGACCTATTTTGACAGGGTCAGGCTTACCATTGATGACGACGTGAACCATGACGGCATGCCGACCAACCAGAGAATACACGAAACCTATAGCCGACCCGATAATAATCTCTGTGAGCTCTATTTTGATTTCGGGCGATATCTGATGATTTCCTGCTCCCGTCAGGGGACCAAGCCCGCAAATCTTCAGGGCATCTGGAATAAAGACTTTTACCCCGCATGGGGCTCGAGATACACGATTAATATCAATACCGAGATGAACTACTGGTGCGCCGAGCCCTGCAATCTCTCCGATTGCCAAATGGCACTTCTGGAGCACCTGAAGGTAATGCTTCCGAACGGCGAGAAGGTCGCCCGTGATATGTACGGCATCGAGGGGTTTGTTGCTCATCACAACACCGACCTGTTCGGCGACTGTGCCCCTCAGGACAACTGGATTTCTGCAACCATCTGGGCAAGCGGTGCCGCATGGCTCTGCACCCACATCTGGACGCACTACGAGTTTACCCTTGATAAAGATTTTCTCCGGGAATATCTTCCGATAATGAAGCGCGCCTGCGTCTTTATGAAGAATTATCTCTTTGAGCACGACGGCAAGCTTATGACGGGTCCGTCGCTCTCTCCTGAGAACACATATATCCATTCGTCCGGCGAGCAGGGAAAGATTTGCGTCGGTCCCACAATGGACACAATGATTGTAAGAGACCTTTTCACCGATTGCATCAAGGCTTCCGAAGTTCTTGACGACGAGGACGACCTCACGGATGCGCTCCGTGAACTCCTCCCGAAGCTTCCCGAAAACAGGATAGGCAAGCACGGACAGATAATGGAGTGGACAGAGGACTATGACGAGACGGAAATAGGACACCGCCACATCTCCCAGCTCTACGGTCTTTATCCTTCATCTCAGTTGACATACGAAAAGACTCCCGAGCTCATGAAAGCGGCACAGGCGACCATCGAAAGACGCCTCAGTCACGGCGGAGGAGGCACAGGTTGGAGCAGAGCGTGGATTGTCAACATGTGGGCGAGGCTCCGGAACGGCAACGAGGCGGGAAAACACTTGAACTATCTCCTCGCTTGCTTTACATATCCCAACTTCTTCGATATGCACGCACCGTTCCAGATTGACGGCAATTTCGGCGGAACCGCCGGAATCGCTGAGATGCTTCTGCAATCGCAGGATGGTCTGATAAGACTTCTTCCCGCAATTCCCGATCACTGGAAGAACGGCTCGGTTAGCGGCTTGAAGGCAAGGGGTGACGTAACCGTCAATATGACTTGGCGCGATGGCAAGGTTGACGAAGCCGAGCTCATTGTCAATCAGGGCGGAAAAGTCACGCTTCTTGTACCCGAAGGCTTCGGAGAAGGCACTGCAACATTCGAGCAGAAATCCCCGTATAAAATTGTTCTTCGGAACGGCAAAATGGAACTTATATAAATCTTCTAAGAAAAAGGTGCTTTATTATGACGACAACTAAGGACTACTCAAAGCTTCGCAATGAAAGCGACATAAGAGGAATAGCGATTGCAGGCGTACCCGGTCAGGATGTAAACCTGACCGAGGGCACTTGCCGTGATATAGCAAGAGGCTTCGCCCTCTGGCTTGTCAGAAGAACTCAGAAAACAAATCTTCGTGTGGCGGTCGGCAGAGACTCCCGCCTTTCGGGAGAAACGCTCTTGGGCTGGATGGCGGACGAACTCGCAAAAGAGGGAATCGAAGTCACCGACATGGGTCTTGCCAGCACTCCCGCAATGTTCATGACCACCAAGACCGATGGTTATATGTTCGATGGCGCCGTTATGGTAACCGCAAGCCATCTTCCGTATAATCGCAACGGTTACAAGTTCTTCACCCCCGACGGCGGCGTTGAAGCGAGCGACATAAAGGAAATGATTGAGCTCGCCGAAACAGATCTTCACACCGGCATCAAGCCGTCTGAGGTAAAGAAAGACGAGTTTATGGATGTCTATTCAAAGCGTCTTGCCGATATGATAAGAAATAGCTGTGGTAGCGAAACCCCGCTTACGGGACTTAAGATAGTGGTGGACGCCGGAAACGGCGCAGGCGGCTTCTATGCCGAAAAGGTCCTTAAGCCTCTCGGAGCTGACACCGCCGGCTCAAGATATCTCGACCCCGACGGAAGCTTCCCGAATCACATTCCGAATCCCGAAAACAAAGAGGCTATGGCTTCAATTACAGAAGCAGTGAAAGAATCCAAGGCAGATCTCGGCATCATCTTCGATACAGATGTCGACAGAGCGGGAGCGGTCCTTTCCGACGGAAGCGAGCTTAACCGCAACCGCCTTATCGCAATGCTTTCGGCAATGCTCTTAAGAGACCATCCGCACACCACAATCGTCACCGACAGCGTAACCTCTTCGGGACTTGGTGACTTCATCCGCTCCAAGGGCGGCGTTCACCACAGATTTAGAAGGGGATACCGCAACGTCATCAACGAGTCAATCCGCCTCAACAAAGAGGGCATCGACAGTCAGCTCGCAATCGAAACCTCCGGTCACGGCGCATTCAAGGATAACTATTTCCTCGACGACGGCGCATATATAGTCACAAGACTCATAATCGAGCTTTCAAGGGGAGTAAAAGAGGGTTATACTCTTCATTCCCTCATCGATGGCTTGAGAGAGCCCGCCGAGAGCATGGAATTCAGAATGAATATCGACCTCGAGGACTTCAAGCACTATGGCAACGATATTATTTCGAATCTGAAGGAGTACTCAAAGTCTCAGCCCGGTTGGACGCCTGCCGACAGCAACTATGAGGGCATCAGAATCAATCTTGACAAAGACCACGGCGACGGTTGGTTCCTTCTCCGCATGTCCCTTCATGAGCCGCTGATGCCTCTCAATATCGAGTCTGACAGTGAGGGTGGAGTCAGGACTATCGCGAACGAGCTTTGCGGATTCCTCACAAAGTATGAAAAGCTCGATACGTCAAAGCTTACAGATTACGCAAAATAACTATCAGGAGACAAACATGCAGTCCTATTCACTTGTAAACAAGAACGCGACAGCTGAAACAAAAAAGCTGTTTCAGTATCTTTGCAATTGCTATGACAAGCATTTGATGCTTTCCGGTCAGCAGGAATTTCCACATAGAAGAACAACCGAGTGGGAGGTAAATTACGTCTTTGAGAAGACGGGAAAATACCCCGCAATCAGAGGACTTGATTTCATGCACGCCGATTTCAGAGGCGTCATCAACCGTGCAATCGACTGGCACATGCGTGGCGGAATCGTCACTGTCTGCTGGCACACTGGTGTCAATGGCGGTGCCTATCCCGACAGTCAGGCGGATAACCCCGATTTTGACAAGCTTCTCACATACGGCACTCCCGAAAACGAGCTCATGTTAAAGAATTGGGATTTGGGAGCCGAGGCTCTGAAGATTCTTCAGTCCGAGCATTTCCCCGTAATCTGGCGCCCCTTCCATGAATTCGACGGTCAGTGGTTCTGGTGGGGGAAGGGCGGTCCTGAGCCGTTCATCAGGCTGTGGAGAATGATGTATGACAGATATACAAACTATCACGGACTTAATAATCTTATCTGGGTCTTAGGCTATTCGGGAGAAGTAAAGCCCGGCTGGTATCCGGGTGACGAATACTGCGACATCATCGGCTCGGACACCTACGACGGAACCACCAACAAATTCGGTTGGGACAGACTTCTTAAAGTCTGCGACAAGCCGCTCTGCTATCATGAAATCGGCAATCTTCCGCATTTCGACGATTTCAGAAGAGATAACACAAACTGGCTCTGGTTCATGAACTGGCACACAAGGTATCTCATGGACAATAATTCCGATATTCTGAATGAAATTTATAATAATTCCGATGTTATAACACTTGACAAGATTCCGAAAGAGCTATATAATTAAAGTAATCTCTGAAATTGCAATCAAGCAGAATTACGGGATTATACTTTAATTAGGAGGTACTTATCAAATGAAGAAGTATATTGCCGAATTTATCGGCACATGCGTATTGGTGGTCTTCGGATGCGGCACCGCTATGCTCGTCGGCTGTGACAGCGTTTCGGGCTGTGGATATATCCTCACCGCTCTTGCGTTCGGACTTGCAATCGTTGCAATGGCTTACAGCATCGGTAATGTTTCCGGCTGTCATGTAAACCCTGCCGTTTCGCTTTCGATGTTAGTCACCGGAAAGATGACCGTCAAGGATTTCGTCGGCTATGTTATCGCTCAGGTTCTCGGAGCAACATGCGGCTCTGCAATCCTTGCTCTTATCTGGAACCTCGGCTCGGTTACAGATATGACTGAGGCGTATGGTTCCAATAGTACAGCAGGTGTCGGTGGAAGTGCTATTGCGGCACTCCTGGTCGAAATCGTCCTTACATTCGTATTCGTCCTTGCCATCCACGGCGTAACAAGCAAGACCGAGAACAACGCTGTTTCCGGAATCGTTATTGGCTTGACCCTCACATTCGTCCACATCCTTGGCATCGGCTTGACCGGTACCTCCGTAAACCCTGCAAGAAGCTTCGGTCCCGCCCTCATCGTCGCAATCTCCGGCAACACCACTCCTATCTCGGAGCTCTGGATCTTCATCGTAGGTCCTCTCGTAGGCGGAGCGTTGGCAGGCGTCTGCTACAAGGCTTTGGCTTCTTCAAAGGAATCCAAGTAAAATCTCTTTGAGATATAAAAATCCTCCGAATTTTCGGGGGATTTTCTTTTATCCCGAATATTTCACAAAAACTTTTAGGTTCATTTAAGCTTCAGGGGTTATCATATCCACAGTGAAGCTTAATAAGAAAGGAAATCCTGTATTATGAACTTAAATCTCAAAAGAATACTTTCAATGATAATAGCACTCAGCATGGTCTTCATGCTTTCTTCATGTGCGGAATCAGTAAGCGACAGTGACAGTGATTCCGACACTTCTGTAACCGACTCAGCGGTCGGCGCGGCTTTCCTCGTTTCTTGCACTCTTTCGGGAACCGTTACTGAAGTCTCCGGCGATGAGATAATCCTCACCGTTGCCCTCTCAACAGGCAACTCTGACATGATGGGCATGGGCGGAGATATGCAGATGGGTGACATGGGTGGCGAAGGAGGAGATGTTCCCTCCGATATGCCTGACGATGTACCCTCTGACAATGGTCAGGGCGGCGGAAACGGCGACGGCGTAGACGTTCCCGACAAGCCCGACGGAGAAGGCGAGGGCGAAGGCAACGAAGGCGGCGCAGAGCCTGCGTCTTCAACCGGCGACTATGAAATAGAACTTCTTGCCGATGTAACCGAAGAGCCCACAGAAAGCTCCGACAACACATTCACAGTCACTCTCATAGTTCCCGATGAATCGGTAATCACCGATACCGATGGCAACAGCCTGACTCTTTCCGATATAGAAACAGGGGACACCCTGACCTTCACCGTCGACGACGGCGGCGAAATCACTTCGATAGTGGTCGGCGGCGTATCCTCCGATATGGGCAACCTCTCTAACGGTGGCGGAATGGGCGGCGGCTCATTCTCCGGCGTCGACAGCTACGACGCAGTCGTAACCTACACAGAGGACGGCATCTATTCGGATATGGATTACACCTCGACCGGTTCCGATGAAAACGCTGTTTTGGTCACCTCCGGCGATGTCACCATCTCCGACAGCACCATCTCGAGAATCTCCTCCAACTCCACAGGTGGTGACAATTCAAGTTTCTACGGCGTCGGTGCAAGCGCTCTCGTAACCAGTGGGACACTCAGAATCACCAACACAACCATCGCCTCCGACTCGGCAGGCGGCGCAGGAGTCTTCGCCTATGGCGACGGCATTGCCTATGTCAGCGACACCACCATCACCACCGAGCAGGATACTTCAGGTGGCATCCATGTTGCGGGTGGCGGAACGCTTTACGCATGGAATCTGACAGTCAGCACTTCCGGTGAATCCTCGGCGGCAATAAGAAGCGATCGTGGTAGTGGCACCATGGTTGTTGACGGCGGCACCTATGTCTCGAACGGCACCGGCTCTCCCGCAGTATACAGCACAGCAGACATCACCGTTGCGAATGCTACCCTGACAGCCAATTCCTCCGAAGCAATCTGCATCGAAGGTCTCAATACAATTCGTCTTTTCGATTGCGACCTCTCCGGCAGTATGCTTGACAGCTCCCAGAACGATTGCACATGGAACGTAATAGTCTATCAGAGCATGTCCGGCGACTCGGAGGTCGGCAACGGCACATTCATGATGATTGGCGACTCTATCACCGCGAACAATGGCGGCATGTTCTACACCACCAACACCGAGAGCACCTTCCTTATCAGCGGTGTTGACATCACCTACGCCGAAGACAGTGAATTCTTCCTCAAGTGCACCGGCAACTCGAACCAGCGCGGTTGGGGTTCGACCGGCTCAAACGGCGCCGACTGCAGCTTCACAGCCCGCAAGCAGGCGATGGAAGGAGCCGTCATCTACGACAGCATCAGCAACCTTGATTTCTACATGCTCGACGGCAGTGTCTTGACCGGTTATTTCGTCGACGACGAATCTAATGCAGGCAACGGCGGCGACGGTGAGTGCAACGTCTATATTGACAGCACCTCGACATGGATTGTCACGAATTATAGCACCGTCACAAACCTCTACTGCGAAGGCACCATCACCGATGCTGATGGCAACACCGTCACCATATTAAGCTCCGACGGCACCGTCTACGTCACCGGCGACAGTGAATACACTATCACCGTCGACTCTTACTCGACCACCGTCGATACCACCGGCGCCAGCGAGCTCGTCAGCTTCGAAGACTACTCAGTCGAAAATCCCTTCTAATATATAATACCCTTCCTGAAAGCGAAAAGAGCGGCGCAAAAACCGCTCTTTTTGCATTAAGCACTTTACATGCCACCGAAAATATGCTACAATAACTTAATAAAAAGCAATGGAGGAATAGCAATGACCGAATTTTTCAAAGCAATAGTTGACGCCGACGATGCACCGATTGTAATCTGTGACGTGAACCACATAATCATTTACATGAACCCCACAGCCGTGAAGCGCTACGAAAAGCGAGGCGGTGCCAAGCTCATCGGCAAGTCCATCTTCGACTGCCACAACGCCCATTCAAAAGAAATAATCCTGTCGGTTTTCGAGAAGTTCTTAAATGATCCCGACCTCAATAAAGTCTACACCTACACCAAAAATTGGGATAACGAAGACACCGACGTCTACATAGTTGCCCTCCGAGACGACACCGGCACCCTCATCGGCTACTACGAAAAGCACGAAAGCCGGTTGCATGAGAAAGCATAAGAATAATCATAACAAGAAAGAGCGGTCAAAATCCGCTCTTTTTGCATTTCTCTAAAAAATATCTTTACAAATACGATAAAATGTGATACAATAATTGTGCCACATAATCTAATATTCTTTCGTAAACTAGAAAGCCTTTTATTTCGGTAAAAGGTGATCTTCTCTTACTCGGTTTTCTGTTTACGAAATTGGGATTGTGTGGCAACAATGAGAGATCCACTTTTTCGTGCGTCTCTTATTGGGGCGCATTTTTTATGCGTAAAAATATATTAGAAGGATGATGTTTATGAGAAAGTTATTGGCGATGGTGCTTGTGATTTTGATGGCAGTTTCACTGCTTGTAGGTTGTGGAGCAAAGAGTGAAACAACAAATTCAACAACTGGTGCAGAACAGGAGTATGAAACTTCTACTGAGTCAAAGTCTGAGGACGAACAAGAAGTCATTGATGATGCAGTTACAACAGAAACCATATATAGTGAGTATGGAAACTGGACTGTTTATGAATATCTGAATGGCGTTTTACAAAAAGAAATGCAATATACTAAAGATGGAGTTCTTCGTAGTTCAATAGAGTACGAGTACAATGAAAATGGTTGTCTCACCAGATATATAGAATACAATGGTGTTGGCGATATTGCGGGTTGGCGCACATATGATGAGTATGATATAAATAATAACTTGTTAAAGTATACTGATTATTACTATGACGGTAAAATTAAAAATACATACAAAAGGAAATACGATGAAAATAATTATTGCATAAAAGAATTCAGTTATGACAGTTACGGAGACTTAAGCGGAACAAATGAGTATGAGTATTATTCAGACGGAGTTCTGTATAGGGAAATTGATTATAGAGCCAATGGAAGCAAGTCGTTTGAATATGAATATGATTCAAATGGAAATTTAGTGTCATATATTATTCATAGATCTTTCGGAGGCACCGGTGAATACTTGTATGAATATTATTCCGATGGCACTTCAAAGAAAAATAGCACTGAGTATGATGCGGATGGTAACGTAACATCATGGATAGAATATGAATACGATGTAAATGGAAATGAACTAAGAATAGTAGTTAGCTATGATGGAAAGAAAACATCGTATATTGCCGAATATGAGTACGATGAAAATGGTAATAATACGAAAATCTCATACTATGATGCAGATGGCAATCTTGCAACGTGGGTTGAATACAAATATTATTCGGATGGTAGTCTTGGGAAAACGACCATATACGACGAAAATGGAAAGGTAACAAGCACGCTTAGACTACCGGGATAAAGTGAGGAGTATAAAAAAGCGAGGTCACGCACCTCGCTTTTTTACATTCACTTAAGCAGTGTTTCCAAGTATTCAGCAACCCCATCCTCTTCATTCGTCCCAATGACAATATCCGCCGCTTCCTTGGTCTCGGGAATCGCATTGCCCATGGCGACGCCGGTGCCGCAGAGCTTGAGCATCCCGATGTCGGTGAATTCGTCGCCGAAGGCGGTGATGTCGGAGAGGTTGAAGAGCCCGGTTTCGCAGAGCTTTTCGACGCCGTAGGCTTTGGTGACTTCTTTTTTGCCGATTTCGTGCCAGAAGCCGTCGGAGTATCTGCCGCAGTAGTATTCGGGGATGGCGTTAATCATCCGCTGGGCGATCTCGGGGTCGGGGATTTCAGTGCAGATTTTCAGGGCTTCGACGTTGAAGTCTGAGAAGTCGTCGATGACTATTTCGCCCCAGTCCCAACCGAGGCGGTCGCCGGTGTAGATGAAGTTCCGGTATTCTCTGCCGTCGGTGTCGACCATGATGCGGTTGTCGCCGCAGATTTCTTTGATAAGTCCCAGGATTCTTCTTGTTTCGGAAACGGGGAAGGATGCGGTGTGAACTATTTCCCAATAAGCTCTTACCTGAGCTCCGCTGTTTGAGATGACCACCTTCGGCTTGAAGGCGTCGATGAATTTTCCGATGCTGTATTCGCCTCTGGCAGTGGCGATGCCAAGTATGTATCCCTGTTCACGGCAGCGTTCAAGAGTCTTTATGGTTCTTTCCGACAAGGTTTTGTCGTGGTGAAGTAATGTGCCGTCCAAATCAAACAATAGTAATTTCAAATTTCTAACCTCCAATTTAGATATCAGGATAGTATAGCACAAAGGCATTCAAAATGCAAATAAAATTTTCGGAAATTCTTGAAAAAGAGTGTGTTATGCTGTATACTTGATTGTACAAAATACTATGTGGAGGTATTACAGGTGATATTCAAAAAAGTTATATGCGTTCTCACAGCGGCGGTTGTGATGCTGACTGTGTTTGCGGGTTGTTCAAGTACGAGTGAGACTGAGACAGCCGAAGTCATGAGCACAATGGATTTCGTCCTAAGTATGGGCTTGGGCATCAATCTGGGTAACACAATGGAGTGCTCCGGCTTCACGAAAGAGACTGTCCGTGAATACGAAACGGCTTGGGGAAGTCCCGAAATAACCGAGAGAATCATCCAAGGCTATGCCGACCTCGGCTTCGGCGTTATCCGTATCCCTGTTGCGTGGTCAAATATGATGGCTGAGGACTATACTATCAATGAGGAGTACTTAGCCCGTGTTCAGGAGATCGTCGACTGGGTTCTCGATGCCGGAATGAAGTGCATCGTCAATATCCATTGGGACGGCGACTGGTGGGAAGGCTTCTCGACCGACAAAGACGAGTGCATGGCGAAGTACGAAAGCATCTGGACACAGCTTTCGGAGGCTTTCAAGGACTACTCGCTTGATCTGATGTTTGAATCCCTCAACGAGGAAGGCTGTTGGGACGATATCTGGAACCGTTATGGTAATACAACGGAAGGAAAAGCAGAGGCATTTGAACTCTTGGGTGAAATCAATCAGACGTTTGTAGACATAGTCAGAGCTTCGGGCGGCAATAACGAGCTCCGGCATCTTCTGATAGCCGGCTACGCCACCGACCCCGAGCTTACATGCGACGAGCTTTTCGTTCTTCCCGATGACCCTTCAAACAGATATGCAATCTCGGTTCACTACTATGCGCCGTCGACCTTCGCCGTAATTGAAGAAGACGCCTCGTGGGGCAAGGCGGAAACGACATGGGGAACAGACGACGACTATGCTTATCTTGACTCGATAATGGACATGCTATATGATACTTACGTCGCCAACGGAATCCCCGTTATAATCGGCGAGTACGGTTGCACCACTTCGAACAAGATGCCCGACCAGATAAGGAATTATATCACTTCCGTCTGCGAGGCTGCATATGTAAGAGGCATGTGCCCGGTTCTCTGGGACACCACCGGCACACACTATGACAGAAGCTCATGCGAATTCTATGACATGGAAATAATCGAAGCATTTGACGAAATCAAGACCCTTGACCGTGCGGTTGAGAGCTCATACACAGAATCGGAGGAAGCGGCATGAAGCATATTAACCCGATAGGCGACAAGTTCAATTATTCCGGCAGAATCGACTTTTCGGAGCCGGACAGCGCAGTATTCTGCTGGACCGGAAGCTACCTTAGCTTTTCGTTCAAGGGCACGGAGATTTCGGCAGTAATCGAGAACCTGAAATACTGGTACGGCAGATTCATCGGCTTCGTAATCGACGGGGAAGAGAAGTGCATCCCGATTTCCGACGGCGAAGCGGAGGTTCTGCTTGCTTCCGGTCTCGAAAACACCCGTCATGACTGCGTCCTCTACAAGCGGATGGAGGGACACTATTTCAAACTCAAGGGCTTCGTCCTTCCCGATGACGGCGAGATTTTAGAGCCGATTCCCAAGCCCAAAAAGCGCATAGAATTTTATGGCGATTCGGTAACCGCAGGCTCGGTTGTCGATGCTGTAGATTATGTGGGACAGTGCGATCCTGAGAATCACGACGGCGTTTACGATAACTCATGGCATAGCTACTCCCTGATGACTGCGCGTCTTCTTCCTGCGGAGGTCTATAACACCGCTCAGGGCGGCATCGCCATCTTCAACGGCACCGGTTATTTCGAAGACCCTGCCCTCGGGCTTGAGTCCTGCTATGACAAGACGAGATATTGTTCGATGCCTCCGAGAACTCCTTGGGATTTCTCGAAGTTCGTTCCGCACGTCATGGTTTACGCCGTCGGTCAGAACGACGACCATCCGCACAACGGCTGTATTCATGATCCCGAATACCGCGAAAAGTGGATGAAGCGCTACATCGAAATCATCGAAGATACCCGCTCTCACACCAATCATGCAACCGTAGTTTTAGCCCTTACCGTCCTTATGCACGACCCGGCTTGGGATGAAGCCCTCGAAGAAATCAAGAACCGCCTCGGCGGCGAGGAAAACCGTGTTTACCACCTCACCTATACCCGTTGCGGTAAAGCTACCCCCGGACACCCTCGAATCCCCGAGCAGGAAGAAATGGCAAAGGAACTCACGGCGTTTCTTAATTCGCTTCCGGAAGATACCTGGAAAGATTAATTTGAACATAAAAAAGCACCGTCGAGAGGCGGTGCTTTCTTTATTTATTCCGAAAATTACATCCAAAGCACATGAGAAATCAAGCCGAGAATAAGCAGATGTGCGGGGTAGAAGACATAGAAAAGATATTTGTTACTTTTGCCTTTTTCTCCGTTATATAGCGTCAACAGGAACAGCGAAACAATGGCAAACAGTTCCATCCAAGTGGAAAGGAGTGCGATTATGACCAGTGACAACACGCAACCTATCCAATAGAATGTCTTTTTATCTTTGAACAGATACATTGAAGCTACAAGCAGTATTCCGCCGAATGAGTAGTCACATGTAATCGCGAGTAAGCAAGCGACCAGAACAGCTACAATTGTGAGCGCAATTTTCGCTCCCGACTTCTCTTGAGTTTCCGCAAACCTCTCGATAAACCACATCATCAGAACTGCGATGACATACAGCCAGATAACGTTCTGAGAACTGAAATCGAATAAGCAGTCGCTGAACGCTATGTCAAACGGTATTTCTGAAATAAGTGCGAATACTACAAGTCGCAAGAGATACTTTTTTCTACTGTGAGTATGCAAGAACCCTTCGACCACCATATAGGTGAATATCGGAAATGCAATCCGACCTATACATCTCAGAACAGTATACACCGCATAAAGCACTTTAGCCTTGGTCGGCATCAGGTCGCCGAGCATATCTACGCCATCAACAAAATTGGCGTTGACATACAAAGGGTAGATTATGAGTGCGCCTATATGATCAATCAGCATCGTTATGATTGCTATATACTTAAGAGCGCTTCTGTCAAGCTGAATTTTTCTCTTCGTCACCATTAGTCACCCGTGATAAACCTGTCCATAATCGTATGCCCTACAGGAATAAATCTTCCTGTTTCTTTTGCAGATTCTTCGCAGAGGCAGTCAACGCCGGACTTCGGGGAATTCTTGTGATAGATGAGATAGGGAATCGGGTCGTTGGTGTGGGTCTTAAGAGCCAGCGGAGTGGCATGGTCGGGCATGATGAGAATCTTGTAGTCGTCATAGCCCTCAAGAGCCTCAAGGACCGGACCTAAGATTTTCTTGTCGATAAGCTCGATAGCCTTGACTTTGTTTTCTATCTCATGACGATGTCCGCACTCGTCGGGAGCTTCAACGTGGATATAGACAAAGTCCTGCCCTGCGGCAAGCTCGTCGATGCAAGCCTGAGCCTTGCCTTCGAAGTTGGTGTCGATATATCCGGTGGCACCCTCGACGTTTACAACGTTCATGCCACTGAATTTGCCGATGCCCTTGAGAAGGTCGACGGCTGAGATCATGGAGGCTTTGAGCCCGTACCTGTCCTTGAACTGAGCCAAGGGTTTTCTCACTCCCTCGCCCCAGAACCACATCGAATTAGCCGGGTTCTTGCCCTGCTTGATTCTTTCAAGATTGAGAGGGTGATTCTTGAGGAGCTCATAGCTCTTCTTCATCATATTGATAAGCTTTTCGGCGTTCGGACTTGTTGAGAGATACTGCCCGATAACTCTTCCCGAAATGTCATGCGGGGGAGTCAGGGTCCCGACATCAAGTGTACCGTTCTTCTGAATAAGGCAGTGGCGATAGCTTACGCCTGCATAAAGGGTGAATTCCTCGTCGTCGAAGTTTTCTTTGAGGAAATCAACCAAGATTTTCGCATCAGCGGTGGAGATATCACCCGAGCAGTAGTCAACCATGGTCTTGTCTTCATACTTTTCTTCATCGGAAAGGGTTACAAGATTGCATCTGAAAGATACGTCACTAGGAAGCATGTCGATGCCTATAGAGCCTGCCTCAAGAGGTGAGCGCCCCGAGTAGTAGATAGCCGGGTCATACCCGAGAACCGAGAGGTTTGCAACGTCAGATCCCGGCTTCAAGCCGTCGGCAACTGTCTTGACAAGACCGATTTCCGAGATCTTCGCCAGCTTGTCCATATTCGGCTTATACGCTTTCACCATAGGTGTAACGCCGCCGAGCTCTTCGACGGGATAGTCCGCCATGCCGTCGCAAAGTAAAACAAGATATTTCATATTATCGTCTCCTTCGAGTTGTGATTCAATAAAGCGTACCCAGTATACCATATTTCAAAGAAAAAAGCAATAGCTCTTATAGGGATAATTTCCCGCCGTCCGCAAATAATAGCACAAAATACTGTTTGAAAGGCGACGGTTATGAGCGAACTTATAAGAATAGGCAAGTATTTCGGAAAAATAAGAAGTATGCGTGCCCGCATGGAGCGGCGATATAAAACCCTTTGCCTCGATGGTTGCAACACCGACGACGAAATTTTCTTTGCAGATAACTATAGAATTCTGAACGATGCCACCGGCTATCTTCTTGGATGTGACCCGAAGGCAGAGATAACCGATGGGCTTCCTCTTGCCGGATATCTGATATCTCACTTTTCGGGAAAAATCCCGTCTTCGGATGAGATAATCTTTCTGATCAGTAGCTATGCGTCCGAAAACACAGTCAACCCCTGCGATATAGAAAATCTCAGGTTTGAGCTGACATATCATCTTCTCGAAAAGTCCGAGCAGAATATCCGCGAAGCTGTCGCCATGCTCTCGGGGCTAAGCTCCCTTGATGAGTACCGTATTAACGAAACGGTCAATCCCGTCGCAATAGAGCTATCCCGGGACGAATATTATCCCAAGTGCGACCGTAAAACGAAAAAGCAATATCGTGAGCAAATCTATGCTTCGAAGCCTGTTCTTTTTCCAAGCAGATGCCCCAAATCGAGAATCGCCACAAATCTGACGGTCGAATTTCTGGAAGTTGTAATCGCCTTCATGTTCACTATGGCACTCGCTGTACGAATCGGTGAGCCGTGGACAACGCTGTTTCTGATATGTCCCGCCTACGCCGCAGTCAAGGCAGTCGTAAACGATATTCTTATCCGCTATGTGCCAAGAATCCGTCTTCCTCGCCTTGATATAAATTCCGAAGAAGTAAGAAGCACGCCTTGCACTATCGTCCTCTCAGCGGTTGTCAACGGCGTCAACTACTCCGACAGCCTTTATCGGAAGCTCATTAGGCTTCACGCATCGAACCCGCAACCCAATATTTCCGTATGCTTGCTTGCCGATTTCTCTTCATCTCAGACTCTCGTAACAGGAGATGATAGAGCTATATCAGAAAGCCTTGAAGATATGATTGACAGGCTCAATCGTGAAAACGGCGATATCTTCTCCTGCATAATAAGAAAACGCATCTATTCCGAGGCTCAGGACGAGTTTATGGGTTATGAGCGCAAACGCGGTGCGATAATGGATTTGGCTCGCTATATGAAATCAGGCGAGCAGGATTTTTACGGTATGTTCGGATGTACAGAGAAGCTTGTCGGAACGGAATATATCATCTGTGCCGACAGCGACACCGAGCCATATATGGATTCCGTGGCGGAGCTCCTGTCGATAGCATTGCACCCGGCAAACGGTAGGTACGGCATAATCGCTCCCCGGATGGTGACCCGACTTGGCGATTCACTCGCAACCGGCTTCTCAAGAGCCATGGGCGGCATAGGCTCAATATCCGGCTATGACCTTGAGAGCATGGATTTCTGGCAGGATGTTTACGGCAGAGGAACCTTCTGCGGCAAAGGACTGCTCAGGATATTGTCCCTCTTGGAGTGCACGAGCTTCCTTCCGCATGAGAGAGTTCTCTCGCACGACATCCTCGAAGGTGAGCTGATGAATACTGCTTATGCCCACGACGTAATCTTTACTGAAGGCTTTCCGAAAAATCCCGTCAGCTATTTCAAGCGCCTCGACCGTTGGATAAGAGGAGATATCCAGAATCTCAGATTCATATTTTCTCACAAGTTTGACATGCTTTCGAAGCTCAAGCTCTGGGAAAATCTTCGCCGTTCATTTTTGCCGATTGATGTCTTTGCAACTCTGCTTCTTGGACTATTTTTATATCCCGAAGCCTCCGGTAAAATCGCACTTGCGGCAGTCATAATGTATCTGTTTCCACAGCTTCTGGGGCTTATCGGAACGCTTCTGAATCAGGGCACCGGCTCACGCCGCTTCTATTCCGCAATGGTAAGCGGAGCGGCATTGAATCTCTCTTCGTTTGTCTATTCTTTGGTCCTTCTTCCAACGCTCGCCCTTAAATCAGCACGGGCAATGCTCACGGCAATTCTGAGGATGATAACAAAGCGCAAGCTTTTGGAGTGGACGGTGTCATCGTCGTATGACAGTAAGTCTTCAGACAGCTTTTCATTCTTCTTTATTTCGTGGATATCGGGAACCGTACTTGTATTTTCACCGAGCTATGTCGTGAGATTTTTTGGAATTGTATTTGCATTCCTGCCGGTGCTTCTTGCAATCGGCACGCGGAGAACCGGAATATCGAATAAGAGTTTGTCAGAGCGCAATCGTCGTGAGCTTTCGGCACAAATAGCTGACATGTGGGGCTTTTTCTCCGACTACGTCACCGAATCGGAGAATTGCCTGCCGCCCGACAACGTCCAGTTTTCACCGGTATATCGGATTGCCCACAGAACTTCTCCCACCAATATCGGCATGTATCTTCTGTCTGTACTGGCGGCATGCGACCGCCGCCTTATCAGCTTCGAAGTTATGAATTTGCGCATAAGTGGCACTCTTGACTCGATTGATAGAATGGAGAAATACAAGGGCAATCTCTACAACTGGTACGACACCAAAACCCTCAAGCTATGTCCGAATCCTTATGTTTCAAGCGTCGACAGCGGCAATTTTATCTGCTCTCTGGTCGCTCTGAAAGAGGGCTTGAAGGAGTACACAGCCCGTTGTCCCGAACTCGCTGAAACCATATCAAGAATTGAGAATATAATCGCCGATTGCGACCTGTCAGTTTTCTTTGACGATGTCCGTGGGCTGATGGCGATAGGCATCAATCCCGAAACGGGCGAGCCTGACAATTCAAGTTACGATTACCTCATGAGTGAAGCCCGCCTCGGCTCCTTCTATGCTATAGCCTCGCATCAGGTTCCAAAAAGCCACTGGTATAGCCTGTCAAGAACAACCTTGAGCTGTGAATTCTATGCCGGAACAGCTTCCTATAGCGGCACCATGTTCGAATACTTCATGCCTGAGATGTTACTTGAGAGCCCCGAGGGTTCGCTTCTTAACGAAAGTCTTCGCTATGCTCTCTGGTGTCAGAAGAGATATGCAAAAGCCTTCGGCAGACCCTATGGCATTTCCGAAAGTGGCTATTACAGCTTTGACAGCAGTCTGTCATACCGCTATATGGCGCATGGAGTGCCGAAGACAGGCTTGAGAAGGGGACTGGAGCAGGATTTCGTAGTCTCGCCCTATTCCTCATATCTTTCGCTCGGCTACTCCGGAGATAACGGCATGGAGAACTTAAGCCGCCTTAAAAAATACGGCATGTATTCACGCTACGGTTTCTATGAAGCACTTGATTTTACTGCGCCCGACACGCCCGAAGGCTATGGAGTGGTGAAGAGCTACATGTCTCACCACGTCGGGATGAGCATAATCTCGGCTGTCAACGTTCTCGAAGACGGTGTCTTCCGTCGCAGGTTCATGCGCGATAAGAACGTCATGGGCGCAAGCGAGCTTCTTGATGAACGTGTAAGGCTCGAGCGAAATACCTACGAGGATGCAGTCCTCAAGCCGAAGCACCGGAAAGCAGAGAAGCCGCCGGCTCCTACCTCCGAATACTTTGCCGCTATATCGCCATTCAATCCAAGAGTAAAGCTCTTACGAAATGGTGAATATACTCTCGCACTCACCGACAGCGGAATATCAATCGCTTTGTACAGAGGCAGAAATGTCTACTCCGCAACGCATGACCAAGTAAGTCGCCCCAAGGGCGCATTCTTCGGAATTATCTCGGGCGATAAAAAAGCATACTTCACCGGCGACACCTGCGAATTCGGCGACGGCTTTGCAGTGTACCGTAATGCCTCCGCCGAGATGAGAGTTACCCTTCACAAAACATTGCCGTGCGAGCTGAGGACCTTCACAATAAAGAATGATTCCGATGCCGAAAAAGAGGCATTTTTATGCTCTTATATTGAGCCGTCGTTACTTTCGGATGAAGCTGAGCGGGCTCATCCGGCATACGAAAAGATGTTCCTTCGGCTTGATGTAGACCCGAACCTCGATATTATCACCGCCACAAGAAGCGATTGCGACGGTTCGGATAAGCCCTATATGGCTGTTGGATTTACAGACAGCTCTTTGGGCTTGGTTTCGTTCGAAAGGGAAGACGTGTTATCTCGTCCCGATGGTGCAGGCGGTTTTCTTGACAGAGCGGATAAAGTCTCAAGCAGTCTTATTTCCGAACCCGACCCTTGCATATTCTTAAAAACTCCCGTGAAGCTTCCACCGTCGGGAGAAGCAACTCTCAATATGTTCATCCTCGCCGCCGACAGCCCCGACGAGCTTATAAACACGGTAAGCGAGCTAAGGGTAAGGCAAGCGGAAACATGCACCGGCTACAGCTCAGCTTCCTCAAGGCTTCTCGAAATTCTTGCCGGGAATGTGCTCTTTACGCCTTGCAATTCACAGCAGAGGAGGGAAGCGCTTCGGGAAAACACCCTGCCACTCAGTTCCCTTTGGGAGCTTTCAATTTCAACCGATTTGCCGCTTATCCTATATTGCTTCGACGATATATCCGATACCGACAAGCTCTCGGTCTATATCCATGCTTTTCGTGATTTGCGACTTTCGGGGATCAAGGCGCAGATGGCGGTTCTCTTCGATGACGCCGGCAGATACGAAAGAGAGCACTACACTGCGCTTGTGAAAGCCGCAAGAGACTTCTCCTGTGAAGGGCTTTTATATTCCGAAGGCGGAATCTATCCCGTCGACCGTTCAGCCGTCCGCGAGGAGCTCATCACTCTTCTGAAAGCCTACGCCTGCCACATTTCTCACGGCGAAATAGAGGCAAATATCCCAGCTTCACAGTTCTCGCAAATTGAGATTAAGCCTGTCAGTCCCAAGAAACAACCTGTAGACGATGAAATCGCCTGTGGCGGATTTTGTCGGGGTAAGTACGTCACAAACTCGAGACCACCACTGCCTTGGTGTCATGTCTTGTCCTCAAGGCAGTTCGGAACACTTCTTTCGGAGGGCTCTCTCGGCTTCACTTATGCCCACAATTCCCGTAAGCTTAGGCTCACTCCGTGAGACAACGATACAAGCCGGGACAATATTGGTGAGCGCCTGGTCCTGCACATTGGCGACGAATATTTCGATATAATCAGAGGCTCAGTCGCTGTCTTCGCTCCCTATCTCGCTGAATATCACTTTGAGGAAAAGCATTTTCACGGAAGCGTCACAGTCAGTGTTTCCGAAAAAGGCATGTGCAAACGCATCCGTGTGAATATTTCCGTGGATGAACCGGCAGAACTGTCCTATTACACAGAACCATGCCTCGGTCTTGACCGTTCAAAATCTGCTTTATTGAAACCCGAAAAGAAAGGCAATACGCTTCTTGTCTCTGATTGCGCTTCGCCTGTTGACGGCTTTATGTCGATAACATCGTCGCTTGAATGCCGCTTCCAGACTGACAGAAAAGCATTCTTAAGCGGCGATTGGCAGGCAAATATCGCCGTCGGTGAAGACACCATAGCGGCGGCAACGGTTGATATTCAAGGCAAAACCGTCGTCGACTTCTATATGTCCTATGCTCACACTAAAAAAGCCGCAGTACTGATGCCGGAATACTTCGAAACGCAGACAGACACCCGGGAGCATAAGCTTTTGGTTAAGTCCCAAGAGAGCGGGCTTCGGATTCTATCGGACGACTGGCTTCGCTATCAGGCGCTTCACGCAAGAATGTGGGCTCGAACCGGCTTCTATCAGTCGTCGGGAGCCTACGGCTTCCGTGATCAACTACAGGATGCTGTCGGGATTATCATTGAGAACCCTCACGAATGTCGTACTCATATCATTCGGGCGGCAGGAGCACAGTTCATAGAAGGCGACGTAATGCACTGGTGGCATGAGCTCCCACTCAAAAAGACCACCGGAATCCGTACAAGAATCTCCGATGACCCTCTGTGGCTTGCTTATGCAGTATGCGAGTATGTCGACAAGACCGGCGATGCTTCTATACTCGACGTAAAAGTTGCATACTCAGCCGGGATTACTCTGTCGGATAGCGAACGGGACAGATGCGGCGAGGTCTATAAGACTTCTCTTCGGGAGAGCATTTTCGACCATTGCGTTCGTGCTATCGAATATGTCGGCTCGAGAACCGGTAAGCATGGACTTCTTCTCATCGGCACCGGAGACTGGAACGACGGCTTTTCGAATCTTGGCGGGGATGGAATCGGTGAATCTGTCTGGCTCAGTGAGTTTTATGTGCTTGTTCTTAAGAGATTTTCAGCATTTTGCAAATCAGACTACAGAGAAACTCTTTTAGCAAGAGTAAAAGCACTTGAATCGGCAATATCCTCAAGCGGCAAGGGCGAGAAGTGGTACCTGAGAGCCTATTCCGATTCGGGTACTGTTCTGGGAGACGAAAGCTCCGTCTCCTGCAAGCTTGATTCCCTTTCACAGTCGTTTGCACAGTTTGCAAAGCTACCCGACAAAGAGTTTACAAAGTCCGCACTATCGGAAGCATATTCAAGGCTTGCCGACACCGAAAACGGCGTTATCAAGCTTTTCTATCCTGCATTCAACGACGATGCAAGAGCCGAGGTCGGCTATATAGCAAGCTATCCCGACGGAATCCGCGAAAACGGCGGGCAGTATACCCATGCGGCAATCTGGCTCGGCATGGCTTGCATTGAGGCAGGGCTCACCGACGAAGGCTTTGAAATCTTAAGAGCTCTCAACCCGATTCTGCGTTCCGAAAGCGGGGGATATGAGAGGTACAAAACCGAGCCTTACTATATCTGCGGCGATGTCTACTCAAACAAGAATTGCTATTCCCGGGGAGGATGGTCAATCTATACTGGCTCTGCGGCGTGGTATTATCGTGCGATCATTGAAGATATATTGGGCTTAAAGTTAAAAGGCGGCAAGCTCGCAAGAGGGAAGTCACTTGTCGATGCGCAAATTTATCTTGACGGAAAAGACGTATAAAAAATCGGCTGAGTTTTCTCAGCCGATTTTGTGATTACCATTTCTTTCGTGATGATTGCCTTTTCGGCGTCGCGTACACTTTTACACGCTTCTTGTTCACTCTGTGTACGACTATCTTGAGGACGATAATCAGTATAGTATACGCAAGAAAAAATATTGCGCTGTACATTGCCGCTTTATAGAATTGGTCGGAGCCGATGAAGCTCTGCATGATTGCGAGCGTCTCGGCACTTTCCGAACGACCGAGGTCAGTTTCCGAAACGAGGTCGATTACCGCAAGCGTTTCACCGCCGTATTGAAGCTCAAGCGTTCCCAATACATCCCCGGCACTTACCGGGGCAACCACATCGGTGCTCAGAGTAATAACCTCGTGAATCGAGCTTGTCGATATGTTCGAATTCCACATCATCGAGAACGATTCAGCCGGAACGACTATGACATAGTCCTGTCCGTCGCCGTATTCAACCGCAACCTCGGCTTTCTCCTCGGTTCCCGTGAGTATTTCCGTGTAGACAAGATTGTCGAACGCCCATTCATAGATGTTCTTGTGGTCGATGAAGTTATAATAAACTGTGTTTCCATTGTCGTCGTATTGGGGAGCGCCCAGCGTGACCAGAAGATAGCTGTAGCCGTCCTTATAGGCGAGTGACACGAGGCATCTTCCCGCTTCGTCGAGGGTACCTGTCTTGATTCCTTTAACATACTCATAGTAGTAGTCGCCACCGTTGGTCTTTGACATCATGTAGTTGGTGTGGGTGATGGTTCTTTCTGAGGTGTGATAAGCCGTCGCTTCCATGGTGTAGCTTTCGGTGCAGGCTATCTCGGTAAACATAGGCAGGCTCATCGCATACTGAGTAATGATAGCCATGTCGTGAGCCGTCGTGTAATGGTCGTCGATGAAGAGTCCGTGAGCGTTTGTAAAGTGAGTGTTTTCGCACCCGAGCTCCTCAGCCTTGTCGTTCATCATCTCGACGAAGTCCTCAAGGCTTCCGCCGATGTTATAGGCGATGATATTCGCCGCCTCACATGCCGAGCGGAGCATCAGTGCATAGAGCAAATCCTTATAGGAGACCATCTCGCCAATCTGTATATCCGCCGTTGAACAACCGGTCATGTAAAGCTCATCAAAGCATTCCGAGGTTCCGCAGACATATGTAGTCGAGAGAGCGGAGATGTCATCCTGAAATTGCTCTAAAAGTATAACCGCTGTCATAATCTTCGTCAGTGACGCCGGAACAAGTTGTTCGTCTGCGTTCTTCGAATAGACAACGTCGCCTGTGTCGAGGCTTACAAGATATGCCGCCTCTGAGTAAACCTCAAAGTCGGGCGTGAAAGTCACAGCGGTTGCGCTACAAGTGAGCATTACGAATGTAAACACGGCGCAGATGATTATTGAGAGCTTCTTTTTCATTTTAGGAAACACTCCTCTCCCGGAATATTGCTGATTTGTCTTATTTATTTCTTTGCGTGAGCCTTGATTTCGCCCTTTTTGCATCTGTTGCCCCATGAGTCGATAAGAACACCGTCTCTTGAAACACAGATAATCTCGCAGTGGTTCGAGCACTTTCCGCAGGTGACTTCCTTTGTGACGAAGTCCATCTCGCCGACATCGAACGAAAACGGCGCTTCTTTTCTTGATTCCATCGCAAGGATTGCCGAACCGTATGCGCCCATAAGGTGACCGTTTTCATCAACCGTAACCGGCACTCCGAGCTCGTCCGAAAACGCCTTGACAACGCCCTGATTCTTGCTGACGCCGCCCTGGAAGACGATGGGGGAGATAATCTTCTTGCCCTTTGCAACGTTGTTGAGATAGTTCGAAGCTACCGCACGGCAAAGACCGGCGATAATGTCCTCTCTCGAGTGACCCATCTGAATCTTGTGTACAAGGTCTGACTCAGCAAATACCGTGCATCTTGCGGCGATAGGGGTCGGGTGCTTGGATTTAAGAGCAATCTCGCTGAACTCTTCAACCTCGACTCCCAGTCTGTGCGCTTGACTCGAGAGGAAAGCTCCGGTTCCTGCGGCACAGAGGGTATTCATCGCATAGTCGACGGCGATGCCGTTCTCGACGAGGATTATCTTTGAATCCTGACCGCCGATTTCGAATATCGTTCTTACATCAGGGTGGATGGTCGTGGTGCCTACGGCGTGAGCTGTAATCTCGTTCTTGACGACTCCGGCGCCTATTATTGCGCCGATAAGCCTTCTTGCGCTTCCTGTTGTGCCGGACGATACTATCGTGTACTTCTCGTCGTCGAACTGCTCTTCAAGAACTCCCAGGAGCTTTCTTACCGCTCCGACCGGGTTTCCTTCCGTCCATAAGTAGGACGATGCGATTATGTTTTTCGATTCGTCTATGATTACGCCTTTTGTTGATATGGAACCGATGTCGATTCCTATGTATGCTTTAGCTTTACTCAATTTTTCAGTACCTTCTTCTTAAGTGAAATCATATCATAAAATGCCTCAAGACGGGTGTCGAGACCCGTGTCCGAGGTCTGGGTGTCGTAGCTCAGATACAAAACCGGGATGTGATAGTCCTGCGAGAGCTTCTGCAAAAGAGGCATAACGTCAACCTCCGGAGTGCATCCGAAGCACTTGACGTGAACCAAGCCGTCAAAGCCCTGTTTTGCGTACTTTTCGGCGGCGGCAACGGTGGTCGCGCTTGTCGGACCCATCTGAAACTTCATGTAGTTCTTCGCCGCAGGAAACATCTTTTGCTCACTTCCGCCGAGGTTGTAGTTGGAGAAATTCATCAGTCTGTGGACTTCAATTCCCATCCGGCAGAGCTTATTCTCAACATCAAGATTCGAGAACTTATCCATGATGGTGTAATACTCGCCGACAATACCTACTCTCAGCGGCATATCCGGCTTGTTTAGAGGCTCGTCGTCGATAGCCATCTTGGCTTTTCGGTAGGCATTCTTGATGTCGTTTCCCGAAGCCGCCATTCTCATATCGAAGAGAAAATCACGATAAATTTTATCGTATGCGCCTTCATTCGTTTCAAAGCCCATGTTTGCATGATAAAGCTCTTCGATTTCGTCGATGTACTTTATCATCTTCACGGTGTTTGTTGCTTCAAGCAGAAGCTGAGGGACCTTCACGTCGGGATTCACTGATTTTATGACCTTAAGCCATTCACTTCTTTTTGAGTCCTTGTACCATTCGAGGTCGATCATCGTGAACTCATAGCCCATATCCTCTAAAATTTTCTTCTGAAGCTCTCCGTAAAAGCCGAGCCTGCAAGGTCCGCCGCTCATGACGAGGGTATCCGCACCGAGCTCCAGAAGCTCAATCATACTTCCGAGAGTATGCTTGAAAGGAGTGCAGACAAAGTCGGGACTGTTAAGCTCACCGAAGTGAACGGTCTTTTTTATGTGCGCGGCAGGCAGAACGCATTCCGCACCTATAGCCTGTTCGATAAAGTACTTAAATGGCAGGTTATAGTTGCCGAATGTCGGAAACGCCACTTTTCTTGTATTGCCGCTGATACTTGTATTATTCTTTTGGTTTTTATTGTTTTTATTTGCCATAGCCGCCGTTTTCTCTGAATCTGATTATGTCCACGAAGCTCTCAAGCCTTGTCTCAAGACCCGCAGTGCCGTCCTGAACATCCATTGTTACCTGCAAGATGGGAATATCCTTGACCGTTCTGAGTATGTACTCATTGGTCATTGAGTCGGTACAGCACGGGTAAGCGCTCATAAGAATAATTCCGTCAAGCTTGTTCTTGTACAAATCAATCGTGCCTAAGATTTCACGGCTTTCAATCCACGGTAGTGTGTGAACCATAGCCTGACTTCTTTTGACAGCCGCACGGGTATTCGCTCTGTCGACATATAATACCTTACAGCCGAGCTCGTTAAGATAGCTTTCAACTTGACCGCCGATATACGGGTCATGTGCTATATAGGGGTGAGCCGCAATCAGAAGCTTGAATCCGTCGTCCGATACCGCAAGACGCCGCTGTTCCTTTGCTTCCGCCTGAGAAGCCTGCTGAGAAGCTTTGACCGCCTGAGAATAAGCTTTCTTCGCTTCTTTCTTTGATTTGCCGAGCTTTATTCCGAGCTCGATATAGTCGTCTTCGATTTCGTTTTCCGATTTCCAGTCGTGCGACAGGGTGACAACCTGTATACCCTTGTCGGCGAAAATCGTTGAAACAACATCATAAAGCGACTCAAACCGGGTGCAGAACTTTTCTCTCAGCCTAAATCCGGCAATTCTCGGGACGAACACGGCATCGCACCTCCCGATAAGACTGTCGACATGCCCGAGATATACCTTCAGAGAATAGCAAGCCTCGTCGATTGAGCGGTTGATTCCGTTGGTCAGAATTTCTTTTGTTGTTGGTTCACTCACTACGCACTCGATTCCCAGACCACGGAAAAATTCTATCCAAAGCCTGCCGTACCTGTAGTAATGCAGGGCTCTCGGAATTCCGATGGTCTTGACACCGGCGTATTCGTGAAATTCCTTCATAAAGTCAAGATTCATTTATATTTGCCTTCAATTCGTTGTCGTAAAACCGTTGTGTTGATTACATCTATTATAGTCGAAAGAGGGACTTATGTCAAGCAAAACACTTCGTGGCTGAAATACGCAAATTACGAAAATAGCCTCTTGACAAACGCTTCGCAATGTGTTAATATCGTATCAATAAAACAGGGGAGCTTGCAAGGGCAGGCTGAGAGGGAGCGCGTTTCGCTCCGACCCATAACCTGATTCGGATAATGCCGACGTAGGGCGTATAGCTTTTGAATGTTCATTGCATTCAGAACACTGTGCTTTGATTGCCCCGTCATTACGGGGCTTTTTTGTTGGAATCTTCTCAACCGGGCGATGTTTTAAATAACACAAAGAAAGGGATTATTATAATGAAATCCTCACAGAAAACAAGAATCTTAGTCGAAGGAGCGCTTATGATAGCTCTTGCTACCATCCTCTCCTACCTGAAGCTCTTCAATCTTCCCTATGGCGGCTCAATCACGTTTGAGATGATTCCGCTTATCCTTATGGGCTTAAGAAACGGTCCCAAGTGGGGTTGCTTCACCGGTCTTGTTCATGGGCTTCTGCAGATGATTATCGGCTTCAAAAACGTCCTTTACTGCACAACTCTTCTGAGCCAGATTGGTTGCATCCTTCTTGACTACCTCGTAGCATTCACCGTCCTCGGACTTGCTCTCGTATTTGCCAAGCCTTTCAAGAACCAGCTCGTCGGCGTTGGAGTTGGAACCGCAGTTGTCGGAGTATTCAGATTTATCTGTAGCTTCCTTTCCGGCGTTCTCATCTGGGGCGGTTATGCTCCCGACGGAATGGGCGCAGTTGTCTACAGCTTCCTCTATAACGGCGCATACATGCTTCCCGACATCATCATCTGTGTTGTAGTTCTTGTTCTTCTCAGGAAATTTGCTCCGAGACTCTTCAGAGTTGAAAAGGCATAATTACATGTCCCGGGCGTTTATATTCGGTGCCGGTGAGACGGTGCCGCTTCGGGCTGTCCCTGAAGGCGGCGACTTTGTAATCGCCGCCGACGGTGGGATGAGATATCTTGACAGCCTCGGTATCAAACCTGACCTGATTATCGGTGATTTTGATTCTTCGGATGAGCCTGTTACCGGCGATGTTATAAAGCTCCCCGTAGAAAAGGATGATACGGATTCGGTATTTGCTGTCAGGTATTGCCTCGAGCACGGTTTCGGTGAAATACATATCTACGGCGGAACCGGAGGGCGGATAGATCACACGATTGCCAACATCCAGACGCTTTCGTATATCGCCGAGCATGGCGGAAGGGGATATCTCTACAGTCCCGAAATGGTCATGACCGTGATTCATGGCAACCTGACAATCGAGCCAACCGGAATTTTTTCGGTATTCTCACTGAGCGGGACTTCTCACGGAGTGTCGATAACCGGCGGCTTCTATGAAATGCAGAACGGTGAAATCTCATCGAGCTTCCCAATAGGTGTCAGCAATCATTCCGTCGGAAAGCCTGTGACTGTAACGGTTGGCGATGGAACCCTGCTTGTGATGTGGGCCGACCACGGAAAAGCGGCTGAAAAATTTATAGCCTACTGACAACTTGATATAATAAGCCAAAGGGATGCCCGACTTAAGTAGGTATCCCTTTGTTGCTTATCTATATTTTGGATGGAGGAAAAAGATGGAACTGCAAAGTTTATAATATAGATCGGACCGTTTACGCTTCATCTTTACAAAATATTCAGTAAAGACCCGTTTTGAACCGTAACGTCTCGGAAGCTGTCTTTATCTTTTCTATGCTTTTATTTTAGCACATTTTGAGCCGGATTCAAGAACAGGAAGATTACAAATGGTGACAACTCGGTTACAAAACCGGGCTATCAGTTACAAATTTGTTCACTCAGAGCAAACAGGTTTGTATCCCATGCAGGGTAATAGGGATAGTGACGGATATAGAGCTTGTATCCAGAATTCATTTCATGAACCATGAGCGGAAGTTCAAACAAATCTCCAACCCTGTGATAAATCGCAATATTCAGCTTCGGCGAGCACTTAGCGACAGTGTTTTTTGCACCTATAAGTGCCGCCTTTTCCTCGCCCTCAATGTCCATCTTAATATAAGAGCATCCGGAATTACCGAGAATACTGTCAACGCTTCTGACTTCTATCTCTATCCCGTTATCACTTCGCCTGATTTTTCTTCCTCCGCCTTTCAGAACACGGGTAACTCCGTCTTCAGCCCCGATTGCGGCGTTTATGAGGTTGATACCATGCAGGGAAGCGGTGTTCTCCAAAAGCTTCCGGAAATTTCTCTTGTCCGGTTCGACGGCATATATCTCCTGATATTTCCCACCGGTAGCTTCCAAAAAGCTCAAAACAGTATCGCCCGTGTATGCACCCAAATCAACATAAATTTCGTCGCTACCGAGACCAAGTATATTTTCCTTCGGTGAGCTTTCGCATGCCCTCAGAGGCTCAAGAAGCCCCGTTATTTTGTATTCGATCAGCTTTTCGTAGCATATCCTCGATTGCTCATCAGCCAATAGCTCATATACTGCCGAAATCTTATCAAAGTTTTCTCTGAGATATTCTTTCGTGAAAAGCCCGTCGCCGATAACCGGCATGTCTGGAACAAAAAGCCGATGCTTCTTTTCGATGCTGTCGATTTTATCTCTCAGCTCCTGATAACCGGCTCCGAATGCAAGCACTATTGTAAACTTTTCTACTTGTCCTTCAATATCCGATAGCTTGTGTATTTTGTGCCCCTCAAAGGTTTTATCCCTGACAAACTCGTCGCTCGCAAATATACCTGCGCAGGGAATTCCGTACTCATCAAATATCTTAAGAAGCTTGAGGCAACCGTCACCCATTCCGTAGAAAAATATGGGATCACTAGTACTCTTAAGAACATCTATGTATGAATCAAGCGAAAGAAATTTATTTATATCTGTCATAATGTGCTCCAAACCGAATTTTTATACGTCAATTATACGATTTTTGAGACAAGACTGCAACAGAAATTTTCACAACTCTGAAAGTACGGTCAGGAATAAATCTGTGACTGCACACAAAATTTGGCGCAGGCTATTGCATTTTGAATCAAAAACGAATAAAATATATCCATAAACTCACACGGGAGAATAGCTATGGTTTTTACTGTTGATGCCGGAAATACAAACATAGTCCTCGGCGTATTTGACGACGACGGAAAGCTCATATTCACTTCAAGAGTGGCGACTGAAGCCTCTAAAACTGAGGATCAGTACGCTGTGACTTTTGGTGACATTTTGCGCCTTTACGGTGTCGACAAGGCGGAAATAACGGGTGCGGCTGTTTCGACTGTCGTTCCTCAGCTCACAACCGCTCTCAAAAACGCTGTAAAGAAGCTTTTCGGTGTCGATGCGGTTGTGGTCGGTGCAGGTATCAAGACCGGTCTTAATATCAAAATCGGCAATCCCGCAAGCCTCGGCGCAGACCTTGTCTGCGGCGCAGTCGGAGCACTTCTTAAGTATGCTCCTCCGCTTATAATTTTCGACTTCGGAACCGCAACGACGATTTCCGGAATCGACCGTAGCGGAAGCTTTCTCGGTGGCTCGATTATACCAGGTGTTAATGTCTCACTTCGTGCACTTTCCTCGTCTGCGGCACAGCTTCAGGACATCAATCCTGATTCTGGTGCAATAGATGTAATAGGTGCGGATACAGTTGCTTCAATGCGCTCGGGTGTAATCCTCGGTAATGCCTCGATGATGGACGGCATGATTGAAAGATATCGTTCCGAGCTCGGCGAAGATGCCAAGGTTATCGCAACCGGTGGACTCGCTTCAAGCATCGTTCCTTACTGCAAAACAGAGGGAATCGTTCTTGACGGCGGACTTCTTCTTGACGGTCTCTACGCCATTTATCAGAAAAACCGTTAAAACAAAATATTCTGCTTCGTGAGTTTAAATACGGCGATTTACCGATTCACTCGGAAATCAGTCAGGAGTAGATAATATGCAAAAAACAAATTCCGCAAAAATCCGTCAGCTCACAATCCTCGGAATGCTGACCGCCATAGTTGTAGTTTTACAGCTTCTTGGCTCATTCATAAGATTTGGCGTCTTCTCAATCTCACTTGTGCTTATCCCGATAGTGGTCGGAGCAGCACTTTGTGGACCAGCGTCCGGGGCTTGGCTTGGCTTTGTGTTCGGTGTAGTGGTTCTCATTTCAGGAGATGCTTCTGCATTTTTGACTGTAAATGTTCCGGGAACAATATTTATTTGTGTTCTTAAGGGAACATGTGCCGGACTCTTCGCTGGACTTGTGTTCAGTCTTGTGAACAAGCTCAAGTTTAAGGGAAGCAAATACGTTGCAACCGTCGCGGCGGCAGTCGCTTGTCCGGTTGTCAACACCGGAATCTTCCTTATCGGTTGCTTCCTCTTCTTCTATGATACCGTAGCTGAATGGGCATCGGCATTGGGATATCAGAACGCTGTTGCGTACATGTTCCTGGGTCTTGCAGGAGGCAACTTCCTTTTCGAGCTTCTCTTCAACGTAATCCTGAGCCCCGTCATAGTGCGGATAGTAAATATAGGCGAAAAAACAGTGTAATTTTTCCGGCTGATGGGTTTGAACACCTGTCAGCCATTTTTATGCTTGACAATCTTCTGCGATTATGTTATCATACAGAAAGAAATGGCGTTGACGAAGAGCGGCAAGGTAATTTTCTTCCAAAGAGAGACAGCGGTTGGTGCGAGCTGTCGGGGAAAGCCTCAGCCGGTGGCTTCCGAGCCGACGGGAAGAAAGGGAAGACCCGAGTAGAACCCGTCCGTAAGCGAACGTTATCCGCATTAAGAGGCAGAAAGCTTTATTTTCTGCAATTTGAGTGGTACCGCGGGCTATCTCGTCTCAAGAATTTCTTGGGGCGATTTTTTACTTCGCGGAATTTTATAAGGAAAGGTTCATCCAAAATGAAAAAGGAAATGTCCAAGCTCTATGAGCCAAAGCAGGTCGAAGACAAGATTTATCAGTATTGGCTTGATAACGACTGCTTCAAGGCTCACGCAGACCCCGATAAGGAACACTATACCATCGTTATCCCGCCGCCGAACATCACCGGTCAGCTTCATATGGGACATGCACTTGACAATACTTTGCAGGATATTCTCGTAAGATACAAGAGAATGTCCGGCTATGCCACGCTCTGGGTTCCCGGAACCGACCATGCTTCGATTGCTACCGAGGCTAAGATAGTCGAGTCCATGCGCAAAGAGGGCTTGACCAAGGACGACCTCGGCAGAGAGGGCTTCCTCGAACGTGCCTGGGCATGGAAAGACAAGTACGGCGGAAGAATCATCGAGCAGTTGAAGAAGTTAGGTTCCTCCTGCGACTGGTCCCGCGAGAGATTCACCCTCGATGAAGGCTGTTCAAAGGCAGTAAAAGAAGTATTCGTAAAATACTACGAAAAAGGTCTCATCTACAGAGGCGAGAGAATCATCAACTGGTGTCCTCACTGCATGACCTCTATTTCCAATGCAGAGGTTGAATATGAGGATCAGGCAGGACACTTCTGGCATTTAAGATATCCGCTCACCGACGGTTCCGGTTGGTTCGAGCTTGCCACCACAAGACCCGAAACCCTCCTTGGTGATACTGCAGTTGCAGTAAATCCGAAGGACGAAAGATATAAGGACTATGTCGGAAAGACTGTAACACTTCCTCTTGTTGGCAGAGTCATCCCCGTAGTTGCCGACTCCTATGTCGATATGGAATTCGGTACCGGTGTTGTTAAGATTACACCTGCTCACGACCCGAACGACTTCGAAGTCGGACAGCGTCATAATCTGCCCGTTATAAACGTAATGACTGACGACGCAAAGATTGTCGATGATTATCCGAAGTACGCCGGTATGGACAGATTCGAGGCAAGAAAGGCAATCGTTGAGGACCTCGAAGCCGGAGGATACCTCGTTTCCGTCGAGGAACACGAGCACAATGTCGGCACCTGCTATCGTTGCGGAACCACAATCGAGCCGAGAGTATCGCTTCAGTGGTTCGTCAAGATGGCGGACCTTGCAAAGCCCGCAATCGAAGTCGTCAAGAATGGAGACATCAAGTTCGTTCCCGAAAGATTCGAGAAGAATTACTTCAACTGGATGGAGGACATTCGCGACTGGTGCATCTCCCGTCAGCTCTGGTGGGGTCATAGAATCCCCGCATTCTATTGCGACGATTGCGGCGAGATGATAGTCACGAAGGAAGATTCAGTCGTTTGCCCGCACTGCGGCAAGCCGATGCGTCAGGACCCCGACACACTCGACACATGGTTCAGCTCTGCGCTCTGGCCGTTCTCAACTCTCGGCTGGCCTGATGAAACGGAAGACCTCAAGTACTTCTATCCCACATCAACAATGGTTACCGGCTATGATATCATAACCTTCTGGGTTTCTAGAATGATTGTTGCCGGTATGGAGCATATGCACGAGAAGCCGTTTGACACTGTCTTCATCCACGGTCTCGTAAGAGATTCGCAGGGCAGAAAGATGTCGAAGTCTCTCGGCAACGGCATCGACCCGCTCGAGATTATCGACCAGTACGGTGCTGATGCACTGAGATTCATGCTCGCCTCCGGCAATTCACCCGGAAACGATATGAGATATTCCGACGAAAAGGTCAAAGCCGCCCGTAACTTTGCAAATAAGCTCTGGAACGCAACAAGATATATAATGATGAACCTGCCCGAGGACATGGAGATAACGGGAGAGCTTCCCGAAACCCTCACACTCGAGGACAAGTGGGTTGTTTCAAAGCTCAATACCCTTGCAAAAGAAGTAGGGGAGAACATCGACAAGTTCGAGCTCGGTGTCGCTGCTTCGAAGCTCTACGACTTCATCTGGGATGTATTCTGCGACTGGTATATCGAGCTCACCAAGCCGAGAATTTCAGCCGGTGGCGAAACCGCGGAATCCGCACAGAAGGTTCTCGTCTGGGCTATGATAAGAATCCTTAAGCTTCTTCACCCGTTCATGCCGTTCATAACCGAAGAAATCTGGCAGAACTTGAAGGGCGGAACTCCTCTTATGCTCGAAAGCTATCCCGTATACGAGGAAGCTCTTTCCTATCCCGAGGAAGAATACGACTTCGAGAAGATTATCGAGGCTATCAAGGCTATAAGAAACCTGCGTAGCGGTATGAACGTACCTCCGTCGAAAAAAGCCGAGCTTTTCATCGAAACATCACACGCTGAGATATTCGAAAAGGGTATAATGTTCTTTGAACGCCTTGCCTATGCTTCATCCGTCGAGATAACGGAGAAGGTAGAAAAAGAGGGCTGTGTAACCGCCGTTACCGATCAGGCAAGACTCTTCATCCCGCTCAGTGAGATTATCGACAAGGACAAGGAGCTTGCAAGACTTAATCGCGAGAAGGCATCCGCCGAGAAGGATATCGCAATCATCTCCGGCAAGCTTAATAACGAAGGCTTCTTGAAGAAGGCTCCCGCACAGCTTGTTGAATCTGAGCGCGAAAAGCTCGAGCGTGCCAAGGACAAGCTCTCAAAGATTGAGCAGTCGATAAGCGATTTGTCTTGATATAGAACAGGAAAAGGAGAAATGAAATGAGAACAACCGTAAGCAAGCACCCGTTGCTTTGGAGCATAGTGACTGTCGTGGTGTTCCTGATAGCACTGTGGGGACCGGCAATATTGATATCCTATTTCGGACCGAGCTTCTTCCTTACGAACGGCGACTATGTCTATCAGGGAACGGTCGAGTGCTTCACCTCACTGATTGGCATCGGCTTCGTCGCCCTTATGGGCTACGGCTGGATATGGAATGAACGGGGAAAGGGTCTCGGAAAGGGCTTCCTCAGTGCCGGATACTTCATAGTGGTCTCGCTCTATTCGCTCGTAATCTATGTTGCAGACATCGCCTTGATGGATGACGTCGAGTTTAATCCTCTGTGGCAGATAATCGTATTTGTGCTGACAGTGCTTCTGATCGGACTTGCCGAGGAAACGTTTTTCAGGGGAGTTGTCGCAAACCTGTTCCTTGATAAGTATGGCAACGACCCCGCAGGCGTCTGGTGCGCCACGATATGCTCGGGAATGGTCTTCGGACTGATGCACCTGTCGAACCTCATGTCTTCCGATACGGTCGGAGTTCTGGTTCAGGTCGTGGCGGCATGCGCAATGGGAATGGCTCTTACTGCGATTTATTACCGCTGTCGCAACATCTGGGTTCTGGTTCTTGTCCATGCCTTTGTCGATTTCTGCGGAGCATTCTACTCCGGATTTATAGCCGGCGGTTCGCTCTCATCTACGATAAGCAGTTACGAGCCCTATCAGGTTATTTCGGCTCTTCCGTATCTTATCGTGACCGTCATACTTCTGAGACCGAAGAAGTTGCGTGAGATAATCGCACTTCACCGTCTCAGCGGAGTGGAGGACACCTCCATAGGCGTCGTAATGCCTGAGGAAAAGCTGAAATCTTCCTCGAAATCCAAGAGAAGCTGTGCGATTGCGGTGATTCTTGCAGTGGTGATTCTTCTCGGGCTCTTTGGAGCAAGCGTTTACGCTTCCGAATATTCGAATTCGATATCCTATGAGTACAGTGGCGAATGGGACGGCGAAGAATACTTCGGCACGGATGCGCTGGTTTTTACAACTCTTCACACCGCAGATTACACATTCACAATCTCGAATCTCCCGTCAACCAATTCGGCAAAGATGACCGTTATCGTTACAGACTCGAGCGGAGAAACCGTCTATGGCGAAACCTTCGTGGGCAGAACGAGTGCCACGAGAACCGTCGGACTACAGGAAGGCGAGACCTATACGGTCTCAATCAACTATGATTATTCCGAAGTCGGCGAGCTTGCCGAGGGCGAACGGGATTATATGACATCAATAACGGTCGAATATCTTGAATAAAAATAAGAAAAGACCCTCATCAAGCGATGAGGGTCTTGTTTACTTCAGTACAGCTTTTCCCGAAGATAGAGAAGAAGCTTCTTCTCTCTCCTTGAGACCTGCACCTGAGTCATGCCTAATCTTTCGGCGGTAGCCTGCTGGGTGAGGTCAAGGGTAAACCTGCAATATATCAGCGCTTTGTCTCTGTTGCTCAGCTCGCTTAACGCCTGCCTCAATGCAAGCGAATTTGTGATTTTGGTTTCGGGCGACTCCACAGGCAAATCGAGCTGCGGCTCGCCGTCTTCTGCCGGAGTCAGGCTTACCGTCGGTTGTGATACGCATAAAGCTTCGATAATCTCTTCCTGTGAGAATCCGGTTATCTCGGAAAGCTCGCTTATGGTCGGCTCTCTGCCGTTATCAAGCTCGAATTTGCCCGAAGCTCTCGAAACAGCAAGGGAACGCTCTTTTACGGAGCGTGAGACCTTGAGGCTACCACCATCCCGGAAAAGCCGCCTTATCTCTCCCAATATGACCGGCACGGCATAAGTGGAGAACCGGACGCCTCTCGACGTGTCAAAAGATTTTACCGCCTTCACGAGTCCTACGCATCCGGCACTGTACAGCTCTTCATATTCAATTCCTTTGCCCCTGAATCTTCCGGCACAGAGTCTGACCAGTCCGAGATTTCCCTCAACGGTTATCTCTTCTTCAGCAGTGTCGGGGAAAGCCTCATTTTTAGTGAAGGTCTGAATGCTCATAATACCTAAAGCTTGATTCCGAGCTTCTTGCGCAACGTTACCGTGGTTCCCGAACCGGGTTTACTGGTCACTTTCACATCGTCGCAGAAGCTTTCCATAACGGAGAACCCGAGACCGGAGCGCTCCTCTTCCGGATGAGTGGTATAAAGCGGCTCCATAGCCTGTCCGATATCCTCAATTCCGCACCCTCGGTCTTTGATTTTTATGTATACCGTTCTGTCGGAATAGATTTTTGCTGTGAGCTCGATGTTGCCCGAGCTGTCTCTGTAGGCGTGGACTATACAGTTTGTGACTGCCTCGCTGACCGCTGTTTTTATGTCGATAAGCTCGTCCATCTTCGGATCCATAAGTCCGACGAAGCTGCTGACTGCCGCCCTCGCAAAGCTTTCGTTTGCGGACAGGGCAGGGAACACAAGCTTCATTTCATTTGTGGGTTTAGTCTTGTTTGCCATCCTGATTACCTCCTTTTCCGAAAACAGTCCCCGTGAGCTTGTCCATACCCGCAATCGACATGACTCTTTCGATATACGGCGGCATGTTCACAAGCTCAACTTTTCCACCGATTTCTTTCATACTAAGATTTCTTCCCATAACAAGCCCGACTCCAGAGCTGTCCATAAATGTCACTCCCGAGAAATCAAGCCTGAGTAACTGAGGCTTGTTATCGTTTATGGCTGTGTCGATGTCCGCCCGAAGCCATTTTGCGCTGTGATGATCGATTTCACCCGTAATTTTTGCAGTGAGGACGCAATCGTAATCCGATTCCATATATACCGGCATATTGCTTTTCACGTCTCCTTCTTTGTTCTTTTTGCATAATTTTAAGGCGGCAAAGCCGCGAAATCTGTCACACTCGGAAGATTTGAAAAAAATTTTTAAAAACCTCTTGACTTTCGCGGAAAAAGGGGTATACTATAATTAGCACTCGGAAAGAAAGAGTGCTAACACTTAAAAATTCAAATTGCCAACAGTCTTAATTCAAAGGTGAGGAATATTGTGGACGACCGAAAAATGAGAATACTTGCCGCCGTTGTTGACGAATATATCGTTACGGGCGAGCCGGTAGGGTCAAAATCAATAATGCGCTATGTCAATGCCTCAAGTGCGACCATCCGCAACGAAATGGCGGAGCTTGAGAAGCAGGGATATCTTGAACAGCCTCATACTTCCTCGGGAAGAGTTCCGACCTACAGCGGCTACAGACTTTATGTCGACCATCTTATGGAGACGAATCCGATTCCCCCGGAAGAGCAGGAAAAGCTTGAAAGCATGCTCCCTAAGGATGACTATTCCGAAGAGAATCTCGTCAAGTCAGCTTCAAACGCTCTGGCGGAGCTCACAAGCTGTGCGACGTTTGTAACGACAGAGAACCCGAAGTTCTCGGTAATATCGAAGGTTGAGGTCATCCCGACAGGCAAGAGGATGTATGTCCTTCTGATGATTTCTTCAACAGGAAGAATCCAGAACCGTACATGCAGACTGCAGCTTGACCTGACCGACGAACAGCTCAGCTACTTTACCGATTTCGTCAAGGAGAATCTTGAAGGCGTTCCGGTAAACGTGTTCAGCGATGAAATGCTTGAGAAGCTTGAAACGGCGATGGGAACCTACTTATTGACGCTTTCACCACTCATGCAGGCGATATTCGACATGTCAAAGAACATGGCACAAAGAGATATAAGCATCTCGGGCGCCAAGAATCTGATTACGAGAACCGATGTCGACAAAAACGAGCTTATGACCTTCATCGACACAAGCGATGAGTTAAGGGAGCTTATTGATGACAGCTTCAGCGGAATACATGTCGTATTTTCTGAGGAGAACGACAATTTCGTAATCGGAAATTCAAGCCTTGTAAGCGGAGATTTCACGAAGAACGGCGAGGTTGCCGGGCATCTTGGCGTAATAGGTCCGATGAGAATCGATTACAAGAAAGTAATCCCTTACGTTGAATTTTTCACAAATAAGATTTCAGAAATTCTTTCGACCGCCGAAGGCGCACAGAATGAATTGAGAATTATATCGGACGACGGCGTAATTTCACAGCCGCCGGATACGACAAATACCGAAGAAAATGAGGTGAATACTAAGGATGAGTAATGAAGATATAAAAGAGGAGAAGACAGAGGAGACTTCTGAAAAAGAGGAGAATTCCGAAGCAGTGGAAGATGCTGAAGCCACGGACGAAGCTTCCGAAACCGAAAATTTAGAGGCAGCCGAAGAAGCTCCCGAGGACGACGAGCTCACACTCTTGAAGAAAGAGAACGAAGAAATAATAAAAGAGCTTGCAGACCTCACGGATAAGTATCAGAGACTTGCCGCCGAGTACGACAATTTCAGAAAGCGCACCCAGAAGGAAAAGGCGGATATTTATCCCGACGCAATGGTTGCCGCAATAAAGGAGTTCCTCCCGATGGCGGATAACTTCGAGCGTGCCGCTACTGCCGAGACAACCGATGAAAAGTATAAGTCGGGCGTCATGATGATCCAGAATCAGCTTTCAGATGCTTTCAAAAAGCTCGGAGTTGAGATAATCGACCCGAAAGGGGAGGAGTTCAACCCTCAGTTAGAGGATGCCGTAACTCAGATAATTGATGAGAACCTTGGCGACAATGTCGTTGCCGAAGTTTATCAGAAGGGCTACAAGCGTGGCGATAAGGTTATAAGACCCGCAATGGTCGCTGTTGCAAACTGTTAGTCCGAATAAAACAAGAAAAATCCAAATTTATCACATACTTAATAAGGAGAGATTTATATGTCAAAAATCATAGGTATAGACCTTGGTACAACCAATTCATGCGTAGCTGTTGTTGAAGGCGACGAGGCAGTAGTAATCCCCAACAGTGAAGGCGCAAGAACAACTCCTTCCGTTGTCGGAGTATCAAAGAATGGCGACAGACTCGTAGGTCAGGTTGCCAAGAGACAGGCTGTTGTCAACTATGACAACACCGTAATTTCAATCAAGCGCTATATGGGCTCCGATTACAAGGCTCAGATGGGCGGCAAGAGCTACACTCCTCAGGAGATTTCCGCAATGATTCTCCAGAAGCTCAAGCAGGATGCCGAAGCTTACCTCGGCGAGAAGGTAACCGATGCGGTTATCACCGTTCCGGCTTACTTCACCGACTCCCAGCGTCAGGCAACCAAGGACGCAGGACAGATTGCCGGTCTTAACGTCAAGAGAATCATCAACGAGCCTACAGCCGCGGCACTTTCCTACGGAATCGACAAGGAAGAAAGCCAGAAGGTTATGGTTTATGACCTCGGCGGCGGCACCTTCGATGTATCCATCATCGAGATGGGCGAGGACGTAACCGAAGTATTGGCAACAGCAGGTAATAACCACCTCGGCGGCGATGACTTCGACCAGAGAATCATTGATCTTCTCGTA
Source organism: Oscillospiraceae bacterium (assembly GCA_021201235.1). Classification (GTDB taxonomy): domain Bacteria; phylum Bacillota; class Clostridia; order Oscillospirales; family Ruminococcaceae; genus Faeciplasma. The sequence goes on along the minus strand of JAJQFI010000016.1, from coordinate 70,126 downwards.
AGCGAATTCAAGAAGTCGGATGGCATTGACCTTTCTAACGACAAGATGGCGATGCAGAGACTCAAGGAAGCCGCTGAAAAGGCTAAGATTGAGCTTTCAAACGTTGCTTCCTCCAACATCAACCTTCCGTTCATCACAGCTGATGCAACAGGACCGAAGCACCTCGACTATACTCTCACAAGAGCTAAGTTCAACGAAATCACCGCTGACCTCGTTGAGGCAACAGTAGGACCGGTTAAGCAGGCGCTTTCCGACAGCGGACTTTCAACCAACGATATCCATAAGGTTCTCATGGTTGGCGGTTCTTCAAGAATCCCCGCAGTCGTAGATACAGTAAGAAAGATTACCGGCAAGGAGCCGTTCAAGGGAATCAATCCCGATGAGTGCGTTGCTCTCGGTGCCGCACTTCAGGGTGGTATCCTCGGCGGCGACGTCAAGGAAGGTCTTCTCCTTCTTGATGTAACCCCGCTTTCACTCGGTCTTGAGACCATGGGCGGTATCTGCACCAAGATTATCGACAGAAACACCACTATCCCTGTTTCCAAGTCTCAGGTATTCTCTACCGCGGCAGACAATCAGTCCGCAGTTGATATCAACATCCTTCAGGGTGAAAGAGAATTCGCCAAGGATAACAAACAGCTCGGTATGTTCCGACTCGACGGTATTGCTCCCGCTCCGAGAGGAATCCCTCAGATCGAGGTTACCTTCGATATTGATGCCAACGGTATCGTAAACGTATCCGCAAAGGATCTCGGCACCGGCAAACAGCAGAAGATTACAATCACTTCTTCCACCAACATGTCCAAGGACGATATCGACAAGGCTGTCAAGGAAGCCGAGCAGTTCGCCGCAGAGGACAAGAAGAAGCGCGAGGATGTCGACACAAGAAATCAGGCTGACCAGATGGTCTTCCAGTGCAAGAAGTCCCTCGAGGAATTCGGCGACAAGGTAGACGCTTCTGACAAGTCCGATTGCGAAGCCAAGATTTCTGCTCTCAAGGAAGCTCTCAAGGGCACCGACATGGAAGCTATCAAGTCGAAAGAGAAGGAGCTCGAGCAGTCGATTCAGAATATAGCTACAAAGGTATACTCTGCCGCTGCCGCAGAACAGCAGAATCAGCAGGGACCTGACGACAACGGTAGCAATAATGGCGGAGACGACAACGTAGTTGATGCCGACTTCACCGACGCCGACTGATTCAGACAGACAAAATAAAGCCAATCCGCCGAGCTTCATGGCGCGGCGGATTGGCAAACTTTCAATATGGGAGTAAATTATGGCGGATAAAAGAGATTATTACGAGGTCTTGGGTGTGCAGAAGGGCGCGACGGACGACGAGCTCAAGCATGCCTACAGAACCCTCGCAAAGAAATATCATCCCGACCTTCACCCGAACGATAAGGAAGCCGAGGCTAAATTCAAAGAAGTCAACGAGGCATACGAGGTTCTTTCCGACAAGGACAAGAGGCAGATGTATGACCAGTTCGGCTTTGCCGGAGTAGACCCGAGCTATGGAGCCGGTCAGGGCGGCGGAACGTATGGCTCCTACGGCGGTACCGGCGGCTTCGGAGGAGGCTTTGGCGGATTCGGTGCTGACATGGGCAACATCTTCGACGCTTTCTTCGGCGGCGGTTCAACCCGTTCGAGTACTTCGAATGCGAATGCCCCCAAGCGTGGTCAGGATCTGCGTCAGGAAATGACAATAAGCTTCATGGAAGCCTGCAAGGGCACAAAGAAGAATGTAAGAGTTTCACGTTATGATACTTGTCCTGATTGCAAGGGCACCGGAGCCAAGGGCGGCGCACAGCCGGAAACCTGCCCCGATTGCCACGGCACCGGAACGGTAAGAATAAATCAGAGAACCGCTTTCGGCACCTTCCAGTCAACACAGACCTGTTCGAGGTGCGGAGGCAGAGGAAAGATTATAAGAGAAGCCTGCACAACCTGTCAGGGGCAGGGCAGAGTCCGTTCGACCCTTTCACGCGAGGTTGAGATTCCCGCCGGAATTGACGACGGTCAGACGCTTCGCGTTCCGGGAGCCGGTAACTGCGGCGTAAACGGCGGAGGCTTCGGTGACCTCAATATAAAGATCAACGTCACCGAGGATGAGCTCTTCGAGCGTGAAGGCTACGACATCTATACCGAAGTTCCGATTTCATACATGCAAGCTGTTCTGGGCGACGAGATAACCGTTCCTACCATCGACGGCAACGTTAAGTATACAGTTCCCGCCGGAACTCAGACCGGCACCGTATTCAGACTTCGCGGCAAGGGCGTCAAGCGCCTTTACAAGAATGACCGTGGCGACCAGTATGTAACCGTTAAAGTCGAAGTTCCGAAGAATCTGAATAAGAAACAGGCTGATTTGTTGAAGGCGTTCGATGATTCTCTTGAGGATAAGAACTCGGCTTCGAAAAAAGGCTTCTTTGATAAGCTCAAGGATTACTGGAACGGATGAAGTTGACGGTCGTATTGTGTGGAAGTACACTGATCCGTATCATATATTTATATTTACAATCAATGCCGTATGAGTTATAATCTTAATATAAAAGGCTTATTGTGCGCCTTTTCGGATTATTTCCCGAAAATGGCTGCAAAGCCTTGACGGTTAATAAATTCATACTTGCATCTGAAAGGAAGAGATTATATGCCTAAGAATCTGGGACGTACTCCGCCGATGGGCTGGAACTCATGGAATACCTTCACATGGAACATCAACGAAGAGCTTGTTATGCAGGCGGCCGACGAAATGGTCGCAACGGGGCTTAAGGATTGCGGCTATGAATACATAGTTATCGACGATTGCTGGTCCAAAAAAGAACGAGATGAAAACGGCAAGCTCGTTGCCGACCCCGAAAAGTTCCCACACGGAATGAAGTATCTTGCCGACTACATTCATTCGAAAGGGCTCAAATTCGGTATGTATTCCTGCTCGGGGACCCACACCTGTGCGGCTTATCCCGCATCCTTCGAGCATGAATTCGTCGACGCGAATACCTTTGCAGAGTGGGGCGTTGACTTCCTCAAATATGATTACTGCTTCAAGCCGAAGGGAATCCCCGGCGAGCTTCTTTACAAGAGAATGGGAATGGCACTTCGTAACTGCGGAAGAGACATCCTCTTCTCGGCATGTAACTGGGGTCAGGATGACGTCTACACATGGATCAAGGAAACCGGTGCCCAGATGTTCCGTTCTACCGGCGACATTCAGGACAGCTGGAACTCCATCGTAAACCTTGCGAAATCACAGTTCGGCAGACAGAGCCAGCAGGGTGTTTACTGTTGGAACGATATCGACATGCTCGTTGTCGGAATGCACGGCGGCTCGAATAACGACTTTATCGGCGATGGCGGCTTCGGTTGCACCGATACCGAATACAAGACCCACTTCTCACTCTGGGCGATGATGAACTCTCCCTTGATGATTGGTTGTGACATCAGAAATATGAGCGATGCCACCAAGGAAATCCTCATGAACAAGGACGTTATCGCCATCAATCAGGACCCCGAGGGAAGGGGAGCATATGTCCTTGATTCCTCCGGATGGGACGATGGTCAGGTCAAGATTCTTGTTAAGCCTCTTGAGAACGGCGATTATGCAATCGGTCTCTTCAACTTCGGCGACAAGTTCGGCAGAGCGGCTTCATTCCCGTTCTGGGATATGGGACTTCCGTCCTCTGTGGGTTACGGCTTCGAAATGTACGATTGCTGGAAGCATGAAACAATCGGCACCTATGCTGAAAGATTCACAGCCGACGTCGAGGCTCACGATTGCCTTATTCTGAGAGCCAAGCTCGTCAAGCTCTGATGGCGAATTACGAAACCTGCCGTCAGTGCGGACACAAGCTCGAGGGCGACGACATAGCGATTTATCGTAAGCTTGTGCTCAGGTGCGCAGACGAGTTTTTGTGCATCGACTGCCTGGCGGAGTATCTGGGGGTAAGCCGTGCGGCAATAGAAGCAAAAATCAGGTATTATCGCGAAAGCGGGACATGCCTTTTGTTCAGATAAGTTAATAAAAAGCCAGCAATCGTGCCGGCTTTTTTAACGGGCTTTCAACATCTTAAGTGTGATACAGCAGTGAAAAGCTGTTGAAAGATAGCCGAGGCTAATTGACTTTTGCGACATGTGATGATATTATAGACTTTAAGATAAAATCAATAATAAGACACCTTTGAAAAAGTTGTCGGGAAATGGTATTACATATGTGAAAGGAGAGCCTTAAACAAGGCGACATATAATAATGCTGAAACTAACCAATATCACAAAAGATTATTTCGTCGGTGACGAAACGATACACGCCCTGAAAGGCATAAGCATCGAGTTCAGGAAAAGTGAATTTGTTGCAATCTTAGGACCTTCCGGTTGTGGCAAGACGACGCTTTTAAACATCATCGGCGGACTCGACCAATACACGTCCGGCGACCTGTCCATAAATCGCCGATCAACCAAGAAATTCAAAGACTCCGACTGGGACAGCTACCGTAACCACTCGGTCGGCTTCGTCTTCCAGTCGTATAACCTGATTCCTCATCAGACGGTTCTCGCAAACGTTGAGCTTGCCCTGACGCTTTCGGGTGTCGGCAAGGCTGAGCGCAGAAAGAGGGCTATAGATGCCCTTAAAAAAGTAGGTCTCGAGGACCAGTTAAACAAAAAGCCGAACCAGATGTCCGGCGGTCAGATGCAACGTGTCGCTATCGCAAGAGCACTCGTCAACGATCCCGAAATCCTGATGGCGGATGAACCCACAGGCGCACTCGATTCGACGACAAGCGTTCAGATTATGGAGATTCTGAAGGAGGTCTCGAAGGACCGACTTGTCATAATGGTAACCCATAACCCCGAGCTTGCCGAGCAATACGCCACGAGAATCGTCCGTTGTCTTGACGGCGTTGTTCAAAGCGACTCAAATCCTTATACCGAGGATGAATCTCAGCCTTCTCCCGACGAAATAAGAAAAGTCGGTAAAGAAAAGAAGCCTTCGATGTCCTTCGGAACCGCTCTTTCTCTGTCTCTTAACAACCTCATGACGAAGAAGGCACGAACGATTCTGACCTGTTTTGCAGGTAGTATCGGAATAATAGGTATTGCTCTGATTTTAGCTGTGTCTACGGGTGTTCAGAACTATATCGACAGGGTTCAGGAGGACACACTTTCGTCATATCCGATAACCATCAGTGCAAGCGAGGTCGATATGACGGAGCTTATGACATCGCTGATGTCGACAAGCAGTGAAAGCGAAGAAAAGCATGAGCTTGACGCCGTTTACAAGAGCAGTATCATGTCAAGCATGATGGAGTCGATGACTAATATCGAGACGAGAGAAAACAACCTCGTCAAGTTCAAGGAATATCTTGAAACGTCGGAAGAGATGAAGAGCTACGCTTCTGCATACAGCTATGAGTACGACACCGATATGAGTGTCTACGTCACGAATGCTGACGGTGAAATCGTCAAATCGGACTTAACCGACCTGATGACTTCTCTTTATGCAAGTATGGGTGTTGATATTTCAGACTCAACACTCACGAGCTACATGTCTCTTGACGCTTGGCAACAGCTTCTGAGCGGCATGGATGGCGAGATTGTAAATGAGTCGATGACCGAGCAGTATGACGTCATAGCGGGACGTTGGCCAGAAAGCTACGATGAGATTGTCATAGTTGTCGATTCGAACAACGAAATCAATGACATGATGCTCTATGCGATGGGACTCGTCACGAGCGATGAGCTTATCAGCGCGTTGAGCGGTGAAGAAACCGACGACGAAGACAGCGGTGTGACCTCGTGGAGCTATGAAGACATCATGAACCTTGATTTCCGTGTAATCCTGAACTGCGATAAATACCAACTCAGCGAGGACGGAACAACATATATCGACGCCGCCGAAACCGAAACGGGTCTTCAGTTCCTCTATGATTCCGACAACGCTATAAAGCTTAAGGTCGTCGGCATCATCCGTCAGAGTGAAGACTCTGCATCAAGCTTCATGAGCGGAGCTATCGGCTACACAGGCGCATTGACTGAATATATCATCGAAAGAACCGGGTCTAGTGACCTTGTAACAGAGCAGATGGAGAATCCCGAGACTGATGTCCTGACAGGACTCAAGTTCTCAACCGGAGATGACGAGCTTTCTCTGGAGGATATCAAGGTCGAAGTTGATGAGTGGATTTCAGAACTCACCGACTCGGAAAAAGCGGAAGCATACCTGTCGCTTGCAAGCGTTCCGAGTGAAGACTATATAAGCACAGCTGTTGAGCAATACCGCACGACGATGACCGATGAACAGATTGAAGACCTTCTCGTACAGGCATTTGTCAGCCAGACACAGATGGATGAAGAGTCTATAAGATCTTATATTGCGACGCTTGATGCCACTACAGAGGACACATATATAAACCAGATTCTTTCCGCTTTGGTCGCTCAGCAATATGCCGAGACCATCTCGACTCAGCTCTCTGCTCTCAGCGATGCTGAGGTTGCCGCAATGTTCGATTCATATAAGCTTTCCGACGATGAATACCAGTCGCTCCATGATGAGAATATTCCGAGCGGTTTCTCGGATTCGACCTATGATGACAACATGTCGCTTTTGGGCTATGTCGATCAGGGCTCACCCAGTGCAATCTATATCTACGCCGCATCGTTTGAAGACAAGGACGAAATCTCAACCTTGATAGAGGAGTATAATGAAAGTGTTGACGAGGATGACCAGATTTCCTATACCGACTATATTGCACTCCTGATGTCCTCGATGACTACGATAATCAACGCTATTTCGTATGTCCTGATTGCGTTCGTAGCGATTTCGCTCATCGTTTCCTCAATCATGATTGCGGTTATAACCTACATCTCAGTTCTTGAGAGAACGAAGGAGATCGGTATTCTTCGTGCAATCGGTGCGTCAAAGGGTGATATTTCAAGAGTATTCAACGCCGAAACACTTATCGAAGGATTTGTATCGGGCGCAATGGGAATAATAATTTCTCTCCTGTTGCTGATTCCTATAAACATCATCCTGCAAAGCATCACAGGCATTTCCTACCTTGCGGCTTCGCTTCCTGCGGTGAGTGCAGTTGTACTCATAGTCATAAGCACGGTTCTCACGCTTATTTCCGGACTTGTTCCGTCAAGTATGGCGGCGAAGAAGGACCCCGTAGAGGCACTGAGAACAGAATAAAATTTTGCAACAAAAAAGAGCTAACGGCACGATTTGTGACGTTGGCTCTTTTGCTTTTCTCACTATTCTGCTTGCATTGTCTCCACGACCGCCTTCATCATCTGTAGCGGCTGTTCTTTCTTCCCGAGTGTGAGCTGGATGTACCCGCCCTCGGAGCCGTTTACAAGGATTCTGCCGGCAAACTTCTTCGTCAGATTCATAATGGAATTGACCGAAGCATTCTCGGTGACATAGAAGATAAGGTTGTTTCCTCGCTGGGTTATTTCCTTGATTCCGAGTCTCGCCGCACCGTTTCTTACGAGTGCAACGTCTATAAGTCCCATAACCGATTTCGGCGGCTCGCCGTAGCGGTCGATAAACTCGTCGATAACGTCTTCCGAATCCTCAACGGTCAGAATGGAAGCAATCTTCCGATAGGCTTCAAGCCTTGCCTTAAGCGACTCGATATATGTTTCCGGAATAAACGCATCTATCGTAACGTCAACAAGGCAGTCCTCCGATGCTTTCGGTTTGGTTTCTCCCTTGCTTGCGGCGATGGCTTCTTCGAGGAGCTGTAGATACATATCATATCCGACGGCTTCCATGTGCCCGTGTTGTTTGGCAGAGAGAATAGACCCGACGCCTCTTATTTCGAGGTCCCTAAGAGCTATCTTGAATCCCGAGCCGAACTGCGTCAGTTCTCTTATCGCTTCAAGCCTTTTTGCGGCGACCTCCGACAGGACCTTTCCACGCCTGAATGTGAAATAGGCATACGCTCTTCTTGACGACCGTCCGACACGACCTCTCAGCTGATAGAGCTGTGAAAGTCCGAATCTGTCGGCATCCTCGATGATGAGTGTATTTACGTTCGGAACATCGACGCCGGTCTCAATGATAGTGGTACATACGAGAATATCGATTTCTCGCTCCAGAAGCTGTCGCCAGATCTCCAAAAGCTCCCTCTCGTCCATCTGTCCGTGGGCGACACCAATTTTAGCTCCCGGGAGATTCTGTTGAAGCCTGTAAGCGCACGCGTCGAGAGTTTCAATTCTGTTGTGTATGTAGTATACCTGTCCGCCACGGCGAAGCTCTTTGTGAATCGCCTGCAGGATAACGCCCTGCTGATATTCTATAACGTATGTCTGAACGGGATATCTGTCCGCCGGCGGCTCTTCAATAACAGACATATCTCTTATTCCGCTGAGCGCCATGTTAAGGGTGCGGGGAATAGGGGTAGCCGAAAGAGTCAGGATATCAACAGAAGGGTAGAGCTCCTTCATATGCTCCTTGTGGGCGACACCGAATCTCTGCTCTTCATCTATAATGAGAAGTCCCAGGTCCTTGAACCTTATATCATTCTGAACAAGTCTGTGAGTGCCGATTACGAGGTCAATTTCGCCTCTCTCGAGCTTTCTTGCGATTACCTTCTGCTCTTTCTGAGAACGGAACCTTGACATCAATTCAATATTTACATCTAAGTGCTCGAATCGCCTTAAAGCAGTCTGATAGTGTTGCCAAGCAAGAACAGTTGTCGGAACGAGTATAGCGCACTGCTTCCCGTCAAGAATGCACTTCATGGCGGCTCTGAGAGCGACTTCGGTCTTCCCGAATCCTACATCTCCGCAGAGAAGTCTGTCCATTGGGACAGGCTTTTGCATGTCGGATTTTATTTCTTGTATCGACCTGAGCTGGTCGTCGGTCTCCTGATATTCGAATCTTTCCTCAAACTCGGTCTGCCAGACGTTGTCCTCCGAAAATGCAAAGCCCTTGGCAAGCTGTCTCTGGGCATAAAGCTTGATAAGCTCGTCTGCCATGTCCTTGCAGGCTTTCTTGACCCGGGCTCTCGTTTTCGCCCATTCGGTTCCGCCGAGCTTGCTCAGCTTGACGTTCTCGTCGTCGCCGGTTCCCACATACTTTGAAACCATATCGAGCTGAGTGACTGGGACGTACAATACGTCTGTTCCGGCATACTTGATGGTGATGTAATCTTTCGTGACTCCGTTCGTCTCAATATTTGAGATTTCCTCAAACTTGCCGATTCCATGCAGGCTGTGGACGACCAGATCGCCCTTCGAAATATCCGAAATGCTGTTGATTCGCTCCGAATTGTCGGGGCGTTTCTTGCTTCTCTTTCGAGCCGTAAATACCTTTTGCTGAGTGATGACGGCGAACTTCGCTGTTGGATATTCAAATCCTCCCGAAAGACAGCCGACTCCGACATACACAAGTCCTTCCTGATAGACCGACTTGTCATTGAGCCTCTGGACTTTATAGCCGCTTCGCTCGATATCCTGAGACACGATGCTTGCCGCCTTTGTGCTCCCGACAAGGACGACCATGCAGAAGCCCCTGGTGATATAGTTTTCAATCTCATCGTCAAGGGTCGCCGAGTCTCCGCTCCAGACGGACGACTGGTAAGCCTCCGCCGAAATAAGCTTCTTGAGCCTTACGTCCGACCCGTGCATGAATGTGTCGAGATAAATACATCCCATCTTAAGTGCTTTCTGGAACATCACAGCCGGCTCTATGGTGAATCCCGACATCTCCTTGAACAGGAGCCCGTCTTCATACAGAAGTTTAATATCCTCCGAGAGCTGTGCCGTGACGTCTTTCGCTTTCTCCAGAACATCTGAATACTCGCAGATAACGCAGACTCCGTCCTCGAAATAATCGAAAACTGTGCTTGTCTCGCCATAAATCTGCTTGTAGTATTTGTCAAGGCTTGCCGGCATAAGACCCGAATTTATCATGTCGAGATCCTGATTCAGATGCTTCTTAATCTCTGCTGAACGCTTGCCGGTGGCTTTTTCAAGAAGCTCTTTGATTTCAAAAGCAAGATTTTCGCCTGATATCAGAAGCTCTTTGGCAGGGGATATGGTAACGCTCTTGATAGTGTCAAATCGTCTCTGTGATTCGATATCAAAGGTTGAAACCGTGTCAATCTCGTCGCCCCAGAGCTCAAGCCTTATCGGCATGTTCATTCCGACTGGGAAGATGTCGACAATCAAGCCTCTTATCGAAAACTGCCCGACTCCCTCTGTCTGCGGATAGCGTGTATAGCCCATTTCTATAAGCTTCTCAGAGAGCTTTCCCGTATCAACCGAGTCGGCAGGGGAGAGCGTAAAGCTCATATCGCGGAGCACTTCCGGCGGAATCGTCCCTTCAAGGCATGCTTCAGCACTGCAAACGAGCACTTTAGCCGTTCCGTTCTGAAGCTTTTCAAGAGCATAGATCCTCTTCTGCTCGTATTCCCGCGAGACAGCATCGACATCGGCGAGTATTATATCCCTTGCAGGAAACTGGCAGGCGATTTCTCTTCCAGCCATCTCGTTAATATCCGAGACCATTCTCACTGCGCTTGCGTCGTCGGGAGTGATGACCAGAACCGGTCTGTCCTGCGAAAGGCTGAGAACCGCATGCGCTTTATGAACGGACGAAAGCCCCGTCACCGAAGTGGGGAGCTGTCCGGATTTTACTGCCGTGTTTAGCTCCCGTAAGAACGAAAGCCTGTCTATGGCATCATAAAATATACCCATAATATTCCTTCCAAATATTAAAAGATTGGCTTAACGACAGTTAAGCCCACTTAACGTTAGTTATGACTTAACGTCAGTTAAGTCTGTTCATAGCTTCGTCAATCTTATCATCGACGATAAGTTCAACACCGGTAATAGCTCTGTCAAAGGCTTCGTTCATGGTGACGAATTCATTGTCATTGAATCTCGAAAGTACCCATGCCGCCAGGTCATATTCCGGGTTCGGCTTTGCACCGATTCCGATTTTGACCCTGGGAAAAGTATCCTTTCCACTCAAGTATATGATGCTCCGAAGTCCTTTCTGACCTCCGTCCGAGCCCTTTCTCTTAACCCGGATTTTGCCTAAATCAAGCGAGATATCGTCGCAGATGACAAGCACATTCTCGATGGGAATTTTATAGAAATTCAGCGCCTCGACAACAGCTTCGCCGCTTGAATTCATCATAGTTGTCGGTTTCATGATAAGGCACTTTTTGCCGGATATCGTAGCCTCTCCGCAGAGCGATTTGAATTTGAGCTTTTTGAGCTTGACATTATATTTCTCCGCCAGTTTGTCAGCCGTCAACCAGCCACAGTTGTGGCGTGTTCTCTCATACTGAGACCCGGGATTTCCCAAGCCCACAATAAGCCATTCAATGCTTCCGGCTGTCTCTTTCTTTTTCGTAAATAACCCCATTTATATCCTCCGTTCATGACTTCAACCCGCACAACCGAAGTCGGGCGGGTGAGTGGTTTTATTTCTTCATTGTGATTTAATCTTTTAGCTTTTCTTCGAGCTCTTTGCCTTTTTCAATATGGCGCTTAAGCTTATGCTCGGCATAGCCTTCTCTGATTTCAAGCTTTGAACGTTCAATGGCAAGCGCCCCGTCCGGAACATTCTTATTTACGGTTGACCCTGCCGCAGTGTAGGCGCAGTCGCCGATATTGACAGGAGCAATCAGATTCGTATTGCATCCGATAAACGCATTATCGCCAATAGTGCATCTTGCTTTATTGGTTCCGTCATAGTTGACCGTCACAACTCCGCAACCGAAGTTGACATTCTTTCCGACGTCGCTGTCCCCGACATATGTAAGATGTGCCACAGCCGTGCCTTCTCCGATTACGGAATTTTTAATCTCGACGAAATCTCCGACATGGGCATAGTCTTTGATAACAGTACCGGCTCTCAACTGTACGAACGGACCCACGGAAACGTGGGACCCGACAGTAGCGTCATGGGCAACAACATTATCGAGCGTCGAATCATCCCCGACAGCGGTATTTTCAAGCCTCGAATTCGGACCTATGATGCAGTTATTGCCGATAACAGTGTTGCCTGTGAGAATAGTTGACGGCAAAATCTTCGTACCTGCACCAATCCTGACATCGGGGGAAATTGTAATTCCGTCGGTTGTGATAAACTCAACGCCATTCTCGAGGTGTCTTTCAATTATTCTCTTTCTTGCAATGTCATTGAGCTTCAACAGCCCTTTTCTGTCATTAGCGCCTAAAACGGCATCAGAATTGTCCGTTTTGAATGCAGTGACCTTCAAGTCTTTTGAGGTCATCAAAGCCACGGTATCTGTAAGATAATACTCTCCCTGAGCGTTTTCTCTTGTAAGCATCGGAAGAAATTCGAGAAGCTTCTCGGTGTCGAACCAATAGCATCCGGAATTTATCTCCCGGATTTTTCTTTCCTTGGGCGTGCAGTCTCTTTCTTCGATAATTGCACTCAGTTCTCCGCCTTTGCGGACTATTCTTCCGTAACCGTATGGGTTAGGGGAGTCGGCTGTGATAACGGTTGCCGCACTTCCGCTAAGCTTGTGAAACTCCAGTGCCGCTCTTATCGTCTTGAAATCAATAAAAGGTGAATCGCCGCAGGCAACAAGAGTGTGGCTTTCAGGATTCTTTTTAAGAAAATCCGAAAGAAACTCTTTTGCACACATAACCGCATGACCCGTTCCAAGTCTCTGAGATTGTAAAACTGTTTCATATTTTCCGCAAAGATAATTGTCTATTTCATCCGCACCGTAGCCCTTGACTACGCAGATATTTTCAATTCCCGCATTCTCGCAAGCTTCCGTTACCCATGAGAGCATCGGCTTCCCGAGCACCTCCATAAGAACCTTCGGCTTGTCTGAGTGCATTCTTTTTCCCGCACCGGCGGCGAGGATAATCGCGTTCTCCATGTCTGCCTCCATAATCGCATTAAGAGCGTTTTTTTCTGACGCTCATTCTAACCCAACTTATTATAGCGCAAACGAAAAATTCTTTCAAGAGCATTCTTACGTTGCATTTTGTATAAAAATGCACAAATTTTGTGCCTGTAATTTGTCATATTTTTTCTTCAAAGGGTATGGAAAAAATGAGAAGTATCTGATATAATTATTGTAACCGTTTTATGGGCAAAATCGAATGAAATCGGTCAAATAACTTGGAGGTAAAAAAGTATGAGTAAAAAGTATTGTTACCTTTTCACCGAAGGCAACGCAAACATGCGTGAGCTTCTCGGCGGAAAGGGCGCAAATCTCGCTGAGATGACCAATATCGGTCTTCCTGTTCCTCAGGGCTTCACAATTTCCACCGAAGCCTGCACCCAGTATTATGAGGACGGTCGTGTAATCAATGATGAAATCATGGCTGAAATCATGGAGTACGTTGAGAAGATGGAGCAGATTACCGGTAAGAAGTTCGGCGACAAGGAAAATCCTCTTCTCGTATCCGTTCGTTCCGGCGCAAGAGCTTCAATGCCTGGTATGATGGACACGATTCTTAATCTCGGTCTTAACGAAGACGTTGTCAACGTCATCGCCGAGAAGTCCGGTAACCCCAGATGGGCTTGGGACTGCTACAGAAGATTCATCCAGATGTTCTCCGACGTCGTCATGGAAGTCGGAAAGAAGCATTTTGAAAAGCTTATCGACCAGATGAAGCAGGAGAAGGGCGTTGTTTACGACGTTGAGCTCGATGCCGACGATCTTCACAACCTTGCCAACCAGTTCAAGGCTGAATACAAGGCTCAGCTCGGCAAGGACTTCCCCGACGATCCCAAGGAGCAACTCTACGAAGCAATCAGAGCTGTATTCCGTTCTTGGGACAACCCGAGAGCCAATGTTTATCGTATGGACCACGATATCCCTTATTCCTGGGGTACCGCTGTCAACGTACAGATGATGGCATTCGGCAACATGGGCGACGATTGCGGCACCGGTGTTGCATTCACCCGTGACCCGTCTACCGGTAACAAGGGTCTTTACGGCGAATTCCTCACCAATGCGCAGGGCGAGGACGTTGTTGCAGGTGTAAGAACTCCTATGCACATCTCCGAAATGGAGCAGAAGTTCCCCGAAGCGTTCAAGCAGTTCACCGAGGTTTGCAAGACCCTCGAAAATCACTACAGAGATATGCAGGATATGGAGTTCACCGTTGAGCACGGCAAGCTCTATATGCTTCAGACAAGAAACGGCAAGAGAACCGCTCAGGCGGCTATCAAGATTGCCTGCGACCTTATCGACGAGGGTATGATTACGGAAGAGGAAGCTCTTATGCAGATTGATGCCAAGAGCCTCGATATGCTCCTCCACCCGACATTCGATCCTGCCGCCCTCAAGAAGGCTAAGCCCGTAGGCAAGGGTATCGCCGCTTCTCCCGGAGCAGCTGCCGGCACCATCGTGTTCACTGCAGAGGATGCTGTTGCGCATGGTAAGAACAAGGAGAAGGTTGTTCTCGTAAGACTTGAGACCTCTCCCGAAGACATCGAGGGTATGAAGTACTCTCAGGGTATCCTCACCGTTAGAGGCGGACAGACCTCTCACGCCGCTGTTGTTGCAAGAGGAATGGGAACCTGCTGTGTTTCCGGTTGCGGCGACATCAAGATGGACGAGGAGAACAAGCAGTTCACTCTCGCAGGCAAGGTTTACCACGAAGGCGATCCTATCTCCCTTGATGGCTCCACCGGTAACATCTATGATGAAATTATCCCCACCGTTCCCGCAGATCCCAACTCCGGCTACTTCGGAAGAATCATGGCACTCTCCGACAAGTACAAGAAGCTTGGCGTAAGAACCAATGCAGATACCCCGAAGGATGCCAAGCAGGCAGCCGCTTTCGGCGCACAGGGAATCGGTCTTTGCCGTACCGAGCACATGTTCTTCGATCCCGACAGAATCGGCGCATTCAGAGAAATGATCTGCTCCGAGACCGTTGAGGAAAGAGAGAAGGCTCTCGCTAAGATTGAGCCTATGCAGCAGGCAGACTTTGAAGGACTCTTCGAGGCTTTGGGCGGATATCCCGTTACCATCAGATTTCTCGACCCGCCGCTTCATGAATTTGTTCCCACCGAGGAAGCTGACATCGAAGCTCTGGCTGAGTCTCAGGGCAAGAGTGTTGCTTACATCAAGCAGGTTATCAACGACCTCCATGAGTTCAACCCGATGATGGGCCACCGTGGATGCCGTCTTACCGTAACATATCCCGAGATTGCCGTTATGCAGACCAACGCTGTCATCAAGGCGGCTATCAACGTACAGGCCAAGCATCCCGACTGGAACATCGTTCCCGAAATCATGATTCCTCTCGTAGGCGATGTCAAGGAGCTCAAGTTCGTAAAGGATGTAGTTGTCAAGACTGCTGACGAGGTTATCAAGGCTGCAGGCGTTAACCTTAAGTATGAGGTTGGCACCATGATTGAAATCCCGAGAGCCGCTCTTACCGCTGATGAGATTGCCACTGAGGCTGAGTTCTTCTGCTTCGGTACCAACGACCTCACTCAGATGACCTTCGGCTTCAGCCGTGACGATGCCGGCAAGTTCTTGCCCGCATACTATGAGAACAAGATTTACGAGTCCGATCCGTTCGCTCGTCTCGACACCACCGGTGTTGGCAAGCTTATGGATATGGCTGTAACCCTTGGCAAGAAGACCAGACCTTCGCTTCACTGCGGTATCTGCGGCGAGCACGGCGGTGATCCTTCTTCCATCGAGTTCTGCCACAACATCGGTCTTGACTATGTTTCTTGCTCACCGTTCAGAGTTCCGATTGCCCGTCTTGCCGCCGCGCAAGCTGCAATCAAGGACAAGAAGTAATTCTGCCTCAAAGTGTTGTAATTTCGCCGTCCCAGTCTATGGGGCGGCGATTTTATGCCTCTTGATAAAATGCGACGAATATGATACAATATGGCATAGAGTGATGAAACTTAAATTGAAACGGAGGCGGAAAATTGACTGAGAAATTCTTTCGTTCACAGCTGACCATTTTGAAACCGAAGCTTGTCGGTAGCACACTTGAGCAAGCGAGAAAAGGGCAGGATTTGCTTGGTGAGCTCATGGCATTTGTCGAGCACAAATCCGTAAGGACTGTCCGGCAGGACTTTTCAGCCGAATGGGTTATCCCGGACGAGTGCAGTTCAGCCGGAGTAATTCTCTATCTCCACGGCGGTGGCTATACATGCGGCGGTCTTGAATATGCCCGAGGCTTCGGCTCAAAGCTTGCGTCCGAATATGGTTTGAAGGTCTTCTGCTGTGCCTATCGCCTTGCACCCGAAAACAGATTTCCTGCTGCGCTCGATGATGCGCTCGCTTCGTATAAATACCTGATAGACAGTGGCTTTCCGTCCGACAGAATCACCTTAGCCGGAGAATCGGCGGGAGGCGGGCTTTGCTACAGCCTTTGTCTCAAGCTGAACGAGATTGGACTTTCTCAGCCTGCGGGAATAATCGCAATTTCTCCTTGGACCGATCTGACCGCTTCGGGTGAATCCTATGAAACCAATAAGGAAGTCGACCCAACGCTTACTTTTGAACAGCTCGAGTTTTATGCCGATAGCTATTCCGATGACAGAACAAATCCCTTCGTCTCGCCGCTTTTCTTTGAGGATGGCACCAAGCTTCCGCCATCGCTTATATTTGTCGGCGGCGACGAAATTCTCCTTGACGATTCGACAAGACTGCATAAGAAGCTTCTTGATAGCGGCAATCGCTCGAAGCTTATAATTGCCGGTAGAATGTGGCACGCCTATGTTCTGTATGATGTAAAAGAGCGTAAATCCGATTACGAGGTTATAAGAGATTTTATCGGCAGTCTGATACCGATTTCCACAGCAAGGTGGGTCAAACTCGACAACGCCGCGAAGATATTTCCCGCATCCCGCCGCAAGGGTTGGTACAACATGTTCCGGGTGTCGGCGGAGCTTAACGAGAGAGTTGACCCGGTAGTCCTGCAATCTGCTCTTAATGTCACTGTCGGCAGG
Organism: Oscillospiraceae bacterium; assembly: GCA_021201235.1. GTDB lineage: Bacteria > Bacillota > Clostridia > Oscillospirales > Ruminococcaceae > Faeciplasma. The sequence goes on along the minus strand of JAJQFI010000016.1, from coordinate 53,199 downwards.
TTTCCGACAATCGCCGCAAGGCTCAAAACCGGTTTCTTCTGGTATTATCTCGAAGAGCTGAAAACTCCTCCGACTGTCGTTCAGGACGGTTTCCAACCCTTCATGCGCCATCCGTTTGACGACATAAGAAAGTGTGCTATAAGGGTGCTCTACTATAACAATCGGATCGCTGTTGAATTTTTCCACGCCGTAACCGACGGCACCGGCGGAATGATATTTTTGAAAACTCTTCTTGCCGAATATATCACTCAGAAGCATGATTTAAGAATTCCCGACGGACACGGTGTTCTCAACCGGCAGGCTTATCCTGAACCGGAGGAGCTTGAAGACAGCTTCCTGAAAAACAGGGGCTCGGTCAGCGCACAGCGGGATTTCAGCAAGTCATACCGCCTCAAGGGCACTCCCGAGCCAGACGGCTTTATCAATATCACGACGGGAACGCTCGACGCAAACGCCATACACGAAGCCGCAAAGAGCAGGGGAGTGACTGTAACGGCATTTCTGGCGGCTGTAATGTTAATGTCGCTTATCGAGATGCAGAATTTCCATCAGAAAAAGCGTAGCAAACAAAAGATTGTCAGGGTTCAGATTCCCGTAAATCTTCGGAGACTTTTCCCGAGCAAAACCATGCGCAATTTCGCACTTTTTGTAAATGTCGGTGTAGACCCGAGAATGGGAGAATATGAACTCAACGAAATCCTCTCGATAGTCAGTCATCAGCTATCGCTACAGCTCACAAAGAAGAACATGCAGGCGGTGTTCACACCGAATGTCAATGCAGAGCTCGTGATGGGAATCAAGGTCGTTCCTCTGTTCATCAAAAACATCGGCATGCGAATCGCTTTCTATCAGCTTGGAGAAGGGCAGTCCTGCCTTTCGATATCGAACTTAGGCATGATTGACCTCCCAGAGGAGATGAAAAAGTATATCAGATACTTCGATTTTTCAACGGGAGTGCGCTCCTCGTCACCATTTAACTGCGGTGTCTGCTCGTATGGCGACAAAATGAGAATTAATATTGTAAGAAGCTCGGTAGCGCCGGAGCTCGAAAGAATCTTTTTCACAAACCTTGTAAAACTCGGCTTCAAGGTCACCGTGGAAAGCAACCGACGCGATGCCGAATAACCCCGGGAGGTGGATTTATGTACTGTGTAAAATGCGGTGTGGAGCTTAAGGACAGCGAGCATGTTTGCCCTCTATGCCTGACTCCCGTGTTTCATCCCGATATAAAACAGGATGATTGCGAAAAGCCTTATCCCGAATTTCGCCGGGTAACCAAAAAGAGCGTCCGGGTAGCAGTCATGTTTATCGTGACAGTCTGCTTTATATTGGCATCGCTCATGGTAGCTATGATTGATTTCAACATCACTTCCGGCATCACATGGTCGGGCTATGTGTTGGGCGCGCTCGTGATTTTGTATGTATCGTTCGCGCTTCCCGAATGGTTCCGCCATCCGAACCCCGTAATATTCACGCCGATTGCGTTTGCAACGATAATACTGTATTTACTCTATATCGACCTTACGGTTCAAGGCGGATGGTTTCTGAGCCTCGCTTTCCCGATTGCGGGAATCGCTGGCATAATTGTGACAACAATGGTGACACTTTTGCGCTATGTTAAACGCGGACAGCTCTTTATAGTCGGCGGCACACTCATAGCCACCGGTGTGTATGTCTCACTCATAGAGCTCTTTATCTCGATTACCTTCGAGAGCGTAAGCTTTGTCGGTTGGTCGGGCTTTCCGCTTGCGGCGTTCTTTATCTTAGGAATGATGCTGATAATAATTGGAATCTGTAAGCCTTTGAGACTGGCACTTTCAAAAGTGTTTTTCACGTAAAAACACTTTTAAGGCAAAGTGTATCACTGAAATACTTAAGAGATTTAATTCCTGAAAAATCGGTGAAAGTTATAATTTTCTCTTGATTTCTTGACACAAAGGGTGTATGATTGTATTCGAGGAGAGTTTGGATTTTACATAAAATCCGGCTCCGTACCCAAAAAACACAATGCAAATGCGACTTGCGTCGCAGGCGCAAATGATAACAAAGGAGATAACTACTATGGCTACACTGACAAAGAACCCAAATGTCAACAAGTGGGTTGATGAAATGATAGCTTTGACCAAGCCCGATCAGGTTGTCTGGATTGACGGCAGTGAGGATCAGCTCAATGACCTCCGTCGTGAGGCTTGTGAGACCGGCGAGATGATCGCTCTCAATCCTGAGAAGCTTCCCGGATGCCTCTATCACAGAACCAAGCCGAACGATGTTGCTCGTGTTGAAGACAGAACCTTCATCTGCACCAGCAAGAAGGAGGATGCAGGACCGACCAACAACTGGATGGACCCCAAGGAAATGTATGCAATGCTCACTCCTCTTTACGACGGAGTTATGAAGGGCAGAACAATGTATGTCATTCCTTATTCCATGGGACCTATCGGCTCGCCTCTTGCCAAGGTTGGTGTTGAGGTTACCGACTCTATCTATGTCGTGCTTAACATGGCTATCATGACAAGAATGGGTGCCGACGCTTTCAAGAACCTCGGCGACACCTCGAACGACTTCGTAAGAGGTCTCCATTCAAAGGCTGATGTCGACCCCGAAAAGAGATACATAGTTCAGTTCCCTGAAGATAATACAATCTGGTCAATCAACTCCGCATACGGCGGAAACGTTCTTCTCGGCAAGAAGTGCTTCGCACTCAGAATCGCTTCCTATCAGGGCAAGAACGAAGGCTGGATGGCCGAGCATATGCTTATCCTCGGCATTGAGAAGCCGAACGGAGAAGTTGTATATGTAACCGCCGCATTCCCGTCTGCTTGCGGCAAGACCAACCTCGCAATGCTTATTCCTCCGGAGGGATACAAGAAGAAGGGCTATAAGGTCTGGACAGTCGGCGACGATATCGCTTGGCTCAAGCCCGGTGAGGACGGAAGACTCTACGCTATCAACCCTGAGAACGGCTTCTTCGGCGTAGCTCCCGGTACCAACGAAAAGTCCAACTATAACGCTCTTGCTTCCACAAGAAAGAATACAATCTTCACCAACGTTGCTATCAACAATGACGACAACACCGTTTGGTGGGAGAAGCTCACCAAGGATCCGCCGGTTAATGCAACCGAGTGGAAGGGCGAGAAGGTCAACGGTGTTGAGTACACCGCCGCCGGCAACAAGCTTGCTCACCCGAACTCAAGATTCACTGCTCCCGCAGAGAATTGCCCTTGCATTTCTCCCGAGTTCAACAATCCTCAGGGTGTTCCGATAAGTGCAATGATCTTCGGCGGAAGACGTGCCAAGACCGCTCCTCTCGTATACCAGTCGTTTAACTGGCAGCATGGTACCTTCGTCGGCTCTATCATGGCTTCCGAGACTACTGCCGCTGCAGCCGGTGCTGTAGGCGTTGTAAGACGTGACCCGATGGCTATGCTTCCGTTCTGCGGATACAACATGGGTGACTACTGGGCACACTGGCTCGAGATGGGCAAGATTCTCGGCGACAAGGCTCCTAAGATCTTCCACGTCAACTGGTTCAGAACCGACGACGAAGGCAACTTCATCTGGCCCGGCTTTGGCGATAACATGAGAGTTCTTGACTGGATTATCAGCCGTTGCGAAGGCACTGTCGATGCTGTTGAAACTCCTATCGGCTATGAGCCCAAGCCCGAGGACATCAATATCGAAGGTCTCGACGGTATCACCGTTGACACCATCGCGGATTTGCTTTCTGTCGATAAGGACCTCTGGCTTGAAGACACCAAGAGCATCGAAGAGTTCTATTCAAGATTCGGCGATAAGCTTCCTAAGGAAATGGCTTACGAGCTCAATGCCCTTAAGGAAAGACTTTCAAAGTAATTCTGACCCGATGTTTTTAAATCCTTCCGTCCTGAAAGGGGGCGGAGGGATTTTTGCTCACAGGCTCTTATCTTTATAAATGTTTCAGATTTTGATATCAACTCGTTCAAAATCGTGCAATTTACACATGAAACGGGCTTAAAAAAGCAAATATTCGGCGATTTTGACACTTTACTTTTTCAGAAAAATCGGTATAATATAATAATGTAAGGCGATGAAAAGAGCATCGCATATAAGATTTCTTTTCAAAACGCCTGACCAATTAACTTTGACAGTTGTCTTCATAATATAATGTTCCAAGTAAATGGTGGAGTAAGAGAGTGACTTTGTCCTCTCTTATTTCACTTTTTCGGTTATTTCTCTTTTCAAGTTGCAAGAATTGTGCTATAATGCAGAAGATAGAAAGGACATTGCCATGCAAAAGATTTTAGGATACATGAGAAAAGCAATAACTGAATTCGATCTTATTCAGGATGGAGATAAGATAGCCGTAGGAGTCTCAGGAGGGAAGGACAGCCTTGTCCTTCTAACGGGACTGATTCTTCTTCGTCGATTCATTGGAATCGATTATGACATAACAGCTCTCACTATCGACCCTCAGTTCGGAGGAGTAGAGACAGACTATTCGCCCGTCAGGAGACTTTGTAAAGAATACAGCGTTCCATATGTCGTTGAGAAATCCGACATCGGAAGCATAGTTTTTGATATAAGAAAAGAGTCGAATCCCTGCTCCCTCTGTGCCAACATGAGAAGGGGAGCGCTGAATAGCAAGGCTAAAGAGCTCGGTTGCAATAAAGTAGCACTCGGACATCACTATAACGACGTTGTCGAGACGTTTATGATGAACCTCTTCATCGAAGGCAGAATTGGATGCTTTTCACCGAAGACCTATCTCGACAGAAGCGATATCACGATTATAAGACCGCTTGTTTTCGCACCTGAAAGAGAGATTAAAAACGCCGCAAGGCGGAATAATTTAGAGATAGTGAAATCAAAATGCCCTGCCGACGGCGCAACCAAACGGCAGGAAATGAAGGATTTCTTAAGAGAACGTGAACGTGAGGACAAGGGCTTTACCGACCGTATTTTCGGAGCATTAAGACGCTCGGGAGTCGACGGATGGGGATTCAAGGAGGATACAAAATGAGATTACTTATGATTGGCGATGTCGTAGCGCAGACAGGCTGTGACTTTCTGGCATCAAAACTACACGACATCAAAAAGAGATATAATATTGATGTAACCGTCATCAACGGCGAGAATTCCGCCTCCGGCAACGGCATAACCGTCCATTCCTGCGATTTCCTCACAAGAATCGGCGCAGACGTTATCACGACCGGCAACCACGCTTTCAAGAGAAGGGAATCGCTCGGGATTTTCGACAATGTCCCTCACCTGATAAGACCGGCGAACTATTCCGATGAGGTTTGCGGTAAGGGCTATTATATCCTTGACATGGGCAGATGTCAGATTGCTGTTATAAACCTGATGGGCGTCATCTATATGGAGCCGCTTGCAAATCCGTTCAGAACCGTTGATGAGATACTTGCGAGAATCGAAACCAGGAATATTTTCGTTGATTTCCACGCTGAAGCCACAGCCGAAAAGAAGGCTCTCGGCTTCTATCTCGCCGGAAGAGTTACAGCCGTTATGGGGACGCATACACATGTCCAGACTGCGGATGAGACTATTCTTGGTGGCGGAACAGCATATATTACCGATGTCGGAATGACCGGTCCCGAGGATTCCGTCTTGGGAGTAAACAAAGAGATAGCAATCGAAAAACAGCGGCTTAACTTCCCAGTTAGATTCGCCGAAGCCGACACGCCATGCTTCATTAACGGTGTAGTGGTCGAGTTCGACGAGAAAACCGGCAGAGCATCTCACATTGAGAGAATCATTGAGCGCTGAGTCTATGCTCCAAGAAACAACCTGACCGTCAGTGCAGAAAGAATAAACGCCGTGAAATCGCCCACGAGTGCCGAGGGCAGAGCATGGCGTGTTTTCTTTATCTTGACGGCTCCGAAGTAAACGGCAACGGTGTAAAGTGTGGTCTCCGTTGAACCCATCAGCACGCTTGCAACCCGACTGATAAAGCTGTCGGCACCGTATTCCGACAGAATACTGTCGAGCATCGAGAGCGCACCGCTTCCTGAAACCGGTCGCATGAGCGCTAGAGGCACACATTCCGAAGGAATCCCGATAATCGAAGTAATAGGCTCTATAAGCTCGGTCAATGCCGAAAGCGCGCCCGAAGCCTTGAACATCTCTACTGCCAGCATCAGAGCGACCAGAGAGGGGAGTATGTCGAAGCAGACGGCGATATTCTCTTTTGCTCCTGCTATAAACGTATCGAAAACGCCTGTTTTCTTATGTAAGCTGTAAAGAATAACTCCGAGAACAAATACAGGGACAACAAGACTTGTAATTCTCACTTTTTTCTCCGTCCTATCTTATCAAAAGCATATGCGCACACAATAGCCGCTGTCAGTGACAAAACCGAAACTGTCAACACACACGGCAGAATGTCCATCGGCGACCTGCTTCCGTATGTAAGCCGCAGTGCCGCCACTGTTGAGGGTATAAGCTCTATCGAAGAAGTGTTGATTACCGTCAGTAGCACCATGTTTCTTGATGCCGTATCTTCACAGTTTTCTTCTGCTTTAAGCTCCTTCATAGCCTCAATTCCGAGAGGAGTTGCGGCGTTTCCGAGACCGAAGAGATTGGCCGTTATATTCATGGCAATAGCCTTGAATGCTTTCGAGTTTTTGTCAAGACCTCTGAATATAAGACCTATAACCGGACTTATCAGACGTGCAATCCTGTCTGTAAGTCCGCTCTTTTCGGCAAGCTTCATAATTCCGCCCCATGTTGCCATCGCACCCAAGATGCTTAAGGTCAGCGTCACTGCGGTTTGTCCGCTCGTTAAAACGGCATTTGAGACAGCTTCCGCTCCTCCGTTAAAAAATCCATATACGCAGGACACTGCGATAATTCCCGCCAGTATAAAATCTATCATATGTTAAACTCCTTTGTGTTTCACAGAGCTATTTGTTACGACGATATAAAAACTGTTTTTTCACACCAATTTCTGAAATTTTACCTCGAATGGTACTTGCATTATGTCGAATTATGCTGTATAATATTTATATAAACGTCAAGGAGGTACGACACTATGAAATCAACCGGTATTGTAAGAAGAATCGACGAGCTTGGAAGAATTGTCATTCCCATGGAGCTCAGAAAGTCTATGGACCTTAACATCAAGGATCCCATCGAGATTCTGACCGACGGCGACAACATTATCCTGAGAAAGTATTCCAATTCCTGCGCTCTTTGCGGTGAGGGCGAGGATATTATTCCTTTCGGCAACAAGCATATTTGCCCCGCTTGCCTTAAGAAAATCAAGGAAATGGAAATCTGATCCGGCTCTTTTTCTGTCGTATAGGATTCAGGTGTGTATTTCGGTACGCGCCTGAATTTTTTATATTTATATGTATATGATTTGAGACTCCGAAAAATGAAATTAATGTGTAACTCTTGCAATAAACATCGTATTGTGATACAATAGCCTAGGTGAATATGGTTTTTAAGCACCAATTTTTTACGAAAGGTATCTTCATATGACCTTAGCAATGACTTCTGACTTTGTCCGTGAGCTTCTTGACAGCGACGGCAATGTTATCTATTTTCCGAACAGTACTCTGTTTACAAAGCTGTTCCCGAACGGACTTTCAATCGACAACGTAATGTTCACGATTCCGGGGATTAATCTCGACATCTATTGGTATGGATTCCTGATTGCCGTCGGAATGGTTCTCGCAATGATATACGCATTCTCGAGATGCCGCAAATTCGGTCTCGATATCGACAGAGTGACCGACACCGTTCTTGCCGGTCTCATCGGTGGAATAATCGGCGCAAGGCTCTACTATGTTATATTCAGTCTCGAGAATTATATGACAGAAGAGGGGACTCTCGATTTCGCAGAGATATTCAACATCCGTGACGGCGGACTTGCCATCTACGGCGGCATAATCGGCGGACTTTTAATCGGCGGAATAATGGCGAAGATCCGTAAGGTCAAGCTGATGCCTATGCTCGACCTTGCCGGAATGGGCTTCCTTATAGGTCAGTGCATAGGGCGCTGGGGCAACTTCTTCAACCAGGAGGCATACGGTTATTCCGAAGCAGCCGGCTCGCTCCCTTGGGGAATGGTTTCAAAGAGTATCCTGAACGGTATTTACTTCTTTGTATATCCCGACAATACATCGGTTGTAACGAATCGTGCTGTCGATATGCTCGCGCATCCTTGCTTCCTGTATGAATCGCTCTGGTGCCTGCTTGGATTTATAATCCTTCACATCTATTCGAAGCACCGTAAATATGACGGTCAGCTCTTCCTAATGTATATCGGCTGGTACGGCTTCGGCAGATTCTGGATTGAAGGACTCCGAACCGACAGCCTGTACCTTGTTAATAACGACGTAATTTCGCTCAAGGTTTCTCAGCTCCTTGCCGGAACTTGCTTCATCTTCGCGGTAATAATGCTCATCTATCTGGGCATAAGAGGTAAGAAGCAGGGCGGATATGTGCTTTATTTTAATACCGATGAATCAAAGGCTCTCCTGAAAGAAGCCTATAAGAAGTCAAAGAAGGGTCAGAACGAAAGCCTCGAAGAGGATGAGCATATTGTCGATGACACTGTCGGTGACAACGTCGAAGACAATCAGCATATACTTGCCGATGAGTTCCGAAACGAAGGTGAAGAGGCTTCCGAATCGGAGGAATCCGAAGTGAGTGATGAATCCGAGCCGGAAGAAGCTTCGGAAGCTGAACCTGTGCAGGAAACCGAGCCGGAAGCAGAAACAAAAACAGAAGAATAAAATCAACAAATTACAAAGGGGAATTATATGGCAGAAATTATAGACGGAAAAGCCGTTGCGGCGGCTGTAAAAGAAAGAATCCGTAAGGACGCAATCAGATTCCAGAAGACATCTAAAGTTGTTCCGGGTCTTGCTGTGGTCCTTGTCGGAAATGATCCCGCATCGAAAATATATGTAAGAAACAAAAAGAAAGATTGTGAAGAAGTCGGCTTCAAATCGTTTGAATACGTTCTTCCGGAGGAAACACCCGAGATTGTTCTGTTGGAGCTAATAGATTCACTCAACAAGAATCCCGAAATCCACGGTATTCTGGTTCAGCTTCCTCTTCCCAAGCATATCGACGAGGACACTATTATAGCGGCAATCAATCCGAAGAAGGATGTTGACTGCTTCCATCCGATTAACGTCGGAAAGCTTGTCACCGGCGGCGGAGACTTTGCACCGTGCACTCCCGCGGGGGTAATGGAGCTCATAAAGTCGACCGGAGTCGATGTAGCAGGTAAAAGATGCGTAGTTGTCGGAAGAAGCAATATTGTCGGCAAGCCGATGGCAATGCTTCTCCTGCAGGCAAACGGCACCGTAACGATTTGCCACTCAAAAACCGAGAATCTTGGCGATATATGCCGTGAGGCTGATATACTTGTTGCCGCTGTCGGCAAGTCAAAGCTAATCACCGGCGATATGATCAAGCACGGGGCGGTTGTAATCGACGTGGGAATGAACAGAGACGCAAACGGCAAGCTCTGCGGAGATGTCGATTTCAAGGCGGCATCCAAGATTGCAGGCTTCATAACTCCCGTTCCCGGAGGAGTCGGACCGATGACTATTGCCATGCTCATGGAGAACACCTATACTGCGGCAAAGCTCTCGGTGGTCAAGTAATAAAAATTAAGTCCTGTCTCATATAGTAGTGAGACAGGTCTTTTTATATCTTCTGAAGTCTTCACAAAAATCTTTCTTTGTTCCAAAAACCGCATATCTGAGCCGAATTTTAAAAAAATCTTACTTAAAAAAGCTTGACAGTCTAAATCCAAAGTGTTATAATCAACGCAAGTGAATTTCCCGTGAGGGAGTAGCAAGCGCGGTTTCCCGCGTAGCAAGTCAACATCCTGACTGTGGTGCAGGCGAAAGCGTCTCTGACTGCAATCTGGCTTGTTTTAAATTGCGAGACTCATGTATAACTGTAAAGCTGTACAAGTGTCGTATATACGATTTATACACCCAAGTTCGGCTCGGCAGTCGTACTTGGGTTTTTGCTACTAACCAACTGGAGGTAGATATTAATTATGGAGTGGAGCTTTCTGTTCTTCTTCAACAGCGCACTTCTCGGAGTAGGTCTTGCGATGGATGCCTTTTCGGTGTCGATGGCAAACGGTCTGAACGAACCGAGAATGAAAAAGGGCAAGATGTGCGGAATTGCGGGCGTCTTCGCCGGATTTCAGGCTCTGATGCCGATGATAGGATGGATATGTGTACATACAATTGTCCAGTACTTCACCGCGTTTGAGAAGCTGATTCCCTGGATTGCACTCATCCTTTTGGGCTTTATCGGCGGAAGAATGATTGCCGAGGGAACCAAGAAGGGCGAATCTGAAGAGGAGAACATGGGTCTTGGCATAGGAGCGCTTCTGATTCAGGGAATTGCAACCTCAATCGACGCTCTTTCTGTCGGCTTTACGATAGCCGATTATAACTGGGTTATGGCACTCGTGGCGTCTCTGATAATCGCAGTGGTAACGTTCATTATATGTATGATTGGACTCGATATCGGAAAGAAATTCGGAACCAAGCTTTCGAACAAGGCACAGATTCTTGGTGGAGTAATACTGATAGCCATCGGTCTTGAGATTTTCATTACTGGTCTTATCGGATAAAAAGTTAAAGGAGAATTGTTGTGAGATATTATTGTGAAGAAAAAGAAACGGTTCTTAAGGAACTCGAATCTTCAGAAAACGGTCTTTCGACGGAAGATGCCGGCAAACGTCTCGAACGTGACGGCAAAAACGTATTAGCCGCCAAAAAGGGCAAGAGTCTCATAAGAAGGTTCTTGGAAGAGCTTGCTGACCCGATGATAATCATTCTTCTGGTTGCGGCTCTCGTAAGCGGAATTCTGGCGGTTGTCGAGAATGACAGCTTTGCCGACGTTATTATTATTCTGTTTGTAGTCATAGTAAACGCTGTCTTGGGCGTTTATCAGGAAAGCAAGGCAGAAAAGGCAATAGAAGCCTTGCAGGAAATGTCCGCCGCCACATCTAAGGTAATGCGTGACGGTAAAATTACAACCGTCAGGAGCGAAGAGCTTGTTGTAGGCGATGTCGTAATCCTCGAGGCGGGCGATGCTGTACCTGCCGATTTGCGAATCCTGTCAAGCGCCAGTCTTAAAGCCGAGGAAGCCGCACTTACCGGCGAATCCGTTCCTGTCAACAAGTTTATAGACATTATAAATCTCCGTGACGTCGAAAAGGATGTCCTCCTCGGCGACAGAAAGAACATGCTCTATATGGGAAGTACTGTCGTCTACGGCAGAGGAACAGCCGTCGTAACAGCAACGGGCATGGACACTGAAATGGGCAAGATTGCCGATGCTTTGCAGAACGCCGAAGAGGGCGACACACCGCTTCAGATCAAGCTCAATCAGCTTTCAAAGGTTCTTACATGGTTGGTTCTCGGAATTTGTGTAATCGTATTTGCTGTTCAGCTTTTAAGAGCCGGAAGCCTCAACTTCGAGCTTATTCTTGATTCGTTCATGATAGCCGTTTCGCTTGCGGTTGCCGCCATCCCGGAAGGTCTTGCGGTGGTAGTGACGGTTGTGCTTTCGATTGGCGTTACCAATATGTCAAAGCGCAACGCCATAATCCGCAAGCTTACAGCCGTCGAAACCCTCGGTTGTGCTCAGATAATCTGCTCGGATAAGACAGGTACTCTTACCCAGAACAAGATGACCATCGTCGATTTCTATGGTGACGAAGACAAGAAGATTGCCACGGCTATGGCACTTTGCAGTGACGCCGAGCTTATGGAGGACGGCACAGTAACAGGCGAACCCACGGAAGCGGCTCTTGTCGCATGGGCAAACACTCTCGGCTTGGACAAGCCCACACTTAAGTCAAAGCTTGCTCGCTGTGGCGAGGCACCGTTCGATTCGCTGAGAAAGATGATGTCGACCGTCCATTCTTCCGACAGTTCTTATATCCAGTTCACAAAGGGCGCCCCCGATATCGTTATAGATAAGTGCACTTACTATCTCGAGAATGGCAAGCCTGTCCCGATGACCGAAGAGCACAAGGCAGAAATACTCGCCGCGAACAAGGCTATGGCTGACAGGGCACTTCGTGTTCTTGCATGTGCCGAGAGGCTCTGGGATGTTATGCCCGATGATTGCGACAGTTCGAACCTCGAGCATGATCTCTGCTTTATCGGTCTTTGCGGAATGATTGACCCCGTCCGTCCAGAAGTCAAGGACGCCATTGAAGAGTGCCGTGAAGCCGGAATAAGACCGATTATGATAACCGGCGACCACATCGACACCGCCGTAGCAATCGCAAACGAGCTCGGCATTATGACCGGAGACTACAAGGCTGTAACCGGCGCTCAGCTCAACGAAATGGACGACGAAACATTTGCAAAAGAATTTATGAACATCAGCGTCTATGCCCGTGTTCAGCCGGAGCATAAGACAAGAATAGTCAACGCTTGGAAAAGCGCCGGCTATGTCACCGTTATGACCGGTGACGGCGTAAACGACGCTCCATCAATCAAGGCGGCGGATATCGGTGTCGGAATGGGTATCACTGGAACCGACGTAACAAAGAATGTCGCCGACATGGTTCTTGCAGACGACAACTTCGCTACGATAGTCGGAGCCGTAGAAGAGGGCAGAAGAATCTACGACAACATAAGAAAGGCTATCCAGTTCCTCTTAGGCTCGAATATGAGCGAAGTCCTCAGTATCTTCTTTGCAACACTCATGGGCTTTACAATTCTGAAGCCCGTACACCTTCTCTGGATTAACCTTGTAACAGACTGCTTCCCGGCACTTGCTCTCGGCACCGAAAAGGCAGAGCCTGATATCATGAAGCGCAAGCCCCGTGACGCAAAGGCAGGAATCTTCGCAGGCGGCATGGGTATCGAAATCGGCTATCAGGGTCTTCTGGTTACGATTTTGGTATTAGCTTCCTACTTCATCGGTGACTTCATGGAAACCGGTTCGTTTACGATCGCCAACAGCGCGGACGGTACGACAATGGCATTCCTGACAATGTCTATGGCAGAGATATTCCATAGCCTGAATATGCGCTCACAGAGAGGCAGTATTTTCAAGCTTGGTTCTCAGAACAAGCTTCTCCTTCTGGCGGCTGTAGCTTCACTCGTTGCTACAACTCTTGTATGCGAGATTCCCGTCATCGCTAATGCATTCGAGTTCACAAGTGTTGAACTTAATGAGTACCTGATTGCCATTGCTCTCGGTTTCCTTATCATTCCGATGGTCGAGATAGTGAAGTTCTTCCAGCGTAAATTTGCGAAGGATTGAATATAAAAACTTGGAGGATATGTGTTATGAAAGAATATCTGAAAGGCGCTAACCCCTATATGCCGCTTTGGGAACACGTTCCCGACGGTGAGCCGAGAGTCTTCGAGTATAACGGCGAAAAGCGTGTTTATGTTTACGGCTCTCACGACATTGAGAAAACACAGTATTGTGGAAGAAATCAGGTTGTGTGGAGTGCGCCTGTCGATGATCTGACTGACTGGATTTGCCACGGCGTTTGTTACACTGCAACCGACAACAGCGTCCTTTATGCTCCTGACGTTGTTCAAAAGGGCGACACTTTCTATCTCTATGCCGCCGAGGCATGTGGTTCAAGAATCATGGTTGCAAGCTCCAAGAATCCCGCAGGACCATTTGAGAATCCTGTAAAGACCGACCTCGGTTTCGACCCGGGTGTGCTTGTAGATGACGACGGCAGGGTTTATGCTTACTGGGGCTTCTGCGGGTGCTACTGCGGCGAGCTTAACGATGATATGGCTACGATAAAAGAGGGTACATATCACGCTCATCCTATGGGGCACTCTCCGTGGCAGGATGTCGATGACGGACATCTCGACCCTCAGGATGCTTTCTTCGAGGCTTCTTCACCAAGAAAGGTGATGGGCAAGTATGTCTATATTTACTCTAAAAGATACTACACTCCCGTTTCCGAGCTTGGTGTCTACACTCAGAATAACGGCTTCTTATCTTATAAATACAGCGACAGTCCTCTCGAAGGCTATAAGCCCGGCGGAGACATAAGCTTCAACGGCGGCGAGATTCTAAAGAACCCCGACGGAACCGGAGAAATGACATATCGTTGGGGCAACAATCACGGAAGCATTGCTGAAATCAATGGCAAGTGGTACATCTTCTATCACCGTCAGACCGGAACCGATGAATTTGCCCGTCAGGGAATGATTGAACCCGTGGATGTTGCTATGGACAAGAACGGGAAGATTTATATAGGTGACATCACCTATGTAAATGGCGAGCCTGTTTCCTCAAAGCCGGTAGAAATGACCTCTCAGGGCGCACATATTAACGGCATTGATGCCTATAAGTTGATTTCAGCCGGTTATGCCTGCCACCTCCGTGGCGGAAGCACTCAGGCTTATATAAAGCCGGTTTATGAACTGGAAGACAACATCTCTGCACCTATTGTGAATATCACAAACGGCACCGTTGCGGGCTACAGATACATCCAGTTCGGTAGCAACGCACCTAAGACCGTCACTGCAGAATTAACTGCCTTGCAGGATGTAACCGTTAATGTCCGTCTTGACACCCATGATGGCAGAATAGTTGCAACTATGAATCTGAAGGCAGGGGACACCGAAGCTACAGCTAATCTTACCACAGGCATAGTCGGAAAGCACGCAGTTTACTTCGAGTTTAAGTCTGACAGTACAGAACCTCTTGCTGAGTTCTCAAGATTCACATTCGACAGATAATAAAAATCCCTCACAGATGATACTGTGAGGGATTATATTTATGCTCAGTCTCCGAAGTACACTTTATACCAGACCAAGAACGTATAGATAGTCCATATCTTTCTTGAGTTGTCGTACTTGCCGTTTCTGTGGTCGTCGAGAAGCTGAACAGCTTTCTCGGTGTTGAAGAACTTTTTGCCGTTCTCGCTCTCGAATTCTGACTTCACGATATTGTAGTACTTATCCTCCTTGAGCCATACACGAATCGGGACGGGGAAGCCGAGCTTCTTTTTGTCGGCAGTTCTCGGTGGGCAGGCTCTGTGCGCCGCAAGTCTCATGGCATACTTGGTATTTTCCTTCGTGACACGATATTTTGTCGGAATCTTCTCGCCGAGCGCCATAACTTCCTTATCAAGGAACGGAACTCTCAGCTCCAAAGAATTCGCCATACTCATTCTGTCAGCCTTGAGAAGAATGTCACCGGCAAGCCACATGTTGAGGTCCAAGTATTGCATCTTTGTGACGTTGTCCTTATCGGATACTTTATCATAGAACGGCTTTGTAATCTCTATAGCGTTCGGCGCGTCGGTCTTTACTTTCAGAAGAGCCTTTCTTTCCTTTTCCGAGAAGATATAGGCGTTTCCGATAAATCTTTCTTCAAGGTCCTTGCCACGTCTTACAAAGAAGTTGACACCTCTGTGTGCCGGCAGATGCTCGCAGATTTTTCCGATTCCTCGTCTTATAGGGCGGGGGATTTTGTTGTAGATGGCGACGTCGTCCGGCTCCTTATAGATATTGTAGCCGCCGAAAATCTCGTCCGCACCTTCGCCACTCAGAACGACTTTGACGCTCTCGGAAGCGAGCTTGCAAACAAAGTACAGCGCGACAGCCGCAGGGTCGGCAAGCGGTTCGTCCATGTGATACTGAATCTTCGGGAATTCTCCCCAGTATTCGTCGGCAGTGATGACCTTCGAAATGTTCTCTTTACCGATAAACTTCGAAAACTCTTTTGCGTAGCCAATTTCGTTATATCTCTCGTCCTCGCCGAAGCCGACAGTAAATGTCTTGTCGACATTCGCAACCGCCGCAACGTAGCTCGAATCAACTCCACTTGAAAGAAAGCTGCCGACCTCAACATCGGCTATCTTGTGAGCCTCAACCGAGTCTTTGAATGTGTCCGAAATCTTATCTACCCACTCGTCAAGCGAAGGCTCTTCATCCGCTTCGAATTCGACGCTCCAATATCTCTCGACAGAAAGCTTGCCGTTCTTATATAGGAATGAGTGAGCCGGAGGAAGCCTGTAAACGCCCTTGAAGAAGGTCTCTACGCACGGGGAATACTGGAACGTGAGATAGCTCTCAAGTGCCGCCTCGTTAAGCTCTTTCTTGAAGAGTGGATGAAGAATCAGGCTCTTGATTTCCGAGCCGAAGATGAAGCTTCCGCCCATCTCGGTGTAGTAAAGAGGTTTAATTCCGAAATAATCCCTTGCGCCGAAAAGCTCTTTTTTGTTCTTATCCCAGATAACAAACGCAAACATGCCTCTGAGCTTATTAAGCATATCCTTGCCCCATTGCTCATAGCCGTGAACAAGAACCTCGGTGTCGGTGTTCGTCTTGAAGGTGTGCCCCTTCATAATGAGCTCTTCACGAAGCTTCTGATAGTTGTAAATCTCGCCATTGAAAACGATAACCATCGAGCCGTCTTCGTTGTAGATGGGTTGGTCGCCGCCCGAAAGGTCGATAATCGAAAGCCGACGGAAGCCCATCGCGATATCACTGTCAATGTATTCTCCGTCAGAATCGGGACCTCTGTGCTTGATAGAGTCCATCTGACGCTCAAGAACCGTTTTTGCGTCCTGAATGGTGTTTGTAAAGCCGACAAAGCCGCACATGCTGTCATCCTCCTTTGTTGAATGCCGTGGGCAGTTCCCACGGCCGAAAAGACATATCTTATCAAACTATTATAGACGATTTGGAAGCATTTTTCAAGCCCATAACAAGAAATATGGTTACAAGCGGGTTACAAATAATGAAAATTCGCAAAATTCCTTGAAAGTCACGCCTTTTTGCTATATAATAATCGGTAGAAAGATTTTCAGAGGAGCATACCCATGGCTAACGTATCAAGAACCAAAAAGCCTCTCAAGGTAAGATATAATTTCGGAATAGTCCTGTTGGGAGTTATCATAATTTTCGGTGTCGTCTTCTACAGATATATGAAAAGCACGACACTTGAAGAAGTGCTGTCTGAGGACAGAGAGATATATGTCCCTTCATTTGCGTCGATTTTGGGAAACGATGACGAGGAGGAAGAGGATAACTCAGTAGCGACTGCGGATGCCGATTCCGAATCCGAGGAGTCGGAACCTTCGGAAATAATAAATCCCGTTCCCGAGAGTGAAGCTGTTTCAAGCGATTACCTTGACAGTTGCGTTTTCATCGGCGATTCGATAACCTATGGGCTTTCTTCCTACGGTTTGGTTTCGTCCTCGAGTGTCTACGCAAGCGTTTCAATGAGCATTGCCAAAATTGAAACCGAGGAAATCGAAACCCAGTATGGCACAATGACCGTTCTGGATGCGCTCGAGGAAAGTCAGCCGGAAAATATCTATGTTATGCTCGGCACAAACGGCGCGGCGTGGCTCAGCGTCGACGACATGTATGACTACTTCACATCATTCATGAAGAAGCTTATGAATAAATGCCCCGACTCTGAGATTTATATAATCTCGGTGCCTCCGGTAACCTCTGATAAAGAATCGTCTGTCGAAACGCCAATATCCAACAGCGACCTTGACAGCTTTAACGAGCTTCTTCTTGAGTATGCCAATGATAAGTCGCTACACTATCTCGATGTCAACTCATATCTTAAAGACGGCGGAAGCTCGCTTCCGTCATCATATGCGGAAAATGACGGCGTCCATCTGAAATACTCTACCTATGAGCTGTTTATAGATTACATACTCACGCATGTTGCCGGATAGGAGATATAATATGAAAAAAATCGGAATAATAATTCTTGCGGTTTCAGTGCTTTTCACCGCTTGCGGAAGCGCTCTTCCTTCACCGGATGCCACAGAACTGGCAACAGAAATACTTGAAACTCTCGGAGAGTCTGATAATTTCGCACTTGCGGACAGTGAAACAGTCGATATAGTCTTCGGTTGTGACAGCTCTGTTTATGATGATTACTGCGTCATGTACTCAACAGAAGACATTTCGGCAGATATAATCGCAATTTTCAAGTCGCCGGACGATGAGACACAGGATGAAACCGAAGAAATGCTTGAAGAGTTTCTCGATACAAGGCTCAACGATTTCAAGGGTTACGCCCCGTTGGAGGTTCAGAAAATCGAAAACACCAAGCTCATCACCTACGGGAGCTATGATATTCTGATTATAATCTCCGATTTTGACTCCGCAAAAAGCGTTGTGGACAGCGCATTTGCGACTGAATAAAGGAATAAGACTTTACTGTGGCTATTTTTGAACCTTCAAAAATCAGCGCTTGACTTCACAGATATGCGTCGGAAATTTATCGTCCGACGCATTTGTTAAGCCTGACGCCTTGCTTGACATAATATACAAAACCCAACAAAAAAATTCTCGCAAATTTGGATTGACAACTGCGTCAAGATACAATATACTTGACTTACTGGAACTTCAAGCCCAATATGTTGTGTTTGCAAGCTTTCACAACAACAACATCTTCCGGTTTAAAATATAACTCCTTAAACCCGATTTTGAGATGAATTGCAGAAATATTACCCAGACGGAGGAAGAAAAATGATTACCAAAATTCAGAAAAGGGACGGAAGAATAGTCACCTTCAATGTTGAAAAGATAGCGAGTGCTATATATAAAGCCGCGGAATCTGTTGGCGGTACCGATTACGATCAGGCTCTCGACATTGCCGGAAGAGTGTGCGACGCTGTTGAGGCGAGCGGCAAAAAAATTCCCACGGTAGAAGAGATTCAGGACGAAGTTGAGAGAACTCTTATCGAAGAGGGTCACGCATCCACCGCAAAGGCTTATATCCTCTACAGAGCCAACAGAACCCGTGTCCGTGAGATGAACACGAAGATCATGAAGATTTATGAGGAGCTCACCTTCAGCTCTGCCAAGGACAGCGACACCAAGCGTGAAAACGCCAACATCGACGGCGACACCGCAATGGGCACCATGCTCAAGTACGGCTCCTGCGGCGCAAAGGAATTCTACGAGATGTATGTCCTTGACCCGAAGTTTGCAAAGGCTCACTCCGAGGGTGATATCCACATTCACGACCTCGACTTCTATACTCTCACGACCACTTGCACACAGATTGATCTCACCAAGCTCTTCAAGAATGGCTTCTCGACCGGTCACGGACACCTGAGAACCCCGAACGAGATTTCGAGCTATGCGGCACTTGCCTGCATTGCTATCCAGTCCAACCAGAACGACCAGCACGGCGGTCAGTCGATTCCGAAGTTCGACTATGACATGGCGGAGGGAGTAAAGAAGACCTTTATGCACCGTTATCGCGACAATGTGATCCGTTCTCTCGAACTTGTCGATAACGTCGATTCAGTGGGAGCGGGGGACTACGTCAGAAATTATCTTGATGAGCTTGCACACAAGGGCTTGGTACCGACTCTTGACATGACTGACGAATACCGTGCGGCTGAGGCTGAGTATCTCAAGAAATACTGCTCTGATGAAGAGATTTCAAAGATTCAGAAATTTGCTTATGAGTCTTCCGTCAAGGAAACCGACAAGGCAACCTATCAGGCAATGGAAGCTCTTATCCATAACCTCAACACCATGAACTCCCGTGCCGGTGCTCAGACTCCGTTCAGCTCCATCAACTACGGAACAGATACCTCAACAGAGGGCAGAATGGTTATAAGAAATATCCTCCTTGCCGAGGATGCGGGTCTCGGAAACGGCGAAACTCCTATCTTCCCAATTCACATCTTTAAGGTCAAGGAAGGCATCAACTACAATCCCGGCGACCCAAACTATGATATGTTCAAGCTTGCATGCAAGGTTTCCGCCAAGCGTCTCTTCCCGAACTTCTCGTTCATCGACGCTCCGTTCAACCTTCAGTACTACAAGGAGGACGACCCCGACACCGAAATCGCCTATATGGGTTGCCGCACAAGAGTTATTGGCAACGCCTATGACCCGACTCGTCAGATAGTCACCGGAAGAGGCAACCTTTCGTTCACATCTATCAACCTGCCGAGGCTTGCAATCGAGTCGAAGGGCAACATAGACGTCTTCTACAAGAAGCTTGACGACATGATGGACCTCGTTATCGAGCAGCTTATGGCAAGATTCAAGATCCAGTCGGAGAAGAAGGTCAAGAATTACCCGTTCCTCATGGGGCAGGGCGTATGGCTCGACTCAGAGAAGCTTTCCGCCGATGACACCGTCGGCGAGGTTCTCAAGCACGGCACCCTTTCCGTCGGCTTCATAGGTCTTGCTGAGACCCTCAAGGCTCTTATCGGCAAGCATCACGGTGAAAGCGAAGAGGCAAGGAAGCTCGGTTATGAGATTATCTCAAGAATGAGAGCGAGACTCGACGCCGAAACCGAGAAGACCCACCTCAACTGGTCGCTTCTTGCGACACCCGCCGAAGGTCTCTCGGGAAGATTCGTAAGAATCGACCGTGAGAAGTATGGCTCTATCGAAGGTGTAACCGATAGAGAGTATTACACCAATTCGTTCCACGTTCCTGTTTACTATCCCATCAGTGCGTTCGAGAAGATAAGAATCGAAGCTCCTTATCATGCGCTCACAAACGCCGGACACATCAGCTATGTCGAGCTTGATGGAGATCCCTTGCAGAATCTTGATGCCTTCGAGAAGATTATTCGCTTCATGAAGGAATCCGGCATCGGCTATGGCTCAATCAACCATCCCGTCGACAGAGACCCTTGCTGTGGCTTCACAGGCATAATCGGCGATACTTGCCCCAAGTGCGGCAGAAAAGAGCATGAGGGTAGCTACGGCTTCGAAAGAATCCGCAGAATCACCGGTTACCTTGTCGGAACACTCGACCGTTTCAACGATGCTAAGCGTGCGGAGGAGAGGGACAGAGTCAAGCATTCAATCACTGAGTAAATTATCGGAGGCTCACTATGAAACTCAGAATGTCCGGAGTCGTCGGCGAATCAATCGTCGACGGTCCCGGAATCAGATACACCGTTTTCGTTCAGGGCTGTCCTCATCACTGTGAGGGTTGCCACAATCCGCAGACTCACGATTTTTCGGGAGGATATGACGACGATACGGATGCACTTTACGAAAAAATAATCGAAGATCCGCTGCTGGACGGCGTCACGTTCAGCGGCGGCGAGCCGTTTTGTCAGGCAAAGCCCTTGGCAGAGCTTGGACGCAAGCTGAAAGCGAACGGCTTGGGAGTAATATCCTATACCGGCTACACCGTTGAGTATCTACTTAAAAATGCCAACGAGGAAAACGGCTATATGGAGCTCCTAAAGACCATAGACTGGCTCGTTGACGGAAGGTTCGTTCTCTCACTCAAGAGCTATGAATGTCGTTTCAGAGGAAGCACCAATCAGCGGATTATTGACGTTCCAAAAACGCTTGAAAAATTCACGGAAGGATCGCCCGAGGATACATGGGCTGTTGTCGTTGACTTATAAAACCCATAGAACCGTTTCGGTCATGAAAAAAATATTACTCTTTTTGCTGATAAGCTGTCTTGTTTTCATGACGGCTTGTTCCCCTTTAGAGAGGGTTATTGAATTTTTCAGCGATGACGGTACCGGCTATATCTTCAAAATCAGCCTTTCCGATGACCCGGAAATCCTCGACCCACAGATTGCTACAGACGAAAGCTCAATCGCAATTCTGAAGAACATGTTTGTTGGACTCCTGAAACAGGATTCGGACGGCACAATCTCCACAGCCGGAGCGAGCGACTATACCATTTCTGCAGACGGTCTGACCTACACGTTTTATCTTGATGAAAGATACGCATGGAAGACGACAGCTGACTGGGAAGGCTCAGTAACCGCTTATGACTATGAATTTGCTTTCAGAAGACTGTTCAGTCCTGAAACCGGCTCGCCATATGCTTCCGATTATTTCTCGATTCTCAATTCCGAAGACGCACATAACGGTGAAGCAGAACTGACGGAAATCGGCGTGCACGCCACAGACGATTACACCCTTGTGATAACCCTCGAATACCCGAATGCTGAGTTCCTGAGCCTTCTTACAAGGCTTCCAGCATCTCCTTGCAACGAGGAATTCTTTGAATCCTGCAAGGGAAAATACGGTCTCGAAGCCGAGTGCATCGCTTCAAACGGTGCGTTTTACGTCAGATATTGGCTCCACGAGGAGTACAGCACAGATAACTACGTTCGTCTTCGTCGTAATGATTACTACAGCGAGTTCAACGACGTCTATCCTTACGGTGTTAATTACCTGATTGAGAGTGACAAAGCTGTAAGGCTCTCGGACTTTACAGATGGCACAACCGATGTTTATATATCATCGACTTTTGAAAGCTCACTTGAAGAGTCGACATATCGGAGCTATTCGGTTTACTTCTGCGGACTCGTAGTAAATCCCGAGAATGAAATCCTTTCAAGGACGGAGGTCGCTGAAATAATCTCGATGGCAATCGACAGGGAAGCACTTGAAACCGAAACTCCCGACATTCTTACAGCTGCATATGGCATAATTCCGTATGACGCTTATGTCGGAAGCTCGAATTATCGCAAGAGTGCCGACAGCTCGCTCGAGGATATCCTGATTTATAACGAACAGCTTGCCGAATACAAGTGGAGCTTTACTCTCACCGACAGCGAAAAGCTGACTCTCTACGGCTTGAAGATAATGGTTCCTGACACGTTCGAATACACCGATTATCTTTCACTTGTTACCGGAATGCTGAACGATACGCTCGGTATCGGCATAGGGATAGATATCGTCAACGAATCGGATTATGCTTCGCGTCTTGCAAGCGGTGATTACGAAATCTGCCTCGTAGAGATAGAATCTTCTTCCGGCTCTGCGTTTGATTATATCGAAGCTTTCTCTGACGGAACCTATGGAATCTCGAGTGAAAGCTGTGCCGAAGCGGTGGAATCAGCTGGCAAGTATTCCACCCTGTCATCTGCAATATATGCCATATCAGAAGCAGAGAAGGATGTTATCTCTTCGTATCAGTGCCTGCCGCTATGGTATGCCGAGAAATTTGTCTTTACTGCCGATGATGTTTCGGGACTTGAGTATGACGTATTTTCCGGTGCGGCGATTTTTGAAACGGTAAAAAAGCAATAGCATCAGCTGTGAGCTTATTTATAAAATAAGATAGGAGACAAAGTTATGGATATTAAAACAATACTTTCAATGTGCGATCACACTCTTTTGTCGCAGGGGGCTACATGGGAGGAAATCAAGGCTATCTGTGATGACGGAATGAAGTATCACACTGCTTCCGTCTGCATTCCTTGCTCATATGTCAAACAGGCAAAGGAGTATGTCGGCGATAAACTCCCGATTTGCACGGTTATCGGTTTCCCGAACGGTTATTCGACCACTGCAACGAAGCTCTTCGAGATCGAGGATGTCCTCAGGAACGGTGCGGATGAGATTGACATGGTAATAAATATCGGCTGGCTCAAGGATAAGAAATACGCTGAGATTCAGTCGGAAATTTCTGAGCTTAAAAAAGCTTGTGGAGATAAGGTACTGAAAGTTATTATTGAAACCTGTCTTCTTACCGACGAAGAGAAAATCAAAATGTGTGAAATCGTCTCAAATTCCGGTGCCGACTTCATCAAGACCTCGACCGGCTTTTCAACGGCAGGTGCCACAAAGGAAGACATCGCACTCTTCAAGGCTCATGTGACCGGCGGGCTTAAAATCAAAGCGGCAGGAGGAATCAAGTCTATAGAAGATGCCGAGGAGTTCATAAGACTTGGCGCCAATCGCCTCGGAACATCAAGAATAGTAAAAATAGTCAAAGAAAAGGAGCTACTGTAATGAGTGAAGTTAAATCCACACCACATATTCAGCTTGAAGAAGGCGGATATTTTGCAAAAACCGTACTTATGCCCGGTGACCCTCTCAGATCCTCGAAGATAGCACATGATTATCTCAGCGATTTGAAGCTCGTAAATAACGTAAGAGGCGTTCAGGGCTACACCGGTCTCTACAAGGGCGAGCCGGTCTCCGTTATGGCGAGTGGTATGGGCATGCCTTCAATCGGCATCTATTCCTATGAGCTTTTCAATTTCTTTGGAGTTGAAAATATCATCCGCATTGGCTCTGCCGGAACTCTTCATGAAAATATCCACGTCCGTGATATAGTTTTCGGACAGGGTGCCTGCACCGATTCGAGATATGCCGAAACCTTCAAGCTTCAGGGCACCTTTGCTCCCATTTGCGATTTCGGACTTCTGAGTGTTGCCGTTGAAGAAGCACAGAAGCTTGGTGCCACATATCATGTCGGCAATCTTCTTTCCTCCGATGTCTTCTATGGCGACAACACAACCGCCAATCCCGGATGGCAGAAGATGGGCGTTATGGCTATCGAGATGGAAGCGGCGGCTCTATATATGAATGCCGCAAGGGCAAAGAAGAAAGCCCTCGCAATGTGCACAATCTCTGACAGCCTTGTTACCGGTGAAGTTACTACCGCTGAGGAGAGACAGAACTCCTTCACTCAGATGATGGAAATCGCGCTCAACACGGCAATTCGTCTCTAAGAGGATAACATAATGAAAAGAGTATTTTTGATAGTTTTGGACAGCGTGGGTTGCGGTGCTCTCCCGGATGCCGATTTATTTGGCGATGAGGGAACAAATACCCTGAGAAGCTGTTATAACACAGGAATCTTAAACATTCCGAACATGCAGAAGATGGGAATCGGAAATATCGAGGGGCTATCGTTCTTAGGCGAGACTGCTAACCCAACTGCCGCAGTTGCGAGACTCCGTGAGAAGTCAATGGGCAAGGACACCACGACCGGTCACTGGGAGATGGCGGGCATCGTTTCGAACAAGCCGATGCCGACATTCCCGAACGGTTTTTCCGAGGAAATACTGAACGAGTTTTCCGAGAAGACCGACAGGGGAGTTCTCTGCAATCTTCCGTATTCCGGCACCGATGTAATCCGTGATTACGGCGAAGAGCATATAAAGACCGGCAAGCTCATTGTCTACACCTCCGCCGACAGCGTCTTTCAGATTGCGGCTCATACCGATGTGGTGCCGCTTGAAGAGCTTTACGAGGATTGCAGGATTGCCCGGAAAATTCTCACCGGCGACAACGCAGTCGGACGTGTAATTGCAAGACCCTTTACAGGTAAGCCGGGCAATTTCACCCGTACCGCCGACCGAAAAGACTTCTCTTTGGAGCCGACATCGGTAACGATGCTCGATGCTCTTAAGGCTTCCGGAAAAGATGTTATCGCAGTCGGCAAGATAACCGATATTTTCGCCGCAAGAGGAATAACAAAGTCGCTCCTGTCGCATGGAAATCCCGATTGCATGCGAGATACAATAGTTGCTAAGAAGATGGACTTCGAAGGCTTGGCATTCACAAACCTGGTCGACTTTGACATGGTCTATGGTCACAGAAACAACGCCGTTGGCTACGCAACCGCTCTGAACGAATTCGACTCGTGGCTCGGTGGATTTGTTGCCGATATGAAGCCTGATGATATTCTCATGATAACCGCCGACCACGGCTGTGACCCGGGCGACGTGAGCACCGACCACTCCCGTGAGTATGTTCCGCTAATTGTTTACGGCAAGAAAGTAAACCCTGTCAATATGGGAACTCTACAGTCGTTCACCGGAATTGCTTCGACAGTTTGCGACTACTTCAATGTTGAAAGTCACTTCTTCGCCGAAAGCTTCCTTGGCGAAATTCTGAAAGAGGGCTGAGTATGATTACAAGAGAAGAGCTTTCCAAGATTGCAGTAGAAGCGATGGCAAGCACATATTCGCCCTATTCCGGGTATAAGGTCGGAGCCGCACTTCTCTGTGCCGACGGAACCGTCTATACAGGAGCCAACATTGAAAACGCAAGCTATGGCGTATCGAATTGCGCCGAAAGAACGGCTTTCTTCAAAGCTGTGTTCGATGGTAAGCGTGAATTCACCGACATCGCCGTCTGCGGCGGTAAGGGTGGAGTGCTTGACGACGAGATTTTCTCTC
Organism: Oscillospiraceae bacterium; assembly: GCA_021201235.1. Lineage (GTDB taxonomy): Bacteria > Bacillota > Clostridia > Oscillospirales > Ruminococcaceae > Faeciplasma. The sequence continues at coordinate 27,311 of JAJQFI010000016.1, read as the reverse complement.
CCTGCGGCGTTTGCAGACAGGTAATGAGAGAATTCTGCAATGACGATTTCAGAATCCACATGGTCACAAAATCCGATATCACAACCGTCACGCTTGCCGAGCTTCTCCCATACGGCTTCAAGCCTGACAGACTTGAAAGATAGGAGCAATTACTATGACTATGTACGATATAATCCTCAAAAAGCGCCGAGGATATGAACTGACGGATGAGGAAATCAAGTATGCAGTTGACGGCTTTACCGATGGCAGTATTCCGGATTATCAAATGTCGGCTTTGGCAATGGCAATCTGCTTCAACTCGATGACCGACCGCGAAACCGCAACTCTCACGTTTGCAATGGCAGACTCGGGAGATCAACTTGACTTGTCCGAATTTGGAAATATGACCTGCGACAAGCATTCAACCGGTGGAGTAGGAGACAAGACCTCGCTCATCGTTGCGCCTCTGGTCGCATCCTGCGGCGGAGTTTTCGCCAAGATGAGCGGCAGGGGACTCGGGCACACCGGCGGAACCATTGACAAGCTCGAATCAATCAGGGGCTACAGAACCGAGCTGAGTGAGGAAGAATTTCTTGAGCAGACAAGAAAAATAAGCATCTGCGTTATCGGTCAGACCGGCAATATGACTCCTGCCGACAAAAAGCTATATGCTCTCCGTGACGTTACCGCAACGGTCGACAGCATTCCTCTTATTGCTTCAAGCGTCATGTCAAAGAAGCTTGCCGCCGGCGCCAAGTCGATTGTTCTTGACGTAAAAGCCGGTAGCGGAGCGTTCATGTCCGATGCCGAATCGGCAAAGGTCTTAACGGAAAAGATGGTTGAAATCGGCAGAAGGTGCGGAAGAAACGTCTCCGCACTCATAACCAATATGGACATGCCTCTCGGAAAGTGTGTCGGAAACTCCCTTGAGGTTCTTGAGGCTATTTCCGTTCTCAAGGGTGAGACCAAGGGTGAGCTGAGAGAGCTTTGTTTGGAGCTCGCTTCAACGCTTCTTTCAATGTGCCACGAGATATCTCACGAGAGCGCCCGCAGGATGGCTGAAACTGCCCTTAACAGCGGCTCCGCATTCGAAAAGTTCAAGGAGTGGATTTCCGCTCAGGGTGGCAATGCTGATTGGGCGGATAATACGGATTTGTTCCCGAAGGCTCAATTTAGCCTCGAGGTTCGTGCTGAAGCTGACGGCGTAATCCAGTCGATGAATACCGCTCAGATTGGCAGAGCTTCATCCGCTCTCGGTGCAGGCAGAATGAAAAAGGGCGACCCGATAGATCTCGAAGCGGGTATCATCATCGAGAAGAAAACCGGCGACGAAGTCAAGAAGGGCGACCTTTTGGCAACACTCTACTCAAACAAGCAGGACACGCTTCTTCACTCGTCAATCATTTATACAGACTCTCTGAGCATTTCACCCGAGCCGGTTGAAAAGCCGAAGCTCATCTTCGATAAGGTCTGACCCAGTAAAGCTTTTTCGATTTTACATCGACAAAATTCTTCTTGAAATCTGTTTTCACCGTGATATTATATCTCCGATAATTCAATCGGAGGTGAAAATATGGTTACATATAAGATTGTTGAAAGCTGTAAAGGCGTGTGCACTTACGGAATAGTTGCCGTTGATTCCGAAGAGATAATAGCGGAAATCAGCGACATAAGCGCAGACAAAGAAGCTGTAGCCGAGCTTGCGGAGCTTATGAACCGTTATCAACTTTCTTTGATTCACTTCAAAGACGTAATCGAAGATTTTCTAATCAAAGAATACTAAGTATTCAGAGAATACTATGTAATCAGGAGGATTCAACATGGAAACAGTGTCAATAACACTCAACAAAGAAAGAAACGTCAGCCTGACGGCGTATCTGCAGCCTGTCGGTGGTGAATTCTGGGGGATAGAAAAGCGTCCTGCGATGATAGTTCTTCCCGGTGGAGGTTATATGTACTGCTCTGAAAGGGAAGCCGACCCCATAGCGTTTGTCTATTTACAGGCGGGGTATCAGGTTTTCATTCTGAGATATTCTCTCAATGAAGACTGTGCCTGGTCGAATCCCCTTGACGATTACGAACAGGCTTATGAGCTTATTAGGAATAACAGCGAAGAGTGGCATGTCGACATGGACAAGATTGCCGTAATCGGCTTCTCAGCGGGAGGACATCTTGCGGCGGCTACTGCCACCATGTCAAAGTATCGTCCTGCCGCCTGCATCTTGGGATATCCCGTCATAGTCAAAGAGACTGCCGACGTTTATATTCCGTCTGCCCCCGATATCATCGAAGCTGTTGATGATGAGACAAGCCCTTGCTTTATCTTCTCATCAAGAACAGACGGCACCGTTCCGCCTGAGAACACAATCAGGCTTCTTGATGCCCTGAATCGTTATAATGTGCCCTTTGAAGCTCATATCTACGGTTTTGCCAATCACGGCTTCTCAACCTGTGAGCCCTGCCTGCAAAATACCGACTGGATTTGCAGTCGTACCCGCAACTGGGTCAGGGACAGTCTCGAGTGGCTCGGAGATACCATCGGAGTTCTGAGAGTAGGGGATCCAGACTGGATGAAAAACAGCGATTAGTCTTATACTTCCGCCGGTGTATAGTAATCAGCATCGGCGGACTCTTTTTCGCCTCACAAAATCTTTTTTGAAAAAGGGCTTGACAAACGCACCGGGATTTAGTATAATCTATCTTGTTCAGAATGAAGGTATAGCTCAGCTGGTAGAGCACCTGCTTGACGTGCAGGGGGTCATAGGTTCGAGTCCTATTATCTTCACCATAACCGTCTCAATATTGAGACGGTATTTTTTTGTCAAAAAATGCTTGACATTTTCAGATACAGTGTTATAATTGGTTGCGAGCGCAATCGTTGCGGTTGCAACTAATTTAAGAAAGGGGAATCGCTTTGCCTAAAATACTGAGACAAACAGATGTCATAAGCCGTTGCGGAAATCTTTTCAGAGCTGACAGGCTAAAGGAAAACGAGCTTTGCGAAGGGCTTTGCTCATGGCACTTATCCTACATCATTCCTATAGCTCATCACCCGGGAATATCCGCTGAAGAGCTCGGCAGGCACGTTTTCGTCAACAAGAGCAATATTGCAAGAAATCTCGCTCATCTTGAGGAGGACGGCTTCATAACCCGTGAGCAATCGAAGACTGACAAGAGAATACTTTGCTGTTATCCCACGGAAAAGCTCAACGCCGTGCTTCCGGCTGTAATGCAAGCCACCAATGAGTGGAACGACTATATCACGGAGGACCTGACGCCCGAGGAAAGGGAGACTTTTGAGTCGCTTCTTGCAAAGGTCGCCAATCGTGCCAGAGAATACTACGAGGGGAGAGACAAGCAGTGAAGCTGATTTTGCGATATCTTAAGCCGATTTGGGGCTCTGTGGCAGTCGCTATGACAATCAAGTCTATCGGCACTATTGCTGAGCTTGCCTTACCGTATATTTTAAGCTACATATTAGGAAGCATAGTTGTTCACGAGAAATATCTGAGATTTTGTTATGGGGCGGACTGATGGTCGCTTGCTCTGTGTTTGCATGCACTTTGAACGTAATCGCTAACCGTCGTTCGGAGCTTCTCACAAGAACCGCCGTGGAAAAGCTTCGCCAGGACTTGTTTGAAAAGACCATCCGCCTGTCTGCCGCTCAGACGGACAAGTTCACAATAGCATCCTTGGAATCGAGAATTACAACCGACACATACAACATAAGACATTTCCTGGGAACCATGCAACGTATGGGCATCAGACAGCCGATAATGCTCATCGGCGGAGTTATCATAACCCTCTTCATGGATGCTCATCTCGCAATCGTCATGATAGCGATGGTTCCGATAATCTTTGCGGCTGTCTGCTTCATTTCGATGAAGGGCGTTCCGCTTTATACCAAAGTCCAGCATTCGGTTGACGGAATGACCAGAGTTGTCCGTGAGGACGTTTCCGGCATCAGAGTCATCAAGGCTCTGTCAAAAGAAACCTACGAGCAAAACCGTTACAATGTCACAAATAAAGCCTTGGTAAAAGATGAGAAGAAAGCAAACATCACGATGGGTCTTGTAAATCCCATTATGACGCTTTCGATGAACCTCGGTATTGTCGTGGTCGTAGTCCTGGCTGCATACAGAATCCAAGGCGGCACCTCCGCTCCGGAAACTGTAATCGCCTTCATGCAGTATTTTACCCTCATTTCAAATGCGCTTATGGGAGTAACAAGACTGTTCGTTATGTACACAAAAGCCGAAGCCTCCTCAAAACGTATCGACGAAGTGCTTTTCAGTGAGGAAGACCTGAAAGTTGCTGACAAGTCTCAGTATCCCGATATCGAGACCGACAAGCACATTGTTTTCAGAAACGTTTCCTTCTCATATGAGGGTAAGAAGAACAATCTTGAGAATATCAATCTCGAGATAGAGCGCGGCGGAACTCTCGGTGTAATCGGTGCCACGGGAAGCGGAAAGTCAACTCTTATCAAGCTCCTTATGCGCTTCTATGACGTTACCGAAGGCGCAATTTATATCGACGGCGAAGATCTGAGAACTATACCGAAAGAAAGGCTTTACGCACTCTTCGGCAGTGCAATGCAGAACGACTTCCTCTATGCAGATACAATCGAAGAAAATATCCGCTTCGGCAGGAATCTTACGCATGAGGAAATAGTCGAAGCCGCTAAAATAGCACAGGCAGACGGCTTTATCTCTGCCAAGAAAGACGGTTACGACAGCGTTTTAGCTGTCAAGGGTGCTAATCTTTCCGGAGGACAGAAACAGAGAGTTCTTATTTCCCGTGCCGTTGCTACAAAACCGGATATACTTATCTTGGATGACAGCTCCTCGGCACTTGACTATAAGACCGATGCGAATCTAAGAAAGGCTTTAGCTGAGAATATTCACAACTCTACGGTCATTACTGTCGCCCAGAGAGTCTCGTCTGTCAAGAGCTGTGATAAAATCTTAGTCCTTGATGACGGAGAAATCATCGGCTGCGGCACCCATGCTGAGCTGATGGAGAATTGCAGTGAGTACCGCGAAATAAGCGAATCTCAGATGGGAGGCGGTTTCGTTGAATAGACTTCAGAATGACATAAAAGGTCAATCCAAGAGTGGAGAGACCCAGAAGCTCGATAAGAAGACCCGTAACGGTGTTCTCCTGAGGCTTTCAAAGTACATACTCCAACACAAATTTCTCTTTGCAATAGCGATTGTCTTAACCCTTGTCTCGAATCAGCTTGCACTTATGGGACCGGAGTATTCCGGCAACGCCATAGACGCTATGGCATCTCAGGGCAACGTTGATTTCCAAGCCGTCTGGCAGAATGTCGTGTATATGCTCGCTTGCTATATAGCTTCGGCAGTTCTTTCGTATATGATGTCGGTTCTGATGATTCACATAAGTCAGAAGATAGTCTATACAATGCGACGTGAGCTTTTCGAGAAGCTGACGAACTTACCGATTGGTTACTTCGACACTCATCCTGCGGGAGACATGATAAGCCGAATCTCCTATGATATCGACACCGTCAACACGTCACTGTCGACCGATCTGGTTCAGGTTCTGACGAGTATTTACACAGTTGTGGGCTCTCTTATCTTCATGTGGAGAATATCCAAACCGCTGATTATCGTGTTTGTGATAACAGTCCCGATTTCGGTCTTCATGACTCAGTATCGTTCGAAAAAAGTCCGTCCTCTCTTTCATAAGCGCTCTTCGGAACTGGGCGAGCTCAACGGCTACGCCGAGGAAATGCTTTCCGGCGGCAGGACAATTTCAGCATATGGCATGGAGAAAGAAATTTCCTCACGCTTTGGCAAGAGAAACAAGCAGGCTATGGACGCCGATTACACCGCAGAATATTACGGTGCACTTCTTGGACCGTCTGTCGGGCTTGTCAACAATCTGTCTTTGTCACTGATAATGATTTTAGGTGGCATAATGTATATGTTCTCAAGCTCGGGAGCAATCAAGGAAGCTTCGCTCTTCTTTATCTCACTTGGTGGCGTTGCAAAGTTTGTCCAGTACTCAAGAAAGTTTGCAGGACCGATAAACGAGTTTGCCCAGATAATGAACGAGTTCCAGTCCGCATTTTCAGCGGCTGAGCGTGTTTTCAGAATTCTGGACGAGAACCCGGAGCCTGCTGATTCACCTGACGCTTTGCCTCTGAACGAAGTTGATGGCGAGGTAGAACTTAATAACATCACATTCAGCTATACCAAGGGCAGAACAATACTGAAGAATATCAACATCTCAGCAGAACCCGGAAAGACAATAGCTATAGTCGGACCTACCGGAGCAGGCAAGACGACAATAATAAATCTCCTCATGCGCTTCTATGAGCCTGACAGCGGCGAGATTACCGTTGACAGTTCCGAAATTCACAGCCTCAAACGCAGTAACTTGCGAAAAGCATACACGATGGTTTTGCAGGATACATGGCTATTCGGCGGTACCATCTATGAAAACATCGCCTATGGCAAGGAAGATGCCACTATCGAAGAGGTCAGAGAGACAGCCCGTGCCGCAAAGATGGAGTCATATATTGAACATCTTCCTGATGGTTATGATACTGTCATCTCCGACGACGGCGTGAATATTTCTAAGGGTCAGCGACAGCTTATAACTATAGCCCGTGCTATGCTGATGAACGAGAAGACCCACATGCTCATACTTGATGAAGCAACATCAAATGTCGACTCAAGAACCGAGATTCTGATTCAGGAAGCGATGAAGAAGCTCATGAACGGCAAGACTTCATTCGTCATCGCACACAGATTATCCACTATCAGAAACGCCGACCTCATTTTAGTCCTGCAGAACGGCGAAATCACCGAGAGCGGAACACACGACGAGCTTATGAAGAGTGGCGGTTTCTATGCAACGCTTTATAACTCGCAGTTTGTCTGATTTCTCTTGCAAACTCCTATGAAATCGTGTATAATACCTGTTAGAGATTAATCGGGAGGGAATACACTTGAGAATCAAAGCAGTGGTATTCGATGTCGGAAGAACACTGATGGAATACATAGACATGCCGAACTCGTGGCTTGATTATTATGCCCCTGCGCTCCATCATGTGAGAGAGGTTTTAAATCTTCCCGTAAGCGATGAAGAGCTCGATAAGTCGATAGAAATCTATCGTTCATACAGCCCACAGGTGAAACCGAGAGAGAAGGACTTCACACCGGAAGAGATTTTTTCGGACGTAACAAAAGACTGGAGCTGTGAATTCAATCTTTCTGACGTAATAGAAGAGTTCTTCGCTTATATGGATCTGAAGCCGTATATCTATCCGGACACGGTGCCAAACTTAAAAAAGCTCCGTGAGGACGGATATGTTGTCTGCACACTTACAGACGTTGCAACCGGTATGCCGGACGAGCTTCATAAGAGCTATTTCCTGGAACTGTTGCCGTATTTCGATATGTATGTCTCGTCCATTACCTGCGGCTACCGCAAGCCTTCCGCAAAAGGACTTGAGATTATAGCTGAAAAGTATAATCTCAAACCGAGCGAAATAGTTATGATTGGCGATGAGCCTAAAGATGTTATGACCGCAAAGCGCTTCGGCTGTCCTTCGGTTCTGATAGACAGAGCAGGCGAGAAGCCGGATTTCGGACAGGACTATTCTGTATCGGATTTAAATGGGTTTTATGAGCTTCTGAAGACAAAATTAGCGTAAATCTTTTCTTAAAACGGTTGACAAGCCGGGAAAAAGCGAATATAATAGTCTTTGGTTGAAGGCGTTGAAGGGAATGACTGCGTAAACTGTCATTAAGAGAGCGAACGGTCGGTGTGAGTTCGTGTGTAGTTTCCAGGTGCTCCCCCTGAGCTTTGCGGAAAACCGCAACGGTTGGCACCGTTATTGCCTTACAAGGTCATATCAAACAGTTGATATGATAAAATTGGGTGGTACAGCGATTGCCTCGCCCCATGTTCTGTGGGTCGGGGCATATTTATTGGCCTATAAAAAGAATCTGAAAGGAAGATGTTTATGAAATGGATGGGGCTCAATGAGCTTCGGGAGAGCTATCTTAAATTCTTTGAGTCGAAGGGATGCCTTCGTCATAAAAGCTACTCCCTGGTGCCCCAGAACGACAAGAGCGTTCTTCTCATAATTGCGGGTATGGCTCCCCTTAAGCCGTATTTCACCGGTCAGGAGGTTCCTCCGAGAACCAGAATGACAACCTGCCAGAAGTGCATCAGAACCAACGATATCGAAAACGTAGGAAAGACTGCACGTCACGGAACCTTCTTCGAAATGCTCGGCAACTTCTCGTTCGGCGATTACTTCAAGGAAGAGGCAATAACTTGGGCTTGGGAGTATGTCACCAAAGTTCTCGAAATCCCCGAAGACAAGCTTTATGTAACCGTATACGAGGATGACGACGAAGCCGAGAGAATCTGGCACGAAAAAGCCGGCGTTCCGATGGACAGAATCTATCGTATGGGCAAGGAAGACAACTTCTGGGAAGCCGGAGTTGACGGACCTTGCGGACCGTGCTCCGAAATCTACTTTGACCGTGGACCCGAGTACGGTTGCGGCAAGCCCGACTGCCATGTCGGTTGTGATTGCGACAGATATATGGAGTTCTGGAACCTCGTCTTTACTCAGTATGAGCGTCATGAGGATGGAACCTACACTCCTCTTGCTCAGAAAAATATAGATACCGGTATGGGTCTTGAAAGACTTGCGGCACTCATGCAGGGCGTTGACTCAATCTTCGATGTCGACACCATCAAGGCTGTAAGAGATCAGATTTGCGAAATCGCCGGTTGCGAATACGGCAAAGAGCACAAGAAGGACGTTTCCATAAGAGTTATTACCGACCATATCAGAGCCGTAACCTTCATGGCTTCCGACGGAATTCTTCCTTCGAACGAGGGCAGAGGCTACGTTATGCGCAGGCTCTTAAGACGTGCCGTAAGACACGGAAAGCTCCTCGGAATCAACGGTCTGTTCCTAAAAGACCTTGTCAAGACTGTAGTTGACAGCTCCAAGTCCGAGTATAACGAGCTCGAAGATAAGTACGACTACATCGAAAAGCTCCTCACAAACGAAGAGAAGAACTTCAACGCCACTATCGACAGAGGCATAGGAATCCTGAACGGCTATATTGAAGAGCTTGAAGCAAGCGGCGAAAAGGTTCTTGACGGCAAGAAGTGCTTCACCCTTTCCGATACCTATGGCTTCCCGATTGACCTGACAAGAGAAATTCTCGAAGAAAAGGGTCTTGAGTGCGATGAGGAAGGCTATGAAGAAGCCCTCAAGCATCAGAAGGAAACCGCAAGAGCCACAAGAGGCGACTCAAAGTACATGGGTGCCGATGAGACAGTCTTCCACAAGATTTCAAAGGAATATTCAACCGAGTTTGTCGGCTATGAGACCCTGAGCGCTCATTCTACTATCGACTATATCGCAAACGATGAAGATCTCCTCGAGTATGCCGGAATCGGCGACGAGGTATATATCGTCTCTCCCATTTCACCGTTCTATGCAGAAAGCGGCGGACAGGTAGGCGACAGGGGAGTCATCACGACAAAGACCGGCAAGTGCGAAGTGCTTGACACCACCAAGGCTATCGGTGGAAAGATTGCACACAAGGTCAAAGTCGTCGAAGGCGCGATTGAGGTCGGCGAAGAGGCTGATTTTGAGGTTGATGCCGACTACAGAATGGCTGTAAGAAGAAATCACTCCTGCGCTCATCTTCTGCAGGCGGCTTTGAGAAAGGTTCTCGGAGACCATGTTCATCAGGCAGGACAGCTTGTAGATAGTGAAAGGCTCCGTTTCGACTTCTCCCACTTCTCGGCAATGACCAAGGAGGAAATCGCTGAGGTTGAGAAGCTCGTCAACACATGGATTCTTTCGAGCATGGATGTCACGACTGAGGTAATGCCGATAGCCGAGGCTCAGAAGCTCGGTGCAATGGCTCTCTTCGGAGAAAAGTACGGCGAAACCGTAAGAGTTGTAAAGATGGGAAGCGATAACGAAACCGCATCTCTCGAGTTCTGCGGAGGAACCCATCTTGATAACACATCTCAGGCGGGACTCTTCAAGATTGTAAGCGAATCGTCGGTTGCCGCAGGCGTAAGACGTATTGAGGCTGTAACCGGTTGGGGCGTCCTTGATCTGATGTCGAAAGAAACCGCTCAGATTAACGAAGCGGCGGCATCCCTGAAGCTCAGCAATCCGAGTGACCTTGTTATGAAGTGCAAGGGCATTTCCGAAGAGGTTCACACCCTTGAGAAGGAGAACGAAAAGCTCCACGCCGCAATGGCAGAGATAAGAGCTGAAAGCGTTCTTTCAAGCGGCGAAGAGCTTAACGGCTTGAATATCTATCACGCCAAGTTCGACGGATTGAAGCCTGATGATATAAGACTCATTGCCGAGATGGTAAGAGACAAGTCGACAAATAACGTCTGCGTAATCGCATGCGTCAACGGTAATTCCGGCAACTTAGCCGTTTCCTGCGGCAAGGATGCTATCGCCAAGGGCGTTGTAGCCGGAAAGCTTGCCGGTAAAGTTGCGGGTCTCACCGGAGGCAAGGGCGGCGGTCGCCCCGATAGCGCAATGGCGGGTATTGGCGATGTTTCTAAAGTTGACAGCGCTTTGTCACAGGTATCGGAAGTCGTATCTGAATTCATCAAGTAGCAGAAAGGAATGTGTGAAATGTCAGATTGTCTGTTTTGCAAAATCATTAACGGCGAAGTTCCTTCAACTAAGGTCTTCGAGAATGAATATGTCTATGCCTTCAAGGACATATCGCCTGTAGCGCCGGTTCATGTTCTCTTCATTCCGAAGGAGCATATTTCAGGTGTAAGCGCAATCACACCTGATAATAGCCTTGTGGTTTCGAAAATCTACGAAGCTATAGCTGAGTACGCCCATTCAATCGGGCTCGATGAAAGCGGCTATAGAGTCGTATCTAACTGCGGCGAGTCTGCCGGTCAGACGGTCATGCATCTGCATTTCCATCTGTTGGGCGGTGAAAAATTAGGAGGAATGGTCTGAGGTCAAGGTGCCCAGACCTAGCATAGAGAAATTTTTTCGAGAAAGGAAAATGTATCATGGAAACCAAGACCTATACGCTTAACGTTGCCGGACTGACGAGGGAATTGCCTCTCTGCGAGGTAAACGAGCACATGGACATCGCCGCATTCATAATGTTCTCCGATGTCGAGCTGACCGTAGCCTGCGCAAAGGAACTCATAAAGAAGATTCCCGAGTGCGATGTTATCATCACTGCTGAATCAAAGGGAATCCCGCTTGCTTACGAAATGGCTCGTGAAATCGGAGACAGTGTTACCTACATCGTTGCAAGAAAGATGGCAAAGCTCTACATGAGAAACCCTGTATCTGTCGATGTCAAGTCTATCACTACCGCATCGTCCCAGAAGCTTTGGCTCGACCAGAACGAGGCAGACTTCATGAAGGACAAGAGGGTTCTCATCGTCGACGACGTTATCTCGACAGGCGAGTCTCTCGAGGCTGTCCACAAGCTCGCTGAGTATGCCGGTGGAAATATAGTCGGACAGTGCGCTGTTCTTGCCGAGGGCGATGCCGCTGACAGAACCGATATATTCTATCTCAAAAAGCTCCCACTGTTCTTTAAGTGATTTTATGCTCACGAAGGCTCCGGTTTCATAAATTCCGGAGCCCTCGGAGCTAAAGAAAAATCTCAAAAAAATTTGCAAAAAGGGCTTGCATTTTTCGCGAGACCCTGCTATAATATAAAAGCTGTGCAGAGCGCTGTCAATAATCGGTGGGATATAGCCAAGAGGTAAGGCAGCGGACTTTGACTCCGTCATTCCGGTGGTTCGAATCCACCTATCCCAGCCAAAGTTTTTTGCATAGTTTCGTTTTTTTGCGGCTTCGCCAAGTGGTAAGGCACTGGACTCTGACTTCAGCATTCCCTAGGTTCGAATCCTAGAGCCGCAGCCAAATTGCCGCAGATGAATGATCTGCGGTATTTCTTTATCCGAAGGTTTTTATATGACACTTGTAGGAGAATAACGGCGTAAAGCACATGTGGAACTTCGTCCAGGGCAGAACACACGGCGAAAACGTTATCAGACCTCATATTTATAATTTCATAAGGGCTATATTCAGGTGAAATCAGACATTTCACCTTATTTTTGTTGCAGTAGAATTTCTCTACTATCCTCTCTACTGCTAAAACCCTGAGAGTAGAGAGCAGTGTCTGAAACTGTGGGTTGATTTATTTCAGACATTTTGGTAAAATTAGTTGTAGACGAACCTTGAAAAATATGCTATAATCAAAGTAATGATTTTTCAGCGGGGAAGTGAATGGCTTGAACTGTGAGCCAAAGGAAGTTCGTTATTATGAAGAGTATACCGACGACTTTGTCGACAGAGGCAAATCGGAAGCCAAGATTCCGGAAAGCTATAAATGGTATCACACAAATAAGATATACCGTTTCTTCTCGTGGATTGCTTACTCACTTGCATTCATCTTCAGCTTCTTCCACTCAAGGCTTGCTCTTCACACTAAGGTCGTCGGCAGGGAAGTCTTCAAAAAATGCAAGGACACCGGCTTCGTCCTCTACGGAAATCACACCCAGACTCTCGGAGATGTCTTTTCTCCCGCGCAGTATGTCTTTCCGAAGAGAATCTTCTCAATAGCCGGTGTTGATAATCTCGAAATTCCAGTGATAGGGAAGATAATCCCGATAATCGGCGGAGTCGTGGTTCCCGATTCCATGGAGCATATGAAGCTGTTCTTAGATGCAATCAAAAGGCATCTTGATGACGGTCGTGCTGTTGTTATTTATCCCGAAGCTCACCTCTGGCAGAACTGTACTTTTATAAGACCTTTTCCGATAACGTCCTTCAGATTTCCCGTCATGTTCGATGCACCTGCTTACTGCATGACCACAACATATCAGAAGCGCAGATTTGGAAGAAAGCCAAAGACCACGGTTTATATCGACGGTCCGTTTTATCCGGATAAGAGCCTGAAGACCAAAGAAGCTCAGCGCAAGCTTTGCGATGAGATTCACGAGACGATGGTCGAAAGAAGCAAAAACAGCACCTATGAGTATATCAGATATGTGAGGAAAGAGACACAATGAACGTACTTTACTGCGGCGACGGCAATATAGAGCGAGGCTTGATTATTTCGGTTATGTCGCTTCTGAAAAATATTGAAACCGATCTTCATGTATGGGTTCTGACCGCAGAAATGGATTTTAACGGCAAGCATATTTCGCCGGTCAGGGATGATGTTATATGTGCCCTTAGAGAATATATGCAGGGCTATAACAGCTCTGACAGCATATCTCTTGTTGACGTTTCCAGGCTTTTCGAAAAAGAAGTGCCCGCGGCTAATATGGGCACAAGGTTTACGCCTTGCTGTATGCTTCGACTGTTTTCCGATGAGATTTCCGAAATACCGGACAAGATAATGTATCTTGACAACGACGTTGTCTGTCGCGGAGACCCGAGCGAGTTTTATAATCAGAATATGTCCGAATATGAAATTGTCGGAGTTCTTGATTACTATGGCGGATGGTTCTTCCGAAAGAATCCCTTCAAGCGCGATTATCTCAATTCCGGCGTGCTTCTCATGAATATGTCTAGGATAAGAAAAACCGGTCTTTTCAGAGAAAGTCGCAAGCGTTGTTGTGAAAAGAAGATGTTCATGCCCGACCAGTCGGCTATCAATAAGCTTGCAGGCTCGAAAAGGATTTGCCCCCGCAAATACAACGAGCAAAGAAAGCTTAAGCCCGACACAGTCATGCAGCATTTCACCACAAGCTTCCGCTTTTTCCCGTATATAAGAACAGTAACCGTCAAGCCCTGGGATATTCCAAGACTTCACGAGGTTTTAAAGCTACATGAATACGATGATTTGCTCTCTGAGTATACCGTATTCTATGAGTCAATCGTTAAAAACAGATAATGAAAGGAACATCAGTATGTCAATAATCCCAATATTCTTTACAGTCGATGAAGGCTATGCACCTTATCTCGACTGTGCAATCCGTTCAATGGTTGAAAACGCATCCAAGGATAACGAGTATGTTATTTACGTTCTTCATCAGGATCTGACCGATAAATCCATCGAAAAGATAAAGACCGGCGTCAAAGCTCCGTTTTCGATTGAGTTTATCAAAATGGAGGATGAATTCCACGGCATCGTTGCAAGAGAGGAAAACAAGCTGAGATGCGATTATTTCACACTCACTATCTATTTCAGAATTTTCATTGCAGACATGTTCCCGCAGTATGATAAAGGCATATATATCGACAGCGACATAATCGTCCCGGGTGACATTTCTGAGCTATATAATACCGACCTTGAAGGCAATATTATCGGTGCCTGCTGTGACCGTTCTATTCAGGGCGTTCCGGATTTGGTCTTCTATACCGAAAATGCCGTTGGTACTGCTTCGGATGATTACATTAATTCGGGAATTCTTCTGATGGATTTGAAGATGATGCGCGATAGACACTTCAGCGAGCATTTCTTAAATCTCATGAATGAGTATCACTTCGACACCGTTGCACCCGATCAGGACTATATCAACGCGATGTGCAATGGCAATATCAAATATCTATCCGATGACTGGGATACAATGCCTCCTCAGGGCGGCGAGGTCAAGCTCAATCCCAATCCCAAGCTGATACATTTTAACCTCTTCCAGAAGCCTTGGTGCTATGATAACATCCCTTATGAGGAATATTTCTGGAAGTATGCCGAGATGTCGCCGTTCAAGAATGATATCCTTGACTTCAAGGCAAATTATGACGAATCCAAGCAAAAAGCCGACAGTGATACGCTCATGAAGCTTATTTCCAAGGCATCTGTTCTGGATAAAAACGAAGTAACATTCAAGAAAATGTATGATAACGGAGTAAAGATTCGTATATGATTATAGGAAGCCACAAGGACGAGGTAATAAAGAATATCGCCGAGAAGGTTGCGGAGCAGGATTTCAACAGCAAGGTTGAGATTGACGATGCTGAGCTTTCTCGTGATGAGAGAAACGCGCTTGTTGATGAATTTATCGCAAAAAGCAAGACCCTGAAAAAGCGGGTTGACACTCTTTGCGCCAGAGCCATCACTGATTCTGTTGCAAGAATGGTAAACCGTAAGACCCGGGTCGAAGGTGCGAAGAATATAATCGGCATTACAACCGGTGCGATTATAACAAGTAATCACTTCAATCCGCTTGATTCTACGATTGTCCGCACTGCTATGAGAAGAACCGGTCACAAGCACATGCGAATCGTAAGTCAGGAGACCAATCTCGCTATGGGTGGTTTATTCGGCTACATCATGAAAAATGCCGACACGATTCCTCTTCCGAGCCAGAAGGAGCGCCGTTCCGAATTCTTTGCTGAGAAGATAAGGCAGGAGCTCAAAAAGAACTCAGTAATTCTCATCTACCCCGAACAGGAAATGTGGTTCAACTATCGCAAGCCCCGTCCTCCCAAACGTGGTGCTTACTATTACGCCGCAGAGAACAATGTCCCGATTATCTCCTGCTTCGTTGAGATTCGTGACACCGACGAGATGGACAACGACGAATTCTACAAGACGGAGTATGTCATCCATATCCTCAAGCCCATCTATCCCGACCCGAATAAATCTGTCCGTGAAAACAGCTTTGATATGATGGAAACAGATTATCGTCAGAAGATTGAAGCATACGAAAAAGCATATTCAAAGAAGCTTGTCTATGACTTTGAGGATTCGGATATCGCCGGTTGGATTGGACATGATGCTTCTGTGGCGAAATCGACGGCTTTGGCGCCTATGTCAGTTGTCGAAGAGTACAAAAAGAAAAGCGCTGAGAGAAAACTCAGGCATAGGGAGAGACGCGAGTGCAGACATGTTAAGCGTAAAACGAGAATATCAAGAATATTCCGTAAGAAAAGATAACAATAAAAGAGGACACCATGCTCTGGCGTCCTCTTTTTGATTATGTTTATTATAGCTCTCGCCTCATATATTCGTTCCCGTCTATATCCTTCCAGATGATAGTGTTATCATCAAGAACAATATAGCTGTGGGGGCTGTCTTCCTTCGGAATAGATACCGACCCGGGATTGACATAGATATAGCTGTCATAATCCTGACACTTCGGGACATGCGTATGTCCGCATACGAGGATAGTGCCATTTGCTAACGGCGGAGGATTGGTTTCACCGTAGTTGTGCCCATGTGTGAGGTAAAGCTCATGACCGCAGGCATATACAATCGCGCTGTCTGAAAGAATAGGGAAGTGAAGCATCATCTGGTCAACATCCGCATCGCAGTTGCCTCTGATAGAAAAGACTTTGTCTTTGATTTCATTCAGCATTTCGGCAACCTCAGCCGGATTATAATCCTTCGGCAGGGCATTTCTCGGACCGTGGTACAGAATATCGCCCAAGAGTATTAGCTTTTCGGGCTTTTCAATCTCGAATCTTTTAGTAAGCTTTCTGCAATAGTAAGCGGAGCCGTGTATATCTGATGCAAGCATTAATCTCATGCAAATTCACCTCATTGTAGTAACTGCAAAGTTTAAAAAAGTTTTCAACCGGTATAGACAAAAGCATGTGAATAGAACAAATTGACGGAAAAAGTCGACTCATCTTATTGACTGAAATCCACAATGGTATTATAATATTTGCTTGGGTAATAGTCAATAGCTTTTTACGCTTTTTTAACGTATGGAGGAAAAAATGAACAGAGATTTAACCACATCAGACCCTACTAAAGTGCTGCTGAAATTCTGCATCCCGCTATTCGGAAGCATCATATTTTAGCAACTCTATAACATAGCCGACAGCCTTGTCGCCGGAAAGTTTATCGGAAACGACGCTCTTGCCGCAGTAGGTAACAGCTATGAGATTACACTTATATTTATTGCGTTTGCCTTCGGATGCAATATCGGCTGTTCGGTAATTTCAGCTCAGCTTTTCGGTGCAAAGAAGTACAAAGAGCTCAAAACAGCTGTTTACTCGGCACTTATCGTAAGTGCGGTTCTCTGTGCTGTTCTCATGATTATCGGACTAATATTCTGCGGAGCTCTTCTCAGGCTCATAAATACTCCCGATGAGGTTTTTGCTGACTCAAAGCTTTATCTCGACATCTACATATGCGGGCTTCCGTTCATGTTTTTCTATAATATTGCCACCGGAATCTTTTCCGCCCTCGGCGATTCAAAGACTCCGTTCTTTTTCCTGATGTGTTCATCTGTCGCAAATATCGGCGTGGATATTCTCTTCGTTGCAGTGTTTGATATGGGCGTAGCCGGTGTTGCCTTGGCGACCCTTATCTGTCAGGGAATAAGCTGTATCTTGGCTGTCACCGTGGTATTCGTTAGATTTGCGAAAATCAAAACAGAGGGCAAGGTTCAGATATTCTCGTGGGATTGCGTCAAGCAGTTCGCCGTAATCGCGATTCCGAGTATCCTCCAACAGAGCTTCATATCCGTCGGAAATATCATAATTCAGAGTGTAATAAACGGCTTCGGCACAGCGGCAATGGCGGGCTATTCAGCCGCAGTAAAGCTGAATAACATGGTCGTAACATCGCTTACGACTCTCGGCAACGGCATCTCAAGCTTCACGGCTCAGAACCTTGGGGCAAAGAAGTATTCAAGAATCAATCTCGGTTGGAAGGCGGGACTTAAGATTGTATTTGTCCTCTGCGTTCCGATTATTCTCATCTACTGGATATTCTCAAGTGAAATTCTTTATCTCTTCCTCGAAAGCCCGACAGGGGAGTCGGTTGACGTTGGTGTCTCGTTCTTAAGAATAATCTCGCCGTTCTACTTCGTGGTTGCGGCAAAGCTCGTAACCGACGGAGTTCTGAGAGGCGCCGGACTTATGAAGAAATTCATGGCGGCTACCTTCACGGATCTGATTATAAGAGTGGTTCTCGCTCTTGTACTCTCGCAGACTTCGCTTGGCATAACCGGCATCTGGTGTGCTTGGCCTGTCGGATGGACTATTTCCACGATAATGTCAATCACCTTCTTCAAGACCACCAAGTGGGTAGGGAAGGAAAATACCGAGGCGGAGCCTCAGGAAAGCTGACGAAAAATAAATATCAAAAAAAGACTTGACTTTTGCCCCGACTGTCGCTATAATAATATAGTCGTCTGCCGACGTAGCTACGCTAACGTAGCTGCGCTACAGACAGGAAACACAGTCACTCGGAGAAATACCCAAGTGGTGAAGGGGCTCCCCTGCTAAGGGAGTAGGTCGGGTTACCGGCGCGAGGGTTCAAATCCCTCTTTCTCCGCCAAGATTTAAGCACCTGAAATCAGGTGCTTTTTTCATGCAAAAAATAAGCATCCGAAGTATAAAACCTCGGATGCTTTGATTTTTATCAGTCAAGCTCTTTCTTGCCGGTATACAATTCGTAATACCTGCCCTTGAGCTTAAGAAGATCGTCGTGGTTGCCACGTTCGATTATCTCGCCGTTTTCAAGAACCATGATGGCTTCCGCATTTCGTACTGTCGAAAGCCTGTGGGCGATGACGAATGTCGTTCTGCCCTTCATGAGTCTGTCGAGACCGTGTTCAATATGACGCTCGGTTCTGGTATCGACTGACGACGTAGCCTCATCAAGAACGAGAATAGGAGCCTTCGAGAGAGCCGCTCTTGCGATATTCAGAAGCTGTCTCTGACCTTGCGATAGGTTAGCTCCATCGCTTTCAAGAACGGTGTTGTAGCCGTCTTCAAGCCTCATTATGAAGGAGTGAGCGCTTGCAGTCTTAGCTGCGGCGATAACCTCGTCATCGGTCGCATCAAGCCTGCCGTAGCGGATATTCTCCATAACGGTTCCGGTGAACAGATGAGTGTCCTGCAAAACCATTGCAATGTTCTGTCTGAGATATTCGCGGTTGTACTCCTTGACCTCGTGACCGTCAATCAGGATTTCGCCTTCGTTGATGTCGTAGAAGCGGTTGAGAAGGTTTGTAACAGTCGTCTTTCCTGCACCGGTTGAGCCAACAAACGCAATCTTCTGTCCCTGATGAGCCCAGAGGCTGATGTGCTTCAGGACTATTTTATCGGGAACATAGCCGAATGTAACATCCTTGAGAACAACTTCTCCATGAATAGGAGTTGTAAGCGCGTCAGGAGCATCGGCAACCTCCGGTTCGGAATCCATAACCTCAAATACTCTCTCAGCTCCGGCAAGTGCCGCAAAGATGGTTGACATCTGCTGAGACATCTGATTTATCGGGCGTGAAAATTCCTTCGAATAGTTCGAGAATACCGTCAGAGCACCTGTAGAGAGGTTTCCTGTCAGCATCAATATACCGCCGACGCCGATTGTGACGCCGTATGCAATCTGAGAGGTGTTGCCCATGATCGGACCCATAACAGAGCCCCAGAACTGTGCTCTGAACTGCTTGTCACGCATATCGTCGTTAAGCTGGCTGAATTCCTCAACCGCAGTTTCCTCATGGTTGAAGACCTTTACTACCTTCTGACCGGTGATGGTCTCTTCAACATAGCCGTTGACAGCTCCAAGAGCCGCCTGCTGACCGGTATAGTATTTCGAGGAACGCTTTGCGATTGCCGACCCGCCGAATGCAAATATCGGGATAAACACAATCGTAACAACAGTCAGAACCCAGTTGGTTGTTATCATGAAGATAAACGTGCCTAAAAGCGTAATGACACTCGATATAAGCGATGTCAGCGTGTTATTGATCATCGTATCAATGTTGTCGATATCGTTTGTGAATCTCGACATGATTTCGCCGGTGGGGTGAGAATCGAAGTATCTGACCGGAAGCTTCTGGAGCTTTTCAAACAGATCGTTTCTTATCTTCTCAATCGCGTTGTGTGAAATAGTAATCATGATACGGGATTGCAGGTAGTTGGTGACTATGCCTACGAGATAGATACAGAGAAGAACCAATACAACTCTTACTATGTATTCCATTATCTCGCAGTCTCCTGTGATGCTTTTCAGGATGTTGTCCGCAAACCTTTCCATTGTGCTCATTTCCTGCTCGACACCTGTTACGGCTACTGTCAGCTTGTTTATAATAGGTGCAAGAAGATATGAGCAGAAGAGGGAAGTGACCGTGGTTATGAGCATACACACGAGTACCAGAACCAGTCTGAATTTGTACTGAGCGATATATCCGACTAGCCTTTTGACTACCTTACCGGTGTCCTTGGGTCTTCCACCGTCTCCGCGCCCGCCTCTTGGACCGCGTCCAGGACCTCCGCCGGGTCCGCCTCTCTGGTCAGCGGCTTTTTTGTTATACTGCTTTTGAAGCGCTGTTAAGTCTCTTGCCATACTTACACCGCCTTCTTTTCTGAGTCATTCTGAGAGTAATAAATCTCCTGATATGCCTCGTTACTAGCCAAAAGCTCGTCATGCGTTCCGACTCCTGAAATCTTACCTTCGTTCATGACAATTATCATGTCCGCATCCTTTACGGAGCTGATTCTCTGGGCAATAATAATCTTTGTTGAGTCGGCAAGCTCGTTTCGGAACGCTTTTCTTATCTGAGCTTCGGTCGCAGTATCAACCGCACTTGTCGAGTCGTCAAGTATGAGAACCTTCGGACTCTTGAGCAAAGCTCTTGCAATGCAGAGCCTTTGCTTCTGACCGCCGGATACGTTGGTACCGCCCTGGTCGATGGCCGTCTGATATCCATCCTTGAAGGATGATACAAACTTGTCAGCCTGAGCACTCTGTGCGGCGGCTTTTATCTCTTCCTCGGTTGCATTTTCGTTGCCCCAACGAAGGTTTTCTTCGATGGTTCCGGAGAACAGGGTGTTGTTCTGGAGCACCATGCCGATTCCTTCACGGAGATTGTAGAGAGAATAGTCCTTGACGTTCACACCGTCAACCAGAACCTCGCCTTCGTCAACCTCGTAAAGACGGGCAATCATCGAAACGAGGGTTGTTTTTCCGCAACCTGTCGAACCGACTATGCCGACGGTTGAATGAGCGGGAATCTTAAGGTTGATGTCCGTGAGAACACTGTCCTCGGAATTCTTGTAGTAGCGGAAGGTGACATTCTTAAATTCGATTTCGCCGTTCTGAACGGTAAGCTC
Organism: Oscillospiraceae bacterium; assembly: GCA_021201235.1. GTDB lineage: Bacteria > Bacillota > Clostridia > Oscillospirales > Ruminococcaceae > Faeciplasma. The sequence continues at coordinate 6,277 of JAJQFI010000016.1, read as the reverse complement.
TTTGTGGGCGGCGTTGTCGTCATTGATGTCGGGCTCCTCATCAAGAACCTGAGAGATTCTTCTTGCACTTACGAGCGCTCTCGAAGAGGTCATAAGAAGCATAGAAACCATCATGAGAGATGAAAGAATCTGGCTTGCATATGTGATGAAGGCTGTCAGGTCTCCGACCTCCATGCCGTTGTCAAGAACAATCTGTCCGCCAAAATAAATTATACAAATGGTTGTGACATTCATTATAAGTGTCATGACAGGTGTTATGAAAATCATAATCTTCATGGCGCTTAAAGAAGCCGACTTGTAGTCGCCGTTTGCCTTGCTGAATTTGTCAATTTCCTTATCTTCTCTTACAAAGCTCTTTACAACTCTTACATTCGTGACGTTCTCACGGACGGTTGCGTTCAATCCGTCGAGCTTTTTCTGAACTGTCTGGAACTTTGAGAAGCCTTTGAAGATAATTAAGCCGACACCGCAAAGCAGTACGGGAATTGCCACAGCGAAAACCGCTGAAAGGGAAGGACTAATGCTTATAGCCATAATAAGCGCCATAATCATCATTCCCGGTGCACGGAATGCCATTCTCAGAAGCTGGTTGACAAAGTTCTGCATCTGAGTGATGTCGTTTGTGAGTCTCGTGACAAGCGAGCTTGTGGAGAATCGGTCGATATTTGCAAAAGAGAAGGTCTGCACCTTCTCAAATACATCCTGTCTTAAATCGCAGGCAAAATTGACCGATGCCTTGGCTCCGAAGTAGGAGCCACCGGCACCGCCCGCCATCATAATGACGGCACAAACAACAATTCCGAGCATAACAAGTATACAGGTTGAAAGAGTCAGCGTCCCGGCGTTCTGTTGGTTGATGATAATTGCCATCAGTCTGGGGATTATGACCTCGCCGAAAACTTCAACGAGCATACATATAGGAGTGATGATGAAAAGCGGTAAATATGGTTTGATATATTTATACCAACGTTTCACCCTTTAGCTCCTCTCAATTCTCAGCATTTGCATAAGCCTTGAGGTTTTCGATGAGTCTCTTCATATATCCGCTGAATGCGGCAATCTCCTCATCGGTAAAGTTCTCAAAAGCGGTCTCGTCAATTACACCGTAGAAGTCGTTGGTCTTCTTGACAATGTTCTTGCCCTTGGAGGTGATTGCGATGTTGTTGACTCTTGAGTCGTCGGTTGAGGGGGTTCTTTCGATGTAGCCCTGAGTCTCGAGCTTCTTAAGAGTAACGGTTACCGCTGCGGGAGAAATCTCCATCTTTTCAGCAAGATCCTTCTGACAGAGTCTTGAGTCGCGGCTTGCTTCGATAAGCATTGAATGCTGACTTCCTCTTAATCCCAAAGTGTCAACATACTTGTCGATAAGCTGACGACGAAGACGGTCGAATCTTGCGAACTGGTTGATGCACTTTTCGTATGCTTCTTTTCTGGTGTTTGCCATAAATAACACTATCCTTTCAATGAAGTTTTGATAAAAACTATTTAACACTAAAATTATAGCATAGCGCCGTAATTTTGTCAAGCATTTAATGTGAAAATGTGAAGAAATTTAATGTCTGATGTTTTCATTGAAACACCTTATCTGAAATATAAAAACTTCTCAAAAGTACGTTTTGGGCAAAAAAAGTAGTTGTAATTATCGCAAAAATATGATACACTAATTGTATGTGAATGGGCGGCATGGAGCCGTGCCGAATTTGAGGTGTTTATATGATTAAGACTCGTACCGAAATAAGGAACTTTAAAATATGGATGATATGCCTTACGTTGTTTTTGTGGGCGCTTTTGTTGGCGTCTCCGTTCCTGGGGCTTCTTGATGATTCGCTCCTTTATAGCATATTCCCGTTTCTTAACTTCGGGCTTGTGATTGACGGAACGATAGCCGGCAACGAAATTCCACAGTTTATAAAGGATAATTTCAGCTTCGGTGTGAGCCTTGCTTGTGTGATGCTTGCAATAGCTTTGGTCGTTCTTCTGGTATATTTCGTCGTCAGGTGCATCCTTGCGTCTCAGCGCTCAAGGGCTAAGAAGGTCTTAAGAAAAACCGGCTATTCAGCTGAGTATTATGCACTGCTTGAAAAGAAGAAAAAGAGTCTGAAGGGGAGCTATCTTGAAGCTGTCAACGACCTCTGCCTCGCAAAGGAATACGGCGACGGAAGACGCTATGACATAGCTCTCGAAATCCTCCGTAACGTCGATATTGACAAGTTCAAGGTCAGAGATGCAGCAGAGTATTATTCACTCTACGCTTACATATTTATACTGACCGGCAATCTCGACAACGCCGGATTTGCGATTGATCTGGGCGTTCCGTTTGCCGAAAAGGTCAAGGACAAGTCCGATATGGATTTTGTAAGCGCACTGCTTTTGTATGCCCAGAAGGATTACGAAGGTGCGGAGAATGCTTTCAAGCCTCTTCTCAAGTCTCACAATAACGAAATAAGAGTATGGTCGGGAATGTATCTTGGACTCATCTATCTTCGTCAGCACAAAAATGACAGCGCAAGAAAGATTGTCGTCGCTCTCAGCAAATATAAGAAAACTCCCCGCCAGAGCGAGGACATACTGAAGCTTCTCAAGAAGATTGAAACCGCCTATGCCCTCGAGGAAGAAGAGCGTCAGGAAGCTATCGCTTCCGGTGAAGTTCAACCCGCCTGATTTGTCATAACCGTCTACTTGTCCTCATAGTATGGACAAGGAGGCGATGTGAATGAACAAGGACACAAAGGAAACTGTTCTTATTGTCGCGTTGGTTGTGGGAATAGCTGTCGGTGCCTTTATCGGCATGAATCTCTCCGAAAGCGACATTTCGCATCTCATAGAGACAAGCTATCTTACCTACAGAGAAAATAACATACGGTCTTTTATTTCTTTCTTTGTAAGCTCGTCGTCGTTAATGGTTGCTGTTTTTCTCATGGGCTTTTCTGCTGTGTTTCAGCCGTTCGAAGTGCTTCTGGTCGCGCTCAAAGGCTTGGGGCTCGGGCTTATTGCAAGATGTGTTTACGCAAGCGATGACATGCTTTCGAGGCTCCTCATATTCCTGCCGTTCTCGGTGATTTCGTCGGGAATTTTAATTTTTCAGGCAAGAGATGCCGTCTCGATGTCGATGGGATACTTTTCAATTTCGATAACAACTGAAAATCGCCTCGGAATGGCTAACGAATTCAGAGAGTACATTTTCAGATTTTTCATATATCTTCTCTCCTGTGCCGTAGTCAGTGCACTTGGTTGTTTTGCACTTAGTGTGGTGGATATGCACGGACTGTTTTAGCGAACCGAAAGGATGTTTAAAAATCATGGGTCTTTTTTCAAAATACGAGGATCCCGGAAAAGGCGTTTCAAAAAATCCGGATAAGAAATTGCCGTTTTTCAGATTCTTTGAGCTTTATTTTCAACACTTCACCAAGCTGATTCTCCTGAACTTCATTTATATTATCTGCTTTTTGCCGATGTTTGCCGGAATAATAGTAATGCAGTTTTTTATCAGCGAGGATTCCAATCTTTACTATCTGGCGTTCTATCTTATAGTCGCACTGAGCGGCATAATCATCGGTCCCGCAACCTGCGGAGTTGCGAAGCTTTGCAGAAACATGTCCATTGAAAAGCCTATATTTATGTGGCACGATTTCTGGAGTACATTCAAGACCAACTTCAAGCAGGGCGCAATCATGGGCGTTATAGATATGCTGTTTATTTCGGCAGTATCGGTTTCGTTCCCAATGTATTACAACATGGCAGAAAGTAGCAATATCTTCTACGTTCCGTTTGCAATATGTCTTATATGCTCGGTAATCTTCCTGATGATGCACTTCTATATCTACTTCCTCATCGTAACGACCGATTTGGGGCTCTGGAAGATACTCAAGAATTCATTCCTGCTGACTGCAATCGACATCAAGAGTTCAATTATAAATCTTGTGGTAACGGCGATTGTATTGATACTTGTTGTTATTTTCTTCCCGTATACAGCTATTCTTATCATCATACTTCCGACATTCATGGTGTTCCTGTATGCTTTCAACTGTTATCCGGTCATCAGAAAGTATGTTATCCAGCCTTATTACGACGAGAGAGGCGAGCGCAATCCGGAGCTCGACTATATTGACGAGGACGGCGAGACGGTGTTTGTTGATGCTCCCGAGCTTGAAGAGGCACCGCCGAAGGAAAGGGGTGGACTTCGTCAGAAGAAGGAAACAAGCGGCAATACTGTGCCGAGGTCATCCGGCTCGGGCAAGAAGAAAAAGACCATCAGATAAATATGTAAACCAAAGTCGCCGAAGCGAAATGCAACGGCGGCTTTTTGCGGCAGTCAGGAGAACATGCACCCGAGCCCTTCAAGCATCGAGCTCACCGAGCGAACGGCTTTCATGGCGTTCGACTTGACCATTCTCTTGTTTGACTTCGTGGCATTTGTGACGGCATATACAGCCGCTCCCGTAACTACACCTACCGCTATTCCTTTGCAGAGTAAAGGAATATTCATGTTCATTATAATCTCTCCTTTTCGGCTTGGTAATTGTAGTTTGCACACTTTTCAAAAAAATACTCATAAAAGATTGTTTTGCGGAGGCAAAAGTGATATAATCGTAAAAGTTCAGAATGCAAATTGAAGGGGATATCGAAATGAACGAACAACATAAGGTAGCGGCAATTCACGACCTTTCCGGTGTCGGAAGATGCTCGCTTTCGGTTATACTTCCGACCTTGTCGGTCATGGGAATACAGGTTTGCGCCGTTCCGACGGCTCTCATGAGCTCGCATACAAACGGCTTCGGCGAAGTGGTTATGGAGGACATGACATCATACATTCCGCAGGCTCTCAAGCATTATCAGACAGCGGGGGTCAGCTTTGACTGCATATATTCGGGTTTCCTGGCTTCCGGCGGACAAGTGGACTGCTGTCTCGATTTCTTCAGGGCTTATCCAGATGCTCTCAAGGTTGTCGACCCGGTAATGGGCGACCAGGGCAAGAGATACCGCACTTATACCGAGGAGCTTTGCCGCAGAATGGCTGAGCTTGTGTCTGTGGCGGATGTCATAACCCCGAATCTCACCGAGGCTTCAATACTTCTGGGGATTCCGTATCCTGTCTCACGTCTCACGATAAGCGAAATCAGAAGCATGCTCGTCCGCCTTTCGGAAAAAGGTCCCGACACTGTCGTGATAACGAGCGTTCCGATGATGGACGGCAGTGCCTGCAACGTCGGCTATGACAGAAAGAACAATTCCTTCTGGCGCGTGCCCTACGAAATAATTCCGAAGCACTACCCCGGAACAGGCGACCTCTTCGCAAGCGTTCTCACCGGCGGTCTCATCTCTGGCGACAGCCTTCCGATTGCAATGAGCAGAGCGACTTCGTTTCTTGAGTATGCCATCAAGACGACCTACGGCTACGGCACAAATCCCCGTGAGGGAGTAATGCTCGAAAAGTGCCTGCCTGAGCTCATCAACCGCACAAGCTTCACCGACTATTCGGCGCTTTAAGGAGGCAATATGAATCTCAATATCGTTCTGGTTGAGCCCCAGATTCCGCAGAACACGGGGAACATTTCGAGAACCTGTGCAGTCACCGGCGCCAGGCTCCATCTCGTCAAGCCTCTCGGCTTCGAAACCGATGACAAGCACCTCAAGCGCGCTGGTCTCGACTATTGGGACAAGCTCAACATAACCTACTATGATAATCTCCAAGATTTCTTTGAGAAGACCCAAGGCGGCAAGTATTACTACTTCACGACCAAAGGCAGGCATGTCCACAGCGACGTCAGTTATGAAGACAATTGCTACATTCTTTTCGGCAGGGAAGACAAGGGTCTCCCCGAGGAGCTTCTTCACTCGAACCCCGACACCTGCGTCCGCATCCCGATGCGTCCTGACCTCCGAAGTCTGAACCTCTCGAACAGCGTCGCCATCGCGACCTATGAAATCCTCCGTCAGTGGGACTATCCCGACCTGACGAGGGAAGGGAAGCTCACAAGGTTTGAGTGGTAATAATATATACACAAAGCCCGAACAAAATCGGGCTTTTTATTTTTTCAATTCTATTGACAAAAAGTGTGAAATATGATAGACTTTAATTAATCGCAATCATGGAAAGGAAGAATAGTCATGTTTAAAACAATATTCGGGCTTGCATTTCAAGGAGTAAAGCGCAGACGCAGACAATCCCTCCTGATTTTCTTCGTCCTGCTCGTGTCGTTCACGTTTGCGATAATACTTCTGAGCTACACTTCAAGCATTGCCGAGACAAACACTCAGCTCCGGCTTGATACATATG